>CAVTQV010000018.1:0-26656 GCA_963736915.1 uncultured Acidobacteriaceae bacterium | reverse complement strand
GGAGATGACGAGGGTTGTGGGATTGCGACGGTGTGCGGCCCTTAGCGGCTAACCCCGCTGCTGCAGTAACGGGAGCAGCAGGCTGCTGATGCCTTTCCATGCGATCTGCACGCCGATGCAGAGCAGCAGGAATGCGATGACGCGGACGACGCCACGGGCAGTCTGGGGCGAGATTTTCCGCGTGATCAAGGGTGCATAGGCATAGGCGAAGTACACCAGCACGCAGAGGACCATGACCGCAATCAGGATGCCGAGGTGTGACAGCAGGTTGGGAATGAGGCTGTGGGTCGAAGCGTGGGCGGTCAGCGTCAGCATAATGACGATGCATCCGGGACCGGCTGTCACAGGGAACGTGAGCGGATAGAAGGTCTTCTGGTAGAGCGCCTCGACGTTCGAGACCGGAGCCTGATCCTCTTTCTCCTGCTGATGTGCATCGGCGCCCTGCTGATTGAGCAGCGACCATCCCATGGCGGCCAGCACGAGGCCGCCGGCTACCTCGACAATGGGAAGCGACACGCCAAAGAAGGAGAGGAGGGCCGCTCCGATGAGTTCGATTACCAGGAGAAAGAGAACGGTATTGATGGCGATTCTGCGCGCCAGGCGGCGATAGACCTCGGGCGGCGCTGCGCCGACGAGTCCATAGAAGACCAGCGCCGAGCCGAGCGGATTTACCAGCGGCAGGAGGGCGCTGAAGGCGATGCCCAACTGGCTCCAGACAAGGCGGATCATCGGTCTGCATTATTCAGCAAATTCGCGGGCTGGCCAAGAAAAGATTTGTCCGGAGAAAGGTATGCCGCGTATTGCGCGGGTTTGCCGCCGGTCAGGAGGATTTATCCAGCCCTTCGACAAACTCGGGAACACCCGGATGAGGGGTTAGTGCAGGGCAAAAACGGCAGGCGTTTCGACTCGATGCCTGCAGCGTTCCACTCAGGATGACAAGCTAGTGACGGCAGTGATGCTTTAGGCTTGCGATCAGGCGATGTTGGGATTTTGGAGAACGAGGAGTACTCGAGCGTGCTGGTTGTTGATGGCGCTGCTCCTTGCGGGCTGCTCGCGCGGGCATCCACACACCATAGCGGTGGTGCCGCAGACCACTGCCCAGGAAATATGGGAGGGGGAGCACGCAGGCGTTGCAAAGGCGCTGCTAGGCACCGACTGGAAAGAGCGCTGGAACGGGCCCAGCAGCGAAACCGAGGTGGACCGGCAGATCGCGCTGGTGCAGCAGGCGATCCGTCAGCGCGACGGCGGCCTGATACTGGCACCCGATCATCCGGTTGCGCTGACAACTGCAGTCCGCAGGGCCGCCGAACAGGGCATGCCGGTAGTGATCATTGATGCGACGTTGAACCTTCCGCCGTCTCTCCCTGTGGATTATCTGTTGAATGACGAACAGAAGGCAGGAGCGCTGGCCGCGGACCGCATCGGCGAGATTCTTCATGGCCGCGGTACCGTGGCGGTGCTGGGATCGACGACCGCGCTGATGGGCACCGTGGCGCGCTCCGAAGCATTCCGGCAGCGGATGGCAGCGCAGTATCCCGGCATCACGGTGCTCGATCCGCTTCCCGGCGTCTTTCGTACCAATCTGGCGGAGCAGGACACGGAAGAACTGCTGGCGACCCACCCGGAGGTGAATGCGATTTTCACGCTGACGGTGGGCGCGACACGCGGTGTGTATCGCGGACTCAAGCTGAAGCAGCGCATCCAGCAGGTGCACCTTATCGCGTGCGATCAGGACCTTGATCTCATTTATTACCTGCGGCGGGGCGAAATTGATTCGCTTGTGGCGGAGGATACCTTCGCGATGGGCTACCAGGCGACGCGGCTGATTACGGAGCATCGGCCGCGCACAAGCGGCATTGCGGCGGCCCGTGTGTTGCGCTTTGCGCCGCGCCTGGTGACGCGCGAGAACGTGGACACGCCCGAGATCCAGCAGATGCTGAACATGGACTGGAGACCCGTCGGGTGAGAGGTGGCCGCGGCATCGTATGGTGGATCGCCGGAGCCGTTGCGCTCGCGCTGCTGGCTGGCGGGATGATGGCATGGCGGTGGCTCCCGGCTGCGCGTCCGTACTATCACGACGATTTTGCGCAGAACCGCGCTGATGAGTGGCATGCCGTTGGTGGCGCCTGGCGTCTGGCCGGCGGCGCCATGCACAACGATTCGGACGAGCGCGGTGCGAAGATGCTGACCGGCTCCTACCGGTGGCGTGACTATCGACTGCAGGCCGATGTGGAGCTGCTGGGCGAGGGCGGCGATGCCGGCGTGGTGGTGCGCTCGAACGATGAGGAGCCGGGCGTGGACGCGTACAACGGCTACTACATCGGCGTGCGCATGTACGACAGCTCGCTGCTGATTGGCCGCTCGGACCACGGCTGGCTGGAAGCAGCGCCCGTGCCGCTGCCGGGGCTGCGCAGCCATGTGTGGTATCACCTGGATGTTGCGGTTGTGGGATGCAGCATTGCGGCTACGGCCGGCGAGACGGGCTCCGCGCCGGTAGCGCACGCGTTCTTTCAGGAGCCGGATTGTGTGCGCAGCGGCCGCATCGGCTTGCGCTCGCTGGCGACTGGTGCGGCCTGGCGTAACGTGCAGGTGGAGCCAGCCAAAGAAGCGGATCTCGCGGCGCTCGCCGGACCGTTGCCGCGCGCGCTCCATCCGGATTTTCCGAAGAGCGAGGCGGCCTTCAACGCCACCCATAACTTTCCCACCTTCGATGATCCGGCATTGCGACGGCGATTCTTCGGCCAGCCGGGCCCGGCGGCGGAAATCACGCCGATTGCGCACGTCTCCGAGCTGGTGCGCGCAAAGCAGACGAAACTTGTCACCGTTCGCGGCACAGTCTCTCTGATGTCACCCATATTGTTTGTCCAGGACGACACCGGCGGAATCGCACTGCCCGAATCGATTGCACCCGCGTTGAACCTGGGCGATGAAGTGGAGGCCACCGGCTCGCCATCGGTTTCCGGCGATCCAATCGGCGCCACTGCGATGCTTCCGCACGCGCGGGTTCGCCTGCTGTGGGATCACACGCCGGTGGCGCCGCTGTCGATCACAGCGGGCCAGGCGGCCACCGGAAATTACGATGCCCGGCTGGTGGAACTGCAGGGGGAGCTGACGGGTATACGCAAGGACCCCCAGACCAAAATGGTCGTGTTGGATCTGACGAGTGGGGCACAGGCCTTTCGCGCCTTTCTGCCCGCAGAGCAATCGGCGCAATTCTATCGGCGGTTAACGCCGCGCAGCGTGTTGAACCTGCGCGGCGTGTGCACGCTGGATCAGCGATATACGCAGGGCGTGACGTCGTTTGCGCTGCTGCTGCGTTCTACGGAGGACATCGACCGCCTCTCCGGCCCGCCATGGTGGACGCCGCTGCGGCTGGGCGAGATCGGGGCAGTCGTTCTGCTGCTGTGCCTGCTGGCGCAGTATCTCTACAGCCGCGCGAAGCAGTGGCGCTGGCGCGCGATTGTGCAGGAGCGCGAAAGACTGGCGCACGAACTGCATGACACGCTGGCGCAAAGCTTTGCCGGCGTCGCGTTCCAGTTGCAGGGAATTCGCAACGGGTTGGAGCACGCTGACTCCGCTGGCATTCAGCGGGCGAATCAGCAGATCGATCAGGCGTGTGAAGTCGTGCGGCAGACGCATGAGGAAGCGAGCCTCAGCATCGCGATGCTGCGCGAAGAGTGGCCCGCAGGCAAGGAACTCGGCGCGGCGCTCGAACAATGTGCTTCAAGCATTGTGAGCGGCGGAACTATCCAAATTGTGCGGAAGGGTGGCACAGATGGCCGCGGAGGATCTGGACACGTTCCCGGACATATTCCGGTTCGTGTCGCCGATGCGCTGTTTCATATCGGCAGGGAAGCTATCGTGAATTCGGTGCGGCACGCGGATCCAAAGCAGATCGTGCTCTCGGTCGAATACCAGACAAAGTGCCTTGTGCTGGCAGTGGAAGACGAGGGGCGAGGCTTCGACGCGAGACAGCAGACGCGAGGCTTCGGCCTGCGCGGTATGGAAAAGCGGGCGCGCAGCATTGGCGCGCATCTGACCGTGACCAGCCAGCCCGGGGAAGGCACGCGTGTGCAGGTGAACGCGCCGCTGGACGAGCACATGAGCACTCGTGGGCTATGGGGAATGCTGTGGAGCCGGGTCGGACAGCGAGTGCGATGGCCGCAGAATGGGACGCGCCATAGGAAAGGCTGGAGAGGCGAGCCGGCAGTCCGGCGAAGCGGCCGTGCGGGTTGACACATTTCCGATGACTCGATAGCGTAAGTGCTACGGAGTATGACTTTCCACCGCCATCATCGCCATGCCCATCATCACCACGTGGCGAACGTGTCGGCGGACTCTTCCGGGGAATAAGCAACAACCGAGATCAGGTCCAGCAGCCCGCCGATGCCAAGCAACGGTGGGCTTTTTGCATTTCAGGCAAATCATACTGGAGAGACACACGTGAGCAGCGACGCAACAATCGATTTCGCAAAGATGGACGGGCTGGTGCCGGCCATCGTGCAGGACGCCGCCAGCAAAGAGGTGCTGATGGTGGGCTTCTTCAATGAGGAGAGCTACCGGCGCACACTGGAGAGCGGCTTTGTCACCTTCTGGAGCCGCACGCGGCAGAAGCTGTGGATGAAGGGCGAAACCAGCGGCAATCGTCTGCGCGTGACGAAGGCTTTTACCGATTGCGACCGCGACACGCTGCTGTTCGAGGTGGTGGTGGAAGGTGACGGGCTGGTCTGCCACGAAGGGACGGTGAGTTGCTTCACGCGGCCCATCCCGGTGCAGACGGCAACCGAGGTGCGCGCATGACCGCACCGGCAAAGAAGCTGAAGCTGGGTATTCCGAAAGGCAGCCTGCAGGATGCGACCGTCGCGCTCTTTGAGCGCGCGGGCTGGCGCATCTATGCGAACGGCCGCTCGTATTTTCCGCAGATCGATGATCCCGAGATTGAGTGCATGCTGATCCGCGCGCAGGAGATGTCGCGCTATGTAGAGAAGGGCGTGCTTGATGCAGGACTGACCGGCGTGGATTGGGTTGTCGAAAGCGGATTGGATGTGGAGAGTGTCGCCAGCCTGACCTACGCAAAACAGAGCCGCAACAAGGTGCGCTGGGTACTGGCGGTGCCGGAAGACTCGCCGTACAAACGCGCAGAGGACCTGGAGGGCAAGACCATTGCCACCGAGCTGGTCGAAGTCTCCAAGAGATATTTTGCGGCGAAGGGCGTGAAGGTGCGCGTCGAGTTCAGTTGGGGCGCCACGGAAGTGAAGCCGCCTATGCTGGCCGACGCTATTGTCGAGGTGACAGAAACCGGCAGCTCACTGCGCGCAAACCGTCTGCGCATCATCGACACGGTGATGGAGAGCGAGACGCATCTGATTGCGAATCGCAGCGCGATGCAGGATGTGTGGAAGTGCGAGAAGGTCAGGAATCTGGCACTCATGCTGAACGGAGCAATTGCCGCGCAGGGGCAGGTGGGGCTGATGCTGAACGTGCGCAAACAGCATCTGGATGCGGTGCTGCAGGTGCTGCCCGCGCTGAATTCGCCGACCGTTTCCCCGCTGCGCGATGCGGAGTGGACGGCGGTGAATACGATTCTGGAAGAAGGCGTGGTGCGCGATGTGCTGCCGCGGTTGAAGGCTGCGGGCGCTACCGGAATCGTCGAATATCCGCTGAATAAGGTGGTCATCTGATGCGGGCCGGTGTCGGTTCAGGAGGAAGCAATTGGAACTGCTGACAGCCAGCGGTAGCGGAGCCAAAAAGATCGAGCGGCTGCTGCAGTCGCTCGAGCGGCGCGGCGCCATGAATCTGGATCGCGTGGAGCGGCCGGTGCGGCGCATTGTGGAGGATGTGCGGCGCGGCGGCGATCGCGCGCTGCTGGCGGCGCGGGCGCATTTCGACGGCGTTTCACGGAAGCAGCCATTGCGCATAGCGCCCGGCGAGCTGCACCGCGCGTGGGAGGAGACCAGCCCGGAGCTGCATGCGGCGCTGAAGCTGGCGGCGCGCAACATTATGGAATTCGCGAAGCGCCAGTTGCCGCACGATTGGGACACGGAGCCAGTACCCGGCGTGAAAACGGGGCAGCGGGTGCGGCCGCTCGCGTCGGTTGGCTGCTATGTGCCGAGCGGGAGACATCCGCTGCCGTCCTCGCTGTTGATGACCGCCATTCCGGCGCAGGTTGCGGGCGTGCGGCGCATCGTGGTGGTGTCGCCACGGCCGGCGCGGGAGACCCTTGCGGCAGCGGCGTTGCTCGGCATCGATGAGGTGTACCAGGTGGGCGGAGCGCATGCGATTGGTGCGCTGGCTTACGGAACGCCGTCGCTGCCGCGTGTGGACAAGATTGTTGGGCCGGGAAATCTGTATGTCACGGCGGCAAAGCGGCTGGTCGCATTCGATTGCGGAATCGATATGCTGGCCGGCCCCACGGAGATCGTGGTGTGCAGCGAGCGTGGGCATCCGGAGGCAATTGCTGCGGACCTGGTTGCCCAGGCAGAGCACGATACCGAGACGCTGAGCGTGCTGGTGACCTCGCAGCTCGCGCTCGCGAAGTTGGTCATGCAGGAAGTGAAGGATCAGTCGCGACGCAACCCCGTAGCACGGGAGGCTTTGCGTAACCACGGCTATGTAATCGTAACGGATACACAAGAGCAGGCGCGGGAAATTGCCAATCGCATCGCGCCGGAACACCTGACCGTGGACACGGAAGACGATCTGGCGTGGGTAGAGAATGCGGGCTCCGTCTTCGTCGGCAACTGGTCGTCGCAGACGCTGGGCGACTACGTTTCCGGGCCGAATCACACATTGCCGACAGGCGGTGCGGCGCGCCTCCGCGGTGGACTGAGTGTGATGGATTTTCTGAAACTGGTGACGGTGCAGAGCTACAACGCGGATGGTGTGCGCGCTTTGGCGCCCGCTGCGGCGGCTCTGGCGAAAGCAGAAGGTCTGAGCGGGCACGCAGCAGCGGTCGAGCTGCGCCTGGATCGCGCCGAAGGTGCCGCCCGTGGGTGAGCCTGTGATGACGCGCGCGCCTCAACCGGTCAAACTGCGCCCGCCGGAGCCGCGCGAGGGCGTCCGCCGCATGAAGGAGTATCATCCGCCGGTTGCCGGGCGCGATGGGCTTCGGCTGGATTTCAACGAGAACACGCTGGCCTGCTCGCCGCGCGTCATCGAGGCATTACAGAAGATCACGGCCGCCGACCTGACACGCTATCCGGAGCGCGGCAGTGTGGAGGCTGTCGTTGCCGACTCGCTGGGCGTTGCGCCGGCGGAGGTGCTGCTGACCAACGGCGTGGATGAGGCGATTCACGTGCTGTGCCAGGCATTTCTCGACCGCGGCGACGCCATGCTGTTGCCGGTGCCGACGTACAGCATGTATGAGGTGTACGGCTCGGCGGCAGAGGCCCAAATTGACACGGTGTCCGCGGGTGATGGGTTTCACTTCCCGCTCGATGCAATGTTTGCCGCGATTCACGAACGCACGCGGCTGGTCGCCATTGCCAATCCAAACAGCCCGACCGGCGCGACCGTGAGCCGCGATGCAATCATCGCGGTTGCGGAACGTGCGCCCCAGGCGGTTGTGCTGGTGGACGAGGCCTACTACCACTTCTACGGCGAGACGGTGCTGGATCTGATCGGCAAGATCCCAAATCTCGTCGTGGCACGGACGTTTTCGAAGGCATACGGACTCGCCGGTCTGCGCCTGGGCGCATTGATCGCGGCAGAAGAAACCATGCAGTGGCTGCGGCGTGTGATCTCGCCGTACAGCGTGAATCAGCTCGCGCTTCTCTGCCTGCCTGCGGCTCTTGACGATCGCGCCTACCTTGATTGGTACGTGACGGAAGTGAAGAGCGCCCGCCGGGAAGTGGCGCAGGCGTTGAGCGACCTCGGCGTGGAGCACTGGCCGAGCGAAGCGAATTTTATTCTGATGCGTATTGGTCCTGAGCACGGCGCGTTTGTGAAGGCGATGCGCGCGCGCGGCATTCTTACGCGCGACCGCTCGGCTGATCCGGGCTGCGATGGGCTGGTGCGCATCACGGTCGGAACACGTGAGCAGATGCGGCAGGCGAAAACGGCGATGGAAAACTCATTGAAGGAGATTGGATGGCGCGCGTAAATAAGGCGAAGCAGCCGGCCGGCACGGCGAAGGATATAAAGAAAGTACGTACGGCGGTGATCAATCGCAATACGACCGAGACGAAGATTACGCTGCAATTGGCGATTGAAGGCCAGGGCCGCTACACCGTGAGTACAGGCATTCGTTTTTTTGATCACATGCTGGAGTTGTTTACCCGCCACGGCGCGTTCGATCTTGAGCTCAACTGCAAAGGCGATCTCGATGTCGACCAACACCACACAATTGAAGATGTTGGCATTGCGCTGGGTGAGGCTTTTGACAAGGCACTTGGAGACAAGAAGGGCATTCTGCGAGCGGGCTATTTCGTCATGCCGATGGACGAGACGCTGACAGTTGCCGCGATCGATCTGAGTGGACGCGTCGCGTGTGTGGTGAAAACCAAGGTGAAGACGCGGCTGGTGGGCGACTTGCAAAGCGAGCTGGTGGAGGATTTCTTCGACGGCTTTGCGCGGGGGGCACGGGCGAATGTGCATTTGAAGACGCTCTACGGCAGGTCGAATCACCACAAGGTGGAAGCGCTCTTCAAGGCGTTTGCCCGCGCGTTGCGCGTTGCCTGCTCACGCGATAAGCAACTGGGTGAGATGCTGCCGAGCACGAAGGGTCTGTTGTGATCGCAGTCATCGACTATAAGGCCGGCAATCTCGCGTCGGTGATGAAGGCGCTGACCGCGCTTGGAGCAACGGCGCAGGTCACGGAGGACCCGGCGGTCGTGCGAGCGGCAGAGCGCGTAGTGCTTCCGGGCGTAGGACATTTTGCAGCGACGGCGCGGCTGCGCGAAACGGGAATCGAATCCGCCGTGCGGGATGTGATTGCTCGCGGCACGCCGTTTCTGGGTATCTGCGTGGGGCTGCAATGGCTTTTTGAGGGCAGTACGGAGGCGAGTGCGGTGGCTGGCCTTGGCGCGATACGCGGATGCTGCGAGCGTTTTCCGGAAACGCACAAGGTCCCGCACGTGGGGTGGAACACGATCGAGCCGGCATCGCACTCGCGGCTGCTGGCTGGGCTGCCTGCGCAGACGTTCGTCTACTACACGCATAGCTATCGTGCGCCGCTGGTGAACGAAACCGTTGGTGTCACAGAATATGCCGGTCAGTTCAGCGGCGCTGTCGAACGCGGCAATCTCTTCGGCGTGCAGTTCCATCCGGAAAAATCCGGAGATGCAGGATTGCAGGTGCTGCGCAATTTTCTGGCGGTCCTGCCATGCTGACCCGGCGCATTATTGCTTGCCTCGACGTGACGGCCGGGCGGGTCGTGAAGGGAGTCCGCTTTCTCGATCTGCTGGATGCGGGCGACCCTGCGGAGCTGGCGCACCGTCACGCATTGGCCGGAGCGGATGAGATTGTGCTGCTCGACATTACTGCCACGCATGAGGGCCGCAAGACACTGGTGGACACAGTGGCGCGCACCGCGCGCGAGATATTTGTTCCCTTTACCGTGGGCGGCGGCGTGCGGACTGCGGATGATGCGGCTGCGCTGTTCGATGCCGGCGCGGACAAGATCAGTGTGAACTCAGCGGCAATTGCCGATCCATCGCTGATCGAGGCGGTCGGCCGGGGCTTCGGCTCACAGGCGGTCGTGGTCGCCATTGATGCCCGTCGGGGCAGTGGCGGAGTGGAATCCGCTGAGGTGTATGTGAACGGCGGCCGAAAGCCGACGGGCCGCACGGTGCTGGATTGGGCGCGCGAGGCGGAGAAACGCGGCGCGGGAGAGATCCTGCTGACCTCCATGGATGCCGATGGCACGCGCAACGGATTCGATTGCGAACTTACCGCAGCGGTCAGCAGCGAGCTGCGCATTCCGGTGATTGCATCCGGCGGCGCCGGCAATGCACAGCATTTCGTCGATGTCTTCAACGCGGGCTGCGCGGATGCGGCGCTGGCCGCTAGCATCTTCCACTTCGGCATCTCCGACGTGCGCGCGCTGAAACAGGAGCTGGCGAATCAGGGTGTACCGGTGAGGCTCCCGTGCTGATTCCTTCGATCGACCTGATGGGCGGCCGCATCGTGCAACTGGTGCAGGGCAAGGAGCTCAAGCTTGCCTTCGACGACTTCGAACACTGGATCGAGCGTTTTTCCGGTTATCCCACTGTGCAGCTCATCGACCTCGACGCGGCGATGCGGCAGGGCAGCAATCGCCCGCTGATTGAGCAGATCGCCCAACGCCTGCCGTGCCAGGTGGGCGGCGGCATCGGCTCGATCGAGCGGGCGCAGGAGATGCTGGCAGCGGGTGCGCGTCGCGTGATCATCGGCTCGGCCTTGTTCGATTCCTCTGGAGCGGTTCCGGAGGACGATACAGCGGATCTGGTGCGCCGCGATTTTGCCAAGGAGCTGGCCGATGTGGTTGGAGCGGATCGCTTGATCTTCAGCGTGGATACGCGCGACGGACGCATCGCCATCAAGGGTTGGCAACAGCAGGTGGACCTGACGCCAGAGATTGCCATGGCTGCGCTGGAGCCGTTCTGCACCGCGTTCCTCTACACGCACATCGATCGCGAGGGAACGATGCAGGGATTTCCAATTGAAGTAGCGCGCAGACTGCGCGACTCTACGAAGCGGCAACTGATCGTTGCCGGCGGCATCCGCGAGCAGAAGGAGATCGATGCGCTTGCCGCGCTTGGCATAGATGCCGTGGCCGGCATGGCCGTCTATCTCGGACGTCTTGCGGTGTAACGTGCTGCGTCCCGCCGCTTGATGAACAGGCCGATGATGACAAACAGGAGAGCAAAAATACCCTCCAGCGCAGCGTTGGGGGTGCGATGGCGCACGAGACCGAAAATCGCGAGTGCGCCCCACAGGCACGCCAGCACATACCAGATCACGTAGCGTTGCATTGGCGACATTATAGCGCTCCGCGTAGCTACCTCTTGATTGATTTCCGGCGTGGCCGTGCAACTTGTCTGCATCTGCGTCCGTCTCTCTATGGCCGGATTGGTTACCGTGCAGGTGGCTTATGGTTGCGCGATCGTTTGTAGCTCCCGCCGTTGCTGCGCTGGTTCTGATGACTCCCTCACTGCCGATCTGCGCACAGGCAGCTATGCCGGCCGGGCCTCAATCCGGATACAGGTTACAGGCAAACTCCCGGGTGGTCCTGACAGATGTCACTGTCACGGATACGCACGGGAACCCGGTGCATGGACTGAAGGTCTCGGATTTCCGCATCTTCGATAATGACAAGCCGCAGCAGATCGCCACGTTTGAAGAGCATCGCGAGGACGATACCGCGCCGAGATCGCAGGCTGCCACGGCAGCAGGGATCTACAGCAACGACTATCTCGCACATCCGCCGCGCGTGTTGAATATCATCTTTCTCGATTTGACGAATATTTCGATCGAAGATCAGATGTATCTGAACTATCAACTGGGAAAGTTCTTCGATGCGCTCAGTCCGGATGAGCCGGTGGCTATCTATGCGCGCACCGGGGGCGCGAGCATTCTGCTGCAGAGTTTTACCTCCGATCGTGCACTGCTGCGGTCCGCTGTGCAACGACTTATCCCGAGGTTCCCGCCGCGTGGCCGTGAATATCTAAATGATTTTCAAACGCTGCAGCAGATCGAGCTTTATGTGGGGCAAATTCCTGGTCGCAAGAATGTCTTATGGCTGTCCGGAGGGTCCACTTTTTTTCTGAATCCCGATGTGAGGCTAATGGCGGCAGAACCGCAATGGCGCACCGTTTACGACGAGTTGGAAACAGAGCGCATTGCCCTCTATCCGATCGATGTGCGTGGTCTGACGGTGGTGGGTGGATCCGTCATGGTGGCGCAGCATGCGCTGATGAGCCGGGTGGCAGAGGCTACAGGCGGACACGCCTTCTTTGATAACAATGGGATCGCACAGGGAATCGCCAAAACAATCAAAGATGACGGGGAGTATTACACATTTACTTACAGCCCGCGTGATTTCCGATATGACAATAAGTGGCACAAAGTGCGGGTCACGCTGCCTGAGACAGGTTACACGCTAAGTTATCGGCGCGGATATTTCGCTGACGCCACCCAGCCAATACAGCGACCGCCCAGTGGGCCTCGCACCCGGCTACTGGCTCATGGAAAAACCGCAAACGAGCTGCCGACAGCTCGCATGCCTATTGTTTTTCAGGCGAGCGTTCACTATGGCACGGCGCCCAGATCCGATGGGGTAGGCAGAATACAAGCTGGAAAGCCACGCCGGGGAGCCAAGCCGTTCACGGTAGAGTATTCATTGCCGCTGGACGCGTTTGCGATTGAGAGTGTTGGAGGAAAGCCGACTGTGGAATGTGGCACGGCGGTAATCGCCTTCAACGATGACGGAACGGTGATTGCTCATCAGGGGCAAGAGGTCACCCTCACCCTGAAGGCCGATGCTGCCGCTCATCCAGCCGGCAAGGTTCTGCCTATCAGTCTCGAAGTCGATCTTCCGAAGGGTAATTCGTATCTCTACGTAGCGGCGTGGGACATTACGAGCAAGCGTCTCGGCACACTGGAGATTCCATATCGCGTCCCGACAACACGCGATTTGCAACAAACCTCGCTGCCCAAGTAACTGGTCTGAGCCTGCATATCTAAACCGTTCGCATCCTGTATCCTAAGAAGTTTGCATCAGACATTTCCGATGGGCACAGGGAAGGGTGAACGGATGGCGGCGACGTCGGCCAGAGCAGGCGCATTCCGGGTGGCAAAGCGGCTGGAGGAAGTCGGCTTCTCCGACATTGTGGTGATCCGCAATAAGGTGCTGGAGCTGCGTGCCGCAGGGCAGACGGTACATGCGTTTCATGGGGGCGAGCCGTTCTTCGAGACGCCGGAGCCGGTCAAGCTGGCGCTGTTTGCCGCCGCAGAGGAGAACAAGACGCGGTATGCGCCATCGTCAGGTATCGCGCCGCTGCGAACTGCGCTAGTGACGAAGCTGCGCCAGCGCAACGGCATCGACGTGACGGCGGACCAGATACTGATCACGGTTGGCGGCGCGCATGCACTGTACTGCGCGTTTCACACTGTGCTGGACCCGGGCACGGAATGCCTGCTCTTCTCACCTTACTGGACACCCATTGCCGATATGATTCGCGGCGCAGAGGCGCATCCGGTCTATGTGCCCACCTCGGCAGCACGGCGCACCGGCATCACCGCGGCGCTCGAACAGCTGACGACGCCTGGGACACGCGCCATCTACTACAACACTCCGCAGAATCCGAGCGGTGTGGTGTTCACCCGCGCCGAAGCAGAGGAAGTTGCGGAGTTTGCAAAGCGCCACGACCTGGTAGTGATCTCCGATGAAGCGTACGAAGACCTGGTATACGAAGGCGAGCACGTTTCCATCGCATCGCTGCCCGGCATGGCGGAGCGGACGATTTCGACCTACACCTTTTCCAAGAGCTACGCGATGACCGGCTGGCGCATCGGCTATGCAGTGGCGCACGAGCCGTTCATGACCGCGTTGCGCAAGATGGTGCTCTATTCCACCAACGGCGTCGCCACCATGGTGCAGTGGGCGGCGGTCGAGGCATTGCAACTGAGCCCGGAGTTTCGCGAGCGCAGACTGGCCGAATATCGCGAGCGCCGCGACGTGCTGGTGAACGGGTTGAATGAAATTGGTTTTGAATGCGAAGTGCCCGCCGGGGCCTTCTATGCTTTCCCGTCGGTCAGGAAGATTTGTGAGGACAGCCGCAAGGCTGCCGCCCTGCTGCTGGACAAAGTGCATGTCGCCACAATTCCTGGCGCCGTCTTTGGTCCGCAGGGGGAGGGACATCTGCGCTTCGGTTACTCCGTGCCGCTGACCACAATCCACCAGGGGTTGGAAGCGCTGCACCACCTGACCTAACTACTGCAGGTGAAACGAAATACCCTCTGCCTACGTCTGACTGAGAGCAATTCTTTTTGAGCCGCGCAGGCCGGGGACCGAATCTGATCAGGAATATGCACATGCAACGTCTTTCGGCGATCGGCTGCTTGGTGTGTGCCTGCACGCTGGCGCCGTCCCTCGCAATGGCGACATCGGAGCCTCCAGCGCCGGGGGTATCAACCTCGGCGGTTTTGCCCGATGCGCCGGTGCCGCAGACGCAGGCCCCGCCGGGTTCCTCCACTGCCGCGAAAACGGAAGCCACCCCCAAGGCGAACGGCAATGAAGGCAAGCAGACGAAGCGCATTCTCGGCATCATTCCGAATTTCCGTTCCGTGAGCGCGGATCAGAAACTGCCGCCCGAGACGGCAAAGGAGAAGTTCAAGACTGCGGCGCTTGAGAGCTTCGACTACTCTGCGGTTACGTTCGCCGCCGGGCAGGCTGGTGTGGCCCAGGCACAAGACTCCTATCCGGAGTTTCGTCAAGGCGCGGCTGGTTATGGCCGCTACTTCTGGCATACCTTTGCCGATCAGACTGACGAGAACCTCTGGGTGCAGGGCATTCTTCCGGTGGCGCTGCACCAGGACAGCCGATACTACACGCTGGGTCACGGCGGATTTATCAAACGTGGCGCCTACTCTTTCACGCGTGTGCTGATCACCCGCACTGATGGAGGCAACCGCGCGCCTAACTACTCTGAAGTTGGAGGCGCGGGCATCGCCTCGGCTATCTCGGCTGCGTATTATCCTTCGGTGTACCAGACCTGGACCAAAATTGGCCAGCGCTGGCTGACGAATGTGATCATTGATGGTGTCACGTTCTCCGTGAAGGAATTCTGGCCGGACGTGAACAACGCGGTCTTTCATCAAAAGGATTAATACGCATGCACCTCGGGCTCCCTGAGGAGATCGATCCATCTCTGTTTCGTTATCTGCCTGAAGGCGTCGATATCACCCGCATGGGCAAGGACCTGAGCGGAGACCTGTATCTCGACATGTGGGTGCTGCCGCTCCATCCGAAACAGGCGGCGGCGGCACGTGCGCATATTCGCAGCGTGCATGTGGTGCAGTCGCAGTACGCCGGCGTAGACGCTTTTCTCCCCTACATTCCGCCAGGGGCAACGCTGTGCGATGCACAGGGCGTTCACGACATTCCTGTTGCCGAGTGGATACTCACGGCAATTCTCGCTTCGCTCAAGTACATCCCGTTCTATGTCCGCATGCAGGCCGGAGGCGACTGGAAGCAGCGCATCGGAGCGGAAGCGCTCTATCTGGAGACGCACCCGGGCGAGCAGCCGAAGATGCCGCCCGCGCTAGAAGATGAGCTTGCGGGCAAGACCGTACTGATCGTCGGTTATGGCTCGATCGGCCGCGCAACGGAGGCGCTGCTGAAGCCATTCGGCGTCAGCATGCTGCGGATTGGCAGACGGCGACACGAAGGTGTGGAGGCGGAGGACAGGCTTGAGGACATGTTGCCGCAGGCCGATATTGTCATTCTGCTGTTGCCGCTTACGAGTGAGACGCGTGGCATCATCAATCGCAAACGGCTGGCCGCGATGAAGCAGGGAGCGCTGCTGGTAAATGCAGCGCGCGGTCCGGTGGTCGAGACGGATGCGCTGGTCGAAGCACTGCATGCCGGCAGAATTCACGCTGCTGTGGATGTGACCGATCCGGAGCCGCTGCCCGTCGGGCATCCATTGTGGACGGCGCCGAACCTGCTGATCACACCGCATATTGCGGGTTCCAGCCCTGGAATGATGGATCGCGTCATGCGCCTGATCGGTGATCAATGCCGCCGCTATATGGCCGGCGAGCCGATGGCACATGTTGTGACCGAGGGATACTGACGCTCTCCTTCCGCTGCATGGCCGGATGCTGTACAAAGGTCATTCGTCACGGAGGACCTGATTCTTGAAGAGTCGCCTGCTCTGTTCCGCGCTGTTCTGCCTGCTCTTTGCTGCCGCGCCACTGCTGGCGCAACACGAAGACACTTCCAAATCTGCTGCAAGACCGGGTGCTGAGAAAGCGGTCGAAGAAAAGCCACAGCCGGAAGCGCAACCGGTGCAGACGCACCACACGCTGCATGTCAACGGGCAGACGCTCAACTACACGGCAACCGCAGGCATGATGCCGCTGAAGAACGACAAAGGCGAGACGGAAGCCAACATCTTCTTCATGGCGTATACGCTGGATGAGCCGGCCGGACAACACAACAAACGGCCGCTGATGTTCGCGTTCAACGGAGGGCCGGGGTCAGCCTCGGTCTGGCTGCATCTGGGAGCGATTGGTCCGCGCACCGTGCACATGCAGCAGCCCGACGGTGCCATGCCTGCGCCTCCGTATCAAGTGGAAGACAACGAGAACACCTGGCTCACCCAGACCGATCTGGTCTTCATCGATCCGGTAGGCACTGGCTACAGCCGCGTGACCAAACCGGAGTTGCTGAAGCAATATCTCGGCTTGCAAGGCGACACAGCGGCTGTGGGCAAATTTATTCGCATGTATCTGGACCGCTACGAGCGATGGAACTCTCCGCTGTTCCTGGTTGGCGAAAGCTATGGAACCACCCGCGCCTCGGCGCTCTCCGGATACATGCTGCAGAAGTATGGCGTGGCCTTCAACGGGATCGTGCTCATGTCCACTGTGCTGAATTTTGAGACGCTGGAGTTCGCCACCGGCAACGATCTCCCTTACATTCTGTTTCTGCCGTCGTACACGGCAACGGCGTGGTATCACAAGAAGCTCGATCCCGCATTGCAGGGCGATCTGCAATCTACTCTGCGGCAGTCGGAGGCCTTCGCAGATGGCCCGTATGCCGATGCGCTCGCAAAGGGTGACCGGATCAGTGCTGCGGACCGCGCCTCGGTCGTCGCCGGCCTGGCGAAGTTCACGGGACTGAGCACGCACTACATCGAACTGAGCAATCTGCGCGTGGACGAACCGCACTTCACCAAGGAGTTGCTACGCGACGAGCATCTGAATGTGGGCCGGCTGGACAGCCGTTATACCGGATACGAGCCATCGCTGGTGGATTCCGAGAGCCAGACGGATCCGACCATGTCGATCATCTCGCCGCCGTTTTCGGCATCCTTCCATCAGTACATTCGTACTGAGCTGGGTTACAAAACCGACGAGGACTATTACCTGCTGGGCGGAGGTTTCTCGCAGGGCCGGGATTGGGATTGGGGCTCCGCGGCAGAAGGATTTCCCAACGTAACGGAGTCGCTGGACAAGGCGTTCGCCGGAAATCCTTATATGCGGGTGTATGTTGCGTCAGGATATTTCGACCTGGCGACACCCTACTTCGCAACCGAGTACACGCTCGCGCATCTCGGGCTGGAGCCGAGCGAGACCAGCCGCATTTCAACTGGCTTCTACGATGCAGGCCACATGATGTACCTGAAGCCGTCGGCGCAGAAGAAGCTGCATGACGATGTGGCCGGTTTCATCGCGGCATCACTGCACTGATTTTCCCGCCAGAACCTGCGCGACGTGAACGGCGCGGCGCGGAGTGTTCTGCTCGATCTGCTCCCGGCAACTGAAGCCGTCGGTGACGAGGATGGTGCTTGCGTCGGCGGCGCGTACTGCCGGCAGCAGGACACGTTCGCCGAGTGTCTGCGAGACCTCGAATTTGTCGCGTTCAAAGCCGAAGGGTCCGGCCATACCGCAGCAGCCCGAATCGAGCATCGTCACCTGGGCGCCGGTCTGTTGCAGCAATGTGTGCTCGGCCTTCATGTTGAAGATGGATTTGTGGTGGCAGTGGCCGTGCAGCACGATGCTGCGTCCCGTGAGCGATGGCGGCTTCCATTGCGGCGCGTGGGCGGCGAGAAAATCCGCCAGCAGATACGTCTGTTTTCCTAATCGCCTTGCGCGCTCGCTGTCCGGGTAGAAGTTCCGCAGCTCTTCCAGAAACACGCTCGCGCAACTCGGCTCCAGCACGATGAACGGCATGCCGGCATCGATCTGCGGCGCGAGACGGGCGAGCACATCATCGAGATAACGCCGCGCCTGATCGAGGAAACCGAAGTCGTAGAGAGGCCGCCCGCAGCAGATGTGCCGGCGCGGAAAGACCACGCGAAAGCCTGCGCTGCGCAGCACGCGCGCCGCCGCGTCCAGCACCTGCGGCTGCAGGTAGTTGTTCCATGTGTCCGGCCACAGCAGGACGGTCTTTTCGTCGTGCTCGTGAACCGCAGGAACGTCCTGCTGCTTCAGAAAGCTGCGTGAAGCAAAACGCGGCAGCGAGCGCGCCGGCGCAACGTCGGCAACGCGTTTCGCGATGGCCTCCACACCGGGCAGCTCCAGCGCGGCATTCGCGAGTGACGGCGCGATCGACGCAAGCCGCGCCCAGCGATCCATGAAGCCGAAGAGATAGTGCGGCAGCGGATGAGCCCTATCCTTATAGTGCTGCGCGAGAAATTCCGCCTTGTAGGTAGCCATATCCACCCGGACGGGGCACTCGTGCTTACATGCCTTGCAGGAGAGGCAGAGGTCCAGCGCCTCGTGCACCTGCTCATTGCGCCACTTGTCCGGCAGCACATCGCCCTGCATCAACTCCCACAGCAGATGAGCGCGTCCGCGCGTGGAGTGCCGCTCCTCGCGCGTGGCCATGTAGCTGGGGCACATGGTCGCGCTTTCGGTTTTGCGGCAGGCACCCACGCCGACACAGCGCATGGTGGCGTGTGAGAATGCGCCGTCATCATCCGGAAAAGCAAAATGCGTATGCGGGCGCGCGGCTTCATAGCCGGGGCCGATGCGCAGCTTCTCTTCGGGCTGATAGATGTCAGGCTCGTTCGGCGTGCCCATCATCTTGCCGGGATTCATCCGGTTGTCCGGGTCCCACAGCGCCTTGAATTCGCGGAATGCCTGCATCAGCTCCGGACCGAACATCTTCGGCAGGAGCGCTCCCCGCGACTGGCCATCGCCGTGTTCACCGGAGAGTGAGCCACCCAGTTCGAGCACGAGGTCTGCGGCGCGATCGATGAATTCGCGATACCGTTTCACGCCTTCTACCGAGCGCATGTCGTAGCTGATGCGCGTGTGGATGCAGCCCTGCCCGAAGTGCCCGTAGATGGGCATGATGTAGCCGAATTCCTCAACCAGCGACTGCAATCTGCGCAAATAGACGCCGAGCTTTTCGGGAGGTACAGCGGAATCTTCCCAGCCTTCCCACAGCTCCGGTATGCCGGGGACAAACGTAACCGCGCCAAGAGCAGATTCCCGCACCCGCCATATGCGCTCTGCCTCTTCGCCATCGACACGCTTGGCCTGCGGCGGTGTCGGCCAGTCTTGCGCCTCCTTGACGAAGTGCTCAGCCTGCTCTCGCGCCTCGTCATCGCTGTCTGCGCCGAACTCTACCAGCAGGAATCCGCGGCCGTTTGGAAGCAATGCAATATCTTCGAGGGCCATCTGCTTGCGGCGCAGAAAGTCCACCAGCAGACTGTCGAATCCTTCGAGCCCGATCGGTTTGTACTTCAGAATCTCCGGGACAGCATCCGCCGCAACGAATGCATCGGAAAACCCGAGCACCACGAGCTGGCGATGTTGGGGGCTTTTCATCAGCCGCACAGTGGCTTCGAGCACGGTGACACACGTTGCTTCGGTGCCAACCATCGCGCGCGCGACGTGGAAAGCCATTCTCCGGCAGCAGCTGATCCAGGTTGTAACCGGAGACGCGGCGCGGGATATCGGGGAAGCGCTCACGAACGAGGGTTGCATAGGAGTCGCGGATGCGCTTCAGTCCGGCGTAGATCTGCCCAGTGCGGCCGCCCGCTGCAATGGCAGCTTCGAGGGCAGGCTCGCTCATCGGCCCCAGCGTCATGCGTGTTCCGTCGTAGAGCAGGACGTCGAGTGATTCGATATTGTCGACCGTCTTGCCGCCCATCAGCGCATGGACGCCGCAGGAATTGTTGCCGATCATGCCGCCGATGGTGCATCGGTTGTGCGTCGCAGGATCAGGCGCGAAGGTTAATTCCTGACGCTCGGCTTCGGCGCGCAATATGTCCAGCACAACACCAGGCTCTACACGCGCGCGCAGGTTGTCGTAATCAATCGACACGATGCGGCGCATGTACTTCGAGAAATCCAGGATGACGGCGACGTTGCAGCACTGGCCGGGGATGCTGGTTCCGCCGCCGCGCGACAGGACTGCCGCGCCGATATTCGCGGCAGGCTGCCACGGTGGCGACGGCGTCCTCCGCATCCAGCGGCAGCACCACGCCGATCGGAACCTGGCGATAGTTCGAGGCGTCCGTGGCATACAGAGCGCGCGAAGCCGGATCGAAGCGGACCTCACCGCGGACCGTGGCGCGCAGCCGCGCTTCAAGCGCAGCGTGGGCAGCAAAGTCCTCATGCGGCAGATGAGTATTGGGCAGCGTATTCAGGATGGGAAAGGGCGAAGCGCTGTCCATCATCAGACCTTAAACCTCGTTGAGCGTGGGTGGCGGCAGCGGCGGAATCGTCTCCGCGTCAGTTTCTGTGTCACGGCTGGTCACCATCGAGACCAGCGCCGTCACAGCCAAATTGATGACGACCGCAGGCAGCGCCGCGTAGACGGCGAAGGTGTGGCCTGAGAGGTGTAAGGGGAAGACCGATGTCTTCATGCCCATGGAGATGACCATCGCGGTACCGGTTGCCATGCCCGCGGCCCATCCTGCAAGCAGCGCCGCACCGCCGAACCAGCGGGTAAAGAGTCCGCAGACAATTGCGGGCACCATCTGCACGATCCATATGCCGCCCAGCAACTGCAGCTCAATGGCATAGCGCGCGCTGCTGGCGAGGATGAACGCCAGTGCGCCGAATTTAATGACCAATGAGACCAGCTTGGCCATGCGCGCCTCTTCCGCGGGTGTCAGCGGCGTGCGCACAAACTCACCCCACAGATTGCGCGTGAACAGGTTCGCGGTGGCAATGGACATGATGGCTGCCGGCACCAGGGCGCCGATGCCGATGGCTGCCAGGCAGAAGCCGGCAAACCACTCAGGAAACATCCGCAGGAAGAGCAGCGGCACGACCGCCGAGGTGTCTTTCGATTGGATGCCGGCAGCCAGCGCCATGAGGCCCAGCAGAGCGATCAGCCCCAGCAAGAGGTTGTAGGCCGGCATCAGCGCGGTATTGCGCCGGATGACATTCGCGCTGGAGGCGCTGAGCACGCCGGTGAAGGTATGCGGATAGAAGAGCAGCGCCAGTGCGGAGCCGATGGCGAGAGTGGTGTAGCTCCAATACTGCTGTGGCCGCAGCAGGATGGACGATGCGGGCGTGTGCTGCGAAAGAAGATGCGCCGAGTTCGCGAAGATGACTCCATAGCCGCCGAGTTTTGCGGGAATAACGATGATGGCCGCGATGACCATGATGTAGAGCATCACGTCCTTGACGATCGCGATGGTGGCCGGCGCGCGCAATCCGCTGGTGTAGGTATACGCAGCCAGAATGGCGAAGGCGACGATGAGCGGCCACTCGCCGTGAATGCCCATGGCCGCGATCACCTCGCGGATGCCGACCAGTTGCAGCGCGATATAGGGCATGGTCGCCAGAATGCCGGTAACCGCGAACGCAACAGAAAGCCAACGGTTGCGATACCGGCCGCGCACGTAGTCGGACAGGGTCACGTAACGTTCGCGGTGACATATCTTCCAGAGCTTGGGAAGAATCAGCATCATCAGCGGATAGGAAAGAACGGCATAGGGTATCGCGAAGAAGCCGACCGCCCCGCCGCCATACAGCGCCGCAGGCACCGCGATCACGGTATAGGCGGTATAGCAGTCGCCGCCGATCAGAAACCAGACGATGAGCGTGCCAAAGCGCCGGCCGGCCAGGCCCCACTCCTCCAGACTATGCAGATCGGCACGATGCCAGCGCGCCGCAAGGAAGCCCGCCGCCGTCACGACGAGAAAGCAGAAACAGAAGACGAGAAGCGCGGTCGTGTGGATCGCCGGTGGCATCGAGTGAGATTGTACGATGCGGCAGCTCTGCTATTTGCCGCGCATGCTATCTACGCTGAACGGCGTGGAACCATGGATAACCAGGGTGAGCAGCGCGACCAGATAGAGGACGATCAACTCGCCGTGGTCCGCGCCCGGGCCTCTGCCGAAGAAGGCGAAGCGGTGCACCAGCGCCCACGCCACCAGGATGTTGCAGAAGCAGAAGAGAGCGACCCAGCGCGTCCAGATGCCGAGCACGAGCAATAATGCGCAGACGAAGTCCGAGAGAAACGCGACAAAGAAAGATGCGTGCGGTCCGATGTGGATTGGATCGGGAAAATGCGCCATGAATTGCGCCCAGTGCATGGGCTGCTTCTCCCAGCCATGGCGCAGGAAGAGCGTAGCGCCGGTGCCGATGCGCAGGATGGCGAGACCGGCCTGTCCTCCGCCTGCGGAGTGTTTTGCAAATGCCATCGCGCGTTCTCCCGGTCTTCTGAATTTAGTGAAGCAGGCCGTTGCCGTTAGGGCCTGTCCATTCATCCACTACAACATCCAGATCGTTCACGATCCGGATCGCCTGCTCCACATTGCGGCGTATCTGGGCTCTATCCTGCCGGGAGGCGGTGGGCGCCTCTTCGATGGCGACCACGCGGCCATAGGGCCAGGAAAACTCAGGAATCGCAGACAGCGCCTCGGGCAGGTCCGACATGCGAATCTCCAACTGCTGCCTGCGCGCTGCGGTCGGATGCAGCAAGGTCCCCGCGTCCAGTGCGCTGCTGGTTTGTTGCGGGAAGATGATGCGCAAGGTCAGCGTGTCGTGGCGTACGGTCAGGAACGGGTTCTGCCACGCGTCTGTACTGTGGACATTCACATAGAGATGTTTCGAGGGCGGCGGAATCTCCGCGAGCTCTGTACGCGCGCTCGCTTCCTTCTTCATCAGCGCGTGTGCCTGTTGCTGCTTGCAACTGGCGCGCCGTGGGCTGTTGCGCGGCCCCGGATTGCGTGCTGCGGTGGCACCCCGCGGCGAAGAGCATCAGGCCAAGCAGGAGGAAGCTCGTCGCCGGTTTGCGGAAAACCTGAAAGGAATCAGTAGAGAGGGCGTGTTGCACGCACTTAGGATATCAATCCATCTGCAGCCAACAGTCTGTCCTCCGTTGCCGAATTAGCGTCCCCGCCAGGCCGGAGCCCGCTTTTCGAGAAAGGCCTGCGTACCCTCCGCCTTGTCTTCCGTAGCGCAGGCCAGCCCGAAGAGCGACGCCTCAAGCTCCAGCCCGGCATCGAGCGGCAGGTCATAGCCGCCGTTCACGGCACGCAGGCAAGCGGCCACGGCCAGCGGCGCCTGCTGCGCGATGGCACGCGCCAGCGTCTCCGCGCGCGACATCAACGCTTCCGCGGGCACCACCTCGTCCACCAGACCGATGCGAAAGGCCTCTTCTGCGCCAACCATGTCGCCGGTCAGCAGAAGCTTGAGCGCGGCGCCCTTGCCTACCAGGCGCGGTAGCCGCTGCGTGCCTCCATAGCCGGGCACCAGGCCAAGCTTTACCTCCGGCTGGCCCAGACGCGCCCGCTCGCTCGCGATGCGGATGGTGCATGCCATGGCCAACTCGCAGCCTCCACCGAGCGCAAAGCCCTGGATCGCCGCGATCACCGGCTTGCCGCAGGTCTCGATGCGGCGGAACACTGCCTGCCCACGCTGGGCCAGCCGCTGGCCATCCGTAGCGGAGAGCGATGCCAGCTCGCCGATGTCGGCGCCCGCCGCGAAAGCCTTCTCGCCTGCACCGGTCAGGATGATCGCGTGGACCGCTGAATCATTGGCAAGCGCGGCGAAGGCGTCGTCCAGCTCGGCGAACAACGCGCGGTTCAGCGCATTCATCACCTTCGGACGATTCAGCGTAACGACTGCGTAGCCGTCGCCCCGTTCCAGCAGCAGGTTCTCGTAAACCATTGTGTCTCCTTGTGAACTCACTATCATCCACGCGGCACGTGGATGCTGTCATCTGATCGCAGGCAATAGGGTTTCCGTTCTTCACGATGGTAGATTCAAAGAGGAATGATCAAGGGAATCACCTTCGTGCATGCGGCGAGCACGCCTGCTGTTTACGACACGCTCTATGGCTTCTTGTCTGCCGTCGGGCTTGAGCCCGGCCGCAGTTGGGAGACAGACACCAGCCGCGGCGCGCCTTTTCTGGCGCCAGTGGGCAGTTTCGAACTGCTGGACGGCATGGCGCATATGTCCGCCGAGGTGCTGATCGAAGTCACCGCCATCGACGATGTATACCGGGCAGCGAAGCAGTGGCTGGAACAGGCAGCCGGCGAAAAGGAAGCCGCAAAGCGCATCACGAATGTTGCGCCCACGACGTGGAAGTCGCTCGCGTTCACCATCGAACCGGTGCCCGGCATCCCATTTGGTTTCTGGCAATGGCAGGACCCCCTGCGTGGTAAGCCGATCGCGGTCGAAGGCGATCTCTCCGCCGCCGGTATGCGGTTCGCCGTCGTCGTGTCGCGGTGGAATGCTGTGATCACCGAGCGTCTGCTCCAAGGTGCGCTCGATGGACTGCTGCGCAGCGGCGCGCGCACGCGAGCAGATCGAGATTGTGCGGGTGCCGGGAGCGTGGGAGATTCCTTCCGCCGCGCGTGCCCTCGCGATCACAAAGCGCTTCGAGGGAATCATCGTGCTCGGGTGCCTGCTGCGCGGAGAAACGGCTCATTACGAGGCGATCTACAACGAGGTAAGCCGCGGTATCGGGCAGTCGCAGCAGGAAACCGGCGTGCCGCACGGCTTCGGTGTGTTAACGTGCGAGACGCTGGAGCAGGCGCTCAACCGCGCGGGCATCAAGGCGGGGAACAAGGGCTTCGAGGCCGCGCTCGCCACCATCGAAATGGTGGACGTGCATCGAAAGATTGCTACCGGGGCGGCTACAGACAGGCGGCCGCTATGAGCCAGCCCACAGGCAAGCGCCGCAAGTCACGCGAGCTCGCCATGCAGATGCTCTTTCAGATGGACGTGGGCAAGCAGACGCCCGAGCAGGTGCAGAAGAGCTTCTGGAAGGCGCGTGAAGAGGCGATCGACAACGATACGCGAGGTTTTGCGGAGGATCTGTTCCGTGTGGCAACTGCACGAGAGGAAGAGATCGATGCGTTGATTGAGCAGCACTCGGCGCATTGGCGCATCCCGCGCATGCCCGCGGTGGACCGCAACCTGCTGCGTCTGGCGGTGGCGGAGCTCACGGGCTTTCCCGGAACGCCGGTGCCCATCGTTATCAATGAGTCGCTCGAAATTGCGAAGCGCTACGCCGCGCCCGAGTCGCTCGGATTCCTGAATGGGATACTCGATGCGATTGCGAAGAGCCGGAAATAGCGAAGAGACAACAGCAAAGAACTGCAGACACAAATAGAAAACGGCAGCGCCCCGGATCCATACTGGGTTGTCTGCCGTTTTCTGTTTCTGCTGCGGCTGTCTTGCTTACGGAATCGCTCTCGGCTTCACCGCGAGGAACTGCGCCGGCGTGACGCCGCCATTGCCATCCGGCAGGTTTGCGGTGAACTGTTCCGTGTCCGTCAGCGTGCTGGTGGACACGATGTGAATGTTGCCATCACCGGCTGTCGAAACGAAGATGTCCGCATAGTCCGGGCTGAAGATCGCCGCCACGGGAGTTGTTGCCTGTGCGCCGGTCAGCTTCACCGCAGTCAGCGCTCCGGGTGTACCCGGTGCGGGAATCGTGTACACCGGCAACTGCGCATTGCCCGGCGTGGCGCTCGCTGAGTCATAGGTCACGACGGCGAGCGATGAGTTGGGCGATGTCACCACCTGGTGGATGAGCGACGGTGCGAACGCCGCCAGTGACAGCGGATAGTTATTGGAATTGCCGATGGTGAGCGGGATGTTCTGCTTCGTCGTGGGATCAGTCGGGCAGGCGCCGGAGGGAACTGTTTCTCCGCTGGGCGGCGGCGCGTTGGTTGGTACGACGACGTTGGAGTCGATGAGTTGTGCCGGGTTAGCCGTGGCGCTGATTACATGCTCGCCGTTTGTAGTGCTTGCGACGTGATCCGCCGCGAAGCCGTAACCCACCGCAGCATTCGGCACCGCCGACGGGTAGTTATCCGCCGGCGTAATACGTGTATCGGGGCAATATCCGCGTGCCGTGGTGTTCTGTCCGGAGATGAACGCGCCGAACTGGGGCACCGCCAGCGCGAGATCCGGCGAGCAGAAGATGTTGTAAGTCGTATTCAAAACCGTGCTGCCGGAGGGGCCATTGGCCGGGCAGGTGCCGCTGGATGGTGTTCCGTTCGACGGGTCGAGCTTTTCCGTGCTCCATCCGGTAAACGTGTTGTAGACGAACAGCGTATTCACCTGCTGTGTGGGATTCGCGGGATTGGCGGCCGTGCCGATGATGTAGATCGTGCTGCCATCCGGCGAGAAGGTGGCGCGCTGCCCGATACCGCCGTACTGCGTCACGATGCTGGCCGGAGTTCCCGTGCTGCCGGTGCTCCCCGTACCGCCGGTGGTCGTTGAACCCGCGGTGGCCGGCTGATAGACGTAGATGACCTGGCGATCGCGGTCGTTGATCACGACCTGGTTGTTGGTAGGCGAGACGGCCAGCACCACGCCAGGAACCGTCGTGTCTTCCTTGGTCACCGTATTGCTCGCGGCCGCGACGATCATCAGCTCGCGATAGCTGCCGAAATACAGACTGGTGCCCGTCTGGTCCAGCACCATGGAATTGGGAATGTAGGGCAGCCGGACCGGCGTGCCAATGGTGCCCTGGCTCAGATCCAGCGGGGTAAAGTACTGCGAACTCGGGCTGGCCATC
>CAVTQV010000017.1:0-73011 GCA_963736915.1 uncultured Acidobacteriaceae bacterium | reverse complement strand
GAGGCCCTTCGGACGCGCAAACTGCTGCTGAAGCGGGAAGAGTTGAAGAAGCTAGAGGGAAAGACGCAGATAAAAGGTCACACGCTCATCCCGACCAGGCTTTATTTCCGCAATGGCCGGGTGAAATGCGAGCTGGCCATTGCCAAAGGCAAGCAGGACTGGGACAAGCGCGAGACGGTCAAGCGCCGCGAAGCCGACCGAGAGGCCCGCGCGGCCATCGTCCGCAGCCAACACAAAACCGCCACTGCGTAACTTTATTCATCCAGGAGACCCATGAAGACAGAGTTGTCGTCGCTCGCGCCCGCGTCGTTCGAGACCGAGATGCTGGTCGTGTTTGCCATCAACAAGGCGGATAAGAAGGACAAGCAGGCGGCTCCGCAGATTGAGCTGTTGACCCCGGACGCCACCGTGATCGATGCCGCGAAAAAAGCCGTGAGCGGCCGCGAATTCTCAGGCGGAAGCGCCGAGACGCTGCTCCTCCACCAGCCGACCGGGCTGAAAGCTGCTCGACTGCTCGTCGTCGGGTTGGCGAAGCCTACGCTGGCAGAGCTGCGCAAGGCCGCCGGAGCCGCCGTCCGTTTCGCCAAGCCGCGCAGCATCCGCTCACTCGCCCTGCTGCTTCCTGCCGCGACAGATTTTCCTGCCGCCGACACGGCACGGGCCGCGATCGAAGGCGCCATCATCGCCGACTACGACTCGGACACCTACCGCTCCGACCGCAAAGACCGCAGCCTGGAATCGGTCACGCTGCTGGCACCGGGCGGCGCGGCGGAGTCCGTCTACAAATCCGGGCTACAGGAAGGCGTGGCGATCGCTGAGTCGCAGAACTTTGCCCGCGCGCTCATCAACGAGCCGGGCAACGTCCTGACGCCGACTGAGTTCGGCCGCCGCGCTGCTGCCATGGCAAAAGAGAACGGCCTCGCCTGCGAGGTGTATTCCACCGACAAGCTGAAGGAATTGAAGATGGGCGCTTTCCTCGGCGTGGCCCAGGGCTCTGCCGAGCCACCCGCGTTGATCGTGCTGCGCTACGACCCAGCCGATGCTCCGAAGGACGGCCCGGTGCTCGGCCTGGTCGGCAAGGGCATCACGTTCGACACCGGCGGCATCTCCATCAAGCCCGCCGACAACATGGAGAAAATGAAATACGACATGGCGGGCGGCGCGGCAATGATCGGCGCCATGCGTGCGATCGCGCAGTTGAAGCCCAAGGTACGCGTGGTCGCAGTCGTCTGCTCGACCGAAAACATGCCCGGCGGCAAAGCCTACAAGCCCGGCGACGTGCTGACCGCCATGTCCGGTAAGACCATCGAGATCATCAACACCGACGCGGAAGGCCGCCTGGTGCTGGCTGATGGCCTCCATTACGCGCAGCAACTCGGCGCCACGCACCTCATCAACGCAGCCACGTTGACTGGCGCGGTCGCCGTCGCGCTCGGGCAGATAAACGCCGGCGTCTTCACTAACAACGACGACGAGTACGCGCACTTCGTCAAAGCGACCGAGCAATCCGGCGAGCGCTTCTGGCGGCTGCCCATCGAAGACGAGTACCGCGAGTCGATCGTCTCGCAGATCGGCGACATCAAGAACACCGGCGGGCGCTACGGCGGCGCGATCACGGCCGCGATGTTCCTGAAGGAGTTCGTTGGCGACACGCCATGGCTGCACCTCGACATTGCCAGCACGGCCTGGAACGACGATGCGAAGGCGTGGATCGCGAGCGGGCCAACGGGGATTGCGGTGCGCACAATTACCGAGTGGGTGCGGACGTACGCATGAAGTCGACCGGCCGTGGTGGCGAGCGCTTGACAAGCTACTGCCACCACGATCGGTTTTGAAGAGCGGGGAGTTGCTGATCCCTTTCCCTATTTGCTTCACGCGTGGGCGTGCTGCGGCGCCTTCGCTACCACTTCGATCACCTTTTTGCTGAACGCTGGAATATCGTCCGGCTTGCGGCTGGTGATCAGATTGCCGTCCTCGACGACTTCCTTGTCGACCCAGTGCGCGCCGGCATTGATAAGGTCGGTGTGGACCGAAGGCCACGACGTCACCGTCTTCCCCTTCACCGCGCCCGCTTCGATCAGCATCCAGGGCCCGTGGCAGATGGCCGCGACCGGCTTACCGGATTGCACAAATTTCTTCACGAAATCGACCGCCGACTTCTCCATCCGCAGCTTGTCCGGGTTGATCTGCCCGCCGGGCAGGATCAGCGCGTCATAGTCATCTACGTTCGCCTTGGCGACCTGCTTGTCCACCCGCACGCTCTCGCCCCACTCGCCGAACTTCCATCCCTTGATTGAGCCGTCTTTTACGCTCAGCACCTCTGTTGTCGCGCCGGCTGCTTCCACATTCTTCTTCGGGTCCGTCAGCTCTACCTGCTCAAACCCGTCCGTCGCCAGAATGGCGATTTTGCGTCCCTTTAATTCACCGCTCATACACACACCTCTGGTATCTAGGACTATGGAGGTTTCTGTGCCGGTTGCCAGCGCCTGTCCGCTGGGCATAGAAACACTCAGGTTGAACTTGTACGATCAGGGAGAATCTTGAACGTGAAAGCCAGCACCAAGGCCGTCCTCGCCGCCGCTACCGCACTTCTTACCCTCACCGCCTGCAACTCCAGCAAAACGATCCAGCTCTCCGGCGCGGGCAGCACTTTCGTCTATCCCGCCATGGGCCGCTGGACGGCGGACTACCAGCAGGCGCACAAGAATGTGCAGATCAATTACCAGTCGATCGGCTCGGGGGGCGGCATTCAGCAGGTGAAGGCGGGCACGGTGGACTTTGGCGCCTCCGATGCCGCACTGACCGATGCGCAGCTTGCGCAGACGAAGCCTGTGCTGCAACTGCCGGAGTCGGCCGGTCCGGTCTGCGTCACCTACAACATTCCCGGACTCCAGCAGCCGCTGCGTCTTTCGCCGGAAGCGCTGTCGGGCATTTTTCTTGGCACTATCAAGAGCTGGCAAGACCCCGTGATCAAGGACGCGAACCCCGGCGCATCTCTGCCCACGACCGGTATTGCGGTGGTGCATCGCGCGGATGGCAGTGGCACCAGCGCGATCTTTACGACGTATCTGACCGAGGTCAGCAAAGAGTGGGCCAGCAAAGTCGGCAAGGGCACGCAGGTGAACTGGCCCGCTGGCAATGGCGGCAAAGGTAGCGAGGGTGTGACTGGCCAGCTACGGCAGACGCCCGGTTCGATCGGCTACGTGGAGCTGACCTACGCGCAACAGAACAATCTGCCCGTCGCGGCCATCGAAAACCAGGCCGGCCACTACGTACAGCCCAGCCCGGCGAGCACGACGGCGGCCATCAATGGCTTCCTGAGCCAGTTGCAGCAGGACCCTCGCCTCCCCATCGTGAACCCGCCCGCCACGGCTGCGGACGCCTATCCCATCGCAGGCCTGACCTTCCTGATCGTGCCCAAGGACGGCACTGACGTGGAGAAGCGCCAGGCGCTGAAAGACTTCATCAAGTATGTCGTGACCGATGGGCAGAGCGTAGCCAGCTCGCTGAATTACGCGCCGCTGCCGGATGGCGTGAAGCAGAACGATCTGAACCTGCTGACCCAGATGACCGCACAGGGGAAGGCGCTGCAGTAGGGAGTTGCTGCGCTCACATCACTTCCGGCGCATCGATGCCCAACCACGCCAGCACGCGGATCAGCTCGCGTTCTGCAACTGCGGCGGTTGCCATGAGCAGCTTCTTGCGATCGGCGTCCGGCTCCGTGAGGATGTGGAAGCGATGGTAGAAGTTATTGAATTGCTGCGCGAGCTGGAAGGCGTATTTTGCCAGATACGCGGGCTCGGCCGTCGCGATGCACTGCTCTAACAGCAGCGTAGTTTTTGAGGCGGTCTGCCACAGCTCCCAGATATCGCGGCCTTCCTCGCTTTCCACATATTTCGCGAGCGCGGCGCCGTCGACCGCCGCCAGCGCCGCGGCGCTTGTCGTGTTGCCCTTGCGGAAGATGCTGCGTGCACGCACGACCGCATATTGCACGTAAGGTCCGGTTTCGCCCTCGAAGCTGAGCGCGTCATGGAAATCAAAGGCGATCACCGAATTCCGCGTGTACTTCAGCATGAAATACCGCAGCGCACCGATTGCGATGCCAGCGCCGATGCGCAGGCGCTCCGCATCGTTCAGCTCCGGATGACGTGAGTCCACCTCGGCCTTCGCCGCGGCGATCAAGCGGTCGATCAGGTCGTCCGCTTTCACGCCGAAGCCCTTGCGACCGGAGACTTCGATGTACGGGCGTCCGCGGTCTTCTTCCGAGAGCGTGTAGCCCAACTCCTCCGCACAGCGCGGGGTCAGCGCGACCATCTCGTAGGAGAAGTGCACGTAACGGTCGGCAGCATCGGTATAGCCCATACCGCGCAGGGCCTCGATGACATTCGCCTGAGGATCGGCCTGCCGCGAATCGATAACGTTGTAGATGGCCTGCGCCCCGCCGAAGTGCGGATGCTCGGACTCACCGTGCTCGGCAGATATCCAGCAGGTGTGGTCCGGATACTCGAAGAAGCGGCGGTACCCGAAGTCCGTCCCCAGCAGGCCGAACTTCCAAAGGTGGTACGCGATGTCCTTGCCGACGTAGGTGACGGTGCCGTTCGAGCGCACGATCACTTTGGCGTCTTCATCCGGTGATCCATCTGCAGCAGCGCCTTCCGTGCCGGCGCGCCGCATCACCCAGCAGCCCTTGTTCTTTCCTTCCGTCTCCAGGTACAGCACGCCGCGCTCTTTCAGCTGCGTGAAGGCCAGCTCCCAGAAGTGCAGGTGCAGGATCTCGCTCTCACGCGGCAGAAAATCGTACTCGATGTCCAGCCGCTGCATGGTTTCGAGATGGCGGCGCAGGACGGCGGTCGAAATCGTATCCGCTGCCGCAGCAATTTCGTTTCCGCCGGCTTCGATCGCATGCAGTGTTCCCAGCCGCAGCGCACGCCGATTTGCCTTCTCTTCTGGATCATCGCCCGCGTCGTACCAGGCGGAGACCTTCGCGTAGATATCCCAGCAGTAGTAGTCCAGCCGCTCGTTACGGGCGGCCAGCTCGCGGAAGAGCGTCGCGATCTGCTCGCCTGAAAGATTCTCCAGATGCATCAGCCCGACGACGACATCCGCCACCTGCACGCCGGTGTTATCGATGTAGTTTTGAACATCTACGCGCTGGCCCGCCGCGCGCAGAAGACGCACAAACGTGTCACCCAGGATCGCGTTGCGCAGGTGCCCAACGTGCGCAGCCTTGTTCGGATTGATACTGGTGTGCTCCACCAGCGAGTGCACGCCGGCGCCGAAAGCAGCGTCCTCCTGTGCCTTCGCGATCGCCGTCAACGCTCGGCCGCGATCGAGCCGTGCGTTCAGATATCCAGCGCCTGCGATCTCAAAGCTCGCGAAACCCGGCAAGGGCTGGCTGTTCAGGGATTCCAGCAACTCGGCCGCAATCTGCTTCGGCGCGCGGCGCAGCGGACGCGCCAGCTCAAAGGCTATGGGAGTCGCGTAATCGCCCATGGCGACCTGCGGTGGTTGTTCAATATTGATTCTGGACACCACGGGTGTGGCCGCATCACCGTAGCGTTCGAGCAGGATGCTGCGCAGTCGCTCGCGCAGTACATATGACATGTTTCTATACAGGGTCAGGTCCTTGCGGCTGCTCGTCCATGCCCGCCGGGACGTGCAAAAGCCTTGATTTTACTGCCGATTCTAGCAGAGTGACCGGATAGTAGCGCCGTGCCTATGCCCGACTTGTCACATGTAGGTATGCCACCTAAGATGAAACATGTCATACCTACATGTGCCATGTAGCGCTGTTTGAAGCGCCTGAAAGTCCAGCCTGCTGATGCCTGAACGCCCGCCCTACTATCTAACGACGCCGATCTACTACGTAAACGCGCGGCCGCACCTCGGCACCGCATATTCGACGATCGTCACGGACACCATCGCCCGCTACAAGCGCGCGCAGGGCTTCGACGTCTTCTTCCTCACCGGCACGGACGAGCACGGACAGAAGATCCAGCGCTCCGCCAGGGCGATGAACTGCACGCCGCAGGAGTTCGTGGACAAGGTAGCCGCCGAGTTCCGCGCGCTGTGGGACAAGCTCGGCCTCACCTACAACGATTTCATCCGCACCACCGAGCCGAGGCACAAGCAGAGCGTGCAGCGCCTGTTCACGCTGCTGAAAGAACGTGGCTACATTTACAAAGGCTTCTACACCGGCCAGTACTGCGTCACGGACGAGGCGTGGGTCGATGTCGGCCCAGGCGAGCCCTGCCCTGACTGCGGACGCATCACCGAGACAGTGACGGAGGAGAACTATTTCTTCAAGCTGTCTGCATTCGAGCGCAAGCTGCTCGAGTACTACGAGCAGAACCCCTCGTTTATTCGTCCCGACACCCGCCGCAACGAGGTGATTTCGTTCGTGCGCAGCGGGCTGCGCGATCTCTCCATCAGCCGAACCAGCTTTTCCTGGGGTATCCCGGTGCCGGGCGATGAGCAGCACGTTGTCTACGTGTGGATGGACGCGCTCGCCAACTACATCACCGCGCTCGGCTGGGGCTCCGATGACGACTCGAAGTACCAGCGCTTCTGGGCCGACGATCGCCTGCGCCCGGAAGGCGCGCCGCTGCACATCATTGGCAAGGAGATCTCGCGCTTCCACTGCGTCTACTGGCCGGCCTTCCTGATGGCCGCCGGCCTGCCGCTGCCGCAATCAATCTTCGCCCATGGCTGGCTGCTCTTTGACCAGAACAAGATGTCGAAGTCACGTGGCAACGTGGTGCGCGCCGAGACCATCCATGATGTGCTCGGCAACGATGCGCTGCGCTATTTCCTGCTGCGCGAGGTCGTTTTCGGTCAGGACGGCAACTTTACTTTCGAGGCGCTGGTGCAGCGCTATAACGCCGATCTCGCCAACGGCTACGGCAACCTGGTCAGCCGCACGGTTGCAATGATCGCGCGCTACTTCGACGGCGTGGTGCCCGAAGGCACAGCTGATGCGAAGATACGCGAAGCCGCCGAAGAGATGATTGCCGCGTTCCGGGAGCGGATGGACGCATTCGACTTCTCGCGCGCACTCGAAGGGGTGTGGCAGTTTGTCGGCGCGGTCGATGGCTACATCACCGCTACAGCGCCCTGGAAACTTGGCGCGCTCGAAGATGCCGCCAGCCGTGCGAAATTGGGCGACATTCTCTACACCTGCGCGGAATCCATTCGCATCATCACCGCGCTGGTCGCGCCTGTGGTACCTGACGCCGCGGCAAAAGTATGGCGGCAGCTCGGGCTCGGCGACATCGCGCAGGCCGATCTCAAAGACATCGCGTGGGGCGGACTCAAGCCCGGAACAAAACTCGGCGAAGCCGCGCCGCTCTTCCCCCGCGCAGAAAAGGATGCAGTCACCCGTATGAAAGAGATTGAAGAGAACCGTCCGCAGAGTGCGCTCGAGCAGGCGCTCGCCTCCGTTCCCACCGTTCGCGTCGAATCGCCCACCGCTCCGGCGCCTGCGTCGGCGACATCCGATGCCGTCAAACACAAGCCTGCCGAGAAGGCCGATACCACCGCGCCGCATGCCGGGCCGAAGCCGCTCACCGTCGAGACGCCCAGCGCTCCGGCAGCGACGGCCGCCGCTGCGCCCACAACGCCGGGCCAGATCACGATCGATGATTTCGCGAAAGTGGAGTTGCGGGTCGCGCAGGTGAAGGTCGCGGAGCGGGTGCCCAAGGCTGATAAGCTGTTGCGCCTCGAAGTCGATCTCGGCACGGAGACGCGCCAGATCCTTGCCGGTATCGCGGAATCCTACGAGCCGGAGTCGCTCATCGGCCGCAAGGTAATCGTCGTTGCGAACCTCGCGCCACGCAAGCTGCGCGGGCTCGAATCGAACGGTATGCTGCTCGCCGGCTCCATTGAAGGCGGTAAGGCCGCGCTGGCCAGCTTCCTTGAAGATGTGCCGCTCGGAGCGAAAGTCAAGTAAGGATGCTCGTCGACTCCCACGCGCACCTCGACAGTCCGCGTTACGATGCAGACCGCGAGACGATGCTCCAGAATGCGCTCCACGCAGGCGTGGGCACAGTGCTCGCGATCGGCATCGGCGATGGGCCAGACACAATGCATCGTGCCCTCGATCTCTGCCGCGAGTACACCGGCCGTACCGATGTGCCGCGTCTTTACGCGACGGCCGGTGTTCATCCCGACGATGCCGCAAAGCTCGACAACGCTGCGCTCGATACGCTGAATAAGCTGTTGGCTGCGCCTGAGGTGGTCGCCTGCGGTGAGATCGGGCTCGACTACTACTGGGATACCGCGCCGCGTGCCGTGCAGCAGCAGGCTTTTATCGAGCAGATGGAGTGCGCCGCCGGACATCGGCTGCCCATCGTCATCCATTGCCGAGCCGCGGAGCGCGCCGGTACCGGCGATACCGCCGCGTGGGACGATACGCTCGATCTGCTGGAGCGGCACTGGTCGCAGACTGGCCTCGGCGGCATCCTGCACTGCTTCGCCGGAACGGTCGAGCACGCGCGCCGCGCCATCGAGTTCGGCTTTCTCATCTCATTTGCCGGCAACATCACCTTTCCCAAGGCGCAGGCTATCCGCGATGCCGCACTGGCTCTCCCGCTTACGTCGATGCTGGTAGAGACAGACGCGCCGTTCCTCGCGCCCGTGCCACGGCGGGGCCAGCGCAACGAACCGGCTTACGTCACCAATACCGCTATGAAACTCGCGGAGCTTCTGAAGATCGAAGTGGAAGAGGTTGCCGCAATCACCACGCGCAACTTTGAAGCGCTGATGGAAATCAAGGAATTAGTTTTTTGCGCAAAACAGTAGGCTTGTCATAATTGCTGACGTTACCTTTTCCGTCCAGAAAACCTGCTCCTCCTGATATGTGAGTGAGAACAGAACATTTGTGAAAACAGGCTAAGATCGCAGAAGAGAATCATGGAAGGCGATACCCGGAGGCTGCAAGTCGATCGATTTATCCTCGCGGAAATCGATAGCGTACCTCATCTGGAAGCTCTGCTGTTGCTGTTCAACAGCCGGCCAAAGATGTGGTCGATCGATGAGATGGGGCAATCGCTATACGTGCACAACGACGTTGCTTCGAAAATCCTGGAGAGCTTAGTTCAGCGCAATCTCATTGCGGCAAGCCCTAAGGCCCCGCAGATGTTTTTCTACAGCCAGGATGAAGAAAACAGGAATCAATTGCTGCAGGATGTCGATGCGGTCTACCGGAAAGAAGTGGTCCGCATCTCTTCTATGATTCACTCCAAGGCCCCGGCCGGATTGCGGGACTTCGCCCGCGCATTCCGCATCAAGAAAGATAAAGAATGATGGCTGGAGCGGTTTACATCCTCGGCACGCTGGTAGCTCTGTGCTGCGCCATACTGCTGCTGCGCGGCTATGCGCGCGGCCGGCAGAGGCTCCTGCTGTGGAGCGGTCTTTGCTTCTTCGGCCTGGCGATCTCCAACTTTCTTGTTTTTCTTGACCTCGTTGTATTTCCCACGCAAATCGATCTCTATCCGCTGCGGCTCGCCACCGCCGCCGCAGCCATGCTCCTTCTGCTGTTCGGGCTGATATGGGAGGCGGAGTGAGCATTCTTGAATCATTTCTACTAGGCGTGATCGCGACCTCGTCGGTGACCGCGGGTGTCTTCTTCCTGAAATTCTGGAGGAAGACTCGCGACTCGCTTTTCCTCGCTTTCGGTCTTGCCTTTATCATCGAGGGGCTGAATCGCTGCACCATCCTCTTCCTCGCGAAGCCCAATGAAGGCAATCCGTATATCTACGGCGTGCGGCTGTTTGCCTTTCTTCTGATCCTCAGCGCGATCCTGCGCAAGAATTCCGGAAAGGCTGCATAAGCACGCGCACGGTTGTACCATTCACCTTTCCGGCAGCCACACTGCGCCTTCATCAGCCAAGGCCGCATCTAGAAACAGAAAGGAAGACCCATGGCAGCAGACAATTCATTTGACGTAGTCAGCAAGGTCGAAATCCAGGAGGTCCGCAACGCCATCGATCAGGCGCTCAAGGAGGTCCGCGCACGCTTCGACCTGAAAGATTCGAATTCGGAGATCAAGCTTGAAGACCAGGACAAGGTCATCCAGCTCGCCTCCGCGGACGAATACAAGCTCGAAGCGGTGAAGGAAATCCTGTCGCAGAAGCTGGTCAAGCGCGGCGTCTCGCTCAAAGCCCTCAAATACGAAAAGCTTGAGCCCGCGATGGGCAAGAGCGTCCGCCAGAAGATCACGCTGCAGCAGGGCATCCCCAGCGAGAAGGCCAAGGAAATCGTGAAGCTCATCAAGGACTCGAAAAGGAAGGTCCAGGCCTCCATACAGGGCGAGACCGTGCGCATCAGCGGCAAGGACCGCGATACGCTGCAGGAGGCCATCGCCCTGCTGCGCGGCCACGATTTCGGCATCGACCTGCAGTTTACGAATTACCGCTCAAATTGAGGGCATCGTAGCGCCGGTGGGGCGTCTCGCGCCTGACCGGATACACTACTTGCAGGAGAGCCCGCAGCTACGTGAGCACACAGGCGATTGCAACAGCGAAAGAAGTCTTCGACCTGCTGCGGGATGACCTCCGCGCCGTGGAGCGGGAGCTTGCACGCGATTCCGACTCCACCGTCCAGGCCATCACCGAAATTGCCGGTTATCTGCGGGAGGGCGGCGGCAAACGCATTCGCCCCACGCTGCTGCTGCTCGCGGCGCGCGCTCTAGGCTATCGCGGGCGTGGCAGTGTCCGGCTGGGCGCCGTCGTGGAGATGGTCCACACCGCGACCCTCGTCCATGACGACATCATCGACGCGGCTGATACCCGCCGCGGCCGACCCTCTGCAAACACCACCTGGGGCAACTCGCGGTGCGTGCTCGCCGGCGACTGGCTGTACATGCAGGCCTTCCGCGTGGCGCTGGAAGAGCGCAACTTCAAGGTGCTGGACCTGCTCATCGGCCTCACCCAGCAGATGGTCGAAGGCGAGCTGCTGCAGACGGAGACGCTGGGCCGCCTAGTCACCGAAGGCGAATACTTCGACCTGATCTACCGCAAGACCGCCTGCCTCTTTCGCGTCTCGATGCGGCTCGGCGCGGTGCTCGCAGATGTGAACGATGGGCTGGAAGAGCAGCTTGGCGAATATGGCCGCAACCTTGGCGTGGCCTTCCAGATCGTCGATGACGTGCTCGACCTGACAGCCAGCGAAGAGACGCTGGGTAAACCGGTCGCCAGCGATCTGCGTGAAGGCAAAGCTACCCTGGCGGTCATCCATGCCTATCAGCACGGCACACCCGCAGAGCGCTCCGCCATCGACCAGGTACTCGCCGATCAGGCTTTCGAGCGCGTCTCTCACCCGGAGATTCTAGCCATCCTCGAACGCTACCGCTCGGTCGAATACGCGCTCGCCGCGGCCTATCGTTACGCAGACCTCGCTCGCGCGTCGGTCACTGACCTGCCGGAAAGCGACGAGCGCCGTGCCCTGCTATGGATGCCGGACTTCGTCGTCGCGCGGGACAAGTAGCGCGCCACGAAGCTAACGCCGTAAGCGCGCAATGATGTACAGCAAAAGCGAGAGCAGTATGCTGAGCAGAATAGAAGTCCCAATCGGTGCAAACACAGAGACATTCTTGCCACGATAGGTGATATCACCCGGGAGACGTCCGAGTGGAACTCCCATGCGGCCCAGGACGATGACCACGACTCCGGCGGCAACGAAGAATATTCCCAGATAGATCAGCACCCGCCCCATAGAGCCGATTATCGATCTATCCCATTCAGGATGGAAGACGACAGACCGCCTCGCCCTTCGCGGTGAGCACGCACTTTAGATTGTCGAGGCTATCGAATCGGAATCGACGGCCCTCGACCGCCCAATGAAACCGTCGATCGACAGCGGGCCTGAGCCACCGAGCACCAGCGCCGCCAGACATGCCAGATACAGCAGATCGCATTCATAACCTGGCGGCCCAAACTTTGCTCCAGCCGCCGTCACAGCGATCAACTTGATCGAACTGAAGCCATACTGCAGATGCACTGTGATCATGGCGACCAGCAGAACTGCTGCCATCGGGATACTGGCCAGCGCCACAAACGCACCAAGCAGCACAGCCAGCCCGCCGAAGGTTTCGATCAGAATCGTCAGCCACGCCATGAGGTGCGGTGCCGGAACTGACAACGCGTGCAGGATCGCGGCGAACGCATCCGGACCCTTCTCCAGTTTGGCGAGCCCATGTTGCATGAACCCAAAGCCAACGATGAGCCGCAGCGGCACCGGAGCCCACCGGGCCATTTCGGATGGAGAGAACGATACGAAACGAGAAAGGGCTGGCGCTGCGCCAGATCGGCCGATTAAGCGTGCGTTGTTCATGCTCGACTCCTCTCAATAGGAGTCGCTTCACGCGATGGAGTTACGCGTCATCTTGCCTGGCTATTCATTTCCGGCCGCGTACCCGGCAAGTACGCGGCCGTATCCATTAACTGCGAAGACCGCCGGCCGCCTGAAGGAGCGATCCGGTGAGCCACCGTGCATCATCCGACGCCAGGAAGGCCACCACTGACGCGATGTCGTCCGGCGCGCCCATGCGGCCGAGCGGCGTGTTCTGCACCATCTGCTTCTCGAATTCACTGCCCTCGAAACCGGCAGACTTGAAGCCCTCCGTCGTGACCGGCCCGGGGTTGACAGCGTTTACGCGAATCTTCCTCGGCCCCAATTCCTTGGCGAACACGCGGGTGATGGCATCCACTGCGCCCTTCGTGCCGCTATAGATGGACGAGGCCGCCGGCGTCACATCGCTGACCACTGATCCGATGTTGATCACGCTGCCGCCCTCCGGCGGAAACAGCGCGACACCCGCCTTGGTAGCCAGCAGCAATCCCTTCACATTCGTGTCGAAGATGCGGTCGATTTCCTCTTCCGTAATCGCCTCAACCGGAGAAAAGGAGTAGACGCCAGCGTTGTTCACCAGCACGTCCACCTTGCCATAGGCTTTCTTCGTTTCTGCAAAAAGCTTCTCGATGTCAGCCGCTTTGGCAACGCTGCCGCCTACCGCGACCGCCTTCCCGCCCGCTTTGGTAATCTCCGCGACGACCTTCTCCGCGCCCTCTTTGCTCGACGCGTAGTTCACTACCACCGACGCGCCCTGCGCCGCCAATTCCTTTGCGATACCGGCGCCAATCCCCTTCGAAGCCCCCGTCACCACCGCCACCTTGCCTGCCAGCTTACCCATCATCCACCTCATCAATTCGATATATGTCGAATAATTCGACGTACATCGAAAAGATGCGCCGTCCGGTGGATGGATTCAGCCTTCCTGTGGATTACTGCGCGAGGGAGCCCGGGTATATGCCGGCGGCTGAGTGCGCGGCCGGCCGTGGGTAGCCGCCAGTCCCCACGCTCCGATGCCTGCGGCGCATGCCGAAGCCAGCAGCACTGCAATGCGGGCGAGGGTGTACTGCTCTTCGTTCTGGAAGGCGAGCCCCGCGATGAAGATCGATACGGTGAAACCGATCCCCCCCAGCCAGGAGACGGCGTGCAACTGGCTCCAGCTCACGGCCCGGGGAAGTTCTGCCAGCCGCAGCCGCACCGCAATCCAGGAAAACAGCGTGATACCGAGCGGCTTTCCGAGCATCAGTCCCAGCACCACGCCAAGAAAAAGCGGGTGCAGCACAGCGTTCCGATCCAGTCCATGCAGCGAGATCCCCGCATTCACAAGGGCGAACAGCGGCACGATGCCGAAGCTCACCCACGGGTGCAGTCCCCGCTCCAGGCGGCTTGCGGGAGATTGCTGCACTCCTCCCGTGTCGCTCGCCCGGCCGCGAAGGAACCGCCAGCGCGAACAGAATGCCTGCCATCGTCGGGTGCACGCCGGACATATGCACCGCCCACCACAGGACAATTCCCAGCGGCACGTAAACGCTCAACGCTCGCACGCCGCGCCGGTTCAGCAGCAGGCAGATGGCGAACAACAACGCTGCGATCGCAAGATACTCCAGGCTTAGCTGCCGGGTGTAGGCCACCGCGATCACCGCCACGCCTGCGATGTCATCCACGATGGCGAGCGCGACCAGAAACACCTTCAGGCCGACCGGAATCCGCTTGCCGAAGACCGCGAGCACCGCCAGCGAGAACGCCACGTCAGTAGCAATCGGAACTCCCCAGCCACGCGCATCGGCGCCGCTCCTATTCAGCGCAAGATACAGAAGCGCTGGAGTAACGACACCGCCGAGCGCGGCCAGGACCGGCAGGAGCGCCCGCCTGAGCGATCGCAATTCGCCGGTAAGGAATTCGCGCTTCACCTCCAGCCCGACGATCAGGAAGAAGATCGCCATCAGGCCGTCGTTCACGAAATAGTGCACGCTCCAATGGAAGGCCAGAGCGCCGGTATCTCTACCGACAGAGAATTTGAGCAGCGCTCCATAAGCATCGCCGAGCCGGGAGTTCGCCACGGCCAGCGCGGCCACCGTGGCAAGCAGCAGAACGATGCTGCCCGCGGACTCCAGGTGTACGAAGCGGATGAACGGCGCAATCAGCCGCTGCACATGGCGCCGACGGGTTCTCTGCAACAGGCTGGCCATAGCAAGATGCTAGCGATATCGAGAGAAGATTGCAGAGAGTTGCTGCCTTACGAAAAGGACCGGCAGTGAGGCGAACTCTGCATTGCTGTGATATTCTCCTCCGTCACCATGTCTGAAGCCGTTGCACCCCAAGCTCGTATACCGATTCGCGTTCTCGTCGCCAAGCCTGGCCTTGACGGCCACGACCGCGGCGCCAAGGTCATCGCGCGCGCGCTGCGCGATGCGGGCATGGAGGTCATCTACACCGGCCTGCGGCAAACTCCGGAGATGATCGTCAACGCGGCGCTCCAGGAAGACGTGGACTGTGTGGGCCTCAGCATTCTCTCCGGCGCGCACAACGCTATCGTGCCGCGTGTGACCTCGCTGCTGAAGGAGAAGGGCGCGAGCGACATTCTCGTCGTGGTCGGCGGCACCATCCCGGAGCAGGATGTCGCGTTCCTCAAGCAGCAGGGCGTCTCGGCCATCTTCGGCCCGGGCACCTCGCTCGACGCAACCGTCACGTTCATCCGGGAGCACGTCAAGCCGCGCAACCTGCTCGTCTGATTCTGATTCACTGGCCGCATCACGCCACCGGCGCGTTGGCTAACGGCAGACTTGCAGCTGAGTTCCAGCGGATCTCCTCCACCCGTCCAACCAGGAAGAGCCACGCACATCCTCCCGCGATCGATGTGGCGGCCGCGATGGCCAGCGCCACTCCGAAGTGCCCCGTCCTGTCGACCAGAAAGCCGGTCAGCGCCGGGCAGATGACGCCGGCGAAATTCGCGAAGCCATTCTGCAGCCCCGTCCATCGTCCAACGCCATCCCTGCCGGCGAGCGTCTGGCCAAAGGCAAAGGCACCGGGAGTGACCAGGCCGGCGCCCACTCCCGTAGCCACCAGACAGTAAATGTAGGTGTCCGGAGTCGCGATAGACCAGCAGCCGAGTGAGACCGCGGAAACCGTGCATCCCACGCCCATCGCCGCTTTGCGCACCATTGTGGTTGTTCCGCCATGCCGCATCCACAGGTCGGCAAGCCAGCCGGACACAAAGGCCGAAGTCGCGTCCGTGAGGTAGTAAAGCGCGGCAATCCGCGACATCGAGGTCATGCTCACATGTTGTTCCCGCACCAGATAGAACGGCAGCCAGGTGACCATGAAGTAGAGCACATAGTTCAGGCAAAAGTGGCCTGCGGATGCGCCCCAGAACGACCGACACGCGAATATCTCTTGAAAGCGCGGCGTATACCGCCCGCCGTCAGCAGAAGCCGTCTGCTCGGCGCCGGGCTTCCATCGCAACCATGCAGGCAGCCACAGCAGGCTCAGCACGCCAATGCCGAGAAATGCAGGGCGCCAGCCATACCTCGCCATCAACATCCCGCCGCCAAAGCTTCCCACGACTGCCCCGAACCGCATGCCCGAGCCCAGAACTCCATTTGCAAAGCCTCGCTTCTCCTCCGGCAGATAGAGCGCCAGAATCTTCGAACCGGTGGGAAATATCACCGACTCACCCACACCCAGAAGCAGACGCAGCGACAGCAGCATCCCGAATCCGGTGGAAACTCCGGTGAAAGCGGTCGCCAGCGACCACACGAGGAAGCCCACCGCCAGCAACCGGCGCGGATCGAAGCGGTCCACCACCCATCCACCCACAAACTGCATCGCGGTGTAGGTCCAGAAGAATGCCGAGAACAGCGCCCCCAGCACGGACGCGCTCAGATGCCATTCGTCCTTCAGCAGAGGTGCGGCGATCGATACGTTACCGCGATCGACATAGTTGATGACCACCGCGACGAACAGCAGAAATAGCGCGGGCGCAAAGCTGGCCTGCTTCCCCCGTGCGGCGTGTGTGCTGTCCATGGATATCCTGCAGGATTCTCTCACTTGCCGTCTCGAGCCTGGCAAGTGCGGCAGCAAGCAAAAGGGCGAGACCATTGCGGCCTCGCCCTCCGGCGGTTTACGCGCGCCCGGAACTATGCCGGACGGTGAGCATGATGACGGTGGTGAAAGTGATGACGGCGATGGTGGTGGGTAGCGGCGAATGCCGGAGCAGCAGCCGACGCGAGCACCACAACGAGAAGAGCGAGGGCGATCTTCCTCATGCCTCTTTCATATCCCGCGGCCTGCACAGTAGCAACACAACATTCGATGTATGTGCCTACTCTTGCACGGGGACTGCGCTCATCCCTCGCAGCGCCGCAGCGAACCGCTCCGGCAGCTTCGTTCTCTGCATCGCGCGGTCCACTACCACGTGCACAGTCTCGCCTTCCGCCAGCAGCACCGGCTCTCCATCCGGCGTCGCGCGTAGCAGGCGGTAGCCGAAGCGGATCACGGCAGTGCGCTGGTTGAGTACGCGCGTCTCCAGCGTCAGCAGGTCGTCGTAGCGCGCTGGGGCCTTGTAGCGACAGGTCGCCTCCACCACCGGAAGAAAGCACTGCGCCTGCTCTTCGATCTCGCGGTAGTCGAAGCCGAGCGAGCGCATCAGCTCCACCCGGCCGATCTCAAACCAGATAAAGAAATTTGCGTAATAGACCACACCCATCTGGTCGGTCTCCGCATAGCGGACCCGGATGGAAACGGTATGAGTTGGCGACATGCCTTCAGTCTATCGGCTGGACGCGAGAAGGCTACGGCGTGGCTGATCGCCTACGGTTTCACCTTCGAGAGGATGGGCAGCTTCGTGATGTCGTTGATCATCACGAATGCGGCGAAGAGCAGCAGCAGCACAAACGCGCCCTGGTAGATGCGCTCCTTGAATCTCTGGTCGATGTCGTGCCGCAGCACGCTTTCGATCAGCAGCAGCAGGATCACCCCGCCATCCAGGATCGGCACCGGCAGCAAATTGAAGATTCCCAGGTTCAGGCTGATCACCGTCATCAGCGCGATGATCGGCTGCCAGCCTGGGGAAGTCGCCGCTTCCCCCGTTACGCGCGCGATGCCAATCGGCCCGCTCAGGTTCTGCACCGCCATGTGGTGCGTGACCATCCGCCGCAGCACTTCGATAATCAGACTGGAGTTCTTCACGTTGAACTTCAACGACTGGACCATCGCTGCCGGGAGTGCCAGCTTTTCCACTTTGAACGGTGGCGGCCCGGTCTCAAAGCCAAGCTGATAACTTTTGCCCCCTTCATTGTTATCCGCAGAGACCGGCGTCACCTGCAGATCATGCACAGTGCTGCCGCTCTGGACCGTCAATGTCACCGGTGCGCCGTGCAACTGCTGCAGATACGCAAGCACCGCGGTGGCAGAGTGCAGCGGCTGCCCGTCCACCGCAAGAATCTTATCGCCGGCCTTCAGCCCCGCCTTTGTCGCGGGCATGCCCGGCAGAACATCATGCACACCGATGGGCGCGCTCTGCATTCGCGGCACAATCCCCAATGAGGCGATCGAAAAATCGTCCGGATTGCGTGGGGCAGGCACGTTCATCGTCGTGTCAATGCGCTCGCCGCTCTTCCGCTGCACGGTCAGCGTGACCTTCTGTCCCAGGTTGGGCTCGGTCCGCATCCAGACCGTGTCCCAGGTGGGGTTCGCTCGGTTGTCGAAACGCACAATGCGGTCGCCAGGTTGCAGACCCGCATTGGCTGCCGGCGTGTTCTGTGAAACAAAATCGATGTCCGCGGGCTTCGACCGGTAGGTGTCCACCTCGTTGTGCATCATGTAGAGCCCGGTCATCAGCACCAGAGCCAGGACAAAGTTCGCCGCCGGGCCAGCCAGGGCAATCAACACGCGCTGCCAGCGCGGCTTGGCGTTCAGGTCACCCGGATCGCTGACCCGCGGACCCTCTGGATCGCTCCCGCTCATCGGGACGGTGCCATCGCCGCCCAGCTCGCCCTGCATCTTCACGTAGCCGCCCAGCGGCAGCAGGCTCAGCCGATAGTCGGTATCGCCGCGGCGGAAGCCGAAGAGCCGCTTGCCGAAGCCGATGGAGAAGACCTCTACCTTCACTTTGAACAACTTGGCCACGGCAAAATGGCCGAACTCGTGCACCAGCACCATGATGCCGAGCACGATCAGCGTAGAGAGAATACTGATGACAACAAAAGGCATAGTGAGAGAGGCGGGCTTTCCCTTCCTGGCGGCCTGCAAGCCGTTCGATCACCGCGCCATCGAAGCGTACCGCCTCAAGCGCGGACCGGCATTTCCTTCCTTGATCTCGCCGCCCGTGCCGCAATCCTGGCTTGGGCGCGCTCGCGGGACTGAGCATCCACTTCCAGCACTCCCGCAATCGTCTCCGGGTGGCTGGCTGGGGTCGCCGCCAGTACTTCCTCGATTGTACGCGGGATATCCATGAACGAGATACCTCCTTCGAGGAATGCCGCAACCGCCACTTCATCGGACGCATTCAACGCGATGGGGTGAGCGCCGCCGGCCTCTGCCGCCTCATAGGCCAGCCGTAGGCAAGGAAAGCGCTCCAGATCCGGCGACTCAAAATGCAGATCGGCGAGCGAACGCATGTCGAAGGTCAGCTCGCTTTCCACGCGTTCGGGATAGCTCAGCGCATAGAGGATCGGCAGCCGCATGTCAGTGACAGAAATCTGCGCCAGGATCGACCCATCCACATACTCCACCAGCGAGTGCACGGTCGATTGCGGATGCACCGTCACCTTCACCTGCGCGGGCGGTAAATCGAACAGCCGGCACGCCTCGATGATCTCCAGCCCCTTGTTCAGCAGGGTCGCCGAATCGATGGTGATGCGCCGCCCCATCACCCAGGTCGGATGCTTCAGCGCCCGTTCGACCGTGATGTGCTCGAACTCGCTCAACGGCGTCTGCCGGAAAGGGCCGCCCGATGCAGTGAGCCAGATCTGCTTCACCTCCTGCCGCGTCCCGGCGCGCATGCACTGGTGGATCGCATTGTGCTCGGAGTCGATGGGCAGCAGCGGCACCTGCTTCTCGCGTGCCGCGCGGGTCAGAATTTCCCCCGCCGCCACCATGCACTCCTTATTCGCCAGACCAACCGGCTTGCCTGCCATCACCGCCGCGTATGTAGCCTCCAGGCCCGCAACGCCAACGATGGCGGAGACGACGAAATCCACCTCGGGAAGAGTAGCCGCGCGCACGCTGCCCTCGGTACCGTGGACAACCTCGATTCCCGTGATCCCCGACGATCGCAGCTTCACTGCAAGCTGTTGCGCCAGCTCCGGCGTCGCCATGGACGCCACCAGCGGCCGCCAGCGTGCGCACTGCTCAAAGGCCAGCGCAACATTCTGCCCAGCCACGAGCGAGGCCACGCGAAAGCGCTCGGGGTAGCTGGTGACAATAGAGAGCGTGCTGGTACCGATGGAGCCGGTAGAACCCAGGATGGCGATGTGCTTCAAAATGTGCAGCGCTCCTTCTCTTCGACCGGCTACTTCGACCAGGGCGGCACAATGCCGTTCATCCGCGCGTATGCCACCAACTGCCCCATGTGTTCATTGTCATGAATGATGATCCGCAGATACATGCCGTCCACCGTGACGGTTTTGCCTTCGATCTTGACCTTGCGCGCCAGGTCGCCCGGCTTCAGGTTCGCGCGGGCGGTTTTCACCGCAGTCAGCGAACGCTTCAGCCACTCGATGACATCCTCCTTTTTCGTCACCGTCTTTTCCGTATCTTGCTTCATATCCGCGGGCAGCTTCGGCCCGGTAAAGCTCAGCAGGCCGAAATTCGCCAGCGCAATGTGCATGAACACCTCGCTCACCGAGCGCACGCCCGGCGCCGGACGCCAGGAATACTTATCCGCCGGGATGGCCTCGGCCAGCGCGATCAACTGCTGGGAAACGTGCGCCCACTCGCCGTCGTAGCCCTCCCAAAGGCCCTCGGTCTGGAAGCTATTCTGCGCATGCACAGTTCCGACTCCGACGACCGGCAACACGAGTACGAGAAGCAGCGCAAATGCTCTCATTCATCTCTCCTAAGCCTCGAAAAGTGGCAGGCCCGTCTGATTCTAGAACGACTGCTGCACCGGCTGCGCACTGGCGACATCGGCAGGGCAAGGTGTGTTGAACAAACGGCGGCCACATGCAATCCCTAACGATTGCCGAATGGATAAAACGTGATCAAGGTCATTCGCGGGTTCACCGGGTAACGGCGGAGTAGAAACCCGCTGCCCTTCGCGGTCCCGATCTGGATCGACTCCACGGCTTGTTTCAGGTCCAGCAAGTCATTCATTGCGAGCCGGGGCGCCTGAGGCGGCACGTCGTTGCGACAGCAGTGGGCGCCAAAGATAGTCGTGTCGGAGGGCAGCATCGTGAGCAGTCCAGCCACTGTCGCCTCGTAAGCCGAAAGACTGGAACCCGGCAGAAATGCATACAGACTGGTCGGATAGATCAGGTCGCCGGTAAAGAGCAGCTTCGCCGCGCGGTCGTAAATCGAGACGGAACTCGTTGTGTGCCCGGGCGTCCACAACACCTCGACGCGCCGTCCGCCCAGGTCGATAAAGCTCTTGGGCTGCACCCACTCCGTGACCCGGAATTCCGGAGAGCGGAGCGGACCGAACCAGCACATGTATTGATACCGCGCCAGATGCACTTTGCCGTCCTTTTGGACGCGCGAGCGCGTCTCCGGCAGATCGACCAGAGCGATGGAATTGAAATATCGAAGTCCGTTGGTGTGGTCGAAATGAAGATGGGTCGGAATCACCGTGACCGGAAGCTTGGTCAACTGCGCCAGCACCGGCCGAATATCGCGCGAGGTCGCCCCGGCATCGATCAGCAACGCGCGGCGGTCGCCGATGAGCAGATATTCGTAATTGTCGGGATCGTTCTGCGGCTCGCCGATGGCATAGGTTGCAGGCGCAATCTGCTCGACGCGCCAGTAGCCGTCCACCACGGTTCCGGCGGCTGGTCCGGGAGCTGGCGCGTTCTGAATCAGTGCAGGCGGCGTCACGGGCAGGTGCAGACGAGAGAGGATCGGGGCGAGCTCCGCATACACCACAGGTGCGAACGCCAGGCACAGCGCTACCAGGACGGCAAGTGCCGTCGTCAGCGCCGCAAAGGCCTTCCACGCTTTCATGCAGCCCCCAAAGGACGACTATTCCGATTCAGCTTTCGCGTCGCTCGAATAACAAACCCGTTAGAACGACTGCTGCACCAGTTGTGCGTACCACAGCACCGGGGCCGCCAGCAGCAACGCATCGATCCTGTCCAGCACCCCGCCATGACCCGGCAGCAGCGATCCCGAGTCCTTCACCTTCGCTCCGCGTTTCAGCGCCGACTCCACCAGGTCCCCGAACTGCGCCGCCACGTTGAGGACAACCGCCAGCAGCAGCCAGTGGAGCCAGCTTCCATCGTAGGAGAGCCCCGTCAGGTTATGCTGCTGCATCCACTGTGCGAGCAGAATCAGCAGCACGGTCACGATCAGGCTGCCCCCGACGGAGGCGATGCTTCCCTCCCATGTCTTGTTGGGACTCAACCGCGGCGCCAGCTTGCGCCGGCCCAGCGAGCGACCCACGTACAGCGCCGCCACGTCCCCTGACCACACTACGCAGAACAGCAGCAGCAGCAGTGAGGGCCCATGCTCCTGCGCCCAGATCAGCGGAACTGTCACCAAAGCCAGCCCGATGTACAGCAGCCCGAAAATCGAAGTTGAGGTATCCACGAGCACCCGCTCCAGCGGGGACCGGAACGCAACCACGCAGAACAGTACGAAGGAGAACGCGCTGAAGGCCGCCAGCAGCATCTCAGGCCGAAAGAAGTCCACTGCGAACAGCGCTACCACCGCCGTCAGTACCAGCCATCGCGGCGTCTGGGCGCCGCTTGCATCCGCGAGCCCGAGGTACTCCCAGCAGGCAAGCACGGCCACCACGGCCGCCGCCGTTGAGATCAGCCAGAAAAGTCCGCTGAACAATAAAAGGATCACCAGCGGTATGAGCACCAGTGCGGTAAGGACGCGTGCCATCGTTGGCACTCAGCATATATGACAGCCGCGCTACCGGTCCGGCATGGGCATTGCTCCCGGGTTGCAGCCCTACGGCTTCGCAAGCGGCTCGGCGTAGTATCCGGCGTTCTTCCGCGCCTTGAGCCCGGGCTTGTCTACCTCGACTCCAAGCTCGTGATACTCATCCGCGTGCTCGGCGCTCGCCGGATCGAAGCCCAGCGTGTAATAGGCCTTTGCCTCTGCAACGCAATTGTTGATCAATGCAGCAAGGTCGCCGGTCCCGTTGTAGACCCGCCCTCCGCTGTGAACGGCGAAAACCGGGACCGACAGATTGCCGGGCTGGCCCTCATGCGCCGATTTCACCGGCTTGAGAAAGCTCTTATAAAAATCTCTGCGCATCAACTGCGCGGACGATCCGGGGTCGAACCCGTTGATGTTGTAGAGCGTGATGCGCGCATCGTGGAGAAGCTGGCTGATTTCGACGATCGTGTTGAATTCGCTCCTCTGCCCGCGTTCGGATTGTTGATAGCCCGGCCCTGCGAGCATGGGCCATCCCGGCCCAATCCAGATCAGCAGCTTTCGCCCCGGCTTGCCCGTTTCGACCGCTGCGATCATGCGCAGCGTCTTGAGAGACAACTGCATCCGTTCGATCGCGTCGTACCCGCCTGTGACCGGAATGATGTGGATGGAGGATCCGACTTTATCGAATGCCTTTGCCAGCGTGTTGCCGTCTGTCGACGGCTGCGGTTGCGCCTGAACTCCCTGATCGGTGAAGACCATCAGGCTCACCGGCTGTGACAGATGGCCCCCGTTCTGCGTGAGGAACCTATCAATCTGGTAGCGCTCGTAAGCGATGTTGTGGAGCAGGTTATTGGCCGCATCGACCAGCAGAATCACCTCAACCGGCGGCTCACTTCTGTCGCCCCCATCGATGTGGGTTGCACCGTTTCCGGCCGAGCCGTCCACCGCCCGGAAAGAAAGTATCGGCTGCGGTTTCTTATTATCAAGGAGCCTGAAGTCCTGCTGCGTGAGGCCAGCTACCGGATGCCCGGAAGCATCGGTCACCAGCACATCGAGCTTGATTCTTCCTTGCGGCGCTTCGGGCTCGGGCGCCGGGCGATGAGAGAGTTCAGGATGATTAGTATCCTGCCGAGCGGCAGACTGGGCACTCTGTTGGGCGAGGCCTGAACACGTGACACAGAACAACACAAAGAGGACCCTGGACGTCGTCACCATCGCTCACCTACGCTACACCTGAGCGGCAGGTCGCGTGCGAAATACTTATTTTTCGACGAGCGCCGGAAGCTGGATTTGAAATGACGGCTCGACGTAATATCCGCTGCTCGTCCGCGACCTGAGCTGCGGGTTGTCCATACGGACAGCGATCTCGTGGTACTCATCTACGTGCTTCGCAGTAGCCGGATCAAATGACAGCGTGTAATAGAACCTCGCCTCGGCAACACAGCTCGCGATCTGATCGCCAAGGTCGCCCGGCTGGTCCAGTGCACGTCCTCCGGTATGGATCGCAAGCACCGGCAGCGCAAGATCACCGGGGCGAACCTGATTGACCGAGCGCACCCCTTTCAAAAAGCTGCGGTATTGCTGTTGGTGAGGCTCGTTCGTGATGGAGGGGTCGGCAGGATAAATGCTGTACAGCGTAATGCGCGCTTCGCGAAGCGCACGGGAGGTCGTAACCACCCTGTCGAACTGAGCGCCGTACTCCCGCGACGTGAACAGGTAATGGGAATTTTCCAGCGTCGACCAGCCGTTTCCGATCCAGATCAGCATCTTCCGACCGGGTCTTGTATCCTCAGCATCAGAAATCCGCTGAAGGGTGTTGAGCGACAGGGTCACGAGCTCCGCCTCACGCTGTGTCGTCAACTGGATGGAATGGATCGTCGACTCGGCCTGGTTCAGCTTGCTCGCCAGCAAATTGCCATCTCTAGTCGGCTGTGGCTCGACCTTGACGCCGTAGTCGTCGAAGATCATCAAGGACGTCGGCAGCGCAAGTCTTCCGCCATTTCGACGCAAGAAGTTTTCGATCTGATACCGCTCGTTGGCGACAACGCGCAGCGGCGTGTTTGTGACGTCGATCAGCAGGATCACCTCAACCGGCGGCTCGCCTGGCCCCGCCCCGAGCAGTCCATCTACCGCCCGGAAAGAAAGTATCGGCCGTGGTCTTTTGTTATCGAGAAGTGTGAAATCCTGCTGCGTGAGCCCGGCAACTGGATGCCCGTCAGAGTCCGTCACCAGCACATCGAGGTTGATTCTGTCTTGCGGCTCGCCTACGCCAGGTGGCGGCCGATGGGAGAGTTCGGGATGGTTTCTGTCCTGCCGAGGGGCGGTCGGGGCGCCTTGCTGCGCGACACCCGAGCAAGTGCTCCAGAACAACAACAATAGGGCCCAGCGCGCCGTGACCATCGCTCACTTACGCTACACCAAGCCAGTCATCCTGGTCCCGCACAAACGGTGCTGTGGGCTTGTTGCCAATTTGGGACCGGAAGCCCAAATCCTCTGGCGCAAATCAATGCAATCGGGCTAGACTTCGGCTGCCCCCGGCTTTCCTCCCCATACACAATCTGGGCTCTTTCAGGAGATCGCGATGCTACGTGTCCACATTGGGGCCCGGCTGTTCTTTGCTTCCACAGCAATCTTGCTGGCGTTTGGATGGTCTTCCGCCGCGCGCGCGCAGCGGCAGCACGGAACTGTCCAGAGTGGCGAAACTCCCATCGCCGGCTCGAACGTAACGCTCTACAGCGCAGGCACCTCGCGATCCGCATCGGCGTCTGTGCTGGGCCACGCCATAACGGATCGAAACGGCGCATTCGCCATCAACTACACGCAGCCGCTGAATAGCAATGCGGTCTTATATCTGGTGGCAGATGGTTTCTTGCCGCCGAGGGCAAGAACGCGGCGGACGGAAGTCCGCTTGGCAACCGTTCTCGGAACCGGACAAGGTCCCGCGAACGTGGTGCTGAATGAACGCACCACTGTCGGAACCGCATTTGCAATGGCCCAGTTCATTCAGGGTACGAACATCGCGGGCGGATCACCGGGATTGCAAAATGCCGCCGCCACCTTCAAAAATCTGGCCGATGTGCGAACCGGCGGCGTCGGACGAGTTCTCGCAAATTCGCCAAACGGACCCGAAACCTCCACCATGGCAGAGTTCAATTCGCTATCCAACCTGTTAGCTGCTTGCGTAAACGCAACTATTGCTGTGCCCTGCAACGCTTTGTTCGCTGCAACGCGCCTGCCCAGTGGTCAAGTACCCGGGGACACACTGCAGGCGGCGGTGAATATCGCGCACTATCCCGGCAGCCGCGCCGCAACTCTGTTTCTCTTATCGCGTCTGCGGACGCTGTACCAACCGGCGCTCAACTCTGCGCCCGACGCGTGGACCATCGCCATCCGGTACAACGGCAACGGCCACGAGTTCGACGGTCCTGGCAATATGGCGATCGATCAGGATGGAAACGTCTGGTCCACGAACAACTATGAATACACCAAGAGCCAGTTCAAACAGGCATGCGGCGGAACCTACGCAATCAAGCTGACCCCGGACGGCAACGATGCGCCGGATGCGCCGGATTTTGGTGGCGGACTCTACGGCGCGGGCTTCGGCATCACGCTCGATGCGAATGGCAATGCATGGCTGGGCAACTTCGGGTTTGAGGGCACGGGACCGCGCTCCTGCCGTAAGCAGACAACGACAACCGTTTCGGCTTTCGATATAGACGGCCGAGCGCTGTCGCCGAACGGGTTCAGCAACGGCCAGATTCATCAGCCACAAGGGATGGCGACCGATCAGCAAGGAAACGTCTGGATTACAAATTGCGGGGGAAACTCCGTCACACAGTTCCCCGATGCGAATCCTGCGCTCGCACTGAACTACGCCGGCCTGCCGCTCTACACGCCGTTTGGATTGGCGGTGGACGGCCAGAACAACATATGGGTCACGAACAATGGTCAAGACCCGCACGGCAACTTCACGGTCGTCGAGCTGGGGCCTGACGGAAAAATGGTGGGGACCCCTTTGAGCGGGGGTGGCCTCAAGGCTCCGCTCGGAATAGGCGTCGATAGTCTGGGCAATGTGTGGGTAGCGAACTCGGGCATACTGCCGGTACCGTGTGGCCCGGGATCCAACCCGGCTGTTCTGGCAGCACAACTCGGCTTGCCCCAGGCACCTTCTCTTACGGAGATCAGCCCCAGCGGTGACACGTTCACCTTGTCCAACTTCACCGGCGGCGGCCTCACGCTTCCCTGGGGCATCGCAATCGATGGCAACGACAACGTTTGGGTGTCCAACTTCGGCCGCCAACGGTTGTCCGAGTTCTGCGGCGGGAGACCGGAGAATTGTCCCGCGGGGCTGAAGACCGGCGATCCCATCTCGCCGGCCGGCGGCTACACCAGCGATGGGTTGACGCGAAACACGGGCGTTGTCATCGATCCGTCGGGCAATGTCTGGGTTGCGAACAACTGGATGGAAGTGCCTATTCAGAGGAATCCCGGCGGACACGAGATGGTGGTTTTCGTCGGGCTGGCCACGCCGGTAAAAACACCGATGGCCGGACCTCCGCAACAGCCTTGAGCGATGGCAGGAAGCTTGCGAAATGGTCTAAATCCGCCTAAAATCGGTAGATTGCAGGAAAGGGATTTTGCGACAATGCCAAAGGAAAATATCCACCCGAAATACGAGACAATCCGCGTACAGTGCGCCTGCGGCACCGGTTTTGAGACCCGGTCGACCCACAAGGGCGACATCCACGTGGAAATCTGCTCGGCCTGCCACCCGTTCTTTACGGGCAAGCAGAAGCTGGTCGATACGGCAGGGCGCGTAGAGCGCTTCCGCCGCAAGTATGCCAAGGCCGAGGCAGCCAAGCCCGAGGCGGCAGCCGCCGCGAAGTAAGGCTCAAACAGCAGACCCGAAGAGGCCTCCTGCGGGAGGCCTCTTCTGTTGCAGGAGATTCAATAAACTGCATAAATGAGGCGGGGAGCGACGTGAATGCGTGCATGAGCGACGAACGGGAGCGAATCCCGCAGCTCGCGCCGCAGGCGCCTTTGCCCCGGACGGCGAGTTCGTGAAGAAACACTGGATGGACAATCCGCGTGATTCGGCGGACGGCGGGTTGGAGCCCGTTCCGGCGCGGGTGCCTGCCTGTTTTCCGATCGGCCCGGTCGAGGTGCGGCCGGCGACCGTGCTTGCACCCATGGCCGGCGTGACGGATACCATCTTCCGCCGCTTCATCCGCAACGCCAGCCTGTTCACGCCGGCTGGAGATGCGGGCGCCAGCGTCGATACGGAAATCTCGAATCAGCAGTCCGGCTGCGGGCTCATCATGACGGAATTCACCTCCGCCGACGGGCTTTCCCGCATGCGCGAGACCAAGCGCAAGCGCTACCTGACTTATTACGACGACGAGCACCCGATTGCCGCACAGCTTTTTGGGTCGGATCCGCGCACGCTTAGCGAAGCCGCAAAGATCGTCGAAGACGCCGGCTTCGATATGGTGGATCTGAACCTGGGCTGCCCGGCAAAGCGCGTCGTTGCGTGCAATGGAGGCTCCGGCCTGCTGCGCGATCTGCCGCTGATCGCCCGCATCTTCGAGGCGGTACGCGGCGCGGTCACCATTCCCTTCACCGTGAAGATTCGCCTCGGCTGGAACGATGACAACATCGTCTGCGTCCCACTCGCACAGCTCGCCCAAGAGAGCGGCCTGAATGCCCTCGCCCTGCACGCCCGCACCCGTGAGCAGGGATACTCCGGCGACGCGCGCTGGGAGCATATTGCCGCGGTGAAAGACGCGGTCACGATTCCGGTCATCGGCAACGGTGATGTTCGCACGCCGGAAGATGCTGCCGCCATGGTCGAGCGCACCGGCTGCGATGCCGTGATGATCGGCCGCGCCGCGCCGGCGAATCCGTGGATCTTCCGCCAGATCACGCAGTACACCGCGACCGGCTGCTACGACGTGCCGACCGAATGGGACCGCTACCGCATGATCCGCACCTACTTCACCATGCTGCTCGAAGAAGGCCACTGGCACTCGGCCGGTTCAGACGAGAAGAACATCGAAGCCGCGAAAGCGTGCCGCGAAGGTGCAGGGAAGATGAAGCAGTTCGCCTCGTGGTTCACGCATGGTGTCCCGGGCGGCGCTGCACTGCGTAAGGCCATCTACGAAGCGCGCACCGGTCCGGCGATTCTCGATGCGGTCGAGCGGTTTTTCGAACAGCGGTTTAGCGGTACACAACCTGCCACATCCAGCGATGAACTGGAGACGGAGCTTGCGTTTCAATCAAGCTGAGCAGAACGCTTGCGCCAGATCACATCGAGTGACCGCCGCCAGTCTTCTCCGACAGCAATCAGGTTCCATTCGATCTCCGGGCTAAGGTAGCCGAGCACCGTCTCGGTCGCGGGGTGAATGCGCAGCGCCGGAGCGATGAAGTACAGCAGCGGTGACGTACTAGCCAGTGGCATCCCGCGAAAATAGCCGTGCCGAGTGAAATCGTTCGCGCCATCCACGCTCCGCGATTGCGCCGAACGATGTACCCGGATCCAGTAGTCCAGCCCCTGCAACGGCATGTGCAGATCCTCGTCCGCCTTCAGTTCCACGACTGCAAGCCGACCATCACGGTTCACCGCAAGCAGGTCCAGCATGCCGCGATCGCGTGCCGCAAAGGCAGGCACCTGTCGGTAGACCGGTGCAGCCAGAAGCGAGTGATCGATCTCCGGCAGCGCGGTGGAGAGCCGCGATTCCAGCCAGCGCTCCGGCTGCATCCGGTACAGCGGATCGCGCGCGCTCCCGCCAGTATGGCGGCTTTCGAACAAGCGTCGCGTCAACTCGCGCAGCATCGGCGCTGTGTCCTCACTCAGTTCCGTTTCGCTCGGGCCTGCGCCAAAGGTGATGCGGTCCTGGCGCTGGAATGAGCCGGGCGTAAGCCCGTGCTGCACGCGAGCGAACTCCAGCCCGAAGAGCGAAAGCCCGACGGCAGAGGCGCCGTGTACGCGCTGCTCGACGCGCTGACGCGCGCCTTCCGGCACCAGCGCCATCACCTGCGCGATGCCGCTCTGCAGGCGCTCCCGGGCCGCTACGCAGTTGACGTTCTGCATCAACCGCATTTCCAGATTGCCGTCGCGACCAATCTCCACCGCACGTAACTCCTCGGCCCGCGCACCGCATTCGTACAATTCCCACTTGGCCTGCGCAGCGTCTAGCCAACCGATACGCGACTGCGTGACGGCAGCCTGCCCCTCGGGCACGATCACTCGCAAACCTTCGATATGCCTGGTGTGACCATTGCGGGATGCTGCCGCGCGCTCGCGGCAGCGGCTTAGCCATAGCAGTCCAAGCGTCAGCACGCCATCGATCGTCGCCGGCGACTCCTCCGCGTTCACGGCAATCAGCGCCCACGCGCTCTGTCCGCGGGTCAGCAGGCCACGCGCATATGCCGGCCCAAAGCTATGCTCGAGATCCATCGAGCTGCTGAGGGATTCAATTTTCCAGTCGCCGAAGGCGCGCGGCAGCACGTGCTCCAGCTGCCGTAGATAACGCGAGCGGATTGCTGCGCGTGTGGAAGGCGTTCGCTGATCGCGATCCGCCAGCAAGTGAAGCATCTGCGGTTTGGTCTGCCCAAAGCGCCGTACCTGCAAACGGAGCGCGCCCTTCCGCACATCCAGACCGGTCACGGTGCGGACGATGTTTCGCTCCTCCGACCACAATTGCAGTACGCAACGGCCGTGGTCGGCGGACAGCGCATACCGCGCCTCCCGCATGTCGAAGATGAGACGGCCGTCTTCGAGCACCGCCGCACCGGGATGCTCGGCGAGAAACAACTCAAGCTCGCGCGCGAGGGTCTCCGCGCTCAGATCTGTAACGATGGCCGGCATATATCCGCCACCAGTGTCGATGGAGGGAGTGATCCAAGGAATCACCCCTCTGTGTGAGGCTGGATCTCTAGCTGGCCGCCACCGCGCGGGCATGTGCCAGGTGATGGCGCGCATGCCATTCATAACGCAGAAGCACCTGGTCGAGCCGCTCCGGGCCGTTCTCCGGGTGATGGAAGCCTCGCGCCCAGTCAGCCTCTTTGAGCGAACGGAACAAGCTGTCGAGACGCGCGTGCACACCATCGATGATGGCGAGAGACGGGGCGACAGGCATGGTCGTTGCATCGTGCAAATTTGCCCAGGCTTCCTGGTCATATGGCTTGATCGTCGGCCAGTCCTCCGTAAGCGCCATACGCAAACGGCCGGACATCTGCGAGTGGCTGTCTGCTACATGGTGCACAAGCTGCCGCAGCGTCCAGCCGCCCGGTCGATAGGGCCGCTCCAGCCCCAGCTCTCCGCGGCGCTCCACCTCCTGGCGGAAGGACTTCGGAAATGCCGCAAGAAACTCGATCGCCTGCCTTCGCTGTTCCGGCGTGACCTGCTGGGTTAGCGTAAACCGCCCTACGGGATAGCGCTGCGTCTCCAGTTCCTGCTCCGCTGTTGTGCTCATGGGCTCAATCTAGCACGGAAAATCGCCCCGTTCTGACGGCACTGAAGCCTACAATCGAGACTGATCATCCAATTGACAGACATGAGTCATCACCCTACAAACATCCCCTCCGGAACGCCCCAGTACGTTCCTCCTGGCGCAGAGCACAAGCGCTATTTCTTCGATACGTTTGGGATTACGGAGCGGCTGCTCGAACGCTGCCTGGGCGAGGCGCTTTCCGCCGGTGGCGATTACGCCGACCTCTACTTCGAGTCGATCGCCTCCACGTCCATCGGCCTGGATGAATCGCTGGTAAAGTCGGCAAACCAGGGTTTGAGTGCAGGTTGCGGTGTACGCGTCGTCACGGGCGAGCGCACCGGCTACGCCTACACGGACGATCTTTCCGCGGATCGCCTGCTCCGAGCCGCTCGCACAGCAGCGCTGATCGCCAGCGGCCCTGCGAAGCAGTCCGTCGCAGGCTTTCGCGAAAAGGCGCAGCAGAATCTCTATCCCGTGCTCTCGCCTGAAGGCGATGCCGGTATCGCATCGAAGCTGGACTTGCTGCTCCGTGCCGATCGCGCCGCCCGCGCAGCAGACCCGCGCATCGTGCAGGTGCGCGCAGGGTTCTCGGATGAAGTGCGCCGCATCCTGGTCGCCGCTTCCGATGGCACCTTCGCCTCTGACACGCAGCCCCTCGCTCGCTTCAATGTCTTCGTGATTGCGAAGGAAGGCACGAATGTTGCGCGTGGCAGCGCCGGCGGCGGCGGGCGCGTGGAGCTCGACTACTTCCATACCGAGAAATCACCGGAGCATTTTGCTCAGGAAGCCGCACGGCAGGCCATCCTGCAACTGAATGCCGTACCCGCTCCGGCTGGCGAGATGGAAGTCGTCCTCGGCCCCGGCTGGCCTGGTGTTCTGCTGCATGAAGCAGTCGGTCATGGACTGGAAGCGGACTTCAATCGCAAAGGCACTTCGGCATTCTCCGGACTTATCGGACAGTCCGTCGCGTCATCGAAGGTCACCGTCGTCGACAACGGACGCATGCCCAACCGCCGCGGCTCGCTCAACGTGGACGACGAAGGCTCGCCAACACAGGAAACCGTGCTGATCGAGAACGGAGTTCTGAAGGGCTACATGAGCGACAAGCTTTCCTCGCGTCTGATGGGCATTCCGGAGACGGGGAACTGCCGGCGCGAAAGCTATCAGGCGGTACCCATGCCGCGCATGACTAACACCTACATGCTGGCCGGCGAGGACGCACCCGAAGACATCTTGCGCTCCGTCAAACGCGGCCTCTACGCGGTGAACTTCGGCGGCGGCCAGGTGGACATCACGAACGGCAAGTTTGTCTTCTCCGCCAGTGAGGCGTACCTGATCGAAGACGGCAAGATCACTGCGCCTGTCAAAGACGCAACGCTCATCGGCAATGGCCCTGAGGCGCTGAAGTACGTCTCAATGGTCGGTCACGATCTTCGGCTGGATGAAGGCATCGGCACCTGCGGGAAAGAAGGCCAGAGCGTGCCGGTCGGCGTCGGCATGCCTACCATCAAGCTCGACCGCATGGTCGTAGGCGGGACGGGTCGCTGATGCTCGAAACACCGGTCGCAGCGAATGCTGCACACAAGGAACTCACCACCACGCTTGCCACGCAGCTGGTCGAGCAGGCGCTCGCCGCCGGCGCCACCGACGCCGAAGTCATCCTTTACGAAGGCGATGAGTTCGAAGCGCTGGTGCGCAAGGGCGAAGTCGAGCGTCTGAAAGATTCCGGCTCGCGCGCCGCCGGGTTACGCGTCTTTGTCGGAGCGCACACGGCGTCAACATCCACCAGCGATCTGACACCTGCGGGACTCGAACGGCTTGTCCGCGGCGCCATCGATCTCGCTCGCGTCACATCGGAAGATCCCTTCGCCGGCTTGCCCGATCCCTCGAGCTTCGGCAAACTCACGGCCGATCTGCGTATCTACTCGAACGATGTCGACACTCTGTCCGCCTCCGACCGCATCGCGCTCGCTCGTCGCGTCGATGCCGCATGCTTCGCGGCCGATCCGCGCATCACCAACAGCCGCGGCGGCTCCTTCGATTCCGGTTCCGGCCACAAGATTCTCGCCAACTCGCGCGGCTTTATCGGCGAATATCGTCGCTCCATCTGCTCCATCTCCGCCAGCCCCATCGCGCAATCCGCCGATGGCCAGATGCAGCGCGACTACTGGTACTCCAGCGCACGGTCAGCCGCCGCGCTTGAATCGCCTGAGTCGGTGGGCGCAGAGGCCGCGCGTCGCACACTCCGCCGTCTGGGAGCGCGCTCCGTTCCTACGCAGCAGGTGCCCGTCGTCTTCTCGCCGGAAATTGCGCGCTCCATCGTCGGCCACATCTTTGAGGCGGCAAACGGGTCGCTGATTTATCACCAGTCGTCGTTCTTCGTCGGGAAACTCGGCGAACGTGTCGCCAGCCCGGAGCTGACCATCATCGACGACGGCACGCTCGTGGGCGGCTTCGGCACCTCACCATTCGACGGCGAGGGACTGCCGACGCGCCGCACCGTTATCGTTGACGGCGGCGTTCTGAAAAACTATCTCCTGAATACGTACATAGCGCGAAAGCTCGACATGCAATCCACCGGGAATGCTTCGCGCGGCCTCGCCGGCGCGCCGGGTATTGGCGCGGGCAATCTCTTCCTCAAATCCGCATCGCCGCTGCCGGCCGCGTCCATTCTTGCTGATATCAAGAGCGGCTTCTATGTCACCGAGCTCATCGGTCAGGGCGTCAATATGGTCACCGGAGACTATTCGCGCGGGGCATCGGGGCTTTGGATCGAAAACGGCGAGCTCAGCTATCCGGTCGAGGGCGTCACTATCGCGGGAAATCTGCGCGAGATGTTCCAGAACATCACCGCCGCCGGTGACGATATGGTCTTCCGCAGCTCGGTCGCATCGCCTACGCTGCGCATCGACGGCATGACAATCGCCGGAGCGTGAACGCGGCTCAGTTCAGCGGGAACTTCCATACGACCGCTGTGTAACCCGGGACAAGACGGTCGTTTACAGCTGCTCGCGCGAACTGCACACCTTCCTTCGCATCGAGAGACGGCGCGGTCAGCTTCCAGCACTCGCTTGCTTTTGCCGCTCCTGCGCGCACTCTCACCTGCGCGGGACCGCTCGATTTGTTGACGACGGCCACCAGCAGAGTGTCTTTCCGGCGCGCTGCGTATGCATTCACATCGCGGGCATTCGCAGCCGACGCGCTCACAAATGTGGCTCCGGCGAATAGTTGTGCGAGCTGCATTCCGTAGTACTCCGGCCGTAGCTCGGTGGCATTGGGCTCGCCTGTAATCGGCGCGTAGTAGCCTTCGCCGCCGCCATGCAGGTTCACACCGGCAAAGCCTGCCTGGGCCACACGCAAGGAGTAATCCGCGGCCCATAACGCGGAGGCAAACGCATCACTCACGCCCGGCTGCCCTCCGTGATAGCAGGTGTTGCCTTCTGTCATGCGATAGGACACGCCTGCGGTTTTACCGGCTGCGACCAGAATCGGCATCTCGCGTGCGAGCCGCGGATCGTCGCTCAGCAACTTCCGGGCATCGATGCCCGGCGCGCCTGCGGGACCCATCGCATAGTAGTGCGACGAAACCAGCACCGTATCGCCCTTCGCGCGCTCAGCGAACTGCCTCACCCAATCGGTTTTCACGGCAACGTCCGGACCGGCAAACGGCGCTCGCGGCGCCCGCACGCGAACGGCCTTCACATACTGCTGATATTCGCTCCAATACTCTTCAAAGTTCCACCCCGCCTTCCGAAACGATGGGCCGTACAGATCCGCTTCGTTGCCTAGCTGGAAGGCAAGCAGATGATCGCCGGCGTGTTTCATGACCAGCGCAGCCTCTTCCGCTGCACGCTCCGGCGTACCTGTGCCCAGGTTCAATCCATAGAGCAGCTTCCAGTTCGTGGCTCGCAGGAAGCCTCCCAGCGCGGCGATACCTTCGGGCCCCAAGGTGGCCGGGCGCTCGCCTGCGGCTTTCTGATCCACCAAGCGCCATTCATATCGGGTCTTGACTCTCTCGACTTCTTCCGGCGAAATGCTGTTGCCTGCGCTTCCTTGCCACAGCGTCATATCGCTGAGAGTGCCGCCCAGCCGCAGCACGCCATGCGGCGAGAGCTCGCGAAACGCCCGCACGAGCGTCGAATTGCTGGCGGCAAAGAACGCCGGATCGGCAAGCTGCGCCGATTCGTAGCTCAGCCCCATGAAATCCAGCGGCATGGCCGCAAGCTCTTTGTTGGTATCGATGGCGACATCGACGGCTTGCGCCTGCGCGGCACGTGCATGTCGAGTGAGTGCAATTCCAGCAAGCGAGTATCCAGCCCCGCGCACAAAACCGCGCCGATCGATGATCACTTTGTCTCTCCAGAAAACCTGTCCGACTTAGCAGCGCCCAGCATACCCGAAACGGCAGAGTCGATCCCAAATGCTTCGTGAAGAGACAGCTTCCGTTCAGTTGCGATTCATCGCGCAAGCAAGAAGAGAGGCCGCCCGCAGGCGGCCTCAGCTTGTCATGTGCGAACTCCTGTTAGAAGCTGAAGCGCGCTCCAAATTCGCCCGTGAACGACTTCGGGAGGACCGTGCTGTTCGGTGTAATGAAATCGGACGGCTTGAGGAACGTGTCCAGGCTTGGATCAGGGTCGAAGTTGGTCACGATATTGTGGAGATTGCTGCCGAAGTTAGCTCTGTTCGTCAGGTCGAAGCCCTGGAAGAACACATTCAGGTTATAACGATCATGCAATGTGAAGGTTTTGCCGACGCGTGCATCGAGTTCCGCAAAGGCCGGCCCTCGGTAATTGTCATACGAGACCTCCTTGCATGTGCCGATTTGAAGGCAAGTCACGTAATCGGTACCGGCGATTCCGGCGAAAGCTATGTAGGATGCTGGCTTTGTGATCGACGCACCTACGGGAACGACTGCGTGAGGATTGCTGAAGCCGCTGCCAAATCCCCATAGGTTACTGCTCGCCTGTTGGATGTCGACCGGCCGACCGGTGCCGATTTGAAAGATCGGCGAAACCTCGATCTTCCACGGCAAAGCAAGTGTCGCAGATGCAGTGACATGATGACGCTCATCCGCCGGAGCCGCGCCGAAGTCTTGCCGGCGGAACTGCCCGAGAAATGGGTTCGTCGCGGTGTTGCGGAAGCTGGCGGCGCCGCCTTCGAAGGCCAGTGCTTTAGCAAAGGTGTAGTTCACCGTTCCGGTGAATCGCTTCCACATCTGCTGCCGATAGCTAACGTTCAGGCCATCGTAGTATGAACGACCGATCGACTGCTCGTCCGCGATGCGGCCAAGCTTGGGTACTCCCGCTGCTGCAAAGGCCGCAGAGAACGGACGGCTGCCATCGCTGAAGTACTGAACGGGGTTGATGTTGACTGTCTTGTCGTCATGCAGACCGCGCGCCTGCACGTAATCGACCTCAATAACCGAGAAGTTATTCGGTGCGTACTGGAATCCTGCGTTGATCTGCTGGGTGTAAGGATTACGGTAACTGGGGTCCATAATGCGACCCGTCGATCCCGATGCCAGGTCGAAAGTCGCCGGAGGTATGACCGGCTGGGGATCAATCCCGTAACGGTAGTTGCTCAGCAGAATCCCGGTACCGGGCACGTCGTTGTCGGACGAGCATGTCGTATCTCCGGGCCCATTGCAGGCAATGCTGAAGGTGTTCGCGAACACCTTGTTATTTGCCTGCTGGATCATGAACAACGGGATGTTTTCGAACGTCTGTCCGAAATAGAGACCATAGCCTCCGTGCAGGACGACGCGGCCGTTGCCAAGAAGGTCGTAGGAGAAGCCGATACGCGGACTGATGTCCTTGTTGTCGTTCTTTGGCAGGCCGGTAAAGACACCGCCGATATTGGCGAGATTAGGGGTATAACCCGTAAGGTAAGTAACTGGGTTGACCGTCGTGGGCACGGTTGGAATGCCGGTGGCTGCGGCCGCCACCAGCTCCTGGTGTGTGCGGCTGATCTTCTGCTTGTCCAGTCCGTACGTATCGATATCGCGGTCGTAGCGAATACCCAGATTAAGCAGTAGCCGCTGCGTAATGCGATAGTCGTCTTCAAAGTAAAAACCGATCATCTTCGGCGAGAGCAGGAAACTCGGATCACCCGCCGTACCCGTCATGCTGATCACTGCACCCGGTGTTGAGAATCCGTTGGCGTATTTCGTGGGATCCAGCAGGTTTTGCGGCGAATCTACGAAATCGAACTCCGGCGTCGGATTGTTCTCGAAAAAGCCGCCCAGTTGCGGTTCGTAGACAAAATCCACACCTCCGCGCAGCGTATGCCGCCCGTGCGTGTAGGAGAGATCGTCCCGGAATTGAAACTTATGCTGGCTCGACTTCTGCGGAACGTTTACGTTGGTTCCGAACTGCGTAGTATCCGGGAACGTAATGGTTGGTGCGCGCAGTTTGGAGTCAATCAGGTTGTTCCAATATTGGAACCCGGCTGTGAATGTGTTCACCGTGTTCGGGGTAAACAGCGAACTCAGCGTGACGTTCGCCAGGATCAAATCATTGATCGTGTAGTTACCCTGCGTCAGGTCCACGCGGGCGTTGGCCTGATCGTTGTTGCTCTTATTGTCCTGCGCAATGTAGCTGACAAAAGCCTTGTGCTTGTCGTTAAAGACGTGATCGATTCGGCCGTTGTAGCGCTTCTCATCGAAGGGCGTCGGAATTGTACGCGACGGCTCTGGTGGCACAGCGAAAAGATTGGGTTGCTGCTTGGCCAGGTTAGCCACCACGGTTAACTCGTCAAACGAATCGGGATTCGTCGAAATGCTCGAGCGCTCCCGCAGACCTTCATAGGCAAAGAAACCAAAGTCCTTATCCTTGCGGATCGGTCCTCCGAACGCGCCGCCATATTGTTGGCGGCTATAGTCCGGCTTGGGCTGTCCGCTCTGCTCCGCAAAGTAGTTGTTCGTCTGAAAGTCCTGCGTCCGGAAGAAACCGTACAGGCTGCCGTGGAACATATTGGTGCCGGATTTGGTCACCACGTTCAGCGCAGCGCCCTCGCTGCGTCCGTTCACCGCCGAGAAGCGGTTAGGACTGATGATGAACTCCTGCACCGCTTCGAGCGGCAACTGCATCACCGCTCCGCCTACCGTGCCATCTTTGTTATCGATGCCGTTGACCGTGGTGTTCGTGTTGCGACCGGTCGACCCGTTGACAGCGTAGACAGCGTACCGGTTCTTCGTCGGATCGTAGCTGTCCACCATCTTCACGCCCGGAGCAAGGATTGCGAGATTGGCGAAATCGCGTCCATTCAGCGGTAGATCGGTGATCTGTTTCGGCGTCACGGCAATGGAGACATCGCTCTTTTCCGGATCGACCAGTTGATTAAGCGCCTGCACCTGCACAGTCTCGCCTGCGCTTCCGGGCTTCAGCGGCACATTGGCAGCCACCGTTGTTCCCACCAGCAGGTCGATATCCTTCACTTCGCCGACCGCAAACCCCGGTGCTTCCACGTGGACCTTGTAGTGGCCCACCGGCAACAGATCGAAGCGATATTCTCCGGAGGCACCGGTCTTCGTCGTCCGTCTGCTCATTGGTGCCGGTATTCGTCGCTGTAACGGTAGCGCCCACAATGGCGGCGCTTGATGAATCCGTGATTGTGCCTGCGATAGTGCCGCTGGCCGTAGCCTGCGCATACGCGGCAGGAGCCAGGGACGGAAGAACCGGAGCGGCCAACAGGCCTGCGGCAAGAGTGATTTTGAGACAGGAATATCTACGTGCTGCCATCTGCGCCTAACCTCGGAAGAGTGAAATTTGCAGCCGGTCTGCGTGGACCGGCATTGCTTCAATTTGTTTAAACAGCGTAAAGAGAAATTTGGTGGATCATATGACAGCGGTATGGACGTGTCCACAAAAAAATGCGCATGGAATGTCAATAAACAGGGACGAAATTCCCGGCCCATTCCATATCCGGAAGGTCTACGCAGAACACGTTCAGTCAGCGCATCCGCCGGCACATCGCGTCAATTTGTAACTCAGCGCAGCAATTTCCCGGAGGATTGCGACGGTGTCCGCCTCTTGCCGCGGCAGGGCGCCCGTTTCCTGCGGCCAACTAGAATTGAAACCGTGCTGGCGCATTCTCTACCTTTCGACATGGCAGGCGCGACTGCGGCCATCGCCGCGATGCCGGATTCGCCCGCCGTCTTCTCGCTCGGCTTTGGCGAACGCCGCGAGCCTTACATCGCGCGGACGACGAATCTGCGCCGCCGCCTCCAGCGCATGCTGGCGCCGGAAGGCGGCCTCTCTCGCCGCATGCAGCTTCTTCCGTTCGTACGGGAAATCGCATGGTCGCCCTACGGCTCGGAGTTCGAAGCTTCCTTGCTGCTCTATCGCGAGATTGGCAGCATCTTTTCAGCAAAGGATGCTGCCACCGTCCGCAAGCGGCTTCGTCTCCGCCCGCCTGCGTACCTGCGGATGGCGCTCGAAAACGACTTTCCTCGCCTCTTCGCTACCAATCGCTACGTGCGCAGCGCTGCCGACCGCAGCTTTGGCCCCTTCCCGACGCGAGTCGCAGCAGAGCGCGCCTGCGATGCCGTGCTCGATCTCTTCCAGTTGCGCCGCTGTGTCGAAGACCTGCATCCCTATCCTGAGCACCCCGCCTGTCCCTACTTCGAGATGAAGAAGTGCCTGGCGCCCTGCAATCAGAGCTGCACACCGGAGCGCCACCACGCCGAAGCAGACGCTGTGTTTGAAACACTGCGCACTCGCGGCGCCAGCCTGCTCTCCGCCCTGGAGCGCGAGCGCACCGCTGCATCCGAAGCGCTTGAATTCGAGAACGCGTCGGCCATCCATCAGCGATATGAGAAGGCCGAGGCCGCGCTACGCGAACTGCCGGAATCCGTACGGCTGCTCTCGGAGCTTTCGGCGGTCATCGTCCAGCCGTCGGCGCAACAAGGTGAAGTGGCGCTCTTCCGCCTGACTCGCCAGGGCCTCGCCGGGCCGGTCCCGTATGCGACTATCGGCATGCGGCTGCACAATGAGCAGTCCGGCTCCTCATCCCTCTACTCGCATCCGGTGGCGCTTGCGCCCGTGCCGCTCGAAGCCTCGCCTGCCACAGCGGCTGCTGCGGATAGCTCTGGAAGAGCGCCTGAGTGCAGCTCTCCAGGCACTCGATGCGATCTCGCCCTCGCGGCCATCCACGTCACAGATCGAGGATCATCTCGCGCTCTTCACGCGCTGGGTATACCGTCCGGCTGCAAAGCGTATTGGTGAGGCTATCTTTGCCGATGCCGCGGGCGCGATCCCGCACAAGCCGCTGTTGCGCGCGATCTCACGAGTGGCCCACGGCGCGGCTGTGCCCGCGCCTGCCGAGCAGAGATCCGTTTAGGCACAACCGTCCGGCACCCGCTGGTACACTGGCCGGGTGGTGGAACTGTTGCCATCGATATTGTCCGCAGACTTCGCCCACCTGGCTGATGCCGTAGCCGCGGCCGAGCGCGGCGGCGGCACCGTCATTCACGTCGACGTGATGGACGGCCATTTCGTCCCCAACATCACGCTTGGGCCGCCGGTAGTAAAGTCCCTGCGCAGGGTCACGAAGCTGCCTCTCGATTGCCATCTCATGATCGAGAATCCCGATGATTTCATCCCCGCTTTCGCCGAGGCGGGAGCCAACTGGATCGGCGTTCACTACGAAGCCTGTGTCCACCTGCATCGCACCATCGAGCATATCCGCGATCACGGCATGGAACCCGGCGTTGTCCTCAACCCGGCAACCCGCGTTGACCTGCTCTACGATGTGCTGCCGATGCTTCACCACGTCCTGATCATGAGTGTGAATCCCGGCTTCGGCGGGCAGAAGTTCATTCCCTTCTCGCTGGACAAGATCCGACGCCTCCGCGAGCTGCGAGCGGAGCGGAACCTGAGCTTCCGTATCGAAGTCGATGGGGGCGTAGCTCACGACACGGTGACCGCCGTCGTCGAAGCAGGAGCGGAGCTGCTGGTCGCTGGCAGCGCCGTTTTCGACGGCGGCCATCCCGAGCGCAATGCACGGGAGTTATTGGAGGCGGCTCGCTCGGCAGAGCTCGCCGCAGCCCGTTAGAATGGTACGGAGAAACCCACAGGCTGAATCGAGCGCAAGCTGCCGGTGGCCTTTTGCCAAGTCGTGAGGATGTTTTCATGAACCGTAGTTTTTCCGCCCGCCTGCTCGTTCTTTCCGCCGCTGCGTGCTTCGCGGCCGCATCCGTGCCCAGCGCACCCGCCCAGCTACTGCACCACACCAAGAAGCCGAGGAAGGTAAGCTCCACGGACCCGCTGGCCGGCGTTACCTCCAAGCAGCCGGACAAGGAGCTCTTCGATAAGGCGATGACCGCCCTGCGAAAGGGCAAGTACGACGTGGCGCGTCTCGACCTGCAGGCGCTGCTCACCACCTATCCGGAATCGGAATACCAGATGCGCGCCAAGCTCGCGGTCGGCGACAGTTGGTACAAGGAAGGCGGCGCCGCTGCCCTGCAGCAGGCTGAGTCCGAGTACAAGGACTTCATCACCTTCTTCCCCAACCAGCCCGAGGCCGCCGAAGCGCAGATGAAGGTCGGCGACATCTACTACCAGCAGATGGAGAAGCCGGACCGCGACCCGACCGACGCGGAGCGCGCCGAACAGGAATACCGGCTGATGATCCAGCAATACCCGGACTCCACGCTGGTACCACGCGCCAAGCAGCGCCTGCGCGAGGTGCAGGAAGTGCTTGCCCAGCGCCAGTTCACCATCGGCAGCTTCTACGCAACGCATGAGAACTGGCCGGCCAGCATCGCGCGCCTGCAGACGCTCACGGATTCCTATCCGCTCTTCAGCAAGAGCGATCTCGCCCTGATGCAGCTCGGAGACGATTACGCATCCGAGGCAAGCATTGCTGCGAAGATGACCTATCTCAAGCCCGCCCAGCGGGAGCGCCTGATCGCTTCGTACGACGACCTCGCCGCAGACTGCTATGCCAAGGTGGTCACCCGCTATCCGATGGCGCCCCACGTTGAGGATGCGCGCGAAAAGCTGATCGCGCTGGGCCGGCCCGTGCCGGAGCCGACCCAGACCGAGCTGGCCGAGAGTGAAGCCGAAGAGCAGAGCCGGACCAGCATCAAGCTCAAGGATCGCGCCATGCTGCTGGTCAAGCACGGCCCCTCGACAATCGAAGCGGCGCGTGTCGGTGAGCCACGGATGACTCCGGCGCAAACTGTCACGGCCCCGGAAGTCAGCAAAGAGAACATCGCGATCTTCAATGAGGCTGCAGGGCGGCCAGCCGCAGGAGCCCCCGCCGCAGCGCCTTCCGCCGCCATCGAAAATGGCACCGCCGCGCCGCGTACCGGCGAACCTGCCGTTGCAAATCCCGCGGGCGTTCCGGGCGACGGCGGGACTGGCATCACTCCGGAAATCCTGAATCCCAACGGCAACGCCATCGATAACAACAGTGGCAACACCACAACCGGCGCGAATCCTCCCGCCACTGCTCCGGCAGCCGGCGAGGGCGCAAACACCGACGGCGCCGCATCTGCGCCTGCCGCCGGCGGCAGCGACAACTACGGCCTGAAAGCGGTAGGCCCAACCAACAGCGCTCCATTGCCACCCGTGGAGAAGCCCGCCGAAGCACAGAATCAGATCAACGACGTAAAGAGCGCGCCCGGCGGCAACGCCCAGGTGCAAACCGGCACTCCCGCTCCGGGCAAGAAGCACAAGAAAAACCCGAAGGTAAAAACCGACCAGAGCTCCGAGTCCTCCAGCGTGAACAAGAAGAAGAAGGGTATCGACAAGCTGAACCCCTTCTAGACAAGGCAACAACACAGAGAAGTAGACAACGGCAGAGAGTTCATCTCTGCCGTTGTCATATCTGCCGTCCTCTGTAGTTCTCTGCTTCTGCCTCTTCTTGTCTTCCCTTTGTTACCCTGAAGCTTCCATGCCGCACGAACTTCCGAAATCCTACGATCCCGCCGCGATTGAAGAGCACTGGGCCGAGTACTGGGTGCGTGAAAATCTCTTTCACACCACCGCGTTCGATGAAAGCACCGCCCAACGAAATTTCACCATGCTGCTGCCACCGCCGAACGTCACCGGCCGGCTGCACATGGGCCACATGCTCAACCAGACGGAGATGGACATTCTTGCCCGCTGGCATCGCATGCGCGGCGATCGAACCCTATGGGTCCCTGGCACCGACCACGCCGGCATCGCCACCCAGATGATGGTGGAGCGCCAGCTTGCGACCGAGAAAACTTCGCGCCAGAAGCTCGGCCGCGAAGCCTTCCTGGAGCGTGTCTGGAAGTGGAAGGAGCAGTACGGCGGCGCAATCCTGGACCAGATGAAGCGCCTCGGCGCTTCCGTCGACTGGTCGCGCGAGTACTTCACCATGGACGCCGGCCTTTCCCGGGCCGTGCGGGAAGCTTTCGTCCGCCTGCACGAGCAGGGCCTTATCTATCGCGGCGCGTACATCGTCAACTGGTGTCCTGACTGCCAGACCGCGATCTCTGACCTGGAAGTCGTTCACGAGGAGCAGCAGGGCAAGCTCTACACCATTCCTTACAGCATTGTGGGGTCGGACGAATCGCTGCTCGTGGCCACTACCCGGCCGGAAACGATGTTCGGCGACGTGGCTGTCGCCGTGCACCCGCTCGACGAGCGCTATCGTCACCTGCAGGGCCAAAGCGTGCGTGTGCCCTTCATCGGCCGTGAGATTCCCATCATCGCCGACCCCTGGGTCTCACCCGAGTTCGGCACCGGCGCGGTCAAAATCACGCCCGCGCATGACCCGAACGACTATGCAGTCGGTCAGCGGCAGAAGCTGCAGTCCATCAACGTCATGGACGAGACTGGCCGTCTGAATGAGGTCGCTGGATCCTTCGCCGGACTCGACCGCTTTGAGGCGCGCAAACGCATCGTGGCCGAGTTGGAAGGCCAGCCCGGCTATTCGGTCAAAGAGCACTCCCACGCGGTCGGCAAGTGCGACCGCAGCAAGACCATCGTCGAGCCGCGTCTCTCGACCCAGTGGTTCATCAAGATCCAGCCGCTTGCGGAAAAGGCTATTGCCGCGGTGGACGAAGGCTACATCCGCTTCACGCCCGCGCAATATCGCAAGACCTACGACGAGTGGATGCGCAATATCCATGACTGGTGCATCTCGCGCCAGCTCTGGTGGGGTCATCGCATCCCTGCATGGCACTGCGCTGCGTGCGACAAGATAACGGTGGCGCGCGAAACACCCGAAGTCTGCGGGCACTGCAACTCGCCGGCCATCACGCAGGAGACGGACGTCCTCGATACCTGGTTCTCCTCCGGCCTGCTGCCCATGTCGGTCTTCGGCTGGCCCGACGCCACCCCCGATCTCGCCGTCTTCTATCCGACAGAGCTGCTGGTCACCGGCTTCGACATCCTCTTCTTCTGGGTGGCCCGCATGATCATGTTCGGCTGCCACTTCATGCTCGATGTGCCGATGCCCGATGGCTCCGCGCGCACGCTCAAGGATGCTGTGCCATTCCGCGAGGTCTACATTCACGCGCTCGTGCGCGATGCCGAGCGGCAGAAGATGTCCAAGACCAAGGGCAACGTCATCGATCCCATCGAAATCGTCAAGCGCTACGGGACGGATGCTGTGCGCTTCACGCTCGCGACGATGGCGTCGCCCGGCACGGACATTGCCTTCTCCGAAGCGCGCACCGAAGGCTACCGCGCCTTCGCCAACAAGATCTGGAACGCTGCGCGGTTCCTTTTCATGCAGCGTGAGCGCCTGTTCCCGGAAGGCGGCTTCGTCGCTGACTCGATCGATCTTGCAACCGTGAGCCACGATCAGGCAGTTCTGCTTCCTGACCCGGCAAATCCCGAAGCGCCCAAACAGTCGAAAAGTTGCCAACCAATCGCGGCTGGAGGATCGCTGGATCCTTTCGCGTCTCTATGCCACCGCAAATGCCGTCAATAGTGCGCTTGACGCCTACCGCTTCGATGAAGCCGCCCACGCCATCTATCAGTTCTTCTGGGGCGATCTGTGCGACTGGTACCTCGAACTGGTGAAGCTGCGCATCGAATCCAGCGATTCCATTCGGAAGCGCAGGATGGCATGCTCGCTTTCCTGCTCTTCAATGGCGTCTTCGATTCGTCCCTTCGCCTGCTCTCACCCTTCATGCCCTTCATCACCGAAGAGATCTGGCACGCCTTCCACGCAGGCCTGCCACCGGTGCGTTCCATTGCACTGATGCCCTATCCCGTCGCGGCAAAGAAGGACCTCGACGAAGAATCAGAAGCCCAGATGGCCCTGCTTCAGTCACTCATCGTCGCGGTACGCGCCGCACGCAAGGATGCGGGAGTGCCCGAGCGCGAATCCATCCCCATCGTCCTGCGCACTGAAGACGCTTCCGTCTTCCAGCAGAACCTCGCCACCATCCAGCGCCTCGCGCGCGTCACTACACTGGAAGTCGTTCCACAATTGCCCGAAGGGCTTGCCCATCGCGCCACGCCTACCTTCGATGTCGGCGTCGTCTATGAAAAACCCGTAGACATCAAGGCCGAACGTGATCGTCTCGTCTAAAGAACTCGCAAAGCTGCAGAAAGAAAAAGAGAACAGCGACCGCCAGCTCGCGAACGATGCCTTCCTCGCCAAAGCGCCGGCGCAGGTCGTCGAAGGCATCCGCCGCCGCAACGCAGAGCTGGTAACGCTCACTCGAGCGCACGCGCACTGCGCTCGATACCCTTCCGGCTGCATAGCTAATTTCCTGAGTGGCCGAAGTTGTAGGACAACTGCACGCCGCGCCCGTTCGGCGTCTCCACCAGGGAGAACGAGTAGCTGTTGCTGGCTTCGCCGCGCTTGTGCACAACGTATCCGCCGATCAGATAGCCCAGCGTGCTGCCCACGAGCTACGTCTGACGGAAAATGCTGGCTTGCGCTATACACGCGTGACGCGCTCACCGCTGCTCGCCACTCCATACGCCGCCAACGCGTAGCCCCAGCCCGGGATAGCGGTTGGCCACCACATGCGCGGTGCTCCACACAATGATGGAGTGGTTCGAGGGCATTGATTGCCCGTCCGGCCACGTTTTCGGTCCGTGCGGCCAGAACCGGCCGGTCCCGTCTCCTTGGCTCGGCGTCTGCCGATTCAGATCGCGTACTTCAACGGCACTCGTTCAGGATCACCGAATCGAGCGATTGCCTCGGCGGAAATCACCGCTGTCTGCTTCAGATAGTCGTCATGGCGACATGCGCCGGCGGCATAGCCCACCACCGATCGCCGACAATCGGAGGTATACCGCGCCCACGTCGGAGATCGTGGCAGAAGTCATTCTCGCGCTTGTGGATGGTGCCCAGACGTGCGCATCGCGTGCGCGTCATAGTCAATGGCCACGCCAGTTGCCAGCCCGAACGGCGCAATCCAAAGCAAATCGCTGGCCCGCGCGTGAAGTGGACTGGTCAGAATCGCGCCTTCGTCCTGGAGAACGTGCCGTACGCACACTCCCGGCGTCCTCAGATCGCACTCGTCCCGCTGCGGCTGTGACTGCGCCTGCATGGTCAGCGGCAGAAGCGCCGCCACCAAAAAGCAAACCTCTCGAACAAACATCCGCTTATCCTAAATCGTGGTTCCTTAAGCCCCGCTCAAGGTCATCCACATCGCATCCATCCTGGCGGCGTATCATCAATCTTCGTATGGATTGGAAGAGCAAGCGAGTCGAGGCCATCCTGGAGCACGCCCTGCTGGAAGATCAGGCCCTCAAAGACATCACCACGATCTACACCATCGATCCCAAACTGCGGGCCTCGGGCACCATCGTTGCGAAAGAGGATTGCGTCGTCGCCGGCCTGGGCTGCATTCCCCGCTTTCTGGAGATCTATTCCCGCCTGAGCCACAACTCCGGACGGGCAAACTCAGTCCGCTACGAAGTCGTCCATCATCCGGAGATCTTCGATGGTGTCCGTGTGAAGCGCGGGCAATCGGTTGCTGTCGTGCGCTCCACGGCGCATGTGCTGCTCTCCTGCGAACGCGTCATCCTCAACCTGATGCAGCGCATGAGCGGTATCGCCACGGTCACGCGCCGCTATGTCGATCAGGTGCAGGGCACAAAAGCGAAGGTCCTCGACACGCGCAAGACCGTCCCCGGCTGCGCATCCTCGACAAGTACGCTGTCTCCTGCGGCGGCGGCGAGAACCACCGCCTCGATCTCTCCGACAGCATTCTGATCAAGAACAACCACATCGCGCTCGGCGGCGGCATTCCCAAGGTGCTCGCAGCGGCATTGGCGGCGCGCAAGCCCGGCCAGCGCGTGCAGGTAGAAGTGCGCAACCGCAAAGAACTCGAGCAGGCCATCGAAGCCGGAGCGGAAGCCATTCTGCTCGACAATATGACCCCGGCCGAAGTAGCGTCCTCGGTCAAGCTCATTCACTCTCACGGCCTCAAGGTTCCCGTTGAAGCTTCCGGCGGCATTCAACTGGATACGATCCGCAAATACGCAGATGCCGGCGTCGACTTCATCTCCTCCGGTGCGCTTACCCACTCGGCCGCTGCGGTCGATCTCAGCATGCGCATCGTGGCGGAAAGCTGAACCCCGGGACTGAGCTCATGACGCTGACCGCCCCGCTGATTGCCGATCCCTTTGAACTCGACGCGCTGGACCGCGAGCTCGCAGGCACGCCCTTCGCCGGAAAAATCCGTCACTTCCCCTCGATCGACTCCACGAACACACTCGCGATGCGAGAAGCCGAGCGGGGCCAGGAGAGCAACACCGTCTATCTTGCCGATGAGCAGACCGGCGGACGCGGACGTGGCGCGCACGAATGGCACTCCGCCGCGGGCTCCGGCCTCTACGTCAGCATTCTGGTGCGCCCAACGATTGCACCGGCCGACATCCTCTGGCTTTCGCTCGCCACCGGTCTCGCCGCTCAGGCCGCCATACGAGAGGTCACCTCCGTCGCGCCGGATATCCGCTGGCCCAACGATCTGCTCCTTTCCGGACGAAAGCTGGGCGGCATCCTCACCGAGCTCAATGCCGAAGTCACGCGCGTGCGCCACGCCGTTATCGGCATCGGCATCAACGTGCATCAGCCCTCCTTTCCGCCTGAGCTGGCGGCATTCGCCACATCGCTCAAAATCGAGACTGGCCGCGACTGGTCACGCCAGGACCTGCTCGTCGCCTTGCTTCGTCACCTTCATCAGGAGATCGATCGCCTGACCACGCCGCGCAACCTTGAACCGGCCACCGCCGAGATTCGCGAGCGGCTCATCGCCGGCTCGTCATGGATACAAGGCAAAACCGTAACCGTCACCGAGGCGGATACCTTTACCGGCGTGACGGATGGCCTCGACAGCCGGGGTTTTCTGCGCGTCCGCACAGCACAAGGCATCCGCACCGTGCTCTCCGGTGGAGTACGCGAAGGGAGGAGCTGATCCATGTTGCTCGCCATCGACGTCGGCAATACCAACACCGTCCTCGGACTCTACAACACGGACTCTCCAGAGCTGGTCGCCGACTGGCGCATCACCACGCACAAAAACCAGACCTCCGACGAATATGGCGTGCTCTTCCTGAATCTCTTCGCGATGCGGCAGATCGATGTCTCGAAGATCACCGCGATCGTCGTCTCCTCTGTCGTACCGCCGCTCGACAGCACCATCCGGCGCCTCTGCGAGCGCTACTTCAGCCTCCGGCCCATGTTCGTCGAGCCTGGCATCAAGACCGGCATGCCGCTGCTGGTTGACAATCCCGCGGAACTCGGCGCGGACCGCATCGTCAATGGCGTTGCTGCCTTCGCGCGCTACGGCGGGCCCATCATCGTCGTCGACTTCGGCACCGCGACCACCTTTGACGTCATCACGGCTCGCGGCGAATACATCGGCGGCGTCATCGCTCCCGGCCTCGGAATATCCGCGGACGCACTCTTCTCCCGCGCCGCCAAGCTCGCCCGCGTTGACATCAAGCGTCCCGCACGCACCATCGGCACCAACACCATCGCCCATCTGCAGAGCGGCCTCTTCTACGGCTACATCGGCCTGGTCGATGGCATCCTGGAGCGAATGCTTGCGGAGATCCAGGCCGGCCAGCCAGACGGCAGCACGACCGCACCAAAGGTGATTGCCACCGGCGGACTCGCGCACATGCTGCACAACGATTCGAAGTACATCACCGCCATCGACGACATGCTCACGCTCGACGGCCTGCGCCTGCTCTACGAACGCAACCGCAATCCGCGATCTCGTGGCGCATCGCAGCCCGCCCCCACGATCTAAGTGCAGAACTACATCAACTACTTCACGGAAATCGAAGAGCACTTCCAGCGTCGTCGCGGCTCCATCCTGCTGCTCTCGACACTCGACTGGGCGCTCATCGATACCTGGCGCGAAGCCGGAGTGCCGCTGGCCGCTGTGCTGCGCGGCATCGACGATGCCTTCGACAAATATGAGGCGCGCCAAACGCGAGCAAGCCAGACACGGACGCGCATGCGCAAAGTGAACGGCCTCGCGTGGTGCGCTCAGGCCGTCATGGAAGCAGTTGAGGCCATGCAGGAAGCAGCCGTCGGGGGTGCTCCCATACAAGCAGAATCGCCCGGCCTCGAACAGGAGCGCATCGCGCACCACCTCCGCGCGGCAGCCGCCAGTTTCACCGCTGCTGGCGCTAACATTCCCTCACTGAGCGAAATCGCCGCGCGCCTGGAGCAGCTTGCAGCTCAGCCGCTTGCAAACGAAGAGCTGGAGCGCCACCTGAGCGCGCTCGAAGAAAAGCTCTTCGCCCTGCTCCTCACCCACACGCCCGCCGAAGAGCTGGAGCAGATGCGCGACCAGGCCGCACGCGAGCTTGCGCCCTACCGCAGCCGCATGCAAACGGTGCAGATCCGGCAGATCGAGCAGCAATTTCTCCGCCGCCGGCTGCTCGAGCGTTACGACCTCCCGCGCATCAGCCTCTTCTATATGCAACAGGGCGAGTGACGTGAAACTGCGTATCGAAAAGCCGATCTACGGCGGCGCGTCGCTGGCTCACATCCCGGCGGATGGCCCGCCAGACCTCGCGGGCAAGGCTGTCTTCGTCCCGCAATCACTCCCCGGCGAGCTGGTCGAAGCCTCCATCGAAACCGAGCGCCGCAGTTATCTCACTGCCAAGCTCGATTCCGTGCTCGAGCCCTCTCCCGAGCGCATCGTTCCCGGCTGCGAATATTTCGGACGTTGCGGCGGCTGCCATTACCAGCACGCGGACTACGCCACGCAGCTCGCGATGAAGCGCAGCATCCTGGTCGAGACGCTCGAACGCGCCCGTGTCGCCATCCCGGCCGACATCCGCGTCCTCTCCGCCGATCCCTGGGGCTATCGCAACCGCATCCGGCTGCACGTTGCCCGATCCCCGCAACCCTCGTTGAGCTACCGCGAAGCCGCGTCCCATCGCGATCTCGCTGTCACCCACTGCCCTGTCGCCGCGCCGCTGCTGCAGCAGGCGATCGCCGCCTTCAATCAGCTCCTCCAGCAGCAGCCCGCATTTGCGGTCGAGCTTCTCGGAACTCGAATTCTTCTGTAATGCCGACGAGTCCGCATTACTGATCTCCCTCTTCACGCAGCAGCGCAAATCGCCCGAGCACCTGCCGCGATCCATCGCCGAGATGCTCCTTCCTGCTCTGCCCGCGCTCAAAGGGCTGCGCATGTTCGCGCTCGATCCCAAGACGCGGCGCACCCAGGCTGCAGGCGCGTGGGGACAATCATCGCTCGACTACGCAGTGGCCGAATTCCAATACCGCGTCAGCGCCAACGCCTTCTTTCAGATCAATCGCCACCTCGTCCCCGGTCTGCTGCAGGAGGTCATCGCTCAGCGGCAAGGCAGCATCGCATGGGACCTCTACGCCGGCGTTGGCCTCTTCGCCCAGGCGCTCGTGCCGCGGTTCAAGCAGGTCATCGCGGTCGAATCTTCACCCGCCTCAGCAGCCGATCTCGCCCACAACCTGCGCGCTGCCCCGCACTCTGGCGCTGCTCCCAAATGCGTCTCGGCCGACACACTGCGCTTCCTGAAGTCCCCGCCTGCCGCTCGCCCCGATCTTGTGATCGCAGACCCGCCGCGCGCCGGCCTGGGCGCAGAGGTCTGCCAGCGCCTGGCCGCCATCGGCCCCCCGCAGATCGTCTATGTCTCCTGCGATCCCGCCACCCTCGCCCGCGACCTGCGCGCGCTGCAACCATCCGGGTATCGACCCGTCGCAATGACGCTGGTAGACCTGTTCCCACAGACGTTTCATCTGGAGACCGTCGTCACCCTCGAACGCACTTGAACATGGTGGGCACGGCTCAGGGCCAAGGGACATGTCCACCACACTCGCGCCGCCTCTCACAACGAATCCGCCGCGGCGCAGAGCTGGAAAGCTCGCGACAAAGCGCAATATCGGCGCGATCGAGCGCGATCCGGTACGCTTCTCCCGCGCGCCGCTCCTCTTCGCGGCCCTGGCGTTCGCTGCCGGTATCCTCTTCGTCAGCCGCTGGTGGATTCCGCCGGCATGGCTTGGCATCGCGGTGCTCCTCCAAGGCCTTATCGCCGTTATCGCCATCCGTTGGCGTCCCCGCATCGCCCTGCTGCCGCTCGCCGCGACTTGGCTCCTTCTGGGCGGCTTCGCTGCAGAGATGCAGCCTCGCCCCGCTCCACAAACAGAACTCCGCCACCTGGCCCAGGGCACACCCGTCACCGTGACAGGCACCATCCTGCGTGCCAGCCCCGTTCGCCGCATCCTCTCCTTCCGCCCCTTCTCCGATGAGCAGATCACCGAGCAGATGCAGTCCATCGACCTGCGCGTCCTCTCCGCCGCCGAGCCCGGCGATGCGCTGCAGGCCGTCCATGGCGGTCTTCGCCTTTCGCTCTATGCTCCCGCCGATGCCCCGATGCCGAAGCTCGGATGTAACGATATCGTCACCGTAACAGCGACGATACGCCCGCCGGAGCGCTACCGCGATCCGGGTGTATGGGACAGCCCGGCCTGGATGCTCAACCAGGGCATCGGGATCATCGGCTCGGCCAAGGCAGAAAGGCTGATTGTGACCGGCCACGGCGCAGAGCACAGCTTTGCCTGCCTGCTGCACGCGCTCCAGACCGGCGCGAGCGACCGGCTCATGCAATTCGCCGACACTCCGCCCCTGCACGCGCTGCCCGGGTTCCTCACCCTCAGCCATGACGATGCGGCCATGCTCTCCGCCATGGTCACGGGCGACCGTAGTTATCTCAGCAGCGATCTGCGCACGCCGTTTGAGCGCACCGGCTCGTTTCACCTGCTGGTTGTCTCCGGGCTGCACCTCGGCATCTTCGCCGGATTTGTCTTCGCTATCGGCCGTCGGCTGCGGGTAGGCCATCTACCGCTCACCGCCGTTACGCTCGCGCTTTCGTTTGCTTACGCGCTCCTTACCGGATTCGGCCAGCCCGTGCAGCGCGCCTTCGCGATGGTCGCGCTCTATCTCATCGGAAGGCTTCTCTACCGCGATCGCAGCCGCCTCAACAGCCTCGGCTTTGCCGCGCTCTGCCTGCTAGTCTTCAATCCACATGCGCTCTTCGACGCCGGGCTCCAGATGACCCTGCTCACCGTCGTAGCCGTTGCCGGCATTGCCATTCCGGTGATGGAGCGCACCTCGGCGCCTTTCCTCACCGCTTCGCGCTCGATCAATGCCGTCGGCATGGATACAGCATTCGAGCCACGCCTCGCCCAGTTCCGAGTTACCTTGCGCCTCATCGGGGAGCACCTGGAACCATTCCTGAGCCGCCGCTATCGCCGCACACGACGCGCGCAATATGTGCTCGCGCTCGCCGTCCGCTGGAGTCTCCTGCTGTTCGATCTCTGCCTCATCTCCGCCGTCATCGAGCTGGTCATGACGCTCCCCATGGCCGCGTATTTCCATCGCGTCACCACGTCGGGAGTGCTTGTAAACATCCTCATCGTCCCTGCACTCACATTGCTGCTTCCCGCAGCACTCGTCACCACAGTTGCGCTGCTTGCATTGCCTCACATCGCTTGGCTGCCCGCGGCCGCAACCGCCGGACTGCTGCACGCGGTCCTCGCCATCGTTCGCACATCGAGTGCGTGGCGCATGAGCGAGCTGCGCCTCCCCGGCCCGGATCTCGCAGCTATCGTCGCCTCTCTCGCGCTGCTCGCGCTCGCCGTTTGGCTGGTCCGCATTCGCCGCAGCTTCGCGATTCCCGCTGCAGCCGTCGCGTTGCTCATCGCAACCATCTGCGCTCTCGCGCCGCATGCGATCGCGCGTCGCCCCAACACACTGGAAGTCACCGCCATCGATGTCGGCCAGGGCGATTCCATCTTCGTCGTCTCACCGGACGGCCACACCATGCTGGTGGATGCCGGCGGCCCTACCGGGGGCGCCCCCGCCACAGCAATTTCGATATCGGAGAAGATGTCGTCTCGCCCGTATCTCTGGAGCCGCCAAGTCCATCGTCTCGATATCGTCGCCCTCACTCACGCGCACAGCGATCACATGGGCGGCATGCCCGCCATACTGCGCAACTTCCGCCCGCGCCAGCTCTGGATCGGCCACAACCCGCCCATCCCCGCTTACCAGCAGTTACTCCGTGAAGCTGCATCACTCGGCATCGAAGTTCGTTCCTTCTCCGCAGGGGATACCGTGCGGTTCGGCGACGCGACGGTGCATGTCCTGGCGCCCGCATCCAACTATCAGCCCGGGAAATCAGCCGGCAATAACGACTCGCTCGTGCTGCACCTCAGCTATGCCGGCCACTCCGCTCTGCTCGAAGGAGATGCCGAAGCGCCCAGCGAAGCCGCCATGCTGTCGCTGCCTTCCAACGATCTATCCTCGGACCTGCTCAAGGTCGGACATCACGGCAGCAAGACGTCCACCATCCCGCCATTCCTCGCGCGCGTGGCGCCGCATCTCGCCGTCATCTCCGTCGGCCCCTACAACAGCTATCACCATCCACGCTGGGACACGCTCGACAAGCTGGAGAACGAGGGCGCGCGCACCTGGCGCACCGACCTGCTCGGCATCTCCACCTTCTACATCGACAGTACCGGTGCGCACGTCGGCGCACTTACCTTGATACTTAGAAGGATCGTTTTTCTGCTGCGCCGCATCCCTTATGGGTATAGAGTCTCGAAAATATCGCAGTCTCGGAGGGGTCCACGCATGCAGTCAGAGGAAACCAGGGACACAGGCCACGCACAACCGGCAGAAGCACGCTCCGTTCTGGAGCAGCAACAGGAAGAAAAAAATCTTCGCCGCCTGCAGCTCATGATGAACATGGTGATGTCCGTCATCGCACAGGACACGACACTCACCTATGAAGCTGCGCTGGAGATGATCACCGACAGCCGGCGCGCGGCGCTCGCCATGTTTCCGGAAAAAGAGCTGGCCTTCGATCTGATCTATCAACCCAGGCTGCAGCGGCTGATGCGCGAGCGCTTCCGCCTGCAATAGCTACGTCACTTCTGCTCGATATTGGTCAGGCGCAGAGTGATCGTGCCCCAGAAGAGCCTGGCGCGCATCTGCACCGGCAGATGACGATTGTCATCCGAATACCAGATCCAGATATTGCCGCGATTCTTCACCACGCCCGCGTCCGCCGTCGGCTCCACGCGGATGGTTTGGAATGTGCCTGCCGGCGTCTTGATCTCCTCCCGCGCTTCAGGCTTGAAGGTCACCGCCACGACGCGCATAGCATCCGCCACCGGCAGCACAAAACTCCGCCCCACCTCCAGCGGCTGCGCGCCGGCAACAAACATGGCCGACATCAGATCGCTCACGCACTCCGGAATGGGCGCCTCCTGGTGCTTGCTCGTGCCCTTCACTAAGTTCTTCTCGTCCAGCACTTGCTTGTGCGCGCCGTATTGAAACTGCAGCGTGCTCACGATCTGCCGCCGCCCTTCCTGCAGTTGCTTGGCAAATGTCTGCGAGCATCCCGTGCGCCGGTCAAAGGACGACTGAAAGCGATCCACTACCTTGAACAAGAGACTCACCGCGCCGATCGAGTCGCCATTCGCCTGCACCCGCTGCGTCGTTCCGTCGCTTTCCAGATGAAAAGTCGCGGTTCCCGCAGGGAAGACCCGCCAGTCCACTCCGTAGGAGAGTGTCTGGCGTTGCGGTAGATATTGCTGTTGCGGCGCAGGAAACGATGGCATCTGCTGAGATCCGGCTGCGACAGTCAGCAGCACTCCGCAAAAAAACAAGGGCAGTAATCTCAAATACATCCCTCACGCATGGTTTCTCTTCGTCACGCGAAAACTCTTCCCTTGCGCGTGCAGCTCAATTTGTCTTCAGCGTGGCCCCGGCCGGATCGAAGATCGCTTATCTCAGTTCCAGGAACAATGCCCTGTGCCAGACGAACAGGCGCAGCAACAATACAGCATAAATACTCAATGAGCCCAAGATCGCATTGTACTCGCGGTGTTTTCGGTAGAGCGCTCCGGAAAAGCCGCCACTGGTGCGCGATTCCGGTTTCTCCACGACGGAAGCAGCAGGCGTCAGTCGTGGAATGAGCCGCGGCACGCGCCCGCAATACTCGGCAAAGTCTCTGAAGTGTCCGCGCAGAAACTCCTCTTCTGAACGGATCGTCGGCCAATAGATGAGCGTAAACAGGATCGCCAGCGCCAGCGCGGTCCACCAGCTATGCGCGGCCACAGCAAAGCCAAAGGCAATCAGCATCGAGCCGAGGTAGAGCGGATTGCGCGTATACGCATACGGCCCCGTGGTCGTCAGCTCTGTATTCTTCGTCACGTATCCGGAAGCATAGGCGCGCAGCGCGAGGCCCGGCACCGTTCCAAGCAAACTCCACAGCAGCGAGTGCACCGACGGATGCGCGGTCAGCAGATAGAACAGCGCAAAGACGAAGCCCATCGGCACACGGATGCGGCGCGCAATGCGCGTCCAGCTCACAGTCAAGCCTGCACCGCCGATCGTGCCTGCCGGATCCAGCAGCTCATTCGCCGCAGCCAGCACCTCCTCCGGCTCAATCGTCAGCAGGCCCGCCTCGGGCGCGCTGCGCCGCGAGTGATCGCGCCGGCTCTCCGGATGCCGCAGCACGCGAAAGGGCACACCCCATGGCCCATTGCGCGCGGGTCGGTCGGTCCATAAATCCCAACCACCGGCTTGCCCATCGCGCACGCCAGGTGGAGCGGCCCTGTATCGCCGCCAATCGCCAGCACGCTTCTTCGTGTCATCGCAATGAGTTCAGCAAGATCCATCGTAACGGCGACCGCGGCGCCGCTGCTCGCGACGGCCACCTCGTCCGCAAGCTGCTCTTCTCCCGGAGCGCGATTTACCACCACGGCGTAATCTTGCGCCTTCAATGCGGATGCCAGTGCGCCATATCGCGCCACCGGCCATCGTTTCGCTCCCCAGCCCGCGCCGGGATGCAGCACCACCACTGGCTCAGAACCCGGCAGCATGTTTGCTAAACGCGTTTCGGCCGCACAATCCAGCGGCAGCGGCGGCAGCAGCGGCTTCAATGCCAGACCTGTAGCTTCCGCAACCACCTCAGCCGCCTGCTCGATCACGTGCACGCCTCTGGTCGGTACTCTCCGCCGAAAGAACCAGCGTGCCGGCCGCTCGCGAGGCTCCGCCTCGCCCACCAGCTCCGCACCCGATGCTCTTCCGATCAGCGCCGAGCGCACGGCGCCCTGCAGATCGATAGCCAGCTCATATCCTCCGGCGAGCAGCTCACGACGCAGTCCGCGCATGGCACTCCACGTCGAAGCCGCCAGCGGCTGCCGCGCCCATCTTCGCGCATTCGCCGTGTGCAGGGCGTCCACCAGCGGCATCGCCGGCGAGTCGCGGAACGCCGCCATCCGCGCGAAGCAGCGGCGCCCATCGCGGCTCAATCACCCAGCCGATATGGCACTCCGGCAGCCGCGCGCGAAGCGCCGCCACCGCCGGCATCGCATGCAGCACATCGCCCATCGCGCCCAGCCGGACCACCAGCACGCGCAATCGATCTCTCTGCGAATTTGTTTGGGAAGACAACTGCTGATTCTCTCACGCGCCGCTTCGCAGACGCGCTTCCAGTGCGGCCAACGCAGTCTCCTGATCGTGCAGCCGCGCCGTCAGCTCCACCACCAGCACCGGAGCAATCTCTTCCAGACGCGCGCGCTGCGCATTCGTCAACCGCACTGCGTCTTTGGCGGTCGTAAGAAAGCACTTGGCATCGCGCTTCGCTGCCATGCCGCACAGCATCGCCACATCCGGATCTGTAAACCGGTGATGATCGCGCCAGGCGTGTGTCGCCGCAATCGTGACGTCTCTCTCTCGCACTCCCTCGAAAAACTCCTCCGGATGGGCAATCGCACAGAAGACCACGGCCGGTACCGGAACCGTGGGCAGCTGGAGCTCTCGCCGAATCGTCCATATCTGCGCATCCGGACGCATCCATCGCCGCGCCCGCTCCGCCAATGCTGCATCCTCCTCACGCAGGACAACAAAATCTGCGCGCTCCAGCGCTGCCAGCGGCTCGCGCAGCCGCCCCGCAGGCAGCAGCGTCGTCTGAAAATCCGAGCGGTGCAGCAGAACAATCTCCGCATCACGCGCGAGCCCGCGATGCTGCATCCCGTCGTCCAGCAAATGGACGTGCCCAGAGCCCCCCGCATCTACAAGCGTGCTCTCCGCAAGCCGTCCCGCCGCCGAGCGCGTGCGCCCCACAAACACCGGCACGTCCGCCTGCTGCGCAATCAACGACGGTTCATCGCCGTATCGGGGCGCAGGATCATCCACGACCCCCGTATCCACGCGCTCCACCGCATCTGAAGCACGTCCATACCCGCGCGACAGCACATCCACCGTCCATCCCCGCCGCGTCAACGCGCGCGCCAGCGCGATAACGAACGGCGTTTTCCCCGCGCCGCCCACCGACAGATTCCCGACGCTCACCACCGGCCATGTCAGCTTCTCAACGCGTCGCAAGCCCCGTGCATACGCAGCGTCGTTCAACGCCTGCATTGCCCCGTACACCGGAACCAGCGGCAGCAGCGGCCAAATCCTCCGCCTCACGCGTCGCCCCCGGCAAGCAGACGCACCACCGCGTCCACCGCTCTCTGCGTCGCTCCCGCCTGGTCTTCAAAGACTTTCTTTCCGCGCGCTCCCATGGCTGCCGCAGTCTGCGCATCCTGCAGCAACGCCGAGATCACCTCGCCAACCTCCGCTCGCTCCGTCACACGCAATGCATCAGCAGCGCGCAGCAGCTCCACCGCCTCGCGAAAGTTCTCATAGTGCGGGCCCATCACCACCGGCACGCCGACGCGCGCCGGCTCCAGCGGGTTGTGCCCACCCGCCGGCATCAGGCTTCCACCGACAAACGCCACGGTCGCCAGCCCATACACACTACCCAGTTCTCCAATCGAGTCCAGCAGAAACACGCTGCCCGCATTCACCGGCGCCGCCGTCCCACGCTGACCTCTGCACAAGCCGCGCCTGTTTCTCATGCGCCAGAGCAGCCACTCGTGCAAAGCGCTCCGGATGCCGCGGCGCCAGCACCATTACCGCGTTCAGCGCGCTCGCACAGATCGCCGGCCATGCGTCCAGCAGTACGTGCTCTTCATCCTCCAGCGTCGATCCTGCAACCAGCACCTTCGCGCCCGGCGGCAACTGCGCGCGCAACTGCTCCACAATGCCGGCTGCTCGCGGGGACCGCGCATCGAACTTCAAGTTGCCGCCCACACGCACTCGCTCTTCCGGCACACCGATCGCAACAAAGCGCCGCGCGTCCTCCGAGCTCTGCGCCAGCACCAGGGTCAGATATCGCAGGAACGGTCGCCATAGCCTGCGCAGCCGCATATATCGCGGCAGAGACCGATCGGAGACCCGCGCATTCACCACCACCACCGGAACGCGCTGGCCCGCGCACTCCGCCAGCACATTCGGCCACAACTCACTCTCGGCCAGCACCAGCACCCGCGGGCGCAGCACGCGAAACACGCTACGCACGACCCACGGCAGATCGATCGGAAAATAAAAACACCGCGCCGCGCCAAAGCGCTCCCGCGCCAGTTGCTGGCCAGTCAGCGTCGTGGTTGAAATTGCGACCGAGCCCGCGCCCCAGCCGGGCATCGAGTTCCTCCACCAGCCGGCTGACCGCCACCACCTCGCCAACCGAAACAGCATGGACCCACACCTGCTGCCGGCCGCCGAGCGCATGAGCCACGCGCTCCGCACCGGCGCCCAGCCGCTCGCGCAGCCCTTCGCGCCAGCGCGGACGCAGCAGCCACACCGGCGCACCCACCGCCAGAGCCAGCAGCAATAGAAGGTTGTAAGCGAAAAGAATCACGATCCCTGCCGCAGACTACATGCAACCCGGCGAATGCGCCATGCCGCCGGGCAGTCCGCACCGGAAAGCTCATTCGCCCTCCTTCGCGGCAGGACAGCGCAATCGCGAAAATGCTCTAATTCTTCGCATGCGCTCCCTGTTGTCCTTGCCGTTCGCTGCCCTGCTCCTTGCCGCACCTGCGCTGGCGCAACATCCAGCACCGCCTGCCGGAACCGCGGATCAGTACCCCGCGTTCGAGCGCCACGCGAACGATCATCTCGTCATCGCGGTCGATCCCTATGACACCCCGCAGAAGGCCTCCGTCTTCCGCGTCAACTACGCCTCCGCCAACATCATTCCCATCCGCATCATCATCACGAACGAAGGCGATACGCCCATCTCGCTCAATAATGCAGTCATCGACTTCATCACCGCCGCCGGCGACAAAGTCCCTGCCGCAGAGCCGCGCGACGCAGAGCGCGCCCTTGACCGCCCGGCCAATCCGCGCAGCAAGATTCCAATTGGACCCATAAAAATCGGCGGCAAAGGTAAGAATCAGGACAAGAAGATCGAGCAGGACTTTTCAGAGTTTCAATACAGCGCCATCGCCGTCGAGCCGCACACTACCCGTGCCGGATTCCTCTTCTACGATCTACAGGATCTTCCAAACCCGCTCACAGGTGCGCACCTCGAGCTGCGCCGCATCCAAAGCTCCGACAGCCGCGAGCTCTTTGCCTTCGAGATTCCCTTTGATAAGTACCTCGCCGGCAAAAGCAGCCATTAGCTAAAAGATTGTCGTCCTGAACGTAACCGAGGGTGGAGTGAGGGAACCGCTTCATCTTCCGTTCATTAAGGCGCGAAGCGCCGCTCAACCAACACCACTCTGGAAGCTTGAGCTAGACGCCCTTCTTCTGCGGCTCCCAGATGAACTTGTGAATCTGCAAACTCAGCCGCGCAGGCACGCCATCCTCCAGCATCCATTCCACCAGTAGCCGGGGATCCAGCGCGCAGTTGTTCGTGGACCGTTCCAGGCTAGGCGTCTTTTTGAATGCCGGCGAGAACAGCACCCCTCCGGTGCGCTCCGCCAGTCCGTGCTCGCGCGTGAAATCGCGCGCGAATTCGTAGTCGCTGCGGTCGCTGATGACGAACTTCACCTCATCGCGCTTCGTCAGCGCATCCAGATTGTCTAGGCGAAACGTGCCGCCTTCGCCCGATCCAGGACACTTCACATCGACGATCTTGTGCACAGCTTTCGGCACATTCGTTAGTAGCCGTTCGCCGCTGGTCTCGATCATTAACGTGTAACCCTGCGCCAGCAATCGATCCATGAGGGGCAGAAGCTCCCGCTCCTGCAGCATCGGCTCGCCGCCGGTGAATTCCACCAGCCGAACGGGAGCCAGCGCCGCCACCGCGGCCTCCACCTCGTCGAGCGTCTGCTTGTACCCGCCCTTGAAGGTGTACTCCGAGTCGCACCACGAGCAGCGCAGATTGCATCCCGCCAGCCGCACAAAGATGCACGGCAACCCGGCAAAGCTCGATTCACCCTGGACAGACTTATAAATTTCGATGAGATACATGAGGAGCTACAGCTCGTAATACGTAGCCGTCGTAGTATCGGTCTCAAAGATCGTGCAGTCTTTCACCTGCACGCGCCCGGCGGTCATCTCGCTCAACTGGCGATTCGTCTCGTCAAAGAAATACTTCGACAGATTCTCCGCCGAAGGATTGATCACGGTAAACGGCTCCAGGTCATTGATCATCTGGTGGTCCAGCCGATCGATTACCGGGCGCATCACCTGCTTCAACTGCTTGAAATCCAGCAGCAGCCCGGCCTGATCCAACTCCTTGCCGCGCAGCGTCACGCGCACCTTGTAGTTGTGCCCGTGCGGGTTCTCGCACTTGCCGCGATAGTTGCGCAGATAGTGCCCGGAAGAAAACCCGGCCTCTACCGTTACCTCGTACATACGAATGTCTTCCTTTATCAGAGAGGGCAATACCGCCCATCTTCCATTCTACCGGTTCATTGCCGCCGATCAGATCCTTTGTCCTCCTGATCGCAGCGAAGGGATCAGTCCAGTCGCCCAGCAGCCCATCGTGAGCGACCAAAGCGAGCGAACCCGACAGTATGCGCCGAAGGCGCGGCCGCCGTACGGCCAGTACCTAGTGCCCGCGCCGGCGTTCGCGCCGCTCCCGTTCCGCGTTTCGTCGCTCCACCTGCTCAAACATCGCAGTCATCACGCCGGCAAACGCCGAAATCACCGCGCCCAGAAACAGAAACAGCGAGGTCGTCTTCCAAAGCGACCCGTTCCCCGGCAGATTGGGCTGAGTGGCACTTACCGAACCCAGCATCGCGCACGAGATCAGCGAAAACAGCAGCAGCGTAGCAGCCAGGATGTAAAGGTTCCGCGACATCTCTAACTCAATGCTAGCAGCGGGCCGACCCGCTAGGATTACCCGCACAATGGCGGACAGCTAGTGTGCATCTGGGGATACGGAAGCAAACCCTGCGAGCAGTGGTTGAACAGTGAGTTGTTCCAAACTTCCTGAGACAGTCGGCTTTTGGGAGAACGCCAGCAAATTGCAGTCTCCGTCATTAGGCATATGCCGCTGAGACAGGAGAATCCACAGACCAGAAAGCGGATGATTATATTTTTCAGCCAATTGCCCTAACGCTAAACCAAACGGCTTGCCTGCTTCTATTATCTCTACCTCCACCTCGAAAGGCGCAGGAACATCGACCGCGTCACCTTCCGCTTCTGACCACCATCCCCAACCATAAATCGGCCTAACTTGAACTCTCATCCGATATCACAGCTTCTTCCCGCCAGAGTCAAAGAATCGCTCCACCTCAGCGATATCCTTCGTTACCCGGTAAGGCGGCAGACTCTCCAGAAACACCCGCCCATACCGCTGTCGCTGCAGCCGCGGATCCAGCAGCATCAGCACGCCGCGGTCTTCGAGTGAGCGTATCAGCCGCCCGAATCCCTGCTTCAGCGTGATCACCGCCTGCGGCACCTGGTACTCGAAGAACGCGCTTCGTCCGTCGTCTTCGATCGCGCGCATCCGCGCTGCCACTACCGGATCGCTCGGCACCGCAAACGGCAGCCGGTCCACAATCACGCAGCTCAGCGACTCGCCCTGCACGTCCACGCCCTGCCAGAACGAGGATGTGCCGAACAGCACCGCATTCGGTGTCGCGCGAAATTCCTCCAGCAATGCCTTCTTCGGCGCCGTGCCCTGCAGCAGCAAGGGGAACTCCAGCTCCATCAACAGCCGCTCATACAGGCCGCGCATCTGCGCATAGCTGGTGAATAGGCAGAAGGCGCGTCCCCGCGTGATCTCCAGCACCCGGCGTATCTGTTTGGCCGCCTCATCGGCAAAGCCCGGCTCGCGGGGATCCGGCATCTCCGGCGGCAGGTACAACAGTGCCTGCTCCGGATAGCGAAAATGCGATGGCACCACCAGCTCTTTCGCTTCCACCATGCCCAGCCGCTTGCGGATATGCCCGAAGCCGCCCGCCACCGTCAGTGTTGCCGAGGTCAGCACCACCGATGAATAGTTTTCGAACAGCAGCTCCTCCATCAATCCCGATACGTCAATCGGTGTCGCCTGCAGATACGTATTCCGCACGCCGCCACGCAGCGGCCCGCTCGTCCGCCGCTCCAGCCAGAAGACGGTATTCTTCGACTCCGCTTCCATCAGGAATTTCAAATGCTCGCGAACTTCCGCCGTGCGTTTGCGCAGTCCCGGCGCTTCGTCCACGCCGCGCATCTGTTCCAGCTCGCCCTCCAGCCGGTGCAGCGCATTCATCAATCCGAGATAGATGTCCCCGAAGTTCTCCAGAAACTCCTCGCGTTGCGAGAACACCGCGCGTCCCTCAAAATCCTGCGGCAGCGCACCAAAGAACATGCGCGCCCGCTCGCGCACCGTCTGCCCGGCGCTCATCACGCTGGTCGCGATCGTGATCTTCGTCTTGAGCAGCGTCTCCAGATCGCGTGCCAGCTCCTCGAACCGAATATTGCTCAAACTCACACCGAAATAATTCGAAGCCACATCCTCCAGCTCGTGCGCCTCGTCGAAGATCACTACCCCCGCCTCCGGCAGAATCCCCGCATCGGGCGCCGTCCGCGCCTGCAGCTTGATCCCCAGGTCTGCGAAAAAAAGATGATGGTTCACAATGACGATGTCGCTCTCCAGCGCCTTGCGCCGCATCTCGGTGATGAAGCAGCGCTCCCAGTCCGGGCAGCTCTGCCCCAGGCAATGCTCGGTGCGCGCATCCAGCTTCTGCCACAGCGGGCTTGCCTCCGGCAGCCCTACAATCTCCACGCGGTCACCCGTTTCGGTCGTCTTCTCCCACTCCGCGATCTTGTGGAACTGGTCAATCTCTTCCAGTCCGTTCAGGATCGGTTGGTCGCGCAGCGCGTACAGCTTGTGCCGGCACAGATAATTCGCGCGCCCCTTCATGTAGCACACGCGAAGAGGCCCAAGCAGCGACTCCAGAAAGGGAATGTCCTTGAAATACAACTGCTCCTGCAGATTCTTCGTCCCGGTCGAGATGATCACCCGCTGCCCCGTCCGTAGCGCCGGAAGCAGATACGCCAGCGTCTTGCCCGTGCCCGTCCCGGCCTCGACAATCAGGTGCTCCTGCTTGTCCAGCGCACGCTCCACTGCCTGCGCCATCTCCAGTTGCCCGCGCCGGAACTCGTACGGCAGGCTGGATCGCGAAAGCACGCCCCCGGGCGCGAAGAAGTCGTAAACCTTCGGCATGCTCGGCACGAATTGGCTGGTGGAAGACACTGCGGAATAGGGAGGGATCTCGCTCTTTCTATAATAGACAGGGCGCAAGGGACACGCGTCAGGAAGAAGCCGCCGCCTTGCCATCGAAAAAGTCACAGAAGCAGCAAGCCACCCGCGAACGCTCCGCCCGCAATAAAGGCCGTCGCGAAGCCAACGAAGCGCGCCTCAAAGCCAAGCGCCAGCGCGCCTCCGAACACGGTTCGCGCTCCCGCAAAGCTGTGGATGCTGAAACCAAGGCGAAGCAAGCGAAGAAGGCCGCGCTCACGCCCAATCAACGGCAGAAGGCCCGCGCCGCAGCCCGCCGCATCGAGCCCTCCGCCGCGGATCTTGACGCCGCCACAAGCCGGGCGCAACTGAATCTGGACGAACGAATCGATCTGCACCTGGAGTCCAGCCCCGCGCGCGCCATCTTCGCCAACCAATCGCGCGCCGCCGATCTTCCCGCATTCGCCATCTGCGGCCGTCCCAACGTCGGCAAGTCCACGCTCTTCAACCGCCTGACCGGCTCGCGCCGCTCCATTGTTGGCGATGAACCCGGCATCACCCGCGATCGCATCTACGGCGAAGTGGAATGGGCCGGCCGCACTGCGCGCCTCATTGATACCGGCGGCATCGTTCCCGACGATCCCAACCTCATCCCTGCCGAAATCTTTCGCCAGGCCCGTGCCGCATTCGAAGAAGCACAGCTCATCGTCATGGTCGTCGATGGCCGCACGGAAATCGCCGCACCGGACATCGAACTCGCCCGCCTGCTCATCCGCTCCGGCAAGCCTGTCTTCCTGGTCGTCAATAAAATCGATACCGACCAGCTTCTTTCGCAGGCAGAAAACTTTCGACGCCTCGGCATACAGGCGCTCTTCCCCATTTCCGCCGAGCACGGCTCCGGCATTGGCGATCTTCTCGAAGCCGTCTTCGACACGCTCAAGTTCCCCGAGCAGGACCAGGAAGAAATCTCGGCCGAAGACGCTGCCGAAATCGAATCGGAATCACATCACCGCACCCACGGCGAGTACCAGCAGCGGGAGACCTCCATCGCCATTATCGGCCGCCCCAATGTCGGCAAGTCCACGCTGCTCAACGCGCTCACCAACTCCTCGCGCGCCATCGTGTCCCCCATCGCCGGCACCACGCGAGATGCCGTCGACGAAGTCGTCGAGCACAACGGAGCGCAATACCGATTCGTTGATACGGCAGGCATCCGCCGTAAGGGCAAGACGCACATGATGGCGGAAAAACTCTCCGTGATCATGGCTCGCCGTCACCTTGAGGCCGCCGATGTCGCACTGCTCATCATCGATGCAACAGAAGGTGTCACCTCAACCGATGCCACGATCGGTGGCTACGCGCACGAGAGCGGCCGTTCCGTCATCATCGTGGTGAACAAATGGGATCTCGTCACCACCGCGCGTACAGATGGCAAGCCGCCTGCCGACAGGAATATCTTCGAAGAGCAGCTCCGCCGCGTCCTCAAATATCTCGACTACGCGCCCGTTGTCTTTCTCTCCGCCGCGCACCGCACCAACCTGCACCGGCTCTATGAGGCCATCACGCTGGTCGCCACCGAACGCCGCAAGCGCGTCTCCACCGGCCAGATGAATCGCTTCCTGGAGCGTGTCGACTTCCAGCGCGCTACCGTACCCGCGTCAAAGAAGGTCCGCATCTACTACATGACGCAGGCGGCAGTCGCGCCGCCGACCTTCGTCCTGTTCACGGATCGCCAGGTACGTCTGCACTTCTCCTACGAGCGCTTTCTCCAAAACCAGATTCGCGACGCCTTCGGATTCGCCGGCTCGCCCATCTGGTTCAAAGTCCGCGCCCGCAATGCGCGAAAGCAGGAGCGCTAAAGCAAATAGTCAGGGGCGGCTGGCAGGTTCGCCGGCCGCCCCTGATTTCGCTACTGCAACACGTTACGGTGCCAACCCGAAGAGCGCCAAACCGCTCTCGGTCCCGATGTACACCAAGCCGTTCGCAATCAGCGGCACCGCATGCTTGTCAGTTGCGCCAATCGCATCTCGCGCGCCAGAGGCCTGCGTGCTGTTGTAAAGCTCCGTGGCCAGGTTGGTAACGTCGTATGCGTGCAGCACGGCTCCGCCGCTCGCTGTCGTATCCAGTGCCCACAGAATTCCCGTGTTCGTCCCGTTCGCGGTAATCACCGGCGTTGCGCCGGCGGTTCCCAGTGTGGTCGAGGATTGCGTCGCCAGCGCCGCGCCGGTAGAGCTCAGCGTGAACTCCCGCAACACATCGCCGGAGCCGCCGTAATAGAAAGCGTTATTAAAGTACGCCGGCGTCGACGTGGCGCCATTCGGCAGCGCGGCCGTCACCGTCTTGTAGTTGTTGTCGGTCGTGCCGTTGTACCCGCCCAGCACGTTGCCCGCGCTGCCAAGCTGGTAGATGTTTCCATCCTTGCCCGCTCCGATTCCCTGCGGCGGTATGAATTGCGTACCGCTCGCGATGCCGGGCGTCAGCATGATGCCGCCGGAGCCCTGGTCCGCATAGTTCGCCGCGCCAGGCACACCGTTCAAAGGCTCAAAGTAGTCGTAGACCGTCATTACGCCGTTCGGCGATTCGATCTTCAGATAGCCATTGCCGTAATCGCCGTTCGTCGGCTTGCCCGATGCGTCCAGCGTTGTATCGAAGGTGCCGCTGGACGTGGTCAGGAATACGTTGCCATTCGCATCGCCTGCCGGACCCGCGCCACTCATCCACACTCCACCGCCGCTTCCGCTCGGCGTCAAATCCAGCACCGATAGCTGTTCCAGCGTGCCCTCGTTATAGGCCATCACCCAGCCGCTATAGTCGAACGTCGTCTGGTGGCACGGCGCTCCCCACGAAAGATAGACAATGCCGTTATTCACCAGCAGCGCCGCTCTCTCGACAGAAATTCCCGGATCGAAGCTGTTCGTGCCGGATGTTGCCGTGATCTCCACCGGGCTGCCGCTCAGCTCGGCGCCTGTCGTCAAATCCAGCGCGTGCAGCCGCTGGTGATAGTTGCCGTCGCTGTCCTTGGTCTTGGCGACGAAGAAGATCGCGCCGTCGGGCCCGAAGTTGCGATCAATCATCGGCGTCGCCGTGATGCCTACCTGCACCGGCAGCTCACTGCAGCCCTGGTTGTCTGCGGCTGTCTCGTTCGCGCCTAGCGCGGAGGCCTGCCACAAATGCGTGCCGCTCTGTGCATCCCACGCGTACACCGTGTCATTCTCCGTGGCCAGGAAGAGTACGTTGTGCGTCTGCGTACCCACTGTCACCCCGGAGATATACAGCGGCTGCGCATCGATCGCGCCATCGGTCGGCACGATACCGTATTTCCTGAATGTCGTGGAATTCACGTTCGTCGGCGTCAGCGCAGTCTCGCTGCTGTTCAGGCCGCTGCGCGCCATATCGTAGTGCCATGTCGGCACGTCCAGTCCATTGCTGGCCGGACTCGCGATCGTCAGGCTCAGATCGGTGCTTCCGCTCACCGAGTTCACCTGCCCCAGGAAGCTCACCGTCGCGGTCCCCGGTTTCGCATTCGCGGAGGCGACCAGCGTAAAGGTCTGCGGAACTCCTGGTGTCAGTGCGGCTGTCGCCGGCAGCATGGTCACACCCGCCGGCAGGTTCTCCGCCGACACATTCACCGTTCCTGCATAGCCATCTGTTGCAGTCGCGGTTAGAGAAACGGTGCCGATCGAGCCCACCGTAATGGTTTCGCTTGCGGGCGAAAGCGCCATCGCGACGAAATCCGGGGGCGGCGGCGCAGTCACGCTCAGGGTCACTGTTACGGTATGCGTCAGCACACCGGATGTCCCTGTAATCGTCACCGTCGCATTGCCGATCGCCGCATCCGCCGTGGCGTTGAAGACAATCGGATCCACCCAGCCGTCCTGTAGATCTTGGCTGCCCGGCGGTATGACGGTCACGCCTGTAGGCAGGCCAGTCACTGCAAATGTCACGTCACCTGAAAAGCCATTCAGAGCGGCCATGCTTACATCCACCTCACCGCTCTGCTGGCCCTGCGCCACCGTGACTGTATCCGGAGTCGCCGTAATGGCGAAATCGGGCCCCGTGGGTACGGCTGCCGCGACCGTCACCTGAACAGTCGCAGTATGAGACAGCGTGCCTGAAGTGGCGACAAAGCTCACCTGCACCGGCGTTGCGGTTACCGGAGCATCGCTTGCCGCAGTCAGAGTCAAGACCAGCGAATTGTTTGCACTGAACGAGATTGGCGCGGGCGAAACCGTCACGCCGGTGGGCAGGTTATTTACGACGACCGAGATCGTGCCGCTGAAGCCGCTGGTAGCCGTGCTGCTCAGCGTCACCTGTCCGTTTCCGCCCTGCGTCAGCATCAGCGTTGCGGGCGATGCTGCGAACGTGAAGTCGCCGATGCCGGGCGGTGTCACTGCCGCGACAGTAAGTTGAATTGTTGCCGTATGCGAAAGCGCTCCGGACGTACCGACAAAGCTCACCTGCACCGGCGACGCGGTCACAGGAGCGTCGCTCGCCGCCGTCAGCGTCACCACCACCGGATTGTTCGGGCTAAGGGAAATCGTCGCAGGAGATGCCGTCACTCCGCTGGGCAGGTTGTTTACGGCAATCGCAATCGTCCCAGCGAAGCTGCCGGTTGCCGTACTGCTCAGCGTCACTTGTCCGCTTGCACCGGGTGTCAGCGTCAGCGTCCCCGCCGATGCCGCAAGCGTGAAGTCCCCACTGCCCGTCGTCGCTGCCGTCACCGTCAGGGCAACCGAAGTACTGGTGCTCAGGGATCCCGACGCGCCGTACACCTTCACCGTGCTCGTGCCCAGCGCCGCATCCGCCGCCGCAGTCAGCGTAAATGTCGTGCTCGACCCCATCGCAACTGTTGCATTCGCGGGCGATACCGTCACGCCCGTCGGCAGGCCGCTCACCGAAACCTGGATCGATCCTGTGAATTGATTCGTGCTCGCTGGCGTCACCGTCAAGGTGATGTTCTGCCCTTGCGCAATCGTCAACGTCGGGTTTGCTCCCAGCGTGAAGGTGCCGTTATCGGTAGAGCCGCCGCTGCCGCTCACCGTCGAGCCGCAACCGGCGACCAGCGCAATCAGACAAAGGCACAACAGGCAAAGGAGGGGAACTCGCACGTGACGCATACAACTCCTGATGCGGGCGCGCTTCTATCTATCGTGGCGGGCCCGTCGGTTTGCGTCATCGTAGCAATGCAGGTTACCTAAATAATATGACCCATCGCGTACTGGGCATTGGCACTTTGGTGGGAGCGGGCCTTAGACTGGCACCGGAACTGCCTGCTCCGCCCACCAGCTATCGAATGCAGCCAGCGAGCGCTCGCAGACCAGCCGGTGCCGCTCACGCTTGTCGCGGATCTTGCGCCGCGTCTCTTCCTCCAGCGGCTCCAGCAGGTCGAAGGTGATGTTCGCCGGTTGGAAGTGCTTCAGGTCCGCGCGGGTGATGTAGTTCACCAGCGAGCCCAGCGCCGTTCCGCGCGGCACCGGCATCACTGGCAGCCCCTGCGCGCGGCGCGCCGCATAGAGCCCAGCGAGCATCCCCGTCGCCATCGACTCCGTATATCCCTCGACGCCCGAAATCTGCCCGGCAAACATCAGCCGCGGATGCGCCCGCATGGCCAGCGTCCCATCCAGCAGCCGCGGCGACTGGATATACGTGTTGCGATGGATCTGCCCGTAGCGCAGAAAGCGCGCGTTCTCTAGGCCCGGAATCAGTCGCAGCACTCGCGCCTGCTCGCCAAACTTCAGGTGGTTCTGGAATCCCACCAGATTGTACGAGTCCGCCCGCAGATTCTCACAGCGCAACTGCACTACCGCATGCGGCGTCTTTCCCGTCCGCGGATCGCGCAAGCCCACCGGTTTCATCGGCCCGAAGCGCAATGTGTCGCGCCCGCGCCGCGCCAGCTCCTCAATCGGCAGGCAGCCTTCGAAATACTGCAACTGCTCCCACTCCTTCGCCTCCACGCCTTCCGCCGTCACCAGCGCATCGTAGAAGCGGTCGTACTCCTCCCTGTTCATCGGGCAGTTGATGTAATCCGCCGTCCCCTTGTCCCAGCGCGCGGCCATGTAGACGCGTTCCCGGTCAATCGTCTCCGCATCCACAATCGGCGAGATCGAGTCGTAAAACGACAGGTGCTCCTGCCCGGCAAGCCGCGCAATCTCGCTCGAAAGTGCCGGCGAGGTCAGCGGCCCGCTCGCCACTATGGTCATGCCGTCAAAATCTTCCAGCCGCGTCACCTCTTCGCGCAGCACCGTGATCCGCGGCTCCCGCGCAATCGCTTCCCCTATCCGCCGCGAGAACTCCGCGCGGTCCACCGCCAGCGCATGCCCCGCGGGCACTGCGCACTCGTCTGCCAGCCGCAGCAGCACCGATCCCGCCCGCCGCATCTCCTGCTTCAGCAGCCATGGCGCCGTGTTCTCGCTCTCCGACTTCAGCGAGTTCGAGCACACCAGCTCCCCAAAATCCGCCGTCTGGTGCGCCGGCGTCTGCCGCACAGGACGCATCTCGTACAACAGCACCTCTGCGCCCTGCCGAGCCGCCATCAGGGCCGCCTCCGGCCCAGCCAGCCCGCCGCCAATCACTCGTATCCGCATCATTGATTTGATTATAGGAAGCTGACCCTTTTTTCCCGGGAACCAACGACAGCAAGCTCCCGTACTGCAGAATGGTGCTACGCACAGTAGCAGACCGGATCGGAGGCAACATGCTGGCGGACTTGCGCGATGCGCTGCGGCAACTCAGGAAAGCGCCCGGCTTTGCAGCAACAGCCATCATCACGCTGGCGCTCGGAATCGGAGCGACCACGGCAATCTTCACTCTCGTGCACCAGGTGATGCTGAAGTCGCTCCCGGTCGCGAACCCCGATGAGCTCTGGCGCATTGGCGACAAAGACCGCTGCTGCAACTGGGGCGGCTTCACCCAGGACAAGGACGGCGACTTCTCCCTCTTCTCCTGGGAAGCCTACAAAATGTTCCGCGAGCACACACCGGAGTTCACCGATCTCGCTGCACTCCAGGCCGGCAACGCTCCGCTCGGCGTCCGCAAAGCGGGCTCGCAGGGGCAGGCCGACACCTTTAACGGCGAATACGTCTCCGGAAACTTCTTCCGCACATTCGGCATCCAGCCCTGGATCGGCCGCATGATGTCCGACGCCGACGATCAGGAAGGCGCACCGCCCGTCGCCGTGATGACCTATCGCATCTGGCAGCAGAAGTACGGTTCCGATCCTTCTATCGTCGGCGCAAGCTTCCAGCTCAACGGCCACCCCTTCACCGTCATCGGCGTCGCTCCGCCCGGCTTCTACGGAGCGAAGCTCTCCGGCTGGGGCATGCCGGATTTCTGGCTGCCGCTCACGAAAGAGCTCCTCATTGACGGAGCGACCGCACGGCTCAAAGGGCCGGATCGTAACTTCCTCGACCTGGTCGGCAGGGTACGCCCCGGCGTCGATCCCCAATCGCTCGAAGCAAAACTCAAAGTCGAGTTCCATAACTGGCTCGCCAGCCATGTGCCGGACATGCAGCCCAGCGAAAAGCAGCTCTGGCAGCAGCAGACTCTCCGCCTCATCCCCGGCGGCGCAGGCGTGGCCTCCATGCGCGATCAATATAAGGACGGTCTCAAGCTCCTGCTCGTCGCCGCTGTTTGCGTGCTGCTGGTCGCCTGCTGCAATCTTGCGAATCTCATGCTCGCCCGCGGGCTCAAGGACCGTGCGCAGACCGCCGTTCGCGTGGCGCTCGGCGCCTCATGGCACCGCCTCGTCCGCAAAGCGCTGGTGGAGTGCCTGCTGCTCGCGGTCATCGGCGGAGCCCTCGGTATCGGTGTCGCCTATGCCGGCACGCGGCTGATGCTCTATCTCGCCTTCCATATGGGCGATCCAAAGAACTACGTGCCGGTCAGCGCTGCGCCGTCGTGGCCGGTATTGCTCTTCGCACTCGGTATCTCGATTCTCACCGGCGTCCTCTTCGGCATCGCGCCTGCTTGGATGGCCTCCCGCGCCGATCCCGTCGAAGCCCTGCGCGGCGCAAATCGTTCCGTAGGTGGCCGCGGCTCCTGGGCACAGAAGTCCCTCGTCATCGGCCAGGCAGCCATGTCGCTGATCCTGCTCTCCGCCGCCGCGCTCCTCGGCCAGAGCCTCCGCAATCTCGAGCACCAGAACTTCGGCTTCGAAACTGAAGGCCGCTACATCGCCTGGACCAACACCACGCTCGGGACCTACAAGCCGGAGCAGATGGAGCCGCTCTTCCGCCGGATTGTCGAGCGCATTCAACAGATTCCCGGCGTGCGCATGGCCGCGCCGGTGCTCTATGCCCCCATGTCCGGCGATAGCTGGAACGATGGCATCCGCATCGCAGGCCGTCCCGAGCCCGGAGCGAAAGACGATACCAGCGCGGGGTGGGCGCGCGTGATGCCCGGCTTCTTCGATACCCTGGGCGCGAAGATGGTCCTCGGCCGTCCCATCACCGAAGACGACACTGCGACGACACGGCCCATTGCCGTCATCAACGAAGCCTTTGCAAAGAAGTTCTTCAAAGGCCAGAACCCCATCGGACAACACTTCGGCCCCGACCAGATCAAGTACGCCAACAAATACGAAATCGTCGGCGTCGTCCGCGACATGCGCTACATGGCCTACGACTACAAGAATCCGATAGGGGCAATGTTCTGGCTCCCGGAGGCACAAACCACGCAGTACGACGATCCAGCCTATAAGGCCGGCGAGATCTGGTCCCACTACCTCTACAACATCGTGATCTGGGCGCCAGGCGACCCTCCCGGTTTGGCAGAGAACGTGCGTAAAGCCATGGCCAGCATCGATCCCAGTCTGCCGCTGAACGATGTGACCTCTTACAGCCATGTCCTGAGCGGCGACTTCCAGCAGCAGAACATGATCGCCACGCTGACCACGCTCTTCGGTGTCCTTGGGCTGGTGCTGGCAGCGGTCGGGCTCTATGGCGTAATGGCCTACTCCGTCGAACAGCGCACCAGCGAAATCGGTCTCCGCATGGCGCTCGGCGCTGACCGCTGGCAGGTCGTCCGGATGGTGCTGCGCGGCGCCTTCTCGCAGATCGGCATCGGCCTCGCACTGGGCATTCCCGCCGCCATCGGCGCGGGCAAGCTGATCAGCGATCAGTTGTTCGGCGTCAAGCCATGGGACCCCGTCATGCTCACGGCCGCCA
>CAVTQV010000016.1:0-36585 GCA_963736915.1 uncultured Acidobacteriaceae bacterium | reverse complement strand
CGGTGACACTTTTGGTGACACCTTGTACCGGAAAAACATGCGGTCCTGAATGCGCTGCAGTGCGGTGATCTATTGACCTCTACATGCTGCAATATAAGGACTTATACGGCATCGTGCGTGCTCCTGCATCCCCATGCAAAGACGATCAATACGGTTTCCTAAACCGCAGGTCGGAAGTTCGAATCTTCCCAGGGTCACCACACCAACTTCCTCTAATCAGTCATTGGCTCGAGGACTTATTGAAGCTGATGTACCCCGGCCGCGCAACCTGTCTTCTCTCGATCACCGCGATTGAGTCATAGATGTGAATTGCACCAATCTGGTTTCGGCTCGCCGTTCTTATCCTCTTACGGTGATACCAGCTGTGCATGTCATCGATCATGTCTTTGACAAGCTCGATCCCTGTGTTTTTTCGCCGATATCCCCCTTCCCAACGCAGAAAATAATAAGCTGTATGCAGATCCTCTATGAGGTAAAGTCCGCCTTCCCGCAAGAGCGGGAACAGGGTGTCAAAACTGGTACGCTGGTGACGCCCGATATGGGAGCCATCATCCAGAATGATGTCCGGCGTCCCCATCTCATCGATCACTGAGCGCAGGAACTTCGGATCGTCCTGAGAACCAATGCGAACCTGGCTCGGCGCTGTCACGCGCGATGCACATTCCGGGTCGATGTCGATCCCGAAAAGGGTCGCATCCTTCCCGAAATATTTACGCCAAAGCTCCAGCGAGCCGCCCTGGGAGACTCCGATTTCCAGCATCTTGACCGGTGTATTCCGATACGCGGAAAAGTGACCCTCGTAGATATCCAGATAGTGGGTCCACTTATGGATCAACCTTCCCTTATGGGCATAGAACATTTTGGCGATATCGCTGGAAGCCTCGCGAGCAAGCCGATCTCGCTCTGCGGGATGAATGGCATAATCCTCCAGATCGAGCATATTGATCGCCGCTTTGATCTTCTTTCGAACCTTGTCTTTTCTCGTCCGTCCAGGTGCCACAGAGCCATCCGTCTCCTGAAGAAAATGTAACGCAGCTGCATGGTTGCGCGCCGCGTAGAAGCGAACCTACCACGCGTCATATTTGTATGTGATCGGCCTTATACGATATACAGCCGGAACATCCACCAGATCAGAAAGAGGGCGATCATGGCTCCCACAACGTGGACCATCCATTCGCCGGGCGTTTTTGGCTTACCGAAGCGGAACATTGCCACGCAGTGTAACAGTCCCTGATAACAAACGTCCGTCATTATCTCCGCATTCCTGCGGATGTTGTACAACGGAGGCATGAGAAAGGTCCCCCGCAGGCGCTTTCTCCAAACCAGCTCATTCGCAGCCGCGGCTGTCGCTGGCAACGGTCTTTGGCCCGCACCGGCATGGAGTGCGGAAACTTCCGTCAGCGCCAAGCTGCTCTGAGTTCAGCTACGGAGACGTGATCCTCTCCAGCGACCTGCACGAGTCGCAGCTCATGACCACGCACGCCGTCCTGATGGCGCTCAGCGAAGACAGCCTGCTCAAGCCGCTGCGGCAGATGTCCGGCCTGCCGCGCCCGGCGAAGATCTCGGCGGCTGGTACCACTACGATCCCGACTACGACTATCGCAAGCACGTCGACCGCGGCTTTGCGCCCGCGTGCACCTTTGGCCAGTGGGTCTCCGCGCTTGCCCGCGCGTACGCCATCAACGGCGACGAGGCGACGCGGGAGAAGGTGCTCCGCCTGAACCGCCTCTATGCGCAGACGATCAGCGCGGACTTCTACATAAGAATCGCTTTCCCGCCTATACCTACGACAAGCTGCTGCTGGGCCTGCTCGACTCGCACACCTACGTGAAAGATCCGCAGGCGCTCGCGATCCTCGAGCACACCACGAATACGGCGCTCCCGCATCTGCCCGGCCATGCCGTCGAACACGGCGTGCCCTGGCGGATGGACCACAATGACGACATCTCCTGGACCTGGGACGAGTCCTACACCATGTCGGAAAATCTGTTCCTCGCTTAACAGCGCGGAGCCGGCCGCCGCTACTACGATCTTGGCCTGCAGTATCTCGACGACAAGACCTGGTTCGACCCGCTGTCACGCAACGAGAATGTGCTGAACGGTCGCCATGCCTACAGCCATGTGAACTCGCTCTGCTCGGCGATGATGGCGTAGATGGTCGCGGGCAGCGAGAAGCATCTGCATGCCGCGCGCAACGCCTTCGCGATGCTTCAGGCGCAGAGCTACGCCACCGGCGGCTGGGGTCCGGATGAAACCCTGCGCGCACCGGGCAGCGCCGACGTCTACGCGAGCCTGACCAAAACCCACAACAGCTTCGAGACGCCATGCGGCTCCTATGCGCATTTCAAGCTCACCCGCTATCTGCTGCGCGTCACCCGCGACTCGCGCTACGGCGACAGCATGGAGCGCGTGATGTACAACACCGTGCTCGGCGCGAAGCCGCTCGAGGAGAACGGCAAAACCTTCTACTACTCGGACTACAACTACGACGGCAAGCGCTTCTACCACCAGGCACGCTGGCCCTGCTGCTCCGGCACGCTGCCGCAGGTCGCAACGGATTACCGCATCAATATGTACTTCCGCGCGCCGCAGGCAATCTACGTCAACCTTTACATGCCCTCCACGCTGCGCTGGAGCGAGAATGGCGCCGCGTTCTCACTGACGCAGGAAGGCGAGTATCCCTACGAGGATCACGTTACGTTCACGGTGACAAGTTCACGTCCCACCGAGCTAACCCTGAATTTTCGCATCCCGGAATGGGCTGAGGGAGCATCCATCTCTGTGAATGGCGCGCCGCCAGAAAGGCCTCGCCGTCCCTGGCCAATTCGCCGCAATCCGCCGCGAGTGGAAGACCGGCGATCGCATCGAGTTGGAACTTCCGCTCAAGATGCGCCTCGAGCCTATCGATGCGCAGCACACAGAGACCGTGGCATTACTCCGAGGACCGCTGGTGCTGATGGCGATCAAGCAGCAGCCGGACGGCCCCACGCCGGCCATTGCGCGCCGTGAACTGCTCGCGGCAAAACGCATCAGCCAGCGTCAGTGGCAGACGAATTCCAGCAGCGGCCCCGTCACCCTGCTGCCCTTTACCTCAATCGGAGACCAGCCCTACACCACGTATATGAAGGTGATTTAGATCCCTGCTTTGGCGGCCGCTTCGTCCGGATAGAGTGACGCATACTTCGTGATCCCCACCATGGTGAAGACCTTCTGGAAGTGCGGCGTCAGCCCGAAGGCGGCAATCTTCTGGCTGTTCTTGTTCGCTTCCATCAGCATTTGGATCACCAGCGCGATACCGCTGGAGTTGATGTACTCCACCTTCGAGAAATCGAGCAGCACAGGCTGGGACTTGCTTACCGTTTCGTAAGTACCCAGCAATGCATCGTGCGAGTTGGACGAGATATCGCCGCTGAAGCGAAGCACCGTAATACCTTGGCCATTGCCACTGGAAATCTGATCGACATTCGCTTTCGTTTCCGTCTGCACGTTACTCGCTCTCCTTGTCCAGCCTGATCACCAGTCGCACATAGCTGCCTTGGCCCTTGCTGTCCTTCACCCATTCGGCCTCGTCCACCAGCGCCTGGATCAGGAACATGCCCATGCCGCGTGGGTCTTCTTCGCCGTGCACCTTGCGGTCAATATCCGGCTTGTGCGGCGGCTTAGAAATGCCTGCGCCGTCGTCGAGAACCTTCACTTCCAGGCTGTCCTCACTTGCGGAAAGGGTCACCCCAACGCACAGATTCTCATTCAGGTGGTTCCCGTGCTCGATGGCATTGATGCACGCCTCTGCGATGGCCGTCTTCAGGTCTTCAATGCGGTCGTCAGGGAAACCCATCAGCTTCGCTACGCTGGCGGCCGTGCCCATCGCGACCTTTTCAAATCCCATGCGGGAAGGAACGCGGAGCTCAACCGGCTTGCCTTTCAAGTTGACCATGTGGTCCTCGTTACGAATGGGTTCTCAGAAGTGCAAGTGCAGTCATATCATCTTCCTGATGTGCACCGCCGCAAAAATCGTGCAATTCCTGCCACAACCGGTCGAGAATGGCGGCGCTTTCGTCGAAATTACATCCCTGAAAAGCCTTCAATAGCCGATCCGCCCCGAATTCCTCGTTTCCCAGAAAAACCTCTGTCAGCCCGTCGGTGTAAAACAGCAGCCTCGATCCTTCCGGAAACGCGAATTGCTCTGGCGAATACTGCATCCCCGGCACCAGCCCGATCGGGGTGCCGCTCGCAACGATCCACTGCGCCTTGCCGTCCCGCAGCAAAAATCCAGGATTGTGGCCCGCATTCACCACTTCGAGCGTATGCGTCTTCGAGTCGAGGCGAAGAAAGATCGCCGTCACATACCGCCGTCGCGCTTCCACGCCTTCCGCATAATGCTGCTCGCTCAGCCTGCCGGCAAGCTCCGCAAGCGGCACGTCACTGGTAGCCATGGCGCGAAATGCGGAGCGAAACGACGTAGCCACAATCGCCGAAGCGAGCCCCTTGCCCGCCACATCGGCCACCGCCATAATCTGGCTGCCGTCCTTGAGCTCGACGATATCCACGTAATCGCCGCCCACCTCGTAGCACGCCGTCGAGCGGATCGCGACGGAGTACCCCGGAATATGCGGCATCGCCTGCGGCAACAGGCTGCGCTGGATCAGCCGCGCCGCCTCGAGATCCCGCTGCACCCGCGTCCACTCCAGGTTCCGTTCGTGGTAATGCGCATTTTCCAGCGCCACGCCTGCCTGCAGCGCAAGACCCTCCAGAAAATCCTGTTCGTAGATGGAAAGCTCGCGCCCAGCCGGTGGCGCTACCACCAGCTCAGCCAGTGACCGGCCATCCTTGTTCTGCAGCGGGAAACGCGGGCATCCCGCCCACGGCTCCGCCGGCATCGCGCCATACATCATCCGCGGCTCAGTAATCAGCGCGCCTGGCAGCTCAAGTTCCCGGACGACAATCCGCAGCACGGTGTTCAGCAAAGTGTCCAGCTCGACCGTCGCATGCACCTGCCGGGATGTCTCCAGCAGCGCCTGGAGCCGCGCTACCTGCTGCTGCAAGTCAACGATTTCGATCTGTGTCACCGCATGGGAGGCACTCATAGTCGCACACACTCCTTCAGGCAGTCGCAATCTGAGCGGTAAGGTTGACCGTCGCGGGCTTCGGTTCACCCGCCGCGTGCCGAGTAATGGATATGGCCGTGATGTCGTCTTGCTGTCCGAACCCCTCCGCTGCATCCACGATCGTTGACACTTCTGGTCGACCAGCCAGCATCGCGGACAGCCGCTCGAACCCGAACAGCTCTCCCCTGCTATTCCGCGCCTCCACGATCCCGTCCGTAAACAGATTCAGCGTTTCGTCCTCGTGCAAGCGGAAATCCAATTCGTCGTAGACCGCGCTGGCCGAAAGTCCCAGCGGCAGCGAGCCCGCGACCGGCAGTTCCTTGCCGTCGCGATAGGGAGCCAGATGTCCCGCGTTCGCTATTGTGGCCTCGCCGTTGGCCGCAATGCGGAGCACCAGGCAGGTGACAAAGCCGCCATTGATGCGCCCGATCAGCCGCCGGTTCAGCCCCCGCAGAATCTCCGCCGGCCGCTGCGTGTAGTCGGCCAGCGTGCGCAGCGTGCCCACGATGAGAGAAACGGTCATCGCTGCCTTCAGCCCCTTGCCGCTCACATCGCCGACCATAATCAGCGCGCTGCCGTCGGTCTGCGGCATCACCTGGAAGAAGTCGCCGCCCACCTCGGAAGCCGGTTTGTAAATGCTGGCAATCGAGTACCCCGGTACCGCTGGCGTCTGCTCCGGCACCAGCACATGCTGCACCTCGCGAGCCGACTTCACCTCCATCTCGATCTCGGATTGCCGCCGCCGTTCCATAAGCTGGTGGCGTCCAACGGTGAATAACAGCGCGACGAAGAGCAATAGGTCCAGCAGGAACGGCGCGCTGAAGGAGTACGCTCCGACATGAATGCCCCAGGGTGTCATGCGGTCACTAAGCGTCCAGTGCGTGAATCGTCGCCCCTGTGAGGAGAGTTGATAGGTGATGTTGTAGGCGCCATAGAAAAAGGCTGCGATCGCCAGTGGCCATAGCGTCATCTGTCTTCGGCGGGCCAGCCCGAAACCCACAATGAAAAAGATATAGATCGGGGCCAGTGTGTAGATCGCTGTCGTGATCGCATCCGTCCATTGCAATCCCAATCCGGCATGTTGCCACGGGAAGAATGTCGAGATATCGGCTACCTGCGAGACCAGATAGAGCGTCGCCAGGATCGTGGTCCAGCGTCGCCAGCGCGCTTCATGGCTCAGCCCAAAAAGTGTGAGCAGGAGCAGCCACAGCGAGATGTCCTGAAAAGCCCCAACGAACTGTAGATAAAGCTGCAACCATAAGAAATGCAGCCCATACTGCATCAGATCGAGACGCCGGAAACCATACAGCCCGTTCGCCAGCAGATAGATCGCCAGCCATAGATACAACCACTGAGTCCGCTCGCGCAGGTAAAGCAGCAGTGCGATCAACCCCGCGACAAAGATCGCCGCCGCCATCAGGAAACCAGGCAGTTGCCTCCGTTCCTGCTCATACCGCGGTTCCATCGCCCGCATCGACAGAACAGCCTGATTTCCGATTACCGGCGCGGCATTCAGACCACCCATCGTCCATTCATCGGTCGACGACAATGGGGCCTTCCATACCTGTATCGCCAGCAACCCGCTGGCGTCGCCCGAGTTATCCACGGGAACTGCGTACACGGCCCCGTGGCCGGCCCCCCACCACTGCGCGTGAGGCGGCAGTTCGCCGTAAGTGCCGATCTTCTGCCCGTTCCAGTAAAGCGCATAGGCATCATCAACCGGCGGGATCAGGATCGCCAGCGACTTGTCCGCCCCTGTGATGTCTATGCGCTTGCGATACCAGGCAAATCCCGTGTGGCCGGGATGGGTCTGCGCGCCCCACGTGTCGTCGCCGCGTATCTGCTCCCAGTGCGAGTCGTCATAGGCGGGGTTCGCCCACGCCATGTCATCGCTGGTATGGAATTGCCACGGCCCCGTTATGGTGACCGAGCCGGTGCCCGGATTCGGCGCCTTGAAAACGTCGGCTAGCGCGCTTGCCGTCAACAAGATACAGCCAAGCAGCAGAAGAAGAACCCGGCAGCAGCAGACCCCGGCCCCTCTTCGATTCATTCCCCGAATCATCAGGACGGCTCTTCCTTTCGACGGGTGAGCACCTCAACGCCAGCCGCGCGTGGAGATGGGGCAGCCATGCCGCGTCACCCTCAAAAAAGTGACTCAGCAAAATTCGGGAGAGGATTCCGTGTAGCAGAGAATACGTGCTTTATGCGCCGGCCAGCAAGGAACTTCTCAGGCGCTTTGTACCCTGTATGCAAAGCGGGAATGCCCCGCCGATTCAGCCTCAGCGGCGCCTTCCCGCTGCCCTGCTGCATCCGGGGCGCTGGGCCGCCCCGTTCATGCGCGGTTCTGTCTAAGGAAGATTCCTACCGGGCATAGCCCGAAACAGCCATCCGCGAGGCCAGCCGCTCGCATGCCGCGTCGCTCACCGGATGAACGCCGCTGGCCATCACCCAGCGATTGTAGAAATTGAACAGGGCGCACGCCGAAATGGCATAGAAGATCGCGGCGTCGTCCCATCCGGCCGCATTCAGCGCTGCCGTGTCCGCCGCCGTGATCAACGCAGGTGCCAGCGTTATGGTTCGCACAAATCGAAGAAGCGCCTTCTCCTTCTCGCCCAGCTTCGAGGCTTCCAGGTTGCGCATCACGCCCCATACCAATTCCTCGTCGCCCAGCAGCTTCACAGCGACGGCGGCATGGGCCATCATGCAGAACTCGCACTGGTTCAGCGACGACGTGTATGCCGCAATCAATTCCCGCAAGCCCGCGCTCAGCGGCGCTTCATTGTGCATCAGCACCTGCGACAGCGCCGCCAGGGGATGCGCGGCTTCCGGGTCAAAAGCCAGCAGATGCCATATCTGCCACGAATCTCCGCCGGAAGCCTTCGCACTCTCGATCAGGTCGCGATACACGCTCGGCTTCGGATTCTCCTCCACTCCACGAAGAAACATGGGCTCCTGCGCCACCATCGGCTCGCTCACCACTCCTCCTTTGTTCCTGCTGTTTCTTCCGCATCGAAGAGATGCTGCGACGGCAACCCAAATGCATTCGCAACGCGGTTGAAATAGGCAAACAACCCAATGACATGAACGGCCTCCGCAATCTGCGGCTCGGTCCATCCCGCCGCCTGCAGTTGCTGAACGTCGGCGCTCGATATACTGTGCGACTCGCTCGTAACCTTTTCGGCAAACTCCAGCAGCCTGCGTTGCTGCTCGCCCACCGCCGCGCTGTCCAGCTTCCGGTCAAAGAGCGCGCGCAGCAACTCCGCATTCGCGCCCTGCTCGCGCAGATAGAATGCGTGACTGTCCGTGCAATACGGGCAGGCGTTCAGACGGGAGACGTATGTCGCCAGCATCTCTTTCGTCGCCCGGGTCAGGTATCCATCCGTAAACAGTAGCGTCGAAGCCAGCGCCATCATCTGTTCGAGCAGTGGCGGATGGGTCGCGAAGCACTTCAGTATCCCCGGCACATGCTGCCGTCCGAAGCGTTCCCGGTACTCCGCATACACCCGTGCGACCGTGCCCGTTGCCTCGTTCTCCTCTACCAGCGGCAGATTTGTGCCGATGACTTCCCTTACCTGCTTCATCTTCGCGCCCTCAAAACGTCAACCGCGCCGCAAACTGGAAAGCCCGCGGGCCGCCCGACCCGAAGAAGCCTCCGGCGGTAGTCACCGGCGAGTAGAAGTCGCTCTGCACCGCCTGTGCCGGTTGCCCGTTCTGCGCCGGCTGGTAAGGGCTGATCGCGATATTGCGTCCGGCATAGTTGTTATTGCTGGTCCCGCGAATGTTCGTCTCGTTGAACATGTTGAAGCCCTCGCCCACCAGGCTGAGCATGATCCGGTCGCTCAGCGGGACATCCTTCTTCAGCCGCAAATCGAGCGAGCTGAACGGGCTGTAGAAGTTGATGTTCGCAGGCACATGCTCGAGCGTTCCGCCAGCCAGGCATGGAAAGGCCGCCGGGCACGCAGGCAGCGCATTCCATCTGTCGATCGCGGCGTTGAGTTGATTGCTGTTCTTGATACCGCGGCCCAGTGAGTTGCGCCCGATCAGCGGCAGGCGCGAGCCGCTCGAGCCATTGACCGCCGTGCCGGGCAGGAACGTATTGGCCGGCACACCCGACCCGAAGGTGTAAATCGGCGCCAGCGAGAAGCGCCACGGCAGTTGCGCCTCGCCATAAAGCGTGATGCGGCTGCGCTCATCCGTCACGGCGTAGCCCTTCTCCAGCCGCGGCAGATACACGCCTTCCGCCAGGTTTACTTGCTCGTTGGAGTTGCCGTCCGTAAGCTGGTCGTCGTCCGAGTAGTCCAGCGTCTTGGAAAGTGTGTAACTGACGTTGTACTGATATCCAATCCGCCCGATCTTAGCCCTGCGGTGCTGCAAACTGAAGATCAGGCCGTCATACCAGGACTTCGCCCGCGACTCCAGAATCGTGATGTTGTCCGAGATGCCGCTCGCCGGATCGGTCAGCGTGCAAGGCGCGTTGTCCCCGGGGCAGTTTACGTATTGCGATGTCGAATCGGTCGTCCGCAGCAGATGCCCATTCAGTTGCCGGTACGCGAAGACATGCAGGCCGTCCGCCGAAAGCACCCAGGCATCCCCAAACTGCTGCTGCACACCCAGCGAAACCTGCTGGACCAGCGGATGATGCGAGTCCGGCCCCATCGCGATCATCCCCACGCCGCCCGTCTGGTGCGGACCGCTGAAGGGCGCGGCAAGGCTCGGGCTCCCGCCGGCAAAACTCGACTCCGGCGCAAAACACGCTCCCAGGCTGGGCGGCCCGGGCACAAACGGCGACGTGCACGACGATCCCGCGTACTGCGTCACCGTCAATGCGCGATCGTTCTGCACCAGCTCTTCGGACCCTGCTTCCAGGATGATCCGGTCATAGTAAATTCCATAACCGCCGCGAAGCACTGTTCTGCCCTTGCCGAATGGATCGAAGGCAAACCCGACCCGCGGACTGAAGTCTTTTGTGTCCGGCGATTTTTTCAGGTCGATCACGTTCGCCATCCACGTGCACGGCGTGCTCGGAATCGACGTCAGGGTCGGGCACGGCCCATGCGCGCTCGATGTCCCGGTGATATTCGTGTCATACTCCCACCGCAACCCAAGGTTGAGCGTCAGCCGCGGCTTCACCCGCCAGTCGTCCTGCACATAGCCAGCAAAGTAGCTATTGAAAACCGTCGGGATCGGCACCGGAACCACCGGCGCGCTGCTCTTCAATGCCACTGCGACCGGAATATCCAGATCGTTCACCTGCCCATCGCCGTTCAGATCGGCAAAGCCAAAGTTGCTGGCCAGGATCACCGTCCCCGGCCCGAACACGTTGATCAACCCGTTCGCCGTGTAGTGCTGGAACTCGCCGCCCAGCCGCAGCGAATGCCTGCCCAGGCTCCACGCATATCCGTCGCGCACCTGCACCCGGTTCAGACGTGTCGCCTGCGGCAGGTTAAAGTTCTGCCCATCCGCAAGGCTGGGAAAGATCAACTCGTTCGTCAGGCTCAGCGGAGGATCCGTGACCGCCCCTGCGGTCGGAAAAGACGGAATATCGTTGTAGAAGTTGTCGTAGTGGAACGCAAGATTGTTGACGCGCGTCGGCGAGAGCACCGTCGTCAGCCCCGCTTCAATCGAATGGAATCGGTTCAGCGAATTCTGCCGCTCCGCCGCGCTGAACGCCGGTGTCGCCTGTGATGGCGTCGCCTCTCCCGTATCCGTGGAACGGTTAAAGGAATAGCGCATCATCAGGCTGTTGTTCGCGCCCAGCTTCTGGTCGTAGCGCGTCGACCACAGCGCATCCCGCAGCGGCGAAGGCGCCGAGGTGTTCTGGACCGTCTGCGTCACAAAATTGCGAGCGCCCGTCTGCAGTGCGGCATTCTGGTGCCGGTACTCCACCGAGGAAAAGATCCACGCCATATCTCGGCGTATCGGTCCGCCTGCCGACCCTCCATACTGCTGCCGATCGAACGCCGGCGTCGGCAGCGAGCGATCGAAGGTCGCGGGCAGCGCCTGCAGGTTGCGGTTGCGCTCGAAGACAAACGCCGAGCCATGAAAATCATTTGTGCCGCTCTTGGTGACAATATTCACGATGCTGTTGCCCGAGCGCCCCACCTCCGCGGTAAACCGCGCCGTCGCTATCTGGAACTCCTCCACCGAGTCCGCCGGGAAGTTGGCCAGCGTGCCTCCCACCACCTCATCGTTGTTGTCTCCGCCATCCACCGTGATGTTGCCGCCGCGGCCAAAGCCTCCCGCAGAGCTCACCTCCAGCGTGTTCGTCTTCGTCGGATCGAAGGTCGGCGCCGGACGGTTCCCCGGCACCAGATACGCCAGTTCCAGAAAGTTCCTGCCGTTCAGCGGAATGTTCTCGATCGTCGTGGACGTAATCTGCCCCTGAATCATCGACTGCGACAGATCGACCGGCGGAATCGCCGTCGTCACATTCACCGTCGTCTGTGCGCCTGCCGGCTCGAGAGCTATATCGATCGTCTGGGCCTTTCCGGCCTGCAGCACCACACCGCGCGTCTCCGCAGGCGCAAAGCTCGGCCCCTCCACGCGCATGTCATAGGTGCCGATTTCCAGGCTCGGAAACACGTAGAGCCCTTCCGCGTTTGTCTCCGTCTCGCGCACCGTGCCTTGTGCCAGACTTTTCACCGTCACATGTGCGCGCGCCACGCTTGCGCCCTGCGGGTCCGTCACCCGGCCATTGATTGTGCCGCTTGGCAATTGGCCATAGACCAGCACACTACCCGCCGCCATCCAGAGAAGGACTGCAACAACCTTGCGCATCATGCCTCACCCGAAAAAGAGCAGACCCGGACACCCGCCGGCGTATGCCGTGCGCAATGTCCCTTCTGCAAAAGTGTTTTAGTATCTGTTCGGCCAACACTATTCCGCGGCAACGACGTTGTCGTCACCCGGAAGATGGGCCGTTATCTCAACATTTCGGTTGGAATGGTGCTAACGCCGCAAGGCCAAAGGCCACGCAAGCAGGACCCGAGCAGGTCAGGAATTGAGCTTCGATTTACGTATGACTCTGACGTGACTTCGCTCGCTCAATCAGCGCGTGCAGCAGCTCCTTCGCGCGCTCCAGCTCATGCCGCCGGCGCGCGCTCAGATTCTTTCCTGCCCGGTTCACATAGAAGGTCAGCATCCGCATACCGGAGGACGGTCCCTTCGGCGAAACCTTCTTCGACGCAAGGCTGCGCGCAATCGTCGCTGCATCTTTCTTGAACAGTCCCTGCTCGGGATACGCCGACTCCGTATGCACGGCAGCAGACCACTTCCGCCGTCCATGGGAGCCGCGATGACTTACGCCGCGTGTGCTTCGCCTCGCTTTGGTTGCTCGCGCCGGCATAGATTGCTCCTCAATACTTAGGATGCACTCCGCGCTGTACGGTTCGTCTCGCCTATATTTCCGCCCGTAGGCAATCGGGGCAACGTCCTGCAATCTGCAACCGTCCTATGGTTTATTGCAATCTTTCGCTGCGGAGGGCGCCCTTCCTCGCGCAAACTTCCGCGGCCAGCAACAGCTCATGAATCATCACCGCCGATTGGAGAATTCCCTATGAAGCTGACATCCGAAAACCTCAAAACTCTGCACGGGCTCTACATCACTCACCTCAAGAAAGCCCTCGAGATGGAGCAGAAGATCACCAAGGCTCTTCCCACCATGGCCGAGAAGGCCACCACGCCGGAGCTGGCAAACGCCTTCCGCAGCCATCTAAAGGAAACCGAAGGCCACGTCTCCAAGGTCGAGCAGATCCTGCAACGCCATACCGGCTCTGCAAAGACCGAGACCTGTAAAGCCATCTCTGCTCTCATCACCGAAGCGGAAGACGGCATCAAGGACGCGAAGGATCCTATGGTGCTCGATGTCTCGCTCATCGCCTCCGCGCAGGAGGTGGAGCATCACGAGATGGCCGTCTACGGCACCCTGCGCACCTGGGCTGAAACCATGGGTCATAGCGGCGACGTGCCGATCCTCGAATCGATCCTCAAAGAGGAGAAAGCCGCGGATGAAAAGCTCACCCGCATCGCCAGCGACGCGAACGCCCGCGCTGCAGCCTGAGCAGGCAAAGGGGGCGTCGAAACCGGCGCCCCGGCTCACCACAAACGTTCAAGGGAAGCGGTCACAAGGGGCGCCCTGCTCTGGCCTGGCGCTAGGGCGGGGTAGTTCCCCACAGCGCGGTCGTTCAAAGCGCTTACCGATTCGTCACAATCCTCTCGCCTGCCGCATCTAATCTCGCAAATATCTGCGGTCGAAGGAATTTGCATTGGCGAATCTCAGCGACGTGCTCGTCCTCGGCGCGGGCGTTGCCGGCCTCGTTGCCGCCGTGGAGATCGCCTCCGCCGGCAAGCGGCTCTCGCTGCTCGAAGCACGCGATCGCATCGGTGGCCGTATCTTCACGCTTCATCCAGAAGAAGCCGGCTTTCCCATCGAACTCGGCGCAGAGTTCGTGCACGGGCGTCCTCCGGAGCTCCTCCGCCGGTTTCAGGAAGCGCACATCGAGTTGCAAGGTATCAGCGGCACGGACGCCTGCTTCCGCGATGGCACGCTCTCCCCATGTCCTGAGCATGAATCCTTCGCTCTCCTCGATGAGCTGGCCGGCTTCGCGCGCCGGGAAGGCGACATGAGCTTCGAGCAGTTCCTCGCCCGCCGCCGGCCCGGCATAGAAGCCGCCACACAAGCCCGATCCTTCGTCGAAGGCGTCAACGCCGCCGATGCCCGCCGCATCGGCATTGCGGCGCTCGCCCGCCAGCAGCAGGCCGAAGAGGAGATCGAGGGCGACCGTTCCTCCCGTCCACTCACGGGTTACGACGCGTTGCCCCGGCACCTCGCCCGGCAGGCGGAGCAAGCGGGTGCCAGCATCCTGCTCCGCTCGCCGGTCGTTTCGCTCCAGTGGAAGCGCGGCGCAGTCACAGCGCGAACCGCATCCGGCGAATCGTTCTCTGCGCAAAGAGCCATTATCACGCTTCCTCTCGGCGTTCTCAGAGCACGCAGCGTTGTCTTCGATCCTGAGCCGTCCCACATCCTCGCCGCAGCAGATCGCATGGAGGCCGGCTCCGTGCGCCGCCTCGTGCTTCTCTTCCGCACCGCCTTCTGGAAACAGAAGTTGCCCCCAAAGGCGCATTCGATGCGATTCCTCTTCGCACCCGGCATGATGCCGCCAACCTACTGGGCCCAGCACCCGCGCGACATCCCCATGCTGGTCGCGTGGCTCGGCGGTCCCGCTGCAGACGCGGTCAGCGACCCGAGCCAGCTTCCCGCGCAGGCCCTCCGCTCGCTGGAGCAGATATTCTCCCTCCAGCCGCACTCGCTCGACGCGGAATTACGTAACTCCTATCTGCACGATTGGAATAGAGATCCCTGGACGCTCGGCGCGTACAGCTACGCGCCCGTCGGCGCCGCAGACTGCTCCGCGCAGATGGCCGAGCCAGTCGAGGACACGCTCTTCTTCGCCGGCGAGCACACCGATACCACCGGCCACTGGGGCACAGTCCACGGTGCACTGCGCTCCGGCCTGCGTGCCGTAGAACAAATCTTGGCCGAACTCTGAGTGCGCCGAAGCGATTTGCGGCAGGGTCCCACAGCCCGCAACCCTTGTTTAATGGAGGAGAACTTCCAGGAAGCCGATCAGGCAGAAAACGGCCTCAGCGATGACAATCGCGCCCAGAACAATTCCCATGATGCACGACACCCATGTTGTGGTCTCTCTGCGAAACTTGCTGAGCCCAATGGAAAGGGATTCCATGCACAGGATTACCAGAACAGCCCACGACCCGAGGACCACATCGCGTGGCGGAGGATAGGCCACCGCGAATCCGAGATAGATGCGCACCAGGAAGAAGAAGATCGACAGAACACACGACCACAAATAAAGGCGAACACCAACAGATGTATTCCTGTATTCCGGCCCTACATCATCATCTGTTCCGATTCCAAGCGCGATGAATCCCATGTTGTTGTCACTATGTATTACAAAAGCGGTGGCTGGCTTGTCGAGCTAGCGCATTCACAGTAACTCCCAATCCGGGAAATGCCATCAGAAACTGCCATATTGACCCACTCGATTCGCTACACTGGAAGTAGAAATGAGTTCAGCGAAACGCCACCGCATCGGTGGCGTTTCACATTTTGATCAGGACGGCTCTGGAATCGGCTTTAGGTGTTCGCTAAGTCCAATGGAGAGACGAATTTCGCGATAAGCCCTTTGTTTGGACGAATTTAGTTGACGGGAGGCACTCTAAACCAATGAAACTAAAGCCGCTTACGAGCCAGCCTCCGGTGCCGGGAGGGGGGAGGGGGTGCCGACAACGTGACTGCCTGGCACACGGTGCACCCACGGTAAACTAGAAGCAGCCTTATGCCGGAAATCCAGCGTAGAAAATCTGTCACTGTCCCCATCGGCGAAGTCCGTGTCGGCTCCTCCGCCCCGGTCGTCGTCCAGTCGATGACCAACACCGACACCGCCGACATTGAGAGCACCGTCCAACAGATCGCCTCGCTCGCCCGCGCCGGCTCGGAGCTGGTTCGCATCACCGTTAACAATGACGATGCGGCGAAAGCGGTTCCCTACATAGTCGACGGCATCCGCGAAAAGGGCTGGACCACGCCCATCATCGGCGACTTCCACTACAACGGACACCTGCTGCTGACGAAATATCCCGCCTGCGCTCAGGCCCTCTCCAAGTACCGCATCAATCCCGGCAACGTCTCCATTGGCCGCAAAGACGACGACAACTTTCGCACCATGGTCGAAGTCGCCGTCAAGCACCAGAAGCCGGTGCGCATCGGCGTCAACTGGGGCTCGCTCGACCAGGCGCTGCTTACCCGCATGATGGATGAGAACTCCAAGGCGGCCCAGCCGCTCGATGCCCGCGACGTCATGATGGAGGCAATGGTCCGCTCCGCCCTCGACAACGCCACCGCCGCGGAGCGCTACGGCCTCCGCCGCGACCAGATCATCCTCTCCGCCAAGGTCTCCGGTGTCCGCGACCTCATCGACGTCTACACTGCGCTTGCCGCGCGTACTGATCACGCCCTCCATCTCGGCCTCACCGAAGCCGGCATGGGCATGAAAGGCACCGTCGCCTCCACCGCCGGTCTCGCGCCGCTGCTGCTGGCCGGCATCGGCGACACCATCCGCGTCTCCCTCACTCCCACGCCCGGCGGCGACCGCAGCGAAGAAGTCCGATGCGCCCAGCAGATCCTGCAGGCGCTCTCCATCCGCTCCTTCGCCCCCCAGGTCACGGCGTGCCCCGGCTGCGGCCGCACCACCAGCACCTACTTCCAGGAGCTCGCCCAGCAGGTGCAGAACTACCTCACCGAGTCCATGCCCGAGTGGAAGAAGCAGTACCCCGGGGTGGAGGAGATGAAGCTAGCCGTCATGGGCTGCATCGTCAACGGCCCGGGAGAAAGCAAGCACGCCAACATTGGCATCTCGCTGCCCGGAACGTTCGAGGAGCCGAAAGCCCCGGTCTATATCGACGGCAAGCTGGCCATCACCCTCAAAGGCGACACCATCATCGCGGACTTCAAACGCATCCTGAATGACTACGTAGCCAGCCACTACGGCAGTGGCAAATCGAAAGAGCCAGCCCTTACGACTCAATGATTCGTCATCCGACCGGAGCTGTCTCGCAAAAAGCGAGACTTGCGAGTGAAGGGACCTGTTCTTTGCATGAATCGCCACAAATCCTAACGTGAGCGACGAAGGAGCGAACCCCGCAAACTGCGCCAAAGGCGCGCCCGCCCGTGCGGCCAGCACCACGAATGTGGGATCGCCAGTTTGTCAGTGCCAGCATAGCCTCGCAGCGTGCGTACGATTGCCATACTGCTGCTGGTTCCGTTTTCCGCAGGCCTTCACGCTGCGTCCTGCCATCCTGCCGCGGACGCCACGCGCTACAGCGGCAAAGACATCTGCATCACCGCCCATGTATACGACATCGCCCAGCTCCGCGACGGCACGCGATTCCTCGACATCTGCAGTCCCGAGACGAAAGACGAAGACTGCCGCGTGACCATCGCCAGCCTGCCCCAGGACACACGCGATGTCGGCGACCTGACTTCGCTCCTCGGCAAAGACATCCAGCTCCGCGGCATCGTCCACAGCGTGAACGACCGCAGCCTGATGTACCTGACCAGATCGCAGCAACTGCACGGCGGCTCGGAGAAGTTCCACCCCAACCCTGCGCTGCTCGCCGGTTTCTCCGCCGAGCAAGGCAAGGCCCCGGTGCACGACCCGTCGCTCAGCGGCAATCACCACTTCAGCGTCTTCCGCGCCACTCATTAGCGCAGCGGGCCTAGATGCTCGCGCAGCTCCCGCAGAGAGTAGAAGGTGCCGCGCCACTCGACACCCCCGCGTATAAGTGTCTGCGCCGTCGAGCGCACCATCGCGTAGACGAACACGAGAGCCGCAACCGGAAACGCCGGCAGCCACAGTATGGGAATCGCGCCATCCATATCCGCGAAGCGCCCATACCGCCAGTACAGCGCAGCAAGCGCCGCGAGCGACACGAAGCTCGGCCATAGCCACGCATAATCGTGTGTCAGTCCCCACACGATGCCGCCGAACGGCAGCAGGCACATGACGGTGAGCACCGCGGTTCCCGCAGCGATGAGCCCGATGCGGAAGCGAAAGGCGGCGAAGACGTTCTTGGTCAGGTTGGTGACGACGCCACGCGCACCAGATGCCCAGCGAATACGCACCAGGCCCCGCCCCGTCACCACGCGCGAACGGAACCCCGCCCGCTTGATGACCACGCCCATGGATACATCCTCGATTACCTCCATGCGCAGCCGCTCCCATCCGCCCACCGCCTCATAGGTAGACCGCCGCATCAGGTTGAACGCCCCGACACCGACCGCATCGCGCGCGCTCGCGTCGGCAACCCGCCACAGCCGCGGCCCCCAGATCGAGAGCACATGCAGGAATGGCAGCATCATCCGCTCTCCGGCGCTCCGCGCGACCAGCGTCGGCATCACCAGCAGATGGTCGCCGCCCTCACGCTCCATATATCTCAAGGCTCGAGCAAGCGCATCTTCGGCAAACACCACGTCCGCATCGGTAAAGAGCAGCCACTCCCCTGTTGCCAGCCCCGCGCCGCGCGCCATCGCATGCGGCTTGCCCAGCCATCCGGGCGGCAACTCACGGACATGCTCCACCGCATATCGCACGCCGGAGGCACGCTGCTCCTGCTGAAGAGCCTCCATGATGGTCCCGGTGCGGTCCTCCGAGCGGTCGTCCACCGCAATCACCTCCAGGCCCACATCCTTCGACGCGAGAAGCGAGCGCAATCCGGCGCCGACATTCTCCTCCTCGTTCCGCGCCGGCACGATGACACTCAAGCGCCCGCGCGGCACCCCCGGCGGCATGGTGCGTAGATCCGGCAGCCGCGACATCCCACGCATCCACCCCACGGTTCGTGCCGCCCAGAGGAGGGCCACCCCCCACCCCACCGCAAGGCCGACTGTCCGCAGCATCGTCACACTTCCGTTTCCTCTGGGAGGGCTGGGGCAAATCGCGCGCCGGAGAATAGAATCGCCGCCGAGAGCACGAGCGCGATCAGCGTCACTCCCAGGCCGAGACGAAGCCCGTGCCGGTCTGAGATGGCGCCGATCAACCGCGGCGAGGGCGCATCGCCAAGCGCATGGATGAGGAACAGATTGAGCGCAATGGCGAAAGCGCGCACCGTCGCAGACACCGAGTTGACGATGGCCGCATTCAGCGGGCCCGTGTTGAGAAACAGAAAGAATTCCGCCATCAGAATCGAAGGCAAAAGTAACGAGCGCGGGCCGAAGAAGACCATCAGGGCCGCGGGAAGCGTCAATACCGCGCTCCATGCTGAAACTAAATAGAGCGCGCGATGATTCGTCCTGAGCCAGCGTTGCGCAATCCATCCGCCCACAATGGTGCCGAAGATCCCGTCAATCACCGTCACGCCGCCAAGGATCTGATTCGCGCGCGGGAGCGAATACCCTTCGATGCGCGAGAGAAAGGTGGGCAGCCAGACCGAGATGCCGCCCATGGTGAAGACCAGCATCGCCATCCCCAGCGACGCCGTCCAGTAAGACCTGTTTCTGAATACGCCCAGGATGGTCGCCCGTGAGGGCGTGGGCTTCAGCATGTCGGCAGCTCCCCGCACGGGCTCTCGAACGAATAGCAGAATGAGTATGGCAATCACCAACCCGGGCGCGGCGCTTACCAGGAACGGCATGCGCCAACCATATGCGGTACCGAGCTGTCCTGCGATCAGATAGCCGAGCGCTGCGCCCACCGGAATGCTCAGATAGAAGATGCTCAGCACCTTATTTCGTACCCTCTCCGGGTACATATCGGCAATCATGGCAGGCGCGAAGACGCTGAAGGTCGCTTCCCCAATGCCCACCACCGCATGGCGGAAATAAAGTTGCCCGTAGCTGTGGACGGTCGCCGTGAGCAGCGTGGCCACACTCCACAGCACCGCCCCGGCTACGACGAGCGGCTTCCGAGCCACACGATCGCCCAGCCATCCGGTCAGCGGAGCGGCCAGCATGTATGTAATGAAGAAGGCGTAGGTAAGCGCGCCCATGCGCTCATCGCTGGCATGAAACTCGTGCTGCACCAGCGGCTGCACGCCGGGCAGCACGTAGCGATCAATGAAGTTGAAGAGGTTCAGCGCGGTCAGCAAGCCAAGCGCCCACGCTGCGTGCCTGTACCGTGGGTGCTCGTCTGGCGGCATCAATTCGCCCTGGCAGGATTGTTAGCGCGTATTCGCCGGCCGTGGCCAGCGTGCCACCACCACCGTAGAAAGGCCACCCCGGGGACGAAAATCCCCCTTCACCTCGGCCCACTCAGGATCACAGGCCTTCACGACATCCTCAAGCACCTGGTTCGTGACATTCTCCTGAAAGATTCCGAGGTTGCGGTAGCAGAACAGGTATTCCTTGAAAGACTTCAGCTCCAGGCAGCGTTCGCGCGGCATGTAGCGGAGTGTAAGGATGCCCGCATCCGGCAGGCCGGTTTTCGGGCACACCGAAGTGAATTCGGGATTGTCGATCACGATTTCGTAGCCGCGAAACTGGTTTTCCCAGGTTTCGATCTCCGGAAAATTTGTCGCAAGACCCGCGCGGGCGTGTTCGTCGGTATATCGCGGCGTGGTGGTCATACTCGTATTGTACCCATGAAGACTCCCTGCATCTTTCTGACTCCAAAGAGACGGAGAGCGCGTCTTATATACTTACCGACGGTTTAGAACGAATGGCCGAAACCTCAAATGGCAGAGCGAAACCGATCATATTGTGGACGCTCGCCGCAATTCTGCTGGTAATTGTCTTCTTCGCGGTGCGCAGGCTCACGCGTGAGGAATTGCCTCTCCGCGTCGCGAGGGCAACAGTTGAAGACCTCATCACGACAGACAGTACAAACGGCAAAGTCGAACCACAGCACAATTTTGAGGCACACGCGCCCGCGCCCAGCACCGTGAAAGAGCTCTACGTGCGTGGAGGAGATCTGGTGCCCAAGGGGAAGCTTTTGCTCTCGCTGGATGACGCCGATGCGCTTGCGCGCAGCGCCAGCGCCCTCGCCGCTTTGCGCGGCGCGCAGGCCAGCTATCAGGCGGCGGAGCAGGGCGGTACGCAGGAAGAGCGCACATCGCTCGGCGGTGAGCTCACCAAGGCGCAGCTCGATCGCGATCAGGCCCAGCGTGATGTCGATACGCTGAAGAAGCTGGTCGCGCAGGGCGCGGCGGCACCCGGAGAAGTCGCTTCGGCGCAGCAGAGGCTTGAGGCTGCAAACGCTTCGGTTGCGACTCTCCAGAAGAGGCAGAGTTCGCGCTACTCCTCCGCTGACATGGCCCATGCAAAGGCCGATTTGGAGCAGGCCCAGGCAGCCTACTCTGCTGCCAATACAATCGTGGCCCAGTCGAACGTCCGTGCGCCCTTCAAGGGAACCGTGTATTCCCTGCCCGTCTCCGTCTCCGAGTACGTCAGCCCGGGCTCATTGCTGTTGCAGATGGCGGACCTTAAAAAGCTTCAGGTCCGTGCCTATTTCGATGAGCCGGAACTGGGCGCCCTGCACGTCGGCCAACCGGCGACCATCGTCTGGGACGCGCTCCCAAATCGTGTGTGGCACGGGCGAATCCTTAGCATGCCCTCGACCATCATTACGTATACGACTCGCAATGTTGGCGAGGTGCTGTTAAGTGTCGATGATGCCGATGGAAAGCTGCTGCCCAACACAAACGTGAGGGTTACGATCACCGAGCAGAGCCTGGGTCATGTGCTGACGATTCCGCGCGAAGCGCTGCACAGTGAAGGTGGAAAAGATTACGTCTACCTTCTGCATGGAAAAACCCTCCGGCGCAGGCAGGTCACGAAAGGTGCACTGAACCTCACCCAGGTGCAGATCATCAGTGGGCTGGCAGAGAACGACACCGTGGCGCTGAGCACAACCAATGGCGAGCCCCTGGCGGAAGGTGTGCCGGTGCACATCGATCGCTAAGCATCCACCGCTTGCCACAACGGACGTTCTGCACTCATGCGCCTGACTCCCCTACTTCTCGTTTTATTTCTCCTGCCCCTCCACCTGCCGGCTCTCACCCCGGCAGATCGGACGGATGTGATTCGCGACCTCCAGCAGGGCCGCGCCGACCATGCTATGGAGCTTTTGCAGCCGACTGCAGAGCGGAGCAGCAACGATGCCGAAGCACAGCAGTTGCTCTGCCGGCTTGCCCTGCAGATTGAGCGATGGGACGAAGCTGTTCGCGCCTGCGAGAAGGCAGTCGCCCTCGACAGCGGCAGCAGTGATAATCACCTGTGGTACGGGCGCGCGCTCGGCGAGAAAGCCGACCGTGTCTCTTTCATCAAAGCGTACGGCCTGGCGAAGCGGGTCAAGGCCGAATTTGAAACGGCAGTATCGCTTGATCCGCGCAATGCCGAAGCGCTCTCGGACCTCGGGGACTACTACACGGAGGCACCGGGAATCGTAGGCGGCGGCAAGGACAAGGCAGCAGCGGTCGCCGACAAACTTGACGGCGTGGACCGTGCCCGCGCCGAGGAACTGCGCGGTCGCATCGCGGCGAGCAACAAAGATATGGTGGCTGCGGAGCAGCACTTCCGGCAGGCGATCGCCGCCTCGCCGCATCCGGCCACCTACTGGATGGTTCTGGCCTCGTTCTACCAAAAACAGAACGATCTGCTCCGCATGCAGGAGGCGATTCGCGTCGGGCTGGAAGCAAATGGGTCACACGGCGAGCCGCTGGTGGATGCGGCGCATCTGCTGACGCGATCCGGGCAGGATCCGGAGGCAGCAGTTCGCTTGCTGCGCGAATATCTTGCGTCTCCGGAGAAATCGGAAGATGAGCCGGCCTTTCGCGTACAGTTGCTTCTCGCCAGTCTCTTGAACAAACAAGGTGACACGGCGGGTGCTGCACAGCAGATTCAGGCGGCAGCCTCCATCGCCAGCGTCTATCATCCAACCAGGCAGGTTGCCACCAATACCGGACGCTGACGTACAGGACATTGCCTTTGCCACACGTGTTTCCTTGTTCGCGAGTCGCTATGACCGTGCTCTTCGCCATCGCAAGCCTGGCGATCACCGCAGCACAACCGGCGAATGCGCAGATCGCCTTCTACACAGCGGTCGACCTGGCGCTGCGCAACTCTCATGAAGTCAAGATGGCCCTCGCCGATGTCGACCGCGCCGCAGCGGGGCTCCGTGAGACCAAGGACGCATACGTTCCCACCATGGCAATCGGCTCAAGCGTGGGTTATTCCTACGGATTCCCGGTTGGCCAACCAACGATCGTCAATGCCACGGCGAGTTCCCTGGTGCTCTCCTTTTCCCAGCCATCCGTGATCCGTTCCGCACGCGCTTCGCTGGTGGCGTCCCAGGCATCCTTGCGCGATACACGCGAGAAGGTTGTGACTGACGCAGCCCTCACCTACATCGAACTGGATAGCGACAAGCGAGAGATGGAAGCGCTGGACCAGCAGCACAGCTTTGGCGAACGGCTTATCGAGATCGAGCGCAACCGCAATGCCGCCGGCCTCTCGAGCGCAATGGACCTCACCCAGGCGGAATTGACCAACGCGCTCCTTGAGCAGCGACGACTGCATATCCAGGACCATATGAGCTCGTTGCGGCTGCGTCTCGCGAACCTCACCGGCTTGACTGAGGATTCCATCGTTCCGGAAACAGCCACGATTCCTGCAGCGCCTGTAGCTCCGGCTGCGGGCACGCTAAACGCAACACTCAGCACCCACAGCGCCGCCATTGCCTCCTCGGAGGCGGACGCCCAATCCAAGCAGTACATCGCGGTTGGCGACAGCCGAAAAAACTGGCGCCCGCAAATTGCCTTCGGCGTTCAATACAGCCGCTATGCCAAGTTCAACAATTACGCCGAGTACTACTTGCGCTTTCAGCACAATAACTTCGATGTGGGCATTAATTTAACGCTGCCCATTTTTGACGCGCAGGCTCGCGATCGTGCGCGCGGGTCAGCCGCGGATGCTGTTCATGCCCGGGAGCAGGCAAACCTCTTTCGCCTCCAGGTATCCGAACAGACGCGTCAGCTCTCCGGCAGCCTCACGGAGTTGCGCCTGCAACAGAAAATCGCTCGTCTGCAGAGTGACTACGCACAGGAAAACCTCGATGCCATCCTCATCCAGCTACAGAACGGGCCGGGAAATCCCAACGCCTCCCCGCTGACCCCTCGCGACGAGGAGAAGGCCCGCATCGAAGAGCGCCGCCGCTTCGCCGATAAACTCGAGGCAGACTTCCAGTTCATGCAGGCGGAGATCCAATTGCAGCGCTCCCTGGGCACCGTCGAGGAGTGGGCCCTGCAGGCATCTCATCCTTAGCGATTTACGCATGTTTGTGCAGTCGATAACTGCACCTGTTTCGGTGCAGCTTTTCGCCCTTTTACCCTGTTCTGGCTGGTACACTAGAAGGCAGACAATATGCCACTGAAGACGCTTTTTCTAAACCCGCCTTCGTTTGAAAACTTTGATGGCGGCGCAAGTAGCCGCTGGCCCGCGACGCGCGAAATCGAATCCTACTGGTACCCGGTCTGGCTCGCTTATCCGGCCGGTATGCTGGAAGGCTCTCGCCTGCTGGACGCCCCGCCGCACCACGTCTCCGCCGAGGAGACAATCCAGATCGCGAAGGGCTACGAGTTTCTGGTGCTCTTTACCAGCACCGTGGGTTGGGCCGGTGATCATGCGCTGGCAGAGACCATCAAGCGTGCCAACCCATCGATAAAGATCGCCTTTGTAGGGCCGCCCGTCACCACCTCGCCCGACCGCGCCCTGAACGAATGCAGCGCGATCGATTTCATCTGTCGCCGCGAGTTCGACATGTCCGTGGTGGAGTATGCGAATGGTAAGCCCCTGCCTGAGATTCTGGGCATCAGCTACCGCGGCAGTAACGGCGCCATCACGCACAACCCGGATCGCCCGCAGCTCGAAGATCTGGATGCTTTGCCCTGGGCGACGAAGATCTATAAGCGGGACATGGACGTGACGCGTTATAACGTCCCCTTTCTGCTGCATCCGTTCATCTCGCTCTACTCGACGCGCGGGTGCCCGGCGCAGTGCACCTTCTGCCTGTGGCCGCAGACCCTGAGCGGTCATGCATGGCGCAAGCGCTCCACCGACGACGTGGCCGCCGAGATGAAGTGGGCCAAGGAGAACTTCCCGCATGTAAAGGAATTCTTCTTTGATGACGACACTTTCAACATCCAGAAGGCGCGCACGGTAGAGCTCTGCGAGAAGCTCAAGCCGCTAGGCCTGACCTGGTCCTGCACCTCCCGCGTCACCACCGACCGCGAAACCCTCAAGGCGATGAAGGATGCCGGATGCCGCCTGTTGATTGTGGGCTATGAGTCGGGCGATCCGCAGATCCTCAAGAACATCAAAAAAGGCGCCACGGTTGAGCGCGCGCGGGCTTTCACCAAGGATTGCCACGACCTCGGCCTCACCGTCCACGCCGACTTCATCCTCGGCCTGCCGGGGGAGACAAAGGAATCGATCCGCAACACCATCAACTTCGCGAAAACGCTGGACTGCGAGACCATCCAGGTCTCCATTGCTCACGCCTATCCGGGCACGGAGTTCTACGATTTCGCGGAGAAGAACGGCTTCATCACCAATCACAACATGTCCGACTCCGGTGGACACCAGATGGCGCATATCGAATATCCGGGTCTGCCGGCCGAGTACGTCCTCGAAATGGTGCACCGCTTCTACGACGAGTACTATTTCCGTCCCAAGGCCGCAGCCCGCGTCGTCTGGAAAGCCATCGTGAATCGTGACGTGCCGCGTCTCTATCAAGAGGCCAAGAGCTTCATGAAGCTGCGCGCACAACGCAACAAGATTGTCAGGGACACCAAACAGCAACAGGCTGGAAAGGCCGTCCCGGTCGTGAACGCCGGGGCCTGATCGGGCGTCCTCCACCCTCAACGCGAGGCAGCCCTTTCGGCTGCCTCTGCCGCCCCGGACGCAGATGACCCCTCGCCGCTACATCATCCTCGCCATCGTCACGCTCACTTCGGCGCTGGGTGATACCTTCCTCGCTATCGGAATGAAGCAGCTCGGACCGGTATCCCTCCACCATCTCAGCACACTCATCGTCGCGCTGAAGGTGCCGTGGGTGCTGGCCGGCATCGTTCTTCTGCTCGGATTTTTCGTCTCCTATCTGACCGCGCTTTCCTGGGCCGATGTCACCTTCGTGCTTCCGGCCACTTCCTTCGCCTATGTTGTCGTCGCGCTCCTTTCCCGATTCTGGCTGCACGAGCAGATCACACCCGCGCGCTGGCTTGGCATCTTTTGCATCGTAGCCGGCGTCGGTTTCGTCACCCGCGGCCCTGCGTATACGGAGCATCCAGCCAAACCGGTAGAGCCCGGGGACGGGACAGCCGCCGTGCCGATTTCCATTGCCCAGCATGGAGCGAAGCAATGAACCTCCACGTCAGCGGTCTCGAACTCGCTGCCATGCTTGCCGTGAACGTTGCCACCGCGACAGCCGGCGACATTCTCATCGCGTCTGCATTCCGGCAGATCGGCGACTTTGATGTCATCATGGCGCGCGGTGGGCTTTTACGCGCAATCGTCACCGTCCTTCGCAACCTGCGTTTCCTCGGCGGCTTCGGTGCGATGGCGATCAGCTTCTTTTCTCTACTCTTCACCCTGAGCCATGCAGATGTGAGCCTGGTGGCGCCTGCCGCCGGTTCGCTGACCTTTGTGACCAATGCCATTGCGGCCCGCGTCTTTCTCAAGGAGCGAGTCGACCGCCGCCGTTGGGTGGCGGCCATCTTCGTCTGCTGTGGAGTGGCGCTGCTGAAGCATTGAGCGACTCAGCGCCAGGTCGGCAGATCGCCGGAGAGCGCACGATCCAGATAAGTCGCTGCGCTGATCAACGCCAGGTGCGTAAAGGCCTGCGGATAATTACCCAGGTGCTGGCCGCTCCGGCCCAGCTCCTCGGAATAAAGACCCACGTGATTGGCATAGCCCAGCATCTTTTCAAACAGGAGTCTCGCTTTATCCAGTTGGCCAGCGCGCGCGAGGCACTCGATATACCAGAAGGAGCAGGCCGTAAATGCGCCTTCTCCTGCTTGCAGCCCATCCACGCCGCTCTCCGTCTTGTAGCGATACACCAGCGTGTCAACCGTCAGTTCCTCTTCAATTGCCCGCAACGTGGAAAGCCAGCGCGGATCCGTCGGGCTGATGAAGCGCATTAGCGGCATCAGCAGCACAGCCGCATCCAGATCATTTGATCCTTGACGCTGAATGAAAGCTTTGCGCTCTTCGCTCCAGAAATTGTTGTGGATGTCATGAGCAATGTCATCACGTGCTTTGATCATCCAATCGATCGGACCGGCGAGTGAACGCTTGTCGGCTAGCCGGATCGCGCGATCGAATGCCACCCAGCACATCAGCCGCGAATGCAGAAAGTGCTGCCGTCCACCCCGTACCTCCCAGATGCCGTCATCCGGGCGCTGCCAATTCTTCGCCAGCCACTGGAGCATGCGTTTCAGAGCAAGCCAGCCCTCATGACTGGTCGCCTCTCCATACTTGTTGGCAAGGTAAGTAGCATCCATCATCTCGCCATAGATATCCAGTTGCAGTTGGGTATAGGCCGCGTTTCCAATGCGCACCGGACGCGAGTCCATATAGCCACGCAGATGGTTAAGCTCGAATTCTGGAACTTTCTGCCGTCCATCGATGCCGTACAACACCTGCAGTGGTCCCTGCTCGGAGTCGTAATCCATCAGAGCGTCAAGCCATTTCTGGAACTTCTGCGCCTCCTCCACATATCCCAGCCGCATCATGGCGTACAGCGTGAAGGAAGCGTCCCGCAGCCACGTGTATCGGTAGTCCCAGTTGCGCTCGCCGCCCGGATGTTCCGGAAGCCCAAATGTCGGCGCGGCCACGATCGAGCCGTACTCGTCGTCCTGCATTAGCTTGAGCGTCAGCGCAGAGCGGCTCACTGTCTCGCGCCAGCGGCCGTGATAGTGCGATTTCGCCGACCACCGGTGCCAGAAGTCCACCGTCTCGTCCAGCCGCGATTGCAGCATTTGCTCATCCAGCGGCTTCTCCGTCTCGCCGCATTCTTCACTGAACAGAAAGAAGAGCTTTTCCCCTTCTTTCATCGTGAATGTCGAAATGACGCCGCCGGCCTTCACATGGAGCGGAATGGATGCCTTCAATACCATCGGCTGGATGTCCGCGCCCTCGGGCCGGAAGGTGACCACATCGCCCCGACGCTCGACAGTATGCTTGCGCCGTGCATAGTCGAAAGCTGGCCTGCACTCGATCTTGAAGGTGATCCTGCCCTGAATCACCTGGACCAGGCGGATGAGTTGGTTGGGCACATCCGGCTTCAGGACTGGCATGAAATCAGTGATCTCCGCAATGCCCTGTTCCGAGAGGAACCGTGTGATCAGGATGTTTGTTTCGGGCAGATAGAGCTGTTTGCTGCTTTCTCCATCCAGCTCCGGCTGAATGCAAAAGAAACCGCCCTTCTCGGGGTCGAGCAAAGCGGCGAAAACCGTAGGCGAATCGAAACGCGGGAAACAGAAGAAATCAATCGAACCATGTGTTCCTACCAGGGCAATCGATCGCATGTTCCCAATGACGCCGTAGTCTTCAATTGGTTGAAAGTCCATGAACGCTCCTTCGGCCCGACGTGTGCAATGCACCTTGGATGACAAACAGCCTGCCTGCGCTAGGGAGGCACATCGATGCTACGGCAGCAGGCGCATGAGCCCGCGCCTGGGCAGGTCCGGGACCAGATACTGTTTCGGATTACCGGCCTCCCGGCTGACCGCCTCTGCAGCCAGATAGCCGCTGCGCGCGGCGCTCTCCATGGTTGAGGGCCACCCCGTGGCGGTCCAGTCTCCTGCCAGCATAAGGCCTGGCCAGCCGCTCTCCGCTTCAGGCCGAACCTCGTCCAGCCCGGGCACGATCGAGTACGTTGCGCGTACCTCTTTGACGACCGCAGCCTTCAGCAAGCGCGCCTGCTGCATGGCCGGGAAGAAGAGCGCCAGCTCGCGAAGCGCGAGATCAATGATCGCCTGCCGCTCCATGGGTACCAGTGATTTCGACGCGCTGACCACAAGCTCGATAAGATGGCCAGCCCGTCCGGACTGCCGTTCTGGCTGAATGCGCGAGGTGTTGTAGAGCCACTGCACCGTCGTATCGAGCAGTACCGCATGTTCCAGCTCTGTAATCTCGCGATCGAACCAGAGATGGATGCCGGTCAGCGGCGAATGGCTGAATTTGGTCAGCAAATTCTCCAGCCGGGTGCGTGGCGCTTCGTCCGGCAATGAGGGCAGCAGCTTCTGCAGCCCTTCAAAGGACAACGCAAGCACCACCGCATCGAAGACTTCAACGTGATCGGCAACGCGAAGCCGCCATCGCGCGCTTTCTTCGTCGTGGCACAAGCCCTCCACGGTGCTGCGCAAATGGACCTTGCCTCCTGCCTGTTCGATCGCCGCCGCAACCTGCCCGTACATCTCGCTGAGCGGTACGCGCGGAACTCCCATGCGCCCCGCCTCCGCTGAAAACAGGAATGCCTCGCGAAAGACTTTCGCTGCATAGCGCACGGAAATGCGATCCGGATCTTCGTTGAGCGCGCTGAATAAAACCGGCTTCCAGAAGTGTTCGACAGCGCGCTTTGTCTGTCCGGTGCGTTGGAGCCAGTCTGCAAAGTTCTGGTGGTCGTCCTCGGCGCGGCTGCCGCGAAGAAATGCCGAGATGGCACGGGCGATGGCCAGCTTGTCGCGCCAACCCAATGCCTTGGCCGACAGGAAAGACGGCGTACTGTGGAGCGGAGCGGGCAGCGGCGCCGGCCTTAACTTTGTCTGCCCGCCTCCCGGCTCCAGAAAGGTAATGCCGTCGGACCAGTGCATCGCATCCTCTGCCCCCGCGCGCCGAAGCAGGCCCAGAACATTGGTGCAGCAGCCAAGGATGATGTGCTGGCAGTTGTCGATGACTTCATCAACGCCCGGATGAAGATAGGAGGATGCACGGCCGCCCACATAGGGCCGCCTTTCGAATAGTTCTACCGCGTAGCCATCCTGCGCCAGTGCGCACGCCGCAGCCAGACCGGCAACCCCGCCGCCAATTACCGCGACACGATATGGATCTCGTGAGCGCATCACTCACTCCCGCCCCGAAGGCGCAGCAGTAGCATCCGCGTCATGCCGCCGGCGAGAATCAACACCTTCTGCCACGTCGGGACCTGCACACGTTTCGTAAAAACATCGAAGTGCCGCGCTTCGATCTTGGACAGCAGCCGCGAATAAATTTTCACCAGCACCCGCAACGCGGGACGGCTGTCCCGCGAGATCAACGGCAGGAGCCGGTCTGCCGATTGGTAGTAGGCGCGCGCGCGCCGTGCAACCCCTGCCAAAGCGAGCAGCTGTGGCTCTGTAAGCTCTCTGCCGTTTTTCACCCGGGCCAAGTCCGCCGCGCTGGTGCCTGCGGCTTTCAGATCGTCCGACGGAATGTACACGCGTCCGCGCTCCGCATCCTCCCGTACATCGCGCAGAATATTCGTCAGCTGGAACGCAATCCCCGTCTCCTCAGCAAGTCTCTCGGCAGCCGGGCTGCTGTAGCCGAATATCCGTATGCACACCAGTCCCACCACAGACGCGACGTAGTAGCAGTACCGATACAGATCCGCAAACGTCGCGAAGGTGCTCAGTCCATTGGCTGCATCGGAATTCACAGTGTCCGCCTGAATGTCCATGGCGGTCCCGTGAATGAGCTGCTCCAGCAGTTCGTTCGGAACGTCAAAGCGCTCTTGCGTGTCGCGGACTGCGATGAAGACGGGATCGGCAATGTCTGTGCCGTCCCGCCATGCGGCTGTCCATCGGGTCAGTTCATCACGCCTGATGGCGCGGTCCTTGGACTCATCGTCGGAGATGTCATCGGCATGGCGCATAAATGCGTAGATCGCGCACATGGCATCGCGTTTATGTGCAGGGAGCGCTACGAAAGCGTAGTAGAAGTTCTTCGCTTCCCGGCGTGCAATGGCCCGGCATTCGGCGTACGCCGTGTCAATCGCCTGCGGTTCAATCAAGCCATCGTACCTGCTGGCCGCATTCCCGGCACCAGGCGGCCAGCCAGCGCATGCAACAACAGCATCGCCTTGCGCGGCTTGGATATTGTCGGCCTGGCTGAGAGCACGTCATACCGCCGCCCCTCGACCGCGCGAAGGATTTCCAGACCGCCGCGCGTGAACAAGTCGAGATCGACCGCAAGTTCGCGATCCACCATGCCGATAAGCTTCGCGCCACGCACGAACATCGCTCGCGTATAGGCCACCTGTTCTTGCAGCAGCGCGCGAAACTCAGGTGTAGGCTGCCCGTTCGCGATTGTCGCCTCATCCACCTGTGCCGCTTGCATCGCATCCAGCGGAAGATAGATCCGCCCACGTCTGTAATCCTCGCGAACGTCCTGCCAGAAATTCGCAAGCTGCAGCGCGCTGCAGGTCTCATCGGACAATGCGAAGCGTTCTTGGTCGCGGTAGCCGCACGCATAAAGAACCAGCCGCCCGACAGGATTCGCCGAGTAGCGGCAATATTCGAGAACATCCGCCATAGAAGCGTAGCGAACGACCCTTTGATCCTGTCGGAAAGCAGTCAGCAGATCCGCAAACGGTTCTTTTGGAATATCGCAGATATGGATCGTCTCTCGCAGTGCGACGAACACCGGATGCTTCGCTTCGCCGCGATAGCAGGCGTCGAGTTGCTCCTCCCAGATGTCTAGCAGCGCCAGCGCCTGTGCCTGGCTTCCCACCTCGTCCCCCAGATCGTCCGAGATGCGGCAATAGGCATAGATGCTGTGAAAGTGCGGACGAAATCGCTTCGGCAGAAACCAGGAAGCGACGTGGAAGTTCTCGTAGTGCGATTCCGCCAGCTCGCGGCAGTACTGCTGCGCCTCCGCCAGCGTGGGCGTGCGCTCCGGCATACGATACGAGGCTGGCAGCGCTGCCCATCCCTGCGCAGCAAGCGCATTCGTATCCGACATTGTGCTCTGCGTCGCCGTCATGGCAGAATCACCGTCTTGATCTCGTTGGTACGGCGCATCATGCCTTGGAATACTGAAGCCAGGTCCCGCAGCGGCGCATGGCCGGTGATAAATGCGTCCGCGTCAAAGGCCGGATTGGCGATCAGCGCGAGCGCCCTGCGAACAACCGCGGGCGTGTGATGAAAGCTCGCCTTCAGCTCGATATCGTTGTAATGCAGGTGATTGGTGTCCAGATCGACGCGCGTTCCCTTAGCAGGGCCTCCGAAAAAGTTCACCAGCCCGCCGCGCCGTACCATATCGACGGCCCACTGCCAGGTCAACGGCAAGGCCACGGCCTCAATCGCGATATCGACGCCGCGATGCTCGGGAGTCAGCCCGCGGACCGCAGCAATGCAGTCCCTGGTCTTCGTCGTCTGCACGACGTGCTGGGCGCCCAGCCGCTCCGCCGCCAAAACCTGCTGATCATGCTTTACGACGGCAATCACATGCACGCCGGCCAGAGCGGCCGCATGAATCATCATCAAACCGATCGGGCCTGCGCCGATAACGGCCATGGTGTCGCCGCGCTGCGCCCGGCTCTCCTCAAGCCCGCGAAGGACGCACGCCAGAGGCTCGGTCAAAGCCGCGTGCTCGTCCGTCACGTGCGCCGGAATCTCGAGCGTATTTTTTTCAACGATCCGCGCCGGCACCCGGATCCACTCGGCATAAGCGCCGTTGTTGAACAAAAGGTCTTCACACAGATTCTGCTGCCCATGACGGCACCAGTAGCAGCGGTCGCATGGCGCGGAATTCAGCGCAACCACGCGCATCCCCGGGCGAAACGCTCTTACGCCTTCGCCGGCAGCCGCCACTACACCGGCCAGTTCGTGTCCGAAGAGGGCGGGCATGTGCAGCATTTTCGCGTGATAGCCCCGGCGATAGGTCTTCAGGTCCGTTCCACAGGTCAGGGCTGCCCGGATACGCACAACGATCTCGCCCGCTGCGGGCAGAGGCCGCTCCACGTCCTCAATCCGGACATCTTCCTTGCCGTAAAGTACGGCTGCCTGCATGCCAGTTGCCATCACCTTATTTTCGCAGATTAGACCGGCCTTAATTTCCGGGCTCGATCATGATCTTCATGGAATCGGGGTGCGGCTCGGAAGCAAAAGCAATCGCCTCTGCCGCCCGCGAAAGAGGAAAGCGGTGTGAAATGAGCCGGGTCAGATCATAGCCTTGCGTATATCCATCCACCACGATGCGCACGCCCTCGTCCTGAATCGCAGCAGAGGAGCTGTACGAACCCATCAGCGTCTTCTCATCCATGCAGATCACCGCCGGATCGAAGCTTGCATCTCCATGCTGTGTCTGCGCAAACAGCATGATCCGTCCTCCCGGGCGCGCAGCATCAATCGCCGTACGGATCAGCGCGTTGCCGCCGACAGCCAGCAGAACGGCATCCGCACCACGGCCTTCGCTCAACTCGCGGACGCGCGCCACTACGTTTTCTGTGCTGGCGTCGATGGGGTGCTCCAGCCCGTAGGTACGCGCCACGGCGTGCCGCTGGGGATACAAATCCGATGTGACAACCTTGGCGCCGGTACGTCGTGCCAGCGTTGCCAGCAGGATGCCGATCGGCCCTTGTCCGATCACCAGCACCGTCTCATCCGGCTCCAGACGAAGCGCCCGCACGCCCTTGTACGTCGTGTTGAGCGGCTCAATGAAAGCCGCCTGCTCGAATGGAAGATTTGTGGGCAGCTTGATTAGCCCGCGACGGACGATCCAGTCCTTCACCTGCACATATTCGGCAAAGCCGCCGCCGGAAGGCTCGAAGCCCGCCGTGCACCCTACGCTTTTATAGGATGGACACTGGGCAAAGGTCTTCTTGCGACAGTAGTAGCAATCGCCGCAGGGCACGTGGTGGAAGGCCATGGCATGGTCGCCGACTTCGAAGTCACGGACGCCCTCCCCTTTGGCCGCGATCACACCGGCAATTTCATGGCCGAAGATGCGCGGAGCTGAGTGCGATCCGGTGCGAATCTTCTTGAGATCGGTGCCGCAGACCCCGCATGTAGCCACACGCAGAAGCACTTCGCCGGGACCAATGCGCGGGACGGGCACCGTCTCCACGCGCACATCGTTCACGCCGCGATACACGGCCGCCCGCATTGTCTCCGGAATACGCTCTGTCCGAACCACTTCTTTCTCAACCGTTGCTGTCTGCATATCTGCCCTTATCGATCCAGCGATGAAGCGCGTGGCCCAGTTCATCCGCGCCGCGCTTGCCATTTCTTCCCATCCGCAACAGCGGCGCCACATATCGCGGATGCGTCAAAGCGTATGCGGCCAGCCGTGGAACGCGCAACTGTTTCTCGTGATCCAGGAAGAGGTTCAAATCCGGCATCTCTTCCGTAGCGACATCGGTCACTGCCTTCCAGCAAAAGAATGGAACGCCTTTGCTGAGAGCCAGCCTTGCCACCGCCGCCGCCTCCATATCCACCAGTGAGGCTCCGAAGGTCTCTGCGATTCTACGCTTCTCCTCGCGCCCGGCAACGCGATCCAGCGTCGCCAGCTTGATCGGACTCGTCACCGCAGCCGTGGTATATCTTCGCCCGCTTTCCGCATCGATCACCTCACCGATCTCGTAAGCCGTTCCCGGCTGCACGCCGCAGGAAGCTCCTCCCGCCCAGCCGACCGAGACGATCGCGTCGAGCGAGCCATAGGTCTCGGCAATCGTGATTGCCTCCTCGGCACGAATAACGCCCATTCCTCGTGCGACCGCGATAACGGCCACCTCTCCGCGCTGTGAGAGATAAGCGCCATCCGGCTGCCTCGACCACCCGCGCACCAGGGGCTTCAACTCTCCGGCGAGCGCTGCAACGATGCCTATTCTGTAGCTCATTGTGCCGGCGCGTATCCATGCGCACGAAACCAGTCGATCGCCGCTCTCAGTGCCGCGTACACCGGTACGATCCGGAAGCCCAGCTCCCGTTCCGCCTTCGCCGAGGATGCGAACATCTTTTTCTTCCCCATGCGTACCGCCTCTACCGTGGCGCGTGGCTCCTTGCCCCGCAGCCTTCCCGTGACCGTCTCATCGAAGAACGCGAACGCCATCGCCACCGCGTGCGGCACCTGCATGGTCGGCGACGGTATGCCGGTAATGGCGGACATCTTGTCCAGTATCTGCTTGAGCGACAGATTCTCTCCGCCCAGGATGTAACGCTCGCCGGGAATTCCACGGTCCGAAGCGGCGACGTGCATGCGCGCCACTTCGCCGACGTCCACCAGATTCAGCCCGGTGTCGACGTACGCGGGAAACCTGCCGTTAAGAAAATCCACGATGATCTGTCCGGTCGGCGTGGGTTTAATGTCGTTCGCGCCGACCGGCGTCGTCGGGTTCAGGATGATGACGTGCTGCCCGTCACGTGCAGCGGCAATCGCCTCCTGCTCCGCAAGAAACTTCGATCGCTTGTAGTGCCCGATCATGTCGTCCAGCGAGACGGGAGTGTTCTCATCGACAATGGTTCCGTCTTCCTTGAACCCCATGGTCGCCACGCTCGAGGTGTAGACAACCTTCGCCACCCCAAGCTCGCGGGCCAGCGCCAGCAGGTTGCGCGTGCCATCCACGTTGGCCGCGTACATGGACTGCGGATTACGCACCCACAGGCGATAGTCGGCCGCCACATGAACAAGCAATTCGCAGTTCTGCAGCGCGGACCGGAAGCTCTCCGGATTGCGGAGATCGCCGGTCACGGTTTCGGCAGCCAGCCCTTCCAGGTTTTCGAGGCGGCTGGTCGGCCTGACCAGCACATAGAGACGCGCACCCTGCGCGGCAAAAGCTCGCGCCACATGGCTGCCTACAAATCCAGTTGCCCCTGTCAGGAAGACATTCATGCGTGATCAGGCCGGCATTGTAGGGACGGTCGGAGTCGAGCAGCGGGGGACGGGAGGCATCAATCGAGCTTCTCGGCTTCGATCCCGATCCCCTTTTCGCCTGCTGCCTTTTTCTCCGAATACTTCTTCATCCATGCTTCGAAGCTCTTGCCTGCCGCGGTGTCGCGGCCGGTAAATGCAACGCCGGCAATCTCGCTGTACGGGATGGCAACCTTCGTGCGCTCCTTGGCCGGAATGATCCGTACCGTCGAGGCGGCGAGCGTATCCGCAGTCCTGCGGTCAAAGATGTAGCCCTCAACCATGCGCCCATCTTTTAGCGTCAGTTGGATATCGCCGCGATAATCAAACGCTTTTTCAAGCGCAACACGCACATCGTCTTCGTTCGCAAGCGCAGGAATCCAGCCCTCGAGCTGTTCATGTTCGAAACCGGCAGCTACTTCTTGTGTATCCGTCGCAACCGCGACTTTTTCTGTCTCTCCGGTCATACGCGCGACTCTTCCAATTCCTCGCTCGCGGAAGAGCGAATCTGTACCAGCGGTCCGCGGCCGTGCTGCCCGATGGGCTGATTCAACAGGTCCAGTGCTCCACGGTCCTCATAGCGGGAAGAAAGCGTAGCCTTCACCATGCCCAGGAAACCGGAGAGCGAGGTAAATCCGTGATGCACCGTGGTGGGCTCATATCCGCAGCTCACCATGCAGTTCGCACATTTCGGGTTACCGCTCTCCGTGCCGTAGTGGCTCCAGTCGGTGGTATCGAGCAATTCCTGATAGGTGTCGGCATAGCCGTCCTGCAGCAGATAACAAGGCTTCTGCCAGCCGAAGATATTGAAAGCGGGCGATCCCCAGGGCGTGCACTGATAATCGCGCTTGCCCATCAGGAATTCCAGAAAGAGTGGCGACATATTGAACTTCCACTCCTTCTTGCGGTTCGACAGGATGGCGCGGAACAAACGCCGCGAACGGGCGCGCCCCAGGAAGTGCTTCTGGTCCGGAGCCTTGTCGTAGGTATAGCCGGGGCTCAGCACAATGCCTTCCACCCCAAACGACATCACCTCATCGAAAAACGCGCGTACGCTGTTCGGGTCCGCTCCATCAAACAGGGTCG
>CAVTQV010000015.1:0-33766 GCA_963736915.1 uncultured Acidobacteriaceae bacterium | reverse complement strand
AGCCATCGCTCGAAATTGGCGCGATGCCGGCCCGCCCTTCCACGAAAACAAAGCAATCTCAATAAATTGGTGCGAGACGCAGGGCGGTAGTCTGGTGCTGAACGACACAGGAATTGGGAGACATAGAGTTCAGGATGCGAGCAAAGACTGCGGTTGTTTTGGGCGCCCAGTGGGGCGATGAAGGCAAGGGCAAGATCGTCGATGTGCTCTCGGAGCGCTTCTCGGTAGTGGCGCGCTATGCCGGCGGCCACAATGCCGGCCATACAGTCATCATCCGCGGGAAGAAGTTCATTCTGCAGCTTGTGCCCTGCGGCGTGCTGCGGCCGGATTGCCGCGCCGTGATCGGGAACGGCGTGGTGCTGGACCCTGTCGCGTTCCTCAAAGAAGTTGAAAAGCTGGACGGGTTGGGTGTGGACACGCGCGGGCAGCTCTTCGTCTCCAACCGCGCGCAGGTGATTCTGCCGTACCACCGGATGATCGAGCTGGCGAGCGAGAGCGCGCCCGGCCGGACGAAAATCGGCACAACCAGCCGCGGCATCGGCCCGGCGTACGAAGACAAGATGCACCGCAATGGTCTGCGTGTGGTCGACCTGCTGAACACCAAAATTCTGAAGACCCATATCGAGAACGCCTGCCGGGAGAAGAATGCGATCGCCCACGCGCTCTTCGGTACCGACCCGCTGGATCCGGCGCAGATTTATGACGAGTACGCCGCCGCGGCGGAGCAGGTACGGCCTTATGTGACCGATACGGCAGCGCTCTTGAACAAGGCGATCCGCGAAGGCAAGAGCGTGATGTTCGAGGGCGCGCAGGGCACGCTGCTCGATATTGACCACGGGACGTATCCGTTTGTCACATCGTCCTCGGCTACGGCGGGTGGCGCGGTGACGGGCACCGGCGTCGGGCCGACACGCATCGGCACGGTCATCGGCGTGACCAAGGCGTATGTGACGCGCGTGGGCGAAGGGCCCTTCCCGACCGAGATCCATGACGCGATGGGCGAGGAGCTGCGCACACGCGGGCAGGAATTCGGCGCGGTAACGGGACGTCCCCGTCGCTGCGGCTGGCTGGATCTGCCGCTCCTGCGCTACTCGAACATGATCAACGGGACAGAGTGGCTGGTCGTGACGAAGCTGGATGTGCTGGACTCGCTGGCCGAGATCCCGGTGTGTACCGGCTACCGGATCGACGGTAAAGAGACAGACCTGATTCCTGCCGACGTGAGCGGCCTGGAGCGCATCGAACCTGTCTATACGAAGCTGAAGGGCTGGCAGGCGGCGACAGATGGAGTGCGCTCCTTCGAGGACCTGCCAAAGCTGGCGCAGGAGTATCTGCGCTTTCTGGAACGGGAGTCGGGCGCAAAGATCGGGATGGTTTCGACGGGGCCGGATCGCGAGCAGACGATGGAGATGCCGGGATTCCACGCGACGCTCGATGCTATGCAGGCATAAATGTCGACTTAGATCGGTCAGCGGAAATTGATGTGGGCTCGTCTGGGGTCCTGGATGCGATTCTCGTCTGAGTACGCATTACCGCAGTTCAACAGTGGTAATGCGCCATCTGGCGCATCCTTTTGACTGGGAGTTTCGGCCCGGAATACCATCCATACGCTTATGCATCTCCACCGCTGGGCCCGAGGGTTGACCGCACGAGACGGAGCCGTCGTGCTCCTTCTGGCCGCGTGCCTGCCCGGATTTGCCGTTCCGGCGAGAGCCGCGACCATCCCGCTGCTGCACAAAGAAGATCGCCTTCACCGCGAGATCGAGAGCCTGGAGTCCGAATGGCGCACGGCGATGGTGCAGAACGATGTAGCGACCATCAATCGCCTGCTGGCAGATGACTACCTGGGAATCAATCCCAATGGGACGCTGGAGACCAAGGCAGATGCGCTGGCGCAGCACCGCTCGGGCACGATGAAGGTTACAAGCATCGAGCCGACCAGCCTGAAGGTCCGGGTCTATGGCGATACAGCTGTCGTCACCTCGCGTGTGGATGTCCAGGGACATGACGGAGACCGCGACATCAGTGGCCGCTACCACTACACGCGCGTGTATAGCCACCGCTCGGGCGAGTGGAAGATCGTGAGCTTTGAGGCGAGCCGCCTTCCTCCAGGCAGCAAGCGCTGATATTCCGCGTCCCGATTCGGAACTGTGACACGAGCGGCCTTCCCGCCCTGTCTTCCGTGCGAATGTTCCACGTGGAACATTCGGTAGAGATATCTATATTGAAATATCGAGCGCCGCTTCGACGCGGTCGAGCAGGCGGAGCAGTTCGTCCGGATCGATGCGGAAGCCGCCCTCGACGGCCGTTCCGGTGATCGATCCGATAGCGCATGGTGCCGATGCAGTCGGTCAAGTCCTTGTAGTGATTGATGTAGCGGTACGGCGGAATCATCGCGACGATGCCCCCGCGCTCCGCCATGGCGAGGAAGGCGTGCGTGAGCTGGCTGCCTTCGACGCACAGAGCAATGCGCGCGCCTGCGCAGGCCTGGGCAACGTCGCGCGCGGTGCACTGTGCCGGGTCAACGATCTCGAAGCCGCGCTTTGCCAGCGTGGCCTCCAACTCTGCTTCGTTTACCAGCACACGCTGAGCGCCACTCTGCCCCCGGTGCAGCATGACTCTGCGACCCTCAACCGGCGCGGTCTGCTGCCGGATGCGGCGGCGCAACTCACGGTACTGTGCAGCGCGATAGCTGTTCTGCGCCACGTTGTCGATCCACGTGAGCCGGCGGAAGCGCGCCCGAACCAGCGGCTGCGGGTGTAAATCGAGCATGTCGAGATAGCCGGGCTCGTGTGTGTACGGCGTGCGGGCTGTCGTAATGACTGGGCTGCCGTGGCGTTCGGCTTCGAGCAGCAGCGGCAGATCATCCGAGAGCCAGTGGCCGAAGTAAAAGGAGCCGACGAAAGTCGAGCCGCAGACCGCGTGATCGAGCCGCTCGGTTTCGCTACCCGGCCATGATGCCGGTTTCAGCGCGTTCCATGAGCGCCAGCCTTTTGAAGAGAACCATCCATCCCGGAGCACGGCATCTTCAAGCTCATAGAGAGTCGTTGCTCCGTGATGGCGCACGCCGCCGTCCATACGGGCACGCTCCTCGTCCATGGTGGTGGTCGCCTCGCACGCGGTGACACGCTCGAAGTCGCGCGGATCGCAGATGCCGGGCGGCGTCTCCTGATCTTCGGCCGGGCACAGCACCTCGCGGCGGATGCAGATGTCATCGATGGACGGACCGCGACGCGCGAGGAAGGAGAGTGCGCGATTGCGGATTCTGGATCGCAGGGTGGTCATGAAGGATTCTGCGGGATGAGATGCGGCTCAGCCTGCAGCGGCAAGCGCGGCGTCCGCGATCATGGCGGCCTCGACGGTCTCGCGTACCTTATGCACCCGAACTAAGGACGCGCCCATCAGTATGGCGATGGTGGTGGCGGCGAGTGTTGCGTGCTCGCGCGCGGAGACCGGCGCATTGGCCGCGCCGTAAAGCGGAGCGAGCGTGTGGCCGAGGAAGCTTTTGCGCGAAACGCCGGCGAGCAGCGGCTGGCCCAACTCGGCGAGTTCCGGAAGTCCCCGCAGCAGCGAATAGTTTGCGTCCTGCATTTTGCCGAAGCCGAAGCCGGGATCGAGGACGATGTGTTCCGGCGCGATGCCGGCGTCGATCGCGGCGGCACGCCGTTCGGCGAGTTCCCGCTTGACCAGCGGCACCACTTCATCCGGCTTGAGGCGCGGCAGGGACTTCCATTCCGCGGGTCGCCCACGGGCATGCATCAGCACCAGTCCGCACTCAAGCTCCACGCAGGTAGCGGCCATGGCCTTATCCCACAGCAGGCCGCTGACGTCGTTGACGATCTCCGCGCCGGCTTCGATGGCGGCGCGTGCCGTGACGGCGTGATACGTGTCGATGGAAATGAGTGCGTCAGGCTTGGCGCGTCGGATACCTTCGATGACGGGGAGGACGCGGTCGATCTCCTGCTGGATCGATATGGTTCCGCTGACGCCGGGCCGCGTGGATTCGCCGCCGATGTCCACGATCGAGGCGCCATCGGTGAACATGCCGAGCGCTGTCTCGACTGCCTCCTCAATCGAGTGCAGACGGCCACCGTCAGAGAACGAGTCGGGTGTCATGTTCAGGATGCCCATCACGCGCGTGGCTGCGCCCAGCACGAGCGAGCAGGTGCGGAGCTTCCATTCGAAATGGGCACGGCGATGCATCTGCGCTCAGGGTACTGCATGCCGCTTGATACACTCCGCGTGCATGCACTCTCGCGTTCTAGAGCATTTCTCCTGCAGGTCCAACGCACCGATCGAAAGCCCTTGTGGCTTTTCCGTGAAGAAAAGCCACGCCGACTGCCCTTCGCCGCTCCACAGCAGCAGGAAAAATGCTGTCCCGGCCATCGCTCTCCTGCTGTTTGCGCCGCTTTCGTTTGCGGCACATGCTCCGCGCCATCCTCGCAAGGGGCCGCCGCTGGCTGTCCAGGTGAACCGGCTGCTGGCTAGCCCGGAGATCGCGAACGCGCACTGGGGCATCTCGGTGACCACGCTGGACGGCAAGCAGGTCTTTGCGCTGAACGATGGGCAGCTCTTCGAGCCGGCTTCGAACGCGAAGATGTTTACGACGGCGACGGCTGCAGCGCTGTTGCCGCTCTCACTGACATATACGACGAATGTTGTGGCAGAGGGAGCGATCGACAGTGCGGGCACACTGCACGGCAACATCGCAATCCTCGGCGTAGGCGATCCGAATATATCCGGACGCGCGCTGCCGTACACCGCTCCGACCGATCAGCCGAAGGTTGAATTTCCCAAGAACGAGTATCCAAATCCGCCTTTAGCTGCGCTGGAAACGATGGCCGACCAAGTGGCGGCGAGCGGCGTGAAGCAAGTAGAGGGCGATGTCATCGGAGACGACACATGGTTTCCGGCGGAGCCCTATGGGTCGGGCTGGAGCTGGGATGACCTGGTGTGGCTCTATGGCGCACCGATCTCGGCACTGACCGTAAATGACAATGCGGTGTTTCTCAGTGCGGATCCCGGCGGGCAGCCGGGAGACAAAATCACGCCGGAGTTCGATCCGCCGGTGGACTATTACAGGCTGGAGAACTCGCTCTCCACAGCGCCGCAGGGAACACAGGCAGAGTACGGGATCGATCGCGCGCCGGGCTCGTTGGACGTGCGGGTGTATGGCGCAATCGCGATTGGCAGCAATGGCCTGCATGATGGTCTGGCGATTCAGGACCCCGCAGATTTTGCAGCGCGTGCGTTTCTCGGCATGCTGCGGCAACGCGGCATCGCGGTAACGGGCACAGCGAAGCCGCGGCATCGCGACAGCGTGGACACGGAGAGCTTGCGCAAGGAGCAGGAAGAGCCACTGGCGCTGATGCGCTCGACGCTGCAAACGGTGACGACTGCGCCTGCAGGCAAGCGGGTGCTCGCCTCGCATGTGTCGCCGCCGTTGATCGAGGACATCACGGTCACGATGAAAGTGAGCCAGAACCTGCACGCGGAGATCACGCTGCGCACGTTGGGCAAGCTGCTGGCGCGCGATGGCTCGCTGGGGCAGGGCACGCGCGTGGTGCGGCAGTTCCTGATCTCGATTGGTGTGCAGCCGCAGGATTTCTTTTTCTTCGACGGCTCCGGGCTGTCGAATCAGGACCTGATCACGCCGCGCGCCGCCACTGCGCTGCTTACCTATGCGGCGCGGCAGCCGTGGGGGCAAAGCTGGCGCGCAGCGCTGCCGGTGGCCGGCGTGGATGGCACGCTGCAGCATCGGTTCACCAAATCGCCAGTGAAGGGCGCGCTGGATGCGAAGACCGGCACGCTGGGCGAGGTGCGGGCGCTCTCCGGCTATCTGACGACCGCTTCGGGGCGGACGCTCGCGATCTCAATTCTGGTCAATGATCATCAGCCCGAATCGCACGCCGAGGGCAAGGCGATGGATCAACTGGTGGAGATGATCTGGAACGCGGAGTAGGTACTCGCCGGACCGGCGGCACCTTTGGCGCGAGGTGTGCAATTCGCTTCCGTTGCTCGCTCACTTCTGGGTTTTCGGCTCGATACAATCATTTCTTGCGTATCTGCATTTCATGGCTCTTGTGTCTCACGGCCGGTCTGCTTGCGGCGGGATGCAAGTCGCTGCCGCCGGGAAAGCCGCTCTCTTCGCTTACGCCGGAGGAGGCGCAGGGCCGGGCAGTGTTTGTTTCGGCGTGTGCGCGCTGCCACAATGCATACGACACGCAGGCGCTGCATGGGCCTAGTCTGTTTGGAGTGTTTCGCAAGCTATATCTGCCGAGCGGCGCGCCGGCGCGGGACGATCGCGTGACCGAGGTGATCCTGCACGGACGCGGTCTGATGCCCGCGGCGGGCGGCCAACTTACGGAGCAGCAGCTTCAGGATTTGCTGCGCTATTTGCATACGCTATGAACAAGCCATCGAATACGAAATCGCCATCTGACGAGTATCGCGGCTTGTTGCCGGCAATGGCCGGGATTGCGCTCTACATGTTCGTGCTGGCCGGTGTGGTTGGCTTTGGGGCTGCCACCGGACGTTTTCCGAAACTGTTCCTTATCCTGTGCCTGCTCTTTGTCGCGGCGGCCGTGGGGCTGATCCGGCTCTATCGCTGGGGATGGGCGCTGACCAGCGCAGCCAGTTTTCTGCTGATGAGCTATGGCATCTGGGCATACATCCACATGCGCTTGGCCGCGGCGCTGGTAATGTCCTTTCTGAATCTGGTGTTCTTTCTCTACCTGGTGCGGCCTGAGGTGCGCGACCGGCTGCGGTGAAGCGGCGGCTTTTTGGGGTGCTTCGCTACAATAGTTACAGGTATCCTGCGTGGCCGATCTTCAGGCATTCCCGTCCATTTCGATTCCATCTGCGCCCGTCCTTTCTGCACCAACGACGGATTTAGTGCAGATCGATACTGCGCCGCGCGTGCGCGCGCCGAAGCCCGCGTGGCTGAAGGCGAAAGCGCCGGTGGGCGAGAACTACCACGGGCTGAAGAAGCTGGCGCGCTCGTTGAACCTGCACACGGTGTGCGAGAGCGCGCAATGCCCGAACATCGGCGAGTGCTGGGAACACAAGACCGCCACCTTCATGATGCTGGGCAACCTGTGCACGCGGCGCTGCGGCTTCTGCGCTGTGCCCAAGGGACGTCCGGAGGCGATCGATTTCGATGAGCCGCGGCGGGTGGCGGAAGCGATTGCGATTCTTGGCCTGAAGCACGCTGTGGTGACCAGCGTGAACCGCGACGACGATGTGGTGGGCGGCGCGCGCGCCTTTGCGATGCTGATTGATGAAGTGCGGAAGCAGGCGCCCGGGTGTCAGATCGAGGTGCTGGTGCCGGACTTCCAGGGACGCGCAGAGGCGATCCGGCTGGTGGTGGATGCACGCCCCGAAGTGCTGAACCACAACACAGAGACGGTGCCGCGGCTCTATCGCGCGGTGCGCTCCGGCTCGCGCTACGAGCGCTCGCTGCAACTGCTGGAAACAGCAAAGCGGCTGGACCCCACGATCATCACCAAGAGCGGCGTGATGGCCGGGCTTGGCGAAGAGATGGATGAGCTGCTGGCGGTCTTCCGCGATCTCGCGAACGTGGGCGTGGACATTCTGACGGTGGGGCAGTATCTGCGTCCGTCGAAGGACCATCTGCCGATGGCGCGCTACTACACGCCGGACGAATTCGCCCAGATGAAGGTGGCGGCGATGGAGATGGGCTTCCGGCATGTGGAGTCGGGGCCGCTGGTGCGATCCAGTTATCACGCGCATGAGCAGGCGGCGTCGACCGGGCTCACGGTGATCGCGTAAAAGTTGATTTCATTTCTGCGTCCGTCCGTTTTGTAATCCTCACAGATCGACCACCGCGGCAGACTCAGAATTTCTGATCGCGAACGCGACGCACCCCGCTCCAGATTGAACGGGGTGCGAGGAGTACGACCCGCTCCTTACTGCAGCAGGTCGACCAGGTTGGCGATGAAGTAGGTGATGGGATCGTAGACCACCACGTAACCGTCGTAGTATCCCATCTGGTAGCCGGGCGGCGGTGGCGGCAGGTAGCCGTATACGTCCGGAGGCACCGGCTGCAGGTAAGTGATGTCGGCGTATGGGTAGTAGCCGCCGACTGCGAACCTGGGGCGGTTGGCACGATTGATCGCGCGTATACGAGCTGCGTAGTAGCGGCGGAGGCGGTCCCGGTCCGAGGGACGAAAGCCGTAGGAGGGCCGGCTGGCCGGTGGACGGCCCCACTGCGGCGGGCGTCCATGGACAGGCTGGCTCACTGGCCGGCGCTGCTGGGAATTCCGCTGTTGGGAAGTCCGCTGTTGCGGAGGCCTGGCAGCTGGCTGCGGCCTTGCCTGTGCCGGAGCCGGCCTGGCGCCGGGCTGTGGTCTGGCCTGAGAATGTGTGGGCTGCGGTCGTGCCTGCTGGGGTCGTGAGGGTTGCGGCTGCGTGTGCTGAGGACGGGCCGTGGATTGCGTCGGGGTCGGCCTGTTGCCGCCCGGCCGAGCGCCGGCCGGCGGTCGATTGCCAGGCTCGGGCTTCGCCGCTGGAGCGGGCCGTGTCTGCCGGTTGTCCTGCGGGTTTGGTCGGTCTTGTGCGTGGAGCGCCGGTAGCAGCGCCGCGGCAAGACTACATGCGAGAAATCCGTGCAACAACCGAACAACTTTTCGATCCATCGGCATTTCCTCTCCGCCCTCCGAAAGCTGTCCGGAGGCTCAGGCCGGATGCTGAGCTAGATAACCAAAGCCATGCGTCCGGTCTGCTGCCGTTGGATGCCATATTCTGGAGAGCGTCCGCTAGAATCTAGCTTTGCCACGAGGAGGGAAGAAAGATCATGGCAGTTTCGACGATGGCCACCATTCCGGCGCTGAAGACGATTCACCAGCAGCTGAAGACGCGCATGGAGAAGGCCGTGAACGACTTCCGGCAGAACCTGGCTTCCACGCGCACGGGCCGGGCCAATATCCAGATGCTGGAGCACGTGCGAGTCGCCTACTACGGCTCGGAAATGCCGCTGAACCAGGTGGCCCAGCTTTCGATTCCCGATGCGCAGACGATCCTGATCCAGCCCTTCGATCCGTCGGCGATTGCGGAGATCGAAAAGGGGCTGCGGACGGCGGACTCAAGCTTCAACCCGCAGAACGACGGTAAGGTGGTCCGGCTGAAGATTCCGGCAATGACCGAGGAGCGGCGCAAGGACGTGGTGAAGCAGTTGAACCGCGTGCTCGAGGAACATCGCACGGGCATCCGCAATGTGCGGCGCGACGGCAACGAGGCGATCAAGAAGGCGGCGAAGGAGAAGCAGATCTCCGAGGACGAGGAGAAGCGCGCACTGGACGAAATCCAGAAGCTGACGGATGAAGAGATCAAGCGGATGGAAGAGCTCTCGAGGAACAAAGAGAAGGAAGTGATGCAGGTCTGAGGGGTCCGCGATGCCCTCAATGCCGGTGAGCGCGCAGGTTCGACCGATACGAGAGGAAGATGTCCCGGCGGTCGCTGTTTTATGCGAACAGCTGGGGTATCCGGCGGACATGCCGGCTGTGCTGGCGCGGGTACGGCAGATTGCTGCCGATTCCAACCGCACCGTACTAATGGCGTGCGTGGATGACGTTGTTGCCGGGTGGATTGACCTCAGCATTGAATACCATCTGCAATCGGAGCCGGTGGCTTTGATCGGCGGGCTGGTGGTTGCAGAGGCTGTGCGGGGGCGGGGGATTGGGCGGCAGCTTTGCCAGGCTGCGGAGGCCTGGGCTCGCGGACGTGGGATGAGCCGGATCCGGGTCCGCTCCAATGCGATTCGGGAGCGGGCGCATGCCTTCTATCTCCGGGACGGATATACGCGGGTAAAGACTTCGGCGGTCTTTGAGAAGACGCTTTCCGACGCCTGACCCGCCGAACGGGAGAAACTCCTCCCAGCTACCCTTCGTCAGTGTGAGCAGCGATTTGAAAAAAATTTGGGGAGCATGTCGAATCCTTGTTCCCTCCTTCGACATACAGGTAGAAGGAGAAAATGTCATGAGATCCAATGGGAGCTTCGCCACAACGACATCCGCCGGGGTTCTTCTGGTGCTCATGCTCGCCGCGGGCGGCGCACATTCGCTCCCATGCGTTGCGTGCCAGGTAAGTTCCTCGTACCACGCGGCCGTCCGGGTCTATGACAGGGCGCGTGCCTGGAGCACGATTGCGCATTGGTGGATTGATCCGGAATCGGCTCCCGCGGCGCAGCCCGACGAGCCGTCTCCGATCTCCGAGGATGTATGCACGGCGCTCCCGGCGGATGCGCGGATGCGGTAAGGGCTCTGGCTTAGTATCGTCATCATGATCGAAGGTGCTCGCTTTGCCCTGTTTGCCACGGCTGCCCTACTGCTGGCGGTAACACCTGGCCCGGGCATGCTGTACGTCCTGGGCCGGACGATGCATGGCGGGCGGTGGGAAGGATTCCTTTCGTCGCTGGGGACCTTTGCCGGCGGATCGGTGCACGTGATTGCGGCGGCGCTGGGTTTGTCGGCGGTGCTTGCGACTTCGGCGAGCGCATTTCAGGTGGTGCGGTATGCGGGCGCGGCATATCTCATCTATCTGGGAATTGCGATGATCCGCAGCCGTAACCTGCCGTCGAAAGAGGACGCCCAAGATCCGGAGGCAATGCCAGCCCGTTCGTCGCGGCCGTTTCTGCAGGGAATCACGACCGAGGTTCTCAATCCGAAGACGGCGCTCTTCTTTCTCTCATTCATCCCGCAATTTGTATCGACGGGTCGCGGACATGTAACGCTGCAGTTCCTGGTGCTGGGCGCCGTTTCCGTGACGCTGAATACCTGCGCCGACTTGGGCGTGGTGATGGCGGCAGGTGCATTGAGCGAAAAGCTGAAGCACGACCTGCAGTTTGCGCGCCGGCAGCGCACGGCCTCCGGCGTGGGGATGATTGGGCTTGGGATTTACGTCGCTGCCCGGTAATTCCACTTCAGCACGGCTTGGCAACACAGGGTTTGTGAAGCTAGTAGCTACTAATGAATTACCACTCGAGGTGCCAGAGCGGCTCAGAGGAGTGCTCTGCCCCCCCGGCACTGAGAAGAAATCGGGCCCCGGAACCTGGCCAGTAACGAGTTCCGGATGAGCAACTTGCGCAAAGGTTGCTTGCACCGTCCGGGGGGCTGTGTGTCCATTTAAGTGCCGTTTTTCGCCGTTCGGCCCACCTGGGTTTATGGTTTGTCACCCGCGCAGTAGCCTGATGCTGAAAGAGTACCGCCTGCTCCATCGCGCGGATTCTCGTTCCGTAGTCTGCAGTTGCATCTAGATTCAGTAGGATAAAGCATCCCGTTTCAAAACGGGAAAGCGATGTTGGGAGCGGAGCCTGCAGGCTCACACAGGAGATTTGAATGTCGAAAGCTGTCAAATACGCAGAGCGGGCTGTCACGATCGCTGCCCAGGGCGCGTGGACTATCTTCGAAAAGCTGAACAGCATCAAGCCGAACCCCTCGTTCACGCCTAAGTGGTCGGAGAAGCCGCTCTTGAAGAGCTACCAGAAGGAGAAGCCTCCGCTGGGTTGGCCCCGTACCACCGATTCGCTGTGCCCAAGGTGCGTTCCGGAGATCCGCCAGCAGATTATTGACGGCAAGCTGCCGCACGAGATCCTGCTGAACGAGAAGATCGGTGAGATCAAGGCGCAGATCATCGAGCGCGACGGCCAGATCCTGATGGTGAAGGACTGCCCCAAGCACGGGCACTTTGAAGACGTGATGTCGATTGACACCAAGTTCTTCAAGCACCTGGAAGATGTCTTCCCCGGCCGCGACATCCGCGCACACAATGACGAGAAGCTGCACAATCACGGCACTTCGACGGTGACGCATGGCCGCGGGTCCGTTTTGACGATTGATTTGACCAACCGCTGCAACATGATGTGCGATCCGTGCTTCATGGATGCAAACCAGGTTGGCTTCGTCCACGAGCTGACCTGGGACGACATCAAGACGATGCTGGACAACGCGATCTCGATCAAGCCGCGGCGCCAGATGTCGGTACAGTTCTCGGGCGGCGAGCCAACGCTGTCGCCGTACTTCCTGGACGCGGTCGCATACTCGCGTAAGGTGGGCTACAACTCGGTGCAAGCGGCGACCAACGGCATCGAATTTGCAAAGTCCAAGGAATTCTGCCGCGCTGCTGCCGAGGCGGGTCTGCGTTATGCGTACCTGCAGTTTGACGGTATCGGCAATGCCGCCAACTCGCACCGCAAGGTGGGCAATGCGTTCGACGTGAAGCTGCAGGCGATCCACAACCTGCATGAGGCCGGCGTGGATATCGTGCCGGTGACCACGATCGTGAACGGCATCAACAACGAGCAAGTTGGACGCATCATCCAGTTCGCGCTCGACAATCCGAAGCGGATTAACTTCCTCAGCTTCCAGCCGGTGAGCTTTACTGGCCGCGACGAAGAAGTCAGCGACGAGCGGCGTCAGGCACAGCGCTACACGTTGAGCCATCTCGCGCATGACGTGAAGAACCAGACCGGCATGGGCATTCCCGAGCGCGATTGGTTCCCGATCAGCTTCATGAGCACCTTTTCCGACTGGGCCGACCTGGTGCACGGGCCGACTGCGGATTGGGGTCAGCTCTCCTGCGGCTGCCATCCGAACTGCGGCATCGGGATGGCGCTGATGATCGATAAGGAAACGAAGGAAGCCGTTCCGGTGACCGCGTTCCTTAATGCGGATCGTCTGGCCAAGGACGTGGCCAAGGTAAACGACGCGGCGCGCGGGAAGTTTCTCTCGATTGTTGGCGTGTCGCTCGCGCTGCTGCGGAATTACGATCCGACCAAGTCGCCGACGCACTTCCGCATTCTGGACCTGCTGCAGAAGTTCGATAAGTGCTTTGGCGCGACCGGCCGGAACTACGGCAAGGTCACGGGTGATCGCACGATGGAAGACATCGAGAAGCGCCGTGCAGACCGCTGGAACTTCCTGTTCATCGCGGGCATGTGGTTCCAGGACCTGTTCAACTACGACTTCCGCCGTACTGAGCAGTGCATCATCCCGTATGCGACGCAGGAGGGCGAGATCAGCTTCTGCGCGTACAACACGGGTGTGGGCTGGCGGAACATCATCGAGAAGATGCACATGACGGCAACGCTCACCAAGTGGTACGAGGAGCACGGCCGGCATGAGATCTTTGCGGGCGGCAAGAAGGTGGGTCTGGCCGAAGCGGAGCACACGCTGGTGCTGAACCAGGCACACGTGGACGCTGCGGCGAACGACACGTTCGAGAAGTCGGGTATCGCGAAGAACAGCCGCGAGGAGAAGATCCGCGCGCGCGACGCCAAGATCAAGAGCGATGCCGAGAACGCGAAGATGGCGCGGCTCTACAAGGAGCATGTGCTGGGCGAAAAGCCGGTCGAAGGGCTGGTTTCGCTCGACGCCATCAAGCCTGCTCCTGCTCCCAAGGTGCATGTAGAGACCGAAGAGCCGGTGATGGGCGACTAAGAGCGTCTGCAACCTATATGAAGGCCGCCAGCGATGGCGGCCTTTGCTGTCTCTGCACATGAAATACTTGTGCCATGACGGACCAGGTCAGCACGAAAAGGCCGGCGGGCGTGTACATCATCGCAATCTATTTCACCGCGGTGTGGCTCTATTCGCTGGGCAGCTTCCTGTATGTTCTGCTCATTCGATTCACGCCGGAGATGAGGCAGCAGGCGCTAACGGTATTGAAAACGACGCCGGTAGCCTTCGCGTCCGTTGCGATTTCCGAGATGAACGGGTTGCTGATGCTGCTGGGGGTCTGGCTTCTGTTTGCCATGCGGCGAATTGGCGTGGGGCTCATGTTGGCTTCGACGATCCTCCTGGGAGCGCTGATCGCGGTGTCCTGGCCAAGGATGTTGGGGCATTACACCCCGGGATCGCTGCGCGTATTGGTGCTGGGCGGCAGCAGTCTCATTCTGCAAATCGCTGCGACCATTTATGCCTTTCGTCTCGACCGGCGGGGACTGCTACGCTAACGCTATGCAAGTGAGACAGAGTGCTGCATACGCGTTGGTGCTGGCTGCTTTCGCGATGCTAGGCACGACCGGATGCACGGTGTATCCCGATAAGAAAACGCCGACGCTTGCGATGACGACGAGTGCGGAGCAAGTGGACCGCATCTTCTGGCAGGACGTGGAGCAGGCGAAGTGGACCGAGGTGAATGCGCTGCTGGCGCCGAATGCGATATGGCGCGTGAACGGAGAGGTAGTAGCGCGCGCGCAGATCGTGCCGTGGCTGCAGTCGCTCGGCGTGCACGGCGTGCAGATCACGAACCTTACGCTGACACCGGCGGTGAACGATATGAACCTGATCTACATGGTGCAGCTCCAGGCGGAGAAGGCGGTTGCGGCTCAGGTGAGCGCGAGCTGCTCAGGCAAGCCGCAGACCCTGAGCGCGCTGGCAGTGTGGCAGCAGCCCCAGCCAACGGGCAATCCGGAAAAGGACAAGCAGACCAAGGATAAGAGCTACGGTGGCTATCTGCTGACTGTGCACGACCTGACGGCTACGGGCGATGCTGGCTGCCGCTGAATCGATCTTGTCTTCGGCGCTGGACCCAGGCGGGAGCCGTGCAGAGAGCGACCACGCCGCGATGCGCGCTGCATTGCTGGCGTGGTATGGCGCGCACAGGCGCGATCTGCCGTGGCGGGCGACGAGTGATCCGTATCGCATCTGGGTTTCTGAGATCATGCTGCAGCAGACCCGGGTCGCCGCGGTGCTGGAGCACTACCGGCGTTTTCTGGAGGCGTTTCCGACGGTGCAGGCGCTGGCAGCGGCAACGGAGCCAGAGGTGCTGGTGCTGTGGAGCGGACTCGGCTACTACCGGAGAGCACGCATGCTGCACCGAGCAGCCAAGGCGGTGGTGGAGGAGTCAGCGGGCGCGATGCCGCGCACAGCCGTGGGACTGCGCGTCCTGCCGGGAGTGGGCGCATACACGTCGGCAGCGGTAGCGAGCATCGCTTTCGGCGAGCCGGTTGCCGTCGTGGATGGCAACGTGGAGCGCGTGCTGGCGCGGTTGGCAGGATGGTCCGCTGACGATGACCGATTTGCGGCTCGCGTCCGTACACTGGCCGATGCGCTTGTAGACCGGGAGCGTCCGGGTGATTTCAATCAGGGCATGATGGAGCTTGGCGCGACGGTGTGCCTGCCGCGCGCGCCATTGTGCCTGGGATGTCCATGGCAGCCATGGTGCCGCACGCGCGGCCCGCACACGATGCCGGCCCGGCCCCGCCAGCAGCGGCAGCATAGCGCCCGCGTGGTATGGCTGCGCGGCACCGGTGCGCAGCAGAAGGTTCGTTTGGTCCAGAGAGCGGCGGATGCCTCGCTGATGGCAGGTATGTGGGAGCTGCCGATGTATGAGCCTGATGCGGGCGACGCTCCCGAGTTTACGGTGCGGCATGCCATCACGGTTACGAATCATGTCGTCGACGTGTACATGCAGAGAGCCGGAGCACCACGGCAAGCCGGTAGCTTTTTTACTCTCGTTCGCGAGCTGCCACAGCGCGCGCTTACCGGGCTCACTCGCAAGATACTGCGTCGCATCGGTCTATTGAGTTAGCTGTTCTTTACTTCCCTGCGAAGAACTCAGACATGGAAGGCGCGGTGGCTGCGGCGCCCGGAGGATTGGGCAGGCCGAGAAGCTGCATAATGCTGCGCAACATGCTCTGGTGCTGGTAGAGCGTCGTGGACGCTTGTGTGTAGCCGGTTTTCGCCAGCGGTCCCCAGAAGACGGGCGATACGTGGCCGCCGCCGTGTGTGGCGTCGGAGTCGGCCGCTTCATCGAAGTCCACGATCAGGAGTCCGTCGCCTCCGGGCGCAAAGGCGGGAGTATTGGACAGCGGGAGAACAATGTTGGACTGCAGCCAGGTGTCCGCCTGCTGCGGTGTGCCGTTATGCGCGTCGTCGCTGACATCGGGAATGATGTAGGAGAACTCCGGCAGTGTGCCGTTGGCCAGATCGGTGGCGAATTGTGAGAAGGGCCAGATGACCTGGTTTGCAACCTGCTGGTTGCTGGCGACGTCGGAGAGCATGGCGAACGGATTATGCCGGATGAGATAAGCTCCCGTGTCACCGCCAACGTAGCCGCGAGTGATGCCCTCCGCATAAATCCTGAACGAAATGTTCGCGGCGAGCATGTGCCGCGCCAGGTTATCCACGTTCCAGACCTTCGTCGAAGAGTCATCGTTCGTCAGCAGTTGTCCCGTGGTCAGCATGAAGTAGTTGCCGATGGAGGGATGCGTATTCGCGTAGTAGTTGGTGGGCAGGGCGCCATTGGCGATCAACTGGTTGAGGTTGGGCCACGCGCTGTTGCGCACGACTGTCGCGTAGGTTTGATTTTCCTCCATCACCATGACGATGTGCGTGCTCTGCGGTGTTGTCGATTGCACCGTCAGGGTTGCGTTGCCGGTGATGGCGCTATTCTGAACGCTGGTTGCTGTCACGATTGCAGCGCCGGCTGAGGCGGGTGCGGTGAAGAGGCCGGTCGAACTGATTGTCCCTGCGGTGGCAGACCATTTGACTGCGGAGCTGAAGCTGCCGGCGCCCTTGACCGTGGCCGCACACTGCGAGGTTGCATTCGGGCTGACCGTCGAGGGATTACACGCGACCTGCACCGATGTAACGCCGGAAGATGATTGCTGCACGGTTACGGATGTGGTGCCTGATTTATTGGGATCCTGAGTACTGGTTGCAGTCACCGTCACCGGGCCTACGGTGGATGGAGCCGTGAAGACGCCGCTGGAACTCACAGTGCCGCTGCTTGCGGACCACACGACCGCGGAGCTGTCGACGTCTGGGCCTTCGACAGTGACCGTGCATTGTGCAGTGGCATTCGCCGCAACAGCGGCAGGAGCGCACGCCGGCGTGACGGAGGCGATATCGGGTGAGGCACTCTTGCTTCCTCCGCCGCAGGCCACGAGCCCAATTAAAAACACGGATACTCCCGAGGCATGCAGGAAAAAATGCCTTACGGGCCCTCCGGTGCGGTCGCGCCGCAAACTGCCCATGTAGATATTTTTACTCCAAAAATGCGAGCAGCGTTATGCGAGCTATACCGGGGGTATATATCTCATGAGTAACTCTATATGCAGTCAGTAAACAGGTGAAGCTCAGCGACCAGGCCGTCGTCTTTTGCCCCGGCACGCCTACTGAGCTTCACCCGATGAGAAGTGCACTTACCTTTCCCGCCTGGCTTCATCTGCATCCTCTGCCAGGTCGCGCAACAACTTGAAGAAGGTAGAGGATTGCCCGATAAAGAGGCCCATGGACGTTAGAAAATTGACCACCGCCATAGCGGCTCCTCTGGTTTCTGTGGGACGGATGATTGAGCAGGGCGGCAGTTTGCGGCTCAGGAAAGGGCACGGCTCCGGCATGATCAGGTTGGTCTGGAAATCCTCGCCGCCAAATGGAGGAGAATTCAGGTCTGGAAACGTGACCGATACGCCAGTCATCGGGTCCACTGCTGTGAGCGGCGGTGCGTTCCCCGCCTTGTCCTGCCAAGTCTGGAAGTGCATGGTTTCTGTGGGGCCGATGCTGATGAGAATGCGCAGAACTTCGACGCTCGTGGCCCGCTGCGCCATCGAAGGATAGAGGCTATTGCCCCCTTGTTCGATGGTGGGCATGTGGAATCCGGCGGTATTGGCAATCGCCTGAAGGAAATTTGCATTCATCGTGTCGTCATCGGTTCGGGGAATTGCCGTATGTTCTCCCACGGCTAAGGTGGGGATCGCCTGCGGGAACTTGAAATTCGGATCGAGATCCGGGTTATGGGTGCTGCTGCGATAGCGCGTCCACCAACTGGTATCCAGCGTGAGCTGCATCAGGTTAGTGAGCCGCGGCTTTCCGCTGGAGCCCGTTGCGGTGCTGCCGGGCAGAGTGCGGAAGGGTTCAAGGTTTACTGTGGCCGCCCCTTTAGAAGCCAGATAAGCATTGAGAAAGTTCTGATGGGTGAATTCATCGTCGGTGTTGTCGTGGATGTATTGCGCCATGTCCGAGTCCAATACAGACAGAGCGGCGGTGTACGCCGGATTTCCGGTTCCTCCGGGGACCTCACTGTCTGGAATGCCACCGAGCTCGTTGTACTGCACCCAGAAGTCGGTTTCCAGGATTTCCGCTGCCGCCGCGAATCGAAGCATTGCTGCATCGCCTCGCGTAAGCCGGCCACTGCGATCTTCACGTTCGTCATGTTCGTCGTCTGCCAGGCCGAAGGTGCTTTCTGCCAGCAGCCCAGCGCCCGCTGCGACCAGCCCACTCTTCATGAATGAACGCCGATTGGTTGCGGCCTTCATGCTGTTCCACATTTCTTGCATAGAGAGCCTCCTGTTCTCGGAGCTTGGACTTGCAAAAGCGAGGCAGATGTCAGCATGAAGTCATAGCTTTGTCATATGTTTATTGGTGTTTGGTGACAAATGGCTATCCGATTGCATCGGCAGCGATTAGCTCTTCGAGGATTTGAGGGGCGGTGAATGATACGCTTCCTTTTGTTCAGGGGAGTGAATTCGAGCATGTCATCCAGCAAGGCGCGCGGGGTTCTTCTAGCAGTCACGGTTGCAGGTATGGCCGCACCGGTGTTAGCGCAAACCTCACCGCAGGCGTTGCCGCCAATCCCGCAGGTGACGGGTGTGCCGGCCGCGGCCCAGCGGGCGGCCGCGCATATCGATCCGGAGCGAATCCGTGCGGCGGTAAAGTATTTGGCAGACGACAAGCTGCAAGGGCGCGGACCGGGCACGGAAGGCGACCGCATGGCAGCGAAATATCTGGCAGATACGTTTGCCGAATACGGTCTAACGCCGGCGGGCGACAACGGATCGTGGTATCAGAAGGTGCCGTTGTACTCGGTGAAGACCGTTCCAGACAAGACGACCTTCCAATTTGTTCCGAAGAGCGGCGAGCCGCTGACACTGCAATATGGCGCAGACTTTGTGACGAATAACCAGACCGGCGGACCCGTTGCGGATATCGATGCGCCGATCGTGTTTGTGGGCTATGGCATCCATGCGCCGGAGTACAACTGGGACGACTACAAAGGCCTGGATGTGAAGGGCAAAGTGGTGCTGGTGATCGTGAACGAGCCGCCATCGGAAGATGAGGGTTTCTTCAAGGGTAAGGCGCTGACTTACTACGGCCGCTGGACCTACAAGTATGAAGAGGCGGCGCGGCAGGGGGCGATCGGCGCGCTGATTATTCATCGCGAGGACCTGGCGAGCTATCCCTGGCAGGTGGTGCGGAGTTCGTGGTCGGGTGAGAAGAGCTACCTGGTAGGCGACCCGGATGCGAAGCTCGAAGCAGCGGCCTGGATCCAACACGATGTCGCGCAGAAGCTGGCGCAATCAGCGGGACATGACATCGACAATGTAATTGAAGAGGCAGGCAAGCATTCCGTCTCGCGCGAAACCACATGGCGGCTGAAGGCGCACATCGTGAGCGAGAAGCGCTCGTTCGAGTCGGAAAATGTGATCGGCATGGTGAGCGCGAAGGACGCGGGACCAGAGCAGTCGGTGTTGTACACGGCACATTTCGACCATCTGGGGATGGATAAGAATCTTCCCGGCGACAAGATTTATAACGGCGCGGCAGATAACGCGACGGGCTGCGGCATTCTGCTGGAACTGGCGCGGGCGTTTGCGGACGCCGCGAAGGCCGGTACACCACCGCCGCATCGCGTGTACTTTGCGGCGGTAACGGCAGAGGAGCAGGGGTTGCTGGGGTCGGAGTATCTCGGCATGCATCCGCCGGTTCCGCAGAAAGACCTGACGCTCGATTTGAATTACGACATGTTGCTGCCGGTTGGGCTGCCAACCTCAACCGAAGTTTCCGGCGCGGAGCGGACGACGTTCTATCCGACGGTGGAGAGCACGGCGAAGGACTTCGACCTGACAATCCAGCCCGACCAATTTCCCGGCGCCGGGCACTACTACCGGTCGGACCACTTTTCGCTTGCGCGCTATGGCATTCCAGCCTTTTCCATCGGACAGGGAACACTCTTTGCCGGGCACGATGCGGCCTGGGGCGAGCAGCAGATGAAGCAGTTCACCGCGCAGCGCTACCATCAGCCAAGTGATGAATATCGGCCCGACATGGATTTCCGGGGCGATGCGCGGATGGGGCAGTTCGGCTTCGATCTGGGCTGGCTCGCATCCGCGGCAAAGGGCGAGCAGGGCTGGCAGGCGGGAGATGAGTTTGAAGCGGCGCGGAAGAAGAGCAGCGGTCAGTGAGAGGCCGCGAGTTGCGCGACTCTGCCGCGCTGCGCGCGTTTCTATACGTATGCGGATACCGGCGCTCGTCCTGCTCGTGCTGTTGAGTGCGCCCTCTTTCGTGAGAGCGCAGCAGCAGCTTCCTCTCCCACGGCTGCAGCGGCGGCAGCAGGCGCTGGCAGCAGACGGCATCTTCCAGCCGGGGCGGTCCAATCTTCCTAATGAAGCAAGTGGTTCCTACGCGCTGAGTCCCAACACAGCGGAGGTTGTTGAGATCATCCTGAACGGAGATGGCAATGATGTCCGGCTGCAGGGATATCTGACGCGCATGGGCGATGGCGTTTCGGATCGAGGCGCTCCGCTGACCTATTTCTTTGCGAGGACCACGGTTAGCCCGGCACAGCTCACGTTCATCACGCGCCAGGTTCACGGGATCTGGTGGAGCTTTACCGGAACGATTGCCCGCGGCACTGCGCAGATGAGCACGCAGAAGGGTTATTACTTTCTGAATGGCACGCTGACGGAGCACTTCGACAACGGGCCGTCAGCGCCGCAGCGGGTCAGTTTGCCTTTGCTTCCGGAGGGACAATCTCCGCAGTAGCGTGGCTCTTGTTTGAGACAGGGGTGAACGCGGCTTTATTGAGATACCACGGAATATTGATCACCAGCACCCGCTGACTGCCTTTCAACAGGAGCAGCAGCTTCAGCACCTGCGCGCGCTGGTTGTGCAGCAGGTTCTGCCACCAGCGGCTGACGACGAGCTCCGGCACCAGAACGGCGATTTGGCGATGCGGATTTTCCGCCTCGATCTTCAGGATGCGCTCGACCAGCGGCGTAACGATATAGCGATACGGCGAGCGCAGGATGATGAGCTTCGGGACGGGAAGATTCGCTGCCTGGAGGGGTTCGACGACCATGCGCTGCCAGATGGGGGTAAGCTCATCGTCCTTGTCTGCGATGTCCTGATCGTCGCCTGTATGGACGTGGATCGCGCGGATGTCGTCGGAGAGCATCAGCGCAAAGCGAAGGCCCTTTTCCGAGATTCGGCTCCAGCGATCCATGGGGATGAGTACGATCGGTCGCTCGATGTCTTCGACGTTGATGGGCGTTGGGTTGTCGACCTCAGCCATCACGCGGTTGTAGTGGCGCTTGACGCGCAGCATGAGGAAGATGAGCAGCGGCACCATAACGGCGGTGATCCACGCGCCCTCAACGAATTTTGCGACGAGGACAACCAGAACCGTAACTCCAGTGGCGAACGCGCCCAGGCCGTTCACGAGCATGTGGCTGAGTGCGCCCTTGCCGCCCTTTCGCTTCCAGTGCACGACCATGCCGGCCTGCGAGAGTGTGAACGCGAGAAACGCGCCGATGGCATAGAGCGGAATCAGCTTGACCGTGACACCGCCAAAGACGACGAGCAGGATGCCAGTGAAGGTGGCAAGCGCGTAGATGCCGTGTGAGTACAACAGGCGCCGACCGCGGATGATGAAGACGCCGGGAAGATATTTATTGTTGGCGATGGCGCGCGTGAGGCGCGGAAAATCCGCGAAGGCGGTGTTGGCCGAGAGCGAAAGTGCGATCAGAATGCCCGCGATTGTGACGTAATAAAAGACGCCGCGGCCCATCACAGCGGCTGTCAGCTCCGAGATCACGCTTTGATAGTGCGGCGAATCGGCATCGACGGCGCCGATGTTATAGAGCCGGCAAAGGACGGCAATGCCGGCGAGAAGCACGATGAGAACCAAAATGATGATGGTGAGCGTCTTTTTAGCGTTTGCGCAGCGCGGATCGCGGAAGGCGGTGACGCCATTGGAAACGGCTTCCACCCCAGTCAACGCAGCGCAGCCGCTGGCGAAGACCTTGAGAATCAGCCAGAGCGAGACCGCTTCCGTAGCAGCGGGCAATGCTGGTGGCGCCACGACCGGATGCGGATGGCCTCCGCTGACAATTGCCTTGAAAAGGCCTACGCAAATGACGGTGAGTAGCGTGCCGACAAAGAGATAGGTCGGGACGAGAAAGGCGACACCCGTATCGCGCACGCCGCGCAGGTTCACAATGGTCAGCAGCAGGAGGATCGCGAGACAGATGCCGACCGTATGCTTCTGCAATTGTCCTGGATCGACCGAGACCAGCGCGCCGACGCCGGCAGAGATGCCGACCGCAGCCGTGAGCACATAATCGATCATGAGAGCGGCGGCAGCGAGCAGGCTGGGAAGCGTGCCCAGGTTTTCCGAGGCTACGGTATAGGAGCCGCCGCCGTTGGGATAGGCGTCAATCGTCTGCCGATAGGAGAAAAAGACGATAACCAGCAGGATGATGATGGCAAGCGAGACGGGCACGATGTAGTGCACGCCGCCGATGCCAAGAGGAATGAGCAGCGCAAGGGCGGCTTCCGGTCCGTATGCCGCAGAGGTAAGCGCATCGAGACCGAAGATGGGAACGCCCGGGCCGGGGCCAATGTGTTCTGCGCGCTGCTCGGAGTTCGCAAGCGGACGCCCAAAGAGTAGGTCGAAAAGAGACATGCAGTAGACCGGCTCTCCAGCCAGCAGAGTACGTGCTGCAACACTTTAGCAGACGAGTTCGCGCACCACGGGAGTCAGGGCAGCTCTGTTTGTTGGGATGCAAGTTCATTGCGCTGCAGGCAGCGCATGACCGCGACGAGGCGCTGATAGATGAAGACGAGCTCGCTGTCCGGCAGCGGGCCACGATTGTGGGAGCGTACGTTCTCGAAGATCACGTCTTCGCGCTTGGGTTCAAAGACCGGCATGTCGGTGGCTTCTTTCAGCTTGCCGATGGCGCGAGCAGCCTCGGCGCGCTGGTTCAGCAGCTCGACGATCTGGAGGTCGAGTGCATCGATTTTCCTGCGCCAGTCGCTGATATCCATTCGTTGCCCTCACTGCTTGGAGTGGTTTTCCGCCGGGGACTGCAGGTCCCTCGCTGCGCTCAGGATGACAAGTTTCCGTTTAGCGAACTGTGGGCACCGGCCGCAGCCCCTCAATGAATTGTGCCACCGCTGCGGGGGCATCCCTGGGCGGGGTCTTCTCGATGAGTCCCACGATAGCGCTGCCGACCACGGCCGCATCCGCGAATTCGCCCAGCGCGGCGACGTGGCTTGCGTTGGAGACGCCAAAGCCGAGCGCGATCGGCAATTTCGTATAACGCCGCAAGCGATCGACCAGCGAGCGTGCGTCCGATGCGAGCGTCTGCTGCGTGCCCGTGATGCCGACCCGTGAGATGGCATAGACGAAGCCCTGCGATACGGCGGCAATGCGGCGCAGGCGATCATCCGTGCTGGTGGGCGCCGCGAGAAAGATGGGCGCGAGACCGGCCGCGCGCATCGCATCGAGATAGCGCCCCTCCGCTTCTTCGATGGTCAGATCAGTGGCGAGGACGCCATCAATGCCAGCGTCTTTTGCTTCCGCGGTGAAGCGTTCGAGGCCGTAGCGGAGTATTGGATTGAGATAGGAAAAGATGACGAGACCGGCCTGTGGGCGTGCGATGCGCAGTTCTTTCGCAAGTACGAGGACGTGGGCCAGCGTGGTGCCGTTGGCGACGGCGCGGTGGCTGGCGCGCTCGATGATGGGGCCGTCGGCGAGAGGATCGCTGAACGGCACGCCGAGCTCGAGGACGTCGGCACCGGCGTCAATCGCCGCGATCGCGATCGCACGTGTGGTGGTAAGGTCGGGATCGCCGACAGTAAGGTAGACAACGAGGCCGGGACGCCGCGAGCGATGATTGAACATGAATCTCCATTTTACGTCCGAAGAGAACACAGCCGCACCGCTGCCGGCGGATGCGTTCCGCGAGGGAGTGCGGTGAAGGAGACCCAAGGTCGCCGCAGTGAAAGGGCGCCCCGAGGATGGCTGGCGCGTGCGATGGCATCTGTGCTGCTTGCGGCCATGCTGTTGGCGGGACCGAAAGAGATCGAGGCATATTCAGTGCTGACGCACCAGGCGATCATCGACCTGAGTTGGAACGATGTGATCCAGCCTCTGCTGCTGAGCCGCTACCCACGCACGACGCCGGCAGAGCTGCAGGAGGCACATGCCTATGCGTATGGCGGCTGCGCCATCCAGGACGCGGGCTATTATCCCTTCAGCCGGCAGTTCTTTAGCGACCTGACACATTATGTGCGGACGGGTGATTTTGTTGAGAGCCTGTTGAGCAACGCACGCAACGTGAATGAATACGCGTTTGCCCTGGGTGCGCTGTCGCACTACGTGGGCGATTCGGTGGGGCATGCGGATGCGATCAGCCCGGCAACGGCGATCGAATACCCGAAGCTCAAGAAAAAGTATGGATCAATTGTGACCTACGAGAACGCGCCGCGAGAATATGTTTCGACGGAGTTTTCGTTCGACGTAGATCAGTTGTCGCGCAGGCGACTCGCGCCTACCAGCTACCAAGGTCGCATTGGGCTGCTGGTGCCGCGGCGGCTGCTCGAGCAGGCGTTCTTTGAAACCTACGGCCTGACATTTACCGGCGTGATGGGGAAGGCGGGCCGCGCTTCCATCCGGAGCTATCGCACGTCCATTCGCAACTTCATTCCTGGATTTGCAAAAGCAGAGATTGTCCTTCATCGCAGCAACTTTCCCAAGAGCGATCCGCAGTCGTTCGAAGCAATCCAGCCCTATCTGCGACACGCGCCGTACCTGCCGGCATGGGCTACTGCGTATCGCGATCCGAGCATCGTGCAGCATCTGCTGGCGGCAGTGATCTGGATTCTGCCGCCGATCGGGGTGATGAAGATTCTGAAGATCCGCGGTCCGCGCGAGGACACGGAGGAAATGTACTACAGCAGCCTGAAGACTACGCTCACGCTCTATCAGAGAAGGCTGGACGATCTGAGACTGTTGCCGGGCTTACCGCTCCAACTGCCGAATCGCGATCTGGATACTGGCGAATGGACCAAGCCGGGAGCCTATCGGTTGACGGACAAAACGTATGCGAAGCTGCTGAGGGAGATCACCGAGAAGCAGAAGCACCCGGTTCCTTCCGGGCTGAAGCAGGACATCCTGAACTATTACGCAGTACCGGAGGCGCCGATTACGACGAAGGGCAATCGCGACGAGTGGAAGAGAGTACAAAAAGATCTCGCCCGGCTGCGCGAGATGCCGGCGACGCCCGTGTTGGCAGGCGAAGGCGTGGAATGAATCTTTCGCTGTACGACTAAGGGGTATCCGCTCCGCTGAGGTTGAGCTCACGCGCGAGAATGCCCATGTCCTTGTCGCCGCGGCCAGAGACGTTAACCACAAAAATGTCTTCCGGCAGCGATGTTGGCGCGAGGCGGATGGCTTCGGCAACCGCGTGCGCGCTTTCAAGCGCAGGTACGATGCCTTCGGTGCGGGATAGCATCACCGTCGCGTCGAGCGCCTGCTGATCAGTAGCGGAGGTGTAGGTGGCACGGCCAGAGTCATGCATGGAGGCGTGCTCCGGTCCGACCGAGGCGTAGTCGAGGCCCGCGGAAACGGAATGGGTGAGCGAGACCTGGCCGTGCTCGTCCTGCAGCACGTAGGAGAAGGTGCCCTGCAGCACTCCGGGTGAGCCGCCGCTGAAGCGCGCGGCGTGCTCGCCGAGCGCGGTGGAGCGGCCGCCGGCCTCAACGCCGATCAGCTTCACCTGCGGGTCGCGGACGAAATCGTAGAAGGCGCCCATCGCGTTTGAGCCGCCACCGACACAGGCGATGATCGCGCTGGGCAGGCGGCCTTCTTTATCGATGATCTGACGGCGAATCTCCTCGCCGGTGATGCGATGAAAGTCGCGCACCATCGTCGGGTAGGGATGTGCGCCAAGCACACTGCCGAGCAGATAATGCGTCGTGCGCACGTTGGTGACCCAGTCACGCATGGCTTCGTTGATGGCGTCCTTCAGCGTCTTCGAGCCGGAGCTGACACCGCGCACCTCTGCGCCAAGCAGGCGCATGCGGTAAACGTTCAGCTCCTGACGGCGCATGTCCTCTTCGCCCATGTAGACGACGCACTCCATGCCAAGCAGCGCACAGACGGTCGCTGTGGCGACGCCGTGCTGACCGGCGCCGGTCTCCGCGATGATGCGGTGCTTGCCCATGCGTTGGGCGAGCAGTCCCTGGCCGAGGCAGTTATTGATCTTGTGTGCGCCGGTGTGCAGCAGGTCTTCACGCTTGAGATAAATCTTTGCGCCGCCGAGGCGTTCCGTCAGGCGGGCAGCAAAATAGAGCGGTGTGGGGCGTCCGGCATAGTCGCGCAGCAGCGAGTCCAGCTCCGCGCGGAAGATGGGGTCAGTCTTCGCCTGCTCGTACGCGCTCTCCAACTCTTCGAGCGCGGCCATCAAAGTTTCGGGAACGTAGCGGCCACCGTAATCGCCAAAACGCCCGGGGCGGGTCTGGGTCTCGGTCTGCATGCGATCTTCCTCTTCCCTCTAGGGTATCGCGTCAGCGACGGCGCGGGCGGGGCGGATTCTTGAGCTGAGCAAAGGCCTCCCGCGCGTTGCGGACGAATGCAGCTACCCGCGCGGGATCTTTGCGGCCTGGCGCTGCCTCCACGCCGGTGGCCACATCGACGCCCCAGGGCGTGAGCGTCCGGATAGCCTCAGTAACATTCTCTGGATTGAGGCCGCCGGCGGCGATGAGCCGAAGCTGCGGCGCGATGCGCCGGAACATATGTTGTGCGGCCTGCCAGTCGTAGCTGGTCCCGGTGCCGCCATGTCCGACGGGGCTTCGCGAATCGATCAGCAGCGCATCGACAGCACCGTAACGAGCAGCATCGCGCGCGACGGCGTCGATCTGCGGCTCCATGTCATCGCTGAAGGCGAGCACGGCAAGGATGCTGAGCAGAGGCTGGTCCGGGCCGGTGAAGTGCGCGCGAAGGCGGCGCGGCAGATCGGGATCGTTATTGGCATGGAGCTGCACACCGGTAAGATCGGCCTCCTCCACGGCATTGACGATCTCGTCGAAGCTCGCTTCCACGAAAACCCCAATGCGCTCCACGTTGCGTGGCAGATGCTTTGCAATGGCGCGGACCTGGTCCACGGTGACGCGACGCGGGCTGGGAGCCAGAATGAATCCGATCGCGCTAGCGCCGCTGCTCGCAGCGTGCTGCGCGTCGGCAAGGCTGGTAGTTCCACAAATCTTGATCCACATAGATGTCAGGCGGAGACGACACCGGCAGCGACCTTTGCCGCCTCAATCCAGCGCGCGAGAGCCTGGCCGGGATCAGGCTGGCGCATAAAGGTTTCTCCGATGAGGAAGGCGCGATAGCCGGCGTCGTGCAGTCGCGCGTAGTCAGCCGGATTGCTGAGGCCGCTTTCCGACACGAGCAGTGCATCCGTGGGGAGCTCCGGCGCGAGTTCGAGCGACGTCTGCAGGCGCACGTCAAAGGTGCGGAGGTCGCGATTGTTCACGCCGATCATGCTGCAACCAAGATGACGGATGCGCTGCGCTTCTTCCCGTGTGTGAACCTCGCAGAGCACGTCAAGCGCGTAGTCGCGTGCAGCTTTCGAGAGCTGTTCCAGCCGCGAGTCGGAAAGCGCGGCGGCGATGAGCAGCACGGCATCGGCTCCGTGCGCGCGCGCTTCCACGATCTGATAGTCGTCGATGACGAAGTCCTTACGCAGGCAGGGGATGGTCGTGGCATTGGAAGCGGCTTCGAGATTTGCGAGGCTGCCCTGAAAAAAAGGCTCGTCGGTAAGGACAGACAGTGCGGCCGCCCCACCCTTCTGCATCGCGGGTGCGAGCACGGCAGCGGAAAAGTCCGCGCGAATCACGCTCTTGGACGGCGAAGCTTTCTTGAGCTCTGCAATCACGGCGGGACCACTGTTAGAGCGAGTCCGAAGTGGGGCGGCAAAACCACGCGGCGTATGGCGCATGGCCTGCTGCTCAAGCGTGGCGCGCGGCGTTTGTTGCATCCGCGCGGCAAGATCGACCCGCGTACGCGCGAGGATCTTTTCCAGAACGTGATCGGGGGCCTGTTGCGGCGTTGCGCCACTATGCATTGCCATGCTCTCAGGGGAGTCCTTTCCCTGAGTATATCGGCTGAGAACAGGTCAGGAGGCGCGTGGCTTCGCTTTCCATCCGCCGATCACAAGGCCCATGATCACCATGCCGACGAGGGGATAGCCTGTGTTGATCGCGAGGATGGAGATGCCGCGCGCTTCGAAGGCGTATTCCGTGGCCCAGGTGGTAAACACAAATGCCAGCCATAGGCACGCGCCCACCTTTGCGCCGCGAACGGCGGTCTGTGGGCCGGTGGCTTGAATGATCCAGGAAATCGAGGTAGCGAGGATTGCCGCCATGATCAAAGCGACCACATAGCCCAGCCATGGCGGAACGCCGGAGGCTTTCAGCTCGGCCATCGTGCGTCCGATGCCGGCCAGCCATGGATTCATAAATATCGTGAACCAGGCTGCACCAAGAAAAAAATAGAGCAGGGTCGCGACCGCAATGGACGCAGGATTGTGACGGACGGTAGGCATGAATCCCTCGGACGAGTGAAGCGATTCGGGGAGAATGGCGGGAATTCTAGCGTGTGACTCTGGCTATAGCCAGTTAAATCAGATGTGCCTCAGTTTGACACGCGTGAGATATTTTCAACGCAAGAACCGGAGGGCGCAGAATTCGCTAGATCGGTAGAGTGGCAGTTATGAAGCTGGAAGTGGCGGAGAGATCAATCACCAAAAGGCTGAACGGCATCCCGTGGGAGCGCGTGGAAGCCGATCTGGATGCTTTTGGTGGTGCGGTGCTGGAGCATTTACTCACCGCCCAGGAGTGCAACGTTATCGGGGCGATGTATGCGCGGGATGAAACATTTCGCAGCCGGGTGGTGATGGCGCGGCACGGCTTTGGAAGCGGAGAATACAAGTACTTCAGCTATCCATTGCCCGGAGTTGTGGAATGCCTGAGGACGGACCTGTATCCACGCCTAGCGCCCATTGCCAACCGTTGGAACGAAACACTGCGGACAGATGTGCGGTATCCCGCGAGTCATGCGGAGTTCCTGAAGCGCTGTCATGACGCAGGCCAGCGCCGGCCGACGCCGCTGCTGCTCCAGTATGGTGAGGCCGATTACAACTGTCTGCATCAGGACCTGTATGGCGAACATGTATTCCCCATTCAGGTGGCGGTGCTGTTGTCGGAACCTGGCCGCGACTTTGAGGGCGGGGATTTCGTGCTGATGGAGCAGCGTCCGCGGATGCAGTCGCGGATCGAAGTAGTGCCGCTTCGGCAGGGTGACGCGGTGGCGTTTGCGGTGCATCACAGGCCGGTGCAGGGAACGCGCGGCTCCTATCGCGTGAACCTGAAGCACGGGGTCAGCCGCATCCGCCGTGGGCATCGCAACACGCTGGGCATCATCTTCCATGATGCCGAGTAGCGCGCGTCGCGCATGACTTACGGAAAGCCAGCGCGCACACACGCGAGCGACTGAGGCGGCTCTGCGATTTCGGCGTTACAGACTTCGCTTGAAGAGGGGCGTCGCGATCAGGAGCGTCGATGCTCCAAAGACGAAGAGGAAGAGCAGGTCCATGCGGATGGCTACGAAGCCGCCATCCTTCAGCAGGATAGATTTCAGCCCGTGGACAACATAGGTAAATGGGTCCACGAGTGCGATGGCACGCAGCCACTTGGGAAATCCGGAGACCGGCGAGATAGCGCCGCTAGGGAAGAACAGCAATGTGTTCAGCACGCCGAAGATCGCGCGCGGCACCAGTGGATCTTCCACCCGCACCATCATCAAAAACATCATCCCGTTGAATGCGATCGACGCGGCGACGATGAGCAGGAGAAGCAGCAGATCCGTCATCGGGTGGAAGATGACGCCGATGCCGGCCAGCAGCGAGCCGATCACCGTGAGGCTGATGCCGGAGAGCACAGCCTTGATCGCACCAGACAGATTCAGCCCGAGCACCAGCTCCAGACGCGTGATCGGAGTCACGAGGTAGCCCTCATGCACGCCGCGAGCCTTGTCGTCGATATAGAGCATGCCGCCGCCGATCATGACTGCCACATACATGGCCAGCGCGATCGAGCCGGCGAGCAGGTACTTCATGTACTCGACGTAAGGGTAGAGCTCCACGACTTTCAGCGCGATCTGTTGGACCACCAGCGGTTGGACAACGGGAGCGTTCAGCGCATCCACCAGCGACTGCATCTCCGTCGCGAGACTGTTGCTCATCGTCTGATCCGTGTTGTCAACCACCAGTCCAATGGCGGGAGAGTCCTGCGCGAGAACGCGGCGCGAATACTGCCGCGGAATGATCACCGCGCCATCGATTTTTCCGGTGCGGACATCCTCCCGCGCCTTTTGTTCGTCATCGTAGGGCACGGTCGTGAAGGTGCGGATGTTGACCGCGATGGAATTGAAGGCCTCGTGGATCTTCAGTGCCTGCGAGCCGCCGTCATGATCGACCACGCCGACTCTGGCATCACGAATCTTTCCGCCGAATGCATTGCCGAGGATCACGAGCTGGACCAGCGGCAGCATCATGGAAACCATCATCAGGGCGGGCGAGCGAAAAAACTTTCGCATCTCGCGCTCGACAATTGCCAGCATGCGCGTCATGGCTGCATCCCCGGACGCGGCGGCATTACAAAGCCGTGCGCCTTCACCTGCTCATCCCGAAGCTGACGGCCGGTGTAGTGAACGAACACGTCGTCGAGCGTGGTGTTCTGAACGTTCAGCGATTTGATAGTGTCGCCCTGGCTTGCCGTCATCTCCACTAACTGCGTGGTCGTGAGCGAGCCGTTCGATGTCAGCAGCCGGTACATGCCGGCACTCTGCGGTTCCACTGAGGTCACACCCGCTAACTGCTTCAGCTCATTCGGCCACGTCGCAGACTCCCGCGCGAACTGCACTTCCACCACATTCGTTCCGGGAACGCTCGCCTTCAGAGCCATGGGGGTATCCAGCGCGACCAGCTTGCCGTGATCGACAATGGCGATGCGATCACATAGACGATCGGCCTCATCCATGTAGTGCGTAGTGATCAGCATGGTCAGGTGGCGCGTGTTCTTGAGCTCGTTCAGCATCTCCCAGACCGCGACACGCGACACAGGATCGAGCCCGGTTGTCGGCTCGTCGAGAAAAAAGATTTTCGGGTTATGGATCAGGCCGCGTGCGATCTCAAGCCGCCGCCGCATGCCGCCGGAGAGCGTTTTGGTTTGCGCGTTGCGCCACTTCAGCAGATCTACCGCTTTTAGCAGGTCTTCAATGTTGCGCTCGCGCTCTGCCTTCGGCACTTCATAGAGCTTCGCGTAGATGGAGAGATTTTCTTCCACGGTGAGGTCGATATCGCTGGTGAGCGCCTGCGGGATGACGCCAATGGTGCGGCGGACAGCATCGGGTTCGCGCGCCACGTCCTTTCCAGCAATGAGGACGCGGCCTGAAGTCGACGGGGTCAGCGTGGTCATCATGCGGATCAGCGTGCTCTTCCCGGCGCCGTTTGGCCCGAGCAACCCAAAGATTTCTCCGTCCGCCACCTCGAAGGTGATGCCGGCCACCGCCTCGAAATCGCCATAGCGTTTCACGATGTTCTCGACCGATATGGCCGCATTCATCGGGTCACCAGCTTGTCTTTCGGGATGTAGACTTCCGCCAGCATGCCGGGCACATAGCGCATGCCGGGATTGTCGATGAGCAGCTTCAGGCGGACGGTTTCAATGTCGCGCTTGCGCCGGCTGACGTCGCGCTGCGTAGCGAAGTCTGCTTCCGCCGATTTTTCAATGATCTTGCCCTGCAGCGTTGCGCCGCTCGGCATTACCACGCGCAGCATGTCACCAAGCTGGACGGCATCGGCCTGCGTTTCAGGCAGCGGCGCGTAGATCCAGGTCTGTGTCAGATCCGTGATGGTGATGATGGGCGTTCCCGCCGAAACCACTTCGCCCTGGCGCGCGGCCCTTACGTTCACCTTGCCGGAGATCGGTGCGGTGACCTGCGCATATCCAAGCTGGACCTGCGCCTGGCTCAGCAGCGCCTGCGCGTTCTGCATCTGGCTCCGAGTTGCGTCCACGGCTTTGCTCTGAGCTTGCGCCTGGGCAGTGTTCGCCTGCGCCACTTTCAGCGCCGCGGCTGCAGCGGCCACATTTTGCTTCGCCGTATCGACCGCGGCCTTCGCCGCCGCCAGCGCGGTGACCTGTTCATCCCGCAACTGCTGGCTTGCGACGCCTTGTGCCGCCAGCTCTACCGTGCGCGATGTGTCTGCGTTCTGATGGTCCAGTTGCGCCTGCGCCTGCACCAGCGTGGCCTTCGCGGCCTGCAATTGCGCTTCGGAATTGGCGACCTGGCTCGCCGTGCTGCCGCCCAGTTGCCGCTCGGTATCGCGTGCCTGCTGGACAAGGTAGTGCTGGCTCGCGGCCGTTGCTTCAGCGGCGTTGCGGGCCGCTGCCAGATCGTCGCTCTGTATGGTGGCGATCAGTTGGCCGGCGTTGACGGTGTCGCCTTCATCCACTGTGAGCTTTTCGATGCGGCCAGGAATTCGCGAACTGACGATCACTTCATTGGCATCCACGGTGCCGATCAGTTGCAGATCTTCCGTGCGCTTGGTCGAAAAGAAGTACCAGCAGAGCGAGATGACGAACAACACTCCGAGAATGACAAAAATCCGGTTGCGGGCGTTCATAGGCTCTTTCTCCGAGCGTGAAGACTTGCCATCCGGACCGATTTGCTTTTGACCTGAGGCATAGGCATCGCCGCCAGGACGCGGTTCGCGAGCTTTCTGCCATGAGCGCGATCTGTGAACAAGGCCACACCAAGAAACCGCACGGCAGCCTCACGCCGCAGTTTTAGCGCGTCCGCATGGAAAGGGTCGAAGGGTAGAGCCAGTTGCATCAGTGGCCCGCTCATGAAGTAAAAGGCATTCGCGCCGAAGATGGAGTACATAACTTGCAGCGGATCCACCTTGCACAGCTCGCCCGTCCGGATGCCCTCGGTTACCGCCTGCTCCAGCTTTCCGACCAGCGGCTTGAATGCCGTGCGGAAAAAATGAGGCAGTGAGCCGCCGTTGCCCTGGCGAAAGCGAACCATCTCCTGCTGCATCAAACTTTGGAACTCGCGCTGCGTCAGGATCCGATCGAAGTGATTCAACGCCGAGCGCAGCAGCCGCTCACCCGCGCTGTAGGCAGGATCGAGCGCAGCCAGAGCACTCTTCACCACCACCGCGGAGACTTCTTCGACAGCGGCGGCGTACAGGCCCTGCTTGCCTTTGAAGTAGTAGTAGAGCAGCGCCTTATTGACCCGGGCAGATCGCGCGATCGCATCCGTGCGAGCTCCGGAGAGCCCATGCGTGCTGAATTCGCGCACCGCCGCGCGGAGGATATTCTTCCGCGTGCTTTCGGAGCGGTCCTGCTGTTTACGGGCTGGGCGGGCAGAGGTCATTTTACTAACCGGATAGTTAAATTATAGCCGAAGCGGAAATGAGGCTAGCCGACAGGAATTGTCTATGACTGAAATTTCCGGTGGGAGCTGCTATGGATCGACGGGCTGCCTCGCAAGCCGGATTCTCTCTTGCGGAAACAGCCCTTCAGTACGTGGCGTTATCTGTTGTTGATGCGCTTTTTCGCGGCCGCCTTTTTTCGCGGCGACATTCCCCCCACCATTGGAAGCATTGCCGGAATCG
>CAVTQV010000014.1:0-804763 GCA_963736915.1 uncultured Acidobacteriaceae bacterium | reverse complement strand
ATGCCAGTCGATGACCTTCTGCATCAGCCGGCCATGTTCTGCGTGCCCGGCATCGCCGTTCTTTCGGCTCTCGCGCAGAAAAGTGAGACCGAGCGCCGGAGTCCACGTCATAGCTAGAAGCAGCGACGTAAGAAGGCCACCGTCATAGTGACCGCCAGCGCGCGAAAAAAACTGCCGGTCACGCCGGTGACTGCGATCAGCGGAAGAAACACAACGACCGGAGTGATGGTGGAAACGATGAGGGGGCTGACATTTCGCGAAGGGCAAGACGTGCCGCCTTGGCGCGAGTCTCGCCTGCGTCGCGATGGAGGACAATATTTTCGACGACCACTATAGCGTCATCAATCACCAGGCCGATGGCGGCGGCGAGGCCGCCGAGGGTCATCAGATTGAAGGTCTCTCCGATGACCAGCAGGAAGAGAACCGTAACCGCAACGGTGACCGGAATGGCCAGTCCGGCGACGAGCGAGGTGGACCAATTGCCCAGAAAGAGAAACAGGATGACACAGGCGAGGACGAGGCCAATGAGGATGGCGTCGCGAACACTGGGGATGGTTTCGCGCACCAGCTCCGACTGATCGTAATACGGTTCCAGGTGTACTCCGGAGGAGCGTCTTCTTGAGTTGTGCACCTGGGCTGCGACGCCATCCGCGACAGTGACCGTGTTGGAGGTCGGCTGGCGCGCGATGTTGAGCAGGACCGCTGGCAGGCCATTCGCCGTAACCGTGGTATAGACCGGCAGGACGCGGTGCTCCACGGCAGCGACGTCGGCAGACCCGCACGGGTGCGCCGCTGGGGTGGTCTTGACGACAAGACTGCCGAGCTGCACCGCATCGTGCGCCTGCGCGCCGACCAACCCGAGGATCAACTGATGGTTGGCTTCGTACAAGCCGGGCGAATCGATAATGTTGGAGGTCTGAACTGCATTTGCGATATCGAGAATGGTCACGCCGGCGTTTTGCATTCGCGCCATGTCCGGAACGATGTGATATTCCGGAACCTGGCCGCCCTGGACGATGACGGTGGTAACGCCGAGACGCGGTTGAGCGGCGGCTTTAGATGGTAGGTCGCGAGCTCCCAGAGCCGTGTCGGAGAAGCCGTTAGATTGAGGCAGTAACCGAGGATAGGAAAGGTCGCGAAGGTGAGGCGATTCGTGGTGATGGTTGCTGTCGCCGGCAGGTTCTGCCGGACTTCGCTGAGCGCCGCTCGACCACTGCAGCGTCTGCACATGTCCGCGTTCCAGTCAAAAAAGAGACTTACTTCCGCCTGGCCGCGAGGTGGTCGAACGCACTGTGGTCAGCCTGGCACCCTGTTCATTGCGTCTTCAATTGGCTTGGTAATCGTGACCTGCATCTGCTCGATGGGCATCTCTCGTTGTCAACGCCGATGACCACGCGGGGAAAGTTCGTATCCGGGAAAACCGAGATCGGAACCTGCTTCGCCGCGTAGATGCCGGCGAGCGTGAGAACGATCAGGAAGAAAAAGATGGCTCCCCGATAGCGGACGAGCCAAAAATAGTTCCTGGGGTAAGGAGGCTGGCGATTCATCCCTTGCTCTCCGCCGAGCCTTCTTCGGGTTTGCCGATCTTTACTTTGGTTCCTTCATCCAGCCCGTAGGCGCCGGTCGTGATCACCGTCTCGGAACCAGTCAGGCCCTGGGTGATTTGAACGTCCTGGCCATCGTTGATGCCTATCTCAACCAGCTTTGTGAAGCCGCGCCATCCGCTCCGACAACCATCACGGATTTCGATCCATCCTGTGCGGTCAGGATCGCAGCCAGGGGCACCTTGACCGCGCCGGCGGCTGTCCGGCCAACAATCGACGTGCGCACCGGTGTGCCGGCTTTTTATCTCCCATCCTTGTTGCCGACCCGCAGCCAAACCTCTACGGTAGTGCTGCCGGGGTCGAGAGCAGGACTGATAAGCGAGACCTTCGCCGGCACCGGGTCATCCACACCTGCTATCAGCACGGAAGCATCGTCCCCAACCTTCAGCCGCTGCGCAGCTATCTGAGAAAGGTGGACCTTCGCGAGCAGGGATGAGGTATCCATGACGGTTACGAGAGCGCTGCCGGAGTTCGCAGTCTCTCCGGGGAAGAGTGGTCGATCGGTCACCACGCCGGAGATTGGCGTGCGAATCTCGGAGTAAGAGACCTGTGCCTCCGTCGCGAGGTACTTGCCTTTTGCGGAGGAGCTCTGGCCCTTCGCCTGTTGCAGCGTAGCCTCACGGCTGACCCGCTGAAGAGAGGTCAGGTGATTCAGCGTGGTGTCGTATGCGGAGCGCGCCTGGACCAGTGCCGCTGCGGCGGTGTCGTAATCGCGTCCGGGGATCGCACCTTCCTCCAGCAGCTTCTTGCGTGAGGCGGTAATCTCCTGCTGGAGTTGGAGCTGCGCCTTTGCCTGGGCTACATCCAGTTCCGCCTTCTTGTAGTCCTCAGGAACCTGCGCCTTGGTCTGCATATCGTACGTAGCCTCAGCGGCGTTGTACTGGCCCCTGTTGTCGAGCGCCTGCGCGGTCGAGGTCGCGGTTCTCGAGAATCGCCAAAAAGCTGACCAGCCTTCACCTTCGATCCACGCTGGACGTAGAAGGCTCGCACCGGTGCGGTGATCTTGGGAGAGATCGCAGCCTGCGCGAGCGGAGAGAGTGTGCATCCGCCATGATGTGCTCGGAGATGGTGCCCATCTCGGGCCGCTCTGCCTGCACAGTGACGAGCGGCGCCGCCTCGGTATCACTCGCCTTTTTGCAGCCCGGCAATAGCAGGGCAAGCAAAAGAAGACCCGCTATGCCAGGCTTACATCTCTGTTTCTGCTCGGGAGTCCGATCGGCAGCGATGTGTTTGTCGTTCGCGTCATAGGGTTCCCATCAGAAGCTCGAGCGTTGCGAAAGCCGCCTGATAGCGCACGACACCATCCGCCTGCGCCGTTTCCGCGGAAAGAAAAGTGTTCTGCGCATCGACGACTTCGAGCACAGTAGCCTCGCCGGCCTGGTAGCGCAATTTGGTCAGGCGGAGGCTTTCCGCAGACAGGTGAACGCTCTGGTCGAGCAGATCCAACTGATCGCGCGCCGCTGTCGCCTCCCGGTAGGTCTCTTCAAGGGTGGCGATCAGCCGCCGCTGCGCTGCCGTCAGGCTGACCTTGGCTACATCGCGCTGAATCTCGCTCTGCTTGACTCTTTTCTGCGTCGAGAACCAGTCCCACACAGGAATGTCCACAGTGCCGCTGATGGAATAGCCAAGATTGTTTTCATCGCTCCGGCCGCGTTTGCAAACTGCGGAGCGTCGATGCCGTAGTTGAAGTTGAGCGCCACATCCGGCAGATAGGCGGCTCTTGCGGACAACACGCCGGCGTTCGCAGCGCGCATCTCCGCCAGGGCGCTGCGAATCTCCGGGTTTTTGGTGGAAGCGAGGCGGTTCACTTCATCCTGCGCGGGAAGCGTTGGCGCAGCGCCGGGCTCTTCCGTTGCGTAGGCCGTTCGCGGGTCCGCAAAGAGGAGAACTCCAAGCTCCAGGCGCGCCCTATCCGCCGCCACATCCGCATCGCTCAGATCGCGCTGCCGCTGCTGCTGTTGAAGCTGTGCCTTGATGACATCCGCGTGAGCAACCTCGCGTGCAGCTTCGCGCTTCTGCGTCAGGCTGGTGAAGTCATCAGCTTCTTGAAGGGCCTGCGCGAAAAGACGTTGCTTTTTCTCCGCTGCCGAGACCTGGTAGTACAGCCCGACTACGCTCGAGACCAACCACGCCGTGCCACTTCCAACTCCGCCGAGGCACGGGCCGCGGTCGCGGAAGCGACCTTCGCGTCGGCAATTTGCTTCAATCCGATCGTCTCGTTGATGGCAACCTGACTGGTGTATTCGTGAATGGCATTATTGGCGATGAAGATGGGCTGCGACTGGTTGCCGACTTCGCCACCCTTGTTCGTCGTCCCGTTGGACTGCGTGAAGAGCATCTGATTGTGATAGGTGGCGGTCGGCAGCAGGGCTGCTTTGGCGAGATAGCTGTTGATGCCTTCGGTCTTCTGCGCGGCTACACTGGCTGCAAAGGCGGGCTCGTTTGCCTGCGCTCTGTGAATTGCCTCGGCGAGCGAGATGCTCGATGCGGCTGAGCTCTGTGCACGCGCTGAAGGAGCGACGATCGCGACGCAGACGATCGCAACCGCGGATGATACCGTCCATCCAGCATTTCGTTGGTCGCGAGCCATGCTTAAGTAATTAAAGGGACAACCTTAACCTGAACTGAATCAGGCATGATGTCAATGCCCACAGACGAGACGAGATGCTGATTGGTTGACAACATCGGCGACGATGTTCCGTCGCGGTTCCTGCGCACATCCTGCAGAGTGCTCATCGATCGATCTCAGATTGCGCGTGGCGATGGATTGCCCGTGGTATTTTTGGCGCTGCGTGAGACAAGTCTCCGACGCGCATCAAGGCCAGCGACACCGCAACAGAAAGAACCATGGATTTCGCTCACTGGACCACCCTGCTTACCTGGATCATCGCGCTGGCCAGCATCCTGCTGATGCTGTTCCGCCCGCGCGGAATTGCTGAATATATCTGGATTTCGCTTGGCGCCGTAGCCCTCGTCCTGGCGCGTCTGCTTCCGTTGCGTGCGGCTGCACACGCCATCGGAGAAGGGTTGGATGTCTATTTCTTTCTGACGGGCATGATGATTCTGGCGGAGCTGGCGCGGATCGAGGGTGTCTTTGATTGGGTTGCCGACATCGCTGTGCATCATTCCAAGGGTTCGCCGGCTCGCTTTTTCCTGCTGATCTATCTCGCCGGCATCGTTGTGACTGTGTTTCTCTCGAACGACGCAACGGCTGTGGTGCTCACTCCGGCAGTGCTTGCAGCGGTGCGCCGCGCCCGCGTCGAACCGCGGCCGTACCTGCTTGCTTGCGCTTTATCGCCAACGCCGCCAGCTTTGTGCTGCCGATCGCCAATCCGGCGAATCTCGTGATCTACGGGAAGACTCTGCCTTCGCTCGCGCCGTGGCTGCGCATCTTCCTTCTACCGTCGGTGCTCTCGATTGCAATTACGTTTGTCCTTCTCCGCGTCCTCGCTCGCAAAAGTCTTGACGGCAACATGAATGCGGAATCGGACGATATTCGCTTGTCGGCGGAAGATCGTCTGGCGGTGATAGGAATTTGTGTTGCCGCTGTCACCTTATTGATCTCGTCCGGCCTCGGGCTTCAGCTCGGCTTGCCGACGCTGGCTACGGGGCTGTTTGCACTCGTCCTCATTTCCATTCGAAATCGCAAAGCGTGGAGAGCGGTGGTGGGCGGCGTCTCGTGGAGCGTGTTGCCGCTGGTCGCCGGCCTCTTCATGATTGTCGCCGCGCTGAATCGTGCCGGCATGCTGCGGCTGACACAATTCGGGCTCACCTGGCTGGCGCACACCCGCGATGGCTACGGCAAGTTCATCGGTGCATTCGCGGTAGCGCTGCTGTCAAACATCATGAACAATCTGCCGGTTGGGTTGGCGAGCGGTTCAGCTTTGCAACAGATGCACAGCTCCGGCGTGCTGACACACGCGGTGCTGATCGGTGTCGACCTGGGGCCGAACCTCTCTGTCACCGGATCGCTGGCCACGATTCTTTGGTTGATCGCACTGCGGCGCGAGAACGCCGAAATATCAGCTTGGGAGTTTTTGAAAATCGGCATGGTGGTCATGCCGATCTCTCTCGCAGCCGCGATCTTTGCATTGTTGTGATGGAGGCCGGCCAAGGCGGGCTTGATGCCGTTCCCGTTCTGGGCATGGCCCCGGCCTGTCCGTTTCAACAAGATCGGACAAAGTTCCACCCGCGAGTAACATTCCGCAGGTGCCCGTAACTACCTCCGGGAACACCCTGACGATACCCCGCCGAAAGCCTGTTTCATTGATTCTTCATCAGCGCCATTCCAGACTGGCAGAGCAGTCAAGAAGTTAACCAAAACAGTTTTTATTTGCCGGGCATCGATAATCGCCCGGCGCCATTTACGCCGAGGTGCCGCAGTTCAGCGCCGGAGTATTTGCCGAATCTCTGCACTGTCTGGAAAAGCCATGGTTCCCTCTCGATTCCCCCGCTTGATGGGCACACTCCTTTATCTGCTGATGGCGATCTGCCTCGGCATGCCTGGCGCGGCACAAACGCACTCCGCGGCGCAGCCCCAAATTACGCGGCCGGTGGATGACTCCTCGCTGGTCACGCTGCGCGGCAATGTGCATCCGCTTGCCCGGACGCAGTTCGATCGCGGTCCAGCGCCGGTGTCGCTCGGCGCACAGCGGCAATTCCTGGTGCTGAAGCGCTCATCGCAGCAGGAAAAAACGCTCCAGCAGTACCTGTCATCGCTCGAAGACAAGAACTCCCCGAACTTCCATCGCTTTCTGACTCCGGAGCAATTCGGTCAGCAGTACGGTCCGGCGCAGCAGGATGTCGCGCAGGTCGTCGCCTGGCTGAGCGGCCAGGGCTTCGTCGTGAACAACGTCGCCCGGAGCGGCATGGCCATCGAATTCTCCGGCTCCGTGGATCAGTTGGAGTCGGCGTTCCACACGCAGATTCATCGCTTCGTGATTCAAGGCCGGGAGCATGTGGCGAACGTGACGAACCCGATGATCCCGTCGGCGCTTGCCTCCGTCGTCGCGGGCGTTTCGCCGCTGAACGACTTTTATCCGCGGCCGCAAACGGTCTATGGACCGAGTGGCCGCTGGAACGGAACGGAGAAGCGCTTCGTTCCCGAGCTGACGGTGAGCATTTCCAACACGCCGTATCTGTTCGTGGGTCCCGGTGACGCCGCTACGATTTACGATGCGCCGACAGCGCTGAATACCCATTTCAAGCAAGGACAAACGGCGTATGACGGCAGCGGCGTCACCATCGGCATTGTGACCAACGGCGGTGTCAGCATCCCGAACGTGCAGAATTACCGGTCGCTCTTCAAAATGCCGGCGGCTCCAATTTCAGTTGTGATGGATGGCAATTCACCCGCGGGCGCAGACGACACCGAGGCGACGCTGGACGGGGAAATCGCCGGAGCGATTGCGCCGGGTGCGAAGCTTGTCTACTACCAGGCGGCGGACACAACCTTTCAGTCCGGTGTGATGCTGGCGATCCTTCGCGCGATCGACGACAACTCCGTGAACATCCTGAACGTAAGCTACGGCGCATGCGAACTGGCCCAAGGAGCGGCCGGCAACCAGGAGATCCTGAATGCCTGGGAGCAGGCTGCCGCGCAGGGAATTGCGGTGACCGTCTCCAGCGGCGACTCCGGTTCGGCGGGCTGCGACAACGCGGATACCCAAGCGGTTGCATCGCACGGCTTCGGCGTGAACGCTCTCGCATCCACACCATATACAGTGGCCGTCGGCGGCACAGATTTCGGCGCTCTGTCGAAAAATTTCTCTGCATATGTAAGCTCGACAAACAACGGCGGTTACACATCTGCCCTGAGCTACATTCCGGAGACGGCATGGAATAACTCTCCGGTGAGCAATGGGAAGCGCGGCAGACAACCAGGCGAACCTGGATTACAGCGGAAATTCGAATATCGCGTCCGGCGGCGGCGGCGCGAGCAGCGCCGGGCTATACGATGGCGCAGGCAACGCGCTCGGCGGCTATGCCAAGCCCGAGTGGCAGCAGCAATACGAGACGAATGCCGGCGTGGCCGGGGATAAGGTGCGCGATCTTCCTGACGTCTCGCTCTTCGCGGCGAATGGGCTGTACGGCGCGCTATGGGCCACCTGCCGCGCCACCGACTGTGTAGGGACAAGCCCAACGATCACCGGCATCGGCGGCACATCGGCCGCGGCGCCGGCCTTTGCCGGCGTGCTTGCGCTGGTGAATCAGAAGGTCGGAGCAACGGAACGTCTGGGTCAGCCAAACTGGATTCTGTATGCGTTGGCAAAGACGCACCCGGAGGCATTTCATCAGATCACGGGTGGAAATAACTCGGTCGTGTGCGCATCCGGAACACCGAACTGCGCAGCGAACGGCTTCATGAATGGCTATAACGCAACCGGCGCTTACAACCTCGCGACCGGATTGGGCAGCGTCGATATCGCCAGCTTGGTGAACGACTGGACGAGCGTCGGCAAGGCGCAGACGGCGGTATCGCTGACGCTGAGCTCGACTACATTCCAGCACGGTCAGCCGATTGCCATCGCAGTCGGCGTGAACCCGTCGGCCGCCACCGGCAATGTCGCCATCAGCAATGACATCAGCGCGCAGGGCTTCTTCAGCAGCAACTCACAGGTCAGCCTGATGCTGGCAAGCGGACAGGCGGCGGGGAACTGGGCGGGATTTCCTGGCGGCACCTATAACGTGTATGCAAGCTATGGCGGCGATGGAATTTACGGCAGCAGCGTCTCAGCGCCGACGCAGATCACCGTAACTCCGGAAGACAGCATCGTCCGGTTGTCGGTATCCGCGCCCGCAAACGGCGGCAAGCTTGCAAGCCTAGCAGGAAAAACAGTGGCGTATGGAACTTATGTTTCCGTCGATGCCCAGCCAATCGGAAGATCTCAGGCGGCGAGTGCCAACCCGCTAGTAAACGCAACCGGGACCATCACCTTCTCCGATACGGCGGACCAGGGAGCGCAGGGTAGCGGGATGCTGGATGCAACCGGCAATTCGGAATTCCCGGTACATTATTTCGGCGTCGGCACGCACACAGTCTCGGCCTCTTACGGAGGAGACGGCAGCTACAATCCAGGCGCGTCTGCGCCAGTCACCTTTACTGTGCAGAAGGCGGGGACGACTGCTTCTGTCACTACGAACGTGAACTCCCTCTATACCGGCACAGTGACCGTGACAGCCGCCATTAAGCCGAGCGCCGCGAATTTCGTAGCGCCACCGCCGAATGGAACCGTGGTCTTCACGAATGCGACGAACGGCACTGTCCTGGGGACGCGCCGGAGCCGCCACGACAGTACGCGACCCGATAACCGGCACATACTTCAGCACGGCCACCGTGGACATTCCGGTGACGCAGTTGGCTCTGGGCAGCAACAAGATCATCGCCTCCTACAACGGCGATGCGAACTTCATGGCGTCCGCGGCATCGGCGCCGGCGGTGGTCACTTGCACGGCGGGCTGCGGCAACGGCACCGGCCAGACGCTTTCGTTGTCGGTGACGCAGGGCACGTCCGCAGCGTCTGCGGGCGCGGTGTCGAGCACGTCTGCAGTGGTTGTTTCCGTCACTCCTGGCGGTGGCTTTACCGGCGGTGTAAAGCTGTCGTGCTCCGTCACCGGCTCGAACAGCGGCGATGTTAGCGTTCCGACGTGCAGCTTCAATCCAGCTACCGTGACGATTGCAAATACACAGTCGGCCCAGGCAACATTGACCGTGACCAGCACTCCCGCCGGAACTACGGCAGCGGCTTCGGAGATGCGCATATGGTCGGCGCGCGGCGGCGCCATGCTGGCCTGCGTCCTTATCTTTGGATTGCCGGGGCGGCGCCGCTCATTCGCCGTGCTGCGCGTGCTTCTGTGCGTGATTGCCCTTGGAGCAGTGCTGGGCGGGACGACGGGTTGCGGCGGAAACGCAGGGAGCAACAAGCCATCCAGCTCTGGAACTGCCTTATCGACGGGCACCACGCCGGATACCTACACGGTTACCTTTCACGCAGCCGATGCCGCGACAGGAACGGTTACGGCACAGAACTCCTTCACGATTTCGGTGAATTGACGTCCAGCGGCAAACGAATCTCCACTTCGAGGCCGCTCGGATTCGCATTCCGGGCGGTGATGGTTCCGCCGTGAATGCGGACGACGCGGTCGGCAATAGCCAGGCCCAGGCCGGTGCCGCCGGTTTCGCGGTTACGATCGTCCGCAACGCGATAAAAGGGCTGAAAGATTCTGGCCAACTCGGATTCAGGCACGCCAAAGCCATAGTCGCGCACCAGGATGCGGATCGTCGCCGGTGTGCCCGCCGGCTCCAGCCGCACATCCACCGAATTGCCAACGCCGGTATAGCGGATGGCGTTACGAATGACATTCTCAATCGCGCTGTGCAACAGCTCTGCGTTGCCCTGAACGAAATACTGTCCCTCGGACGAGAGGCGTATCGAGCCGTTGCGCTCCTGCAATTCGAATTCAGCACTGCGGACGATCTGTGAAACCAGCTCTCCAAGATCTACCTGCGCCATCGAGACCGGCGTCGTGGATGGATCGAGTTTTGCAACCGTGAGCAGGCGCTCAATCATCTCGTTGAGTCGCTCCAGGTCCTGTTCCATGTGATCGAAGGCAGGATCGCTGCCTTTCCTCTGGCGTGCAAGGTCGAGCGCCACATTCAACCGCGCCAATGGCGACCGCAATTCGTGCGAGATGTCATAGATGAGCTGACGTTGCCGCGAGACGAGCTCCTCGATGCGCGCCGCCATCGCGTTGAAGTCGCGCACCAGCGAGCCGAGCTCGTCGCGCCGGCGCTCCATGCCTGCGGCAGCGCGAGTGCTCAGGTCGCCCGCCGCCAGATGCTGCGAGGCTTCCCGCAGGCGGAGGATGGGCGCGGTGAGATAACGGACGAGCAGATAGCAGATGAAGCCTGACACCAGGAAGGGGACGCTCCATCGCAGCGCAATCCCTGAAAATCCGATGCCGGGCGGCGGTCCGCGATGTTCCGGTGCCTCGACGGCATAGATGTATTGGCGCCCGCTCTTTCCGCTCACCTTTACGGCAACACTGGCGAAGCCATGTCTCACGGTGAAGGCGGGCATTTCACCGGGTGACGCTGGTGCACGCGCAAACATTGCGCAGTCGAGACCGGCGAGCATTTTTCCCGATGGGTCGAAGAGGCAACCCTTGACATGCGTCTTCTGACTGATTTGCGCGATGTAGGCCGATGCTGCGAATGGCCCTTGCCGCTCAAGCGTGTCGACGGCGGAGCTTCCTGAGATCCATGCAACGTCCGCCAGGTTCGTTTGCGATTGTGACGTTACATTCTTCGGCTGAAGGATAATCCACGTCGCAACGAGGGCGATGCCCGTAGCAATGACAGTGGCCCAGAACCAGAAGAATATTTTGAGGAACAGGCTGCGGATTCTGATGGTCATCTCGATTCTGACCGCACCACGAACATGTATCCGCTGCCGCGCACAGCTTTGATTCGTTCCTCTGCGCTGGCGCGACTCAACTTTTTGCGCAGATTGCTGATATGGACATCGATCACGCGATCGAAGGCGCCCAGCTTACGGCCAAGCACGCCTTCGGTGAGCTGCTCGCGCGTCACGACCCGGCCGGCATCGCGCAGCAACGCATCCAGCAAGGCAAATTCGACGCTGGTCAGGTCGAGCGGGATACCCGCGATCCACGCCTCACGAGCGGCTGGATCGAGACGAAGATCGCCGACCGTCACTGCGCCGCCTGGCGCTGCCGGGTGCGAGGTGCGCCGCAGGATCGCACGGATACGCGCGATCAGTTCGCGCGGGTTGAAGGGCTTGGGCAGATAATCATCCGCGCCGATTTCCAGACCGAGAATCCGGTCGACGTCTTCTCCTCGCGCCGTAAGGATGAGCACCGGAACCGGCGAGTGAGTACGCACACGCCGCAGGACGTCTAGCCCACCCATGCCGGGCAGCATCAGGTCCAGGATGACGAGGGCGTGTTCCTGCGAGAGCACGCGGTCCAGGCCGCGTCGTCCATCATGAACCGCTTCCAGCACGAATCCTTCAGAGCCCAGGCGCTCGCCGAGAAGCCTGCATAGTTCTACGTCGTCGTCGACGATGAGCACGCGGTCCATACCGGCTGTTTCCTGCCTCCGCCTTGAATGTTAGTCCGCGAAATTGCCGGAGATCGCCGGCTTTACAAAACTTTATCTTGCTTAACCAATCTTTATCGCAGGCGCCCTGTCCCGATGGTCGAATCGATTTGTAGCAGAGAGGGAGACATGAGTACGAAAAGAATCGTGATCTGGTCATGTGCGGCGGTGCTCGTGGTTGCGGCGGCAGGAGTAGCCATCGCCAGAGCGGATGTGCGGGGATGGCACGGATGCTTCCATCACAGATGGGGGCACTTCGGTCCCATGGGCTATGTCGCGCGCGAATTGGACCTGAAGGATGCGCAGAGGCAACAGATTCGCTCCATGTGGGATTCGGAAAAGCCGGCTGTTTCCGGCCTGGTGCATGAGCTGGCCGCCGAGAGCAAAGAGATGGACGCGGCTACAGCCCAGGGCAATCTGAACGAAAGCAAAGTGCAGGAGATCGCCTCACGTCAGGGCGCGACGATCGCGAAGTTGCTGGTCGAGAAAGAGCATTTCAAATCGAAGATCTACACGGCAGTCTTGACTCCGGAGCAGCGCAAGAAAGCAGATACGTTACAGGCGCGGTGGCATGAGCGCATGGACCGCATGAGCAGCCGGTTACAGGAGCGGTAATCGCGGAAACGGAGGATCGAAATGAAAACGGAACTGACACTTCTTACGAAGCTGACAGCAGGCGGACTGATTGCCGTGGCGATTGCGCTGTGGACGCAGTGGCTCTCCGGCGACCCGGCATATCCGAAGTTCCCTCCGGGACCGGTACTGTTCATCCTCGTCGCGGCGATGGTGATTTGGGGCGCCCGCTGGTGGTGGACGCCGCTGATTGGCGCGTTGATTTCGCTCCTGGTCACATCTGGCTGGTTTGCGCGGCTCCCGGGAGGAATGCTTCGGCTGGGTCACCCCGGATCAGTCGGAAAGTTCGCTGCCGGTATTTTCATTGGCACGCTGCTGCAGATCACTGCCCTCCTGCTGACGGATATTGCAGGCTTGGCCGCGACGGTGCAGAACTTCCGGCGTGCAGGCAACACCAGCGACACCGCGAAGATGGCGTGCCGATTCTTTGGCGGCCTCTTTGCGGTCATGGGCATCCTGGCAATCGTGGCCCGCACGCACGTGGACAAATATCACAATCTGATGCACCTGCTGTGGGGTGCTCTGGCATTCGCGTTCAGCTTCCTGGGCCTGACGGCGGCGAAGCGCTTCTGCATTGCGTCCGGCGCGTTCTATCTGACGCTTGCGACGCTCGGCCTCACGCTAGGGAATGCGGCGCTGAACAGGGCGTGGTATTTCGGACCCATGCTGCTGCACACCGGCGACCATATCTTTCACCTGGTGCTGGGTTCAGTCTTCCTGGCGATGGGATTGGTCTCAGGGCGTCAATGGGTGCATCGGCCAAGCCAGGCTTACGTGAAGGGATGAGTTTGCCGAAGCAATCGGGAGCAGCACGCTCGTGATTCGCAATTCGGTCTTCCAGGCTTCGCAGAACCGCCTCGCGAAGCCTTTCTTTTTGCTCGTCAGCTGCAAAGCCGATTTATATATTTAGTCCGGACCGGCGAACCCATTGGCCATTCCTCTTCTCCACATAAATCCACTGGCCGTTCGCACAGAGATTTGCGCAGAAGTTATTCATGTAGACAAGCGCGGCAGTATGAGCGGTGTTGAAATAAACCTCGCTGAAATAGGTGATGCCCGGATAGCCGGCCCACTTGTCCTGTAGCTGCGATCCAGGGTCGATGGCCGCCAGCGTACTTCTGAGCTCGGCCACATCGCCTGCGCCCAACAGGGTGTACGGGCGATCCAGTTGCAATTGCTGCTCGATCTGCATGCGCTCGTACTTGCGCGTGTAGAAGTCCTGCACCGCTTCGCGAAAGGCGTCGCCATTGTCCGGCGGCGGTTGCAATTGTCCGTCCGGCGGGATCGCCGGATTCATATCGTCAATGTTGACGGTCGTGCCGGCGATAGCAAAATGCGGCGCCTGCGTCGGGACATGCTTGCAAATGGGACACCAGGCATAAGAAGCGAGTAGATCGCATAGGTACTGGCGCGATCGGGAATCGAGCTGGAGCGACGGACCCACTGGCCGTCTCGCTTTTCGACATAGACCCACTGGCCGCTCCCGCACGGAGTTGCACACGCCTTGTCGATGTAGACCAAAGCCGCCGTCCCGGCTGGGTTGAAGTAGACCTCGCTCAGCAGGACCACGCTCGAATACCTGGCTTGGTTCGGCTGTGTACCGGCAGCGTTCTTCCTGAACGCATCGACTTCATCTTCAGTCAAAAGCGTGTAGGGGCGTTCGAGTTTCAGTTGGTGCTGTAGCTGGACTTGCTCCTGGCGGTGCGCTTGAAAATCCTGGACCGCTGCATAAAAGCCAGTTTCGCTGTCCGATGGCGGCTGCAGCTCATGATCGGGCTCGGTCTGTATGTCGTCTGCGTTGATGGTCGTGCCGGCGATGGCGAGTTGCTGGCCATTTCGCGCCTGCTGATTCGATAGCAGGAGCGAGTAGATCGCATAGGCATCGGAGGCGTGGTCCGTGATGACGTGCGGCGCTGGAGCCTGCGCCTGCTGCGCAACACCGTATGCCGCAAGCATGACAAATGCCGCAAGTGCGAGTTTACGAAACGAAATGCCTGCCATGACTACTCCATCCTTTCCATGATGCCAAAAGGGGCGCCCGCGCACAGCAGACGCATCGCCGTAGGGGAGCGCTCACGTCACTCATGCGCAGCCAGGCGGGGCAGCATCAGGTGAAAGAAGGCATCGCCATTGGCCTTGAGACAGGCATGAGCATTGACCTGGCCTTCAACGACGCGTGTCCATCCCTTGTCGTCGACCTGCAGGCGAAGCGGCGTAGTGGGGCAGATCTCCGGACGCAGTGCATAGGTCACGGCCATTGCGTCGTAGAGCGTGGGCGTGTGCTGGTGCGTCGCCAGCTGCCACTCTGTCGTGAGGACGAGGAGCGCATCGGTCGCGGGCGTGCTGCGGGCGGCAACCTGCGCAAGCTTGCTGTCGTCGAGCTTCCACTGCGTGGAGTCGAGCGGCATCATGAAGATCGGCACGCCGGAGGCAAGCAGCTTTCGGGCAGCCGCAGGATCGCTGGCGATGTTGTACTCGGGCTGGGGCGGAGGAGGCGGTGTGGCGCGCGGATTGCCGTAGCCGCAGTGGATCGAGCCGCCCATCAGCACAACGCGGTTGAACAGGCGAAAGGCCGCCGGATCGCGATCGATGGCTGCGCCGATGTTGGTGAGCGGGCCGATAGCAATCAAAGTGATCTGGTGGGGATAGCGGCGCGCCTGCGCAAGCAGGAAATCGACGGCATTGCCATGCGCAGGCGCGGGACCGGCAGCGGCCCACGCGTGCTGCGAAAAGTTCGACTTGCTGTGCGTCGGTACGCCGGGCACAACAGGAATCTTGTTTGCACCGGACGCCGCCAGCAGGCGCGCGGCAAGCTGTGCGCGCAATGCGGTATCGCCCCAGGCCGTAGTTACCCCAAGGATTTCGAATTCCGGGCTATGCAGCGCCAGCGTCAGAGCGTAGGCGTCGTCGATGTCGTCGCCAATGTCCGTATCCACAATGACTTTCTGGCGCTCGGCGGTTGCGGAGAGCGCTGTGAACAACAAGGCGAGCCACAGCGAGAGCATGCGATGGGACATGGACGATCGGCACTCCGGGCATGGTGTGGGGGTGAGGTGATTCTACCGTCGTTCTGGCGTGCGTGGCGGTATAGCCGGCCATCGCGTAACCTCTTATGCGTGTCCAGACAGTTGCATCCGCTTTTCCGCGCGCTGATATTGGTCTTCTTCGTCGTGGTCGCATCGTCCTCTTGCATGTACGGGCAGGCAACGCCGCCACAGCAGCACGCCGCAGCAGGGAATGAGCGGCGGCGTCACCACCGGCGGCGCCTTCGCGCCCGTGCTCGATGCGCAAAAGCGACCCATCACCGCCGGCGGATTCGTGGATCATGGCCCGACGATCTTCATCGACGTCACGGAGAAGGCAGGCCTGTCGAAGTGGACGCACCGCGATGGCACCCGGGAGAAGCAGTTCATTCTGGAGACGCCGGGATCGGGCGTCGGGCTGATCGATTACGACAATGATGGATGGCTGGACATCTACATGGTGAATGCGTCCACCTACGAAGCGCTCGCCGGAAAAGCATCCGCGCCGCATTCGGCCTTGTTCCACAACAACCATGACGGCACGTTTACCGATGTAGCGGCGAAGGCCGGCGTTACCAACGATCGCTGGGGCTTCGGGGTGGCGGTCGCCGACTATGACAACGATGGCTGGCCGGACATGTACGTCACGAACTTCGGCGGCAACCGGCTCTATCACAACAACCACGACGGCACCTTCACCGATGTGGCAGAGAAGGCCGGAGTGGTCGTAGGCGGCTGGATGACGGGCGCCACATGGGGTGACTACGACGGCGATGGCCGCCTGGATCTCTTTGTGCCAGGCTACGTGCACTTCGAGAACGATCAGCCGCCCACGCCGGGCGCCTCTTCGACCCTGGCCAAGAACTTCTGCCAGTTCCGCGGCGAGCCTGTGATGTGCGGACCGCGCGGGCTGGAGGGCGAGCACGATCATCTCTTCCACCAAAACGCCGACGGCACGTTTACCGATGTGAGCGTGAAGCTGGGCGTCGACGACAAGGCCGGCTACTACGGATTGGCCAGCGTCTTCATCGATGTGAACAACGACGGCAAGCCGGACCTGCTGGTGGCCGACGACTCAACGCCGAACTATCTCTACGTCAACAAAGGCAATGGCACCTTCGAAGATGCCAGCTATGCCTCCGGCTATGCGCTCAATGAGAATGGCCGCGAGACGGCGTCGATGGGCATCGCGCTGGGCGACTACGAGAACAACGGCCGCGTGGATCTCTTCCACACCACCTTCTCCGACGACTACGACGTGCTCTACCACAACGACGGCGACGCGAACTTTACCGACGTCAGTTATGCGGCGGGTGTGGCCGAGCCGACGGTGCCGTTCCTGGGCTGGGGCGACGCGTTCATGGATTACGACAACGACGGCTGGAAGGACCTGATCATCTCCAACGGGCACGTCTATCCGTCGGTGGACAAATACGACTGGGGAACGACATTCGCGGAGCGTCCCTTGCTATTTCGCAACCTGCAAGGAAAGAAGTTTGAGCTGCAGCCGGCGGTGACGGGTACGGGACTGGCCGTCGTGAAACCGGGCCGCGGCGCTGCTGTCGGCGACCTGTTCAACGACGGCAAGCTGGACGTGGTGATCAACAACATCGACTCACCGCCCACCCTGCTGCGCAACGTCAATCCGGACCATCATCACTGGATAGAGCTGAAGCTGGTGGGTGGTCCGAAGGGTCCGCGCGATGCTGTCGGCGCGACCGTATATCTCACTGCGGGCGGGATACGGCAGCGGGGCGATGTCTATAGCGGCGGGAGCTATGCCTCATCGAGCGACCAGCGCGTCCACTTCGGGCTGGGCGATGGGAGCAAGGTCGATGCAGTAGAGATCCACTGGCCGGATGGCACGGTGGAAAAGGTCCAGTTGCCGGGCGTGGACCGTATCGTCACGGTAAAAGAGAGAGACGACGGCAAAGGCGTGATAAGTCACGCACCTGCTGCCCGGGAAATAATAGCGGTAAATCTAGTTCGTGGGTGCCGCTGCCGGAGTCGCCGGAACGTAGTGCGCGGTCGCGTGCCGCTGCATCTTCCGGTTATGCACCTGGACCACGCTGGCAAAGAGCGCGGCGAAGAGGGCGACAAAGAAAACGGCAAAAAAGACAATGTGTTTGAGGGAGTGATCTCTCATAAGTGGCAGCCATGCTCTACCTCCAATGACACGATCGTCAAGTATCCTTTTGTCGCAGCTATGGTGCTGCTTCCAAGCCCTGAAATTTCTGTAATTTAGCCGGCCTACTCACGCCCTTTGGGCGGAGCGGCGGTGGAATTGCGCACGATGAACTCGGGGCGGATTTTGTACTCGACCGCGGGAGTGTTGGCCTCCCGCTTGCCCGCGCGATGCAGCGCCTGGAACGCGCGGTCGGCGATTGCGGCGCGTGACAGTCGCACGGTGGTGAGCGCCGGGTGTAGGAAGGCGCTGATCTCGATGTCGTCGAAGCCAACCATGGAGATGTCCTCAGGCACCCGCAGGTTATGGCTATGCAGGGCTCCAATGGCGCCGATGGCGGTCAGATCGTTCGATGCGATGACGGCGGTCGGACGTTCTTCGAGCAGCAGGAGGCGCTCCATGGCCGCGCGGCCGCCATCGATGCGGTGATTGCCGACTTCGATCAGCGACTTGTTTCCACCCAGTCCCTTCCGCTTCAACGACGCCAGCAGCGCCTGCCGGCGGGTGCGGGCGGAGGCCAGGTCCATGGGGCCGCTGATAAAGGCGATGCGCTTATGGCCGAGCGCCGCAATGTGCTCCACAGCATCGTCGACGCCGGCCGTGTAGTCGACCAGAATGTTGCTGATGCCGTTCGCCGGATCGCCCGTGTCCAGGAAGACCATCGGAATCTGGCCGCGATGAAAGCGGTCGATCAGGTGGGAGCCCATCTCGGAGGTCATGACGGCGACGCCGTCCACCTTGCGCTCCAGCATGCGCTGCACGCAGACTTCAGTGCGCTCGGGGCTGTAGCCGGTATTGGCCACGATGACTTCGTAGCCGTTGCGGACGGCCATATCTTCAAAGGACTTGACCAGCTCGGGAAAGAAGGGGTTCGTGATGTCGGAGATGATCAGGCCGTACATGCGGCTGCGCCCCGAACCCAGCGCGCGGGCATTGGTATTGGGGTAATAGCCCAGCGCCTCGATAGCGCGGCGCACGCGTTCCGCAGTCTTCGGCGCCACTTTGTTGGAACCATTGATGGTGCGGGATACCGTGGCGGTAGAGACCCGTGCCCGATCTGCGACGGCCTGGATGTTCATTTGCCCCCGGGCGGCGTCCGGATGCGAGACAAGGCCGGACAATCCGCGATTCAGACAGAGGATAACCTGCCGTGTGCAATTCGAGTTATTGTGAACCGTCGCAGGAAGTTGCTCCGTTGTTGTTGTAATCGGTTACAATCCTTACGCGATCAACGTACCCGGAGCCAGGCCCTTCATGACAGCGCAGCGAAATGCCTTTCCTCACCGCCGCTTCAACCCGTTACGTGGCGACTGGGTGCTGGTTTCGCCGCATCGGACACAGCGTCCGTGGCAGGGCGAGACGGGCACGAAGGAGACCGCTGCTCCGCTCCACTACGACCCGAAGTGCTATCTCTGCCCCGGGAATGAGCGCGCCGGCGGCCACCGGAACCCGGCGTACACATCCGTTTTCGCCTTCGACAACGACTATGCCGCACTGCTGCCGGATGCGCCTGAGCCCGGCCGCAACCAATTCGCCGCTGCTGCGTGCTGAGCAGGAGCGCGGCATCTGTCGCGTTCTCTGCTTCCATCCCGATCACAGTCTCACGCTCGCGCGCATGACGGTTCCGGAGATCGAGACCGTGGTTGAGGCATGGACTGCACAGTACGCCGAGCTGGCAGCGCAGCCATTCGTTCAGCACGTACAGATATTCGAGAATCGCGGCGCCATGATGGGGGCCAGCAATCCTCATCCCCACTGTCAGATCTGGGCCACGGAGCATGTGCCGGATGAGCCTGCCCGCGAGCGCGTCAACCTGAAATCCTGGCAGGAGAAGCACGGACGCGGTCTGCTCGCCGACTACGTGGCGCTTGAGGTGGAGCAGCAGGAGCGCATTGTCTGCCGCAACAATGAATTTCTCGCAGTCGTGCCCTATTGGGCCGTATGGCCGTTTGAGACGCTGGTCATCGCTCGCCAGCAGGTAGGTGCTTTGCCCCAGTTCAGTCCCGCTCAGAAACGCGCTCTGGCCGATATCCTGAGCCAGTTGACCATCCGCTACGACAACCTCTTCCAGACCAGCTTTCCCTACACCATGGGATTCCACCAGGGACCTGGGCCGGAGCAGCACTTCCACGCGCACTTCTACCCGCCGCTGCTGCGTTCGGCCACGGTGAAGAAGTTCATGGTTGGCTTCGAGATGCTGGGCATGCCCCAGCGCGACATCCTGCCGGAAGATGCCGCGGCCCGTCTGCGCGAGGTGCCGGCCACCCACTACCTGGGGAGCCGCGCGTGATGAGCAAATTCACGGCAACCGCGGAGGAGTTTCGCGAAACCGGCAGCATGGCTACGCGCGTTCTTGAAAGCGCTCTCATTCGCGTGGAAGTAGCGCCTGCCCGGGGCGGGAAGTTTGTCTCTCTGCGCAGCAAACGCACCGGAACCGAGTGGATGTTGCCGCCGCTGAAACCGTATGAGGAAGCCAATGCGCAGGGCGGCTTCGAGGGGTGGGACGGCGGCGGCTTCGATGAGTGCCTGCCCACAGTCGCGGCCACCGAAACAGCCCCGGACCATGGCGAAGTCTGGCGGCATGTCTGGCAGGAGGAGCCTTCTGACGATTCCGTCCTTCTCCGGACGACGGCTCTCGACGGCGCGGTCGCCTTCGAGCGGCGCGCCCATCTGGACGGGGCGAGCCTGATTCTCGATTACTCAGTCGAGAATCGCAGCCACTTACCACAAAGCCTGCTCTACTGCGCCCATCCATTGTTCCACGTGGAACAATTTGACCGCATTCTTCTTCCCCCGGACTTGCGCAGCGTGACTATTGAAGGATTCAGCAGGACACCGTCTGGGACAGCGCGGAGATCGTGTCGCATGGCCCAATTCCGAAGCGGGCGAAGACCTGAGCACAGTGGGGCCGCCGGACGGCATGCAGGCGGACAAGCTCTTTGCCGGGCCGCTGGCGCGTGGCTGGTGCGCGCTGGTGCGGCCGTCGCTCGATGAGGGAATCGAGCTTACGTTCACGACCGACGCGCTGCCGTATCTGGGGCTGTGGATATGCCGGGCGGCGTGGCCGGAGTTCGGATCGGCGAAACAGTACACCGTCGCTTTTGAGCCGGCGAGCGCCCCGTCCGACAGCCTGACCGATGCCGAGCGCCAAGGAACAGCGTGGACGCTGGCGCCAGGAGAGCGGCGGACGTGGACGCTGCGCTTCCGGCTCGGCACCCGGCGCGAGATCGAAGGATGGAGAAATCTGGAGGAGGCTCGATGATCGCGCTGGAGCCGCTGCTGCGCCAACATGCCGAACGCTTCGGGACGCCAAAGAGCGCCTTTCAGGCGCCGGGGCGCGTGAACCTGATCGGCGAACACACGGACTACACCGGCGGCCTGGTCATGCCGGCTGCCATCGACTTCAACACCGTCGCGGTGATGACACCGGCGAGAAACGGCACCAGCATTCTCTACGCCAGCAATTTGCAGAAGGAATTCCATTTCGATGTGAACGCGTTGCCGGAGAAGCCGAAGCACGATTGGACGGATTACCCGATCGGCGTGCTATGGAGTTTGCGCCAGTCCGGCGTAACGGTTCCGCAGTTCACCATGACGCTGGAGGGCGATGTGCCGTTGGGCGCGGGGCTGAGCTCGTCGGCCTCGATTGAAGTCGCAGTCGCCTTTGCGGCGCTGGCCCTGGCGGGCAAGTCGATGCCGCTGACGGAAATTGCGCTGGCCTGCAAAAGGGCGGAGAACGGCTTTGTGGGCGCGCAGAGCGGCATCATGGACCAGTACATCGCCTGCTGCGGGGTAAAAGATCACGCGCTGGTGATCGACACCCGCGACCTGACATCTCAGCCTGAACCCCTGCCGGCCAATGTGCGGCTGGTGATCTGCAATTCCATGGTGAAGCATTCCCATGCCGGCGGCGAGTACAACGCGCGTCGTGCCGAGGTCGATGAAGGAACCCGCGCCGTGCGGGCGATCAATCCAGCGATTCGCGAACTGCGTGATGCCACGCTGGCGGATCTGGAGAAGGCACACGCTTCGATGTCGGAGAATGCATATCGGCGCTGCCGCCACATCATTACGGAAAATGCGCGTGTCGAAGAAGCTGCTACTGCGCTTTCGTCAGGCGACATGAAGCGCATGGGGCAATTGATGGCCGAGGCGCACGCCAGCTACCGCGATGACTTTGCGGCGAGCTGCCCGGAGGCCGATCTGCTGGTGGAACTCGCCGCTGCGCAGCCCGGCATTATTGGAGCGCGGCTGACGGGCGGCGGCTTTGGCGGCTGCACGGTGAACCTGGTCGAGGCCGCGCATGCCGAAGCCTTCCGCAAGGGCATCCACGATGCTTACCTGGAGCGTGCCGGAATCGATGCCGACATCTATCTATGCCAGGCGGCTGCGGGAGCATCAGAGCTTGCTTTCGCCAGGTGATCTGCCGCTGGTGCTGCTCCTGATGTAGCTTCAAGGGATGCGCCGCCTGCTCCTCGCGCTGTTTCTCGCCGCTTGCGTGCCGCTGGTGCACGCTGCCTCGCATGCGAAAGCGCCCGTCGTCGAGGTTCCGAACCCCGACAATCACGCGGACCAGCTTGCGAAGCACTATGTGGTGCTGGTTTCGATCGACGGCTTTCGCTATGACTACGCGAAGCTCTACGGAGCGCCTCATCTGGACGCAATTGCGAAAGACGGCGCCGCAGCACCGGACGGCATGCTGCCTTCGTATCCTTCGACCACCTTTCCCAACCACTACACCATCGTGACCGGGCTCTATCCGGAGCATCACGGGATTGTGGCGATGAGCTTCTACGATCCGGCGCGGAAGGAGCGGTATTCCTACAACGACCCGAAAACCGTCACGGATGGAAGCTGGTATCGCGGCGTGCCGTTGTGGTCGCTGGCGGAGAAGCAGGGCATGCGTGCGGCGTGTTTTTTCTGGCCGGGCTCGGAGGCGGAAATCGCTGGCGAGCGGCCCAGCTACTACCTGAAGTACGACGACAAATTGCCGGATGAAGAGCGCATCGATCAGGTGGTCGATTGGCTGAAGCTGCCGCCTGAAAAGCGTCCGCACTTCATCACGCTGTACTTTGCCGAGGTCGATCATGCGGGCCATGAGTACGGCCCCGATGCGCCGGAGACCCGCGCCGCCGTTCGCCACGTGGATGGCGAGATCGGCGTTCTGCGGGCGAAGCTCGAAAAGCTGCATCTGCCCATCGATCTGGTGGTGGTGTCAGATCACGGCATGGCCAGGGAAGAGGGCGCCTGGATCGATCTGGATCAATACGCGGATTTCAGCGGAGTGGAGACCGTGGGCATGCTGATGTATCCGGATTCCGATGCCGAGGCGGCGAAGCTCTATGCGAAGCTCCGCATCGTAAGCGACAAGTTCAAGGTCTATCGCCGCGGCAGGATACCGGCGGAGCTGAACTATACCGCCGATCCGCGCATCGGCGATCCGGTCATCGTGCCGACAGGCCCGTATGCGATCCGGATACACGGGCCGGCCGATGCGGCGCGGGATCGCCCGCCGAATAAAGGGATGCACGGGTTCGATCCGCGCACAATGCCGGAGATGCGCGCGATCTTCTACGCCGAAGGCCCGGATATTCGCAAAGGCATCCGGCTAAAGCCGTTCGAAAACGTGAACGTATATCCCTTTCTGGCGGAGATACTGGGGCTGGATGCCCCGGCAACCGACGGAAACGCGTCAGTGCTGGCGCCGGTGCTTGCCGCGCACTGATGCGCTGCCGGAGCGCCATAGACCTAGCGACAGAATGAAGTCGCTATCATGAAAATCGCATGACTTACTTTCTGGGCTTGGACGCAGGTGGAACGAGCACGCGCGCGGCGCTGGCCGAAGATGGGCGTGTGCTGGGGCGCGCGAAAAACGGCAGCATCAAAGTGATGCGCGTTTCAGCCGCGGAGGCGGAAGCGAATCTGCGCACGCTGCTGAATGAGGTTGCGAAGAGCAGTGGCGTGCCGATCATAAATGTGGCGTCCACATGCGTGGGTACCGCCGGATACACAGTTTCCACGGTCACGGGATGGATATGGCAGACGCTCGGTCCCATGTTGCGCGGCGACCTGTGTGTCTGCGGCGACGTAGATATCGCGCTCGATGCGGCATTTCCCGGCGAGGCCGGCGTGCTGGTGATGGCCGGCACCGGTTCAAATACGCTGGGACGCACATCGAAGGGCGAGTTGGTAACGGTCGGCGGCTGGGGTCCGCTGCTTGCGGATGAAGGCTCCGGCCACTGGATCGGCCTGAAGGCGCTGCGGGTCGCGATCCACGAGACCGACGAGCACGGAAGCAGCAAGCTGCTGACGGCCCTGGCCGCGCAGTGGAAGGCGGACACGCTGGAGCAGGTGGTGGAGATTGCGCATGCTGTTCCGCCGCCGGATTTTGCCGCGCTGACCCGCACCGTAGTGGAGACTGCGGGGAAGGGCGATCCGCTGGCGCAGGCAGTGCTGCGCAGCGGTGGACGCGCGCTGGGCGAAGACGCCTCGCTGGCATTGCGCAAGCTGCTGGCGCTGGAGCCGGCTGCTCCGCGTCGAGTGGCGTTTACCGGCAGCGTGCTTGAAAACATCGCGATGGTGCGTGAGGCAATGTTCGCGGAGATTGAGCGCGAGCACCCCGGCACGCAGATGGTGCCCGACGCCGTCGATCCGGTGGAAGGCGCACTATGGCGCGCCCGGCAGAATCTGCAGGAAGCTCCGTGATGGCTGGGACGGCAAACGCGGCGGCCGCCGCAACACCAAAGCCGCGCATCGGTGTGCATCTCTCGACTGCGGGCGGAGTGTTTCGCGCCGCCGAGCGCGCACACGAGATCGGCGCGAACACCTTCCAGATATTTTCATCCAGCCCGCGCATGTGGCGTCCTGGAAAAATCTCCGAGGACCATTGCGCGCGCATGCAGGAGCTGCGCACGCGCTACGATGTGAGTCCGCTCGTCATCCATGCGAGCTACCTCATCAACGTGGCGGCGCAGTCCGATACGGTCTGGAAGAATTCGATTGCGGCCCTTCGCGGAGAGGTGGAGCGCGCGCTGGCCCTGGGCGCGGAGTACCTGGTGTTGCATCCGGGATCGTGGCGCGGCATGACGCGCGAAGAGGGCCTGCTGCGAGCAGCGGAGGCGATTGAGCGCGCAATGGATAAGCTGCCGTGGCAGGAGTGCGACTTCCGCGTGCTGATTGAAAACACAGCGGGCGCGGAGTTCTCGCTGGGATCGAATTTCGAGCAGGTGGCCGAGCTGGTGGAGCATCTTCGCCGCGTCGCTCCGGTTGGAGCATGCCTGGACACGTGCCACTGCCATGTCGCGGGCTACGACATCGTGACCAGTGGCGGGTACGAGGAGACGGTGCGGCCAGATCGAGCGGCTGATTGGCCTTGAAACGGTTCGCGTGTGGCACATGAACGATGCCAAGGCGCCCAGGGGCTCGAAGCTCGACCGGCACGAGCATGTCGGCGAGGGAACCATCGGTGTGGCGGCCTTCCGGCGCATTTTGAATGATGTGCGCTTTCGCCATTGCGCCTTTGTTGCCGAGACGCCGGTGGACGAGCCGGGTGACGACGCGCGCAATGTGAACGTGCTGAAGTCGCTGGTGGGCAGACCGGCGGCCTCAAAGTAGCCAGGCGGGCGGCGATACAATCGTGAATACACATGTCATTCAAGCAACAAGAGACGCCCCCGGCGGACGTGAGCGCCGCTACTCACACCGGTAGTATCCCTGTCGCGGCTAACGCCGAGATACGTTACGACCCGGCGGAGATTGAAACCCGCTGGCAGGCGCGCTGGGCCGCGCAGCCGGAGCTGTACGCGGCCGAGCCGGCGACGAGCAAGAAGCCGAAGTATTACGTGCTGGAGATGCTGCCCTATCCCTCCGGCCAGTTGCACATGGGGCACGTGCGCAACTACGCCATCGGCGACGCGCTGGCGCGCTACATGTGGATGCAGGGCTACAACGTTCTGCACCCCATGGGCTGGGACGCCTTCGGGCTGCCGGCGGAGAACGCGGCCATCAAGAACAACACACCGCCGCGCGAGTGGACGCAGAAGAACATCGCGGACATGAAGCGGCAGTTCATGCGCCTCGGCATGGGATTCGATTGGGCGACTGAGGTCACCACCTGCTTGCCCGAGTACTACCGCTGGAACCAGTGGTTCTTCCTGCGCATGTACGAGCGCGGGCTCGCCTATCGCAAGAACAGCAAGGTGAACTGGTGCCCGGAGTGCCAGACCGTGCTGGCGAACGAGCAGGTGATCAACGGCTACTGCTGGCGGCACGAGGACACACTCGTCGAGCAGCGCGAGCTGGAGCAATGGTTTCTGCGCACGACCCAGTATGCGCAGGAGTTGCTGGACGGACTGGACGAGCTGGATGGCTGGCCGGAGCGCGTGCGCACCATGCAGCGCAATTGGATTGGCCGCAGCGAGGGCGCGACGGTCGGGTTCGCGATCGAAGGCCGCAGCGACCTAGTGAAGGTATTCACGACGCGCATCGATACGATCTACGGCGCAACCAGCCTGCAGCTTGCGCCGGAGCATCCGCTGATCCGCGCTCTTGCTGAAGGTAACCCTGAACTTGCGCAGCGGTGTTTGGAACTAACGTCCGAGCAGGACCATGCACGCGAGGCCGGCGACGTAGGCGGTATCGAAAAACATGGCGTGTTCACCGGACACTATGCGGTCAATCCATTTACGCAGGAGCGCGTGCCAGTGTGGGCGGCGAATTACGTGCTGCTGGGCTACGGAACCGGCGCGATCATGTCGGTGCCGGCGCACGACGAGCGCGACTTCGAGTTCGCGACAAAGTATGGACTGCCGATCAAGCGTGTGATTCAGGAGAAGAACCCGGGCGATACTCCGGCAGCGCTGCCCTTTGTCTCGGAAGACGGAGTGCTGATCGATTCGGGCGAATGGAGCGGCCTGGACTGTGCGGAAGCGCAGCAGAAGATGACAGCCTTCGCGAAACAGAAGGGCTTCGGCGAGGCGACCATCACTTTCCGGCTGAAGGATTGGGGTGTCAGCCGTCAGCGCTACTGGGGCACGCCGATCCCGATGCTCTACTGCGCGAAGGACGGCATTGTGCCGGTGCCGGACGAGCAGTTGCCGGTGCTGCTGCCGGAGAACGTGGAGATCACACAGGAGGGCGGCTCGCCGCTGGCGAAGCTGCCTGAATTCGTGAACGCAGTGTGTCCGAAGTGCGGCGGCCCCGCGCGGCGCGAGACGGACACGATGGACACGTTCGTTGATTCGTCCTGGTATTTCTATCGTTACACCAGCGCTAAGGACGCGACGGCGCCATTCGATACCGCTGCGGTGGCGTATTGGTTTCCCATCGACCAGTACATCGGTGGGGTGGAACACGCCATCCTGCATCTGATCTATTCCCGCTTCTGGACCAAGGTGATGCGGGATCTGGGGCTAATCAAGAACGACGAGCCCGCGGCGCGCCTCTTTACGCAGGGCATGGTGATCAAGAACGGCGCGAAGATGTCAAAGTCGAAAGGCAACGTCGTCTCGCCGGATGAAATGATCGCGCGCTACGGCGCTGATGCGGCGCGCATGTACTCGCTCTTCGCTGCGCCGCCGGACCGCGATCTGGATTGGCAGGAGGACGGCGTCGCAGGCGTGAGCCGCTTTCTTTCACGCGTCTACCGGTTCGTAGTGCGACACGCGGAGTTCGCACGTTCGGCATCGCAGGCCGGCGCGGATACTTCGCCCGCCGCAACGGTAATCTTGCGCAAGCTGCACCAGACCATCCGCAAAATCACGCACGATTTCGGCGGTCGCTGGCATTTCAATACGTCGATCGCGGCCATCATGGAGCTGGTGAACGAGCTCACGGCGGCGGATGCGTCCATCGCGGCAGGAAAAATTCCGGCCGCCACCGTTGCGAACATTCTGGAATCGCTGATCCTGATGCTGGCCCCGTTTGCGCCTCATCTGGCTGCCGAGTTGTGGGAGCAGATCGGCCGCGAGGACCCTGTTCTGCGCCACGCGTGGCCGAAGTTTGACGAGGCGCTGGCACGCGAGGACGAGATCGAAGTGCCGGTGCAGATCAACGGCAAGCTGCGCGCGCTCATTAAGGTCCCGGTCGATGCGTCGAAGGAAGCTCTGGAAGCCGCTGCGCGTGCGGACGAGAAGGTGCGGGCTGCGCTCGCGGGCAAAACGATCGTGAAGGTGATCGTGGTGCCGGGCAAGCTGATCAACTTTGTGGTCCGCTGACGTGGAGAGCGGTCACTCACCCGTGCATACTCAAACGCCGGCCGCTCCTGTACGCGGCACCCAGTCGCTGCTCCACATACAGGCGCAATGCTGGCGCCGGCCGGGGCTGATTGCGGGTGAGCTCGTGTGGCGATGGGGCTTCGGCATTCCCGCGCTGCTGGTGCTCTTCGTGTATGGACGAGTGCTGCTCGCGAATCTCCTTGCTGCCCACACCGGGATCGAAGATTTCTCGCTCCAGCAGCCAGTCGCGGGGGCACAGATCATTCGCGCATCGTATGACGCGATTTTGCCCGCAGCGCTCGCTGCGGCACGCTGGCTCGTGCCTCTGCTGATGGTCGCCTGGGCGTTTGCATCCGGCGTGGGGCGTACGTTTGTGCTGCACGCGCTGGCGCCGAACAGCCATCCACGCACGCTGTCGCTTTGCCTTTTGCAGTTGCTGCGTATCGTTGCATTGGCGCTCACCGCTGTGGCATGGTTCGCCATGGTGCGCTGGGCTGGGCTGCGCGATGTGATCCACATTCCGGCCGGTACGGAGCCCAACATGGTGGGCTTCGCGGCATGGCTCATTTGCCTGTCGCTGGGCAGTTTTGTCGTGTGGGCATTGTGGAGTTGGATTCTCTCGATGGCGAGCGTGCTGATCGTTGTAGATGGACGCGGATTGGTTTCAGCACTCGCGGCCAGTGTGCGGCTGGGGCCCCTGACCATGAAACTCGTCGAAGTGAATCTGGTGCTCGGCATCGTGAAGTTGGCGCTCATCGTGCTGGCCATGGTGTTTTCCGCGGTGCCTTTGCCTTTTGAAGCGCAGATGAGCGGGAACGCGCTCTATGTGTGGTGGGCCGTTGTGGGAGTGTTGTACCTTGCGGCGTCGGACTTCTTCCAGGTGGCGCGGCTCGCAGCGTTCGTCGCGTTCCGGCAGCGTGGGTAGAGACATCGGGTAACATGGAGCGTGGACACCCAGTCGATCGTCATTCTGGACTTCGGTTCGCAATACACACAGTTGATTGCGCGCCGCATCCGCGAGCAGAACGTCTTCTCCGCCGTGCTGCCATGCACGGTTTCACTCGACGAAATCAAGGCCTATAAGCCCATCGGCATCGTGCTGTCGGGCGGCCCGTGCTCGGTCTACGACGCCGATGCGCCACCGGCAGATGCAAAGCTGCTGGAACTCGGCGTGCCGGTGCTGGGCATCTGCTACGGCCTGCAGTTCATCACGCATCACCTCGGGGGCAAAGTGCGCTCGGCAGAGAAGCGCGAGTATGGCCACGCGGAGGTCAGCATTGTCGATGACAAAAATCCACTCTTCGAGAGCCTGCCGGCGAACCTGACGGTGTGGATGTCGCATGGGGATGAGGCGCTGGAGCTGCCGCCCGGATTTCATCTCACGGCCAAGACGGCGAATGCCGTGGCCGGGATTGCGAATCCGGAGCGGCGCATCTGGGCAGTGCAGTTTCATCCGGAGGTGCATCACACGCGGCAGGGGACGGCGCTGCTGCGCAATTTTCTCTTCAAGATCTGCAACGCGAAGGCGGACTGGACACCGGCGCACTTTGTGCAGAGCACAGTTGCGGCGATCAAGGAGAAGGTTGGCGATGCGCATGCCATCTGCGCGCTTTCGGGCGGCGTCGATTCCTCGGTAGCGGCAGTGCTGGTCCATCGCGCGATCGGCGACCAACTCACTTGTGTCTTCGTGAACAACGGCGTGCTGCGGCGCAATGAGTTCTTTAAAGTGCAACAGACCATGCGCGAGAAGCTGGGGCTGAATGTGGTCGCGGTCGACGCGAGCACGCGCTTTCTCGCGAAGCTCGCAGGTGTGACGGATCCGGAGACCAAGCGCAAGGCGATCGGCAACGAGTTCATCGCCGTCTTCGATGATGAGGCACATCGCATCTCCGCGACGACAGGCGGCGTGGACTACCTGGTGCAGGGCACGCTCTATCCCGACGTGATTGAAAGCTCTTCGGTGAAAGGACCATCGCAAACGATCAAGAGCCATCACAACGTCGGCGGCCTGCCGGAGACGATGAAGCTGAAGCTGATCGAGCCATTACGAGATCTCTTCAAAGATGAAGTCCGGCGCATCGGACGTGACTTGGGCATGCCGGAAGAGATTCTGGAACGTCAGCCCTTCCCCGGACCGGGGCTCGCGGTGCGCATTCTCGGTGAGGTGACCGCGGAGCGCGTTTCGCTGCTGCAGGAAGCGGATGAGATCGTCGTCGATGAGATCAAAGCCGCAGGACTCTACCGCCAGATCTGGCAGTCCTTCGCCGTGCTGCTGCCGGTGAAGAGCGTGGGCGTGATGGGCGACCAGCGTACCTACGCGTATACCTGTGCCATCCGCGCAGTGCACTCGGAGGACGGCATGACGGCGGATTGGGTGCCGCTGCCGTATGAGGTGCTGAAGCGGATGTCGAGCCGCATCGTGAACGAGATTCGCGGTATCAACCGCGTGGTCTACGACATCACCTCGAAGCCGCCGGGCACGATTGAGTGGGAGTAGGGCGCAATGGCAGTTGGTTCTGTACCGGAACAGCTTTGGCTACCGAGATTCGAGGCGGCTTCAGAACCGACCGATCGGTTGTTCGTTGCGATCCTTCCGGATGAGGCTACAGCCCGCCGTATTGCCCAGCTTGCGCGCTTACTGAAGAGCAAGTATCGATTGCAAGGCAAGCCGCTTTTTCCGAAACGTTTCCATGTGTCGCTGTATCACCTAGGCGACTACTTTGGTTTGCCACAGGATGCTATCGCTCGAGCGGAAGAAGCCGCCTCGACGATCACGCTGCTCCCGTTCGAGCTTGGTTGCGATCGCGTCATAAGCTTTTCGGGGAGAAATGCCGATCTGCAAAGAGACAACTATCCGATTGTTCTCCGTGCAACGGAGGGTGTCGCCGAACTAACGGCTTTGCGGCAGCGTCTCGCCGTGGCGATGGGGAAAGCCGGAATCAAGTCTCCTGGGAACACTCGTTTCACGCCGCACGTCACGCTACTGTATGACAGACCGCATGAAATCTCTGTGCTGGTCGATTCCATCCGATGGACGGTTCGTGAGCTTGTCCTGGTACATAGCCTGCTGGGTAAAACTCAGTATGAGCTGAAGCGATTGATCAGCGCACCTTCGCGTAGACCTGCGCGATGGGCGCCGTGCATTTCCGAAGACGGCATGAGGAATGCCGCTGCGGTCAGGCAGGAACGTACGTCAGCCTGACCGTGTCCTCGCCAACGGAATCGGTGGCAATCAGCCGAAGCGGCGGCCGGCCGCGGGCGAAGTACGGCTTACCGTGGCCCAGCACGAATGGGCGGAAGTACAGACGATACTCGTCGATCAGACCGAGCTCTGTAAGACTCCCCGCTACTTCAGGCCCGGCAACGTCTATGCCGCCATCCACTTCCGCCTTCAGCTTTTGCACGAACGCTTCGACATCGTCAGCGACAAGTGTGGCGTTTGCGCCTACGGATTTCAGCGAGCGTGACACAACCCATTTCGGCTTCGCCCGCCATGCCACCGCGAAGTCATGCTCGATCGCGCCCCACTCCGGCCGATCCTCGTCCCAATAGAACATCACCTCGTACATACGACGACCGTACAGAATCCCTGCCAGGTCTCGGACATGGTCGTTGAAGTGACGATGGAGCGTGGCGCCGGGCGGCGGCAATTGCTGTCCTCCCTCCACACCGGCGATGTAGCCGTCGAGGGACTGCATCATTCCGAAGACGAGCTTTCCCACTCTTTGACGCCTCCCGGTGTGTGCGCTTAGTCTTCCTAGTCGCCCAGTGAGACAGCGACACATGAGTGTGACAAACGAGTATCCCATCCAGGCGCTGCCTAGAGACAGTGACTCAAGGGTGTTATTCCCAGTCCACAGGACCGGCAGGCATGCTGATGGGGTTTGCTCGCTGTGAGCGAGCTGAGGAAAGCGGATCGATAATGGTGTATCGCGTTGAGTTGGAAAGACTTGATCATGGTTATGAAGCACGTGTGCCGGAGATCAACGGCTTCCTTTGCGAGGGCCTGACGGAAGGCGAGACGCTGTCCCGCCTGCGACAAAAGCTGGACCGGCATCATGCCGAGACCGGCGCGGCTGTTGATTTCCCCACCGTGCGACTTGAGGTCTACCGGACTTAGCCGGTGGTGCAACGATTGCTTTACCGGCTACTGCCGGGCAGCTGGAAATCCACACCGGCTTCACGGTTCCGCTCGATGGTCGCAGGCAAATCAAGATCAGCAATGGGGATCTTCCGCTGGTGGCCGGGTTCGGCGACGAAGATTGACGATCCAGTCAGTACGTAGCTGCTCACCTTCTCCGGCGGACGGCCGTTATTGAACACCAGCGTCACCGGAGGGTGGTCAAGGCCATCATTCTGAGCGGCGGTGCTTTCTGCGGCATTGTTCTGCGCCGGCATCGGAAACCCTTCCTGGTTATAGCCAGGAGGTGGTGGCGGGGGATATCCCTGATCGTAGGGAGCTTCGTCGTAGGATCCCGCCTGAGGCGCATAGTCCGGACGCGCCGCAGGCGCAGGGGCGCCCTGCTGTCCGGCGTCGTTCTCACCATTCCAGTCCCATGCATTACCAAAGGCCATCGGATCGACGTAGTAGGGAAATCCCATGTAGCCGACCCCGAACCGCTGTCCGTGGCGACGGATCGGATTGCCCTGAACAGGGTTGGGCTGAATTGGGACGTTCGGGCCGATCTCCCAATGCGGCGTTACGTATTTCGGCAGCTCCCAAGAGGGCGGCGGAGCGGAGCTTGTTCCAAACGAGTTGGCGCGAACGCCTCCAAATCGCTGCGCGCCGCGTATGGGTGCGCTTCGCATCGGGCTGGTGCGCATTGGGGTGTTAAAGGAACGGCTGGGCATGGGGTGCGCTGTCACGTTTCCAGCGGCGGAATGACCGGTGGTTGCGTGCTGGGCAATCGCAGGCAGAGTTGCCAGTGCCAGCCCGGTGGCAGCAAGCATGGCAGCCCATGCTTGTTTCGGCTTGCGGAATTCATTCCGGCCCATAGCATCCCTTTCCGCGCACGCGTTCGGCATCTCTTACTGTTATAGACGCGCCGCACGACAGCAGGATGCGAGCCTTGCCAGGCCAATTTTACAAGCGGGTGTGTGCTCATTCGCTGCTGAGAAGAACAGTTCTCATCGTCCAGATGCTTGGTGAAAACGGTAGACTTGCGGCGGAGTGAGGTTTTGGATGCAGGCAGCGCCTCGAACCGCAGCTGTGGTGGGAGCAGGCCCGAACGGGCTGGCCGCGGCCATTACGATGGCGCAGGCCGGCGTTTCCGTTGCTGTCTACGAGGCCGAGACAGTCGCTGGCGGCGCAGCCCGGACATTAGATTTGACGCTGCCCGGCTTCCACCACGATTTTGGCTCGGCTGTGCACCCCATGGCGGCCGGCTCGCCATTCTTTCGCACCCTTCCGCTGGCGGATTACGGGCTGGAGTGGATCCACTCTCCCGTCGCCATGGCGCATCCGCTGGATGACGGCACGGCGGTGCTGCTGGTGCGGGACATCGATGAAGAGTGCCGGCTGCTGGGAGAAGACGGGCCACGCTGGCGTCGATTGCTGGAGCCGCTGTCGCGCAACTGGCCGGCACTGAGCCAAAGATGTTCTGCAGCCGCTTTTGCAAGTGCCGCACCATCCGCTGCTGCTGGCGCGCATGGGTGCGTTCGGTGCGTTGCCGGCAGCAGCGCTGGGCCGGCTGGCCTTCCGCGGAGTGCGCGCTCGTTCCCTCATGGCGGGTCTGGCGGCGCACTCGTTTCTGAGCCCGTCACAGCCTTTCAGCGCTTCCTTCGGCATTATTATGGCGGCGGCGGCGCATGCCGTGGGTTGGCCGATTCCGCGCGGCGGATCGCAGGCGATCACCGATGCTTTGATTGGGTATCTGCGCTCGCTTGGCGGCGTGGTGCAGACCTCCTCGCCCGTGGAACGGCTGGAGAGTCTGGGAGCGGTGGACGCGACCTTGTGCGATACCACGCCGCGGCAGTTGCTGCGCATGGCAGGCTCGCGGCTCAACTCGGTCGACCGGCAGCGCTATGAGCGCTTTCGCCTGGGGCCGGGCATCTTCAAAGTAGATTACGCACTGAGCGAGCCGATCCCGTGGAGAGCGAAGGATTGCGCGCTGGCGGCGACGGTGCACGTCGGCGGGCGATGACGCGGAGATTGCCGCGTCGGAGTCTGCCGTGGCCAATGGCCGCACGACGGCCACCCCCTTCATGATTGTGGTGCAGCCTTCGCTCTTCGATCCGAGCCGCGCGCCGGCAGGCAGGCACACCGCATGGGCTTACTGCCACGTCCCGAATGGATCGACCGAGGATATGCTTCCCCGCATGGAGGCGCAGATGGAGCGGTTTGCGCCGGGCTTCCGCGAATGCGTGCTGGCGCGGCGTGTCTTTCCACCGGCCGACCTGGAATACATGGACAGGAACCTCGAAGGCGGCGATATCTCCGGCGGTGCGGTCGATGGATTGCAGATGTTCCTGCGGCCAGGATGGCGCTTCTATGCGACCAGCGATCCGTCGCTGTATCTTTGTTCGGCATCGACGCCGCCGGGCGGGGGCGTGCATGGCATGTGCGGGTATAACGCGGCACGGATGGCGCTGCGGCATCTGCAAAGATAAGGGAGAGGTGAAAGGACTGCCTTGGCCTGGTACGCGCTCGACGATCCGAACGATCCGAAGCTGGATGAACTCGCAAAGCAGTACCGGTTGCATCCGCTGCACATCGAAGACTGCCGCAGCCACAACGAGCGGGTGAAGAGCGAAGAGACGGACGAATACCTCTTCTACATCCTCAAGTACATTCTTTCGGTCGAGCATGGCGAGCTGACGCTGGGAACGATCAGCCTGTTCGTGGGGCGAGACTACTTCATCAGCGTACGCGACGCGCGCCACTCCAACGATGTCATGCTCGATCGTGCGCAGAAGGCGCCGGGAGAGCCGCCGCCGGGCAAGCTGCTCTATCTGATCCTCGATACGATTGTCGATTCGTTCTTTCCGTCGATCGATAAGAGCGACGACACAATCGACACACTGGAAGACCGCGTGCTCGACGAGCCTTCACCCGAGACAGTCGAAGATATCTTCGACCAGAAGCGCAAGCTTATCGAACTGCGGCGCGTGTTGGTGAACACGCGCGATGCCTGCAATTCCATGCTGCGCGATCCCACTGATCTGATCCCCGATGATCTGTATCCGTTCTTTCGCGATGTATACGATCACGTGCTGCGGCTGCTGGATTCCGTGGAGACGCTGCGCGACCTGCTGAACAACACGCTGGACGTCTATCTCTCGTCGGTAGCCAACCGCACCAATCAGGTGATGAAGGTGCTGACCGTGCTCAGCACGATCGCGCTGCCGGGACTTGTCATCACCAGCTTCTACGGCATGAATGTGAAGGGCTTGCCCTTCATCGATGCACAATACGGCGCGTATTACGTCATCGCGGCGATTGCCGTCTGCACCATCGTGATGCTCGTGGTGATGCGAAAAGCGCGCTGGCTCTAAGACGAGCGCTGCTTCGGCTGCGCAAGGACGAGTCCGCGCGGCGTTGGCAGCAGCAACACTGACAGCAATCCTTTGCGCTCCAGGCTCAGAGCCGCCTCGCGCACGACTTTCAGATGTGAGCTGGCGTCGTGCATCAGGATGATGCCGTTCGGGTTCATCTGCGGCAGAAAGCGCGTGACCTCCTGCTCGCGGATGGGCATGTCGCTGTCGGAAAAGAGCAGGTCGATGGTGCCGTGGACCTTCATCTCCAGCGACGATTCGTTGCGCAGTTCGATGCGGCTGCGCAGCGGGGATGCGGCGAGCTTCTCCTGCGCTTTGGCGAAGACGACCGGGTCATACTCGCAACTGATGATGCGGCCGAAGCCGTTGCGCTCCAGGCCTTCGGCCATCCATAACGTACTGACGCCGAGGAACGAGCCGGTCTCGACGATGAGGTCCGGCTTGACGGTGGTGACGAGGGTGCGCAGAAATTCGAGCACCTCGTATTCCGCGGTCATGGAGTCGTACATGCTCCAGTGCTCGGGGTGGGGGCACTCCGGCGTGGCGCGATGATACTCCGGCAGCAGCGCGCCGGCGGCCTGCTCGGCCTGCTGCATGATCTTGTGTTCCTGCTTGATCCTTGGCTTGCGGCGGAAGAGGGGCACGGCTCGATTATAGAGAGCCGTGCTGCTTACTCGAGTTTCTGCTCCGCAACGAGCTGCTTGAACTCGATGGTGGTGCGCAGCATGGCGAAATCCTGCTCTCCGGTCAGTTTCTTCCGGTCGTGGAAGCCTTCGTCGAAGGCTTTGCGCAGATAGAAGAGGGCCTGGTCGCGCTGGCCGGCGCGGGCGAAGGCGCGGGCGAGATAGTAGTTCTGCGCGATACGCTCTTCCTTGGTGCTGCCTTCGTCGATCGAAGCGTTCGTGTCGTGGTTGAACGCGTTCGGGTCGAGGGCGAAGGCGTGGTTATAGGCCTTTTCCGCGTCTTTATATTTGCGGTCTGCGAAGAAGGTGGTGCCGAGATTGCAGTAGATGGGCGCCGACCGGGGGTTATACTTCAGCGCTTTCTTGTAGTACTTCGCGGCCTGGCGATACTCGCGTTTTGCGTGGTAGACGGCCCCCATATTGTTGAGGGCGTCGGCATTGTGCGAGTCCAGGCTGATCGCCATCTTGTAGGCCTTCATGGCCTCGTCCATCGCGAACAGGTGATGATAGGCGACGCCGATCTTGGTCCAGACGAGCGACTTGGTCAACTGGGCGTGCTGATATGCACCTATCGCAGCGACATATTGCCGGCGGGCCATGTAGAGATCGCCCTGCATCTCCGGCGACATCTCGTACATGTACGAGACCTGCGGCGCGGCAGGGGACTCGGGTACGCTGCTGGGCTGGACGTGGGCCGTCTGCTGCAGGGCGGTGGGCGGGGAACCGGCGGGCTGCGGCGCAGCTGCCAAGGGCGCGCTGGCTACCAAAAACGCCAGGCAAGCGGTGAGAGTGGACGGAATCGACGCCATGGTCGCCTCCCCGTCCGGCTATGTTGCTCGGACGCCTGCAGAATACGCCGACCGGTCAAGCACTGTCAGGCGAAATGTGATCGGGATACAACAGTTTGGAATGCGGTGTACCGCCTTCTACGCGAGTTGACTGGAAACGGTGTTGAGCTTGCGTGTCCATCGCTTGACCCGCACCCTCCCCTCCCCCTCCCGTCACCGGAGCTTGGTTTAGAAGTGCCCTGCTTTGTGACGGATAGCCCGGCTCCCGAGGGCTAAATTCGTCTTTCGAAGGGGTTTATCGCTAAATTCGTCTAACTGAAGGGTTTACGGGCGCCAATCTGCACTGTTTTCAGGACACTCTACTTCTCCGGTCGATAACTTATTGATTCCAAGTTAGTTACGAGTAAAATTCGTCTAAATGCAGGACTTAGTCGCCAAATGCGAAAGTGCCTGGAAATAGAAAACGCGGCCCGGAGGCCGCGTCTATTTCAAGGCTAGCAGTTTTGATGAAATTAAATGGCAGGTCCCGACGCTTTTCCCAACGCGACGGTGCCAATTCGGGATTGTGATCTGATGCCTACATGTCCAAAGGCCAGCGGCGTGTGTACGGGAAGGGTGAGCTGCACTTCATCACTTCGGTTTGCTATCAGCGGCAGCCGAAACTCGAACAGGAAAAGCATCGCGCGCTGTTCCTGCAGTTGCTGGAGCAGACGGCACACAAGTTTGGATTCGAGGTGCGCGGCGTGGCGATCGAGCCGGACCGCTTTCATCTGCTGATGACCGAGCCGGCGCGGGACACGGCAGACCATGCAATCGAGATGCTGCGGCATCGGTATGGGCGGCGCTACAACAGCTCCGCGCGCACGGATGAGCAGGTGTGGGAGACGAAGTGGACGGATGTGCATGTGGTGGGAGCGGAGGCGTTGGCGGCGAAGCTGGAATTTTTAGGGCGAGCCGGTGTGGGTCAGTCATGACTCCGCATGCATTTCACGCATTTCTAAGAGCGGCTGCCAATGGCCGGGCATCCACTGAGTTGTGAGTGTTTCGGTCGTAGCGAAATCACCGGGCGCGCCGCCGTGTGCAGAGGTGCACACAGGAGCTGTGACACCGTGCGCACCAGCGAATCGCAAGTGGGTGCTGGTGGCAACCATTCTGGGATCGGCGCTGGCCTTCATGGATGGATCGGTGGTGAACGTGGCGCTGCCGGCGCTGCAGGCGGCGTTCCATGCGACCGGCGGCGGCATCCAGTGGGTGGTGCAGGGCTACGCGCTGTTTGGAGCGGCGCTGCTGCTGCTGGGCGGCGCGATTGGCGACCACTACGGACGGCGGCGAGCGTATGTGTGGGGCGTGGCGTTGTTCGCATTGGCTTCCGCGGGATGCGCGGCGTCGGCTTCGCTAGAGCAACTGGTTGCGGCGCGGGCGGTGCAGGGCATCGGCGCAGCTCTGCTGATACCGCAGAGTTTGTCCATCCTGTCGGCCTCCTTCGCCGGAGAAGAGCGCGGCCGGGCAATCGGTACGTGGTCGGCATGGACAAGCGTGTTTGCGGCGATAGGCCCGGTGCTGGGCGGATGGCTGCTGCAGGTGTGGTCATGGCGGCTGATCTTTCTGCTGAACTTGCCGTTGGCGCTGCTGGTGCTGCTGCTGTCGCCGCGCATTCCGGAGAGCCGCGGCAAAACGCAATCGCTGGACTGGTTGGGGGCGGCGCTGGCCACGACCGGCTTTGCAGCCATCATCTATGCGCTCTCCCTCGCACCGGAGATTGGCTGGCGCAATCTCCGCGTGACGGCGCCACTGGCAGGCGGCGGATTGCTGCTGGCCGCGTTTCTGTGGTCGCAGGCGGGACGCGCCAATGCGATGATGCCACTGTCACTGTTTCGTATTCCGCGCTTTCTGGCCGCAAACCTGCTCACCTTTCTGCTGTATGGCGCGTTGTACGGAGCACTCTTCGTGATCCCGTTTTATGTGATCCAGGTGCGGCACTATGCGCCGGCAGAGGCGGGTGCGGTATTTCTGCCGCTGATCGCGATGATGTTTTTCTTCTCTGCGCGTGTGGGCGCGAGGGCCGCGAAGGTGGGCGAGCGCCGGCTGCTGGCGGCCGGCGCATTGTGCGCGGGCGTGGGGTTCTGTCTGCTTGCGGCACTCTCGGAGCGTGGCGGCTACTGGCGCAGCCTGCTTCCCGGCGTGCTGCTGCTGGGTGTGGGAGTCACGCTGGCAGTGGCGCCGCTGACGACAGCGGTGATGTCTTCCGTAGACAAGGTCCAGACGGGCATTGCGTCGGCGGTAAACAATGCGCTGTCGCGGCTGGCAGGACTGGTGTCAGTGTCGGTGCTGGTGTTTGTGCTGGCGCACGGATTCAGCTCGAGGCTGGAACATGAGCTGGCGCGGTCGAGCCTGCCCGCTGCGGCGCGGCAGCAGATGACGGCGCAGCAGGCGCGCCTGCACGACACGCCGATTCCCGGCGGACTGACCGAGGCGCAGCATGCGGAGGCCGCAGGGATGCTGGACCGCGCGTTCTTCGCGGGATATCGGTCGGTGATGTTGTGGTGTGCGGTGAGTGCGTGGCTGGGTGGGCTGGCGGTGCTGGTGTTGCTGCGTGCGGCGCGAGACTGCGACCTAGCCTTCCGTCGATGAGACTGGCTGCTCAGCCGGCCACTTTTTGTTTGTATTTCAGCAGCCCGAGCCGGATCAGGCTTTCGGCAGTGGCCACGACGGATTCCTCATTGGAGCGCGGCGTCCAGCCGAGCATGCGGCGGCCCTTCTCATTTGTTGCGTTCTTTTGCTTGCCGAGTTCGGGAAGGATGAGCTTGACTGCAGGGTCGCGCAGTGCCGCGAGGCGTACCAGCCAGTTGGGGAGTTCGCGGGTGGGCACGCGTTTTGCCGCAGCGCCCATGCGGGCTTTGAGAATTCTGGCGATATCGCGCATCCAGACGAAATCGCCGGCGACGGCGAGGAAGCGTTCTCCCTTTGCGGAGGGATGCGTCATGGCGCGAAGGTGCAGGTCGGCCACGTCGCGCACGTCGACAATTCCGAAGTGAAGGCGCGGGCAGCCGGGCATAGCGCCGTCCATCAAACGCTGGATGAGAAGGATGGAGGCGGAGTAGTCAGCTCCGAGGACTGGGCCGAACACGGCCACCGGGTTGACGACCGAGAGTTCGAGGGCGCCACCTTCGCGGGCGACGAAATCCCATGCGGCACGTTCGGCGAGGGTCTTCGATTTCGGATACGCAGCCACGTCGCTGTTGAGGTTGCTCCAATCCTTCTCGGTAAATGGCGCCGACTGGGGCGAATGGCCATAGCCGATGGCAGCGAAGGAGGAGGTGAGCACCACGCGCCGGACCCCGGCGTCGCGTGAGGCGCGGAGCACGCGCAGAGCACCTTCGCGGGCGGGGATGATCAGCTCATCCTCATTTTTCGGAACGCTTGGAGGGAGGGGCGACGCAACGTGGAGCACATAGTCGCAGCGGTCGACGGCCTCCGGCCAACCCGCATCCTTTTCGAGATCGGCGATAGCGAAGGCAAGTCGGTCATCGCTTTGCGCGAGCCCGCCCTGCTTCAGCATGGCGCGGACATCGGCTTCGCGCCGGAGCGAGCGGACAGTGGTGCGGACGCGATAGCCCGCGTTAAGAAGCTGGAGGATGCAATGTGCACCGATGAAGCCAGAGCCGCCGGTTACCAGTACGAGTTCATTTGCCATGATGTTCTTGTTGGATGGAAGGGTAGTCGGCAGGGTCGCAGATTTGCGGACGTGCCGAGAGCCGGGCAGCAGCATATTCTGCCATGAGAGGGAGCGATGGACGACGCGAAGCTGGTTCCGAAGGGCACGCCACCGGAGATCGAGAAGGCCGCCGAAGCCACGCTGGGCGCACCTGAACCGGCGAAGGACCGGCTGGCGACCCGACTCGCGAGCGGGCTAGCGGACAGGCTGGTGCTGAAGGGAACCGGGCCGCTGCCGCTGATCGAAGACGATCCGCTGGTGGAGTTGCTGGCGAAGGCGACGAACGAGGAACTGGCGCCGCTGGTTGAGATTCTCTGCACCAAAGGCGGCGTGATGTGCCAGCTTGCGCGGACCGCGTCCTACCGTAATAACCAGCCGAATCACCAGGCCTACGTGCGGGACATTGCGGCGGAGATCCAGAAGTTCGGCGCCAACACGCTGAAGACGCTGCTGGTGCGCGGCGGCAAGGGCGTGCCCTATGACCAGATTGTGCGAGACGTGGCCGGGCGCGTGGGCGTGAAGAGCGGAGAGAAGAGCACGCGCGAGATTGAGCGCGAGATTGTGACGAAGCTGCTGCTGGAGGCGTACGACACGATGTCTCCGGAGCAGCGGCGGGAGCTGCTGCTGTCCCTGAAGATACGAGACCACAAGCTGCTGCTGGCGCCGGGCGGCGTGGAGGCGGCGCGGCTCGCGATCCAGCACTCCGGGTTCGCGGTGTTCAAGGGCAGCGTGATCGTAGCCAACGCAGCGGCACAGCAACTGCTTGGCCACGGGCTAAGCCTGGCGGCGAATGCCGCGCTGACCAAGGGAATTGCGGTGTTTGCCGGGCCGGTGGGGCTGGCGTTTGCCGCGCTACTGGGCGGCAATGCGATGGCTGCTCCGGCGCGGCGGGTGACGGTGCCGATTGTGCTGCAGGTGGCAGCTATCCGCGCGGTGCATGAGTATCACCACGAGACGGCTTGGGAGAAGTTCGTCAAGTTCGTGCGGCGGCATAAGTGGACGATTGGGATTATTGTCGCGATGGTGGTTTGGCTGCTGTTTTATTTTCATGTGTTTCGTTGAGGCCGTGCCGGACCTGCAGTGCTCATCGCGTTGACGAGATCACTTTACCCTCTCAGGTGCGAAACCGGCCGCAGAGGACTCCGTTGTAGCTGGTGCCGGATTGGCACGCTCCGCAGAATTCAGCATTGACGGGCCGTTCGTCGTGGGACTACTGTCGCAGTGGCTGATGGGCCCATCCCCTTCATTTCACTCTTTCCAGAGGATGATGCAGATGCGGACCAAAAGCTTTCTTAGCGTAGTGCTGTTTTTCCTGGTGGTTGCCGGCGCGCAGTGTCTCCAGACTCAGGCGGGCGGAACCGACAGCGGCATGGCACCGCCGGCGGTTTCCGTGAGTCTCGAAAAGGGTGCATACGAAGCTTGGAAGTCTAAGGACGCGAAGTTCTGGGGCACATTTCTTTCGGACAAGTTTATCGGCTATGGTCCGTTCGGCAGACTCGATAAGGCATCAGCGACAAAGCAATACACCGGCACTGATTGCGAGATCAAGAGCTACGCTCTATCCGACGAGCAAATGCAGGTACTCGGTAATGATGCGGCGCTGATCACGCACAAGACAACCGTCGACGGCATGTGCAACGGACAAAAGGTCCCGTCCAGCAGTTGGGTGGCGAGCATATATGTTCGCGACAGCGGTAATTGGAAGGCGGCCTTCCACGCCGAAGCCCCGATTGTCGATCCCAAAGCAGCTCCTGCAAGACCTGTGGACGTGAATGAGACCTTCCAAAAAAACGAGGCTACGCCGGCTGACCGCGATGCAGGCACCGATGGGCTGCTCGCGGTCGAGAAGAAGCTTTGGGAAGACTGGAGAACACACAACGCCAAGAAAATTGGCGACCTGACAGCCAGAGATATCTCATTCATCAATATTTTTGGCACCCACCTCGCAACGAAGGCCGACGCGTTGAAGGACTGGTCCGCGCCTTATTGCGATGTCAAGAGCATTAGCTTCACCGACGTCGCAGGTAGGATGCTTTCGCCAACAGTCGGCATTCTGACGTTCAAGGCGACTGCGGACGGCACCTGCTACGGGCAGAAGGTTGGACCAATTTGGGGCACTTCGGTCTACGTCAAACACGGCGGCGCGTGGAAATGGACCTTTGGCATTAATTTACCCGCACGTCGAGAGGAAGCCTAGGGGCTGCAGGCGTGTGGCCGCGCGAAATTGTCGATGGAGACCCACAGTGGGAGTGAGTAGGCCCGCAAACAAAAGAGCGCCGCTGACGCGGCGCTCTTCTTGCTTCTGCCCGAAGGGCGTGTGCCTGGACGGCCAGTCCTAGGCGTGGACGGGCTCGTGCAAGGTGGCGTGCTGGTCTACTTTGTCGTGCCAGCTGTGCGCTCCTGCGAGTGCCTTGTTCACGTTGTTGATGTTCTCGACGCCGGTGGTGTTGAGCCACTCTTCGAAGGCCTTCGCTCCCTTGGTGGCGTAGATCTTGATGCCGTCTTTCCAGGTGGCGCGGCCGCAGAGGACTCCGTTGTAGCTGGTGCCGGATTCGTTGGCTAACTCGAGGGTTTCGATGAAGACCGGGTTCGAGACGCCCGCGCTGAGATAGATAAATGGTTTGTGGGTGGAACCGGCGGCGTCGCGGAAGTGCTGCAGGGCTTCCGCGCGGGTGTAGGCGGTTTCGCCTTTGTAGGCCTGGGTGCCGGCGACGAACTCCATCTGCACGGGGACTTCGACCTTGAGCACATCGACGCCGTACTTCTCCTTGCCGAACTCGGCCATGGAGCCGGACACGATGTCGGGCTTGGACTTGGCGTAGGCGAGGGACTTCTCATCGCCGCCCTTGTGGTCGTAGCCGACGAATTCGAGGAAGAAGGGGATGTCGTGCGCGCGGCACTCATCGCCGATGCGCTCGATGAAGGCGTGCTTGTGATCGTTGATAGCGGAGGTTTCGAGCGGGCTGTAGTAGAGCAGGACCTTGATGCAGTCGGCGCCGGCTTCCTTGAGGCGGCGGACGGACCAGTGGTCGAGCAGATCGGGCAGGCGGCCGGGCTCGGTGGCGTCATAACCGGTCTTCTCATAGGCGAGCAGCAGGCCCTTGCCGTTGCGGTGCTTGCTGGCGGGGAGTCCGAACTCGGGATCGAGCAGGATGGCGGAGGCGTGGCGCGTGAGCACGGAGGTGACGAGGGTCTTGAACTCTTCGAGCGCGGAGGAGGGAACGGTGGCGGCGCCGGCTTCCTTGGCAAGCGACTTCTGGAGGGAGCCGCGCTGATCCATAGCGGCGGCGGCGATGACGCCGCGCTTATCCGAGACAGACTTGAGGCCGGCGAGCTTGCCGGGGGTGAGCTTGATCATGATGCTTCTCCTATGCAGGTATCTGGAGCAGATGTCCGAGTGGGTATGAACTCGCTCCAATTCTACCGCGCGCGCGACTCGAGCTCAGGTCCGCATGGCAATCGGCGCTCTGCCGTTTCACGAGTTGCGGGTACAGCTTCCTTTGTCGCTCGCGCTTACATTTCGGGCGAAACTGGCGAACGTGCGGGTCCTTCGCTTTGCTCAGGATGACGAATGTTATATGGTGGGGTCGTAACATCTGGGTGGAGGGTTTGAACGGATGGCGATGGATCGGCGTGCCTTTCTTCAGTTGCTGACAGCGGGGGCCGCGTCGGCGGGGTTTCCGTCGAGCATTGCGCGAGCGCTGGAGATTTCGCCGCACCGCCGCACCGGGACGATCGAGGATGTGGAGCACATTGTGTTCCTGATGCAGGAGAACCGGTCGTTCGATCACTACTTTGGGGCGATGCGCGGGGTGCGCGGCTTTGGCGATCCGCGCGCGGTGCGGCTGGCGTCGGGCGATCCGGTGTGGAAGCAGCCGCATGGGAGTGGGTACGTGCTGCCGTTTCATCCTCCGGCGCCGCAGTCGAGTGATGCGTCGAGTGAGGCGGGGCTGGGGCTGACGTTTCTAGAGGACCTGGCGCACGACTGGACGACGACGCACGCAGCGTGGAACGAAGGCCGCTATGACCGTTGGGTTCCGAGCAAAGGGCCGGTGACGATGGCGCACCTGACGCGCAGCGATATTCCGTTTCATTACGCGCTGGCGGATGCGTTTACGGTGTGCGATGCGTATTACTGCTCGCTGCTGGGGCCGACGGACCCGAACCGCTATCACATGTGGACCGGCTGGGTGGGGAACAACGGCGAGGGCGGCGGGCCGGTTGTGGGCAATGAGGAGAGCGGCTATGGGTGGATGACGTATCCGGAGCGGTTACAGAAAGCCGGTGTGAGCTGGAAGGTCTACCAGGATGCCGGGCTGGGTCTGGATGCGGCAGGGAAGTGGGGCCAGAGTCGGAGGACGCGTACATCGGGAACTACGGGGACAATGCGCTGTTGTATTTCCATCAATATGAGAAGGCGGGCATGGGATCGCCGCTGCACAGCGGAGCGAAGACGGGGACGCGGATCGGAACAGGCAGCAGGAACGCGGCGAAGCACGAAACGCTGTTTGAGATGTTTGCGGCGGATGTGAAGGCGAATCGGCTGCCGCAGGTGAGCTGGGTGGTGGCGCCGGAGGCGTACTCGGAGCATCCGAACTGGCCGGCGAATTACGGGGCGTGGTATGTGGCGCAGATCCTGGATGCGCTGACGGCCAATCCCGAAGTGTGGAGCAGGACCGCACTCTTCCTGATGTTTGACGAGAACGATGGCTTCTTCGACCACATGGTGCCGCCCACGCCCCCGATGACGCGTGCGCATGGGCTTTCGACAGTGGATACGACGCATGAAATTTTCACCGGCAACAAAGAGTATGTGACGGGACCGTATGGGCTGGGTGTGCGCGTGCCGATGCTGGTGATTTCGCCGTGGAGCCGTGGCGGCTGGGTGAACTCGCAGGTATTCGATCACACATCGCTGATCCGGTTTGTCGGAGCGGCGCTTTGGCGTGCACGAGCCGAACATCACGCCATGGCGGCGCGCGGTGGCGGGCGATCTTACGTCGGCGTTTGATTTCAGTGAGTCGAGCGGGGCGACGATCCAGTTGCCGAGCACCGTGACCTATCGGCCGCCGGACAGAGAGCGGCATCCGGATTACAAGCCTGCGCCACCGGCGGAGCAGCGCATGCCGGTGCAGGAGCCGGGGACGCGTCCGGCGCGAGCGCTGCCGTACGTGTTGGCAGTGACGGCGCATGCGGACCGGGAGAAACAGAAGGTGTCGCTTACTTTCCGGAATGCAGGTGCGGCGGGGGCGGTGTTCCATGTGCGCTCGGAGGACGGAAAGTCTGGGCCGTGGAGCTACACGGTGGGCGCGGATGACACACTGAGCGACAGCTTCGCCGCGGCGGAAGATGGCAGCTATGACCTGTCGGTGTATGGGCCAAACGGATTCTTCCGCGGGTTCAAGGGGAGCCTGGCGCAACACGATTTAGCGGTAGAAGAAAACTACGGCTATGTACAGTTCAGCCGGGCGACCCGTCCCGAGATGACATTGACGCTGCACAACTACGGCGCCGGTGCACGTCAGTTTAAGATCCACGACGGTTACAATAAGCAGCCGCATTCGGTGACGGTGCCGAGCAACTCGAAAGCAGAGCAGCGGTTTGCGCTCGAAAAGAGCTTTGGCTGGTATGACCTGGCAGTGGAGTGCGGGCCAGGTTTTCGGCGGCACTTTGCGGGTCATGTGGAGACGGGTCAGGACAGCGTGAGCGATCCGGCGATGGGAAAGATATAGCTGCTGGGCCACAGGCTGAGGCAGGCTCTCCGCTTCGCGGTACGCAGCGCGTGATGACTCCGGTCGGGATGACTGTGCGAGGAAATGAGGGCTGCTGCTGAGCGCTAGAGCGAACAGCCTTTCGCGGATTGGACGCCTTCTCCGAGCGTGGCAGGCAGCGGGTCAACGCCGGGAACTGATGGATCGAATTGCCATGGGCTTTTCGGCGTGATGCCGAAGATAAATGTCTGGCCCGGGATGTAGCGCTGGCGTACGTCGAAGTTTTCGTAGGCAATGCCGCCGGGGACCGGATCGTTCGATGCCCAGTAGACGCGGCGTCCGTTGACGCGCACGCGGAGATCGGGCTGGATCTCGTGCGCGGCGATGCGCCAGTATTGCGTGAGCTTCGGTAGCGGGTCGTGCCAGTGACCGCTGGGCGTGCCGGCGAAAGAGGACGGATTCGCCTCGTTGGTAGTCGCGAAGACGATCGCGTCGCCGTCGCCGGTGCGCAGCATGTCGCGCAACGGATAGTTTGGCGGATCGTCGAATGCGTTGCCGGTGTAGGCGCCCATCAGCTCGCGGCTGTCGACAACGCAGCGATGGAGCCAGAGTCGACGCAGCCGCTCGAAGTTGCCCATGGTGGCGGTGAGTGCGAGCTCTTCGATCGCGGGGCTGTCGTTGTCAGCAAAGACGGAGAGGCGCAGCTCGTCGGGATGATCGCTGTCGATGGAGGCGAGGACGTGGACGTGGGCGCCGTTGACGGAGAAGCGCTCGACATCGATCTGCACGCTGAGTCGCTCGATGGCGGGATTGTCGCGGTTGCCGGGAAAGGTCTCGAGCGTGCCGGTGGGGAGATTGTCTTTGTCGTAGGAGCTGAGGTCGACCCACAGTCGCTTGCCGTGCTCGCCGGGATCGAGACGGCTGGGCTCAAGCTCGCTGAAGGCCATGCGGCTCATGCGGGAGCCGGGGCCGAGAGTGACGGGCTCGATGGCGATGTAGTTGAGGAGCTCCGGCTTGCCGGTGGCGGGCGAAATGACGCCAACGCGGATGAGCCCGCGGGGTCCGCGCAGCCCGCCGGGTGAGGGAAGGCCGAAGACGATGCCATCCCTGCGGCCCCAGATGAGTGGATCGCCGGGGGCGTGCGGCTGAATCCACGGAGAAGAGAGCGTTGCGGTTTGCTGTGGAGGTGCGGGCGTGGTGTTCTGCGCGATGGTGAATGGCGCGGTGACCATGCTCAGGGCGAGGACAGCAAGAAGGCGGGAAAGCGAATCGTGTTTGCGCATGAGGGCTTGTTGTAGCGGAGCCATTCTCTCATGGAATTTAATCCTTTAAATATCTAGAATCATTGACCTTGAAATCACCGCGGTGCGCGAGCACTAGCTGGTGTGATCGAGGATGATCTTCCATCCGCTGCCGGTCTTCTCGAATACGAGAGAGAAGAGTCCCTCAGCGTCTCCGCCTGCGGCAGCGCTGCGCGTGAGGTGGTAGTGGCCGGTGACGGTGGCGATGTGCGCGTCGAGCGGCGTGATCTCCAGATCGGTGAAGCTGAGTTCCCCCATCTTCTCCTTTCCGCCGTACATCGTGCGGTAGCGATCGAGAATGGTTGCGTATCCGTGCCGCACAGTCTTGCCCACGAAGGTCGTGGCGGGCGAGTCTTTGTATCCCTGCATGAAGCTGGTGATGTCCCCGCGATTCCAGGCGGCGACCTGTGCATCGAGCACATTACGGATGGCCGTCTGACTGGCGCTGCTGTTCGGAGCCGGTGTGCCGTGGGCGGGGATGAGGAGCAGCAGAAAAAGCAACAGCGTGAGGTGGCGATGCGACTTTGCGCGCATAAGGTTCTCCCGTCGCAGGCGATGGTAGCACCCCCGAAACATATAGAGACTGGACAAGGTCAATGCGAAGATGTATACACCGTATACATGGCTCGATCTACCGCAGAACGGATTGCCCGGGCAGCCCGGCGACTGCTGGACAAAGAGGGCGTCGAGGCGGTGACGATGCGGCGGGTGGCAGCCGCGGTGGGCATCACGGCGATGGCGGTTTACCGGCACTATCCGGACCGCAAGGGGCTACTGAATGCGCTGGCCGATGAGGGCTTTCGAGAACTGGCGGAGCGGCTAGCGGCGGTGCGGCAAACGGGATCGATCGAGGAGCGGCTGACGCGTTTGTTGGATGTGAACCTGACCTTCGGGCTTAGCAATCCGCGATTGTTCGAATTGATGTTTCTTTCGCGGCGTGAAGGCGCGCGGCAGTTCCCGCGAGATTTTGCGGAAGGCAAGTCGCCCACGGCAAACCAGTCTGCGGAACTGGTGCGCGAAGCGGTTGCGACGGGCTACTTTCGCGAAACGGATGTGTGGGCGGTGGTCTTCGAAACAGGCGCGCTGTGGCAGGGCTTGATGATGCTGTACCTGGGTGGACGCGTCAACATGAACGCGGCGCGGTTTCGCGCTTATTGCCATGAAGCGATGGGGAGGTATTTCGATGGAATTCGCGCATAGTTGGAAGCAGGGTGTGTTGGCGGATAGCGGCGGCATCGGCGACAGCGGCGATGCTGTGGTTTGGCAACGGGCTCGATCCGTGGTGGCCGCTGATGTGGTTTGCGCCATTGCCGGTGCTGCTGTTCGCGCTGCGCTCCTCTTGGTGGGCTGCGGGGCTGATGGCGGCGGCAGCATGGTTCGTCGCAGGTCTGAATCTATGGGGTTATCTTCACGCGGCTGGGGGTAACCATTCGGCGGGTGGCTTGCCCTCTTCGCCGTCGTAGCCGCGTTCGCAGCAGCGGCGGTGCTGCTGTTTCGCGCGCTGGTGCTGCGCGGCGCGTTGTGGAGCGGACTGATCGCCTTTCCCTCGCTGTGGGTGGTGCTTGAGTATGTGCGCAACCTGACGACGCCGCATGGCACCGCGGGCAGCGTGGCTTACACGCAATTGAAGTTCCTGCCGTTCCTGCAGTTTGCTTCGATTACCGGGCCGTGGGGCATGACGTTTCTGCTGCTGTTGTTTCCGGCGGCGGTGGCGATCGGGTTGCACTTGCGAAGCCATGAACCGCGGCGGGCATTCCGCGTGGTCGCAGTTACGTTTGCGCTTTTGGCCGCGGTGCTGATCTTTGGAGCCATCCGGCTGGGTACGGCACCGCGCGGTCCGCTGGTGCGGGTAGGGCTGATTGCATCCGACTTGCCATCGAACGATGGGATTGTCAGAGAGGGCGCGGATACAGAGCGGCTCTTTCAAGAGTACGAGACGGAAGCAGAACGGCTGGCCGCAGGCGGCGCGCAAATTGTGGTGATGCCGGAAAAGCTTGGCGTGGTGCTGGATGCGGAGAACGGGAAGGCAGATCCGATCTTTCAGCGGCTGGCGGACCGGACGGGCACGACGATCGTGGTGGGCGAGGTCCATGTCTCCCAACTGGCGAAGAACGGGCCGGCGAAGTACAACCAGGCGCGCGTGTATCAGCCGCATGCGGAGGTGCTGAGCTACGACAAAGAGCACATGTTGCCGCCGTTTGAAACGCCATTGACGCCGGGCACTGCGCTGGTGACATTGCCGAAGCAGCCAGATCCATGGGGGGTTGCGATCTGCAAGGACATGGACTTCGCTGCGCCCGCGCGCCGATACGGTATGGCAAATGTGGGACTGATGCTGGTGCCGGCGTGGGACTTCAACCGTGACCGCTCGTGGCACGGACATATCGCGCTGATGCGCGGAGTGGAGGACGGCTTCAGCATGGTGCGCGCAGCGAAGAATGGCTTCCTGACGGTGAGCGATAGCCGGGGCCGCGTGCTGGCGGAGGTGCGCAGCGATGCCGCTCCCTTCGCAACGCTGGTGGCGAGTGTTCCGGCGGCGCATAGCGCCACACTTTATCCGCTGCTGGGCGACTGGTTTGCCTGGCTCGTGTGTGTGCTGCTGGTGGTTTCGATCGTGCAGCTTTGTCGGGTTGCGATGAGGTCACGTTCACAAGAGCACGCAGGCATGGCGGCTGTGGCAGCGAAGTAGAAAAGAAAACTCCGGCAGCGGGATCGTGCCCGCTGCCGGAGTGTGTAACTCCGAACTGATCTAATTAGAAGTAGAACTTCAGCGCCAACTGCAGGATTCGTGGATCACGGTAGCCGGTGACCTTCCCGAAGAGAGCTGAGGTGGATGAGGTGTTGATGGTATCCGGGTTGGTGTGGTTGAAGACGTTGAAGGCCTCCGCGCGGAACTGCGTGCGCATACGGTCATTGATCTTGATGTTCTTGAAGAGGGAAAGATCGGCGCGCCAGAGTCCCGGACCGCGCACGCTGCCAGGATGAGAATCACCCGGCCGCGCGCCCGTGGGACACGTGGTGACGCCGCTGACGGTGGGGCAGACCGGGGCGTATGCCGTGGTGTTGAACCAGGGCTTGATGCCATTGTTGTTATGGATCGGTCCGCTGGCCGTGCTTGCCTGATTGGGTTTGCCGACCAGGTCCGGCCGGCCGCTGACCGCGCTGTTGCCGTCGAGCACGCCTTGACCTGCGGGATCGTTCAGCACTCCTGTGACCGTGTAGGGAAGCCCGGTGTAGGTGCTGACGATACCGGAGAGCTCCCATCCGCCGAGCGTGTGTCCGACGAAGCCGCTCTGGCTTTGGAAGAAGGGCAGGTCGTAGACGAAGTTCGCGTTGAAGATGTGCGTCCGGTCATAGCGAGCCGGGCCATATTCAGCCGCGAGGTCATAGGTGTTCTGCGCGGGTGACGTGTCGTTGAAGGCGTTGGTCATGGCCTTGGACCAGGTGTAATTGAGGTTCAGCAGGGAGTTTGCGCCGATCCTCTTCTGCAGTGCCACCTGAAGGCCATTGTAGTTTGAGTTGTATTCGGTGATCTGATCGTTGATGGAGTCGAAGCCTTTATAAGGACGGATGTAGTTCAGCTGATTTGTCGTTGTTCCGCGCCGCGGCGGTCCAGTGACGCCATACGGTGCAAGTGCGGTGACATATGCACCGGGCAGCGGCTGGTTCAGGTCGACTTCGCCGAGCAGGTGAGTGCCGGTGGCGCCGTAATAGCCGATGTCCAGCAGCCATTGCGAGGGAAACTGACGCTGCACGTCCAGGCTGAACTCCTGCGAATAGGGCGTATGCCAATTGGTGGCAACGGCCGCAAGCGCCGAGGGAAACGTTGAAACGATCGCCGTTCCGTTGGGATTATCCAGAGGCGATGGGCCCAACGAGAGGCTGGTGACGAAGGGCGGATTGGTAAAAACGTTGATTTCGTAACGGCTGACGGCGGACGAATCAAAGAACATGCCGTAGCCGGCGCGGACGGACATCTTGCCGCTGCCGGTGGGATCGTAGGCGAGGCCCACGCGTGGCGCGAAGCTCAGGTTGTTCTGCGAATTCACGGCGTCACCAAAGGGCGAGCCTTTGCCGCCAATGATGATTCCGTTCAGCGGATTCGCAGCTCCCGCCAACTGACCATTGCGGGGATTGATAGGCGGAGCGGCAGCAGCATCAAACGTTCCCGTATCGAAGTTCGTCAGGTGGCCCTTCGCATCGGTGGGCTGGTGGAAGAGCGAGTAACGCAGGCCGTAGGTGAGCGTGAGATTGGGCCGTATCTGGAAGGTGTCCTGCGCGTACATCTCCCACTGCTGCTGGCGGATCACGGCGCGAAAATCTTGCGAGGCCTGGCCGAAGGAACTGGTGTTTCCGGTAAGGAAGTTCGCCCACTCCTGGTATTCGCTGTCGGTGCCATCCGGAGCAGTGGTGGGAAAGCTGAAGTTGCCCTGGTTTCCGCTCGCTGAGTTTTCGTCCTTCTGATACCAGTGATAGGAGACGCCGAACTTCATCGCGTGATGCCCCACAATCTTCGAGAGGTGATCGAAGATGTTGTTGTCATCGTTGAAGTCACGGTACTGGCCGCGGTCTGCAACATTATTGAAGTACGTGAAGGTCAGCGTTGGGGAAACGTTGAGTGTTGAGCCGAAAGGAAGGTGGACCGCGGAAGCGATGTCCGGGGAGTTCTTGCCGGCGGTCAGACCGATAGGCGTGCTGAGGACGCCGCCATGGGAGTAGTTATAGCCCGCGTCGTTGATGAGCGTGGGGGAGATCGCATTGGTGGCGTGAATGGAGAAGATGCGCCCCGGCGAGTTTGTGGATGAGGTGGAGACCCCGGGCAAGGCGCTTCCGATAAAGAGGCCGCCCGGTTCAGTTGTCGGTATGGTGTCGTTCTCGTAGCGGCCGAAGACGCGGAAGCGCGGGCTGAAGACCTGATCGATGCGGACGATCTCCTGGTGCAGGTTAAAGATGTTGCGGCCAATCGATGTCAAGGTGCAGCCGCCGGTGCAGTTTGGATCGTCCGGCGCCGGAAGCTTGTTGAAGATATCCGTGAGATAGGCCTGGGCCGCGGGGTTGATCTGGGTAACCTGTGTGCCCTGCTGGATGCAGTTGTGGTTGGCGTCGTATTGGACGCAGACGGGCGCGCCGTTGACGGAGAGATTGCCATTCAGCTCCGCGGTGCTGGGCACGTCGGCGAGAAAATTCGACTATGTGATCACGCGGCGAGCTTCTTCTGAGAAGAAGAAGAAAGTGTGATCCTTCCAGACCGGGCCGCCGACAGTGCCGCCGAAGTCGTTGTAGCGCAGTGCGGGAATCGGAATACCCTTCCGGTTGTTCAGGTAGGTGTTGGCGTCTAGCACATCGTTGCGGAAGAACTCGTAGAGATCGCCGTGGAACTGGTTGGTGCCGGCGCTGGTGATGACATTGATCTGCCCGCTGGAGCTGCGGCCAAATTCAGCGTTGTAGTTGCTGCGCTGGACAGAGAACTCGGCGATGGAGTCAACGCTGGGATAGGCCAGCAGCGTAAGGTTTGCGCCGCGGTCGACGTTGTCGGCGCCATCGATGTTCCAGGTGTTCTGCGTGGGGCGGCTCCCGTTGATCGAGAAGTTGATCTGGTTGGACGTGCCGAGCGGGTTCGAGACGCCGACATAGAGCTGGTCGGAGACGCCGGTGGAGACGCCGGGCATCAGCGAGACAAGCTGCTCGTAATTGCGCGTGTTGAGAGAAAGCTCGCGCACCTGGGTGCCGGTGATGACGGTCTGTGCCTGCGCGCTTTGCAGATCGACCTGCAGGGGCGAAGTGGTCACGGTGACGGTCTGCTGCGCGCTGCCGGGCTGGAGCGTCATATCCACGGTGAGGTTCTGGTTGACATTCAGCTTGACGCCGGTGTGCTGGGCCTTCTGGAAGCCTGAAGCGTCCGCGGTGACGGCGTAGTTGCCGACGGGCAGGAACGGTGCGGTGTATTGGCCGGCGGCGTTGCTCTTGCCGGTGAACACGACTGAGTTCTGATCGGTATTGGTAACCGTGATAGAGGCATTGGGAACGACTGCGCCGGAGGAATCGTGGACCGTACCGCTAACCGTGCCGGAGATGGTCTGCGCAACGAGCGGGGTGCAGGGAAGGGTAAGCATGATGACTGCGCAGGCGGCCACTTTTAAACGATTCGAAAGATTGGGAAATTTACAGTAGAAGTTAGAAATGCGGGAGAGAAAATGCATGATTCGGGGCCTCTTGAAAAGTGGTATGACGCGCACCGTGACGATTGGCTCAGGGGCAACGCATGCGGTAGATCATTGCGCGTCGTTTGAATGCAGATCAGGCAACATGATCGGCAAACTTTACCGATTGCGCAAGTAGAAAACTCTGAAGGGTAACCGTAGTTGTTCTCTCATCGAGGAGAAGCGTTTTCCCTTGTTCCGGCGCTCCAGCCTACGGCAGAACGAGATGGCTGACCTTTGTCGCGGAATGAGCTTACGTTGTTCGAGGATCGAGAGCCCGCTCTCGAGGGCGGTACGGTTGCAGATCACTTCAGCTGAGTGGCGCTGGAAGACAAGACGCTAAGGCGGCGCTGACTAGTCGGCGCGGAGAGCCTGGTTGGGATCGAGCGATGCGGCGCGGCGCGCAGGAATGGCGGCGGCGAGCAGGGCTACAGCGATGAGGACCAGGAGTGAGCCGAGGGCAACCCGGAGGTCAGCGGGGGAAGCGCCGTAGAGCAGACGCCGGATGAAAACGTATCCAATGCCTGCGAGCACGAGTCCGCAGGTGGAACCGATGATCACCATGCGCAGCGCGTCGCCAAGCACGATTTTCAGCAGATGCCCGCGAGTGGCGCCGACAGCGATGCGGATGCCGAACTCCGGTGTGCGCTCCTGGACGCGCAAAGCGAGCAGGCCAAATATGCCGATGGCGCTGAGCAGAAGCGCGATGACGGCGAAGACCGTGGAGAGGATGGCGATCAGGCGCTCGCTGCCGAGCGACTGATCGACCTGGTCACGGAGGGGCAGGAAGGTCATGACGCCGGTGCTGGGTGCGAAGCGCGCGAGGGCGACGCGATAGGCGGCGATGGCTTCGGCGTCGGTCTGGCTGCGGATGAGGAAGACCATGTTGTTGGCGTATCCGCCCGGAAAGCTTTCGGCCGTGATGGGGAAGTAGAGCGTAGGAGGCGCGGGCTCGCGCAGGCTGGCGTAGTGCGCATCTTCCACCAGACCGACGACGCGGCAGGTGGCGTTGAGATGCGTGTCCTCGTTGTTGGTGGAGTGGAGTGTTTCGCCGATGGCGCCGCCATGGGGAAAGAGCACGCGGGCAGCGGCCTCATTCAAGATGCAGGTGGACTGGTCGCGATCGTCCGCAGTGAATTCACGGCCGCTGAGCAAGTGGGTTCGCATCGTCGAAAAGTAAGCATCGCTGACGTAATTGAATGCAATGGAGCGATCGATGTGAGATTGCGCGAGGGAGTGTACGACTGCCTTGGGCGCCATGCCGGTGAGGGGCGTGACCCAGGTGTAGGCAGCCCCCTGAACACCTGGCGTGGAGCGGAGCATAGCGGTCATGGAGCGATAGATCATCGCGATCTCCGCGGGCGTCTTTTTCAATGATTGAAATTGTGCGCAGACCTCCATGACGTGTGTCGGGTCGAATCCGGGCAGATTGTTCCGTAGTTGCAGCAGCGTCTGGCTGAAGAGGCCGGCGCCCAGAACCAGAACCAGAGCAAGCGCGAATTGCGCGGGAATGAAGATGCGACGGCGCAGCGTGCCGCCGCGCTGCTGCACTCCCTTGGATCGGAGCAGCGTCCCGGGCGAGGTGTGCCCCGCGATCCATGCCGGCAGCAGGCCGAAGAGGAGCGTGGTCAGCAGAGCGAGCGCCGCGGTGACGAGGAGCACGCGCGCATCGGGACGAAGGACTGTGGATTCGCCCGATCCGGCCGGAGTGAGAAACGCACTGAGCGTGGCCGTGCTGGACCAGGCGAGTCCTGCGGCGAGCAGGGAGCCGGCGATAGCCAGCAGCAGCGACTCCGTAAGACACTGTTGCAGGATGCGGCCGCGTCCAGCGCCCAGCGCGGAACGGACGGCGAACTCGTGGCGGCGCGCCTGCACACGCGAGAGCTGCAAACCGGCGAGGTTCACGCAGCAGAGCAGAAGAACGACGAGAACGATGCCCTGGAGCAGGAGCAGCGGCTGCCGGTACTGGAAGTTCAGCCCATAGGCGAAGCCGCGACTGGCGGACTGCGCGGTCAACGTTGCATTGCGCATGCGCGCGGATGACTGCGCCTCGGCGGTAAGGAAGTTCTTCTTGAATGCGGGGCTGGCCGCGGCGAACTCTGCGTTCAAAGTGCTCAGGCTGACGCCGGTGCGCAGCCGTCCGATGGTCAGCATGGACTGCACATCGGGATGTGCATAGGGATCGAGCTGCTGCCCGTTGGAAATCGCCGATCGAAAGTGCATCGGCATGTAAAGTTTCTCCGTCGTCCCAACGAAGAGGCCGGCGAAGCTGCGTGGCAGCACGCCAACGATGACGGCAGGCTGCGACGAGACGATGATGTGGCGGCCAAGGATGCCGGGATCGCCATGATAGTTGGCGAGCCAAAAGCCGTAGTCGAGCACCACGGGCCAGCCGCCGTCAGGCCCTCCGGGAACGTCATCGGCCACGTTGAGAATTCGGCCGAGATATGGGCGCACGCCGAGCAGGGAAAGCGCATTGCCCGTAACCAGCGAGCCGTCAATGGATCGAAGCGTACCCTGCTGATCCGGCACAAACAGCATGCCGCCGCTCCAACCGGAGACGTCCTCCAGGCTGCGGGTGTGTTGGCGAAGCTGTGCAAGGCCATGGATCGACTGACCGGTCATGAAGTAGGGCGATGACGGGCTGCGGTAGCCGATTTCGACGAGCTCGCTGGGATGCGACACCGGCAGCGAGCGCAGCATGATGTCGTCGATGAGGGTGAAGATGGCGGCGTTCGCGCCGATGCCGATGGCGAGCGTGAGAATCGCGGTGAGGGTGTAGCCGGGAGACTTCCGGAGTTGATGCAGAGCGAAGCGGATGTCAGCCCAGAGGTTTTCGAGCCAGCGCCACTGCCAGATTTCGACGCTGCGCTCGCGCGCCAGCGTGATGTTGCCGAAGGCTCGGCGTGCTTCGCGCGCGGCCTCTTCGGGGTTGCGGCCCTGCTCGATGAGCGCCGCGGTGCGCTCGGTCATGTGCACGCGAATCTCTTCCGCAAGATCGTCATTGGCATGCTTGCGGAAGAAGAGATTGCGGAGCCAGCGCATGGTGAGCCCTTCGTTGAGTGAATCAGCTAGTCGGAGTCGAGAACGAACTGGATGCCTTCGATCATCTTGTCAAAGGCGGCGGCCTCGCGCGCGAGATGCTTGCGGCCCTTTGCGGTGAGCGAGTAGGTGCGGACGCGGCGGTTGGTTTGCGAGGTCTGCCACTTTGCATCCACCAGACCGGCTTTGAGCAGGCGCTGCAGCGCGGGGTACAGCGAGCCCTCCTCGACCTGGAGCAAATCGCGCGAACGCTGCTGGATGCGGGTGGCCAGGGCGTAGCCATGCAGAGGCTCAAGCTCGAGCGAGCGCAGCACCATCAGCTCAAGTGCGCCGGGGAAGAGGTCGCGTTTAGCGGATGGAGGCATCAGCGATAACTCAATGCCTAGAGTAAAATTGGGTAAGCACGGTAGTCAAATCGCATCGTCCGCTAAAAAACTGGCCCCAACTCAGCTCGAAAGCACTGCGCGTTGCGCGGCGAAGAGCTCGCGGATGCCGGCTTCGGCGTAGTCCATCATTTCGAGCATTCTTGCTCGCGGAAAGGCCTGGCGTTCGGCGGTGGCCTGGACTTCGACGAAGCCGCCGTCTTCGGTCATGACGATATTCATGTCGACCTCGGCCTGCGAGTCTTCTTCATAGGCGAGATCGAGGAGGACTTCGTCATCCACAATGCCGACGCTGGTTGCGGCAACGAGCTGGCGCAGCGGTGATTGCTTGAGCGTGCCTGCTTTGACCAGGCGGTTGAGCGCGAGGGCGAGCGCGGCGCAGGCTCCGGTGATGGCGGCGGTGCGCGTGCCGCCGTCGGCTTGCAATACGTCACAGTCAAGGATCACGGTGCGCTCGCCGAGCGTCTGCATGTCGACGACGGCGCGGAGGGACCGGCCGATGAGACGCTGGATCTCATGAGTGCGTCCCGAGATTTTGCCGCGCTCGGATTCGCGCGCGGTCCGGGTGAGCGTGGCGCGGGGCAGCATACCGTATTCCGCCGTGACCCAGCCGCGGCCGCTGTTGCGCAGCCAGGCGGGGACGCCCTGCTCGATGGTCGCGTTACAGAGGACGCGGGTGTGGCCGATAGAGATAAGGATGGAACCCTCGGCGGTCGCCACATAGTCGGGCGTTAAGGAGACGGGACGAAGCTGATTGGCGGCTCGGCCGGAGCGAATTCCGGGAATTTTGTCGGGCGGGCGTACGGGAACCATGTAGCGGATTGTATGGCAGCCGCGTGAGGCGACTCGGGAGCGGGCTGTAAACCGCACATAATACATGGGAGGTGCCCCTTAAGTGGAGTGGGGTCACCGCGCTGCGTCATTACCGAAGTCAGGTTTTGCGGCGATTTCAGCACCATTCCCGGAATGAAATCTGGTTAGACTGCTCCCTGTAGAGATTGCACGGTATGTATGTAAGAAATGCACGATGCCGTTCCAGATCGGCAATTTTGACTCTTTGAGGTGCTGCCTTGGACGAAATGATGGGAATCGAGCATAGCGGGAACAGACTGCACGTTCTCGTAATCGAAGAAGATGAGGCCACTCGATCTGCCTGTATGGAGATCGCGACGCAGCGGGGCTTCTCCGCGGAGGGTCTGGCGGAAGCCGGCAACGCCCAACAACTGCTGCGCAGCCACACCGTGGACCTGCTGCTGATGGAGCTGAAGGCGAGCCGGCGGGAAGGGCTGCAACTGCTGGAAGAGGTAAAGGCCCTCAAGCCGGACACAGCGATCATCGTGATGACGGCCACGACAACCATCGGCTCGGCGGTGGAGGCGATGCGGGGCGGTGCGACCGAATATCTGACCAAGCCATTCCTGATGGAAGAACTGGGGACGGTGCTGGACCGTGCGGCGCATCAGCGGCAGGTAAGCGGCGTGAACCGGACCCTGCGTGAGAAGTTGCGCACCAACGGCGGCACCGGAAACCTGGTGGGGCACAGCCAGGAGATGGACAAGCTCTACCGCATTCTGGCCAAGGTGGCGCAGAGCCATCATCCGGCATTGATTGTCGGCGAAAGCGGCGCCGGCAAGGAGATGGTGGCGCGCACGATTCATTCGCAGAGCGAATCTGCTTCGCAACCGTTCCTCACAGTGGATTGCGCCGCGTTCGCCCCGGAGATGATCGAGCACGAGCTGTTCGGCTATGTGAAGGGGGCGTTTCCGGGCGCGCTGCGCAATGCGCCGGGAGTGCTGGCCTCGGCGGAGCGCGGCACGGTGTTCCTGGACGAAATTGGCCAGTTGACTCCGGACCTGCAGGGCAAGCTGCTCCGCGTGCTGCAGGAGAAGGAGATTCGTCCCGCGGGGGCGACGCATCGAATTCCGCTGCACGCGCGCATCCTGGCGGCGAGCAGCGTGGACCTGGCTGCGGCGGTGACGAAGGGGACTTTCCGCAAGGATCTTTATTACCGGCTGAACGTGGTGACGCTGCGGATTCCGCCGCTGCGCGAGCGGCGCAGTGATATCCCGCTGCTCGCGGCACATTTTCTGGAGCGGATGTCGCGCGAGAGCGGGGAGACCTACACGCTCAGCGACGATGCTCTGCGCAGCATGATGGACTACGACTGGCCGCAGAATGTGCGCGAGCTGGAAGGCGCGATCGAGCGCGCGTGCACCATGGCCTCCGGGCCGGTGATCCACATCGGCGATCTGCCGACGCAGTTGCAGAATCATGAGCTGGGATTACGGCGGGAGGCCTCATCACAGATGCAGAAGACACCGGCAATCATGCAGCCTGCGGCGGCCCCGCGGGTAACGCCCCTGGCGGAGCTGGAAAAGCAGGCCATTCTGACCACGATCCGGCAACTGAAGGGCGACAAGCTGCTGGCGGCCCGGCTGCTCGGCATTGGCAAGACGACGCTGTACCGCAAGCTGAAGGAATATGGGCTTTCGGAGAACGTGTCGCTGGAGGCGCTGGAATCCATGAACGGAACCAGTGCGATCCGATCTGGGGTGTAGCGAAAGAAGGGGCCTGGGCTATGAAAGAAGCAGCGAGTTCTGTACAGAGGGTGTTGGTCATTTCAGCATTGAGCGGAGCAGAAAATTGCGCCGCCGCGATCATGCAGCAGATGGGGCTGGATGTGGAAGTGGTGGCGGGGCGCCGCGAAGCCATCGAGGCTCTGCGCACCGGGACGTACACAGCGGTGATCGTGGATGACGCGCTGGCCGAAGGCGATCCACGCGGGGCCGAGGTGCTGTGGAAGCTGGCCGGCATGGCCATCCCGATGCAAGTGAATTTTGCGCTGACGGGAAGTGCGCGGCTGGTGCGCGATCTGCGCGCTGCGCTGGCACGGCGCGAACAGGAGCAGGGGGCGGCCGAGCGAGCGGCGCTGCGGGCGGTGGAAAGCGAATTGCGGAACACGATCTCCGGACTGCTGCTGCAGACGCAGCTTGCGCTTCGGGATAGCCCACCTTCTCCGCAACTGGAGCAGCGGCTCCGCCTGATGGCGGAGTTGGCAGGGAACCTGAAGCAGCGGCTGGATATTCCAGAGGCTTAGGTTTGCTTCCAGCTTGAACGCTCGCAACAGGCGGATGACAGGTTTCGGCCGATGCCGATTGTTATCATCGGCGCATGTCTCTGAAGGAAGAGATTGCACTGCGTTTGTGCGTGACTGGGGATGAAGAGGCGCTTGCCTTGGTCGGCGCGGCTACGTTTCTGGAGACCTTCGCCGGTCTGCTGACTGGACCGGACATCCTGGCGCATTGCCGGGTGCAGCATGGGGCTGCACAGTACGCGGCGTGGCTGGCAAATCCTGACTACAAGCTTTGCCTGGCGGAGTTGAACGGCGCGCCGGTTGGTTTTGCGGTGCTGTCGCCGCCGGATCTTCCGGTTGCGGTGACGAAGGATGATATCGAGCTGAAGCGAATCTATCTGCTGCACCGCTTCCAGGGCGGCGGCCTGGGACGGCGGCTGCTGGAGTGGTCTGTCGCGCAGGCGCGCTCACTAGGGAAAAGTCGGCTGCTGCTCGGCGTCAAGGCGGACAACACCGGCGCGCTGGCCTTCTACGATCGCGTTGGATTCGTGCGAATCGGCGAGCGGAAGTTCCTTGTCGGCGACATGCTGTGCGATGACTTTATATTGTCGCTATCGCTGTAACGAGTCGCTGACGCGCAAACCGGCAATCGAAGCGAACTGGCGTCCCTCGGAGTCAAAATTTTCCGGTGCCAGCCATGCCTCGAAGCCGCGACGCACCTGCGGCCACTCCTCATCCGTGATTGAGAACCATGCTGTGTCCCGGCTGCGCTGTTTGTAGACGACGGCGTTCAGGAAGATGCCTTCAAAGCGAAAGCCGAGCCGGAGCGCCGCGCGGCGGGAAGGCGCGTTGAGCGCATCGCATTTCCATTCATATCGGCGGTAGCCGAGGTCCTCAAAGGCGTGACGCATGAGCAGATACTGGATTTCCGTCGCAGCGCGGGTCTGTTGCAACCGCGGTGACAGATGAATGGAGCCAACTTCGATGGAGCCGTGTTCGGACGCGATGCGGAGATAGGCGCACATGCCGGCGGCGCGGCCAGCTTCATCCAAGAGCGTGAAGAAGAGCGGATCCTGGCTGGCTGCATACCGCTCAAGACGGTCTTGCCACTCAACTCTGCTGGCAGGCGGATCAGCGGAGAGATACGTCCACAGCGCCGCGTCGGATGGCATACAGAGTGCGGTGTAGAGCGCGTCTGCATGTCCGGCCGCATCAAGAGGCTCGATTGCGCAGTAGCGGCCGTGGAAGCTACGGCGCGCAGGACGCGGGCGGGGCTGCCAATGGGGCAGGGCGCGGCCTATGGGCTGCGTCGGAGTGATTGCGTCTGCTGCGATATGGGTGGTGAGCGTGTGCAATGCAGCGGCGATAGGCGCGGCAATCGCCGGATCGGCCGCGAGCTGCTGTGGTGTGCGCGACTCCGCGAGAAGCGCGACGCTGGTACACGCAGGATCGACGAAGCGCGCTCCCATGGTCACTAGTACCTCGCGAAGAGCCGCCTGCGCGTAGACCGAGCGCGCAGAGGCATTGAAGAGAGCGACCGGCTTGTCTGTGAGCGCAATGCCGCCGACCAGCCAGTCGAGTGCGTTCTTAAGAGCGCCGGGCACTCCGTGGGCATACTCAGGAGTGGAGACGATGACCGCATCGGCATCCGCGATAGAAGACCGCATGGATGCGACGGCGCTGGGCTCCGCGGTGGTATCGGGGTTGAAGGGCGGAATGCTCTCCAGCGCGTTGAAGATTGCGAATTCGAGGCGAAGGTCGCCGGCGACAATGGCAGCGGTTTCGAGCAGAAGCAGATTGCTGGAGCGGGCGCGAAGACTTCCCGGAATGGCGAGGATGCGCAGCGGCGTCGTCATAGCATGATGATCGCAGGCGTGATGGTTTGACGCATCGGCATCGGTCAGGTGAAATGCCGTTATGCAGGAAGGAAAATCCAGCCGAACAGCCGAACGGGTGGCCATGCGGCGGGCAGCGCATCAGCTTTATGACGATCCGCCGCTGGTCTTTACCGATCCGCTGGCGCTGCGGATCTTGCCGGAAGAAGCGCGGACGGAACTGCGTGAGCGCGAAGAGATGGAGCGGCTGCAGCCGTTTGCGCGGGGCATGCGGGCGTTCATGGCTGTGCGGAGCCGCTTTGCTGAAGATGCGCTGGAGCGGGCTTTTGCGGCGGGCGTGCGGCAGTATGTGGTGCTGGGCGCGGGACTGGACACGTATGCGGCGCGATCGCTGCACGATGATCTGCGCGTCTTTGAAGTGGATCACCCGGCGACCCAGGCATGGAAGCGGCAGCGGCTCGAGGAGAGCGGCATTCCCCTGGCTGATACGGTAACGTTTGTGCCCGTGGATTTCGAGCACGAGCGCCTGATGGACCGGCTCGTCGCTTCCGGCTTCGACGCGAGCGCGCCGGCCTTCTGTTCGTGGCTGGGTGTGCTGCCGTATCTGACCCGTGAAGCTGCGGAGGGCACGCTACGCGCATTGGGCGGCTGCCGCGCGGCAGCGGAGTGGCGTTTGATTATGCCGTCGAGCGCGCCTCACTTTCGCCACAGCAGCAGGCGGCGTTTGACTGGCTCGCGGAGCGTGTGGCGCGGGCGGGGGAGCCCTTCCGGCTGGGGTTTATGCCGGCGGATCTGCGGGAACTCCTGGCGGAGTGCGGCTTCACGCGGGTGGAGGACCTGGACGGCGAGGCGATCCATGCGCGATATTTCAGCGAGCGCTCGGATGGATTGATGGTGCGCGGCGGGCTGGGGCGGCTGGCGTGTGCGTGGCGGGAGTAGTGGATCGAGGAGATAAACATGGCGAAGGTGACGGGGCTGGGCGGCGTATTTGTTCGGGCGCGTGATCCGAAGCGGCTGACTGCGTGGTATGCGGAGCACCTCGGCCTTCCCGTAACGGAGTGGGGCGGCGTCGTCTTTGTCTGGGAACAGTGCGCCGCACCGGAAGGCTGTGGATGTACGGTGTGGTCGCTGTTCCCTGCGGATACCGAATACTTCGGCGGCAGCGAGCAGGCGACGATGCTGAACTTCCGCGTGGATGATCTGGATGCGCTGCTGGCCCAGCTTGCGGAGAAGGGTGTGTGGATCGATCCGAAGCGGCAGGATGAGGCGAATGGCCGATTCGCGTGGATCAAAGACGGCGAAGGAAATCGCGTAGAGTTGTGGGAGCCGCGATAGCTACCAGAGCGTCTGGACGGCTTTGGCTTTGCGAATACGCTGATCCGCAGTGATGAGCGTCGCGCCGTGAACCAGCGCCGTAGCGCCGATGATGCGGTCTGCTGGCTCACGCGGATAGCTTGTGGGCAGACGGGTGGTTGCCGCTGCGATCGCTGCGGTGATGGGCAGGACGGTGAAGCGCTGTTCCACACTGACCAGAAGGGCGTCGAGGGAGGCGGTTGTCTCAATACGATTCGCCGCCATCAGGCGAGCCAACTCGAGCAGAGTGATGCTGGCGATGTGAAGCGGGCCCTGCTCAAGAGCCTGCCGGATCGCGTGTCGAGCGTTGGTCGACAGGCGGGGCGAATCTTCCAGCGTCCATAAGACGACATGCGTATCCAGAAGAATCAGCGTTCCATCTCCCACTCATCGAGGTCGAACGCCGGCTTGATGATGTCGCCGGTAATTTTCAACTTCCCTTTCCAACTGCCCAATAGCTCGTCCGCCGCCTCATCCTTCGCGGGCACAAGTTTGGCGACGGGTTTGCCGCGCTTGGTGATGAGGATCGGCTGCCGTTTCTTCTGCACCTCGTCCATGAGTGCGAGGCAGTTTGCTTTGAATTTCCCAGCCGCGATGGTGCGCATTGGGAGCCTCCTGACCATGGTCATTTTACCATGGTCACATTCAGCCTTTCAGGGCAGATACTTCGCTGGAATCGGGGTGGCGGGCGTCTCTCCATCCCAGAGGATAGTGACGATCCAATAGCGATTGCCGTCTTTGACCAACTGGATGGAATTGATGCCGCGCTGGAACGGCTTGCCATCTTTTGTGTGACGCGATTCGTAGGTGGAAAATACCTGCGCGATGTCACCGAAGCTTTCGGTGGTGTTGTGGATCGCCGCGCTCGAAAAAGCCCTTTTCAAGGGCGGGAGTGGCGCGCTCCTGATACTGCTCCGGTGTGTATGGCGCGACATCGGCGCCGTTTCCGGTCTTGGCGTGGCGGACCGGGATGAGGCGCGCATCGGGGACGAAGAGCGAGCGGAAACGGTTCCAGTCACGTGGCTGGCCGGCCGGGCCGGAGATCACGTCGTAGAGCGACGCGAGGATTGCGTCCACGGATGCGACATCTGCTGGATTGGCTTTCGGCCATTCCGGATGAGCTGCGATGGAGCCGGCGAGCGGAGCTGGAGCTTTGGCGGATTGAGCCGCAAGGGGAAGCGCAGGTATGGCAAGACAAAGCAGGGCGGCGAGAACTGTAGATGCTTTCGACATGCCCGGAACGGTAACACACCGAAAGAGATTTCGCTGCCACTTCGAGCGACAGCAACCACACAGAAAAGAAAGGCGCGCCATCGCAGGCGCGCCCTAAGGAAGGTTCCGGATGAAGTGACCTACTCTTCTTCCTCCTCGCCTTCTTCGCTGGCTTCTTTCAGAAGAGGTTTGGAGGCGCTGAGAATCTTTTTGCTCGCTTCTGTTTCTTCGTTGAGCGTTTCGGTAAGCAGGCTCACGATCTCTCTTTCGCCGAGCGTCTTTGCAATGGCGATCGCCGCGGTGTAGCCGGCGATTTCGTAATGCTCAATGCGGAGAGCTGCGCCTGCAATGCAGAGGTCCTTCGCTGCACCTTCTTCGTCGCTCTCAAGCTGCTCGTTGCCTTCCGCGACCAGGCCTTCCATGCCCTTGCAGAACTCGCCCGTCGGCTTCTCCTCAAGCTGTTGGAAGACCTGCTTCAACCGGTCTACCTGTCCCCTTGTCTGCTCGAGATGTTCGGTGATGAGGCTTTTCACCTCCTGGTGTTCCGAACCCTTGGCCATCTTCGGCAGAGCTTTTACCAATTGGTTTTCGGCACTGTACAAATCCCGCAGCTCGTCTACGAGCACGTCACGCAAGCTCATCGAAATCTCCTTCACTCCAAAAGACACATATGATCGGCAGACACGTAGCTGCAATGGATACGAGGCTGCAACTGCGCTGTGAGATGGGCGACCGTACAGCCGCGGTTGGTCAGGAGCTTGACCGGCCGCAGATCGATGTTGATCCGGTCACATTTCGATGAAGCACGTCGATGTTGCGATCAGAGCGGCGGTTGTCACCACGACTGGGTAACCGCTCGGCGTGAGATTGTCTTCTCACCGCTTGCGCGGCGGGTCTGGGCGAAGGTCGGAATGTACATCGGGGCGGACAACCGCAGGACGGACGGCGGCAGGACGGACAAGTGCCTCGACCAGCGTGTCGGCAAGCCAGTCTTCATATTGCTGTGCGGTCCATCCGCGCTCCCGCACCAGGAGGCGGTACAGATCGCGGCTCGTGAGCGACCACAGGATGTCGCGCGCGTGTTGCGGATCGAGTCCCGGGCGAAGAGTGCGGGAACGAACGAGGAACTGGATCATGCCGGCCTGTGCGTCATAACGGGTGCATTCACGCTCGGCCTCGGACCGGGCGAGCGTGGGCGCAACGGCTCCCGCGCCGCGAAGCAGGTCGAGGACGGAGTGTTCCGACTCATAGATGCGCCGGGCAATGCGTGCGGGGAAGCGCAGGCGCTCTCGTGGGTCGCTGGTCTGCATCGCCTCGCGTACCAGGTTTTGATAGCTCTCGTCGAAACGGGCGGCGTCCAGGATTTCCGAGAGCATGCCGGTTTTGGAGCCGAAAACCGCGTAGACAGTGGCGACGGCGACCCCGGCCTTTTTTGCGACGGCGGGCATAGTCATGCCCGCGTAACCGTGTTCTTCGAGGAGCTTGCGCGCGGCTGCCGCAATGCGAACGCGGGTATCATCCGCATGGCGTTGCCGGATAGGCGATTGATAGGAGCGTTTTTTCATCCTGCTTCTTTGAGTCTTTTGACAGCATAGAGCATTATTCGATATAGGTTCATTGATCGAATATGAACTCATGCGGCGGAATCTCCGACGACCTGGGAAAATTCCCGGCTGCATCACTCTTATCCAATCGAGGTGAGTTGCATGCGACTGCTTGTTCTGGGAGCTACGGGCGGCATCGGGAAGTATCTGCTGGAGTACGCAACGGCGCGCGGTCACGAGGTAACGGCGTTTGCGCGCTCTCCCCAGAAGATTGCGCTGAAGAGCGGCAGGCTGCGCGCGGTTTCTGGCGATCTGCTGAATGCCGATCAACTGGCCCAGCTGTTGCCTGGGCACGACGCGGTGCTGTCCGCCTTCGGACCGTCTACGCTGCGCCGCGTCAGCACGCGCGGGCAGTTTGGGGAGGCGCTGTCGGAAGCGCTGGAGCGCAGCGGAGTGCGAAGGGCGCTGGTGGTATCGTCGGCGCTCCTGTTCCGGGAACAGAACGCGCTCGGAAATCTCCTGCGGGCAACGCTCTTTCGCAATCTCATTCCAGATATGACGGCCATGGAGGCGGCACTCGAAAGAAATGGATTTGAATGGACGATCGTGCGGCCGCCCCGGCTGACCAATGGGCCGCTGACACAGAACTACAGCCTCGCGGACGGACGCCTGCCCAAAGGAATGATCATTTCGCGCGCGTGTGTGGCGGATTTCATGGTGAAGGAGGCAGAGCGGCCGGCGCATGTGCGGCAGATCGTCGGCCTGTCGAAATAGAATCGCGACACATAGAATCGCGACACGGGGAGTGTCGAGATGAAAGTAGCGGTGATTACGGGGGCGGCGCAGGGCATCGGGCGGCGAACGGCGGAGTTGATGGCGGCGGAAGGCTATGCGCTGGCGCTGCTCGATCTTCGATCCAATGAGCCTACGCTGGCCGCCGTCCGCGCGGCGGGCGTCGATGCGACGGAGTACCTGGGGGACGTCTCCGACGAAGGCGTGGTGATTCGCGCGGCCCGAACTGTGCAGAAGCGCTGGGGCCGCGTGGATGTGCTGGTCAACAACGCGGGCATCAGCTTTATCAAGCAGGCAGAGTCGGTGGAGGTGGAGGAGTTCCGGCGCGTGCTGGAGGTCAACCTGGTAGCGCCGTTTCTCCTGGCGAAGCATTTTGGCGCGATGATGCTGGCGCAGCGATTGGGAAGCATCGTGAATGTGGCCTCGATTGCCGGGCTGATGGGCGTGAGCGATCGCAGCGCCTACAACACCTCAAAGCACGGGCTGATCGGGCTGACGCGCACGCTGGCGGCGGAGTGGGGCGGCCGCGGCGTGCGGTCGAATGCAGTCTGTCCGGGCTGGGTGAAGACGGAGATGGACGCCGCCGACCAGGCGCGCGGGACCTACTCCGATGCGGACATCACGGGGCGAAATCCGATGGGCCGCTTTGCTACACCCGAGGATGTCGCGCGCGCGATTGCGTTCCTGGCCGATCCGGCCCAGAGCGGCTTCGTGAACGGACAGACGCTGGCGGTGGATGGCGGCTGGACCACAGACGGGAGCTGGGAGACTCTCCGGCTGAGCAAGCGATAAAAGGGGACCCGCCGAAAGGGGACTCATTGCGAGATTTCTTCGGCGGGCCTCTGCGTGTGACTGCCATTACTTGGTTGTCCACGCAGAAAAACCCATCGGTGCAGGTTCGATGCGCACGTCCGCCCAGCCGGCCTGAAGCGCCATGCGACGGATTTCTTCGAGCGGGTAGGCGCGCTTGATCAGCATGCCGCGGAAGGTGAGCATCATGAACCACCCGTTAAGACGGCTGACGCCGAGGCTTTTTATGTAGCGACGAACGTCGTCGAGAGATGTGTCCCGACGCATATCGATCAGCAACGCGGTGCCGCCGGGCCGCAGCACGCGCCGCATCTCCGCCATGGCTTTTACCGGCTCGGTGAAGTTTTTGAAGGCGGCGCGACAGACGACGAAGTCGACGCTGGCGTCATCGACGGGCAGGGCAGCAGCGTTGCCCAACTGGAAGCGCGCCTTCACCCCCTCGGCCGCGCCGTTCCTGCGGGCGATCTCCACAAAGCTTTTGCTGATATCGACGGCGCGCACTTCGAGGCCGCGCTTTGCAAGCTCGATCGACAGAAAGCCCGGTCCCGGCGCCACTTCGAGCGCCGAGCCGCCTGCCGGCACCATGGATGCGATGCGTGCGGCAAGTTGGCGAATTTCCGGCATGTCTTTGCGCGTGGTTCGCTCATACCAGCGCGCGATGCTGCCTTCCATGCCCAATCCCTTGTAAGCTTTTACTGCGGTTGTCATATTGCTTATCCTCCATATATCTTATTAACTAAGATAAATAGAGAATAAGACAAAGGATTTTGATTTGTCTATGGCTGTCAAGAAGAAATCGCGCCGCCTTCCCGGAGGCATGGCAGACGTGCTCACGACGGTTCCCGCTCCGGTCACAGCAATCGATGCGGTGGTTCTCGAAATCCGTAAGTTCATCGCCGCGGCGATTTTTTTCAATACCCAGGCGGCGGAAAAGATGGGGCTGAGCCTGACCGACATGCAGATGATCCACATGCTGCAGCTTTATGGTCCGGCAACGCCGGGCCGCCTGGCTGCATGGAGCGGGTTGAGCACGGGCGGGGTGACGGTGGCGCTCGACCGGTTGCAGAAGGCGGGCTACGTTCGGCGCGAGCCGAATCCGGCCGACCGGCGAAGCCTGATTGTGACGCTCGCGCCGGTGCGCAATCGCAAGCTTTCCGCGATGTATGGCGAGGTGGAGAGCGAGACCCGGCGTCTGCTGGGAACGCTTCCGGAGCAGGATCTGGAGGCGGTGATTCGGTTTTTTGAGACGCTGCGGGCGGCGCGGACAGGTGAAGGTGTTTGATGTGCAACAGCACGGACGCAAGTGCGTTTGAATATCGCGCGCTAGAATCAGGCATCGATAGGAGACCTGCTTGAAACGCCGGACATTTCTCACAGCCTCGCTGGCCAGCGCTGCGCTTGCAACAGCACACAAGGCCGGTGCCGTATCCGGGCCAGCAACGCCCAACACACGCGAGTATTATCTGATCCGCCGATATCAACTGCAGGCGGGACCGCAGACCAAGATTGTCGAAAGCTACTTCGGCGATGCGCTGATCCCGGCGCTGACGCGCATGGGTATGGGCCCGGTTGGCGCATTCAAGCTCGACTACGGGCCGGAGACACCAGCATTTTATCTGCTGATTCCGGGACGTTCGGTGGAAACGCTGGCGAGCATCGAGCTCCGCCTGGTGAAGGATGCCGACTTTATGAAAGCGGCGGAGCCTTTCTGGAATGCGCCTGCGACCGCGCCTGCATTTTTGCGCATGGAGAGCACGTTGCTGGCGGCGTTTGAAGGCTGGCCGCGATTGACGGCGCCCGCGGCGACGGCCACCAAGAGCAAACGCATCTTTCAATTGCGAACCTATGAAAGTCCAAGTGATGCGGCGCACGTGCGCAAAGTAGAAATGTTTCACAAGGGCGAGTTCGAGATATTCGAAAAGGCCGGCTGCAATCCTGTCTTCTTCGGCGACGCGCTGATTGGCTCGCGATTGCCGCAGCTGACCTACATGCTGAGCTTTGCGAATCTGGCGGAGCTGGAGAAGGGATGGACTGCATTCAGCTCCGATCCAGACTGGAAGAAGCTGTCCGCGTCGCCGCGGTATAGCTATGAGTCGATCGTCAGCAACATTTCGAATCTGATTTTGAGCCCGCTGGCGACTTCGCAGATCTGATGGTGCGAGATGCGGAGGGCGGAAATTGGACATGAATCTCTGGACTCGTCTAACAAGAACATTGCGAATACGAACAAATGAACAAAAACAAGGACATTCCCTTGTTCTTTTGCTGCGGAAATTCCGATTCGTCTCGAAAGCTGAGGTGGAGAAGGCTGCGGAGGCGGGATGGGGCAAGTGCTTTGACGGACAAGAAGATCCGATGTACTTCGTAGTACAAGAAGGGACGATCACGCTGATCAAAGCAGGTACCTACGCAGTAAATTTTGTTCAAGCGAATCAGCCCTATCTTGGCGATCCCAACCAGGTCGCAAAGCAATTGCCTCGCGAGGAACAGCAAGTCGCCTGGCGGCAACACAATGCATGGGTGTCGTTCGACCTGCTGAATAACAACCTAAAGAGAGTTGATGCTTACGCCGCGCTAGCCAAATTTGCTCTCCAGCTGGGAGACGAGAATTGCGCCGGCATCTATCTTCCTAACCTAGAAATATTCATGCCAAACGATGGCACTGCTGAAGAAGGCATACGAATGCTCGTGCGAAAAGAACTTCCTATCGGCTAATCAGTGAATGGTCTTCATCTTGCGCTGCATGTAGTCCATCATCACGTACTCGCCCAGGCGATCCGGTGTGGTGAAATAGGCCTTGCCGCGGCACATCGATGTGACCTTCTGCACAAACTGCACCAGGCCGAAGTCCTGCGCCAGCATGAAGGTGTTCACCATGATGTTCTTGCGCTTGCAGCGGCTGACCTCTTCGAGCGTTTCGGCGATGACCAGCGGGTCTAGTCCAAAGGCGTTTTTGTAAATACGGCCGTCGGGCAGCGTCAGGGCACTCGGCTTGCCGTCGGTGATCATCACGATCTGCTTCATGTCCTTGCGCTGACGATCGAGGATGCGCTGCGCAACCCGCAGGCCTTCGCGGGTGTTGGTGTAGTAGGGACCCACCTTCACGCGCGCGATCTGCGAGACGGGCATTTCTTCAGCGGAGTCATGGAAGAGCACGAGTGAAAGCGAGTCGCCGGGATACTGCGTGCGGATAAGGTGCGACAGCGCCATGGCGACGCGCTTGGCGGGCGTAAAGCGGTCCTCGCCGTAGAGGATCATCGAGTGCGAGCAGTCGAGCAGAACGACCGTGGCGCAGGAGCTTTGATACTCGGATTGATGAACGTGCAGATCGCGGTATTCGATGTTGAGCGGCAGAGTCAGGCCCTCGCGGGAGAGAGCGCTATTGAGCGTGGTATTGACGTCGAGGTTGAGCACGTCGCCGAACTCATATTGCTTCGATGCGCCGGAGGCTTCGATGCCGGTGGCCCAGTGGCGCGTGTCGTGGCGGCCATAGCTGGATTTGCCAAGTGAGCCGAGCAGGTCGCGAAGGGTTTTGAAGCCGAGGAAGTCGAGGCTTTTATCAGTGACTTCGAAGCGGGCTTCGGTTTCTGCACGGCCAGTGCTGCCCGGCCTTTTGGCCGCCTGTGAAGGATCGTGCGGCGCGTCGATAGAGACGTACTCCTCTTGCTGCATGCGTTCGATGACGCGATCAATGAGTTCCTCGACCTGCTCGGCGGACATCTGCTGCATGCGTTGCTGCGCGTCTTCGTCGAACGACTCGCCGGATTCGAGCGCCTGGCGAATCGCCTCGCGAAGATTTTCCAGAGTGTGGTCGCCATTCAGTTCGGAGAAGCGCGAGTACGGGTCCTGAAAACCGGAGTCGAGAAGGTAGTCGGAGAGGGCCTTGAGCAGGTCGTCCATCTCGATCTCAGAGGCGAGATCGCCGGTGTATTTGGTGTAGCGGACGCGCTTCATACTTCCAGCGTAGTCCTAATCGCTGCGATGACGCCAGAGCGGCAGTCGTGATGCTTGCCGGTTATTTGCTGAAGTGTTCGAGCAGGTTGTCGTTGTCGCGATCGACGGAACGAAGGGTGTAGCCGGCAGCGAGGAATTCTCCGAGGCAATCGCCGCAAGCGGTGGCGCTGAGGGTGGGATTAAAAGGACTGTATGCATAGAAATCCCGATGATTCGCGAAGAAGTCGGCAAAGCTGGTTGCGCGGAGATTATTCAGGCGCATCCAGTGGTTGTCGCGTCGATAGTCGACGAGAGTGTTGTCATTTGAAGCGGGAACCCCGAGATACAGCCGAGAGCGCAAATCGGCGGGCGCGTAGTAGTAGAGATAGAGATAGGTGTGCACTTCGGTCACGAGGATGTCTTGTGTGCCCTGATTGCGCAGCAGCGCGGCGTCACGCTGGAGGGGCTGGTGTGGATTCGGAGGGAAGGGAAAGCGGCTGGCAGGCTCGATCTGATCGAGGTCGGCATGGTGCCAGCGACAGAATGCGGCGACCGCCGCATCGGCAGTAAGCAGGAACAGCATCGCCGCAATGAGTCCTTTTGCCGCGAATGCGCGACGAGTAGGTGCAGCGACGGCCTGCGCCAACAACATGGCATAGCCGGCGGTGGCTGCGAGGAAGTAGCGGTCCATAAACGGGCTGTTGCTGACCTTGGCGCCGATGACGCCGGCAACGACGAGAGAAGCCATGATTGCGGCGAGCCAAATCTCTTCTGGCAGGAGGCGCTGGCCGGTCTCTACGAGAGGTTCATCTCGTAGCTGGGTACGCTCGATCGCGAGCAGCAGGAGAAAGAAGAGCAGCAGCGCCAGCGAGGGGCCTACCACGGCGAGCAGATATCGCTGAATCACCTCATATAGGTGAATATGCAGTCCGCCAAGCGGGCCTCCTGAACGATACGTATGAAGCATACGCAGATAGAGGGGGAGGACGGATACGGGCGTGACCAGCAACACGGCGAGCACTCCGGGATGCAATTTCCAGCCCTTCACTAAGCCGAGGAGCTCCACAGCGAGAAATGGCACGAACAGATAGACAGAGTAGATGTGGGTCAGCAGCGCAGCGAGCGCGCTAATCCCCAGAGCGAGGGTCCACCAGGAAAGGCTCCTACGCTCTCGTGCACGTTGCCAGCAGAGGAGCATCAGGCCGCAGCATCCGAGAAGACAGCCAGAGGGACGGGCCTCATAGGCGTAATTGCCGGCCAGCGTGAAGATAGGAAAGAGTGCTGCCACACATCCATACAAAGGACCGAGCCGCCGGTTGACGAATGCAAAAATGCAGATACAAAAGACCCAGAAGCCCAGAATGGCCGGGAGCCGGGATGTGACGAGGCCTTCGCCCCAGAAATGTTGGCCCCAGCGGGTAAGGAGGTAGAAGAGCGGCGGGTTCAGGTCCGTGCCGGCGAGCACCGCAGCCCATGTCGCATGGAAGCTGGGCAGTCGGCAGAGATAAACAGTGAAGAGCTCGTCATACCAGAAGGTTTTGAGTGAGGCGCGCAGCAGGGTATCTGCGAAATAGAGCGCAGAGATCAGCAGGAACGCGATTGCGATCAGCTTGCGTGAGCGGCTTATTTGTGACGGGTCGTTGACTGCGACACTGGATGGTGACGGGGAAGCCATAGGCGATAAGGAATGATTGTAGAGCGAATGGAGAGGGCGCGGTTTCGATTTGAAGATTGAATTGCAACATCTGGTGATCGTGCTGGTGCGGACGCGCAATCCGTTGAACATTGGTGCGGCCGCGCGAGCGATGCTGAATTTTGGCGTGCGCGAGCTTCGACTCGTGACGCCGTATGAAGCGTCGTTCCGCGAGGCGCGGTCGGCGGTGGGAGCGGCTGCGGTACTCGCGGAGGCGCGGGAGTTTTCGAGTGTCGCGGATGCCGTTGCGGACTGCCGGCTGGTGATCGGGACTACGGCTGCGCGGCGGCGGGAGCTTGAGCAACCGTTGGTTGGGCTCGAAGAGGCGGCAGCTCCGGTGCATGCGGCGCTGGCGCAGGGGCCGGTGGCCCTGCTCTTCGGTTCGGAAAAGCATGGGCTGACGCGGGAGGACTTTGACCATTGCCACTGGCTGGTGCGGATTGCGACCGAGGATGCTCAGCCCTCGATGAACCTGGGGCAGGCGGTGGCGGTGTGCCTCTGGGAGCTGTCGCGCGAGACCACGGCGCCCGTTGCGGAGACCGAAACGCGACCTGCTTCTGGAGAAATAGAGCGGCTTGGCGCGCTCGTGGTGGAGCTACTGGAAGTATCCGGCTATACGCATCCGAGCACGGCTGATAGCACCGCGGCCGAGGTGCGGCGGATGCTGCTGCGGCTTCATGTCACGCAGGCGGATACACATCTGTTGATGGGCATGATGCGCAAGCTGCTTTGGAAATTGCGGTCCGGCGGGAAGGATGCTGGTTGACAATGGAGCCGCAGGATGGCACCTTGGTAGGGATGAACTTCTGTGCCAGCAGCCGATTTAGCTTTGCTTACCGTTATTGGTTTCCGATAGCGGCCTCGGCGGCGTGTGCGCATCCTGATCCAAGATGATCTAAGAGCAAAGCGCAAAAGTCCCGAAGGCCGCGATTCCAATCGCGGCCTTTTTCGTTTCTGCAGACAAAACACCGGAGAGAACATGAGCGAAGCGGCGGCGGTTCTGGAGACGGTAGAGGCTGGTCCTGACAAGAAATGCGCAGTCCCGGAACAACATCCAGAGCGGCTGACCGCAAAGCGCTATGCCGCGCATAGGACCATCGTGCATGTGGGCGGTGTCGCGATCGGCGGCGGCGTTCCAGTGGTGATTGCCGGGCCATGCTCGGTGGAATCGCGTGAGCAGCTTCTGGTCGCGGCAGAGGGTGTGAAGGCCGCGGGCGCCACTCTGCTGCGCGGTGGCGCGTATAAACCGCGAACGTCGCCGTATGACTTCCAGGGGCTCGGTCTGGAGGCGCTGCTGATTCTGCGCGAAATTTCGGAGCTGACGGGCTTACCGGTGGTGAGCGAGGTGATGAGTACGGAGGACATGGAGGTGATGCTCGATCACGTCGATATGCTGCAGGTGGGTGCGCGCAACATGCAGAACTTTGCGCTGCTGCGACGGCTCGGAAAGGTGCGACGACCAGTGCTGCTGAAGCGCAATCCGGCGGCGACGGTGAAGGAGTGGCTGCTGGCGGCGGAGTACATCCTGGCCGGCGGCAACGATCAAGTGGTGCTGTGCGAGCGCGGCATTCGTTCCTACGATCCGGAGCTGCGCAATACTTTCGATATTGGTGGCATGGTGCTGGCGAAGACCATGACGCACCTGCCGGTGATTGCCGATCCATCGCACGCAACCGGGCGGCGCGAGCTGGTGCCGCCGATATCACGCGCGGCGCTGGCGGCTGGAGCCGACGGGCTGATCGTGGAGGTGCATCCGCAACCGGAGAGCGCGCTTTCCGATGGTGCACAGTCGCTCGACATCCCCGGATTCGCAGCAATGATGCAGGGCCTGCCCGTTCCGGTTGTCTGAAACAAATTTACTGAGAAGTCGTTGGCCCGGCGTGTGCATCTCTATAGGGAAGACATACAAAGGGAGATTGCGCATGAGCGATGAGATGTCGCTGTTGTTTCGCGACTATGAGCTGGGTCCGTTGCACCTGAAGAACCGGATTGTGATGGCGCCGCTGACACGTGCGCGCGCCAGCCGGGCGGGCGTGCCGCCGGATTTTGTAGTGGAGTACTACCGTCAGCGCACCGGCGCGGGGCTGATTATTTCGGAGGCGACAAACATCTCTCCGCAGGCGGTTGGCTATGCGTTTACACCAGGGATCTGGAGCGTTCCGCAAGTCGAGAGCTGGAAGCAGGTGACGCGCGCAGTACACGAGGCAGGCGGAGTGATCGTGATGCAGCTCTGGCATACCGGCAGAATCTCGCATCCGGACATGCACAGCGGTGCGGTACCGGTATCAGCATCCGCGATCAAAGCGGGAGGCGATGCATTTACGTATGAGGGACCGAAACCGCTGGTGACACCGCGTGCTCTTGAAACGCACGAGATTCCCGGCATTGTGGAGGACTACCGGCATGCGGCAGAGAATGCGCGGCTGGCCGGCTTCGATGGCGTTGAGGTGCATTCCGCAAACAACTACCTGCTGGAGCAGTTCCTCCGCGACTCAACGAACAAGCGCACGGATGAGTATGGCGGTTCGGTGGAGAACCGGCTGCGTTTTCCGCTGGCGGCGGTCAAGGCAGCAGTGGATGCGTGGGATGGAGGAGGGCGCGTGGGCGTCCGCATCTCTCCCACGACGACGAGTCCCGGCGAGACACCGCTGGACAGCGACGTGATGCGCACCTACGGCCAGTACATCGACGGACTGAACGCGCTGGGCATTGCGTACCTTGAAGTGATCGAGGGCGTGACGCGGGAAACGCGCGAGGCTCCCGGCGGAATCGACTTTCTGGCGCTGCGGCAGCGCTTCCGTGGAACGTACATCGCCAACAATCGCTACGACAAAGAGCTTGCGGAGGAGGCGCTGAATTCCGGTCGTGCCGACCTGGTGAGCTTCGGGCGGCCATTCATCGGCAATCCTGACCTGGTGCAAAGATTGCGAGATGGCGTGCCGCTGGTGGATGCTCCGCAGGAGACCTATTACGGCGGAGACCACAAGGGGTACAGCGACTGGCCTGCATTTGAGGACGAGAACGGCGTACAGCGGCGCTGACGGTGTGGTGGCCGCTCACTATCCGGGCGCAAAGGAAAGGCAGATCCTTACCTGCGCTGAACGTTAGCGGTTTTAGTTCAGTCCGCTGCGCTGCTTGTTGGAGCGGCGTTGCTGCCACTGCTCGTATTCACGAGCTTCATCGCGGCGCTCCTGGTTGCGCTCCGCGCCGGCGCGCGCACGCTCCTGTGCGCCAAAACCACGCTCCTCGCTTCGGCTCAACTTCTTGTGCGCATAGAGACCTTCGAGCAAGAACTCCGCCGCGGCGACAATCTTTTCCGGCGCATCTTTGGGCGTGACGTCGAGCGGCGCGAGCTTCTCGAACAGGCCTTGAATCTGTTCGAGCTCGCGGAGTGTCGCTTTCGCAGACTGACTGTCCTCGATCTTTACCGTGCCGCCGAGGTTGAACCATTGCTCGATCTGCTGCGTGTTCGTTTCGGCGAAGTAGCGGTCGTAGACGCGAAGGATGGCGGTGCGGATGATCTCGCGGACGACGACGTCGGCGCCCTTCATCTCGCCTTCGTATTCCAGCTCGAGCTTGCCGGTAATGCCGGGCAGCGCAGCGTAGATGTCGCTGACCCTGGGGAAGGCCAGCGATTCGCCATGGGACAGGGCGCGGCGTTCTGCGTTTGAGACAGCGAGCTCCATGGTGGAGATCGGGAGGCGCTGCGAGACGCCGGAACGCTTATCGACCTTTTTGTCTTCGCGCGCGACAAAGGCGATCTGCTCGATGAGTTCGTAGATGTAGTCGGCGACTTCCGTGGCGAGGCAGCCACGGTCGCTCCAGCACTCCTGGCGGGTGATGGCGATGCCTTCGTCGACGGTTTGCGGGTAGTGGGTGCGAATCTCGGAACCCATGCGGTCTTTGAGCGGCGTAACAATCTTGCCGCGTGCGGTGTAGTCCTCGGGATTGGCGCTGAAGACGAGCGCGACATCGAGCGCCAGGCGCACAGGGTAGCCCTTAATCTGCACATCACCTTCCTGCATGATGTTGAAGAGCGCCACCTGGATTTTGCCGGCGAGGTCGGGCAGCTCGTTCACGGCGAAAATGCCTCGGTTGGCGCGGGGAAGAAGGCCATAGTGCATCGTCAGCTCGTTTGAAAGATCGGAGCCGGAGCGCGCGGCCTTGATGGGATCGACGTCGCCGATAAGGTCGGCAACCGTGACATCGGGCGTGGCGAGCTTCTCAACGTAGCGATCGTCGCGCGTCATCCAGGCGATCGGGGTAGCGTCCCCGCGCTCTGCGATGAGATCACGCGCGTATTTCGAAATAGGCCGGTAGGGGTTATCGCGTATTTCCGAGCCGGCTACATACGGCGCAATGGGATCAAGCAATTCAGTCAATGCGCGCAGGATGCGGCTCTTTGCCTGGCCGCGCAATCCGAGCAGGATGAAATTCTGGCGCGAGAGAACAGCGTTGATGATCTGCGGCACGACCGTGTCTTCGTAGCCGATGATTCCGGGAAAAATGGGCTGAGCGTTTTTTCCCGCGGCCTGGTCTTGCAGACGACGGATGAGGTTGGCGCGCAGCTCATCCTTCACGCTGCGGCTCACACGCGTCTCCGTGAACTCTTTGCTGGCCCGCAGTGCTCCCAGAGTCGCGGGCCGCTCAGCAGCCGCCGGGGATCGAGAGCTGGATGGAGAGATCGTCTGGGGCATGTTGGGGAGAACCTCCTTGCGCTCGGCCGGCACTCTCTCTACTGTACGTGGTTCATCGATTCGATGCGCTGCGGCATGGAGAGATGCGCGCGACACTCACATGATGTGTCCGTTGGTGGAAGCGCTCTGGTTGACCTGTCGGCTGCGGCGCAGCTTGGGCAGGATCTCGCGGTAATACCGAAGCAGCGTCCCGGTGCGGGCAGCGTCCGAACGGAGGACCAGCAGCTCCTGCTGGAAATCCAGATCGGCAGGCATGGAGGCGGCGACGAGATATGCGACGGGCAGATCGAGATCGAACTGCATACCGGCTTCGCCAGTCCCCAGCAGATGCAGTGCTTCGAAGTGCAGCGCGACGCACTCCTCGCGCGCAGAGCGCGTGGCCTGGTCCCCAGTGTCAGGCAGGAGATCGACTTTTGCCTGCAGGAAGCTACTGGCGTCCTCTCCGGGCCCCATCGCGCCCGGATCGATAAGTGCCGGACTGATGAGCTGCTCGATTTCGAAGCGCTCGATGCCCTGGGTCAGGATGTCGCTGCGGCCATCGGGATAGCGGTGCAGCACGCGGATGATTTGTGCGGTACAGCCGATCACAGCAAGGCCCTCAGGCCGCGCGCGCACAATGCCGAAAGGCGTGTCCGCGGCCAGGCACTCGGCGGTCATCTGCCGGTAGCGCGGCTCAAAGATATGGAGCGGCAGCGGAGCTCCGGGAAAGAGCACGAGATCGAGGGGAAAAAGCGGAATCTTCATGCCGTGGATTATTATGCCGCTCCGCGATGGAGCGTTCCAGATTCAGGCGGAAAGATCGTCCAGCATCGCGCTCATCTCGTTCAGCGCGAGCCGGTTGCCAATACGTTGCGCCGCGGCGACGCCGGCCTCCAGGCGCTGGCGTGCTTCGTCGTCCCGGCCGGCCTTGATGAGCAATTGCGCGGACATCTGATAGCCGGCGGTGTAATCGGGATGGGCGGTTGTGAGCTGCTGGAACTCATTGAGGGCGGTGGCGGTATCGCCCTGATTTGCGTGCTCCATCGCGAGCCCGTAACGCGCGAACGCGTCATTCGGATTCTGCGCAAGAATTTCCTTCAGCATGGCTATCTTGTCCATCGTGCGCGTCTCCTTCGATGACCCTAGCACGGCTGACCAGCATTGCGGGTTTCTGGAGGATGCCCCACACTGGATAGTTGCTTTACGACACGAAAAGAGAAATGCACATGGCTTTCGCCCCGAAACTGCCCACCCGCACCGCCGCTGAATCGCGCAGCGAGATGACGGAGCTGATTCTGCCAAACGATGCGAACACGCTGGGCAATTTGCTGGGCGGCCGGCTAATGCACTTTATCGATCTGGTGGGCGCGATGGCCGCTTATCGGCATGCGCGCACGCATGTGGTGACGGCGTCGATGGACCACATCGATTTCATCGCGCCGGTGCACGTGGGCGATCTGCTGATTTTGAAGTCGTCGGTAAATCGTGCCTTCAACACCTCGATGGAAGTGGGCGTGAAGGTGTGGGTGGAGAACACGCTCGCGGGCGTCTACCGGCATGTAGCCTCGGCGTATCTCACGTTCGTTGCGGTGGACAGCCAGGGACGGCGCGTGCCGGTTCCGCAGTTGCAGCCCGAGACGGAAGAAGAGAAACAGCATTACGAAGACGCGGCACGGCGTCGCGAGCTGCGGCAGAAAGAGCAGGAACGCAAGCGCCAAGTCAAGCCGCGCGAGCCCGAGTTGGCCAGTACGGTGCGGCCGGATGAGTACTCGACGAAATAGGATTGGCCCGAGCGCTAATCTTAGGAGATGGACTGAAGTTTCCAGACACGTAGCGCGCGTGCAGTAAGCCGGGATCAAATGAGCGCGCAACGAGCGTCAAAGGAGTGATCGACATGGGAGCACATGGGCAGCAAATGCCGCAGCCACAGTCATTGCCGGGCGTAAAGGCGATCATCGCCATCGGATCGGGCAAGGGCGGCGTAGGCAAGACCACGCTCGCGGTGAACCTGGCGATCGCGTTGGCGAAGCTCGGGCACAAAGTCGGGCTGGTGGATGCGGACATCTACGGCCCGAATGTGCCGCTGATGATGGGCGCAACGTCGCAGCCGCGCGTGATTGAAGGCAACCGCATCGAGCCGTTGACGGCGCACGGCGTCAAGATGATCTCGGTGGGCTCGCTGACGCCGGGCGACAAGCCGCTCGTCATGCGCGGGCCGATGCTGCACCAGATCATTCGCCAGTTCCTGCAGCAGGTAGCGTGGGGCGAGCTGGATTATCTGATCGTCGATCTACCCCCGGGCACAGGCGACGTGGTGATCTCGCTGGTGCAGACGGTTCCTCTGACGGGCGCAGTGGTGATCTCCACGCCGTCGGATGTTTCGCTGCAGGACGCGCGCAAGGCGCTGGAGATGTTTCACCAGGTGAACGTGGAGGTGCTGGGCATCGTCGAGAACATGAGCCAATTCACCTGCCCCCATTGCCATGAGGTGATCGACATCTTCTCCAAGGGCGGCGTGGAGCGCACCGCTGCGCAGTTCAAGCTGCCATTCCTCGGCTCGGTGGAGCTGGACCCGAACATCCGGCATGGCGGCGATCGCGGCCTGCCGGTGGCGCTGGCCCCGGAGCAGTCCTCTGTCGGGACGGCGAGTTTCTACGCAATTGCGAGGAAGCTGATCGAGCGTGCGGAGGAGCAGCGCGCGCATGAGCAGAACGTATTCGAGATCACGTAAATAGCGGAGGCGTACTGGACGCCTCCGCATATCTGACGTCAGTGCCTGCCGAGCAGCCCGCCCAGCGTTTTGCCGAGGTTCCCTCTGTTTGGAAGCTGCTGCCCGCCTCTGCCGAGCAGGCCGGCTGCCGGGCTGCCCGCGCCGCCGCCAGTCAGGCCTTTCATATCCGGCGTAATCACCGGGCTCGCTGCCGTGCCCGTGATCGTTACAGGGACGCCGTTCCTCAGCACACCACTCGCGACGCCACCCGCTCTGCCGCCAAGCATCGAAAGCGCGGTGGTCGCCATGCCGGCCGCGCCGGTTTGCGAGAGCTTCGCAACAACATGGAAGTTGAGCGCCTTGGCTGCGCTCACGGTGCCATTGCCGGTCGCGGTGCCGAGGCCCGGGACATCGAGAAGAATGTTCTGAGCCTGCAGCGCGCCGCCGGCTTCACGAAGATTCAGGCTGAGCACGCGCACTGTGGTGACATTGCCCGTCTTCCCGCCGGTGAGGGCGGTGACGGCGGACATCTTGGAGCCAAGGTCAAAGCCGGCGAGTTGTGTGTTGTCCAGACGCACCGGCCCGGCGATGACAGGGGCATCGGTCGTGCCCGTCACCGCCAGATTCGTCGTCAGCGTTCCGCCCTGCAGCTTGGAGCCCGATGGCATCTGGATGCCGAGCGCCGGCAGGAAGGCCTCAAGATCGTTGATCGGCGCGCCCTGGGTGGCGGCGGTCACGTTCAGATTGGTCTTCGCTCCCTGCGTCTGGTAAGTCCCTGCAATGTTGAAGAGGGCCTTTCCGAACGCGAGCGTGGTGTTCTGCAGCTGACCGGAGGGCGACGCGAGGTTCTGGTCAACTGTGAAGTTGACGTGCACCGGACGTGGCGCAGGCGAGCCATTGGCAGCAAGTTTGAGCTGCGTCGCATCGAGCGTGCCCTGTACATGCGCCGTCTGGCCGTTGGAGGTGATATCGGCCTGCAGGTCGGTGATGCCGGAGACGCCGGCTGAGGGAGGAACGAATCCCGCCGCCACCAGATCGGCATGTTTGACATTGAGTTTTGCTGTGAATGGCGTCTTGGAAGCATCGGCCTGATTGAAGGGGCCCCCCTTGCCGTCAATCGAAACCGTGCCGTTCCCTTGAAGCGATGCGGAAAGCGAGAACGTGAATGGGGTGGTCAGGGAGAAGTCGTTGATTTTGGCCTGCACGTCGCTGACCACGCGCGGCGGCGTTGACGCTCCAAGGTCGGTCATCGTGACCTGGCCGTCTTTCACCTCGAGCACGCCGATGGAGAGATTCGGCATCGCGCTTTGCGTCTCGGCATGGTTCGAGCGCTTGCTGGAGTTGCCGAGGCTCGCATAATTCCAGACGTTCGCCTGGTTCTGAATCAGGTTGATCTTCGGCGTGTCGATGGTGATGCCGCGAATCAGGATCTGCTTATGGAAGAGCAGCGGGCCGACCTCGATGCCGATGTGAACCTGTTTTGCCTGGATGAAAGGCTGCTGGCTGAAGGCGGGATCGTCCGCAATGCTGAGCTGGTCTGCGGTGAGCGAGCCGGTGAAGAGCGAAAAGCTGAGATGGCCAAGCGTGACCTTGCGGCCGGTCGCGTCGGAGAGCGTGCTCTCAATGCGTGGACGATAGTTGTCTGCATTGAGCAGGAAGGGAATGGCGATCAGCAGGAGGAGGATGATGCCGCCTGCGACTGCCGCGATGGTGATCCACAAACGACGCCTGGGCATGAGGAGCCTTCTTTCTGGTGAGGATGGCTGGACCGTTCAATATTCGATCCGGGCGTTTGATCCCGGCCCGGCCGTCCTGGTTTCAAAGTCCCTGCGTAAGAAGTCTCAGATACTACTCCGGTTAAGTCACAATAGTGCCGTCAGGCCGGTTTCCGCCAGTCCGGATAAGGCGTATCAACCTGATACGATAAATGAGGCGGCATCTATCTGAAGCAGGATGCAGACGCCGGGGCGCAGGGGACACGGTCATGGCAGCAGAGCTCCGAATCAGTCCGCGGGAGCGGCTGATATTGACGGCCATTCTGGAGATGTATATCGCCACGGGAGAGCCCGTGCCGTCCCAGGCCGTCGCCCGGATCTATGCCGATAAGGAAGGGATGAGTTCGGCCACCATCCGGAACGTGATGGCGACGCTGAGCGAAGCGGGCCTGCTGGAGCAGCCGCATACCTCGGCTGGCCGCATTCCCACGGCGAAAGCCTTCCGCTTCTATGTGGAGCACCTGGCCGGAGTGGCACGCGCCGCGACGGGCACGAATGTGCCTCAGCTTTCCGCGGAGAAGCGCCAGCAGATCGACGACTGCTTTGCCGGGGTGACCAGCCGGCAGCACTTCCTGGAGCGCACCTCGCATGTGCTGGCAATGATTTCGAGCGGCGTCGGGGTGGCGACCGAGGCGGCAGGCGAGACGGAATGGCTGGAGCACATCCACTTCTCGCGGCTGACCTCGCAGCGGGTGCTGGCCGTCGTGGTGACGCGCGGTGGCACGGTGCTGGACCGGGTGTTGCAACTGGACCACGATCTGGACCAGTCAGACCTGGAGGCCGCGTCGAATTTTCTGAACGGCAACTTCCGCGGGTGGTCGATTGAGCGCATCCGCGCAGACGTTGAGCAGCGCATGGAACAGGAGCGCAGCGAGTACGACCGGCTGATGCAGTCGGTGAACGAGTTGTTTCGCAAGGGCGCGCTGCAAGGCGTGCAGCCCTCCCAGATGATCTTTGTGGAAGGCGTGGCGAACCTGGTGCAGCGCGATGTGGATCAGGAGCGGCTCCGGGCGCTGCTGAACGCGCTGGAAGCCAAGCAGCGGCTGATTGAGCTGCTGAGCGCCTACGTGGACGCGCGGCAGCAGGCGGTGCGCGTGGTGGTGGGTCTGGAAGACACCATTCCGGATATGGAGAACATGGTGCTGATCGGCACCGGCGCGAAGCTCGGTGCGGAAAGCGTAGGCACGATGGCCGTGCTGGCGCCCACACGCATCCGCTATAACGAGACCATCCAGGCGGTCTCGTACATCGCGCAGCTCTCGGAGCGAATCCTGCAGACGCCACGAAGTTAGGCGTCCGCGGGGATCGATCAAAACAGAACAGTCGAGCGGGCCGGCTATAACCGCCAGCAAGAATCAGGGATTAGAGAGAGACGTATGGCTATGACTGAAAACGCGACAGAGACAAACGAAACGCAGACAGAGAATCAGAACAACCAGAAGTCCGAAAGCCAGAAGGCAGGGGCGCAAGGCTTCAACGACGTGATCCCGGAGCCAAACACGGGCGGTGCGCCTTCCACGGCCGTAGTCGAGACCTCGGCCGGCCTGCACGAGGAATATGAGCGGCTGCGGGCGGAGCGCGATGGGCTCGTTGATCGGCTGGCCCGCCTGCAGGCGGAATTCGAGAACGCGAGGAAGCGTGAGCAGCGGGAGCGCGCCGACTACCGGGCCTTCGCCGTCGCCGACGCGGTGGAGCAGTTCCTTCCGGTGCTGGACAACTTCCGGCTGGCGCTGAACTCTAGCGGCACGGCGGAGCAGTTGCGCACCGGAGTGGAGCTGATCGCGAAGCAGATGGACGAAGTGCTGCGCGCGCTGAACGTGACGCCGGTGGAGACGGTGGGGCAGCCCTTTGACCCGCGAGTCCACGAGGCGCTCGAAAGCGTGGAACGTCCGGACCTCCCCGATCATCAAGTAATCGATGAAATCCGGCGCGGCTACCGCATCAAGGAGCGGCTGCTGCGGCCGGCGCTGGTCCGCATTTCGGTAAACCCGAATGTGTCGGAAGCTTAAACGCCCGGCACGAACGTCGATTGAGGAAATATTTGTAAACCCGGAGCGAGTCATGCTCCGCACGGCTGGATTAGAAGACTGAGTACAGGAAAAATGGCAAACGTGGCACACGTCGACTACTACGAAGTTTTGAGCGTTTCAAGAGAATGCAGCGATGGGGAACTGAAGACTGCATATCGCAAGCTGGCGATGCAGTATCACCCAGACCGTAACCCGGACAATCCGGAGGCGGAGGAGCGCTTTAAGAAGGCGAGCGAGGCCTACCAGGTGCTGAGCGATCCCGAAAAGCGTGCGGCATACGACCGCTATGGCGTTGCGGGCGTGAGCGGCGCGGGCGGAGCAGGTGGCTTTCCGGGCGGCGTCGATCTGGGCGACATCTTCGGCGATTTCTTCGGAGAGATGTTCAACGCTTCCGGCGGACGCGGCGGCGGGCGTGCTTCGCGTGCGCAGCGTGGCCGCGATATCCGTTACGACCTGACGATCGAATTCGAAGAGGCGGTCTTCGGCAAGGAGACGACCGTCACCATCAAGCGTATGGATGTTTGCGGCGAGTGTCGCGGCTCCGGCGCCGCGCACGGCAAAGCGCCCAGCACGTGCCAGCAGTGCGGCGGGCGCGGCCAGGTGCGCTTCCAGCAGGGCTTCTTCTCGATTGCGCGCACCTGCCCAATTTGCAGCGGCACCGGCCAGGTGGTCACTGAGCCGTGCCACACCTGCCACGGCGAAGCGCGCGTGGAGAAGGAACATGCAGTCCAAGGTGAAGATTCCTGCGGGCGTCGAAGACGGCACGCGCATTCGCTACCAGGGCGAAGGCGATGCGGGGCGCTACGGCGGGAACGCCGGCGATCTTTACATTGTGCTGTCGGCGAAATCGCATGCCTACTTCGAGCGGGAGGGCCACGATCTGCACTTCGCGGTCATCGTCTCGTTCCCGCAGGCTGCGCTCGGCTCGGAGATTGCGATCCAGACGCTCGAAGGCGAGACCGTGCTGAAGATTCCCGAGGGCACGCAGAGCGGGAAGGAATTCCGGCTGCGCGGTAAAGGTGTGCCGTACCTCAATGAGCGTGGGCGCGGCGACCTGATCGTGCAGGTAGTGGTGGAAACGCCGAAGAAGCTGACCAAGGCGCAGCGTGAGGCGATCCAGGAACTGGGCACGACCCTTGGAGTGCAGAACCGCGTCGCCTCGCGCGGCCTGCTGGACAAGATGAAGGATCTCTTCAACTAGGGACTCCTGCCGGGTGACTGCGCCGGCAGCGCGTGCTGCCGGGTTCGCTCCCTTTGGTCGCTCACACTTGGCCTCGTGGCTTGCACCGGTGTACTGCAGATTCCTGGACTCGCTCAGAATGACAATGCTTTCGGCGCACTGAACCGAGTGCATAGCGGCGATCTCGCTCAGCGGTCGCCGCGTTCACGATTGCCAGGGCGGCGATCGTCGCCGTCTCTACGCGCAGGATGCGCGGACCCAGACTGGCGCTGTGCCATCCAGAGCCCGTGAACAGCGCCAGCTCGCCGGGAGTCCATCCGCCTTCCGGCCCGATGGCAAGCAACACCTCACCGGCGGCACACCGCCCCTCCAGAATGCGTAACAGCGGCTGATCCTCTTCCACCTCGGAGAGCAGGATGCGGAGCGGCGCAGGTGCGGCTTCTTCGGCGGCCTGTCCTGCTGTCTCCGCTGGTTCGCTGCTGGCAAGAAGTTTCGAAAGCCGGGCCGGATCGGCGATCTCCGGCAGGTCGCTGCGCCGGGATTGCTTCGCTGCTTCGAGCGCGATGCGACGCCAGCGCTCCACGCGTTTGTCCGCGGCCTGGGCAAGATGCTTCTCTGTCCGTTCCGCGAGGACGGGCACGATGCGGCTTGCGCCAAGCTCCACCGCCTTCTCGATGGCCCACTCCATGCGATCGAATTTGAAGATGCTGAGAAGCAGCGTGACGGGCAATCCCGGCGCGGCGTCCAACTCGCGGAGAAGTGTGAACTGGACACTGTCGCGATCGATGGATGCGACGCGCGCGAGCCATGCACGGCCGCCGGCGACAACGTCAAACTCCATGCCTGGCTGGGCGCGCAGCACGCGGCTCAGGTGCCGGGCCTGGTCGCCATGCAGTGCGGCGGTGTCGTCGCTCCAGGTATCTGCGATCCAGCGGCGGCGCGTCATGCAGCAACTTTACCGTGTCTGAGAGAAGAGAGAAGCGCACGCAAAAACACCTCGGGGGACGCTTGCCTGCGTCCCCCGAGTGTTGCCTTGTTTAGGTTGACTTGCTTACTTCTTCTTCGCTGCCTTCTTTGCCGCCTTCTTGGCCGGCTTCTTGGCTGCCTTCTTTGTTGCCATGGTTTCTATTCTCCCTTGTGCTGCAACGCAGTTGTTGCAGTTACGGAATGTATAGAGTGGTGGCATTAGAGTGTCAAGAAAAAAATCGCAGGTTTGTTCTCTTCTTTTCGCGCGCGACTTCCTCGTTGAGGTCGCGTCTGCAACTAGTGTGGGATGCGATGAAGCAGATGATTGCCGAAATAGAGGACGAGACCGCTGAGTGAATCGTGCCACGCATGCGCGAACATTCCTGCGCGCAAGCTGCGTCGGAAGTGCGCGAGTATGCCGAAGAGCGCGCCGTACAACGTGATCAGCAGCATGCCGCTCTTGCCTTCATAGCCGTGCGCGAGGCCGAAGAACACTGCTGAAATCGCGATGCCCAGCCAAGCGTGCCGTGTGAGCGCGCTGAATTGTTGCTGCAGATAGCCGCGGAAAATCAGCTCTTCGCAGATGCCCGCGGATATGGCGAGCGCGAACCAAAGCGCCAGCTCACCAGGTGATGCCGGGGCCATCCTGGAGACGATGCCGCGAATATCTTCGGGATGAAGCCGGGTGAAGCGCAGCAGAAATCCGGCGGCGCCCAGCGCGACCAGCGAGCCGAACCAGAAGCCAAGCGCGATCGCAATATCCGTCCAGAGCTCCGTTGCGCCCCGCCGCCGGAGGCCGAGCAACTGGCGTAGCCGCGTGCCGCGCATCAGCAGACCCCAGTGCACCAGCGCCAGCAGAATCCATTCCCAGACCAGTGTTATCGAATAAAGCGCATAGTGCGAGCGCGACTCGCCGGTCGCGTGGCTCGCGAGCACGTTCACCACCGACACGCCCAGCAGCAGCAGCAGGATGACAGCCGTATGCCAAAGCGGCGCCAGCAGCCTTCCAGTCCGGGAGTCTTCGGTTGCAGCGATGCTGGTGTAGGGTGCGCTCACGGTTTGCCGCTGGATTTCGGTCCCTGATATCTTCACACGTTGGCCGCGCGGTGCGAGCCACAGGAAGTTGAGGTATTCACAATGGAAGATGTTGTCATCGTCTCCGCGGTCCGTACGCCCACGGGAAAATTCCAGGGATCGCTCGCCGGTTTCAGTGCAGTGCAACTAGGCGCGCTGGCCGTGCGGGAAGCTGTGCGTCGCGCCGGCGTTGCGCCGGAACAGGTCGACGAATGCATCATGGGCAATGTCGTCTCCGCCGGGCTGGGGCAAAATCCCGGAAGACAGGCGGCGCTGGGCGGCGGGCTGCCGCCGAGCGTGAGCGCGATGACCATCAACAAAGTGTGCGGCTCCGGACTGAAAGCCGTCGCGCTGGCGGCGCAGGCGGTCCAGACCGGCAATGCAGAGATCGTCGTCGCAGGCGGCATGGAGTCGATGAGCAATGCGCCCTATCTGCTGCCGCAGGGACGGAACGGCTTTCGCATGGGCGACGCGAAGGTTGTAGATGCGATGATCCACGATGGTCTGTGGGAGATCTACAACGACTACCACATGGGAGTGACCGGCGAGAACGTGGCGGAGAAGCACTCCATCACGCGCGAGCAGCAGGATGCCTATGCGCTGGCCTCGCATCAGAAGGCGGCGGCCGCGCAGAAATCCGGCGCATTCAAAGACGAGATGCTGCCGGTGGAGATTCCGGCAAAGAAGAAGGGCGAGCCGGCCGGCGTGCTGGACCGCGATGAGAGCGTGCGCGAGGACGCATCGCTGGAGGCGCTGCGCGCACTGAAGCCGGCCTTCAGGAAAGATGGCACGGTGACGGCGGGCAATGCGCCCGGCGTGAATGACGGCGCTGCCGCTCTGGTCGTGATGTCAGCGAGTAAGGCCGCAGAGCTCAAGCTCAAGCCATTAGTGACTATCCGCGCGCAGGCGACCAGCGGCATCGATCCGAAGTGGGTGATGCTGGCGCCGGTGATCGGCATCCAGCGCGTGCTGAAGAAGGCAGGCTGGTCAAAGGAGCAGCCGGACCTCTACGAGTTGAACGAGGCCTTCGCGGTGCAGGCTCTGGGCGTGATGAAAGAAGTTGGACTGGATGCGCCGGAACTCGCGGCGCGCGTGAATGTAAATGGCGGCGCGGTTGCCATGGGGCATCCCATCGGCGCCAGTGGGGCGCGCGTGCTCACGACGCTGATCTATGCGCTGATCCATCGCAACCTGCATCGCGGAGTTGCGGCGTTATGCCTGGGCGGCGGCAACTCCGTCGCGATGGCGATCGAGCGTTAAAGAACATCCGGCTGCACCAGACCGGGGCAGCCGGCCGTGTATGGCGGCCCGAGGCTACAATAGGAAATCGCCAGAGGGGCAGCCCCCTAGGCAGGAATGCGGCATTGTCCTCGCGTGGAATGTGGGCATCTGAATCCACGCTGCGCTTGATTGAGCTCTGATCGTTACTGCCTCGGGATTTCGAAGTCGAAAGGGCAAAGCGCCGCATGACGCTACTGCTGCTCCAGATGTCGATTGTGCTGACCGTCACGCTGATTTGCGGCTGGCTGGCCCGCAAACTGGGACAGACGCGCGTGGTCGGCGAAATCGTCGGCGGAATTCTGATCGGTCCCTCCGTACTGGGGCGCTACTTCCCGCATATTGCGCAAGTCTTTACGCCGCACGCCTTCGCCGCGTTTGAAAACATGAGCACAGTGGGGCTGATCCTCTATCTGTTCCTCATAGGAATGGATCTGGATTACGCCCAGCTCTACAAGCAGCGCAGCACCGCCGTGCTGGCCAGCGGCATGAGCATTCTCTTTCCCTTTGCCATGGCCGCGCTGCTCGCGCATTCGCTGCGCATCCGCTTCGCGCCGCACGGCATCGGCAGCATGCCGTTTGTGCTTTTCCTCGGCATCTCGATGAGCATCACGGCCTTCCCGGTGCTTGCGCGCATGCTGGAAGAGCGTCGGCTGCAGTCCACCTCACTTGGGACAACGGCGATCCTCTGCGCAGCGGTAGACGATGTAGTGGCCTGGTTGCTGTTGGCCTTTGCGCTCGCGCTTCTGGGGAAAGAAGGCGGGTCGGGCAGCCTTCTTATGCGCATGGCGGGGCTGGTGGGCTACCTTGCCGTCATGCTGGGCGTCGTTCGCCCGCTGGCCAACCTTGCGGTAAAGCGCTACAAGGCGACCGGTATGTCCATCGAGTTGCTCGGCGGCGTCATCATCGGCCTGCTGCTGTCGGCCGCGGCCACCGATGTGCTGGGCATCCATCCACTCTTCGGCGCGTTCCTTGCTGGCGTCTGCTTCCCGCGCATCCCGCGCTGGCAGGAGGAGATTCGCCAACGCACTGACATGCTGATTGCCGTGCTGCTGCTGCCGCTCTTCTTCGCGCTGACCGGCATGCGTACGCGGCTGGACCTGTTGAACGACGCGAACATGTGGCTGTGGGCGGGCATCGTGCTGGCCGGCTCCGTAGCAGGCAAAATGGGCGGCGCAGCGCTGGCGGCGCGGTGGAATGGGCAGTCGTGGCGCAACGCGGCTGCGTTGGGCGCGCTGCTCAACACGCGCGGGCTGGTGGAGCTGATTGTGCTGAACATTGCGTACAGCGCCGGTGTCTTCTCGCCGACGCTCTTCACCATGCTTGTAGTGATGGCGCTGGTGACGACGATGTTGACCTCGCCTATCCTGAAGCTGCTGAAGATTCAGGACGGACAGGAAGTCGACGAGCAGGTAACGTTGCAGGCGAAGCACTCCGCCGCCTGAGGTCGCAATGAGCGCGGGTCCGCATACAGAACGCTTCTCCGGCCGCGTGCAGGCGTATCTCGCCTATCGCCCGCGTTTTCCGCGAAGCATCATCCCATTTCTGCGTGAGCACGGCGCGCTTCCGGACGGTGCCGTTGTCGCGGATATCGGTGCGGGCACCGGCATGCTGGCGGAGATCTTCCTCGAAGCCGGACATCGCGTATTCGCGGTCGAGCCAAACGTCGAAATGCTGGAGGCGTGCCGCGAATTGGCCACGCAGCATCCGGCGCTCGAAGTAGTGCAGGGAAGCGCCGAGGCAACCACGCTGCCGGATGCTTCCGTCGATCTCATTGCGGTCGGACGTGCGATGCACTGGTTCGACTGGCCGCGCGCGCATCAGGAATTCGCAAGGATTCTGCGGCCGGGCGGATGGGTGCTGGTGGCTACCAATGGCCATCGCGACAGTGGCGCGCCAGTTTCGGAGCAGCTCTCGGGGATTCTTCGAAAGTGGCGTATGGATTCCGCTGAGGCAGATACAACTCGTAACTTCAAGGAACGTTTGCGCGGGTTTCTCGATACGTCTACCTGGCAGCAAATAACCCTCCATCACGCAATGACAGTGGACTTCCCGAAACTACTGGGTTACGCAGAATCGCTGTCGGCAATTCCTCGGCCAGGGGAGCGCGGTTACGACGAAATGCTTGCGGAGTTGCGGGCTGTGTTTGATAGATACCAGCGCGACGGGAGCCTGGTGACACCACTGAGCAGCGATATGGATCTGGGGCGGCTGCGGGCGGAGTTTAGCGGTTGCGTATGAACATCAGATTCGCATCTCGGAATCGACGTTGCTCATGGCTGTCAGAGCATTCTCATATGGCCAAACGATCCATGCGCTGTCACCTGCGATATTCCCGCGATTCACGGTAGCGGAAGGGCAATTGGATGAGAACGGATTTCCAACCTCCGGTGCGAAACTCTGTTTGGCCAACAAGAAAAGCATCTGCTATCAGTTGCCAGCCTAGGTCACGGGGATCCAGTCAAGTCAGATATGCATGCAAAGCGTAGCGGGACGCCGCTCGTTGAATATTTCGGGTTAGAACCACATGTCGGATATGACTTCCTTAGCGGAAATTAAAGAGTTCTGCCGCTGACAAATGGAGGATCTTGGGCGTTCTTCTCGGCCATCTTTTCTGCGGGCGGAAGCGGCACTCTGACGCGGTTTGCAATACTTCGCCATCAGCCTGATCATGCAACATTCGCGAGTTCTCGATCAATCTCGCTGCCTTACGACGGCCTGACGGACGAAAGCGACTATGCCATCTGGATGGTACCCGAGCGCTTTTCATCCTATCCGATTCTTGTGACGATGCGTGATTTCGTACTTTGCGGGAAGCTGGTGGATGATACACTTTGGGCCGCACTATTACCAAGTTCGAAGCATGGCGATTCGATACGACGACGGGCCGCTACACGAAGGCGGTCTCATACCAAACGTCGAAGAGATATGATGGCTGGTGATTCCGTGCCCATCTCGAGTGCTCGGGGCCGAGCCAGCCGTGCGGAAATTTTGAGCCGCCTCAGCACTCAATAACATTCAAAGCCAACCCAGCCAGCGAAGTCTCCTTGTACCGCGACTGCATATCCAGCCCCGTCTCATACATCGTCCGGATCACCTGATCGAGCGACACCTTGTGCTCGTCCTCTTCGGCCAGCGCCATGCGGCAGGCGTGCACTGCTTTGACCGCGCCCATCGCGTTGCGCTCGATGCAGGGGATCTGCACCAGGCCGCCGATCGGGTCGCAGGTCATGCCGAGGTTGTGCTCCATGCCGATCTCGGCGGCGTGCTCCACCTGCGCGTTGCTGCCGCCCATCGCGGCGGCCAGCCCACCCGCGGCCATCGAGCAGGCGACGCCCACCTCGCCCTGGCAGCCCACCTCCGCGCCGGAGATCGACGCATTCTCCTTGTAGAGAATTCCAATTGCTGCTGAGGTAAGAAAGTAGCGCAGGATGCCGGCCTCATCCGCACCCGCAATGTAGTTGCGGTAGTAGTGTGCGACCGCGGGAATCACGCCGGCTGCGCCGTTGGTGGGCGCCGTGACGACGCGGCTGCCGGCGGCGTTCTCCTCGTTCACCGCCATGGCGTAGATGGTGACCCAGTCCAGCGGCGCCAGCGGATCGCCGGTACCTTTGCCCGCGGCATCCTGCTGCTGCAAACGCGCGGCTAACCGTTTCGCCCGGCGACGCACGCGCAGCCCGCCGGGAAGTATGCCGTCTGTCGCAAGGCCTCGCGCGACGCAGCTTTGCATTGCCTCCCAGATGCGCAGGATGTCGCGCTTCACAGACTCGGCCGCATCCGGAGTGTCACCGCGACGGGCACATTCGTTGCGCATCATCACTTCGTCGATGCGCAGGTTGTCACGCTGCGCCATCTCCAGCAGCTCGGCTGCATTGTGGAAGGGATAGGGCAGCGGAGAGGCCGTCGTCTTCACCGGAGTCGCGTTCACGTCGGCCCCGTCTTCGACAATGAAGCCGCCGCCGATGGAGAAGTATGTCGCGGTGAAAAGCACCTTGCCGGTCACATCGGATGCGGTGAACCGGATGCCGTTGGGGTGCTGCGTCTCCGCGCCCGGCGGGATCATCTGGTCACGATGGAAGACGATATGCTGCGCCTCGCGGAAGGGAATGACATGGCGGCCGAGCAGCGAGATGGTGGAGGAGAGCCGGATCGATTCGAGCTTGCTGTCGATGGTGTCGGGGTCGATGGTGCTGGCTTCTTCGCCGAGTAGGCCAAGGACGACAGCGCGATCGGTACCGTGGCCCTTGCCGGTAAGAGCGAGCGAGCCATAGAGGTCTACGTGGACTTCGGCCGTGGGTGACAGGAGATGGCGCGCATCCAGGGTCAGCAGAAAAGCGCGGGCCGCGCGCATAGGCCCCATGGTGTGTGAACTGGAGGGTCCGATGCCGATTTTGTAGAGATCGAACAACGAGGTTTTCACGACTGGCTATGGTAGCAGCGGCGTGGCTCACTCGCTGCCCTCTGCAACCTTTGTGGCCTGACGGTGCCCGCAACTCACTGGCTATACTCATCTTTTCCATGGGGAACGGACGGGCCACGGGATGCTCTTCAAGGCGCTGAGTGCTGCTGTCTATGGCATCGATGCGCACATCATTGATGTTGAGGTGGACTTCTCCGGTATCCAGGTAGCGGAAGAGCGCTTCTCGACCGTCGGGCTGCCCGACGCTGCAGTGCGCGAGAGCCGGGATCGTGTTCGCGCCGCAATTCGCAACTCCGGCTTTGCTCTGCCGGCCACCCACATCACCATCAATCTGGCGCCCGCCGATCTGAAGAAGGAAGGCTGCGGCTTCGATCTGCCGATCGCGGTGGGAATTCTGGGCGCGTCTGGCGCGCTCCAGAATCGCGATTTGAGCCAGTTCGTCACAGTTGGAGAACTGGGCCTGGATGGCAGCGTGCGTGGCGTGCCCGGCATGCTGCCGATTGCAGTGGCCGCCAAGCAGCGCGGCATCGCCAACCTCATTGTGCCGGCGGCCAATGCGCCGGAGGCCGCCGTGGTTGAGGGACTGAATGTATATCCGGTGGCGTCGCTGCCGCAAACTCGCGAGCTGCTGAACGCGGCCGGGAATGGCGGCATCCAGGTGCAGCCCTATCGCGTGAACTCGAGCCAGATGCTGGACGCGCTGCAGCATTACCCATTCGACTTCAAAGACGTGCGCGGGCAGACCATCGCAAAACGCGCGCTGGAGATTTCCGCTGCCGGCGGGCACAACATTCTGATGATCGGCCCACCGGGTTCCGGCAAGACAATGCTGGCGAAGCGGCTGCCGTCGATCCTGGCGCCGCTGAGTTTCGCCGAGGCGCTGGAGACGACAAAGATCCATTCAGTAGCGGGTGTGCTGGATTCCGACTGCGGCCTTGTGACGCAGCGGCCCTTCCGTTCGCCGCATCATACGATCTCGGACGCGGGCCTCATCGGCGGCGGTGCAGTACCGCGGCCGGGCGAGGTCTCGCTGGCGCACAACGGCGTACTGTTTCTGGATGAGTTGCCGGAGTTTCCGCGCAATGTACTCGAAGTGATGCGACAGCCGCTCGAAGACGGCACCGTCACGATTGCCCGCGCATCCATGTCGCTGAATTTTCCTGCGCGCTTCATGCTGGCGGCAGCGATGAATCCATGCCCATGCGGCTACTTCAACGATAAGAGCCGGGAATGCCAGTGCACGCCGCCGATGATGCAGCGGTATGTGTCGCGCGTCTCAGGACCGCTGCTGGACCGCATCGATATCCATATAGAGGTGCCGGCGGTGCAGTATCGCGAGCTGCGTGCCGGACAGGCAAACGAAGGATCTGCGGAGATCCGCGCGCGGGTGCTGGCCGCCCGTGTCAGGCAGCATGAGCGATTCGGGGCAGAGTCTATTTACTCCAATGCGCAGATGACCACGCGGCAAATCCGTCAGTGGTGCGAGCTGCCGCCAGAAGCTGATCGGCTGCTGGAGCGGGCCATGCAACAGCAGGGGCTGAGCGCGCGGGCCCACGACCGCATTTTGAAGGTGGCGCGGACGATCGCGGATCTGGAGGGGGCGGCCACGCTCACCGTGCAGCATCTCGCCGAAGCAATCCAGTACAGAACCCTGGACAGGAACTATTGGAGCTGAGATTCGTGGTACCCACAGCTTCTATGGTTTTCAGGAGAAAACAGGGCGAAGAGCGTACCGTCTTGGATGTATATAGCTTATAAACGCTTTGCGTCACGCCAGTAAACGCTAGAAAACAATAGCCTTACTAAATCTTTACGAATATGTGGATACTTGTTTTCACGACCTATGAAAAAAGTGTTGACCTCCACCAGAGTTAACGATAAGGTCGAACGTGCCAGAGGTGATTCCGTTCCTTTTATCACCTCCACGACAAAGGTTTCTCACGTCCCTGCATCGGGTGGCTTCATGTCCCGGTGATACAGGTGTGCGGCTCCGGACGTCGAGTTGCCAATCCGAGCACTGCAAGTCAGGGAAAGCAAAGGCATTCACGTGTGGCGCACTTCTGCATCTTTTTGGAAGATTTTGCGTCATTAGCAGTTAAGGAAAACAACAAAGACTGAGGCGCCGGCGTCCAATGGAGGTATTCATGGGGGACCGCGCCAAGACCGTCAAGGAATGAGAGGAAATTTCATGCGTTCCGATCTGATCTATGGGGCACTCACCCACATTTCGAATCGCTACCAGCTTTGTCAGTTGGCCTCCAAGGCCACCCGGAAGCTTCACAAGCCAAACACTCGCCTGCAGGACACCACGAACGAAGTGCTGGTTCGCTTTCACGAGACGAGTCCCATGGCTTCGAACGGCCACGAGATGAATGTGGCTCCCGAACAGGTTTCGCAGCAGCAGCGCCGCGCAGCGTAACCCGTTTTCACAAAGGATCTCAGCATTGAAAGAACTCTGGACGCAGCTTTTCCGTTAACCGGGGTCCCCCGGCGACAGGTCTTCGTCGTCGGGGTGGAAGAAAAGCTGCTCCTCACAGATGCAGATCACTTATAGTATTTGTGAAAACGGTTTAAGCGCGGCCGCTCGCTGCGGCGGGCTGTCCAACCGTTACAATACAATCCTTCCTGAACTACACCCTTCCTTCCATCGTTTTTCCCCTCCTAACTTCCCACCGCAGGTGAATTGTGACTATCGCAGAACTGAAAGAAAAAAACATTACAGAGCTGAGCCGCATCGCGCGCAGCCTGGAAATTCCCGGAGCCAGCGGGCTTCGCAAGCAGGACCTCATCTTCAAGATCCTTCAGGCGCAGAGCGAAAAAGAAGGCCATATCTTTGCCGAGGGTGTCCTTGAAATTCTGCCCGACGGCTACGGCTTCCTCCGCTCTCCCGACTACAACTATCTGCCCGGTCCGGACGACATCTATGTTTCGCCATCGCAGATCCGCAAGTTCGATCTAAAGACCGGCGACACCATCAGCGGAAATGTCCGTCCGCCGCACGAAGGCGAGAAGTACTTCGCGCTGGTGAAGATCGAGGCCATCAACTTCGAGTCGCCGGAAGAGACGCGAAACAAAATCCTGTTTGACAATCTGACCCCGCTCTATCCGGAAGAGCGCATCCGCATGGAGACGGTGCATGAGAACGCCAGCGGCCGCGTGATGGACCTGCTGACGCCCATTGGCAAAGGGCAGCGCGGTCTCATCGTCGCCCCGCCGCGCACCGGCAAGACCATGCTGCTGCAGTCGATCGCGAACTCGATCACGACCAATCATCCGGAGGTTGTGCTGATCGTGCTGCTGATCGATGAGCGCCCGGAAGAGGTCACGGACATGCAGCGTTCCGTGAAGGGCGAGGTCATCAGCTCGACCTTCGACGAGCCGGCCGCGCGCCACGTACAGGTAGCGGAGATGGTGATTGAAAAAGCGAAGCGCCTCGTCGAGCACAAGCGCGATGTCGTGATCCTGCTCGACTCCATCACGCGTCTCGCGCGCGCGTACAACACCATCGTTCCGCCTTCGGGCAAGGTGCTGTCAGGCGGCGTGGATTCGAACGCGCTGCAGCGGCCGAAGCGCTTCTTCGGCGCCGCCCGCAACATTGAGGAAGGTGGCTCGCTCACCATCATCGCGACCGCGCTTGTCGATACCGGCTCGCGCATGGACGAAGTGATCTTCGAAGAATTCAAGGGCACCGGCAACATGGAAGTAATCCTCGATCGCAAACTGGTGGACAAGCGCGTCTTCCCGGCGATCGACATCCAGCGCTCCGGCACTCGGAAGGAAGAGCTGCTGATCCCCAAGGAAGACCTGCAGCGTATCTGGATTCTGCGCAAGGTGCTCAATCCGCTTTCGCCTGTTGAAGCGATGGAGCTGCTGGTAGACCGGCAGTTCAAGACGCGCAACAACGCGGAGTTCCTGCAGAAGATGAACCAGTTATAACGTCCGAGATCGGCAGGAGTATGCCTCGTCCAGTCCGCGGACGAGGCATACCTGTCTGCGGTATGTATTCATGAGCGATGGCATAGAAATCCGCAACGCGTGCCGCGAGGATGACGAGGCGATCTGGCAGATCCTCGAACCTGTCTTGCGTGCCGGCGAAACCTATACATTGCCGCGCGAGATGACGCGCAGCGAGGCGCTGGCGTACTGGTTCTCGCCGGGCCATGCGGTGTTCGTCGCCGAACAGGCTGGCGCCGTTGTGGGCTGCTACTATCTCCGCGCCAACCAGCAAGGCGGCGGAGCGCATGTCGCCAACTGCGGCTATGTGACCGCGCAGCACGCGACCGGACACGGCGTCGCACGCGCGATGTGCCTTCACTCGCTCGATATCGCGCACCAAGGCGGATTCCGTGCGATGCAGTTCAATTTCGTGGTGAGCACGAACGAGCGCGCGGTGCGATTGTGGGCATCGCTCGGATTCGATACGGTCGGACGCCTGCCTGGCGCGTTTCTACATCCGGTGCTCGGCTATGTGGATGCGCTGGTGATGTATCGTGCGCTGTAAAAGGAGGAATGGTCGATGGCAGGTGAATTCTGGAACATCATGATCGGCTACTTCTTCGGCTTCGCTCTCGGCGTGGGCTGCGCGCTGGCCGTCATGTACACCATCTGGACCGGAGGCTACAAACGCGCAGTGGAGCATTCCCTGATGACCGATCCTCCGGCACGCTTCCAGACCATGCGGGAAATAGCGTTACGAAAAGTCCGGTCCATCCCCCAGCGCTGACGTCCGCGCATCACTCTTCCACGGTCTGGCCGTATTCGAGCAGGGTCACCAGTCCGACGCCACCCAGGATATTGCCCAGCACCGCGGGCCATAACCATCGAAAATAGCTCATCGCCGGCAGCTGATGGTGCAGCACGGCAGAGAGCACCTCTCCGCTGCTGGCGATGCAGTGGGCAAAGTGGCCAAGTCCAACGACAAAGGCCAGCAGCCAGATGAGCATCATGGACCCGCTGATGGAGTGGCTGGCGCTCACCAGCCATGCAACCAGCGCGATGATCCATCCGCCGATAATGGCGCTCCAGAAAATTCCCGACAAGGAGTGGTTCGCTATTTCAACGCCGATCGCAGCAAGGCTAGCTACATACCTTGGCTGCAGCGCGTTGGTGCGCACCATGAGCGCGGCAAACGCGAGAGTGCCCAGACAGTTGCACACCAGCACGATTCCCCAGAGCCGCAGAGTTGCCCAGTAGTGCCGGCGCTCGCTCAGCACCAGCGCCACAGGGTAGAGGGTGTTTTCGGTAAAGAGCTGCGCGCGGCCAAGAATGACAGCGATAAAACCGATGGGATAGAGCAGATGAGTAATGAATTGAGCGATCCCGCTGGTGCCCAGCTCAGCGCGCGCAATGGCCGTCGCCAGGCCGGTAAGTCCCATGGTGAGGCCGCCGGCCAGGCCGGAAATCGCCAGGCTTCGCGCAGGACGGCGCAGTTCCTGTCGCGCATTCTTTGCCACCTGGGCGTAAATCTGGATCGCAGTAGGGCGCTCCAGCTCCTGCTGCACCTGCGCCGCGGCGGCTGTCGTCTCTGCTTCGCGGGATAGATGTTTTCCGGTAAGTCGGATCGGCATGGAATTCCTTGGGCCGCAGGATGCGGAGAGGGCGTCTCAGCAGGTCGGATATCCAAGACCCCTGCCTCGAATATCACCCATAGGATGCCGGCTGCAGTCATTCTCGCGCTCACGCATGGACAAATGCGATTGAAAGATTAAGCTGGTCGGCATGAGGAAGATAAAAGCCGCGCGCCACATCGTGATGATGGCGGCCATATTGGCAATCGCTGTAAGCCCCCTGACGCCGTGCATTTCGGCGCAGCAGGGGAGCACAACCACATCGAAACCGGCCGGTGTTCTGAAACCGGATGACCTGGCCAATCTGATGCCGGCCCAGGTCTTCTTCCGCGGGCAAAGCGCAACCGTACAAATGCGCAACAGCGGCGGAATCCGATACCCGGACGGAATGCTCACGCTGGTGGCGCTGGTGGATACCTCCGGCTATTCCAGCGGTATTCAGCAGAAGTATCAGGCCTATCTGATCACTGAGGTGCCGCTGCAAGTCGGCGATGGCGCTGGAGCGCACAAGCTAACGCCCGGAGCGTACGGCGTCGGTTTTATCCAGAACGATCGCTTCGTCGTTATGGATCTTGGCGCACACGATCTACTGAATGTCGGCAGCCATCACGATGCCGAATTGCATCGGCCCACGCCCCTCGAGGTGCTGAACACATCCACGCCGGGGACCTATCGCTTGTATCAGGGGCGCAACTTCGTAGTCCTCCGCCGCGCGGATTAGGTATCTACCCTGCAAAGCAACGAGACCACACTCGGTGAGTGTGATCTCGTTGCTGTAGTGCGACGTGACTAGTTAGTTGTTCCGACCACTACCTGAACGGGCAGCGTGTGGGTGATGGTTGTGTTCGCACTTGCGGTTGCCGTAACGAGCACTGTGTAGGTGCCGGTCGGGACGGGTGTGCCACCGCTTACCTGGCTGGTGTTCGAGCCGCCGTTGAGGCTCTTGTAGCCTTGCTGGTCCGGTCCGGACGGTGCGGTCACGCCGCAGCCTGTCATGCCGAAGCCAACGAGTACCAGCACGCATGCCCCCAGCAGGGATTGCCATTTGCGGCGGCGTGCGGGCAGGCCAAGCAGGAAAATGCAGGCCAGCGTAGTTCCGCCTGTAGCCATCCACCAGCGGTTTGCAGGCGCCGCAGGCGCGGTGTTGCTCGCCACAGAATACGTGGACGCGGCGCCGACATATAACGCCTGGTTCGCATAGCCGGAGCCGCCCAGTTTGACGCTGGCAGTGGTTTGCGTCAGCAAGTTATTAAACCCGCAGGTCAGCCCAGCCGGCGTAGAGCGGATACCTGCCTTGCTGGTATAGCTCACCACACTGCAGCTTAGGTTGATCGGGGCGGTGCCGAACGCGCTCTGGAAGTTATAGAGCGAGGTGAGGCGCAGCGTATAGATGGCTTGAACCACTGGGGAGATCAGCGGCTGCTGTCCGATGGTGGAGGGAGTCAGAGGATTGTCATTGACGACAGTGTCCGCCTGCAATGAGAAGTCGGCATTGGTGCGGTCGTCGCTGATGGTGATGGTCCGGGCTGAGCTGGAGGCGCCATCCTGGGCGAGACCGGTAAACAACAGGTAATACCCGCTGTAGATCACACTGATCTGTACTTGACCGGAGGGCAGCGCCAGGTAGCCGTTCAGCTGCGGGAGCGTGAAGGTCTCCACCCCGTCGCTATTCACCGCAAGGGTGTTGGTCAGCAGGATCCCGTCCGCGTAGACGCTCAGGTAGGGAGTACTGCAGAGGAAGGAGAGGAATCCGCAACCGCTGGGGTCCGCGCTGGGAGAGTCGACGGTTATCGTCAATGTGAGTGAGTCACTGGCTGGATAAGGTCCCACCTGGTTCGTGACACCGTCGGCATCGGCAATTGTGAAGCTAGTGGTCGTAGATCCGTTAAACAAGGAGGTGTCGGTGTTCACATTTGCGGTGGCACTCGATCCGCTGTAGTTCGGATCGGAGCCTGGGTTATAGGTGGCTGTCAGTTTGCCACCGGATATGTTGCTTTTCTGCACGCGGATACTGACGCTGGCGATGGCATTGCCGTTTGGATCGAAGCCTTGTACCAGGGGCAGCGTTTGCGCCGGATTGGTGCTAAAGGTGATTGTGCCGCTCGGCGCAGTCCCATTGCTTGGCAGCGTAGCGGACTGCACGGTAGCGGTCATGTATACATAGCCCGTGTTCGCGTCTGCACCCGTCGGGTTGAGGGTTGTGGTCGTCGCCGCCTTCGTAACGGTCGCCAGGAAAGTACCGGTTGAGCAGGCGTTGAAGCTGGCGTTTCCTGGATAGGTGAGAACGATGGAATGCGAGCCCAGCGCCAGCAGGTTCGAGGTGAACGTCGCCGCGCCTTCCGAATCGACCGGCAGGGTTGCGATGATGTTCGATAGCCTGTTATCGCTGACATTGATAGAGCCCGATGGGATGCCGACATTGTTGGTGGTGGCGGCGGAGTATGGCTCGACCGTGATGCTGACCGGGGTTCCATAGGCAATGTTTGTTGGGCTGCCTACATTGATGTTATGTCCATACAACACCATCTGGCAGTTTTCCGGCTTAACCGTGATCGCGTAGGGAGCGGCAGTTACGCTGGGAGCGTAGGTCGTATCTCCCGCATAGCGCGCGTATATGTTGTAGGTGCCGCCGGGTAGCAGGTTCCATGTATCGGTGGCGGCGCCGGCGCTCAGGGTCAGGGTTTCGACAGACGACTCAGACTGCAGCGGGCTGGAGGTGAAGATGGCAACATCGCCGGACGGTTTAGCGCCAGTGCCCGAAGCAGGCGAAGCACTGACCGCAAATACGAGCTTGTTGCTGTGGGTGGTGCAGTTCGGAGTCGTAACGCTGCCGTTGACGCAAACCGGCGGCTTGCCGGTCAAGAAATCTGTAACGGTCAGAGTGACAGAGCTCGCGGTCGTATTGGATGGCTTGTAGTTGGTGACGAAGCTCGAGATGTTGAAGCTGCCGAGACCCGTGGCGGCATCATAACCAGTTCCGGCCGGATATACGCTCATGTGGCCGCCTCCGCAGCTCGCGCCGCTGCTGCAGGCCAGTTCGTTCGTTCCCAGGGTAATGTCGTGCGAGATGATGCTGCTGAACTGCGAATAGAGGGTCGGGTTGACGTTGCCGAGTCCGAAGCGCGAACCGGAATTGTATTGCTCGACGGCAAGCGCGACCGCGCCGGCAAAGACAGCGCTGGATGCTTCCGTTCCGCCTGAATAGGTGAACTGCGGTGTGCTTCCGACGCAATCCGAAGACTTCATGCAGAACATGTATGCCGTGTTGTTGTAGCCCTCAACGTTGTTGGCGCCTGTTCCGGCAAAGAACGAGACGTCAGGAATGACGCGTGCCTTCCCGCCGCCGATTGCGTTGGCCTTTGTATTGGCGCTCTGGTAGGAGGGCATCGGCTGAGGTGTGGCGGTTCCATCGAGCCCGACAGTGCTGACCCCGCCGCCGCCGGCCATCTGCACTGAGGTGCCGTTCACGGCATTGGAATTGCCGTTTCCCGAGTAGCTGTCATTCCACACCTGCTCCTGAAACTGGCCGGTCTTAAAATAGCCGACAAGATAATTCTTGGGTGGGTTGGATATCGTGGGGTTCGTATTCACCGACAGATACCCTGTGCCATTGGTGGTGTTCCAGTAATTGCCCATGGAACCGACGCCGTAATAGAAATCTGTTCCGCCCACCGCGGTCAGATAAGGCGAACTGGCAAATCCGTTGATGGCGTGCGCAGCGCCCGCTGCGCTTCCCGAGGTGCCCGGCACGGCGCATCCTGCTGCGCCGGAGTTGCCGGCTGCTGCCACGAAGGTCATGCCCTGCGCCGCCGCCTCCTCCGCTACTGCGTTGACGAGCTGCATGGCGCCATCGCCAATCGCGCTCTCACATTCCTGGAAGCCGTTCAGCAGCACCTGCACCTGGTTGTCTTCTACCGCCCGTATCAGCGCGAAATAGATGCCGGAGTCATAATCGGTGGTGGCCGAGGTGTAGTAGTAGATGTTTGCGTTAGGAGCGACCGCGCTCACCAGCTCGATCTGCTTGTAGGCGATGTACGCGTCGCCGTTGACGCCGGGGTCATTGCCATCCACCACCACGATGGGAGTTTTCGCACCCAGACCGAAGATGGTGCGGTAATTGTTGACGTATGCCACGTTGATGTCGGAATCGCCGACGATGCCGACGTTGACGTTCTTCCCGCCGAGACCCTGGGCGGTGCTCGCCGGGATGCCATAGATGACAGCAAGGTCCGCTGGGGAGACGCCGTACGTATCGGGATTCGTCGCGGTAATTGTGTAGAGCGGCTTCAGCGTGTGCGTTGCGGGATTCAGCGTGGCCTGGGTGCCTGCGCCCGAGCCGCCTTCTGCGTGGAAGCTGTTGAGGGAAGCGAAGCCTCCGACAACGCTGCTCAGAGCGGCAGGAATCTTCGGATTGGAGTTGTTCCCGTAGTAGGTCTTGCCGCCGACGGCGTAGGCGTGGATCTCGGTCTGAAAGGCAGACTGAATCTGGCCGGCGGTTGCCTCCACTTCAACGGCCATGTGGCTGCCATAGACGCGGCCCACCCTCATCCCTTTCGAGGAGAGATAGCTGGACACGCTCTGCACGTCGGAATCGGCAACGCCGAAGCGCTTGCCGAAATCTTCCGGCGTAAGCCACTTGTGATAATTCGGCGAATGGGGGTCCTGCTGCGAAGCGAGGAAGGTCTGCAGCGCCGTTTCCTGCTCGGGCGAGCGCTTCAGCACCAGCAGCATGTGTCCGCTCAGGTTTGCCGGAGCAGCGCCGCGATCGAACTGCGCACGCGCCCACGGATGCACTTCGCCTGGAATCGACACCAGCGCGGATTCGTTCACCGGACCGGTGATGCGCGGCGTCGCTTGTGCGTGGGCGGCGGTTGCGTTGCCGAAACCGAGAAGTCCTGCGCCCACCAGCGAAACCGCGGTGGATACTTGGGCGAATACTGAGAAGTTGCGGACCATAGCCATCCTGCCATCCATCTCCACCGCGGCTGCTGAGCATTGCCGGTGGTCGGGAGAAAAGTGAATGCCCGCACGCTAGGCGTTGCTGCCTGTGTGTGGGCCCGGTTGCGAGTCGAAGACTTGTATGTAAAATTGCCGCTCGCAGTGGGGACATTATGGCAAGGTTATGGGCTGCTTCTTGTGCCACGAAAGTGCAACTCGGAGGCACAAAGCGGGAGTCACGTGACGAACGTGCGACGGGAAGTGACACGTTTGTGGGACAGGCAGTCCCGGGTTGGGAATGCGCAAAAGAAAAAGGCCGTCCGAAGACGGCCTGTGAACGTTGGCTGGAGGATCTTGTCCCGTCACCAGTCGCTTATTCCTGCCAGCCGCCGCCCAGAGCGTTATAGAGCTGCACCAGCGACAACATCTCTTCTTCGCGCGCCGACGCCAGCGTGAGCTCGCCGGAGAAGAGCGTGGTCTGGTTGGTGAGCACATCCAGATAGCTGGAGTAGCCGCCCTTGTAGCGCATGTTGGAGAGGTTGACGGCATCGCGGGAAGCCGTCACCAGCCGCTCCTGCTGCTCCCGGAACTCGCGATACTTCTGGTATGAGACCAGCGCGTTCGAGACGTCCTGGAAGGCCTGCGAGATCGTCTTTTTGTAGGTGAGAAGCGCTTCGCGCTGCTGCGCTTCGGTGAGACGGACATTGTTACGAATACGTCCGGCATCGAAAATCGGCTCTGTGGCCGCTGCGCCATAGGAGTACGCGAAGGTGGAGTCGTGGAAGAGCGTATTCAGCGCGTTGCTGGCTGTTCCGACCTGGCCGGTGAGCGAGATCGCCGGGAAATACTGCGCTTTGGCAACGCCGATCTGCGCGTTCGCCGCGATGAGCTGCTCTTCTGCCTGGCGAATGTCGGGCCGCCGCTCAATCAGCGAAGAGGGGAGTCCGGCAGGGACGACAGGCATACGCGGCTGCTGATCGATTGGCAGGCCGCGCGCGATCGCGCCGGGATTCTGGCCCAGCAGGGTCTGCAGGGCATTCTCTTCCTGCGTGATCTGCCGTTCCGTGTCCGGAATGGCCGCCGCCGCCGTCGCCACCAGCTCTTCCGCCTGGCGGACATCGAGCATGCTGGTGCTGCCGCCCGACTCGAGCGTTTGCGTCAGCTTCAGTGACTCCTGCCGCGAGGCCAGGGTGCGCTGCGCGATCTCGAGCTCAAGATCGAGCGTGCGCAATTGGAAGTAGCCGGTCGCCACGTTCAGGATCAGGGTGTCCATCACCTCGCGCTGCGACCACTTGCTGGCCAGCAACTGCGCCCGTGCCGCCTTTGTTGCATTGCGGTACTGGCCCCAGAAGTCGATGTTCCATGAGGAGGACAAGCCGAGCTGGCCGAGATGGGTCACGAAGGAGCCCAGCCCGCCGAACTGCGCCGAGGGATAGCGCTGTGCGGTGTATCCGCCGCCGCCGTTGATCTGCGGAAACTCCTGCGAGCGCGTGACACCGAGCTGCGCCTGGGCTTCGAGGACGCGCTCCGCGGCAATCCGCACATCATAGTTCTGCTTGAGCGTAGTGCGAATCAGGTTCTGCAGCTCGGGGTCGCCGAAGACCTCCCACCACTTCTCGTCGCCGAGCGAGATGGCTGCGGAGGCGGGAGTGTTCGGCTGGCCCGGCAGCGCCGTGCCGTTCAGGTCGTGCGGTGTCTCGCTGTTCTGGGTGTTCCCGCTGGCCTCGGCGCCACGATACACGGTGGGCGCGTCGATGGTGGGCCGCTTATACTTCGGCCCGACCGTGCAGCCCGACAACAGAAGAGTTGCCGCACTGAGCGTGATGGCGATGCTTTGCTTTCTCATAGGCCATCTCCGGAAATGACGGGCTCGCGCGTCTCCTTGCGGGAGCCCCTGGTGGCGAAGCGATGCGTGATTTGCTCGACCACAGCGAAGGTCACGGGAACGATGAAGATGGCGATCAGCGTCGAGGCGAGCATGCCTCCGATGACCACCGTTCCCAGCACCTGGCGCGAAATGGCACCGGCGCCGCTTGCGATCCACAGCGGGATGCATCCCAGGACGAACGCGAAGGCCGTCATCAGGATGGGTCGCAGACGAAGCTGAGCTCCGGCCAGCGCGGCGTCATAGATAGTCTTGCCGCTCTGATATTCGCTGCGCGCAAACTCCACGATCAGAATGGCGTTCTTGGCGGACAGCCCGATCAGCATCACCAGTCCGATCTGCGCGTAGACGTTGTTTTCCAGTCCCCGCAGGGAGAGCGCAAGGAATCCGCCGAAGACAGCGATCGGCGTGCTGAGCAGAACGCTGAACGGCAGCGACCAGCTCTCATACTGCGCGGCGAGGATCAGGAAGACGAAGAGCAGCGACACGGCGAAGATCGTTGAAGACGACACCCCCTGCGCCGCCTTCTGTTCCTGGAAGGTCATGCCCTGATAATCGAGCGCCATCTCTCGCGGCATGGTTTCGCGGAAGACCTCTTCGAATGCATCCGTGGCCTGAGCAGAGCTGTAGCCGGGCTTCGCGGTCCCAATCAACTGCGCTGCCTGATATTCGTTGTAGCGCATGGTGAATTCGGGCCCGGTAATGCGCTTGACGGATGTCAGCGTCGATAAAGGAATGGAGTTGCCGGATGCGTTCTGCACATAGAACTGGCCGATGTTGTTGATGTTCGTGCGCGAGGAGCCTTCCGCTTCGATATAGGTTTGCCACTGGCGCCCGAAGCGATTGAAGTAGTTCACCAGGTTGCCGCCCATGAATGTCTGCAGAGTCTCGTAGACGTCGGCCAGGCTGACGCCCTCCTGGATCGCTTTGGCGCGATCGACATCGACGTAGATCTGCGGAACGTTGGGCACATACGTCGTGATCACGTTTGCGATCTCCGGCCGTTTGTGTAGTGCCGCGATGAATTTAGTCACATTGTCAGTGAAGCTTTGCTGCGATCCGCCGGAGCGATCCTCCAGCACCGCAGAAACACCACCCGACGTGCCGACACCGGGAATGGATGGTGGCGGGAACGAAAACGCAATGCCTTCCCGGATGCCGCCCAGTCCCTGCGCGATGTGCTGCTGGATAGCCAGGTACTGTTCGTCCTTGCTCTTCCGCTGGTCCCATGGCTTCAGAGTGACGAAGTAGAAGGCTGTATAGGTACTCTGCGTAAAGCTGAGCAGGCTGAAGCCGTTCACGCTGACGATGCTCTTCACGCCGGGAGTTTTGAGAATGACATCCTCGACGTGCTTGGAGGCTTCCGTCGTGCGTTGCAGCGATGCCGCGTTGGGCAGCACCATGCCGACATAAAGATAGCCCTGGTCCTCGTCGGGCAGGAAAGAGTTGGGGATGCCGCGCGCAATCCATACCGCCGCGACAGCGACCAGCACGAGGAAGACGAGCGCAAACGCCGGATTTTCGGATGAGCGCGCCGGAGGTGCGGACGTAAGTATCCCGCGTGCGGCCGAAGGCGCTGTTGAACCACCGGAAGAATGCGCCCAGCGGACCGCGGCTGGGCTTCTTCGGCTTCAGCAGCAAGGCGCAAAGCGCAGGGCTCAGCGTCAATGCGTTGAAGGCGGAGAAGAGCACGGAGATGGCAATCGTGATTGCGAATTGCTGGTAGAGCCGTCCGGTGATGCCCGGCACGGCGGCGGTGGGTATGAAGACAGCCGCCAGAATCAGCGCGATGGCGACAACTGGGCTGGCCACCTGCTCCATAGCCGCAATTGAGGCTTCCTTCGGCGACATGCCCTCTTCAATATGGTGTTCTACGGCCTCCACCACCACGATGGCGTCGTCGACCACCAGTCCGATGGCCAGCACCAGTCCGAGCAGCGACAGTGTATTGATGGAGAAGCCGAGCGCCGGGAAGACAACGAAGGTGCCGATAAGCGAGACAGGCACGGCCAGCAACGGAATGAGGGTGGCGCGCCAGCCCTGCAGGAAGATATAGACGACCAGGATCACCAGGCCAAGCGCGATCACCAGCGTGACGACGATCTCATGCAGGCCCTGTGTCACGGCCTTCGTGGTATCCAGCGGAACAGCCGAAGCGATGTCCGTCGGATAGCGCTTCTGCAACTCGGCCAGCTTCTTGTAAACAGCGTCGGCCGCGGCCACAGCATTCGAACCAGGCAATTGGAAGATCGCCATGCCGGCAGCAATCTGGCCGTTGTAGCGCACATTCACGTTATAGGTCTGCGAGCCGAGCTCGATCCGCGCAACATCCTGCAGGCGTAGCACGGAGCCGTCGGGGTTGGCGCGGATGACGATCTGCCCGAACTGTTCGGGAGTGACCAGGCGCCCCTGGGAGAGGACCGTATACGTGAACTCCTGTCCGCCCGGCACCGGCTCGCCGCCGATCTGCCCGGCCGGGTTCACGTTGTTCTGCACCTGCATCGCGCTGACAATCTGCGGGACGGTCACTCCGAGCTTGGCCAGCTTGTTCGGATCGACCCACACGCGCATCGCATACTGCCCACCGAATACCTGCACGCGCGCCACACCGGGCACGCGCGTCAGCTCGTCCGCCATATTGATGTAGGCGTAGTTGACGAGGAAGTTGGTGTCGTAGGTGCCCTTGGGCGAATAGAGCATGACGAACATCAGGGGCGAGGCCAGCGATTTGATGACCGTCACGCCGGCTGTGTTCACCTGCGCCGGAAGCTGAGGCGTCGCCTGGTTCACGCGAAGCTGCGTAAGGACCTGATCGATATCCGGATTGGTGGCGATATCGAAGTCCACCGTCAGCGACATGGCGCCATTGTTCGCGTTCGTGGAATACATGTAGTTCATGTGGTCCACGCCCGTGACTTGCTGTTCGATCGGCGTCGCTACGGATTGCTCGAGTGTCTTGGCGTCGGCGCCAGGATAGGTGGCCTGCACCACCACCTCAGGCGGCACGATATTGGGGAACTGCGACGTCGGCAGGCTGAGCATCGCCACCACGCCGACGATGACCATGATGATCGAGATCACCATGGCCACAATGGGCCGGTTGATAAAGAACTTCGACATGGTTATTTGCCCTCGCTGCCAGCGGCCGGTTTTGCGTCGGCCTTCCCGGACGCGCTATCCGGTCCGCCGCCTGCTGCCCCGTTTTGATCCGCGTTCGCCTGCTCCGGCGTGGCGGGATGAGGATGGACCGGGATGCCGTCCACCAGCTTGCCCGTGCCTTCCACAACCACCTGCTCGCCCGGTTTGAGCCCGCTGGTGATAAGCCAGTCCGCGCCGATCTGCTGTCCTACCTGCACCGGACGGATGTGGACCTTGTTGTCAGCAGTGACCACGGCGATCTGGAAAGAGCCCTGCAGCTCAGTGACGGCACGCTGCGGAACCAGCAGCGCGTCGTGCTGGATCTGGGTTTGCGCACGCACCTGTCCGTACTGGCCCGGACGCAGCAGGTTCTCCGGGTTCGGAAAGGCTGCCGCGACGCGGATGGTCCCGGTAGAGGTATTCACTTCGCGATCGACAAAGACGATGTAGCCCTTGTGCGGATAAACAGTTCCATTCGCCAGTGTGAGTTCGATGGGCACGCGGCTCGCTGAGTGCAGTAGATCGGCCGCTCCGCCTTCGCGCGCCTTCTTCGAGAGCGCGAGGTACTCCTGCTCGCTGATCGCGAAATACACCTTGATGGGCTGCACCTGCGATACCGTCGTGAGTACGGTGTCGTTCTTGACCAGGCTGCCGACCTGCGTGGCGGCGATGCCCGCGATGCCGTCCACCAGCGAACGGACTTTGGTGAAGCCGAGGTTCAGCTTGGCAGTCTCGACTGCCGCCTCCTGCGCCGTCACGCCGGCTTCATCCGCTGCCTGCGTCTGCAGATCGTTGTCCAGTTGCGAGCGGGCGATGGCGCGTGCCTCGGCAAGCGGCGTGTCTCGCTTCACATTGATCTGCGCCAGTTGCAAATTCGCCTTTGCCTGAGCGAGCTGGCCGGTGGCTTGGTCGAGCGCCGCCTGGAAGGGGCGCGGGTCGATCTCAAACAGCACTTGGCCCTTGCGCACCGGCGAACCTTCCTTATAGTCCTGACGGATGAGATAGCCGGAGCCGGTGATCTGGGGCTGGATCTGCGCGTTGACATAGCCGTCGAGGTTGGCCACCCACTGGCCGTAGATCGGCACGTCCTTCTGCTCCACCGTGGCAGTCGTTACGTCCGGCGGCGGATACTGCGGCGGGCCTCCGCCGCTGGCTGGCTTGCTGCAGCCGGCAATCAACGCCAGGCCGGCCAGCAGCAGAAGTGCGGCAGCCGAGGGCAGCCCGGGCGCGTGCAGGCACGCGGCGCGGTCGGAGATTTCACTCAACGCAGGGAAAGAGTGGGTCGAGCTGCTTGCTGGATTCATGGGAGCCTTCCCTGAAAAAAGTGCGTCCGGGGACGCGCAGTTTAAATGCAAATGTAGTATGCCGGAACGTACGTGGCGCCCGACGGGTGTTCGGAGTTCTAGCGCTGTAGATGAGGGCGCCGGGGTCGGAGACTCATCGGATTCGTATTTTTTCATAAAGCGGCACCGTGTGCCATAATCTGCATGCAGTGCAGAAAACGCTTCGCACCACCGGCGGCGAACAAGGTACGAAATCTCAGGATTCCGGGTCGCTTCGCGAACGGAAACATGAGTTCGTTCTCAGGGAGATCGAGCAGGCGGCGTGGGATTTGTTCGGAACCGTGGGCTTTGACCGGGCCACGATCGAGGAGATCAGCCGTAAGGCAGGCGTCTCCCGGCGCACATTCTTCCGCTATTTCCGCACCAAGGAGGAACTGCTCTCCTTCAGCGTGGAGCACTTCGGCCAGCGCATCGCGCAACGGTTCGCCGAAGCCCCGAAGAACCGCGATCCATTGGCTGCCCTGGAACGCGCCATGCTTTCCGTCATGCAGGAAGAGATGAAAGACATGCGCAAGCCCAAGGAAATGCTGGGATTGATGTTCGAGGAGCCAGATCTCCGCGGCCGCTTTCTGTGCGCCATGGGCCGCTGGGTCCCCATCCTGAGTCAGGAGCTGGCGAAGCGAAAGGCCTACCGCGGCGACCGGGCCCGCTGCGATCTGGCGGCTGCGCTCTACTGCACCGCCTTCGACCAGGCCCATCTGCGCTGGTATCGGGAGAACGGCGTCGACCTCCCCACGCAAGCCAGGCGGGCCTTCCGCCAGCTTCGCGAGACGAACCGCTCCGGCACCGCCCGATAATTTCCTTCGGATTCGCACCCTTCCGCACATCACGACTCTCGCCTCTACTGACTTGTCGAACGAGAGAGCAGGAAAACGACAGCGGAACGAGAAATTCTTATGAAATAAGGGTCATCCGCGCGCGACCGTGAATGCCTGATCCAGGTCGGCGGTCAGGTCATCGATCGCTTCGATGCCCACGGAAATGCGCACCAGGTCGCCGGGAATCTGCTTTTGCGAGCGCAGATGCTCGGGAATGCTGGCGTGGGACATGTAATTCGGCAGGCTGATGGTAGAGTTCACCCCGCCAAAGCTGACCGTAATCGTATGTAGCTTGCACGCCTCGACCATGCGGCGCGACAACTCCGGATCGCCGGTACGGAAACTGAGAACAGAGCCCGGACCGCTGGCCTGCTTCTTGTGGATCGCAGCCGCCTCGGGCGGCGCGAGCGCGGGGAAGTAAACGTCGGTGACATTCGGGTGCTGTTTCAGAAATTGCGCCACTGCAATCGCATTCGCCTGCTGCTGATTCTGCCGCAGCGCCAGCGTCTTCAACCCGCGCAGGACCAGAAAGCTGTCAAAGGGTGCAAGCCCCCCGCCTTCGCCGTTCTGGATCAGGTAGAGATCGTCCACCAGCCCCGCGTCCCGCACGATGACCGCGCCGGCCATCACATCGCTGTGGCCGCACAGGAACTTCGTCGCCGAGTGGATCACGATATCGCAGCCCAGCTCGAGCGGCCGCTGCAGGTAGGGCGACATGGTGCTGTTGTCCACGCAGACGCGCGCGCCGTGTTCATGCGCCAGCGTGGCCACACGCGCGAGATCAAGGATATGTAACAGCGGATTGGTCGGCGACTCCAGATAGACCAGCTTCACCGCCGGTGTGAGCGCGGCCTTCAGCGCGCTTTCGTCGGCAAAATCGACATACTGCACGCTGATGCCGCGATTGGCGAGAATGCGCGAGAACAAACGATAGGTGCCACCGTAAAGGTCATCGCACGCCAGGATCTGCTCGCCCGGCTTCAGCAGCCGCGTCACCGCCGTGATGGCGGCGAGGCCGGTAGAAAAACAAAAGGCGCGCGTCCCGGATTCGAGCAGCGCAAGCTGCGTTTCAAGCACAGCGCGCGTCGGATTGCCGCTGCGTGTGTAGTCGAAATCGCCGAACGAAGTAGCGGAGTCCTGGCGAAAGGTGGCCGTCTGGTAGATCGGTGTATTCGCGGGACGGAAGCGGTCACCCGGCGCGGGGTCAAAGTTCAGCAGCAGGGTCTCAAACTTCACAAGTCACCTCCGGCGAGGCGAAGAAATCGGCAACGGGTCGCAAGGGCAGTCTCCAGTGCGCTGTCAGTCGGTCAAGGTTGAAGAGGAAGAGTGGCTTGTCCCTGGCCGGTTAGTTCGCATCTGGAGCGGGCGCTCAGAGTCCAGGCGCAAACTGCACACCAGCCAGGGTGCGCATGGCCATAGGCATTCGTCCGCCGCAGAGGAAGATCATGGTCTGAGGCTAAGGGAAGGCGGAGGTTGCGTCAAGGCGGGCGGGTATGGCGTCCGCTGCAGCGTGTATGGTTTGCGCATAGAGCACCTCTCTGCGACGAAGCTCAATGAGTGCATTGGCGATAATGCGCTAATCGACTTGAAACCATCGGCAAAGGCCTGGACACCCCGGCTGTTTGCCTCGCGCTGCTTCACTCTTCTCTTAGAGCGTCCATCGCATCGATCGAAGCAGCGCGGCGTGCCGGGATGTATCCAGCGGCCGCAGCACTGATTCCTAGCACGACTGCCGCACCAATGTATGCCAGTGGATTATCAGCGCTAATCCCATAAAGCAGGCTCGCGCTGAGACGACTGGCATACAGCGCCGCGGGAACGCCCAAAGCAATGCCAATCAGAGTTGGCCAGAGAGCGCCGCGCAGCACGAGAGCAACGACGTTGCCGCGCGAAGCGCCCATTGCCATGCGAATTCCGATTTCGCTGGTACGCCGGGCAACGAAAAACGAAATCACGCCGTACAGTCCGACGGAGGCCAGAGTCAGAGCCACAACAGCGAACAAACTGGTGAGACGCGCGATCAAGCGATCCTGATTGAAATTCTGGGCAACCTGAGAATCGTAGGAAGAGAAGTAGAAGATCGTGAGGTTGGGATCGATGTCGGCCAGCGTCCGCCGTACCATCTCCTCAACATCATTCTGTGGGCGAGCGAACTGGAGGATGATGGAGCCAACGAACATGGAGCTCTTTTCAGAGGAAATCGCTTCCGCATCGGTGTAGCCAAGGTATTGCTGCGCGAGTGGACGCAGAAAAAGAGGCGTGACTTCGCCGCGGGGATCATTCATTTTGAAGTCGGCAAACACTCCGACGATTTCGAATGCGCCGGAGTTTTTGGGCGAGACAATGCCGAAGCGCTTGCCGATCGGATCCTCATTCGGAAAGAAAGTTCGCGCAAAGGATTGGTTGACGAGCACGACCGGAGTAGAAGCCTGGGTATCCTGCGCATAGAAATTACGTCCGCGCACCATAGGCACTCCGATGGACTGCAAAAAGCGGTTGCTGACCCGAACCCATGAGGAGAAGCACTTGTCGTTGGGACCAGGCGCGGGATGGCCCTGCTGCACGATGCAGGTTCCCCATGCATTGCCGTCAAGTGGGGTATAGCGCGCAAGGCTCACGTTGGTCGCAGACGGCAGTGCAGAGAGACCATCTTCAATTTGGCGATAAAGCGCAGGGAGACGGTCGACCGTGTAGCCGGCACCTTCCGGGTCGAATCGTAGGACGTAGCGATTGACTATGTCGATGCCGAAGCTCTGATGCTCCAGGTTGGCGAGCGATTTCGTCATGAGAAAGGCTCCCGCAAGGAGGACAACCGACATGGCCACCTGAATAACGATCAGGGTTTTCTGCGGAAGAGACGAGCGGTCACCAATGGTGCGGTTGGCGCTGCGCAATGCTTCTGCGGCTCTTGCCTGCGATGACAGCCAGGCAGGCGCTATACCGAAAATTATGCCGGTGAATAGCGAGACCAGGAACGCAAATCCCAGCACGCGCAGAGAGGGCGTGGCTTGCACCGGCATGTTGCGCGCTTCCGGAAATGCCAGCGCGAGAATCATGTGCGAAAAGACGTATGCGACTGCCAGACCGGCCGCTCCACCGATCAGGCTGAGCAGCACACTTTGCGTGAGGATCTGGCGGATGATTCTGCTTCGTGGTGCGCCCAGCGCCGCGCGCACGGCCATCTCGGCACGGTGCGCAGTGCCGCGCGCCAGCAGCAGGTTGGCAATGTTCGCGCACGCGATCAGCAGGACGACACTGGAGAGAATCATCAGCATGCGCATGCCCGTGCCGCTTTGCTTCTGCAATTTCTGGATGCCGCCGCTCCCAGGGACAAGAACTACGTGTTGACGAGGTATCTGTGCCGCACCGCCATTGGCGGTGTACTCGGCATGCGCCGACATCCATTGGCGCAAATTGACGGAGAGCTTGGCCTGCAGGGCCGGAATGCTAGTCTGCGGGCGCACCCTGCCCAACAAATCAAGCCATGCCGTGTCCTCGTCACCCTGGGGCCACAGGGACGTGCCTGCACCTTCTATCATGGGCTCGTTCGACAAGGGCATCCAGAAGTCGGGTGGGCGCTCAACGATGCGATCACCAAAGAATCCCGGTGGCGTGATGCCGACCACCGTGAAGGGATGTGTCTGAACAGAGACCGTGGAGCCCACGACATCAGGGTCGCCGGCAAAATCGGATTGCCAGGCAGGATAGCTGAGAACCAGAACCGGCGTGGCACTCGGCTTATCGTCCCCCGGCAGCAGGAGCCTCCCCGCATACACCCCAATTCCAAGCGTTTCGAAATAGTTGCCGGAGACATATTCCGATCGCAGCGGCTTGGCCGGAGACGATCCTGCGCGCACAGCCACGGATGAGCCTCCGGCCTGCAGCGCTGCAAGCTTTTGGAACTCCGGTGTGGAATCCTTTAATTCAAGGTAGAGATCGTAGGGGAAAAGATCGTAATCGCCATTGCCGTTTTCGAACTTGTCAAAATAACAACAAGTGGCCTGATCGCCGATCCGATAAAGGCGTGACGGATCGGCGACCGGAAGAGAGCGCTCGAGAAGGCCATGAACGAGCGTGTAGATGCCGGTATTGGCCCCGATACCGAGAGCCAGGGTGATCACGGCAGTGAGCGTGAACGCGGGAGATTTGCGCAGCTGACGCAGGCCATAACGGAGATCCTGTGCGGTCGATTCGAACCACTGAGTGCCGCGGGTTTCGCGGCAATCTTCTTTGATCTGCTCCATGCCGCCGAACTCCAGCCGAGTGAGCCTGCGGGCTTCGCTCTCTGAAATGCCGCCGCGCATCTTCTCGGCAACCTGCGATTCAAAGTGGAACCGCAACTCCCTATCGAGGTCGACCTCCATTCGCTTACGCGTGAAAAGCCTCAGCAGCCAGCTCATGAGAGTCCCTCCAAAGTTCCCTTGAGAACCAGCCCGACCACATCAGTGAGACGTTTCCAGTTCGCGGTCTCTGTCTTGAGATACGCTCGGCCCTTGACTGTAAGTTCATAGAATTTGGCGTCACGCCCGGTCTCCGACGGCCGCCAGTTGGCAGTCAGCAGCTTCTTGTATTCGAGGCGATGGAGGGCGGGATAAAGGGATCCCTGCTGGACCTGCAGTGCGTCGCGCGACATCTGCTGGATCCTCTGCGCAATGGCATAACCGTGAATAGGGCCAAGCGCCACAATCCTCATGATGAGCAGATCGAGGGTTCCCTGCGGCAAATCGAATTTGTTTTCAGTCTTCATGACACCTACAGCTTCTACATATACGCGCCGATATGTAGAACGTCAAGGTGTATCGAAAGCACCCGTGATCCCTTCTGCGTCGGAAAGACCTTCGATTCAGTCGCGGCGAATTTTCCTGTGTTGTAGTACTGAATCAAGACAAGCCTCGGCTGTTGCCAACAGGGCTTAGCGCTCATCGACCCAGCTTGAGCAAGCAGTATAGGGAGACTGGTCATTGCCGAAGAAAGCAGTCTTCGAGAATATTTCCCAATTTGGAACTGAGGCGGAGACGTATCAAGAGTTAGATTTGCACCTGAATAGGGCAAAATCGGCTGAAAAGTTCGGCCTGCGGGCGCCTTTAACCTTCGGTGCTGCTATGACTTACCGGTCGCTATGCCCTGATCTGGGTGCATATGTTCCACGTGGAACATTCCACGACAACAACACCGGGAATTGTTCCACGTGGAACAATTCCCGGGAGCACGACCGCAGCGCTCAATACGCGCCGGTCTGTTGCAACGGCAAGCCCACCTGGAAGCAGGTCTTACCCGGCACGCTCTGCACGAAGAGATAACCCCGATGCATGCGAACAATGCGCTGCGCCGTGTCCAGCCCGAGGCCAAGACCATGTCCCGGCGCCTTGGTGGTGAAGAACGGTTCGAAGATGCGTACCTGTTGATCCTTGGGAATGCCGGGGCCATCATCTTCGATCTCGACCAGCAGCAGATCGGATGCGGACTTGACTCGCAGTGTGATGCGCCCGCGATTCTTGATCGCGTCCAACGCATTTTCGAGCAGCACGGTCCACACCTGATTCAGCTCGCTGCCGTATGCCGAAATCACCGGCAGGTTCGGTTCGTAGTTCCGTTCCACGACGACGTGCTGTAGCCGCGACTGCAGCATGGCCAACGTGTTCTCCAGGCTTTGCGGCACATCGATATCCTGGATCGGCGCCTGGTCCATGTAGGAGTAGTCCTTGATGGCGCGGATGAGATCGAAGATGCGCGCCGTCGAATCCAGCATCGCTTCCGCCATGCGTTCGGTGCGCAGCGTGGAGGCGTGTTGCGAGAGCAGTAGCGAGGTGCTCTCCGGCGTTAGAAAATCCGGCAGGGCCGCGAGATCATCCGGCGTTATGCCGGCTTCTGCAAACTCGGGCGCGATCTGGCTAATGGTAGCGATCTGCCGCTCCTGCAGCCACCGGGTCAGGGCCTCTTCGCGTACGACAATTTCCGTCAGGGTTGGCTTTGGCTTGTCTTCCAGGCTCTGGCGCAGGCGCTCATTCCACTCGCGCAGCGCCTCGACCTGTTCCGGATGGAAACACAGGCTGCCGAGGCGGAAGAGCTCGCGGCCGAAGACCTCCAGCTCCTGCAACATGCCGGACGCAGCGCGCTGCGCCGCGGATGCGGGATTGTTCAGCTCGTGCGCGAGATTGCCGGCAAGCTTGCCGAGCGCGTTCAGCTTCTCTGACTGCTGCTCCATACGCGTGACTTCCCGCGAACGATCAAGCAGGATGCTGACGACGCGCTGCGTCATGGAAGGAATTTCCGCCAGCATGCGTGGGAACAGCGAACGATCGTATTGCACTGCCCAGGTGGGCGCGATGGTGACGCCGCGCCCGCCCCAGGTCTTCATGCGGGAGAACGGAAGCAGGCCGGTGATCTGTCCCGCACGGCCGATGAACATCACCGGCGCAGCGCCGCTGCGGTCGCGCTGCACCTGGATCTCGCCCTTGAGCAGGATCGTCATCTGATCGGCCGGTTGGCCCTGCTCGAAGACCGTGACGTTCGCATCCACAAACAGCTCTGTGCCGTGGGTCGCCAGCCACATATATTCTTCATCGCTGAGACCGGCGAGCGGTGCGACATTGCGGAGGGCGTCAGCGAGCGCAGCGATGCGGTCACTGGAAGTGGCAACCGGTTGCTCGATCAGGCTTTCGCTCACGGGGAACTCCTTGAGGTTCTAATCCTAGCCGACCGGCAGCCCCGCGGTATCCACCGCGGGGCTAAGTGCACAATTCCGAGTGCCGAATGGATGAATTATGCGCTTGTAGTGGCTTCCTGCGGTGTTGGCGATTGTGACGGCGCGGTCACCGGGTCGAGGAACGGCATTGCCTCCCGCAACTGACTGCCTACCTTCTCAATCGGGTGCGCGCGCTCTGCTGTCCGGTACTTTTCAAACTGATGCCGGCCGGTGCGGTTTTCCTCCATAAATTTGCGAGCGAAGGAGCCGTCCTGAATTTCGGTCAGCAGCTTCTTCATCTCCGCGCGGGTCTGGTCGTTCACAATCCGCGGGCCGGCAGTGTAGTCGCCGAACTCGGCCGTATCGGAGATGGAGTAGCGCATGTAGCTAAGGCCGCCGCGGTACATCAGATCAACGATCAGCTTCAGCTCGTGGAGGCATTCGAAATAGGCCATCTCCGGCGCGTAGCCTGCTTCGACCAGCGTGTCGAAGCCGGCTTTGACCAGCGCCGATGTGCCGCCGCAGAGCACAGCCTGCTCGCCGAAGAGATCGGTCTCGGTTTCTTCCTTGAAGGAAGTCTGGTAGACGCCGGCACGGGTGCAGCCGATGCCGCGCGCATAGGAGAGCGCCAGCTTCTGCGCGTTGCCGGTAGCGTCCTGCTGCACGGCGATGAGACCGGGAACGCCGCCGCCTTCGGTGAAGATTTCGCGGACGCGATGACCGGGCGCCTTGGGCGCGACAAGTGCTACGTCGATATCGGCCGGCGGCTTGATAAATCCGAAGTGAATGTTGAAGCCGTGCGCGAAGAGCAGCAATTTGCCTTTGCTCAGATGCTGCGCGATGTGCTCCTTATAGACCTCGGCCTGTGACTGGTCGGGGACGAGGATCATGATGACGTCCGCCCACTTTGCAGCATCGGCGATGGAGAGGACGGCGAGACCGGCCTTCTCCGCCTTCGCGCGCGAGCGGCTGGTTGCGGGAAGTCCCACGCGCACATCGACGCCGGAGTCCTTCAGGTTGAGCGAGTGGGCGTGGCCCTGCGAGCCGTAACCGATCACCGCGACCTTCTTGGCCTGGATGAGTGAGAGGTCGGCGTCCTGATCGTGAAAAACCTTGGGCATGGTTGCTCCTTTGTTCTTAGCAAGTCAGCGAGTCAGCAAGTCAGCGACGAGCAACGAAGCGCTGCGGGTTGGTAATGCGGAGGAGAACTTAAATCTCTTCCTCGTGTACGTTTTCAAATTCGTTGGGGAGAATCTCGTCAGCTTCGAGCTTACTGCCACGGGCGCTTCCATTGCTATGGGCCGCGGATTTGCCGCCGAGGGCAGAGAGCACGCGGCTAGTGTGATGGCCGCGGCGCATGGCCATACGGCCGGTGCGCGAGACCTCCAGAATGGCGTAGCCGGATTCCGTGATGACCTGGATTAATCCTTCGATTTTGCTGGAGCTGCCGGTCATCTCCAGCATGATGGATTCGGGCGCGAGATCGACGACGCGGGCGCGAAAAACATTCGCCAGTTCGAAAACCTGCGAGCGTGAATGGGGCCCATTTGGCGAGTCGGGACCGACGGCAATCTTCATCAGGCAGAGCTCACGGACGACGGCGGCGGCGCGGTCCACTTCGTCCACGTGGACCGTAGTTTCGAGCTTGTAGAGCGAGGCGCGGATGCGATCCGCGGCGTGCTCGTGTGCGTCGCAGACGATGGTCATGCGCGAGGTATCCGGCCGCTCCGACTCGCCTACGGTAAGCGAGACGATATTGATGTTGAGCCGGCGGAAGAGTGAGGCGACGCGGGTGAGGACGCCGGGCCTGTCTTCGACGAGGGCTACGAATGTGTGCAGCATCTATTCGTCCTCCGCAGTCTCGAGCAGGGGATCGCGCTCGGGCCGGTGGACCATCTCGTGCAGTGCCGCGCCGGGCGCGATCATCGGATAGACGCCGTCTTCTTTCTCTACCTGGAAATTGATCAGGAAGGGACGGCCGGATGTGCGTGCTTTTGTGACAGTCGGTGTTACGTCCTTGCGCTTGGTGATGTGCGCGCCTTCGATGCCGTGCGCTTCCGCCAGCTTCACAAAGTCAGGCGAGAGGATGGGCGAGGCGGAGTAGTTCTTTTCGTAGAACGTCTCCTGCCACTGGCGCACCATGCCGAGGAAGCCGTTGTTGATGATGGCGATATTGATGGCGAGCTTTTCCTGAACGATAGTGGAGAGCTCGGACGCCGTCATCTGGAAGCCGCCATCGCCGGCAATGACCCAGACATCCTTCTGCGGACATGCGGCCTTCGCGCCGATGGCTGCGGGCAGCGCGAAGCCCATGGTGCCGAGGCCGCCAGATGTGACGAGCGAGCGCGGCGTCTCGTGCTTGAAGTACTGCGCCTCCCACATCTGATGCTGACCGACATCTGTAACGATGATAGTCTCATTTTCGCGGCCGGCGGCCTGTGCTTCGCGCCAGATGTCGTGGATGACGTGCGCGGCATAGAGGTGGCCATTATCCGGCAGGTTGATGATGTCGCGCACGGCTGCCGTGCCTTTAGACGCGTTGATCTGTCGCAGCCAGCCGCTGTCGGTGCGTTTCGGCAGCAGAGGCAGCAGCGTTTCGAGCACGGTGCGGAGATCGCCGATGAGCGCTACGTCCACGCGGACGTTTTTGTTGATCTCCGACGGATCGATCTCGATGTGGATCTTCTTCGCGTTCTGCGCGTAATGCGCAAGGTTGCCGGTGACGCGGTCGTCGAAACGCATGCCGAAGGCGAGCAGCAGGTCGGCTTCCTGGATAGCATGGTTCACCCACGATTCGCCGTGCATGCCCATCATGCCCAAGTGCAACGGATGCGCGGCGGGGAAGCTGCCGAGGCCGAGCAGCGTGGAGGCGACGGGAATCTGTTGCGACTCCGCAAAGGCGATCACCTGCTGCTCCGCGCCGGACTGCGTGATGCCATGGCCGGCGAGGATGACGGGGCGCTTGGCCGATTGAATGAGCGCGACGGCTTCGCGGATGGCGCTGGATTCCGCACGCAGCATGGGGTGCGGACGCGCTGCGCATGGCGCGCAAACAGCAAAGTCGAAGGGCGCAGTGGCCTGCTGCGCATCCTTGGTGATGTCGATGAGCACAGGGCCGGGGCGGCCGGAGGTGGCGATCTGAAAAGCAAGGCGAATCGCCGGCGCGATGTCTTCCGCGCGCGTGACGAGGAAGTTGTGCTTCGTGATGGGCAGCGTGATGCCGGTGATGTCCACTTCCTGAAAGGCATCGGAGCCGAGCACTTTCGAGGAGACCTGGCCGGTGATGGCGACGATGGGCACCGAGTCGAGCATTGCGGTCGCGATGCCGGTGACGAGATTGGTTGCGCCGGGGCCGCTGGTGGCCATGCAGACGCCGACGCGGCCGGAAGCGCGCGCGTAGCCATCGGCCATGTGCGCCGCGCCCTGCTCGTGCCGGACGAGAATGTGGCGGATGGGAAATTTGCGCAGCGCGTCGTAGATGGGCAGGATGGCGCCGCCGGGATAGCCGAAGACTTCGCGGACGCCTTCTCCTTCGAGCGTTGCCCACACGATTTCCGCGCCGGTCAATACCGTGGGACCTGTGCCAGCCTGGGGGTGCTGCTTACTCATGCGGCTCCATCCTTTCTCTGCGATTTTGCGTTACACCGTGACTGCGCCCAGCGATGCGGAGCTGACGCTGTCGGCATATTTGCGGAAGACACCACTCTTGAAGCGCGGCTCCGGAGCTTTCCACGTTTTCAAGCGAGCGGCAATCTCCGCATCCGGAACTTCCAGCGTGAGCTTGCGATTGGGAATGTCGAAGACGATCGAGTCCCCTTCGCGCACGGCGGCGATCGGTCCGCCAACCTGCGCCTCGGGTGCGACGTGTCCTGCCATCAGGCCGTGCGTAGCCCCGGAGAAACGGCCATCCGTGAGCAATGCGACGGTCGAGGACAACTCCGGGATGCCTTTGATTGCCGCCGTGACGGCGAGCATTTCGCGCATGCCAGGGCCACCGCGCGGGCCTTCATAGCGGATGACGAGGATGTCGTTGGGATTGATCTTGCCCGATTCAACTGCCGCGAAGCAGTCGTCCTCGCTCTCAAAGACGCGCGCTACGCCGCGATGAAAGACGCGTTCATGCCCGGCGACCTTGACGACACATCCATCGGGCGCGAGATTGCCTTTGAGAATGACGAGCCCGCCTACCGGCTTGAGTGCTTTCTCCCACGGACGGATGACTACCTGGCCGGGTGTTTCGGCTGCGGCCGACGCTTCCTGATGCAGAGTCTTTCCTGTAACCGTAACGGTGTCGTGAAGCAATCCGCGGTCAAGCAGCCGCTTGGCCAGCACGCGCGAGCCGCCGGCATCCTGATAGTCCTTGGCGACGTACTTGCCGCCCGGCGTCAGATCGCAGATCAGCGGCGTCTTCTCGCTGATGCGGTCGAAATCATCCATGCTGAGCGGCAAGCCCATCTCGCGCGCGATGGCGATGAGATGCAGCACTGCGTTGGTCGATCCGCCGGAAGCGCAGACGGCGGTGATGGCGTTTTCGAGCGCTTCGCGCGTGATGATTTTGGAGGGACGAAGATCGTTGCGCACCAGATCCATGATGAGGCGGCCTGCCTCGCGGCTGGCATTCGCTTTGCCAGCGGCCATTGCGGGAACGCCGGTGATCTGGATGGGCGAGATGCCGAGAAACTCGCCGGCCATGGCCATGGTGTTCGCGGTGAACTGACCGCCGCATGCGCCCGGTCCGGGACAGGCCGCAGCTTCCACGGCTTCGAGCTGATCGTCGGTGATCCTGCCGGCGGCGTGAGAGCCGATGGCTTCGAAGACGTTCTGAATCGTGATGTCGACGACGGAGCCGTCGGGCTGCTTGAGCTTGCCGGGCGCGATGGAGCCGCCGTAGAGCATGAGGCCGGGAATGTCGAGCCGGCACATGGCCATGATGGTGCCCGGCATGTTTTTGTCACAACCAGCGATACATATAATGCCGTCAAAGAGATTGCCGCGCGCGACTAACTCCACCGAGTCGGCGATGACTTCGCGCGAGATCAGCGAGGCCTTCATGCCCTGGGTGCCCATGGTGATGCCGTCCGAGATGGTGACGGTGTTGAACTCCATGGGCGTGCCGCCTGCTTCGCGCACGCCTTCTTTCACCGCTTTGGCGACGTCACGCAGATGGAAGTTGCAGGGACCAATCTCGGTCCAGGTATTGGCGATGCCGATGATCGGCTTGTGCAGATCTTCTTTGCTGAAGCCGACGCCGCGCAGAAAAGAGCGTGCCGCCGCGCGCGAAGCGCCTTCTGTGAGTGCTGCGGAATTCTTCTTACCCGGGGCGATGCCATTGCTGGTCGTTGTGCTTTGAGGCATGAACTAACGTGTCTCCAGTGTCGTGGTGGTATGAGCCGGCTTGGGTGCAGACCAGAACGCGGTGTCGTGTTTCTCTTCGTAGCTGTCGAGCGCCGCAGCATAGCGCAGGGTGAGCCCGATGTCGTCGAGGCCGTTCAGCAGGCAGTACTTGCGGAAGGGATCGATCTCGAAGTGTGCGTGAAAGCCCTGATCGTCTGTGACGGTTTGTTGTTCGAGGTCGATGGTGATGCGGTGATTTGGATTTGCGGTCGAGCGCTCGAGCAGCGTCTTTACTTCATCGTCTGTAAGGCGCGCGAGGACGAGGCCGTTCTTGCCGGCGTTGGAGTAGAAGATGTCCGCGAAGGATGGCGCGATGACGGCGCGGAAGCCGAACTGCTGGATGGCCCATGCGGCGTGCTCGCGCGAGGAACCGCAACCAAAGTTTTTCTCGGCGATCAGAATCTTCGCGCCTTGATGTTCCGGTTTGTTGAGCACGAACTCCGGGTTCGGCTTGCCCGCGTCGGGACCATCCTGGATGCGGCGCCAGTCGTAGAAGAGGAAGTCTTCGTAGCCGGTGCGCTCGATGCGCTTCAGGAATTGCTTGGGGATGATCTGATCCGTGTCGATGTTGGGAAACGGCAGCGGCGCAGCGGTGCTGGTGAGTGTGCGGATGGCTTCCATTTAGCGGGCACCTCCCTGGGCGAGTGCGGGTTCGGCGGCGGGCGCGGGCTTGTCCGTGGGCGGCCACTTGCGGATGTCGGTGAGATGGCCGGTGACGGCGGCAGCGGCGGCCATGGCGGGCGAGAGCAGATGGGTGCGTCCGCCGCGGCCCTGGCGGCCTTCGAAGTTGCGATTGCTGGTGGAGGCGCAGCGCTCGCCGGGCTGCAGGATATCCGGATTCATGCCCAGGCACATGGAGCAGCCGGGCTCTCGCCACTCGAATCCGGCTGCGCGGAAGATGCGATCGAGGCCTTCCTCTTCCGCCTGCTTCTTCACGTCCTGCGAGCCGGGCACGACCATGGCGCGAACCGTCGTTGCGACGCGATGTCCTTTCACCACGGCGGCAGCGGCGCGAAGATCATTGATGCGGCCGTTGGTGCAGGAACCGATGAAGACGCGGTCCACGGCGATGTCCTCGATGCGGATGCCGGGCTTGAGGTCCATGTATTCGAGGGCGCGCGCGAAGCTCTTGCGATCGGCTTCGCTGCGCGCATCCTCGATGGAAGGAACCAGGGCATCCACACGCGTGACCATGCCGGGCGAGGTGCCCCAGGTCACGCTGGGGGCAAGCTCGGCGGCATCGATCGTCATTTCGCGGTCGAAGCGCGCGCCATCATCCGAGCGCAATGTGCGCCAGTGCGCGACCGCTTCTTCCCATGCCGCGCCCTGCGGAGAGAAGCGACGGCCTTTGAGATACGCGAAGGTTGTGTCATCCGGAGCGATCATGCCGGCGCGCGCGCCCGCTTCGATGCTCATGTTGCAGATGGTCATGCGCTCTTCCATCGAGAGCGCGCGGATGGTGGAGCCGGCGTATTCGACGACGTAGCCGGTGGCGCCATCGGTGCCGATGCGCCCGATGATGTCGAGGATGATGTCCTTGGCGGTGACGCCGTGCGGGAGCTGGCCCTCGACATTGATGCGGAAGGTCTTGGGCGTCGACTGCGGCAGCGTCTGCGTGGCCATGACGTGCTCGACCTCGGAGGTGCCGATGCCGAAGGCCAGCGCGCCGAATGCGCCGTGGGTGGAGGTATGCGAGTCGCCGCAGACGATGGTCATGCCGGGCTTGGTCGCGCCCAGCTCGGGGCCGATCATGTGCACGATGCCCTGGCTTGCGTCCTGCACATCGAAGAACTCGATGCCGAATTCGGCGCAGTTCGTGCGCAGCGCGTTCACCTGGCGTGCGGCGATCTGATCGGTAATGACCAGGCGGTCCTGTGCGCTCGTGGTGGGCACGTTGTGGTCCACCGTGGCGATGTGGCGGTCCGGGCGGCGCAGCTTGCGTCCAGCAAGTCGCAGACCATCAAAGGCCTGCGGCGACGTGACCTCGTGGACGAGATGCAGATCGATGTAGAGGATGGTCGGCTCGCCGTCCGGCTCAGCGACGACATGCTGCTGCCATACTTTTTCAAAAAGTGTTTGCGGCTGGGACATCGGTGCGGTTCCTTTGTGCAACAAAAGCGGTTGCTTATACGGCGTGAAGGGACTGGTGGCGATCGAGCGTGTCGTTCAGGATGCCGTTGACCAGGGTGCCCATCTCTGTTGTGGAGGTGGCGGCCTGCCGCGCATCGCCGGCGCGCAGCAGATCGGCGCTGCGATAGCCACGCTCAAGCACCGTGCGGACTGCCGATTCGATGGCCTGAGCCTCGCCTTCCAGGTGAGCCGTATGACGCAGCAGCATGGCCGCGGTCAGGATGGCGCCCAGCGGGTTCGCGATGCCTTTGCCGGCAATGTCCGGCGCGGAGCCGTGCACCGGCTCATAGAGATTGACGGCGCCGCCGACGGTTGCCGATGGCAGCATGCCCAGGGAGCCGGTGATGACGCCGGACTCATCGGAAAGAATGTCTCCGAAGAGATTTTCCGTGAGCACGACATCGAAGTTGCGGGGCGTGTTCATCAGGTGCATCGCACAGGCGTCGACGTATTGATGTTCGAGCGTGATATCCGGATATTGCGCGGCGATCTCGGTGACGGTAGCGCGCCAGAGCTGGGAGACTTCCAGAACGTTCGCTTTATCGACCGAGGTGACTTTCTTTCGACGTTTCGACGCCAGCTCAAAGGCGACACGGGCCACGCGGACAACCTCATCGCGGGTGTAGCGCATGGTGTTCCAGGCGGAGTTCGATTCGCGCTGCCAGGCACGGGGCTGTCCGAAATAGAGGCCGCCGAGCAGCTCGCGCACAAAGAGGATGTCTGCGCCGTCAATCACTTCGGGACGCAGCGGAGAGTTCGCGGCAAGCGCGGGAAAAGCGAAGGCGGGCCGCAGGTTGGCAAAGCCACCCAGCGCCTTGCGCAGTTGCAGCAGCCCAGCCTCGGGACGGCGGTCCGGGGGCAGGGAATTGAATTCATTGCCGCCAACAGCGCCCAGCAGAACGGCATCGCTTGCGAGCGCGGCATCGAGCGTTTTCTGCGGCAGAGGACTGCCTTCGGCGCGAATGGCCGCGCCGCCGATCAGCTCGTTGGCGAACTGGAAGTCATGACCGCCGACCTCCGCAACGCTTTGGAGTACCTTGATGGCTTCGCGCGTCACTTCAGGCCCGATACCGTCGCCTGCGACAACTAAAATCTTCAGCTTCATGCAGAAATCTCCTAAGCCTGCGCCAGAGTTGCGGCTGCGGTGACCTGGGTCGCGAGCGCGACCAGGTCCTGGTCATAGATGGCCTTCTTACGATCGGCAAGCTCTACAAACCGGTGATAGAAGTGGTCGAGTTCCGCCGGCTGGAGCTTGTGCCCAAGCTCCTGCAGGCGATGCGCCAGCGCGTGGCGGCCAGAGTGTTTGCCGAGCACCATGCTGTTCGACGGCACGCCTACGGATGCGGGCGTCATGATCTCGTAGGTCAACGGATTGGCCAACATGCCGTGCTGGTGGATGCCGGCCTCGTGAGCAAAGGCGTTGGCGCCGACGACGGCCTTGTTGGGCGCGGGGCGGAAGCTGATGCGCTCGCCCAGCATCTGGCTGGTTTTGTAGAGGCGATCGTTTTTGAGCGAGTGGGCGTGAGGATACTTGTCGCGCCGGACCATGAGGACAGCGGCGATCTCTTCGAGTGCCGCATTGCCGGCGCGCTCGCCGATGCCATTGATGGTGCACTCGATCTGGCGCACGCCGCCGTCGATCGCGGCCACGCTATTGGCCACCGCCATGCCGAGATCGTCATGGCAATGCGCGGAGAGCGTGATGTTGGCCACGGCCGGGACGCGGCGGCGAATCTCGCGGAACATTTCCGCGTAGTCATCGGGCGTGGAATAGCCGACAGTGTCCGGCAAATTGATGGTGGTCGCGCCCGCTTCGATCGTCGCGGCCACGATTTGGGCCAGGAATTGGATGTCGCTGCGCGTGGCATCCTCGGCGGAGAACTCGACGTCGTCGACGTAGCCGCGTGCCTGCCGCACCGCATCCGCTGCCTGGTCCAAAGCTTGCTGGCGCGACATCTTCAGCTTCACCTCGAGATGCAGGTCGGAGGTGGCGAGAAAGGTGTGGATACGGGGGCGCTCTGCCAGATAGAGCGAGTGCGCGGCCCGCTCGACATCGAGAGTACGAGCCCGCGCCAAGGCCGCGATGACTGGTCGCCGGACAGCCTGGCTGACCGCGCGGATCGCCTCGAAGTCGCCCTCCGATGCGATCGCGAAACCGGCCTCCAGAATGTCCACCCCGAGATCGTCGAGGGCATGGGCCATTTCAACCTTTTCAGCGATATTCATGCTGCAGCCGGGAGATTGTTCCCCGTCCCGCAGCGTTGTGTCGAAGAAGACGATCCGGTCTGGTGTGGTCTGCCGGGGTGTTGCCGCCGGTCCAGTCTGTGCCATGTCTCGGGTCTGTGCCATCTATCGGGGTCCTCCAGAGCATCATGCGGGAACCTGGTCCATAAAGCAAATTTATTGTTCTTGGAAATACCATCAATTTTACTTATAGTAGGGGAGTTATAGGGCGGTGCGGAGGCCTTGCGCTTATGGACTTGCAGCAACTGGAGACCTTCCTGGCGGTGGTGGAAGAGCGCAGCTTCTCGCGCGCCGCGCAGCGCCTGTTGCGCACGCAGCCGGCGGTGAGCCAGGTCATCCGCAAGCTGGAGGATGAACTGGGCGAGTCGCTCTTTGAGCGGGCATCGCGCGATGGTTCGCTCACCGCCGCGGGCGAGGTGTTGCGCGCCTATGCTGAACGGCTGGTCGGATTGCGCGAGGAGGCGGCCAGCGCGGTGCGCGAGCTGAAGACGCTGGAGCGGGGGCAACTGAATCTGGCAGCGAATGAATATACGACGCTGTATCTGCTGCCGCTGCTCGATCGCTTCCGGCACATTTCGCCGCACATTTCTCTCGCCGTGCAGCGTGCGCTGGCGAGCCGGATTCCGGATGATCTTCTCGCACGCCGCGCCGAACTGGGAGTGCTCTCGTTTCGTCCAGACCCGGAGCAGTTCCGTTCCGTTGTGGTGTATTCAGATGCCGTTGCATTCCTGGTTCATGCCGGCCATCCGCTCGCCGGGCGGCGGCGGGTACATCTGCGCGAGCTAGGCGCTCAGAATTTTGTGGCCCACAATGTGGCTTCGCCGCTGCGCCGGCAGATCATCGCGACTTTCGCCGAGCACAAGACGCCGCTGAATATCGGCGTGGAACTGCCGAGCCTGGAAGCGGTGAAACGGTTTGTTGCGATGGGGAATGGTGTCGCGTTCATGCCGGAGATTGCGGCCGCCCGCGAGATCGAGCTGGGCGAGCTGGTGAAGGTGCCTATCGCTGAAGTCAAACTGGAGCGGCAACTGCGCCTGGTATATCGCCGCGCTGCTGTGCTCTCGCATTCTGCGGTGGCGTTTCTTCAGGCGGTACGCGCATTTTCCGTGGAGCGCGGCAGGCCTTATCTGTACGCGCCCGAGGCCGATCCGACAGGCTAGAACGTTTTCGCTCCCGGTGCATAGCACGATGAAACTCGTCCAACTCGCCGGGGCTGTTCCGTTCCGGAAAGCTACGCTTCGCGATTCTCCGCTGCGCTGACCAGAAGCGAAAATGCTTTTAGGAAAAGGAAAGCTGCCCCGGGCACGCCAGCCGAGGCGAGCGGCAGGTACAATTGGGCAGAACGCCAGGATCATCCTGTAGTGACTTCCGCCCGTCCGGGGCGCTCGGGGCTAATGCGTGCCCGTGCTCCACGCTTGAGGTTCAGGACCGAATGAAGAAGATTCCGTTGCTGTTTCTGTTGTTGCCGATGCTGGCAACAGCAAGCTTTGCGCAGGAAAGCCGTCAAGATGTGAGTGTTAGCGGCACCGTCGTATTCCCACCCTACGTAACCGGGCAAGCAGTCTTTCAGTCCGGATGCCTGGCCCCCACCATCGCGACTACCGCAGTCAGCGCCAGCGCTACCGGCGGAGGCACATGTTATGGCCCCGGTGTGCTGGGCAGCTACCGCTACATGGTGACGCCGCGCAGCGCGCTCGAAGCCAACTACCAGTGGTCGCAGTACTACACGAACTACGTCTACAGCAACCTGAATTACAACATCCACACCAGGATGCAGGAGATCTCCGCGGCCTACGTTTTCAACTTCAGCTTTCGCAACTGGAACCCGTTCCTTGAAGCCGGCCCCGGCGCATTCCTCTTCTCCCCACTGGACGATCGCGGGACCCAGATCTTCAATCCCAAGCGGACGACGACCATTGGCGCTCTTTACGGCGGAGGCATTGCCTACGAGCTGAGTCCCAGCTTCGATATTCGGGCGGAATACCGCGGAATCATCGTCAAGGCGCCGGACTTCGGCATCAGCGCCGCCGATACGAAGCGCTACTACAACATCAACGCGCCAGCGATCGGTATTGCATACCACTTCTGATCCGAGTTGCAATCGACGACGAAAGCCCGGCTCCCCGCCGGGCTTTCGTGTTTCAACAGAGCTGAAGCGACTGCGGGAGATTCGACAACGGTTCCCAGCAAGGAGACGTAACCGGCCCGGGCGCGGCGACCGGCACAGCGCAAAAAGCAGAAGCCCCAGTGATGAACTGGGGCTTTGCGTCTCAACAGATTGTTTGGGATCAGAAGAAGCGGTAGGCAGCCCCTACGCTGAAGCCATTGGGCGTCAGTCCATTGGGCCGGTCCTGCAGTGGGACGGGGAGAGGGTCGGGAGGGCCGACGAAGCCGGGCCAGATCTGATATTCGTATTCGCCGCGGACATAGATGCGCCGGGTGAGGCGATAGTCGACGCCGCCGCCGAACGCCATGTCGAAATACGTGCCATGCGCCGCGTTGAAGGGGAAATTGAAATAACCGACGCCGAAGAGCGCTTTACCGTAAAAGGTAAACCGCTTGTGGTGAAAGTTATATTTCGGGCCGATGAGGTAGTTGTCCTCATGGATGTTGCTCAGCTGATTGAAGCGATGGAAGCGTACCTCTGCTTCTGCTCCCAGCTTGGGTGTGAGGTTGTAATCGGCGTAAGCACCAATGCCGTACAGCCGCTGCCAGCCATAATCAGGGTCGAAATCGGAGAACGTGCCACCAACGTACAGCTGCTGGTTGCCGCCTTTTCCGGCTGCCACTACCTGGGCTCGACCTATCGTCGGGAGAAGTAGGAGAGCGGCGAATAAAAGAATTTTTTTCGTCACAGAGTATCTCTCGAAACAGCCAAATTCCAGATGGACAGCAAGGCGGGTCCTAGTGACCCGCCTCTCACAGCTAGGCATTTTCTTGCACAGCAAGACAGAAGTTCGCTGCGTTCCCTCGTGTTCAAGATTCATCAGCTTATTGCTGCGGTTGAGCGCTCGCCTGATTGGGCTGAGCGGGCTGCTGCTGCGTGGTTGCCTCGGCGCCTGCGCTCTGATCGTAGCGTGCGAGTTTGTAGAAGACCGGGGTGACTTCAAATGGCATTTTATCCCGGGCATTCAGAAGCGGAACCGGAGTAGTTTTCAAGGTATATACCTTGTCATCCCACGCATCGGTCCGCAGACGGCTGCCCAGGGGGAGCGCAGCGATCTGATCCAGTTTGTCCTGGTCGAGCTTCGGCGCACGTTTCTGGATAGCAATCAGCCAGGGCTGGCCCGTGGAATCGAGAATCGAATCGCCCAGGCGAGGCGTGTTGAGGGCGATGAGGTCCTTCTCGCGCTGCTGCAACTGCGCGAAATACAGGCCGGCGTTGCCCATCTTGTCCTTGTAGATTGAGTGGTCGAGCAGCACTACCGCCTTTTTCGCCGCCTCGGTGTCGTCGACATCCGTGTGGTGCATCTGGATGCGCTCAAACGTCGACTCATCGGGGAAGAGCAGCCGGTCATTGAAGGCGTATTTCGTGTCGATGTGGTGGCCGAGCACGATGTGCGCCAACTGGAAGGAGAGCACTGCGGCCAACGATTCTTCCGATGGCAGCGTGTCCACCAGGCCCTTGCTGAGGATGATGGTGTTGCCCACCGCGATCGACTCCAGCGGTGTGGTGAGCATCACGCGGCAGTGCACCGGAGCAGCGAGCTCGATGTTGTTGCCGATGATGATGTTATTCGTAACCTGCTCCAGTACCTTATCGAAGTCGCTGGGACCAGCAAGCAGGCCGGCCTGCGTCAGGCGGTCGAGGACGTTCTCCTCGGCCTGCGAAATCCATTCGCGCTGCGCCTGAAGCGGACTGACGTCCTCGGAGTTCTGGCTCTGGTCGGTGACGTCATCGATCTTCACCGATTCGTTATCGGACTGGTGCGTCGGCACCTTCAGCGAGTAGCCCCAGATCTGGGTATGCGCCTTGAAGGAAACCGGATGCTCCTTGTCCTTTCTGGAAGTCTCTTCGATGTACACGCCTACCGGCAGCCATACGCCGGGCTGCAGGTTCTGCCGCCAGCTATCGAAGTGGAAGTAGTCGTTGTCATCGACCTTGTCGACCATCTCGCCGCCGGTGTAGGTGCCGTTAAAGCGCACCACGTTGCCGGAGTCGTCATCCACCCAGATGCGGCCGGTGAAGCGGCCACTGCCCAGGCCCTGCTTCGGATGCACGTCGAAGACGTCGCAGCGAACCGTTCCCAGGAAGGCTTTGCGGACCGCAACGAAATCATAGTGCTGCTGATCGAAGCCGCTGGGATCAATGAACATCATCTCCAGGAAACCATCGGGCATGTAGCGCACGCTGCCCGGCAGCAGGCTCTTCGACAACAGACCCATGGCCGCAAGCGAGCCTTTGAACATGCCCTTGCTGGCTTCGCTGGCCTCGCCCGTCGAATAGGACTTGCCGTAGAAGGTCTTGCCGAAGTCCACGCGCTGCAACATGTACTGGTCGGAGACCGGCACCGCGTAGAGTTTCGTGTCGCCCTTCATGTTCTGTATATAGGTCTGAACAAGAGGCGACTTCTGCTGAATGTTCTTGATGGTGAGCTTTTCAGCAGCAATAGCTTTCTTGATCAGGGCGTTCTGCTCTGGAGTCAGGCCGGGAGCGGCAGCGTACTTTTCCTTATGCTTTGCCTGAGCACTCGTGACGCCAATGGTCAAGAGCAGAGTTGTCATCCAAAAATTCCGCAGGTTCATTTCCCGGCTCCTAAATCAAACTTCCAAAGAGACTCGTGTTGCTGTGAAGGACATTCCATCATGCCAACTGGAACGTCACGTGAATGAGGGTTGTGTGGTCCACCGGCTGCCCGTTACGCAGGGCCGGCTTGAATCGAATGCTCTCTGCAACGTGCCGTGCTTCTTCATCCAGCCCGTGACCCAGCCCGTTAACGACGCGAATCACTTCAACCTGGCCGCTGGCAAGGAAACGTACCTGCAGGGTGACTTCACCCTGGACCCGTGCCTGCTGCGCCTCAGGCGTGTAGCGCGCCTTCGGCTCAGAGATCACGACTGGTGGCGTGAACGCCGGCTCTGCAGCCTGCGCCAGCTTGGACATGGCCGCCGCCGACGTTGCCATTCCCGAAGTCAGCACCTGTAGCCAGAGCCATGACCGCCGGGCTTTCCGGTTCCGCCGACGACGCCGTTGGCAAACCCGGCAGAAGCTACCGCGCCCCGGTCATGACCGCCCGGAACGCCATTTGTCACACCGGAGCCGAAGGCTACGCCGGCGACTGTACCCTTGCGCGCTGCACCCGCGCCGCTCTTTGCGCCCGGAGACGCATCGAAGGAGCCGAGCGCCGCGATGGTCGCTGCGCGGTTGGCATTCGGATTGGGAGCCACACCGTGTGGATCACCGAAGCCGCCCATGGTGGCCTGGGGATGCGACTGATTGTTGGCAACCGGTGTCGGCTTGTTGCTCGCGAACAATCCAATCTTGGGAGCCGGCGGAGGAGCAACTGCCTTGGGCGGGGCCGGGGGCAGCTTCAGCTCAGGTTTCGGCATATCCAGCTTCACTATTTTGGGCGGCTCGATCTCCGGCTTGGGCGGCTGAATCTTCGGGGGCTCAATCTTTGCAATTTCAATCTTGGGCGGAGGCGCGATTACCTTGACCTTGGGGACGACAGGCGCAGGCGGCTTAGGCGGCTCAACCGGCATGAGCAGCTCGGCGGCCTGCATTTTCTTGACTACCACCTGATGGTGGATGGCCCCAATGATCAGCAGCAGGATGAGGATGATCACGTTTGTGACCATGCTGGTGGCGAATGAGCCCCAGCGGTTCCTCTCATCGTCCAGCAGGCCAAATCTCGTGTTGACTGAAATGCGTTCGGTCGGCATATGTTCCCTACTCGGCTAACGATCGTGAAACTGACGTACGCTGGTTTCCCAGCACTCCATTGCAGGTTCTGACACTGTTTGCCGCTTGCTTCGAGCGGCCTGCTATCGTCTGTCAGCCCAGAAATCCGGCAAGGAATTCAATCTCACTCTGGTACGAAAGTACCTCCGAGTGCTTGAAAGATACCTTGGATTCCCAAGGTATTGCAGTACCCCGAAAGTGGTGCCCAATAGAAACGTAGGTGTATCGGGGACGTGCACTCTTTGCCTCAACATCCGCTGCCTTGCGAGGCCCTGGGTTTGCCTGTGATGAACCGGCTCCGCGCGCACAACCGCGCGTGCACTATGCTCCATAATACCGGCATGCGACGGGCGCAGAATACCTCCGGTTGCCCCCTTTACAAAGGGTAAACATATTGGGTCCATTGGTAATGACGGTACGTCGGCGAACTTATTTCAAAATGGGAGAGATTCTTGAACATACTGGTGACTGGTGGTGCCGGCTATATCGGTGGCACGGTTGCGCTGCGGCTGTTGACCGCAGGCCATAAGGTCCTGATTTACGACAACTTCTGCCATAGCCGTCGGGACCTGGTGCCGGCCGGCGCACGACTGGTCGAAGGCGATATTGCCGACCGCGACCGGCTGGAGCGGATTTTTCATGAAGAAAAAATAGACGGAGTCATGCACTTTGCGGCGCTGATTGAGGCCGGGGAGAGCATGAAGCATCCTGAGATTTACTTCCGCAACAACACCGCATCCACCCTCAGCCTGCTGGAAGCCATGCTCGCGGCCGGGGTCAACCGGCTGGTTTTCTCTTCGACTGCCGCGGTCTATGGCGAGCCGGAGCGCACGCCCATCGAGGAGACTGCACCCCTGGCGCCCACCAACGCCTATGGCGAAAGCAAGCTGCTGGTGGAGCAGATGCTCATCTGGATCAACCGCATCCATGGCCTGCGCTATGCAAGCCTGCGCTATTTCAACGTTGCCGGCGCAGTGGAAGGGCGCGGCGAGGCGCATGAGCCGGAATCCCACCTGATCCCGCTGATCCTTGACGTAGCCCTGGGACGGCGGCAGAGTATCAGGATCTTCGGCCAGGACTATCCGACGCCGGACGGCACCTGCGTCCGCGATTATGTCCATGTCGGCGATCTGGCGGATGCGCACATCCTCGCCTTCGAGGCGCTCGCCACGCGCTCACGCTTGATCTATAACCTCGGCAACGGCAAAGGATTCAGCGTGCGGGAGGTGATCGAGTCGGCGCGCCGCGTCACGGGGCATCCGATCCCCGTGGTGGAGGAGCCTCGTCGTCCCGGCGATCCGGCTGTGCTGGTCGCCAGCTCAAAAAAGATCATCGAAGAACTCGGCTGGAAGCCGCAGTACAGCGCCCTGGACGATATCGTGCGGTCTGCGTGGCTATGGCACCAGCAGCGCTATGGAAAGAGATGAAAGGCGAAGACGCAGCTCGGATTTTCTCGTGAGGCTAAATTAGTTTGGTTGCGTAAAACGGCCTAACTCGCTGGAACGCTCGAGCTGCCAGTCCCGGAATAGGGGTTGGTCACGTTACGGCCCCGACCTGCCCGGCGGGCACCAAGGTCCTGCGAAGGTCTAGTTGATGCCGGTGCCGCGTTGCTCCGTGCTTGGCGTCGTTGTCTGGCGGTTCTTTCGCAAGTCGGCACTTTTCTCACGGTCGCGCCCGAAGCTGCTCCACCTGTTGACGGCAAAGAAAAGGAGCACGAGCAGTATCGCGATGCCAATAGCGATCAGGATGATGATTGACATAATCCGTGACCTCCATAAGGGTTCGAGGCGTCCGAAGTCCCGCGGGTTGCTGCAACTTATTCATATCGCAAGGCAACCATAGGATCGACGCGCGAGGCACGGCGCGCGGGCAGATATCCGGCGAGTGCGGCGATGGCGAGCATGACGGCGACGGCGGCCAGCAGGCTGGCGGCGTCGGTTGCTCCCAGGCCAAAGAGCATGCTGGCGACCAACCTGCTTGAGAGCAGGGCGGCGGGTACGCCGATGGCGATACCGACCGCGACCAGGATGAGCACTTCCCGCATGACCAGCCAGCGGACGTGCATACGCTCCGCGCCGAGCGCCATGCGGATGCCAATCTCGTTAGTGCGGCGGCTGACGACGTAGGACATGAGGCCGTAGATGCCGATGGCGGAGAGGAATATGGCGAGCAGGCCGAAGAAGGTGGAGAGCTGCGCCACCACGCGCTCGCCGGTATAGGAGCGCGCCACTTGTTCATCCAGAGTGGTCACGTCGGGAGATCGGCAGGTTGGGGTCAGCATCATGGATGACGCGCCGCACTGCGGCCGCAACTGCACCGAAGTCGCCGCTATAACGCGACTTCGAAATCGTTCAAATAGCCATCGCGCTGCGCTGCGGGCAGATAGTCCACCATCCACTTGCTCGCATCCCCGGTCAGGCTGCCGAACTTTATATCCTTCACGACGCCTATGACTTCAAGGTCGTTTGCACTTTTGGGATCTTCCATGCCGTAGTGCCGGCCGATCGGTGAGCCTGCGGGAAACAACGTGCGCGCCATCCGTTCGCTGATGATGGCGACCTTCTGCGATGTGGGCGTGTCCTGCGGGCCGAAGGTACGCCCGACAATCAGCGGTATCTGCATGGTTGCGAAGTAGCCGTTGCCGACAGTGTTGTGCTTCACATTGTCGTTAGGGGCCGTGTGGTAGCCGGCGACGAATGATCCTGCTGTTCCAACTGCCTTCACCGACACCGAAGGTGAATGCAGAGAAGCTGGCTGCGCGGACGCCGGGCAGCGCGCTGACCTGCGACTCGATCTGCTGATAGAGGGTCCGGAGCCGCGGATCGTCCGCCTTGTAGCCTGCCGAGCTCACGTCGAGATTCAGGCGAAGTACGTTTTCCTTGTTGAAGCCGGTATCGACGCGCGTGAGATTGAGCAAGCTGCGCAGAAATAGCCCGGCAACCATCACCAGCACCACGGAGAATGCCACCTGCGAGATCGACGAGAGTCCTGGCCAGCGGGCTCCGGGTGCTTCGACCGTGGCCGATCCTTTTCCGTTTTTCAGCGACTCGGTCAGTTCCATGCCTGGTTGCGCGGAACGCGGGAACCGTTCCGAACAGCAGGGCAGTTGCCAGCGTGACGCCCGCGGTGAAGAGCAGCATGCGCGTATCGAGGGAGAGATCGAGCGGGATAGTTTCCGGGCCGCTCGAAGACCATGCGCAGAAGCAGACGGCTGGCACCTGCGGCAAAGGCCACGCCCAGCGTGCCGCCGGCTACGGCGAGCATGAGGCTTTCCGTGAGCAACTGCCGGATGAGCCGTTTGCGTTGTGCGCCGAGCGCCTGCCGGACGGCGAACTCGCGCGCGCGCGCCGTGGAGCGCGCCAGCAGCAGGTTGGCGATGTTGGCGCAGGCAATCAACAGCACCACGCCTACGATTCCCATCAGGATCTTCAACGAGTCAGAAAATTGGGCGCGCAGGCTGGAGAGCCCCTTGGCCATCGGATGTGAGCTCGACGTGGCCCGCTTCAGCGTTTCCTGATCCTTCTGACTCGGGAACCCGCCGGCGAAGCTGCGGAGTATCTGCTGGAAGAGCAGGTTCACGTTCGCGTTCGCCTCTGCCATGCTCACGCCCGGCTTCAGCCGTCCGAAGATTTCCAGCGATTCCGCGAACTTGTCGGTGTAGCTGCCCCAGTGAGGTGGAACCTGATCATCGAGAGCGGAATCCAGATGTCCGGCGATTCGCCCACCTTCGTCCCGAAGAACTCAGGCGGCGCCACGCCGATGATGGTGTAGATGGTCGAGTCCGATCTTCAGCCTGCGTATTCAGAACGTCTGGATCCCGGCCTAGGCTGCGTTTCCACCATGCGTCGCTGACGACGGCTACCGGATTGCCGCCTTCGACGCGGTCGTCCGCATCGGTGAGCATGCGGCCGCGCATCGCCTGCACGCCGAGAGCAGAGAAATACGTGCCGGAGACCAGTTGCACATGCATTGGCTCGGTCTCTTTGCGTCCTTCGACGGAGCCGTAGACGTTATTCACGATGCTGAAGAATCGCGGCCATGTCGGAGAAGACCTGATTCCGCTGCTGCATCTGGCGATAGAAGGGATAGGAGATAAAGATCGGTGCGGCCGAAGGCGTCGGTGATTCCCCAAGCGTCTCCCGTTCCGAGGAGCACGAGCTTTCCGGGATTCTTCTACCGGCAGCGAGCGCAGCATTACGGCATCCATCAGGCTGAAGATGGCGGTGTTCGCGCCGATGCCGAGGGCGAGGGAGAGCAGGGCCACGAGCGTGATGCCGGGCGAGCGCAGCATTGCGCGCAGGCCGTAGAGGATGTCCTGCGCGAGGCTTTCGAGCCAGCTCCATCCCCACGCGGTGTAACTGCGCTCGCGCAGCAGCGTGGGATTACCGAAGCGGCGGCGTGCGGCGGCGCCGGCGTCGCTAGGCGGGACACCGGCCTGCATCTGCTGCTCGCGGCGCATGTCGAGATGCAACTGCATCTCGTCTTCGAGATCGTTGGCGACGTGTTCGCGGCGCAACAGCATGCCGAAGCGTCTTCCCCATTCCCCGAGCCAGCTCATGGCGAACCTCCTATGCGGTCTGGATCACGCGCGCGATTGCGCCCATGACGCGCTGGAACTGAGAAATTTCGATGGCTAGCTGTTTGCGGCCCGCCGCGGTGAGCTGGTAGTAGCGGGCGCGCCGATTGCCGGCCGTGGTGCCCCAGCGTGCGGTGACCCAGCCTTTGATGAGCATCCGCTGGAGCGCCGGATAGAGCGATCCTTCCTCCACCTGCAGCACATCTTCGGAGGTCTGCTGGATTGCGTTGGCGATCTCAAAGCCGTGCAGCTCGCCGTGCCGGGCGATGCTCTTCAGGATGAGAAGGTAGAGAGTCCCGGGGGGAATTTCATCACGAGTGGAAGTCATTCGGTTCTCCTGCAGCTTACATAGGCTGTCTACGTAGACAAGCTATGCAAGTATCAGAGAAGAGAGTAACGGTGTCAAGCGCGTGGCTTCGGCTCTTCATCCGGGTTGTTTGCTGCACGAAAACACGGCTGTGACCCGGCCCTGCGGGGCTGCGATGCTGCGTGCTATGCTGACAGCCATTTCGCACCGCATGTTTTACGGACGGACTGCGATTTTCAATTCTGGGAGCCCCTCACATGACGCAACTCATTCCTCCAAAGCCGTTCTTCCGAAGCGCCCTGCTGGCCGCGGGGCTGTTCACATTGACCGCTGCGCTGCCCGCGCAGGTTGTCGTGACTAACGGTCCGCAGATCGGATCCTCCAATCCGATCACAGCCGATCCACCGGTCGCGCGGCCGCATACAACACCCTGCACCGTGCAGCTCTTCACCAATGAGCAGTTCGCCGACTTCAACACCAAGGACTTCAGTTACGCGCCACCCTCGGATTGCCACGGCCCGTGGGCGAAGGTCGTCTTCTCCGCCGACTTCACCGTCACTGCAGGACGCCAGTTCGACCGCACGGCACAGTTCCTGATCGGCAACATGAACATCTACTACGGCACCACCGCGGAGCCGCGCGCTACGCTGAGCCCATCATGGCACGTGGAGAGCGATGTCACGGACCTGAGCGCAGGCCTGAATGCTCCGCAGACTGGGCATGCGATTCTTGGCAACTTTGTTGGCGAATCGGGAGGGGTGAACTATACCGGGATCATTTACGCGAACGCACAGCTTGATTTCTATCCAGCCGATTTCCGCGATCGCGCGCCGCGCGTGGCGGATGAGGTAGTGCCACTGCCGACCGCAAGCCTGGGCGCTTTCACCCTAAACACGACGGCAGACCAGCTAAGCCAGAGCGTGACCCTGCCGCGGAATACAGAGGAGGCATATCTCGATGTCTTCGCGCAGAGCCAATCGGGAGATGAGTTCTGGTGGACGTGCGTGCCCAGCGATGTCGCCGGTGAGCTCGAAAGCTGCGGCAACACTGCATTCCGGGAGACCGAGATCACGATTGACGGCAAGCCGGCGGGTATTGCGCCGGTGTATCCCTGGATCTACACCGGCGGTGTCGACCCGTATCTCTGGGAACCGATTCCGGGCGTGCAGACGCTCAATTTCAAACCATTCCGCGTGAACCTGACACCGTTTGCCGGTGTTCTCTCTGACGGCAACGCGCATACGGTCGGAATCAGTGTCTACAACGCGAACAGCTACTTCCTTGCGACGGCGAACCTGCTGGTCTTCACCGACCCGCACGCACAGCGCACCAATGGCGGGCTGCTGAGCGACACGCTTTCCGCAGCGCCGAGCCCGGTGGTGAGTGAACATCTGACGACAGATTCCAGCGGGAACGTCAGCGGAACGGTTGGCGTCAACTCGAACCGGAGCTACAGCATTAGCGGGTGGACAACCACCTCACATGGCCGCGTGACCACTACGGTTTCGGGCCGGGTGAACTTCAGCAACGATCAGAAGTTCAGCATCAACTCCACCCAGTACGTGCAGGACATTACGCAGGCGACCACGATGGACGTTTCGACCACCCAGCGGCAGGGCATTCTCTCCACAACGGAGACGAAGCGCTACTCCTATCCGCTCAATTTCCTGATTGACGAGGAATTCGCATCGGACGGTTCGGCCAGCGAGCTGAACACCTCCGACCAGCGCTACGAGGAAAACACAGACACGTTCCTCGGCTCGCTGCGCCTCTTCCACGGCTCGGTGTCGAACAAGGTCGTATCGACCGACACCGATCTTTTCAGTGCCAGCGGCGCCTTCCTGGGGCCGAGCAACGCCTCCAGCACGCAGACCTACAAGGCGAGCAATACGCTGGGCTACTGCTATGGGCGGAAGCTGACCTCTGCCGCGAACAAGCTGACGGGGGTTGACAACGTGAGTTGCCACTAACGCCAGCGCAGCACAACCAGTGAAGCCCGCCTCCTGGCCGGAGGCGGGCTTCTCTGCGTAAGAGCCGGTCTGCTTGCCGTCGATTGCCGCAACGCTTTAGTGTGGAACGCGTATGCGCGGTTCTGAAATCACCGCGCGGAGGACATCGGAAGGCATGGCCGAGACGGCAGAAAATCAGCATTTCAGCTCCACGCTTGAACGAGACCCGCGTATTTCCGCCGCCTGCAGATTTCGCAGCCAAGGCGCACGTGAGCGGAATGGCCGCCTACGAGAAGCTGTATCGCCGCTCCATCGATGAGCCGGAGGCATTCTGGGCTGAGGTTGCCGGCGAGCTGGACTGGTTCACACCGTGGACCAAAGTGCTGGACTGGCAGCCGCCGCGCGCGCAGTGGTTTGTGGGCGGCAAACTTAACCTTTGCCACAACTGCGTCGATCGGCATGCGCTGGGCACGCGCGCCGACAAGACTGCGATCGTGTGGGAGGGAGAGCCGGGCGAGGTTCGCAAGCTGACCTTCCGCGAGCTGCATGGGGAAGTGCAGCGGTTCGCGAATGTGCTGAAGGGCCTTGGCGTGAAGAAGGGCGATCGCGTCGCGATTTACATGGGCATGACGCCCGAACTGGCGATCGCACTGCTGGCATGTGCGCGCATTGGCGCGGTGCATTCTGTCATCTTTGGCGGCTTTGCGGCGAACGCGCTGGTGGACCGCATCAATGACGCGCAGTGCGTGGCCGTGGTTACGCAGGATGGGTCGTACCGACGCGCCGCAGAAGTGAAGCTGAAAAAGATTGTGGATGAGGCGTTGGAGCAATGTCCCAGCGTGAAGAATGTGGTTGTCTATCGCCGCACCGGCAGCGAGATCGAGATGAAGGCGGGGCGCGATCTGTGGTGGCACGAGCTGATGCAGAAGGCCGCACCGGAATGCGCGGCGGAGCCGCTCGATGCCGAGCATCCGCTCTATATCCTCTATACCTCGGGAACGACAGGAAAGCCGAAGGGCCTTGTCCACACTACCGGCGGCTACAGCGTAGGGACGTACTACACCAGCAAGCTGGTGTTTGATCTCAAGGACGACGATGTCGTACTGGTGCTCGGCGGACATCGGATGGGTGACGGGCCACTCGTATGTGATCTACGGCATTCTGCAGAACGGCGTGACGACGCTGATGTATGAAGGCGCGCCCACCTGCCCCGCGCCGGATCGCTTCTGGAAGATCATCGACGATCACAAGGTGACTGTCTTCTACACGGCGCCCACGGCGATCCGCGCATTCATCGGGCTCGGCAACGAGCATGTGGAGAAGCATTCATTGGCATCGCTGCGGCTGCTGGGATCGGTGGGTGAGCCGATCAATCCCGAGGCATGGATGTGGTATCACGAGAAGATTGGCCACGGCCGCTGCCCGATCGTCGACACCTGGTGGCAGACCGAGACGGGCGGCATGATGATCTCGCCGCTGCCGGGTGCGGTTCCGACAAAGCCCGGTTCTGCAACGCTGCCGCTGCCGGGAATTGTGCCTGAGATTGTGACGAGACGCGGCGATCCGGTTCCGAAGGGGCAGGGCGGACTGCTGGTGATCCGGCGCCCATGGCCATACATGGCACGGACGATCTATGGCGATCCGGAGCGATACGAGAAAACGTACTGGTCGGAGTTTCCCGGAACCTATCTCACCGGCGATGGCGCGCGGCAGGACGAGGACGGCTATTTCTGGCTGATGGGGCGCGTCGACGATGTGATCAACGTGAGTGGACATCGCCTGGGCACGATGGAAGTAGAGAGCGCGCTGGTGGCGCATCCGCACGTTGCGGAGGCGGCGGTGGTCGGGCGGCCGCACGATCTGAAAGGGCAGGCGATCTCAGCATTTGTCACGCTTGAAGGCGGACACAAGCCGTCAAAAGAGTTGAAGGACGAGCTGCGCGCCTGGGTGGCGAAGGAGATTGGCGCGCTGGCGCGGCCGGACGATATCCGCTTTACGGATGCGCTGCCGAAGACGCGCAGCGGCAAGATCATGCGCCGGCTGCTGCGCGAGCTGGCGGCAGGCGGGGAGATCAAAGGCGATACGACGACGCTCGAAGATCTGCAGGTGATCGCCCGGTTGAAGGAAAACGATGAGGGCTGATATTCGAGCGGCTGCCGCGCGCTAGCCCCTCCCCCTCCCGTCACCGGAGAGCGGCCCGGAAATCTTTCTTCAACAGCAGGTTAGACCACCTCCCGAGGGCCAAATTCTGTCCATCCAAAGGACTTATCGCTAAATTCGTCTTGCCAAAGGACTTAGAAGCGGCTAAATGCGCTGGCTGAAGTCCGATCAGCGAAATAGCGGTCAGCAAATGGAAGCGCCCGCGAAGGATCGCGGGCGCTTTCTGTATCTCTATTTCAAGTGTATCGAAATCGTCGGGGTGAAATGGCACATTTCTGAAGAATGTTTCTGTCGCGGTTTCAAATTGAAACCGTGCTGCGATCCTGGCCGTTCTGAAATTTGATGCTGACGAGAAGGCGACTTATGAGGAACTAGTCGATTCGTCAACGAGTGCATTGTCGATTTAGCAATTAATAAAGGCCGAAACTACCAAATCTTTTGTCGAGCTGATAAACCGTCCGAAACTTGCCCGCAATGACCGCAACGAGGAGTGGCCCGACTGGGTAGCCGTAGCCGGAATGGATAGCGTTGCTTGCGGGATCGCCTTGCTCAGCTCGCAAGGTATTCAATCCTTTCCTTGACGCCGATATCAGGAATTCCTATCCTCAATGCCACCGCCTCCCTCAGCGTGTCTCCCGCGCAGGAAGGATCGACATTGCCCGAAGCTGATGCCCCGACGTTGGGACCCGATCCCGGTTCGACCTCCGTCAGCACGCCTCCAACCTCCGGCCCCCTTCCCGGAGACCCGCAACCGCTCGCCACCAGCATCGGACGCTACCGCATTCTCCGGCTGCTCGGCGAGGGTGGCATGGGCATGGTCTATGAGGCCGAGCAGGATTTCCCGCAGCGCATCGTCGCCCTCAAGGTGATTCGCGCAGGTTATGCGACGGGCGAGATGCTGCGCCGCTTCGAGAACGAGACCCAGGCGCTGGGCCGATTGCAGCATCCCGGCATCGCGCAGATCTACGATGCGGGCGCGGTGGAAACTCCCTTCGGCACGCAGCCCTACATCGCGATGGAGCTGGTGCGCGGGCAGACGCTGCTCGACTATTGCGACAGCCACAAGCTGAACACGCGCGAGCGGCTGGAACTGATGGCGAAGATCTGCGACGCCGTGCAGCACGCGCATCAGCGCGGGCTTATTCACCGCGATCTGAAGCCGGCAAACATCCTCATCGCCGAGGACGGGCAGCCGAAGATTCTCGATTTCGGCGTGGCCCGCCTCACCGATTCTGACGCGCAGGCCACCCGGCAGACCAATATGGGCGAGATCATCGGTACCCTCGCCTACATGAGTCCGGAGCAGGTCTCCGGCGAAGCGGCAGATATCGACACGCGCAGCGATGTCTATGCCCTCGGCGTCATCCTTTATGAAGTGCTCTCCGGCAAAGCGCCGTATGCGATCGGCCGGCAGATTCATGAAGCGGTCCGCGCCATCCGGCAAGACGAGCCCACGGCGCTCAGCTCCGTCAATCGTACCTACCGTGGCGACATCGAAACCATCGTCGCCAGGGCACTCGAAAAGGATAAGACGCGGCGTTACGGATCGGCGGCGGAACTGGCAGCGGACATCCGCCACTATCTGCACGACGAACCCATCGTGGCGCGGCCGCCGAGCACGACCTATCAGTTGCAGAAGTTTGCGCTGCGGCACAAGGCCCTGGTTTCCGGCATCGCGGCTGTGTTCGTGGCGTTGGCCTTGGGAGTGGCAGCGAGCACATGGGAGGCGGTGCAGGCGCGCCGGGCGCAGAAAGTATCCGAACGACAGACGAAAGAGGCCGAACGGCAGACCGCAATCGCAAAGGCGGTAAACGATTTTCTGCAGAAAGATCTATTGGGTCAGGCAGATGTTTATAACCAGGATAAGCCCGACCCAAACCTCAGCATGCACACCGTGCTGGATCGCGCCGCCGCCAACATCGGCGGCAAATTCAAGGGCCAGCCGGAGGTTGAGGCTTCGATTCGCGACACCATTGGCTACACCGAGTTGCAAATGGGCCTTCTTGCTCAGGCCCAGCAGCAACTCGAGCAGGCATTGTCGCTCAGCCGCCGAGCGCTGGGCCCGGAGAACCCCGCCACCCTGGCCATCATGGCCGACATGGGCGAAGCTTATAACGATGCCGGCAAATATGCCGAGGCGGAAAAGCTGTTTTCCCACGCGGCAGAAGCGGATGGCAGGGTGATGGGGAAGCAGAATCGCGAGACACTGAGTGCCACAGGATTGCTGGGCTACGTCTACTCGGAGGAGGGGAAGTATGCGCAAGCCGAGGCCCTGCTGAGGCCAACACTGGACCTCGAGGAGCGGCTCCTTGGACCGGAAGACAGGGACACGCGCCAAACGATGGACGAATTGGCCTGGGTGTACTACTTCGAGCAAAAACACGGTCTGGCGGAGGCGCTCATCGAACGCTTGCTCGAAATTGATCGCCGCGCCTCCGGCCCCCAGAGCGCCTTCGTTTTTCTGGACATGACTGATCTGGCAAACTTTTATAACAGTGACCGCAAATACCGGCAGGCAGAGGCGCTCGCCAGCCAGGTTGTGGAGTTCCAACAGAAAGTGCTGGGTCTGGATAGTAAACGAACACTGGCTTCCATGGAAGTACTGTTCATTGCTTATAAGGGCGAGAAGAAGTACGCCCAGGCTGAGGCTCTCGGGCAGCAGACTCTGGAGATGCAACGCCGGGTGATCGGCTCCGATGATCCGGACATCCTATCGACCGCACAGAATCTTGCGGATACCTATCGACGCGAGGGCAAGTTTGCAGCATCGGAATCCCTGTTGATGAAAACGTTGGAGACACAGCGCCGGGTGCTGGGGCCAGCGCATCCGTATACGGCCATGAGTCTGCTCATGCTCGCCCAGGACTACGCCGCCCAGGAGAGGTACTCTGAGGCCGAAGATTTGTTTCGGCAGTACTCTCAAGGCAGCTCCCCAAAACCGGAGGTCGATCAACGCTTTGCGTGGTTTCTGCTTACAGCCCCAGATCCTCGGAGGCGCGCCCCAGCGCCAGCACTGGCGCTGGCTCGCCGTGCGTTCCAGTCAGAGCCGGACAATCCAGACCTCCTGGGCAGGCTCGGCCTCGCCCAGGTCCAGAACGGGTTGTGGAACGAGGCGATCGCTACGCTCGAGAAAGCTGTCGCCCTGCATGGCGGGACAGATCCCGAAGACTTCCTTGTTCTTGCGCAGGCCTACCAGGGTCGTGGAGATGCTGCAAATGCCGGCAGCAATTACGAACGCGCCGTTAAGCTGCTCGGAGACGTCGCCACGGCAGATGAGGATGACCTGCCGCTGTGGCGCGAAACCGCCGCAGCGCTGGGTAAACCAGCCCCTCCTTCGCCGAAAAAGTCCGCGAGAAAGAGCGCGGAAATCAGGTGATGGCCATGATCGCCGGTCTGGCACCGACCCGGGAATTTTGTCGGATAGTCGGGTTGGTCGGTCGAAACAGAGGATCGAACTGGTTGCCAGTTACCACGGCTTCGGCTTGCAAACTGAGGTTCTCTCATCCGGGGCGTGTTGGATTCGTCGTGTCGTTGACTACAACGGCAACTCGATCGGCGAAATCAGATGAGTAAGAAAATGTCCGCCAGTGTTGAGGATCTATCAGCGTGATTCTCGAATGACGAGAACAGGGCGAGTCACTCATTGAAGGCTGCGGAGGCGGATTCGTCCCCATAGATGCGCTTCTCGTAACTCGGCTGCGATTGGCCGGCGATTCGAAAATTAAGTCAGCGAGGAATTGGGCTCGGTGAAAGTTCCGTAACTGTCTTAGTTCGCACCGCGCAGAGCGGGCCCTAATTGATCGAGCGCGGCATGGTGAAGGTGAAGACGCTGCCCTGGCCGAGCTTGGAGTGCACGCTGATGCGGCCGCCGTGCTGCTCTACGATGGCCCGGCAGATGGCGAGGCCGAGGCCGGTGCCGCCCATGGAGCGCGAGTCCGATGCGTCCACCTGCTGGAAGCGCTCGAAGATGATTTCGAGTTTTTCCGGCGGAATGCCGCGGCCGTGATCTTCGACTTCGAAGGTGACTTCATTCTCTCCGGTTGCGGTTGCGGTGAGGCGCACTTCGTCGCCCGGAGGTGAGAACTTTACGGCATTGCTGATGAGGTTGGTCAGGGTCTGCAGTGTGCGATCCACGTCCACCATCACATCCACGGGCTGCGCGTCGATGCGGAAGGTGATGTTGTGGCTGGCAGCAGCGGTGTGCTGCAGGTCTGCCGCGCGGCGCAGCAGGTCCACCGCGTTCGCTTTCTCGCGATGCAGCGGCAGCCGGCCGGAGCCGATGCGCTCGAAGTCGAGGATGTCGTTTACCAGGCGGACGAGGCGATCGCAATTGCCGATGGCGACGTCGAGCATCTGGGCGAGCTTCTCCGGACGCTTCTCAAGCACACCGCCGGCGATGAGGCCGAGCGCGGCGCGCAGCGAAGTGAGCGGCGTGCGCAGCTCGTGGCTCACGGTCGAGATGAACTCGTCCTTCATGCGATCGAGGCGGCGGCGCTCCGAGACATCCGCGAAGGCGACGACTGTACCGCTGACGATTCCGTCGTGCACCAGCTGGCGGGCGACGTATTCCACCGGGAAGCAGGTGCCGTCCTTGCGCCAGAAGACCTCGTTGTCCACGCGCACGGGTTCCTCGGAGTGGAGCGCCCGCTGGATGGGGCAATCCTCGTATCGATAGGGCGTGCCGTCCGCCTTCGAGTGGTGGACCAGCTGGTGGGTGTTCTTGCCGATGATCTCGTCCACCTTGTAGCCGAACATGCTGGCGCCGGCTTCGTTGCAGAAGGTGAGATTGCCGTGGATGTCGAGACCCCAGATGCCGTCGCCTACTGAGGCGAGGATCGATTCGCGCTGCCGCATGAGCGTGTGCAGCTTGTCCTCGGCGTCGGTCTGCTCGGTGATGTCGATGCCGTGGCTCAGCACGATGGGTTCGGTGCCGGGCAGTTGCAGCAGCTTGTTGCGATAGGCAACCACGGCCGACTGGCCATTCGGCCGCTTGAAATAGAACAGCCCCTGATGCTCGTGCTGTTCGTTCAGCGCACTCACGTACTGCTCGTAGTCGCGCTTGTGATCATCCGCAATGTAGTCGAAGAGCGGCGTGCCGACGATCTCCTCCGGCGTATGGCCGAGGATTGCGGCGGCGTGCGCGTTGATCGATTGAATGTTGCCGTCAAGGTCGTGGGTGCAGATGATGCCGAGCGAGCCTTCGACGAGGTGGCGATAGCGCGCCTCACTGGTGCGCAGGCGATCGAGCTCCTGGCGCTGCTCAGTGACATCGATGCCGGTAGTGATGACGAAATTGATGTCGCCCTGCGGATCGTTGAGCGAACTGGCGGTCCAGGCGATGCGGCGCAATCCGCCATCGCGCGTGCGCCAGTGCATCTCGTAACTGCCGTCGAGCTTGCCGGCGCGTGCCTGCTCGAACATGCGCATGGCGTGATCGCGTTCTTCGGGCGGGAAGAGCTCTTCGGGAAACGAGCGGCCCACCAATTCGGCAAAGCTGAAGCCGCTTACGGTTTCGCATGCGCGATTGAAGCGCACGATGCGTCCCGCCGTGTCGAGCACCAGCACCAGCGCGTGAATCGAATCGAGGACGGAGGTGACGAAATTGCGCTCCACGGTGAGCGCGCGCTCGATGCGCTGACGCGAGCGCACCACGCGGTCCTGCTGATTGGTCTTGGTGTAGAGCTCAAGTCGCGTGATGATCTGCCGCGCCAGCACTTCGAGCGTGCGGCCATGCTCGCGCGTAAACATGTTCGGCTCAGGCGAGCAGACGGCCAGCGTGCCGAGCACAGTGCCGTTGGGCGCGAAGATGGGCGCCGCCGCATACGAACGACAGTACGTGGTCGCAGCTAGCGGGACGCCGGATGGCGCAAAGCGATAGTCCTGCGCGGCATCGTCGATGACCATCGCGTTGGGCTCCAGAATGGTGTACTGGCAGGCCGATGTAGCGCGCGGCTGCTGTCGGCTCAGGAAGCCGATGCGCGATTTGAACCAGACGCGGCTCGCGTCGATGAACGAGATGAAGGCGTAGGGTGCGCGACAGAAGCTTGCTGCAAGGCGAGTGATCTCATCCAGTGCCGGGTCCGGCAACGTATCGAGGATTTCGTACTGCGCGAGAGATTTGAGCCTCTCGGCTTCATCTCTTTGCATCATGGTAGGACTGGCAATCTGCATGGATGAGGAGGAAGAATCGCCTGCAAGCATTGTTTCAAAGCGCGGGGTGTGAGCCACTGCCACAATTGGTGCAGACAGGCTGGCAAACCGGGCAAAATCCGTTACTTGCGTGATTCTCCTTTCTGGGGACGTGGGCACATGCTAGCGAAAGCGGAGCGGTGGAATTCCGGGATTTAATTCCTGCGTGAGTAGGCGTCGCGGAAGCACGAGCTCTGCAGTGCCTCGGGACTGACGGAAATTTTCGGCGCTGCGGCATCGATTGTTCTTGTCTCAGCTTCCTGAAGCCCTTTGCCGCCGAATGCGAAATTGCTCGATCAGTTACTACCCTGGCGCGGACTGTCCGGCACCCGGTTGCTACACCGGTTGATATACTTGGGGGCGAGAGCTGTGACGCGCCGTCCCGGCACTTTTGCAGGGTCGTTTTTCTCTGAGCAGCGTCCAATACGTGGTTCCCACGATGAGCGAACATCTCCGTTCTATTCAGTCGCCTGCAGACATCAAGCGGATGTCTGTGGCGCAGTTGGCAGAGCTTGCGCAGGAGATCCGCGAGCTGCTGATCTCCAGCCTTTCCAAGACCGGCGGCCACCTCGGGCCGAACCTGGGCGTTGTTGAACTGACGTTGGCCATGCACTATGTGTTCGACACGCCAATCGACAAATTTCTGTTCGACGTCAGCCACCAGACCTACGTGCATAAGCTGTTGACCGGACGAGCGGATCGCTTTCATACCATCCGGCAGCCGGGCGGCCTCAATGGCTTCATGCTGCGCACGGAATCGGAGCACGATGCCTATGGCGCAGGACACGCCGGCACCGCGCTTTCGGCGGCTTTGGGCATGGCGGTGGCGCGCGATCTGGCCGGCACGCGCGAGAACATTGTGGCCGTGGCCGGCGACGCCGCGTTCACCAATGGCATCTCGTTTGAGGCGCTGAACAACATCGGCGGACAGACCAAACGTTTGATCGTGGTGCTCAACGATAACGAGTGGTCGATCGATCGCAATGTTGGCGCAATCGCCAACTACCTGCACAAGGTGGTGACCAACGAGCACTACACGCATTTGCACGCGCGGGCGGGCCGCCTGATCGAACGCTTCGGCGGCAAGACTGCCACCAAAGTTGTACGGAAAGCCGAGGAGGCAGCGAAGGGCCTGCTGTGGCCGTCGATGCTCTTCGAGGAGTTCGGCCTGAACTACTACGGTCCGCTCGATGGCCACGACCTCAAGCTCCTGATTGGGACCTTCAAGTTTCTTAAGCGGCAGGAGATGCCGGTCCTGCTGCACGTTCTAACGCAGAAGGGACGCGGGTTCCAGCCAGCACTCGAAAAGGTAAAGAAGTTCCATGGCCTGGGGCCGTACGACCCGAAGACAGGCGACACCAAGCCGGTGGGGCAGCGGACTTACTCCGAGGTCTTCGCCGATACGCTGGTAAAGCTTGCCGACAAGGATGAGAAGGTTGTCGCCATTACGGCTGCCATGCCCAACGGCACGGCGCTCGATCTTTACCGGCCGCATCATCCAACGCGCTACTTCGACGTCGGTATTGCGGAGGAGCACGCGGTCATCTTTGCCGCCGGCATGGCAACCAAGGGCTACCGGCCGTTCTGCGCGATCTATTCGACGTTCCTGCAGCGAGCCTTTGATCCGATCGTGCACGACGTCTGCCTGCAGAACCTGCCGGTGATCTTCTGCATGGATCGCGGCGGGCTCTCCGGCGATGACGGCGCTACGCATCATGGGCTCTTCGACATCAGCTATCTGCGCGGCATACCGAATGTCATTCACATGGTGCCGAAGGATGAGGACGAGCTGGCCGACATGATGCAGACCGCGCTTGCGCACAACGGCCCCAGCGCGATCCGCTATCCGCGCGGGACCGGGACCGGCGTGCAGGTGAAAGAGCAGCCGGTCGCCCTGGCTATCGGCAAGGCGGAGGTGATCCGCGACGGTGATGAGATTGCGGTGCTCGGCCTTGGCGCGCTGCTGCCGATGGCTGCCGAACTTGCGGACGCGTTGGAGCGCGAGGGCCGTTCTGTCGCGCTCATCAATCCACGGTTCGTGAAGCCGCTCGATCGCGACGTGCTGGGGAAGTACGCGCGCAAGGTCCAGGCCTTCGTTACATTTGAAGACCACGTGCTGATGGGCGGTTTCGGCTCCGCGGTGCTCGAGGCGCTGAGCGAGATGGGCTTCCATACGCCCGTGGTGCGCATCGGCTGGCCGGACCGCTTCATCGAACACGGCAAGGTCGAGGCGCTGCGAGCGAAGCACGGCATCAGCGAGCGCGGCATGGTGAAGGTGAAGACGCTGCCCTGGCCGAGCTTGGAGTGCACGCTGATGCGGCCGCCGTGCTGCTCTACGATGGCCCGGCAGATGGCGAGGCCGAGGCCGGTGCCGCCCATGGAGCGCGAATCCGATGCGTCCACCTGCTGGAAACGCTCGAAGATGATTTCGAGTTTTTCCGGTGGAATGCCGCGGCCGTGATCTTCGACTTCGAAGGTGACTTCATTCTCTCCGGTTGCGGTTGCGGTGAGGCGCACCTCGTCGCCCGGAGGTGAGAACTTCACGGCATTGCTGATGAGGTTGGTCAGGGTCTGCAGCGTGCGATCCACGTCCACCATCACGTCCACGGGCTGCGCGTCGATGCGGAAGGTGATGTTGTGGCTGGCAGCAGCGGTGTGCTGCAGGTCTGCGGCGCGGCGCAGCAGGTCCACCGCATTCGCCTTCTCGCGATGCAGCGGCAGCCGGCCGGAGCCGATGCGCTCGAAGTCGAGGATGTCGTTGACCAGGCGGACGAGGCGATCGCAATTGCCGATGGCGACGTCGAGCATCTGGGCGAGCTTCTCCGGCCGCTTCTCGAGCACACCGCCGGCGATGAGGCCGAGCGCGGCGCGCAGGGAAGTGAGCGGCGTGCGCAGCTCGTGGCTCACGGTGGAGATGAACTCGTCCTTCATGCGATCGAGGCGGCGGCGCTCAGAGACATCCGCGAAGGCGACGACCGTACCGCTTACGATTCCGTCGTGCACGAGCTGGCGGGCGACGTATTCCACGGGGAAGGAGGTGCCGTCCTTGCGCCAGAAGACCTCGTTGTCCACGCGCACCGGCTCCTCGGAGTGGAGCGCCCGCTGGATGGGGCAATCCTCGTATCGATAGGGCGTGCCGTCCGCCTTGGAGTGGTGGACCAGCTGGTGCGTGTTCTTGCCGATGATCTCGTCCACCTTGTAGCCGAACATGCTGGCGCCGGCCTCGTTGCAGAAGGTGAGATCGCCGTGGATGTCGAGACCCCAGATGCCGTCGCCTACGGAGGCGAGGATCGATTCGCGCTGCCGCATGAGCGTGTGCAGCTTATCCTCGGCATCGGTCTGCTCGGTGATGTCGATGCCATGGCTCAGCACGATGGGCTCGGTGCCGGGCAGTTGCAGCAGCTTGTTGCGATAGGCAACCACGGCCGACTGGCCATTTGGCCGCTTGAAATAGAACAGCCCCTGATGCTCGTGCTGTTCGTTCAGCGCACTCACGTACTGCTCGTAGTCGCGCTTGTGGTCGTCCGCGATGTAGTCGAAGAGCGGCGTGCCGACGATCTCCTCCGGGGTGTGGCCGAGGATAGCGGCGGCGTGCGCGTTGATCGATTGAATGTTGCCGTCGAGGTCGTGGGTGCAGATGATGCCGAGCGAGCCTTCGACGAGGTGGCGATAGCGCGCCTCACTGGTGCGCAGGCGATCGAGCTCCTGCCGCTGCTCGGTGACATCGATGCCGGTGGTGATGACGAAATTGATGTCGCCCTGCGGATCGTTGAGCGAGCTGGCGGTCCAGGCGATGCGGCGCATTCCGCCGTCGCGCGTGCGCCAGTGCATCTCGTAACTGCCATCGAGCTTGCCGGCGCGTGCCTGCTCGAACATGCGCATGGCGTGATCGCGTTCTTCGGGCGGGAAGAGCTCTTCCGGAAACGAGCGGCCGACCAATTCGGCAAAGCTGAAGCCGCTTACGGTTTCGCATGCGCGATTGAAGCGCACGATGCGTCCGGCGGTGTCGAGCACCAGCACCAGCGCGTGAATCGAATCGAGAACGGAGGTGACGAAGTTGCGCTCCACGGTGAGAGCGCGCTCGATGCGCTGACGCGAGCGCACAACGCGGTCCTGCTGATTGGTCTTGGTGTAGAGCTCAAGCCGCGTGATGATCTGCCGCGCCAGCACTTCGAGCGTGCGGCCATGCTCGCGGGTAAACATGTTCGGCTCAGGCGAGCAGACGGCCAGCGTGCCGAGCACAGTGCCGTTGGGCGCGAAGATGGGCGCCGCCGCATACGAGCGGCAGTACGTGGTGGCGGCGAGCGGCACGCCGGATGGCGCAAAGCGATAGTCCTGCGCGGCATCGTCGATGACCATCGCGTTCGGCTCAAGAATGGTGTACTGGCAGGCCGATGTAGCGCGCGGCTGCTGGCGGCTCAGGAAGCCGATGCGTGATTTGAACCAGACGCGGCTCGCGTCGATGAACGAGATGAAGGCGTAGGGTGCGCGACAGAAGCTTGCCGCAAGGCGAGTGATCTCATCCAGTGCCGGGTCCGGCAACGTATCGAGGATTTCGTACTGCGCGAGAGATTTGAGCCTCTCGGCTTCATCTCTTTGCATCATGGTAGGACTGGCAATCTGCATGGATGAGGAGGAAGAATCGCCTGCAAGCATTGTTTCAAAGCGCGGGGTGTGAGCCACTGCCACAATTGGTGCAGACAGGCTGGCAAACCGGGCAAAATCCGTTACTTGCGTGATTCTCCTTTCTGGGGACGTGGGCACATGCTAGCGAAAGCGGAGCGGTGGAATTCCGGGATTTAATTCCTGCGTGTGAAGGCGTCGGGGAAGCATGAGCTCTGCTGTCCCTCGGGACCGACGGAAATTTTCGGCGCTGCGGCATCGATTGTTCTTCTCCCAGCTTTCTGAAGCCGTTTGCTGCCGAATGCGAAATTGCTTGATCAGTTACTACCCTGGCGCCGACTCTCTGACACCCGGTTGCGACACCGGTTGATATACTTGGGGGCGAGAGCTGTGACGCGCCGTCCCGGCACTTTTGCCGGGTCGTTTTTCTCTGAGCAGCGTCCAATACGTGGTTCCCACGATGAGCGAACATCTCCGTTCTATTCAGTCGCCTGCAGACATCAAGCGGATGTCTGTGGCGCAGTTGGCAGAGCTTGCGCAGGAGATCCGCGAGCTGCTGATCTCAAGCCTTTCCAAGACCGGCGGCCACCTCGGGCCGAACCTGGGTGTCGTTGAACTGACGCTGGCGATGCACTATGTGTTCGACACGCCAATCGACAAATTTCTGTTCGACGTCAGCCACCAGACCTACGTGCACAAGTTGTTGACCGGACGAGTGGATCGCTTTCATACCATCCGGCAGCCGGGCGGGCTCAACGGCTTCATGCTGCGCACGGAATCGGAGCACGATGCCTACGGCGCAGGTCACGCCGGCACCGCGCTTTCCGCGGCGCTGGGCATGGCGGTGGCGCGCGATCTGGCCGGCACGCGCGAGAACATTGTGGCCGTGGCCGGCGACGCCGCGTTCACCAACGGCATCTCGTTTGAGGCGCTGAACAACATCGGCGGACAGACCAAACGTTTGATCGTGGTGCTCAACGATAACGAGTGGTCGATCGATCGCAATGTTGGCGCAATCGCCAACTACCTGCACAAGGTGGTGACCAACGAGCACTACACGCATTTGCACGCGCGAGCGGGCCGCCTGATCGAACGCTTCGGCGGCAAGACTGCCACCAAAGTTGTACGGAAAGCCGAGGAGGCAGCGAAGGGCCTGCTGTGGCCGTCGATGCTCTTCGAGGAGTTCGGCCTGAACTACTACGGTCCGCTCGATGGCCACGACCTCAAGCTCCTGATCGGGACCTTCAAGTTCCTTAAGCGCCAGGAGATGCCGGTTCTGCTGCACGTTCTGACGCAGAAGGGACGCGGGTTCCAGCCAGCGCTCGAAAAGGTAAAGAAGTTCCATGGCCTGGGGCCGTACGACCCGAAGACAGGCGACACCAAGCCGGTAGGGCAGCGGACCTACTCCGAGGTCTTCGCCGATACGCTGGTAAAGCTTGCCGACAAGGATGAGAAGGTTGTCGCCATCACGGCTGCCATGCCCAACGGCACGGCGCTCGATCTTTACCGGCCGCATCATCCAACGCGCTACTTCGATGTCGGTATTGCGGAGGAGCACGCGGTGATCTTTGCCGCCGGCATGGCAACCAAAGGCTACCGGCCGTTCTGCGCCATCTATTCCACGTTCCTGCAGCGGGCCTTTGATCCGATCGTGCACGACGTCTGCCTGCAGAATCTGCCGGTGATCTTCTGCATGGATCGCGGCGGGCTCTCCGGCGATGATGGCGCTACGCATCATGGGCTCTTCGATATCAGCTACCTGCGCGGCATACCGAACGTTATCCACATGGTGCCGAAGGACGAGGACGAGCTGGCCGACATGATGCAGACCGCGCTTGCGCACAACGGCCCCAGTGCGATCCGCTATCCGCGCGGGACCGGGACCGGCGTGCAGGTGAAGGAGCAGCCGGTCGCCCTGCCTATCGGCAAGGCGGAGGTGATCCGCGACGGTGACGAGATTGCGGTGCTCGGCCTTGGCGCGTTGCTGCCGATGGCTGCCGAGCTTGCGGACGCGTTGGAGCGCGAGGGCCGCTCTGTCGCGCTCATCAATCCGCGCTTCGTGAAGCCGCTCGATCGCGACGTGCTGGCGCAGTACGCGCGCAAGGTCCAGGCCTTCGTCACCTTTGAAGACCATGTGCTGATGGGCGGTTTCGGCTCCGCCGTGCTTGAGGCGCTGAGCGAGATGGGCTTCCATACGCCGGTGGTGCGCATTGGCTGGCCGGACCGTTTTATCGAGCACGGGAAGGTCGAGGCGCTACGGGCGAAACACGGGATCAGCGTGGAGGCGGCGCTGGAAAAACTTGAGCCGCTGCTGAAGCCGACGAAACATCGTCTGGTTGTGCGCTAGCATCAGGCGCGCGAATGATCCCGCAGCAATCGTAGAAGCTGCCGCTGCCGATAATGGAAGAGTTGCCGTATCTGCAGCCGTCCACCCAGGGCGTCGATGGCACGTCCGAGGGAGCCGCGCAGCCATTGATAGTCGACGACGTCGGTAATGCGGGTCCCCTCGACCTCGCCGTGTGCCTCTGCTCTCACCAGATGGCAGTGACGCCAGTAGCCGAACGGGCCGGTCACCTGCAGATCACAGAAATGGTGATTGGTCATGTAGTCGTCGATGAGGGCGAGCCAGCGCAGCCGGATGGGCGAGAGAGGCAGCGGACGGAAGCTCAGCAGAATGCGCGAGCCGCGCCCCGCCGCATGCACCGCGCTCTCGGCCGGCGCGTGCAGTTCCAGGCTGTCGATGCGTGCGTCCTGCCACGCCGGCATCAGACGCGGCAGGTTCAGCGGATCGGCGAAGAAGGCGAAGACGCGGTCGAGCGGGAAGGGAACCCACTGCTCCGTAATGAAGGAGAGTCGCGGCCTGCGTTGCTGCCGCTGGGGGTTTGCTACTCGGCCGGTCATGGTGACATCGCCCAGCATGGTGAAAGTGTAGATGCCGCTTGGCAGCGAGGCGAAAGCAGGCCGGTCGGGATAGGAAGACAAAAAGAGGAAGACGGTGTAGCCGCCTTCCTCTATGGCTCTCGTTTCGCGTGGACTTGATGGTTGCTGGTATGAAACTAGTTGGGCATCAGAACTGCGTTGATGACGTGAATGACGCCATTTGACTGATAGACGTCCTTGATGGTGACGGCCGCTGTGCCGCCCTTTTCGTCGGTCAGCATGAGCTTTCCGCGCTTCATGGATGCGGTAAGAGTGCCACCCTCAACCGTCGTCAGTGTCGCCTTGCCGCCGCCCTCTTTGATGGCCTTATGGATCGCCTTCGAGTCCATCGTTCCGGCAACAACATGATAGGTGAGTATCTTTTTTAGCTGGTCTTTGTTTTCGGGCTTCAGCAGAGTGTCTACAGTGCCTGCCGGCAACGCTTTGAACGCTTCGTTAGTCGGCGCAAACACGGTAAAGGGACCCGGACCGGAAAGTGTATCGACCAGACCTGCGGCTTTGACAGCTGCGACCAGCGTCGTGTGGTCCTTGGAGTTGACTGCGTTCTCGACGATATTCTTGGTCGGATACATCGCGGCGCCGCCCACGTTAGGGTCTTTCTTCATCGAATCCTGGGCGAACGATGCCAACGCAAGAAAACTAAATACCACAGCAACAATCACTGCGGAAAATTGCTTGAATCTCATGTCTTTTGATCCTTTCATCCTGTCCTGCCAGCCGACGCTTGTTTCGATTGCATCTGCACTTAAGGAACGGACGGTACTCACAAACGGATGTTTTTGTGAGGGGAATGCAGATATCCGCATCACGCAGGACCAGTACGAGAGTTCGCAATCGGAACCCGGAGCGCTCGTTTTGCGTTGTCTCTATGGAGGCCGCGCAGACGCCTGAAGTCTTTCGGCCTGATTCCGATGGTTCAGGCGACGGTGCATCTGATGGTCTAATACATAAGGGCGAATGGCGACAGAACAGACGAAGAGATTAGAGACGCGGCATCGGCACGACCGCTGGCTCATCATCATAGGCGCATTCAAGATTCTTGAAGGCCTGTTCTTTGTGCTGCTGGGATTCGGCGTTGTCCGGCTTCTGCACCGCGACATCGGCGACCTGCTGCTGCGCGCGGCTCTTGCGCTGCGGATCGATCCGGAGAGCCATTTCGTCAACATCCTGCTCGACAAAGTCCAGTTGTTGACGCCGCACAAGATGAGGCTGATCAGCGCGGGCATCTTTCTCAAAGCCGGTCTCGATTTCGTCGAAGGCATCGGACTCGCGCTGGAGAAGACCTGGGCGGAGTGGCTCACTATTGGGCTGACCGCCTCATTCCTCCCCTGGGAAATCTTTGAGATCATCCGCCACTTCACCTGGGTGAAGGTGGGCATCACGCTGATCAATGTGCTGGTGCTGATGTACCTGGTCTGGGTCCAGCAATTGCGTCTTCGCGCTCATCGCCGCGGATATTGACTAAATTTTTTTCCGTCTGGTCGTCGCGAGTTTTCCTCAGGCCACCCCGAATTTCGGCCTGGTTTTCAACAGGGAATCCCCCGACAGCGTCATTTTCATAACCACCGTAATGGCGAAGAAAAGGCGTATACAGCGAAATTTCTGTCCTGACAAGCCCCCGGAATCCAGTCGGTAAACACGACACCTTGTGCTGGAGAATGTATGAACCACATTATATTGTGGTTTCGCCTACCCTATAGCGTTGCCTGAATGGCTTTTTGCTTTTCCCATTTGACCGGGGGGAAAGGTGGGCTAGGATGTGGTTGGAAGTGGTCAAGAGTGGTCAGAAGTAGTCTGAATCACTCGAAACCACATCAACGCGAGCAGAGTAGCACCAAGAGGCGGGTTCGAACGAGATGTTTCGTGGCAATCACCCAACCCGCGTGGACGAAAAGGGGCGGCTGAAGATCCCTGCGGACTTCAAGCGCGAAGTGGACGAGCGCTATGGGTCGCAGTTCTTCATCACCAGCATCGACGGCGACCGTGCACAGGTCTGGCCGATGCCGGAGTGGCAAAAGATCGAAGAGAAGGTGTTGGCGATGCCGACCGTGCCGGCGAAAAAGAAGTGGCTGGATCGCACAAGCTACTACGGCCAGGTCGCCGAGATGGATGCGCAGGGACGCGTATTGATTCCCCAGGTCCTGCGTGATTCGGCGAAGACGGTAGGCGATGTGGTGGTTTTCGGAAAGTTGAACTATCTGGAAGTGGCAAATCACGACCAGTTCCGCGCCAAGCTCGATGCCGAGCCGATGACCGCGGAAGACGAGGCGGCGCTGGCGACGCTGGGGCTGTAACGAAGTTTTGAAAAGTCTTAACCCCCAAGGGGGTGCACATGACGGATGAACAACGACATGTGCCGGTTCTTTTACAACAAGCGATCCGTAGTTTGAATGTGCGCGCGGGCGGCACGTATGCAGACGCCACGCTGGGCATGGCAGGGCATTCGCTGGAGATTGCGCGAAGGCTTGGCGGGAGCGGCCGGTTGATCGGCTTTGACCGCGATCCGGAGGCGATAGCGATTGCGACACGCCGGCTGGACGCGCTCCGCGAAGAGCTGGGCGATGCGATGCCGGAGGTGATTCTGCACAACGAGCCGTTCTCGATGGCGAAGGCTCTGATTGAGCCGGCAAGCCTGGACGGCCTGCTGGCCGATGTCGGAGTGAGCTCGCTGCAGCTTGATGAGGCGCACAGAGGATTCAGTTTTCAGGCGGATGGGCCCCTGGATATGCGGCAGGACACGCGCCGGGGCATCACCGCCGAACAAGTGGTAAATCAGGCCGGAGAAAAAGAACTTGCCGATCTGATTTACGAATTCGGAGAAGAAAGGAGGTCGCGGAGAATCGCCAGAGCCATTGTCAGGGCGCGGCCGATTACGACGACGGGGCAACTGGCCCGGATCGTATCGGCTGCCGCCCCGGCGATGAAACAGGAGCGATTGCATCCGGCGACCAGGACCTTTCAGGCAATCCGAATTCGTGTGAATGATGAGCTGGGAGAGCTGAAGGCGCTGCTCGAGGCCGCACCGGGGTTGTTGAAGCCCGGAGGACGCCTGGTGGTGATCAGCTTCCACTCGCTCGAAGACAGGCTGGTGAAGGACGCCATGCGCGAGGGAGCCAGGGTAGGTATGTACCACCTTGATTCCCGCAAGCCCATCACCGCCGAGGAAGAAGAGACGGATCGCAACCCGCGGTCGCGCAGCGCGAAGCTGCGGGCGGCGGAGCTCACAGGCCAGGCTGCCGAAGGCGCCGGCGGTGAGCAGAATCAGGAGTTTAGAGGAATCGGGCCAGGGTCGTCCCACCGTAGCAAAAGGCGAAAGTAAGACGACACTGTAGTAACAAATCCCTCCAGAATCAGCGACCCGGCCCGGTTGCGAGGAGGGCGCAACAGACAAGGTTGAGAGCCGGAATCAGGGTTGGCAGTAACTACCTTGGTTCCACAGGGTGTACTGCTTTGATTCCCCCGGTATGCACTATTATTGGTGCATGCCAACGCTGTACGCAGCAGACGGAAGGACCACTATGGCGACACAGGCGATGGCAGCGCAGACATGGTTTGACGGATCCCGGCGGGGAGCCGACGATATCGCCGAGCGCAATCAACTGCTGCTCCAGCGGCAGCAGCGAGCACGGCGAGGCCCCACGCCAGAGGTCTTCTTCTTCAAGCACTTAGACAACTCGCGGCTGGTGAAGGCGGCGGATCCGGTGCGCGTCAAGGAGATGCGCCGGTTCGCCATTGCGATGACTATCCTGTTCTGCGATGGTGATGATCTATGGATGGCAGCACTTCTCCTCGATCGAAATTGGCTATCGGGTGGAAGCGGAGAAGCAGCAGCTCCATCAGCTTCAAGAGCAGAACCGGCAGCTCGGGCTGAACGAAGCGCAGCTCTGCGACCTGAACCGGCTGGACCGCGAAGCGCGGCGGCTGGGCATGGATGCGCCGCATCCGGGGCAAGTGGTTCGGCCGGAGAATGGATTGGATACGGATCTGGGCCCTGGCGCGCCGGTCATGGCGCAGGTCCACATGCAACAGTAGCAGTTACAACCTGGCAGAGGGAGCCAGCTTCAGTTGAAAGGGTTCTCGTTCGTACCTAGCCAGCAGACCCATCGCGCAGTCGTCGCGGCACCTCGACGGCTGCGCTTTTTATTTCTGACGGTGGTATTCGCGTTCTGGGCGGTGGTGATCCTGTGCCGGCTGATCTGGCTGCAGGTGGCCACACACAGGGATTATGTGGAGCTGGCGCTGCGCCAGCAGCAGCGCACCTTTGAAGTGGCGCCCCGGCGGGGCATGCTCTACGACCGCAACATGCGCGAGCTGGCGATGACGGTGCTGGTGGACTCGGTCTATGGCGTGCCCGCCGAAATCCAGAACAAGGATGCGACCGCCGCGGCGCTGGCGCGCGTGGTGCACACGGACCCTACCGACAACTTCACGACATCGCACCAGATCGACGCGCGCTTTCACGCGTCGCAGAATTTTGCATGGGTCGCGCGCAAGCTCGATCCGGCAACGATCGCGCGCGTGAAGGCGCTGAACCTGAAGGGCATTTACTTCCAAAAGGAATTCAAGCGCTTTTATCCGAACGATGCCCTGGCCGCGCAGGTGCTGGGCTATGTCGGGACAGATGACACCGGGCTCGGCGGCCTGGAGCGGCGCTTCGACAAAGACCTGCATGGGGCGACCGGCCGCATGAGCTCACCGCGCTGGATGCGAAACGGCATGTGCTGGGCAGCGAAGCGCGCGAGCCCCAGCCGGGCGACAACCTGATGCTCTCCATCGACGAGAACATCCAGTTCATGGCAGAGCGCGCGCTGGATCACGCGATGGAGAAGTACCATCCGGTGAACGGCACCATCGTCATTCAGGACACGCACACCGGCCAGATTCTGGCGCTGGCGATTCGGCCTACGTATAACCCGAACGATTTCCGCCATGCCACGACGGGGCTGCTGCGCAATCACGCGGTGAGCGATGTCTACGAGCCGGGCTCGACCTTCAAGCTGGTGACCTATTCGGCAGCGCTGGACGCGGCGGGCGTGGAGCCGACCGATATGGTCGATTGCCAGGGCGGCCAGATTACGCTGTTCGGGCGCACCATCCATGACGATGTTTCCGACCGCGGGCTGGGACGCGTGACGATAGAGCGGGCGCTCGAAAAATCGAGTGACGTAGCGGCGGTGAAGACGGCGCTGAAGCTGGGGCCGGACCGGTTCTATTCCTATATCAAGGCGTTCGGATTCGGCTCGCGCAGCGGCATCCAGTTGCCGGCCGAAACGCGCGGGCTGCTGCGTCCGCCGCAGCGCTGGAACCCGACCAGCATCGGCTACCTGGCCATCGGGCATGAGATCGCCGTCACGCCAGTTCAGCTTGTGACGATGGTCTCGACCATCGGCAACGGCGGCGTGTATTTGCCGCCGACGCATTCTGCTGGAGAACTCAAAGCAATTGAAGCCGGGCGAGCCGCTGAAGCCGCTGCCGTTCCATCCCGAGCAGGAGCTACCGAATCCGCTGCCCGCCGGAGCGCATCGCGTCATCTCGCCGCTGACCTCGGCCAAGATGCGCAAGATGATGGAAGGCGTGGTGCTGGAGGGCAGTGGCCGCCCCGCGGCGCTTAACGGCTACTCCGCGGCCGGCAAGACAGGGACCGCGCAGAAGATCGATCCGGTGACCCACACTTATTCGCACACCAAGCACGTTGCCTCGTTTGCGGGTTTTGCGCCGGTGAACAATCCGGCGATCAGCGTCGCTATCATCATCGATTCGCCGAATGGCGCGCAGTACGGCACCGCGGTCTCCGCGCCGATCTTCAAGGAAGTGGCGCAGGAGGTGCTGGAGTATCTGGGCGTGCCGCATGACGAGCCGATGCAGGCGCAGCCGGCAACGCCGCCGCCCGCTATTGCCGAGGACACTGCACCGGAGGACTCGAACGCTCTGCAGGCGATGTTTGCCGAGGTCAACAATCTGCCGGCGGACGATCCGCTACGTGCAGGCGCGAACGCGCAGCCAGCGGCGGTTTCCTCGGATGGCGAAGCGCATGGGGTCTCCACGACGCCGAATGTCGCGCCCGCGCCTGCACCGACCCAGGTGGCGAGCAACGCGCCCGATGCCGGGCTGCATGACGTGAGCCAGCCGCAGGCCAAATTGCCGGACAACGCGCCCCCGCTGCCGGAGCCGAAGCCCGAGAGCGGGACCTTGATTGCAGACGCGAAGCATCGCGTGGCCGTGCCGTCGTTTGTCGGGGCATCGGTGCGCCAGGTGGTGGAGCGCGCCGGCACGGCGGGTCTTGCGGTGCAACTGCTGGGCAATGGTCTGGCGCGGGAACAGGCGCCGGTGGCGGGCACGCTGGTGCCGATGGGCACGCAGATCGTTGTCCGATTTGCGCGTTAGCGCAAAGGTTCGATTCGCGCGTTAGCGCGAGAGGTCCGCCTGGCGCTTGGCGCAAAGATCAGACGCGCGTTGGCTCACGCTTCGCGCATAAAGCGCTTTCCCATTAAGATTCCAGCACGATGCCGATTCCCGTCACATTGAACGAAGCGCTGCGCGATGCCGACGTTGTTCGGCGCATCGACCGCGATGTCGTGGTCTCGGGAGTGGAGTACGATTCGCGGCGCGTGGGGCCGGGCTCGCTCTTTGTTGCGATGCGCGGCGAGACGACGGACGGCAATCGATACATTGAGCAGGCGGTTGCGCGCGGCGCGGTGGCTGTCGTGACAGATTCGGCCGCGGCCTACGATGCGACGGCGAATGGGCCGCTGGATGTGGCGGTCGCGGAGGTGCCGCATGGCCGGCGGGCGCTGGCGACGATTGCGGCGAATGTCTTTGGGCATCCCGAGCGGAAGATCCGGCTGAGCGGCGTGACTGGCACCAACGGCAAGACCACGACGGCGTTATCTGCTGGAACAACTGCTTCGCGCGGCTGGGCGTTCCACCGCGCTGGTTGGAACGATTGAGTATCGCGTTGCCGGCGAGGTGCGTCCTGCGCCGCACACCACGCCGGAATCGCGCGATCTGCTGGCGCTGCTGGCAGAAGGTGTGGAGCGCGGTGTGACAGAGGGTGTGATGGAGGTGTCGTCCCATGCGCTGGAGCAGGGGCGCGTCTGGGGCATCCCGTATGATGTCGCGATCTTCACCAACCTGACGCAGGACCATCTCGATTATCACGGGACGATGGAAGCGTACTTCGCGGCGAAGCGGAAGCTTTTCGATGGCTCGCAAGGCGCGGCGCCGCGGGTGGCTGTTCTGAATGCCGAGGATGACACGCAGGCTGCGCTTGCGGAAACGGCGCAGGGGGCAGGATCCGAGATCGTGAGCTACGGAATCGGCCGCGGCGACCTCCGCGCACGTGACATCGGGATGCGGCCGAACGGAATGCGCTTCACGCTCGTGTCTTCGCGCGAGGAGGCGCTAATCGAAGTGGCGCTGACCGGTCGCGTGAACGTGCTGAATCTGCTGGCCGCGAGCGCTGCCGCGATGGCGCGCGGAGTGTCGCTTCAGCAGATCGCCGAAGCGGCTCCGAAGCTGCATGCGGTTCCGGGACGCTTTGAAGCTGTCGATGCAGGGCAGGCGTTCACGGTGGTGGTGGACTACGCACACACGGACGATGCGCTGCGCAATGTGCTGGCGCTGGCGCGTGATCTTGTCTTCCGCAAACAGGGCCGTGTGCTCACGGTGTTTGGCTGTGGCGGCGATCGGGATCGCACCAAGCGGCCACGGATGGGCCGTGCCGCCGCGGAGGCGAGCGAAATCGTCATCGTGACTTCGGACAATCCGCGCTCGGAAGACCCGCGAGCCGATCATCGATGAGATACTGCCGGGCACGGCGGGATTATCCGCTACCGTCGAGGTGGAACCCGACCGCGCCAAGGCGATTGCGCTGGCGATGACCAAGGCGCGATCCGGCGATATCGTGGTGATTGCGGGCAAGGGCCACGAGAAGACGCAGACCATCGGCAGGCAGGTGCTGCCGTTCGACGATGTTGCGGTGGCGCGCGAGGCGCTTGCGTGGCTGAAAGGACGATCATGAAACTGTCGCTGGAGCAGATTGCGCAGTGGACCGGCGCGCAGCTTGCGGCGCCGCATGGCGCAGCGCCGGTTGAGGCGACTGGATATTCCATCGACACGCGCACGCTTGCTCCCGGCGATCTCTTCTTTGCCATCCGCGGCGAGCGCTTCGACGCGCACGATTTCGTCGCGCAGGCGCTGGAGAAAGGCGCGTGCGCGGCTGTTGTGGCAGCGGCAAAGACGCGCGACCTGCTGCCTGAGGGCCATGCGCATCCGCTGCTGCTGGTCGAAGATCCGCTGTACTGCGCTGCAGACGCTGGCTGCGGCGGTACGGCGTCACTGGGGTGGGCGCGTGGTGGCGGTGACCGGATCGGCGGGCAAGACGACGACCAAGGAAGCGATTGCGGCGGTGCTGGCGACGCAATTTCGTGTGCTGAAGTCGAAGGGCAACCTGAACAACCACTTCGGCCTGCCGCTGCAACTGCTCAAGTTGTCGCCGGACGATGAAGTTGCTGTCGTGGAGATGGGGATGTCGGCAGCAGGCGAGATCGCGGCGCTGTGCCAGATCGCGTCGCCGGACTGGGGCGTGGTGACCAACGTGGGCAACGCGCACGCGGAGGGATTTGCAGACGGCATTGCCGGCGTCGCGCGCGCGAAATACGAGCTGGTGGCGGGGCTCTCGCCGCAGGCACGCGAGCGCGCGGTCGCTTTTCTGAATGCGGATGATCCTTACGTGTCTCAGTTTGGCCGCGACTTCCCGGGCCGCGCTGTGTACTACGCGACGAAATCCGTATCCGCCGCGGTGGCGGATATTCATGCCGAAGAGATCGAAGAGCTAGGCCCGGCAGGATCGCGGTTCCGTGTCGTGACCGCGGACGACGGATCGGCCGCGGTACACCTCGCCCTGCTTGGGCGTCATAACGTGCTGAACTCGCTGGCCGCGATCGCGGTGGGCATGCAGGCGGGTATTCCGCTGGCGCGTTGTGTGGAGGCCATCGCCTCGCTGAAACCGGAAGACAAGCGCGGTGAACTGATGGAGTGGCATGGCGCGACCATCATCAACGATTGCTATAACTCGAATCCCGAGGCGCTTCAGTCGATGATCCGTACGCTCGCAGCGGTACCGGCGGAGCGGCGCATTCTGGTAGCGGGCGAGATGCTCGAACTCGGCAGACGCGCCGCGCACCTGCATCGCGAATGCGGCGAGGCGGCTGTGGAAGCGGGCATCGATGTGGTGATCGGGGTGCGTGGGCTGGCGCAGGAGATCGTCTCTGGGGCCGAAGCTGCCGGGCGAAGCAAAACGAAGGCTATCTTCGTCGAAACGCCTCAGGCGGCAGGCGAGTGGCTGAAACAAAACCTGAAGCCGGGCGATGCGGTGCTGCTGAAGGCATCGCGCGGCGTGCGGCTGGAGCAGGCGCTGGCGGTGCTGACGGCGGGCTGAACCACTGGAGCTAACCCGCGCGCAAGGCCGCCGGACGATACACTAGGCGCAATTCCACGCCGCCTTCGACGGCCGCGATATGCGGAGGATGTTTGCTCTACTGGCTGCTCTATCAGAAGCTCTTCCCATATTTCCGGCCATTCCGGATCTTCCGCTATCTCACCTTTCGCACTGCCTTCGCCACGTTGACGGCTCTCCTGATCGGCCTGGTGGTGGGGCCGTATGTCATCCAGAAGCTGCGCGAATTCCAGATCGGCCAGTACATCCGCGAGGAAGGCCCGCAGGCGCACCAGAAGAAGGCGGGCACGCCAACCATGGGCGGCGTGCTCATTGCGATCTCCGTCCTGCTGCCTACTCTGCTGTGGGCCGATCTTTCCGATCCGCTGATTTGGATGGTGATGCTCTCCATGCTGGCGTTCGCCGCCATCGGTTTTGCCGATGACTACATCAAGGTCGCACATAAGCGGAACCTGGGACTGACGGGACGCGCCAAGCTGGGGCTGCAGATCCTGGTCAGCGCGGGCATCGGCGTTGCTCTCGTCTATCTGGAGATGCAGGGCAACTACTCGACACGCCTGGTGGTGCCGTTTCTGAAGCGCTTCCGCCCGGACCTGGTGATCACATCGCTGCAACATGTACCGCACATGTACTACCTGAGCTTCCTGCCGTTTCTGGCATTTACAGTGCTTGTGATCGTGGGCTCGAGCAACGCGGTAAATCTGACCGACGGGCTGGATGGCCTTGCGATCGGCTGCACCATCGTGGCCGCTGGCGCGCTCACGGTGCTGACCTATGTCAGCGGCCACGTGGTCTTCGCCGACTATCTTGAGTTGCAGCGGATGCCGCTGGCCGGCGAACTGACGATATTCTGCGGATCGCTGGTGGGCGCGAGCATTGGATTCCTCTGGTACAACGCGCATCCGGCGGAAGTCTTTATGGGGGATGTGGGTTCGCTCGCGCTGGGCGGCGCGATCGGCACCATCGCCGTCATCATCAAGCAGGAGCTGCTGCTGCCATTCATTGGCGGCATCTTCGTGCTGGAGGCGATCTCGGTGATTCTGCAGGTGGGCAGCTACAAGCTGCGCAAGAAGCGCATCTTCAAGATGGCGCCGCTGCATCACCACTTCGAGCTGATGGGCTGGTCGGAGTCGAAGGTGATCGCCCGCTTCTGGATCGGCGCGCTGGTCTTCGCGCTGTTCGCGCTTACGACGCTAAAGCTGCGTTAGTGCATTTTCGCTACAAATGAGTGCGGCAGCATTCGTGAAGTGTGGCTTTTCTTAACGGAAAAGCCATATTGAGTGCGGTTGTCTTGTATGCACCGGAAGTGAAAATGCGTTAACTCCGAAATGCATCATATATTTCCGCATTGTCTACTTTTTGTCGCGGCGCGCGTGAAGAGGATGACAAACTCGTAACAAGAGCATGACAAGTGCAATGCTCTGAATCTCTAGGCTGCAACTCAGACAACAGTTCGAGGGAATGTGTTGCAGGGCGCCCTCAATTCAGACTGCGGTCCTGGAGTTCAGCACCATGTTCAACCAACGGAGAGCCATCGCCACGCTGCGAAGCGGTGAACGCCGCTCACAACCGGGCCCCCTCGAGGACGCCGGACATCGCGGCAAGTTCATTGCCGCTTCCCTGATCACCGCATTTGCCGCATTTCTCCTGCCTTCCACCATGCTCGCGCAGTCCGGTTCGTACACGCAGACCAACATCGTCTCCGATGGTTCGGTGCCCGCGCAGAAGACCGATCCTACGCTGATCAATCCGTGGGGCGTTTCGATTGGCCCGGCTTTCTGGATCGACACAGCAGGAACGGGATTTTCTCTTGTCGAGGATGCAAGCGGAAACAAACAGTTCTCGGTCACGATTCCACCGGCGGTTGCTTCGGAAAAGAACGGTTCGCCGGCGGGCACGGTGTTCAATGCTGACGCGAGCGTCTTTACGATTCCCGGCAGCGGCTCGGCGCAGTTTATTTTCGGCAACCTGGACGGCAGTATCGCCGCGTGGAACACGAGCACAGCGCAGCCTGTGACCGTGGTGAACAATTCGTCGGCCAAGGCGGCTTACACGGATATCGCGGTTGTGAAGAACAACACCGGCACTTTCCTGCTGGCGGCGAACTTTGCAAGTAAGAGCGTCGATGTCTTCGACGGCACATTCAAGCCTGCAAAGCTGGCCGGCAGCTTCAGCGATCCAAATCTTCCGGCCGGCTACTCGCCATTCGGTATCCACACCATCGGCAACAACGTCTATGTGGCATATGCGCAGGTGGGCGCGAACGGTTTCGAGAGCGTAGGCGCCGGTCTGGGTGTCGTCGATCAGTTTGACCTGAACGGAAACCTGCTGGTCGAAGCCATCGTGGGCGGCAATTTGAACGCGCCCTGGGGCATGGCTCTTGCGCCCGCTGGATTCGGTACATTCGGGGGCGACCTGCTGGTCGGCAACTTCGGCGACGGAGTCATCAATGCGTATGATCCTGCGAGCTTCGCTCTGAAGGGCCAGGTCACGGACGCGACCGGAGCTCCGATTGCAAATCCCGGGCTTATGGGAGATCGTCTTCGGAACGGGGAGTACGACGACGGGCACGCCGGCAACCGCGGGCGATCCGAACACGCTCTACTTCGCTGCCGGCATCAACAACGAGAAGGGCGGACTTTTTGGCGCGATCACCGCGGCTGCAGCAACGGGCGCCGGAGACTTCGCCATTACATCTCCCACTCACAAACGTGAGCGTCAATGCCGGTCAGGCGGGGAGCGTACAGGTGAGCCTTGCCGGTATGAACGGCTTCAACGGCGCCGTGAATCTTTCCTGCTCAGGTCTGCCGACCGGCGTAAGCTGCAGCTTTACCCCGGCTACAGTGACCCTTTCGGGCACGGATCCGACAACCGTGATGGTGTCGATCGCCACGGCCACTCCAACGCCGACCAATCCTTACTCCGCATCGCTTGGCGGGCATGGAATGGTTCTTGCCGGAATGCTGCCGCTAGGCTTGTTGGGACTGGCCGGCTTCCGCAAGCGGCTGATGAAGACGCGCGGCGCGCTGCTGATGCTGGCTTGCGTGCTGACCATCGGCGGTCTGGCAGGATGCGGGGGGATGAAATCCACCGCTCCGGGAAGCACCACAAGCGGAACCGCCAACTCCGGTGACGTCGCAGGTCACGATCAATGCGACATCGGGTGCGCTGACGCACTCGGTCGCGGTGACGCTGACCGTCAACTAACTCACCGTACGCAGCGCGCGCCGAGAGACTCAAACCAGAGCTCCCGGCGCGCAATTTTTTACGGTTCGCACAATTTTGGTTGTGGATTTCAGCTCTTGTGCGTGGCGCTGTAAGCGGCGCGCCTTTTCGCGATTGCCGCACGTCTTCATATCGCACCAACGGCGGGTGCGGTTCCTGCTGGTATCCAGAAAAAGCCAGCGGCAGGTGCCAGAAGCACAGGCATGCAGATGCGGCGGTTCCTCCGCAGTGAGAAGGTCTACCGCTGCGTGCGCCAGCAACAACACAGGCCATTCCGCTTCGCCATGGCATGGCCGCCATTCCCAGGCGAGCCGTCCACTCCTCCATCGCAACTCCCGATGCTGCATGCACCTGAGTGCCCACTGCTGCAGCATTTCCCGGTCTTCTGCTGTTGGGGGTTTTCTCTCCAGCAAGCCATAGCAGATTCGCGCCAGCATCTCCCGCAGCTCGATGGCTTCGCGCAGCGCGGCGTTCTGCGCGGCTGCGGGCGCCGCGCTCAGCCGCGCCGCCTCCGCGTGGGTCAGGACTGCTGCCTGGCGGCAGAACCGCAGCAGCTCCGCATAACTGGGCAGCAGTTCGCGCGGGCCTTCGGGCGTGAAGCGATCATCCAGCGTGTTCACAAAATCCAGCGCGACATGCTCGGCGTTCAGTTTGAAGGGCGGTTTTTTCTCGGGCAAATGTGACTAACCTCTCGAAACCAGTTTACAGGTTATGTCATCCTATCCGCTATGGGGTAACTGCTTATGCCAGCCACAACGGTTATCGAAAATGTTCCCGCACAAAGCAGCCGCAGGCTGCGTATGGCGTTCGCCTTTGCTGTTATCTATATCGCCTGGGGTGGGACGTTTCTCGCGATTCGGGTTGCTGTAGAAGTTGTCCCGCCATTCCTCGCGGCCGCGACACGGTTCCTTGTCGCCGGTCTCCTGCTCTACGGTTTCGTACGGTGGCGCGGCGCGCCGCGACCCACACGGCGGGAGTGGCGCAGCCTGGCTCTGCTGGGCTTTCTGGTGATCTTCCTCGACTACAGCGCCTACTTCTGGGGCGAACGCTATGTGGCTTCCGGCACGGCGGCGATGATCGCCGGCACCATCCCGCTCATCACCGGGCTTCTGGAGATGCTGGTCTTCCGCCAACGAGCGTTCCGGTGGTCTGCGCTCGGCACCATTGGGGTGGGATTCGGCGGAGTTGCCGTGCTCGTCTCGGGCCAGTTGAAGGGAGGGCAGCCGCTGCTTCCTTCACTCGCGCTGATCGGCGGCTGCGTTGCCTGGTCGCTGGGCATGGTGCTGTCCCGGTCGATTCCTCTGCCATCTTCGCGCGCCGTTGCCGCAGGCGCGGAGATGATCATTGGTGGCGCGCTGCTCTTACTGCTCTCCGCATTGAAAGGCGAGCTCGGGCATATTCCGCACATTGGATGGCGTCCGGCAGCAGCGTTGATTTACCTGATCTTCATCGGCTCGCTGCTGGCGTTTACCTGTTTTGTCTGGCTGCTGAAGCAAGTCTCTGCCAGCAAGGTTGCCAGCCATGCCTTTGTCAATCCTGTGGTGGCCGTTGCGCTTGGCGCGTGGCTGCTCGGCGAGCCGGTCACGGGTACGACGCTGGCCGGCATGGCTCTGATCCTGCTGAGCGTGCTTTGCATTCTCCGATTCGGAGAGGAGTGAGCTTCTGGAAAACGGGACGGCATTCTCTGTCCAATTTCCGATAAGCTCTCTCTCGTGGAGCTTAAAGGCAAGAAGGTCCTTGTCGTCGGGTTGGGAGTTTCGGGGTTTGCGGCGGCACTCTTCCTCCGGCGGCGCGGCGCGCAGGTCACGGTTTCGGACCTGCGCAGCGCGGAAGCATTGGCAAAGCACATTCCGGCGCTGCTGGATGCCGGCGTGAACGTCGAAGCCGGTGGGCACGGCCATGCCACCTTCCGGCGCCAGGACCTGATCGTCCTCAGCCCCGGCGTTGCGCCGAATACCCCGGAGATGGACGAGGCGCGCACCTTCCAGATTCCGATCATCGGTGAAGTGGAGCTGGCGGCCCAATTCCTCAAGACCAATATCCTCTGCATCACCGGTTCCAACGGGAAGACCACGACCACAACCTTAGTCGGCGAAATTCTGAAGGCGGGTGGGCTCACGACACTGGTTGGCGGAAACATCGGGCTGCCCGCGATCGAGCTGGTCGACATGCCGGAAAACCGGCCGGGCTCTTGGAGTGTGCTTGAGCTCTCCAGCTTTCAATTGGAATCGGTGGACACCTTTCGCCCGAAGATCGCCGTCCTGTTGAACCTGACGCCTGATCACCTGGACCGCCATGGCAGCTTTGAGAATTACGCCGCGGCCAAGGAGCGGATGTTCGCGCGGCAGACTGCGGAGGACTTCCTGGTCCTGAACGGGGACGATGCGCGGGTGCAGCAGGCTGCGAGCCGCGCGGCCTCGAAGATCTTCTGGTTCAGCCGGACAAAGCTGGTGCGGCAAGGCGCATGCGTGCATCAGGGCGTCATCATCTTCCGGGCCTCGGAGAACGCATCGCTCGAACCGATTCTGGCCGTCGAAGCGATTCCGCTCAAGGGCGCACATAACGTCGAAAACGTGCTGGCTGCAGTGTGCGCGGCGCGGCTGGCCGGAGTTCCGGCCGAAGCGATTGCCGATGCGGTGCGCAGCTTTCGCGCGGTGGAGCATCGCCTGGAATTCGTCGCCACCGTGGGCGGCGTGGACTATTACAACGACTCGAAGGCTACCAATGTGGATTCCACTATGAAGGCTCTCGAATCGTTTCCCGGGCGCATACACCTGATCCTCGGCGGCAAAGACAAGAAGTCCGACTACACGACACTGCGGCCGCTGCTTCATGAGCGCGCCAAGCGCGTCTACACCATCGGCGCGGCTGCAGAGAAAATCGAAGCGCACCTGGCCGGCGCGATCGAGCTGGTCCATGCCGAGACACTTCCCGCAGCCGTGGCGAAGGCGCATGATGCTGCAGAGACGGGTGATGTCGTATTGCTGGCCCCGGCCTGCTCGAGCTTCGACCAATTCGAAAGCTACGAGCATCGCGGGCGCGTCTTTAAGGCGTTGGTGGATCAGATCAAAGCAGCAGAAGGGAAGCAGAGGTAGATGGCGAAGCGGGTCGGGGTGGACAAATGGATGTTCTGCGTCACCCTGCTGCTGGTGCTGTTCGGGCTGGCAATGGTCTTCAGCTCCTCCGCCGTGATGGCAAACGAGCGCTTCGGCTCCCCCTATACATTTGTGCTGCGGCAGGCCGGCTACGCTGTCATCGGACTGCTCAGCATGGTGGTCCTGATGAAGGTGGACTACCGCCGCTACAACAAACCCAACGTGGTGTTTCCGGCGGTTGCGATCACGATGTTGTGCCTGCTTGGCGCGTTTCTGATGCGCGATTCGCACAATACACACCGCTGGATCAAGTTCGGCCTCTTTTCCTTCCAGCCATCGGAGATTGCCAAGCCCACGCTCGTGCTTTTCCTCGCCTGGTTTCTGCAGGACCGCATGCAGCAGATCGACGACTGGCGCAACACGCTGCTGCCCGCAGCGCTGCCGAGCCTGCTGTTCATCGTGCTCATTTTGGAAGAGCCGGATCTGGGGACGGCGCTGGTCTGTGCCGTGGTAACGGCGATGATGCTCTACCTCGCCGGGATGGAGAAGAAGTATTTCGCGTATGCCGCAGTTGTCGCCGCGCCGGTGCTGTACTGGAAGCTTTTCCGCGTGCCGTGGCGTCGCGCCCGCATGCTGGCGTTTCTCAATCCGTGGAAAGATCCGCAGGGCTCCGGCTTTCATACCATCCAATCGCTCATCGCTGTGGGCACCGGAGGTTTACACGGCATCGGCTACATGGAAGGTCGACAGAAGCTCTTTTATCTGCCGGAGCCGCACACCGACTTTATCTTCGCGAACATCGCGGAGGAGCTTGGGCTGCTGGGCGCGGTGGTCATCATTGCGCTCTTCATCACGCTGGGATACCGCGGGCTGCGGACGGCCAGCCTGTCCAAGGACCCCTTTGCGCGCTTCCTCGCCTTCGGCATCACGGCCACGATTCTCATCCAGGCGTTCTTCAACGTGAGCGTGGTGCTGGCGCTGGTGCCGACGAAAGGCATTACGCTGCCGTTCATCTCCTACGGCGGGACCTCTCTGTTTTTCACACTGGCCAGCGTCGGCGTGCTGTTGAGTCTCTCGCGCGAGATTGATTGACGTGGTGTTGGCTGAGCGGCGCTACGCGCCGATATTGAACGCAAGATGAAGCAGATCCTTCACTCCACCGTCGGTTACGTTCAGGATGACAAATCGCTTTGCTAGTTCGCCCGAAGCTCTGCGTGTTCTGATTGCCGGCGGCGGCACGGGTGGCCACGTTATTCCTGCGCTTGCCATTGCGCGCGCACTGCGCGATCATCACCGCGCTGAGGTGCGGATGGTGGGCACCGCACGCGGCCTAGAGACGAAGCTTGTTCCTGAAGCTGGGTTCAAGCTGGAACTGGTGCAGGCGGGCCAGTTGAAAAACGTCAGCCTCGCCACGCGCGCAAAGACTGCCTTCGATCTGCCGCGGGGGATCCTGCGCTGCATTTCGCTGCTGCGCGAGTTTCGTCCGCATGTGGTGATCGGCGTGGGCGGGTACGCCTCCGGCCCGGCGATGATGGCGGCCCTTCTGCTGCGTGTACCGATGATGGCGTATGAGCCGAATGCAGCGCCGGGATTGGCGAATCGCCTGATCGGCAAGCGTGTCGATGCGGCCGCGGTGAACTTCGAACAGACACGGCACTTCTTCCGCAATGCTGAAGTCACCGGCGTTCCGGTGCGCGAGGCGTTCTTTTCGTTGCCCGAGCGAGTGAGCGATGGCTCGCAGCATCTGCTGGTCTTTGGCGGGAGTCTCGGCGCGCGCGCGTTGAATGAAGCGATGCCGCGCGTCGCTGCGCAGCTACTCGCAGCTCTGCCGCGGCTGACCATCCTGCACCAGGCGGGCGCGAAGCATGCTGAATCTACGCAGGCGGCTTATGCGGCCAGCGGCGCGGATGCATCGCGCTGGGAGGTGCGAGCCTTTTTGGACGACATGCCCGCGCGCTTTGCGAATGCGGATCTGATCCTGTGCCGCAGCGGAAGCTCCGTGGCGGAACTGGCGGCGGCAGGGAAGCCGTCCTTACTGGTGCCGTTTCCGTTTGCGGCCGACAACCATCAGCACAAGAATGCGGAGATTTTCGCGCACGCGGGTGCTGCGGTGCTGGTGCCAGAATCCGAGTTGACGGATCAGCGGCTTCTGAACGAACTGACGGGCCTGCTCAACAATCCCGAGCGCCTGCGCGAGATGGCCGCCAAAGCGCGAACTCTTGCGCACCCAGATGCCTTGCAGCGGATCGCGCAGATGGCTGTTCGCCTCGCTCGTTGAATGTGCAGCAGGCGTGCGGCTCTACTGATCTCGTCTCGCCAGATCGAGCATCCAGGCCTTCGGAGTGGTGCTGAAGGTGCGACGAAATGTCTCCACAAACGCGCTCGGCTGGCGATAGCCGACGCTGGTTGCGACCTCTTTCACGGAATAGCCGGCGACGAGCAGTTCTATCGCCCTGGTTAAGCGAAGCTGCCGTCTCCACGACTCGAAATCCGTCCCGACCTCTTTGAGAAAGATCCTCTGAATGGTTCGAACGCTTGCCCCTGCATCCGCGCAGAGGCGTGCAAGCGGTCTCGATTGAGCCGGATCGTCGAGCACGGCTCTCGCCACGAGCAGCGCGCGACTCTCGCTGGGCAGCGTCACGAAGCTGGGGATGGACGAGGCGCGCTCGAGCTGCGCGATGGCCAGGTCGCGCAGGGCGCATTCGTAGCTGTTCCGCGTGCGAATTCTTCCGACACTCACCATTTCGAGAATCAACTCCCGAAGCAGCGGCGAAACGTGCAGCACGGCGCATGATGTGAGACCAGAGACGAGGCCCGGGCGAAAATAGAGGGTGCGCATAGAGACCGATACCGGCATGCGAATGCGGTGACTCGTGAGCGCCGGAATCCAGAGCGCAAATTGCGGCGGAATCAGCCAGACGCTCGGTCCGGAAGCTACTTCCATCAGGCCGCGCACGGCAAAGATCAGTTGGTCAGACCCATGAGCGTGCTCTGTAACCAGAAAACCGGCTGTGTATTCCCATGCGAGCGTGGAGACCGAAACGCCGCGCTTCGGATCGTATTCCCTCAGTACCGCAGCGGGTGGGTGTCGCATGAACGACATCTTATGGCGTAACGAGTGTATTGCGCCAAACGTTTGGCAGGCCGACTATAGCTCCATGCCCCAACCATTCACCCTCGCCAAGTCGGACATCGTCGGGTTCGTTCCCATCTCGAATGTGAATGCCGCGAAAGAGTTCTATGGCGGCACGCTCGGTTTGACGCTGCTGAGTGAAGAACTTCCGTTTGCGCTGGTCTTCGATGCGAACGGGATTATGCTTCGTCTTGCTATCACGCCGGAGCATGCGCCTGGTCGCGGAACTGTGCTGGGCTGGCGAGTGCCGGAGATCGGGACGGCGGTGGGAGCGCTGTCGCAGGCAGGCATACGGTTTGAACGGTACGACTTTCTGACTCACGATGAGGCGGGCATCTGGACTACACCGACCAAAGCGCGTGTCGCCTGGTTCAAGGATCCCGACGGAAACCTGCTCAGTATTTCCGAGCATCCGGAGGCGGCACGATGAATCTTGTCCATCGAATCCTGTGTTCCTCCGCGCGGTGGAAACAGACAATGCAAAACGATGTGCTGCCCTGGTCTCTGGATGGCCTGGACCTTGGATCGGAGCTTCTGGAGATCGGACCGGGATACGGAGCCGCCACGGAGCTTCTGCACAGTCGGGTTGGCCGCCTTACCTGCGTGGAGGTCGATCCGACCCTGGCCGCTGATCTTCGCCAGCGGATGCGGGGACACAATGTCACGGTGATGCACGAGGATGCGACAGCAACATCTCTCCCGGCAGGCGCTTTCGACGCGGCGGTCTGTTTCACGATGCTGCATCATGTGCCATCGCCGTTGTTGCAGGACAGATTGCTGGCGGAAGCCTTCCGGCTGCTGAAACCGGGAGGTGTTTTCGCGGGAACGGATAGTCTTGATGGCCGGATCTTTCGGTTCCTGCACCTCTTCGACACGCTCGTGATCGTCGATCCGGACACGTTGCCTGCGCGGCTCACGAATGCCGGATTCGAAGATGTGCACGTCGACACGAATTCCCATGCCTTTCGATTCCGTGCACGGAAGCCGTTGACCGCAGCGGGTTCAGCTCAGGCATAGACCTGGGGCACGGGGGACGACGCAAGCGAACGATGCGGAAAAAAGAAAAGGCCAGCAGCAGGCGCTGCCGGCCTTCCTTCCGTCAAGCAGACAAATCAACGGTGTCCGCCGCCGCCGTGACCGCCTCCACCACCGTGGAAACCACCACCGCCGCCGCCATGGAAGCCACCGCCACCGCCGTGGAATCCGCCGACGCTTCCGCCATGAAAGCCACCTACGCTGCCGCCGTGGAAGCTACTTCCGCCACGGAAGGGAGTCCCGCCGCGAACGCCGCCATAGGGATGGCCGATCGCGTTGCCGCGGAAGCCGACTCCGGGACGGGCAGACCCGTATCCGCGCCCATAGCCATAACCGCGACCGTATCCGTAACCGCGACCGTAGCCATAGCCGTGACCGTAGCCATAGCCGCGCCCCCAGCCCCGACCGTAATAACCGCTATGCCAGTAGCCGCCGCCCCACCAACCGCGTCCCCAGTAGCCGTGATACCACGGGCCGGCACCGATAAACAGGCCGCCGATAAACCAGCTGGGACCGTAGAAGCCATAGGGTGCGCACGCATACGGGTAGTAGCTGTAGTACCCGTAGGGGCAGACCGGCGGCGCCGCCGCGTAGCCATAACCAGCACCGTAATCTGAACCATAGTCCTGACCGTAATAGCCAGAATCATCCGCCTGCGCCTGGGCGCGCTGCACAAGCGCCAGCGGCGCTGCCAGGAGGCCGAGTGCGAGCACCCATCCGAAAATCTTCTTCATAACGCTTCCCCCATTCGGCCCCATTCCTGCTGCTAACCCGGGTGGCCGTTGCGGTGCAGGGTTGCCAGCGGTTAGTGCTGCGCCACCCAACCGATATGACCCGGCTTTGGCCATAAAAGTTGCGTAAAAGGACAGGCTGCTAGAGTAGCGGTTATCGACCTATGTTTGCGAAAGCGCAGCGCGTTCATTTCATTGGGATTGGCGGCATCGGGATGAGCGGCATCGCTGAAATCCTGCTTAACCTGGGCTATCCCGTCTCCGGCTCAGACCTGAAGAGATCGTCTGTCACTGACCGCCTGGCGGGGCTGGGAGCCACGATCTTTGAGGGACATACAGCAGCAAACGTGGTGGGCGCCGCGGTGGTGGTGGTCAGCTCGGCGGTGAATGAATCGAATCCGGAGGTGGTGGAGGCGCGTTCCAGCAAGGTGCCGGTGATCCAGCGGGCGGAGATGCTGGCCGAGTTGATGCGGCTGAAGTATGGCGTCGCCGTGGGCGGCATGCACGGCAAGACCACGACGACGTCGATGATCGCTGCCATTCTGGCCGGCGGCGGGCTCGATCCGACCATCGTGGTGGGCGGCAGGATTGACGCCATGGGCTCGAATGCGCGGCTCGGCAAATCGCAATACCTGGTGGCTGAGGCGGACGAGAGCGACCGCTCTTTTCTGAAGCTTTCTCCGATCCTGGCGGTCGTGACCAACCTCGATCGCGAGCACATGGACTGCTATCGAGACATGGCTGACGTGGAAGACGCCTTCACCGCGTTTATGGATCGAGTGCCGTTCTACGGCGCTGTGACGGCGTGCCTTGACGATCCGCTGCTGGCAGCCGTGCTGCCGCGAGTGCGGCGTCGCGTTTATACCTACGGCTTCACCCCAGGGGCGGACTTTGTCTGCCGGCTGCTGCCGACGGGCGAAGGCGCGCGCTCCCGTTTTGAAGTGGTTGCCGCCGGGCATGTGCTGGGTGCGTTCGCGCTCCACGTCCCGGGTCGCCACAACGTGCTGAACGCCACGGCTGCGGTGGCTATTGGAACGCAGCTCGAGATCGCACCTGCCGCGATTGCCACCGCGCTCGCGGAATTTCGCGGCGTGGATCGCCGTTTTCAATTGAAGGGAATGGTGCGCGGCGTGACGGTCGTCGATGACTACGGCCATCATCCGACCGAGATCCGGGCCACGCTGGCCGCCGCACGCGATTGCGGCTATCGGCAATTGCACGTGATTTTCCAGCCGCATCGCTACTCGCGCACCCGCGACCTGATGGACGAATTCGCCACCGCGTTCGACCAAGCCGATTCGGTGGAAGTACTGGATATCTACGCGGCCAGCGAGGAGCCGATCCCCGGAATTGATGCCGAGGCTCTGATCGCGAAGATTAGTCGCCCGCAGGTGCGCTACGCCGGTAGTATCGCGGACGCGATCTCTGCGGTGGCAAAGCGTGCGCAGGATGGGGATTTGATCATGACGCTGGGGGCGGGAAATGTTTCGCAGCTTGGCCCACAGGTGCTGGAAGCGCTTGGAAGCAAGAACTGATCCGTTCCTGATCGCCTGAAGCATAGCGACGCGAAATGTAGGTCAAAGTGATCCCGGTAGTTAGTACTTCACGGTGATTGTCCGCCGGGTCGCGTTGAGTCCATAACTGCATTGCGGGGAGTCGGACGTATCGACGGCCACGGACCATTTCTGGCTCGAGAGTGGGTGGAGCTTTTCGTCGAACACGGTAACGTCCTGGAATGCGAGATGGTCGTCCGGGGGGTAGTCATCGCAGCGATCGATGTAGTAGGCCTCAAGCACGCCGCCGAATGCCCAATTGAAGATCTGCCCCTGGCTGGGCGTATTGCCCAACGTGGTGTTTCCGCCAGTTGAGAGATCGACGCTGAGAACATCCCAGGTAGCGCAGGAAAGCGCGCCCGCGCCGCAACTGCTGGTTATGGCCCCAAAGATCTCGTCGCCGGCCTTCACGTTGACGCCAGGGCTGCTGGTCACGATGCCGCTCAGGCAGCAATTCCAGCTCGCGATGCTCCATTGGCCTTGATACCAGCCAAGCACAGGCTGAAGGATCGAAGTCTGTGGATCGTTGATATCTTCAAATCCGGGGAAGAAGTAAAGCACCTGCCCATCGTCGGCATAGGGCTGGGGCGGCACGGTCCATATAGCGATGAGCCCACCATAAGACTTTCCGGGGGAGCCGGTGGTGATGCTGGCGGATTCCACCCAGCCATTGATCACGCCTGGCGCGGAGGACTTTGCGCTGGGGGCGGCAAATCCGCTTCGGAGGTAGTGCGGATAACTGCAGATAGCAGCCTTGGCGTTCGTACTGCCGTTCGCATGTTGCACGCGTCCGTCCGGCAGCAGCCGTTCTCCCTTCGCGAGTCTTTGCAGGCAGGAGGGATGGAAATAGCCGAACGGGGTGATGACATATTCCTCGGGCACATTCGACGGACGATTCGGCCCGGCTGCGGGAGCAGGAGTGACCGAAGCAGATTTCTGGGAGGTATCGGGTACCGCAGAACCGTAGGCGGGTTCTCCGAGCACTGCCAAAAAGGCAGCACCGAAAACAATGCTCCTGACGATCGATTTCATGGGTGGCCTCTTCGTAGAAGGCTGGTTCTGCCGCGTTCGCGGCAATGGGTGAAGAATGGATCTACTTTTGGGGAGGCGGCGAGATTTTACGCCCTTAAATCCGCCGCATGTCAAGACAAATGCCGCGGTCAAAAAGTCACAGCCCCTGATCGTGAACCGCGGTTACCGTTGCTGTGCGGATACCTCATCTGCCGTGAGTTGCACTATGCACAGGGCGGATCGGGTGGCCGCGGGGTATATTGGCCGAAGGCGATTCTCACGACCTGGCTCGGGCGTGGCGAAAGTAGAACAACCATTCAGCCGCGCGGCAGCGGCCCTGGCGGATAACGAGCGTTTCGACGACGTTTTCCGCCCGCACGCTGTCAGCCGGCCGCGACCTCTTCCCCCTTTTTCGGAGGCCGATGGTGCGCGCCCTTTTCCCGCTGAGGAAGACGACGATGAGTTGCCCGTTGTGCGCACCCGGCGGCGCGTTCCGGTAAAACGCGGCAGGTTGCCCAAGGGCCGGCTTGGCCGCATTCTCATCATCAGCGGAGTGGTGGGCGTATTCGCGCTGATCATCGCGATGCTCGTTGGCATTCACAACTTCTTCATGACCGATGCGCGCTTCCGCATCGATTCGGGCTCGTCCATCCAGGTGCTTGGGAATAGCCAGGTGACGCGTCCCGAGCTGCTTTCCGTCTTCGGTAGCGATATCGGGCGCAACATCTTCCATGTTCCACTCGCGATGCGGCGCACAGAACTGGAGGAGCTGCCCTGGGTCGAGCATGCGACGGTCATGCGCCTGTTACCCAACCAACTTCGTGTGTCGGTCACAGAGCGGGTGCCGGTGGCTTTTGTGCGGGCCGGCAATCAGATCGGACTGATAGATCGGAGTGGTGTACTGCTCGATATGCCACCTGCCATGATGGCGGCCAAGCGCTACTCTTTCCCGGTGGTTACTGGGATTACGGCGCAACAGAGCGCAGAAGAGCGGGCTTCGCGGATGCGGCTTTATGCAGACTTTATGAACGCACTAAGCTCGACCGGAACGACGGCCGCTTCGCAGATCAGCGAAGTCGATCTTTCCGATCCAGAGGACGTGCGGGTGCTGTTGCCCTCGGCTGGATCGGACCTGCTGGTGCATTTCGGAAGCGAGGACTTCGCCGGACGCTGGCAGCGGCTGGAGCAGAAGCTCCCGGGATGGCGGCAGCAGTATCCGCGGCTGGCCGGAGTCGATCTGCGCTACCAGCGGCAGACGGTGCTCGAGATGTCCAAAGCAACTGACGAAGGTAGCGGCGCGGCAGATACGAGTTCCACATCGGCACAGAGTGCGGCAAAACCGGTTGCGAAAACGGCGGCAAAGCCACTGGCGCGGAATCATTCTGCCATCCAACGAGCGAAACCGGCGTCCGGGCACAAGACACTGCAGAAGTCGAAACCGGTCCGTAAGTCTGCACATAGTGCGGCCACCTATCGGGAGAAGCCATGAACGCACCCGAACGCAACGATGGTCTGATCACCGTGCTCGATGTGGGCAGCTCGCGTGTGCGGGTGCTGGTGGCCGAAGTGGTGGACGGCGCGCTGCGCCATCGCGGGCATGGGGGAGCATCGGCCAGGGGCATGCGCAAGGGATTAGTGGCGGAGTTGGCGCCTGCGTCGCGATCGATTATTCAGGCTGCCGACATGGCGGAGCAGAACGCGAACGCGATCCTGGCTCACTGCGTCATTGGCGTCGGCGGCCCGCATGTGCGCGGGGTGAACAGCCGTGGCGGCATCACGCTGGGGACGCGGATGCGGGAGATCACACGCGAAGACGTGCGGTCCGCTGTGGATCGTGCGCGCGCCGTGTCGCTGCCGCCTGAACGCGAGCTGATTCACCTGTTGCCGCAGCAATTCATTCTGGATGAGCAGCCGGGGATACACGATCCGGTCGGCATGATCGGCAATCGGCTGGAGGTGAACCTGCATCTCTCGACGTGTTCCGCCAGCGCCGCACAGAGTCTTGTGACATGCGCGAACAAGGCTGGGCTCGAGGTCACGGACACGGTGTTCGAAGGCGTGGCCGCGGCGGAGGCTACTGTCTCCGCGGATGAGCGGGAGTTGGGCGCGTGCCTGATCGATATCGGGGCAGGCTCCTCCGAGGTAGTTGTTTTCTTCGAGGGCGCCGTGGCTCACACAGCCGTCATTCCGATTGGCGGGGATCATTTCACCAACGACATCGCGGTTGGGCTGCATGTCTGCGTGGAAGAGGCGGAGTTCCTCAAGCAGCACTATGGCAACTGCTGCGTGACGGCGATCTCGTCTTCCGCGGAAGTGGAGATCAGTGGCACCCCGGGGCATGCCCCGCACACCATTCCGCAGCGGCAGATCGCGGAGATCCTGGAGCCGCGTGCGCGCGAGCTCTTTCACCTGCTGCGCGACAATCTGCGCTCGGGGGGCGTGCTGGAAGCGCTGGGCGCGGGCTGCATTCTTACAGGCGGCGGAGCGCGGCTGGCTGGGCTGCTTGATTCGGCGGAGAGCCTGCTGCACGTTCCGGCGCGAATGGGCTATCCGGCGGCGTTGTCACGCATGCCGGAGGAGCTGGTGCAGCCGGAGTATGCGACGGCGATCGGGATGCTGCTCTACACACATCGGACGCGGGTGCTGAAGGCCGCCGAGGACCACAGCCTGCGGGCTAAGCTGCGCGCGATCTTTGCTGGAAGTCTATAGAGACTTCGGGCCGGAAGTCTGCAGAGATTTTGGCCGGCGGCCTGAAACGGGTGCCTCCGGAACCCGGTGGAGATTCGCCGAAAAGCCCGTAGCGGCGCGGTTTTCCAAGCCTGTGGAGAAAAAGCAGTGGAAAACCCGAAGAAACAGGAATAAAAGCAGTAATAGTAAGGAATATCGCAGCGAGATGGGAGCAGTGAGCCGATGAGCAATCCAGAGGAGATCCGCATTCAGTACAACGACGAGATGCCGCGCGGCGCAAAGATCAAAGTGATCGGTGTGGGCGGCGGCGGCGGCAACGCGGTAAACCGCATGATTGCGGCCAAGCTGGAAGGCGTGGAGTTCATCGCGGCGAACACCGACGTGCAGGCGCTGCAGCTCTCGCAGGCGCCGGTCAAGCTGCAACTCGGCGTGAAGCTGACCAGCGGACTCGGCGCGGGCGCGAACCCCGATGTGGGACGGCGCGCGGCGTTGGAAGATTCGGAAAAAATCATCGAGGCGCTCGAGGGCGCGGACATGGTCTTCGTGACCACTGGCCTCGGCGGGGGCACCGGCACCGGCGCTGCGCCGGTGATTGCGTCGCTGGCCAGCGAGATGGGCGCGCTGACTGTAGCGGTGGTCACGCGGCCGTTCAGTTTTGAAGGCAAGCGCCGCCAGCAGCAAGCCGAGCGCGGCATGCAGGAGCTGTTGGAAGCGGTCGACACCATGATCGTGATTCCGAACGAGAAGCTGCTGGTGGTCGCGAAGGACGCCGGCTTCTTCGAGAGTTTCCGGGTGGCAGACGATGTGCTGCGCCAGGGCGTGCAGGGCATCTCGGACATCATCACCATCCCGGGCATCATCAACCGCGACTTCGCCGACGTGAAGACCACCATGCACGGCATGGGCTATGCCGTGATGGGCACAGCGATGCGTAGCGGCGCGAACCGCGCGATTGAAGCGGCGCAGGCGGCCATGGCGTCGCCGCTGCTCGAAGCGGGCGCGATCGACGGCGCGAAGGGCATTCTGATCAATATCTCGGGCTCCAGCAACCTGAAGCTGAGCGAGGTGAATGAGGCGTCCACACTGATCCAGAACGCTGCGCATGAGGACGCGAACATCATTTTCGGCGCGGTGCTCGATGAGAGCATGGGCGACGAGGTGAAGATCACGGTGATTGCGACCGGCTTCCGCAAGGACCTGCCGAAGCGCGAGGGCGCCTCGGGAGATGCGCACTCGCTCAAGCCGGAGATGCCGCAGTTCCTGAATCTCGATGTTCGTCCCGCAGCGCCACGCTTTGCGAGCGAGGTGGCTACGGAAGTCGCCCGCACGAACGGCCATACCGCCGAGCCGATGGCCGGAGCACCATTTGCATCGGGATTCGGCAGTCAATCTCTTGCCCCATCCTTCGAACCGATCCCAGTACACGCACCCACGCCGGCAGAGCGCAAGGAAGCTGCCGCGACGCCCGAGGACTCGGCGATCGGCGGATTCCTGGAGACCTTGAGCGCAGAAGAGAGCCAGTCGCGGAAGCAGCGGCGCAAGGAAGAAGCGGAGCTTGAAGAGCTGGATGTGCCTGCATTTATGAGGAATGGCGGGCGGTAAGGGGAAACCTGATCCGCAGCCGTTTTAGATCAGGTCGGCACAACACGTTGGAACATCACATGTTGGGCATAATTTGGGTCGCTGAGGAGGGTTCCCTGACCGGCGAACTATCCCTTGTCGGTCGTGGTGCGCTTGGAGTCGTTGCTGGGATTGCTTCGGTTGCGATTGCCTCTCATCCCTTTCCCCGCCGCCTTTCCAACGCACGTTTTGACCGGCTGGTTACCACAACGTTTGCCGTCAGCCGCCTTGGAATCTTCGGCCTGATTTTTCTCCTCCTTCGCATTTCCCCACGCGGCGATATCCCCGCGTTTTACTGGCCCGAAGCTTCATCTGTTCTCCGCGGCCTGCTTCCGTATCGTGATTATGGGAGCAGCTATGCCCCTCTGCATCCCTATCTGGATGGGCTGGCCATTCTCATCTGGCATAGCCCGCTCGCCATTATTTTGCTGGCGATCTTTGCGGGAATCGCGATGCTCTTGCTCTGGCTGCGGTTTGGGCGCGAATTCTTATCGGAGGCAGAAGTTCGCACGGCTGCCCTGCTTTACCTCTCGAGCGCGATCAGCCTGCAATTTGTCACCGTCGATGGACAGAATAATGTAATCGTCGCAGCCTTCGTAGCGCTCTCCCTCCTGCTGGCTTCACGACAACGGGAGCTTGTCTCCGGAGCGGCCATCGGAATAGCCGTCGCGGCAGTGAAGTTTACTCCGCTGCTCTACGGACCGGCTTTCTTCCTCTCTCTCCCACGGCGTTGGCGCTGGGCACTCGGTATGGCCATCCCCGTTGTGGGCGCTCTATGGCGCATTTGCCGCTCTGCGCCTGCCAATCCTGATGCCTCTCCAGATCGAAGGAAACATAAAAGGAGCCAGCAACTTTTCGTTCGTGGTCGAGTCGATCCTCGGGGTTGACGTGCCCGCGAGAATCTGGGATTTTCTGCTGATTGCAGTTCTTGCGTGGGTTTTCTTTCTTCTTGTCCGCGCAGTCCGCGGGAGAGTTCAGAGGTTCAATTTCGTGCACTGATCTTCTCTATTGCGTCTCTAACGGTGGCGCTGGTGCTCTTTGCCAAAAAGTCGTGGCCGAACTATTTGATCCTCGGACTTTTTCCCATTTGTCTGACGATTGATGCCCGCCGCCGGCTAGAGCTTGCCGGATTTGCCCTGTTCAGCTTCGTAGCTGTCATGGAGCACAGCTACTATGCGACGCTGGTTAATATCCCGGTTCGTGAGCTCCATCAGAGGCTTTTCTCAGGCCAGCCCACCTGCGTGGTCTTCGTGGCGTTGGAGGTTCTTCTGATCGCCGGCTATGGCTGGCTACTCTCGCTTGCCTTACACCGCATGACCAAGCCTATGGAGCTGATACCTGAAGACGGAAGCGGGGCTACGTCTCCAGATGCCAAAACCCTGAAAGAACAGGGCCGGGAGCTTCCTTGCCGGCTGAGTCTGTTTACAGGCAAATCCATGCCTAAACTCGAGTACCTCTGCCATTTACCCGGATCGCATGGCAACCCGTTGAGACTACACAGCCGATCCCGTATGCATCCCACTAAAGCTTGAGGTACGTTCCTCATTCCGGTACTAGTACCGAGGTAAGTACCAATGTTGTAATGTGAAGAACGCTCAACCAGCGGGACGGGTAAGCTATAGAGAGGCGCGGGGAGTAGCAGAGTAAGGCGAATCTGCCGCTTTGTCGTATCCCCGCAGCACTGAACGCTTTTTCCCGGGTTCAAGCCAGCAGGGGCATTCTCTCAATGGGTCGCATCGTCTCATCTTTTCTCAGTCTCGGAGTGGCTATCGGGCTTGCCGGCGCGGTTTTGCCGGCGCAGGCCGTGGCGACCACTACGGTCCATCACCGGAAGACCGCCCGGGTGCATTCGACCCGGCATCATGCGGTAGCGCAGACGCGCCTGGTGCGTGGCAAAGATGGGAAGCTGCACCGCGTTGCGGTCCGCCATCGCTATTACGAACATTTCTCCGCGGACTCCTATGCCACGACCGACATTACCGCAGGCGACGTCACTGCGGGCGAGGATCCGGTGGTTCGCGCAGCGCTGATTTCCGCGCTGGGCAATATGAATGGAACTGCGGTCGCGATCGATCCGAACAGTGGCCGCGTCCTGGCGATGGTGAACCAGAAGCTGGCGCTTTCCAGCGGCGCGGAGCCCTGCTCGACGATCAAAATTTCCGTCGCGCTGGCGGCACTCGAAGAGGGCATCGTCACCAAAGACACCCCGGTGAACCTGGGCGGCTGGTCGATGACCATGACCGAGGCGATTGCCCATTCGAACAACCTGTATTTTGAAACGCTCGGCCGCCGGCTTGGCTTCGAGCGTGTTCGTCATTATGCAAACCGTTTCGGTCTGGGCGAGTTGGCGGGCTGGAACATTCCCGGAGAGCAGCTTGGCGTGTATCCGAACCAGGCGCTGCCGGAGAAGCTGGGCGGCGTAGGCCGTATGTGCTCCTTCGGCCAGGGCGTTTCGATGACGCCGCTGCAACTGGGCGCGCTTACAGCTGCGATTGCCAATGGCGGCACACTTTACTATCTGCAGCACCCGACGTCGCCCGAGCAGGCCGTAAACTTCACTCCGCGGGTAAAGCGAGTGTTGAACATCAAGCCTTTTATTCCGGACGTTGCCAGCGGCATGGGCGGCGCGGTGGCTTACGGCACGGCGCGGTCTCTGCGTGCGAGCTTCAACGAGCTTCCCGTGCTGGGCAAAACCGGCACCTGCTCTGACAACGGCACGCGCTTTGGATGGTTTACCTCGTACGCGGATACCAATTACGGCCGCATCGTGACGGTGTTCTTCCTCGAAGGCGGACGGCCAACCTTCGGCCCGAAAGCTGCTGAACTTACCGGCGTCTTCTATCGCAATCTGTGGGACCACAGCTACTTTGCGGAGAAAAATCCGGCCGAAGCGCCCGCTGCAGGCGCGATGGGGCAGCCATCTACGGCGACTGGCGCCATTCAGTAAGCTGCTGCGACTCGATCGGCATAACGGCCTCCCTTGGGGAGGCCGTTATCATTTGGCAGGGTCCTGCATCCATACATCAACATGAAAATTCTGACAGCCGCCGAGATGCGCGCCGCCGATACCGCAACCACGGCGGAGTACGGCATACAGTCGATTGCGCTTATGGAGAATGCCGGCGCTGCGGTGGCGCGGTTTGTCCTCCAGGAGCTTCCCTATGCGGCGAGCGGCACGGTGCGCATCGTTGCGCTCTGCGGCAAAGGCAATAACGGGGGCGACGGATTTGTAGCGGCGCGCATCCTGGCCGAGGCCGGTTGCAGTGTCGCTGTGCTGCTGCTGGGTCGCGCCGCCGATGTAAAGGGCGATGCGCGAACGGCGCTGGACCGGCTGAGCGCCGCGAAAGTGACAGCGCTGGAAGCTCCGGATGAGGAAGCGCTTGCGGCTGCACAGGTGACAGAGCTGCTGGAAGGCGCAGACCTGTTTCTCGACGCGATCCTCGGCACGGGCTTTCGGCCGCCGATGCGTGGTGTGGCAGTGGCGCTGGGCGAATGGCTGGCGGCGCATCCCACGGAGCCGGTTCTAAGCGTCGATCTACCCTCGGGCTGGGACGCCGATAGCCGCGGCATGAGGCAGGCGGGTGCGTACCGCTCGGATGCTGTTGTGACCTTCACGGCGCCCAAGCTGGCGCATGTGTTTGGATTTCTAACGCGCGGTCCGGTGATGGTTGCGGAGATCGGATCGCCGGAGGCGGCTGTTCAATCCGGTCTGAATCTGCACTGGGCCGGCAGCGCGAAGCGCATCGCGGAAGTTCCACGGAATCCCGACAGCAACAAGGGCAAGTTCGGGCACGTCGGGATCATCACTGGTGCGCGTGGACGCGCTGGTGCGGCGGCGATGGCGAGCTATGCGGCTCTCCGTGCCGGTGCCGGGCTGGTGACGGCGGCGGTCCCTGCCTCCATTCTGAGCACCGTCGCGGCGATCGCGCCGGAGCTCATGACCGATCCGCTAGCCGAGACGGAGGCCGGCAGCATCGCGCTCCGCAACCTGGATGGCGATGCCGGCCGCGCGCTCCTTGAAAAGAGAACTGTGGTGGCGATTGGGCCGGGGCTGGGACAGGAGCCCGAGGCACAGCAGTTCGCGCTGAAGCTCATCGAGCTGTGCGGGCAACGGGAGAAACCTATTCCGATGGTGCTCGACGCCGATTGCCTGAATGCCATCGCGCAGCACAACTACAAGCTTGATGGTCGCGGCCGCACTATTGTGCTGACGCCGCATCCCGGCGAGATGGCGCGGCTGGCCGGCAAGTCCATCGCCGGAATCGAAACCGATCGTGAAGGCATCGCCCGCGCCTACGCTACGGAGCATCACGTCACGCTGGTGTTGAAGGGCTGGCGCACGCTGATCGCACATCCCGATGGGAGCATCGCGGTCAATACGACCGGCAATCCCGGGCTTGCGAAGGGCGGCAGCGGCGACGTCCTGACCGGCATTGTTGCTGCGATGCTTGCGCAATACAAGGATCAAGTGGCTGAGGCGGTCGAGGCAGCAATCTACCTGCATGGACTGGCGGCGGATCTCGCCGTGACTGGCGGCGACGAGCATACGCTGCTGGCGACCGAGGTGTGTACACAGCTCTGGCAGGCGTTCCGTTTCCGTGCCAAGCAAAAGGGCGGTATATGGCTTCAAGGATTGCCCGGTATGCTGGAACAGCGATGTGGGGAGAGCCGATGACAGCGACGGCAACCGAGTTCGTGACACACAGCAGTGCGGAGACGATCGAGGTTGGACGGAAGCTTGCGGCCTTGCTGACTCCACCGAAGTTTCTCATCCTGCGCGGCGACCTGGGTGCAGGCAAGACCACGCTGGTGAAGGGCTTTGCAGAAGCATTCGACGCGGCTGAGGCGGATGAGGTGACGAGCCCAACCTTCACGCTTATCCATGAATACGAAGGCACACGCGAGGTCCACGGAAAGCGCACGCCGGTGCGGCTCTACCACCTGGACCTCTACCGGCTCGAGAGCGAGCGCCAACTGGATTCGCTGGGACTAGACGATCTGCAGGAAGATGACAGCATCGTGCTGGTGGAGTGGGGCGAGAAATTTCCCAGCGTGGTGAAGCGGAGCCAGGGTGAGATCGTGATGACCTCGCTCGATGGCGATGAGCGGCGGATTGCTCTCAATCTGAAGCCAGAACCCGCCGCGGTCAGCTCTAAAATCCCATGATGTTGTAACCGCAGTCGACGTACATAATTTCGCCCGTGATACCGCTGGCGAGATCTGATGCGAGGAAGACCGCGGCTGTGCCGACCTCCGATTGCTGCATATTGCGCTGCAGCGGCGCGCGCTCCTCGTGAGACTTCAGCATTTCGCCAAGGTCCTTGATGCCGCGTGCAGCCAGAGTCTTGATCGGGCCGGCAGAAATGGCATTGACGCGAATCTTTTTGCGGCCGAGCTCGAATGCGAGATAGCGCACCGTCGCTTCCAGCGCGGCCTTGGCGACGCCCATCACGTTGTAGCGCGGAATCACCTTCGTGGAGCCGTAGTAAGTCATGGTGATGATGCTGCCGCCGTCGGTCATCAGCGGGGCGGCTGCGCGGCTGACGGCAACCAGCGAATAGACGCTGACGTCATGCGCAATGCGGAAAGCTTCGCGGCTGGTATCAAGGAAATTGTTGTGCATCGCATCGGCGGGCGCAAACGCGACGGAGTGGACGAGGATATCCAGCTTGCCGTGCTTCTCTTTCAGCGTGGCGAACAGAGCGTCGATCTCGGCGTCACTGGAGACGTCGCACTGATAGGCTTCGGCGCCGGGCAGTTCTTTGATCATGTCCTCGGCTTCCAGCTTCAGCCGCTCGTTCTGGTACGTGATCAGCAGGCGCGCGCCGGCTTCATTCAGCTTCTGCGCGATGCCCCACGCGATACTGCGCTTGTTCGCAACGCCGAAGACGATGGCGGTGCGGCCTTTCAGATCGATCATGCAGTCCTTTCGAGTCGCCGCTCAGAATGTTCTGAGGGTGCAAACGAAATCCAGAGTAACAGGGCGACTTGTTATAATGTCGATTATACGGAGGTGGAGCAATGCTGTCTTTGAAGGTTACGACCGTGGGGTCCTCTGCCGGATTGATTCTGAACAGGGAGGCATTGGCCTATCTCGGAGTGAAGAAGGGAGACACGCTGTTCCTGACTGAGGCGCCGGGCGGCGGATATCGCATCACCGCATACGACCCGGAATTTGAACGGCAGATGAAGCTGGCCGAAGAGATCATGCACGATCGCCGCGAGGTATTCCGGGCATTGGCGAAATGACAGGTCGTCCACGCGAGTGGTGCTGGGTAGCCCAGGCAACCGTGCATGGCGGACATGATCGCCTGCTTGCGCAACACGGTGGGCTTCCGGGTGTTCGAGACCAGGGAGCTATCGATTCGGCGCTGGCTCGTCCGCAGAACCTTGCCGCATACGGTGAACCGGATGCGGCAGACTTAGCGGCGGCCTATGCATTTGGCCTGGTCAAGAATCACGGCTTCGTCGATGGCAACAAGCGTACTGGCTGGCTGGCGGCGGAACTCTTCCTTGTCCTAAACGGATATCGCTTTGTCTGTGACGACGCGACGCTCGTGTTGAGTGTCGAGCGGCTGGCTGCCGGCTCAACGACACAGGAGCAGTTCGCTGCATGGATTCGCGAACATCTCGAAAAGCCACGCCGGTAAGTAGTTACCTATCGATCAAGATCGACTAGCTCTACACCATCGATCGCGCGGCCAAGGAAGCGTGTGCCCAGTGCGCGGAACTTTGCGATCGAATCCGTCGCATAGAAGCGGACCGATGGGTCGCGTCCTGCGGAGGACTCTAGCGCGAGGCGTGCGGCCACCTGCTCTGCCGTGACGTGCGCGGAATCGATGACGCGGATAGCCTGGCTGCCGGTATGTTCGCGCAGAATGCTTTCGATGACCGGACGCAGCAGCGGATAGTGCGTGCAGCCAAGCACCAGGGTGTCCGCCGTCATCCCTGCCGCAGCGGTGTGTGATCGCAGATCGTCAAGATAGATCCCGGCGACCTCGCGTGTGACCGGGTGATCAATCCAGCCTTCTTCGACCAGTGGCACGAGCAATGGGCAGGCCTTCTCAATGGCGCGGAGGCCGCGCTCCCGGCAGGCGGCCGAGTAGGCATGGCTCTCGACGGTCGCGGCGGTTGCGATGACCATGACGTCGCCTGTCTCAGAGCTTTCGAGCGCGGCGGTGGCCCCGGTCTCGATCACGCCAATCACAGGAACATCGACGGCGGCGCGCAATGCATCCAGCGCGAGCGCGCTGGCGGTGTTGCAGGCGATGACGAGCGCTTCCGCCCCCTGCTCCACGAGGAAATGTGCGCTGGAGACGGCGTAACGCGCCACTGTCGCCTGGGACTTGGATCCATAGGGCAGGCGTGCGGTATCGCCCAGATAGAGATAGTCCGCAGATGAGGCTTGCTGCAGGAGCGCAGCCAACACTGTAAGGCCGCCGACGCCTGAGTCAAAGACACCAATGATGGGAGTGCGTGGCGGAATACGTTTCATCGGAGCCTCGGCAGCGGGTGGAGGTGGAGTTACGCTGGCTGCGAGATAGGTGCGGGTCAGGTCCGCGTGTCCGGCCAGCGTGTCGCGTGGCGCGCCGTCTACCAGAAAGCGCACCTGCGTGATCTCCGGCATGTTTGCGTTCAGCGTGCCGATCAGCGAGAGCAGTGTCATGGTTTCGGTCTCAATGCCCGAGGGATGCGCCTGCAGCAAACCGCTGCTCAGATTGACCACCGCGAGCGTGCCGCCGCCTGGCGTGCCGGCCGGCAAGGGCATGAGAAAGACGTCGTCAACACCGGCATTGGCGGCGATGGGGTGGACGGAGCCGGGCCTGGCGTACTCGGCAAGGAGCTGATTGAGGAGATATCGCGCGCGCGCATGCGGCTCGGCCGGCAGCGCGATGCGCTTCTCCGTGTTGACCAGCGAGCCGTCGGTATCGTTTGCAAGCATCAGCGTGACGTCGCTGGTCGGCATCGCGCTGGGCGGGGTTAGCGGAGTGGAATCTGCGGCGGCCTGCAGCTTGTCGGCGGCACGCTCGCGCATGCGGATGAGGAAAATCGCCATGACGGCGGACACGAGCAGGAGCACCCACAAGAGCACACGCTGGTAGCGGGGAATCATGGCTGCGCACCCCAGTCTCGCCGCCAGGCTTCGACCGCCGCGGCCAGGCCGGCCAGGATACGCGATTGATAGTCGGGGTCGGTGAGCGCGGCGGTGATAGCACCCTCCTTCGTGAGCGGGGCAATCTCTACTGCTGCCGCGGGGCAGGTCATGTTGTCGAGCGGCTGCATCGCGGTGCGGCCCAGCGTCACCGGAACGCCTGCATGGGTCATCGCCGTGTTGATCTCACCGGCCCAGCGTAGACTTTGCCGCAGATATGCAGCCTGCGCCTGGTCCCAGGGGAGGAATGTCGTTGGCTGGGCAGGCGGAAGGGACGACGTAAATAGATGGATGCCGCTGCCGCTGTCGGACGCGTGCAGGATGAGGCATGCGGTGGGTTTATGTGCGTTCGCCAGGGCCGCGCGTTGGGCAGATGGAAGAGTCAAATCGCTCTCCCGCGTCGTGACCACGGACACGCCGCGCGCCGAGAGCATGGAACGCAGACGGATGGAAAGCGAGAGCACCAGGTCTTTCTCCTCGAGATGGGCTCCCAGGTGAGCGCCCGTATCCGAGCCCCCATGCGCGGCATCGAGAACGATGAGAAATTGCGGCTGCACAGTGGCCGAAGCGCGGGGCGGCAGTATCGGCTGCTGCTGTGACAAGGCGGCGACGGGGGTAGCGAGAAGGCAAAGGAGTGAAAGGCAGCGGGCGCGAGTCACCGCGGCCCGCGGGCCTTTCTCAGTCCAGCGCATAGATGGCGAGGCCACTCAGCAGCTTGGGAAAGAAGTCGGTTGACTTCTGCGGCATGACCTCTCCGTTAAAGGCGATCTCGCGCAGTTCCTGCAGTGTCGCGGGATTCATCAGAAAGGCCGCCTGTGCCGTGCCCTTGTTCACCTGGTCTACTGCCTCGGCTGCGTCGCGCAGATAGCGAAGGTTGCGCTGCTCGCGGATCGATTCCTCGGAGAGCCCCAGCAATTGCTCGAGCACGAGGCTGTGAAGTTGCGCAACATCGAGTTGCCCCTGGCGCTCCGGCAAATGCGCCAGCGCCTGTTTTACAGCGGCGGCCTTGGCCTTCAGCAGAGCAGCGCCTCCCGCCAGAACGGCGACGAAGGCCGTGATGTCGTTTCCTGCATCGGCGAGTTTTCGCGGTAAGTTGCGGCGCCTCGGTCGCGCTGAGCTTTTCGATCTCGAAGTAGGGCGCGGCACGTTCCAGAAATGCCTCAGGATGAAATTTTTCCAGACCGAAGACGACACGATGGGTGGGCAGAATCACCAGGCCTTCGCTATCCATGTTCACGAACGTCATCATCGCGGCTGCTTCCGGATAGGGCGGATGAGGCAATGTGGTCGCAAGGTCGCGCTCGCGGGTGTGATGCACATGCGCGGGCGCATGTTCCTTGCTGTAGTTCAGCGCGGTCTCGTAGCGGTGATGGCCGTCGGCGATGATCAGCTTCTTGTCGCTCATCGAGCCGATGACCAGCCGTAGGGCATGCGGGTCTGTGATGCGGCCCACTCGATGGAGCACGCCATACTCGTCGGTGACTTCGATCTGCGGCTGGAAATTCTGGAAAAGGATCTTTTCGATGCTCTGCGCGGGATCGGAGTAGAGCATGAAGATCTGACCGAAATGTGCGCGCGTGGCCTTGAGCAGGTTCAGACGATCGCTCTTGGGCTTGGAAAGCGTCTGCTCGTGGCGAAAGACCACCTTAGCGGTGTAGTCCTCGAGGCCTCCGAGCGCGATGAAGCCACGGCGCTCCAGCACGTCGCCCGGACGGCCCGGAACCTGAAAGCGTTGTGAATAGGCGAAGATCGAGGGATCGTTGTCCGTCTGCAGGACACCCTTGTCGCGCCACTCACGAAAGTCTCTCGCCGCGCGGGTGTAGACGTCGTTCACGCCGGGCTCATCAAAGAGCTCAGGCAGACCGAGGATAATACGCACGAGATTGTAGGGGCTTCGTCCGTAGTAGACCTGCTGCATCGCGGGCGTGATCTTGTCGTAGGGCTGGGTGACGACGTCTTCGATGCGAACAGCGGTGGGATTGTAGCGCGTGGCGTGGAAGGGATAGATGCGTGCCATCAGTTTTTGCGATTGTACTAGAGAGCGCGTGGGCAGCCCGCCGCGAGGCACGTCGCGAGTTGTTCCTTGATTGAGCCCAATCCGGGAGTTGACAATCAAGTGACAATCGCGTCCATAGATTCAGGTGGGTGAAGGAATGCGCCATCGTGTAGCATGGCGCTCACAGGAATGCCGCATGGTACCCACGTCTAAAGGCTGGTCCATGTCGCGGCTAGTTCGCTCCGGCCGAGGACTCAGGACACTGTTGTTTGCAGTGTCTGCTTTTGCTGCTTCAGCGCTTCTCTATTCCCATCCATTGCATGCGCAGGATGATCCGCTGAACCAGATCCATGTGACTCCACCGCCGGTGAAGCCGGCGTTGCCGCCGGGGCCGCCACCGCTGGAAGGCAAGCCGGCATTGAGCGCGCGTCCGGGGTCAAGAATCCGGGTAGACGTCAATCTGGTGCTGATCCCTCTGATCGTGACCGATCCGCTGAACCGGTTGGTAACCGGCCTCGAAAAGAACGAATTCTTCCTCTACGAGAACAATCAGCAGCAGCAGATCAAGAGCTTTTCGGCGGAGGATGCGCCGGTCTCGATCGGCATCATCATGGACCTGAGCGGCAGCATGACGAACAAGGTAGTGCGTGCGCGCGAGTCGATCATTGAGTTTCTTCGCACCTCCAATCCGCAGGACGAGTACTTCATCATCGGCTTCAACGACCGTCCGGAGCTGATCGAAGACTTCACGTCATCCATCGACGATATCGAAGCCCGCCTGCAGACCGTGCGTGCGGGACGCCGCACGGCGCTGCTCGATGCCATCTATTACGGCGTGAACAAGATGAAGCAGGCGCGCTATGACCGGAAGGCGATCCTGATCGTCTCTGACGGGGGAGATAACCGCAGCCGCTATACCGAAAATGAGGTGAAGAACCTGGTGCGGGAATCGGATGTGGAGCTGTTTTCGATCGGCATCTTCGACGCGTATGCCGCGACCACCGAGGAGCGTAACGGGCCGCTGCTGCTGCATGACCTGAGCGAGGAGACTGGTGGTCAGCTCTTTCGCGTGGACGATATCTCGGATATGACCGACATTGCTACGAAGATCAGCGCTGAGCTGCGCAACCAGTACGTTCTCGGCTACAAGCCTTCGGACGCGAAGCGTGACGGGAAATGGCGTAAAGTGAAGGTAAAGCTGGTGCCACCCGCGGGGCTGCCGCCGCTTACCGTACACGCCCGAAGCGGATACTATGCGCCCGCTCAATAAGCGACGACATTTGCGAACCATACTGACGTTTTTCTTTCTTCTGAGCTCTGGCGGCATCCTGTTGGCGCAGCAGGCCCCCGCGCCCTTGCCGCCTGAGCAGCAGCCGGCCCTGAACGTCGATCGCGACCCCGTCCCTTCGCCAGGACCGATGCCGGGCGCTGGTGCAACGCCTCAAGCCCAGCAGCCGGGGCAGATCGCCAAAAGCAAAAACGGCGGTTACACGCTGACGCGCAATGTCGATGAGGTGGTGCTGAATGCAACCGTAATTGACGGCCACGACACTCTGGTCAACGGCCTCACCGCGGATGACTTTCATGTTCTCGAAGACGGCAAGCCGCAGACCATCACATCAGTTCAGGAGCAGGACATCCCGGTTTCCATTGGCCTGCTGATCGACAACTCCGGGTCCATGCGCACCAAGCGGCAGGCAGTGAACGAGGCGGCGCTGGATATGGTGCGGGCCTCCAATCCGGACGATGAGACCTTCGTCGTCAATTTCGCCGACGAAGCCTACATCGATCAGGACTTTACCAGCGACATCAACAAGCTGCGCGAGGGACTTTCCCACATCGATTCCAAAGGGGGCACCGCGCTCTATGACGCGGTGATCGCGTCGGCGGATTACATGTCGAAAAATGCCAAGAAGGCGAAGGATGTCCTGCTCATCATTACGGATGGTGAGGACAACGCCTCCGGAACGAACCTGGAAGAGACGGTGCGCCGCGTTCAGGACCTGCAGGGGCCGGTGGTGTACTCGATCGGGCTGCTCTTTGACGATATGGGCGGCGGCGGCCGTGAGTCGCACCGCGCCAAGCGCGCGCTGCAGTTGCTCTCGGACGAGACGGGCGGGCTCGCGTTCTTTCCCAAGAACCTGGGCCAGGTGGACCAGATCGCGGCAGAGGTGGCGCGCGATATCCGGAACCAGTACACGATCAGCTATCACTCCAGCAAACCAGCAAGTCAGGGCGGCTATCGCGTTGTCCACGTCGACGCCAAGGCGAAGGGCTACAGCAAGCTTTCGGTAAGAACAAAGCCCGGCTATTTCCCCCATCCCCAGACGACCACAGGCAAAAAGCAATAAGCCGTCTCTAGAGCATCCGCTTCAGCCGGAGTATGGTTCGCACCAGCTTACCTTTCCGTTCCAGCTCCAGATGCACCATCGCGCCGGCCTGGCTTCGCAGCGCGGCTGTCACGCTGCCCAGGTTTGCTGCTAAGAGCGGCTTGTCTTCCATGCGGACCAGAAGGTCGCCGGCCTGCACATGCGCTTCTGCAGCGGGTGAGCCGGGGGTGACGGCGGCGACTAAGAGTTTGTGATCGGGAGACGCCCGCAGCAGCATTCCGCTCATATCTGCCTCGAACGGCTCGTGCACATGTCCGTTCGGCTCCAGATAGAGCGAGGCATAGCGTTGGTTGAGCACGAAATTGAAGCGGCGGAGCGCCTCCAGCCCGAGTACGCCTGCCAGACGCGGATTGCCGGAGCTCGAGCCCGCGGGAGCAATCTCGGCAATGGGCGCGTGCAAGGTGAACGGACCGAGCTGCAGGTCTTTGAGCCGGATCAGCGTGGTGGCGGGCGTGTTTGCGGCTGCCGGCTGCTGCAGCCTGGGACTGGCCGCGAGACCAGAATGTGCTGCGACAAATGAAGACGCGAGAACGATGCCTGCTCCCGGCTGGCCTGTGTCCACCAGGAAGAGACCTGTGGCACGGCTGCCGTCCGGCAGGAGGATTGTGCCTTCCACAAAGGGCAGGCCGCCGGCGGTGAATATGGGCAAGTGCGCTGCGGAGGCGGGGCAGATCTCCGGGCTGAGCAGGGCAGCGAGGTTGCGGTCGAAATCGACGGCGAGGGAGTAGCGATTGAACTGCGGCTGGCCGAGCACGCCTGCAGCAGGCTGGCCGCTGATTGCGGCGATGTAATCCGTGGAGGCGAGCGCAAAACTTTGCTGCGGAAAGATACGGTTTGCAACGAGCAATGGAGCAGTGCTCCCCGCGCTATAGCCGGACGCGCGTGCAACGTTCGGGTCCAGGCTGGTCTGTGCGGACCCGGTATCCGCCACGAATGAGAGCTGGGAAGAACCACGCAGGCTGCCGCCGAGATAGAGCAAGCCATTTTCCACCCGGATCGGTACGGCGCCATTGGCGGCGGTGATTCCGAGCGAGCTGGGCGACGGGGACTGCGGACCTGCCGGCATTGAGACAAAGAAAAAAGCGGCGAGCAGTAGCGGCGGGACGAGCCGCAATCGCGACGTAAACATACAAGGCAAGTATGCGCTCTGCTTCCGTGCTCGAGGTGAATCAGGCAGGAGGCAGCGGCTCAACTATCAGCGTGAGCCCGTCGACGGCCGTGACGCGCACGCGGGCATCGCGCGGGGCCGGCGTGGGCGAGTGTGCCTGCCATAGTTCGCCGTGCACCAGCACCTGGCCGACGGGTTCCAGCGGCTTGACCACCACGGCGATTTGGCCGAGCAGCGCATCGACGCCGACCATCGACTTGTTGTGTTTTGCACGCACCGCGAGCCGGAGCAGAAAGACGGTGATGATGCCGAACGCGACACCTGCGGCGATGGCAGTGCCGGCGTGGACGCGCATCTCCGGCACCGGGCCGGCGACCAGGGTCATCATGCCGATGACGAGGCAAATGATTCCGGCAAGCGCGAGTATGCCGTGGCTGGTGAATTTGACCTCCAGCACCAGCAGCACAGCGGCGGCCAGCAGCAGCATGACCGCGGTGTAATGGACCGGCAGAAGATTCAAGGCGAAGAGCGAGAGCAGGACCAGCAGTGTGCCGAGAGCACCGGGGACAATCGTGCCGGGCGCGTTGAACTCCAGATAGATGAGCAGGCCGCCGATGACGAGCATGAGGACGGCCAAGTCCGGATTCATCAGCCGGTCGAGCACACGATCGCGCAGCGTGGGCACCACCTCATCGAGCATGGCGTCCTTTGTATGCAGCACCACCTTTGCGCCGCTCATACGCGTGATGGTGCGGCCGTCGATGTCATTCAGCAGAGTGGCGCGATCGGGCGCAATGACGTCAATGAGGCCGAGGTCTTTGGCTTCCTGCACGGTGAAGGACTTGGAGTTGCGGACGGCGTCTTCCGCCGCCTTGGGATTGCGCCCACGCTGCGCGGTATAGGAGCGGAGCAGGGCGGCAGCATCGTTCTCCAGCTTCTGCTTCATGGTGTCGTCGATCTTGGCGCCTTCGACGACGGGATGCGAGGCGCCGGCATTGGTGCCGGGCGCCATGGCGGCGATGTCCGCTGCTTCGAGCAGGAAAAAGCCGGCCGAGCCGGCGCGTGCACCCTCTGGCGCGACGTAGACGATGACGGGCACCGGCGATGCGCCGATGCGGCCGACCATATTACGCGTGGTGGAGAGAAGGCCGCCGGGGGTGTTGAGCTCGATCAGCAGCGCGTCGGCTTTGATATCGGAGGCATGGTCCAGCGCGCGGTTGAAGTAGTCTTCGGCGATGGGCTGGATGGTGTCGTCAAGACGAAGGACGACGACCACCGGACGCGCTGCGTAAGCGCAGACGCAGTGCAGCATGAGCAATAACAGCGAGGTGAGTGCGGCGCGAAGCGGCTTCATGGCTGTGGTGTGCTGGCGGAGGGTGCAGGAGCGGGAGCGAGCGCCTGCTGCAGGCCGCGAGCATCGGAGTTGCCGGGTTCTATCTGCAGGGCATGACTGACGTCTTCGCGTGCGGCAGGAAGCTGGTGCTGCGCGCGATCGAGCCGGGCAAGCGTAAGCCACGCCGCGGCATTGGGCCGGATTTTCAGGGAGGTCTGCGCCTCGGCGCGGGCCTGCGCGTCGTCTCCATTGCGCCGGCGGACTTCCGCAAGCCCCGCGTGCGCTTCTGCATCGTTGGAATTTGCAGCCAGGGCGAGCTGGAACTCACGTTCTGCTTCCAGCATCAGACCGCGGCCAAGGTAGGTATTGCCGTTCTTGCTGAGGGTGGCCGCTTGCTGATCGGGCGGCAGCGAGGCGATCCGCTGCGCTTCCATCTCCTCCATCTCGGAGGCTGCCTGGCGGAAAGAAGCATCATTGTAACTGCGCTTGATACGTTCAAGCGGCAGGTTGCGGCCCTGTGGGCCTTTGCTGTTGGTCGCGTCATTCTGCATGCTGGCGGGCACGACGGCGGGAGCATTGGGCTGCCGCAGCATGTTCTGCAGGCTGATGGCTTCCGAATCCTGCGGGCGAAGCTTGAGCGCCTGTGCCACGGCAGCGAGCGCGTTGCTGGTATCGTTGCGGCGCGCGAGCGCGATGGCGAGATTGAATTGGTAATCCGGATCGTGCGGATCGCCGGCTATGGCTTCCTGGAAGAGTGCGCCGCCATCGTGGCCGCGGCGCGATGCAGCCACGCCCTGGTTGTTCACGACCTCCGGCAGGGGAAGCTGCCCGGCGACGAAGGCGAAGGCGGCTTCCGCCTCGTCGTAGTGGCCGGTATAGAAGAAGGCGAGGCCGCGGTAGAACTCGGCTTCGAGCGCGGAGCGGTCGGTCTTGCGCAGATGGCCAAGGGCGGCGGCCGACACGTCGAACTGCTGCTCTGAGAAGTAGCTCATGCCCAGCGCAAGCCAGGCAGGGGAGTAGGTCGGGTTTTCGGCTACCGCGATCTTGAGATGGCGGATGCGCTCCGCCGATTCGGCTTCGAGGATGCCGCGCACGTAGTTCTCAAAGCCGTTCAGGTGCAGATTGGCGCTGGCGGCGTGAAAGCTGGCTTCCGGCAGAGGGAACTTCGGATCGAGGGTGCGGACAACATGCCACGCGAGCGAGTCCAGCACATCGAGCATGTGGTCGAGTGGACCGTCCTGCGTTAGCGGCGGACTAAGCCGCAGAGCATTGACGTCCAGCAGTTGGGCAGAGACGTGGAGATCGTTGTTCTGCATTGCGTAGAAGCCCACGATGATGTCGTCGGCATCCAGCGTTTCGCCGAGGCGGATGGCGGTCGCACGCGAGGGCTGGAAGCTCCGCGGCAGACCGAGATGCTCGAGCGCGTACTGACGGTCGTCGCGGCTGATGATATCGAAGCCGGATGCGCCGAGGCGCTGGTTAAACAGCTCCGAGACCGCCTCGCCGACCCAGTCCAGGTTCGCCTGTCCGGTCCGATTGTCGAAGGGCAGCACGAGCAGGAGCTGATGATGCACCTTCGCGGGAAGCTTTGCGGTCTCCGTGGCGGACTGGTCGGTCGCGTGAGCGATCGAGGGGAAAAGGCCGCAGAGCAGCACAAGAGCTGAAATCAGGAGCGAAGAGCGCAGTGGGTGATAGGGGCGCACGCAGCAGTGATTATAGTGCTGGCCGGAAAGCGGCTATATGACGTTGGTGACGGCGCTCATCCTCACCGGGGATCAAGGGCCAAGGCTTCCTGTGGGCGGTCGAAGTGCAGGACGGCGGCCCACTGCCCCTTGCGCTCCGCGCGCCAGACGACTTTTCCTCCCAGGAGGCCGGCGATGGCCTCCGGCGTCAGATCGCGATGGAAATCGAAGTAGCGGCGATCGAGCTTCTCGTTGCCCGCGCCGAGGCTGAACGGGAGATTTGGGGGGTCATATTTCGTGGAGAAGACGAGCCCGACTGTGTACCCGGAGAGCGTGGCGGCGCGCTGGATCTGGGGGAGAGAGAAGTTGTCGATGCTGACCACGGAGACCGGCCGGCGCATGTAGCCCAGCTCCGGCCGGGTGAGTTCATCGGTGGCCGGCCACGCGGTCAGGATAGTTTCACCGGGATAGCGGGTGACAGCCTGATGGATCGCCTGCTGCTGCAGCCGGATCGCGTCCGCGTAGTTGAGGTTATCCTCGGGGGCGAAGCGATAGGGAGGATTGATGAAGAGCGCGAGCCAAAAGGCAAGTGCGGCCAGAGCGACCATGCTGCCCCATGCCGGTACGCGCCGCCAGAAGGCAGCCACGCAGACCAGCAGCACCAGCGGATAGAGCGGCAGGAGATAGCGCGTGAGCAGCGCGCCCCCCAAGTACGGAGAAGAGCAGCGTGTTCGCGACGAAGACCCAGGCAAGCGGCACGACGTAGTCGCGCGGGAGAGCTGGACGGATTCCGCGGTCGGATAACGGACCTATATCACCGTCCGGCATCGGACCTATATTACCGTCCGGCATCGGACCTGAATTACCGTCCGGCATCGGACGGGGAACAAGAAAGAGCGACGCGCAGGCGCAGAGCACGGGCACAAAAAGATTCATGTGCACGGTCAGGTGCACCACGCGATGGAAAAGCGCGAGAAGGATGCGCAACGGGGAGAGCGTCGCAGTCGCGTTATAGCGAAGGAACTCCGGGTTGCCGAAGACGTATCCGGTGTGGCGCCAGTGATACGCGTACCAGCCGCAGAGCAGCAGGACTGGCATGAGCAGCCACGCGATATTGCGCGCGGCCAGTTTGCGGAGGGATTTGTTACGAATTGCGCGCCATGCCTCATAGGCGGCAAGTGCGAGCGGAGTGGAGATGGCAGTCTCTTTCGAGAGGGCGGCCAACACAAAACAGAAGCGCGGCGATCGAAATGCGCGAGCTTTTGCCGCCAGGAAGATAGAAGACGAGTCCCCACAGCGTGAGCGCGGCGGCAAAAAGATCAGCATGGGCCAGCGTGCTCTGCGCGAACCACACTGGATAGAGCGCCGTAAGCAGCGTGGTTGCCGTCGCGATCGACGTCTGGCCGGTGACTCGCTGGGCCAGGCGGTAGACCCCGAGCAGCGCGAACGATGCCACGATCAGCTCAGCCAGACGCGTGGTCAGCGGGCTGAAGCCGGAGAATTTCCACCAGAGCGCAAGGTAGACCGCGGGCAGCGGCGGATGGGCGTTCGATAACGTGCTGTAGGGAATCAGCGCGCCGGTGCGAAAAAGATCGTAGGCGGCGGGGATGTAGTAGCCGGCCTCGTCCCAGTAGTAGGGCAGGCGCAGCAGAGCGAAATGGGAGAGATACAGCGCGACGAAGACCAGCGGAAAGACCAGCCACAGGGGGAAGTGCTGGTCTCTCCGCAGAGCGGACGGTTGCCGTGCGGAAGATCGGAGGAAGGAGACGATTGCTGCCTCCGCGGAAAGATTCCTTCGTGAAAGTTAGTTGAGCGGACGCTGTGGGGAAGGGGCGGCGACGGGCTCCAGCGATATCGAGCCGAAGGCCTGCTCATATTGCGCCAGGTTCTGGCCCAGCACATTGAAGAGCGCCTTGGCCTGTTGCGGGCTGAGATAGATGCCCTGGAAACCGCGGATGGTGACCTGATCCGGCGAATCCTGGTGCGCCGTGCCGAAGGAGAGGAAGAAGTCCCAGACGCTGGCGCGTACCTGCACGCTGTTGGCGTAGCCTTCGCGGTAATCGGGGGCTTCCGAAACGGTGATGCGGGGCTGATTGTTGGGTTGATGGATGTCTGCCATGCTTGTGCTCGTTTGCTCTGCCTCGATAGGAATTCAGGAAATACAGGATCAAGCGCAAGGGCGTGTGAATGGAGGCCGCCTTGCCGGAATCCTGCGTTTACGGTGACGAAAGCGCCGATCCGGGCCGGCATTCGCAGGACAGGACGGGCTTGATCCCTCCTCAGTATAGGGGATGAATATGAGGGCTCCTGATTGAGCATCGCGGCTGCATGCTGGCATGTGAAAAGCTTTTTCGGCGCTGTGCGATCCGGTGTATCACCGGAAGGTGGTATGGGCTGGCGCCCGATTCCGAATCCTCACGAACTCCGCAGTGCGGTCGCGTAATTAAGAGCGATTGACAAAGCAATATCTGGCTTCGCGCAGCCCAATATTTACATAGTTGTTTTCCTCTAACTAACACGAAATAGGGAGTTTATCCCTACTCACTTGCCTGTACTATCACTTTACTAAATCACCTATGACATGCCCTCCGACGTCACGTTACTGGGCATACAGAAGAGTGACACTGCATACCTGCACGCCCTGGTAGGCAGATACTCCTCGGGACATGCTCGCCGTCTGGCGGGCGATATAGCTCCCGGAGGCCATTGCACCCACTGCCTAAGCGACACGCAATGTGAAATCAAAAACCTCCGCAGGAGACGTGCATGCAGTTCGTCCAGAATCCATCCCCCGCTCGTTATTTCATTACCGTTCTCGCAGTGCTCTCCGGAGCTTTCTCTGCGCAGGCAGCCTTCGCGTCGGACATCACCGTAGCCAGCCCCGCGAATGGGGCAACGACCACCTCACCGGTTTTGATCAAGGCTCATAACATTGGTTGCAACGGCGTTGCTCCCAATGCCTTCGCATTTTCGGTCGACAACAGCAGTACGACCTACTGGGGTGCGACAGCGTACGACATTGACGTGGCCCACCAGGCGATCTCAACCGGCAAACACACTATTCACTTCAAAGCGTGGGCAAATGGGCAGATCTGCCCAGTAGTCAGCAGCACTGTTACGGTGAGCGGAAGCTCTTCCGGCGGCTCGACGTCTGGATCCGGGTCCAGCGGCTCGAGCTCGTCACCGTCCTCGGGAAGCAGTTCCCCCAGCATTCCGTCCAATGCGGTGGCCTCCTCGGACCTGGATACTTCCAGCAACTGGGAAAACGAGCATGATACGGGCACACCGGGAAGCTCGAAGGGATCGACCGTTTTCCCGGCAACGACGCCTGTATACGACAACGCGCGCGAGTTTTACATGACGTATTCAAATGGCGGCGGAGAGCGCTGGCACATTTCCTTTGCCAAAGACTCGCAGGCGACGCATTTTGTCATGGACACCTATGTCTATGTCCCGAACCCGGACAAGCTGGCGAACCTGGAGCTGGATCTGAACCAGGTGATTCCAAATGGCAAGACCGTGATCTACGGCACGCAATGCTCTACATATTCGAAGAGCTGGGAGTGGACGTACTACACGGGCGACTATCACTGGCACTCGTCGAATATCCCATGCGATCCGCGGAGCTGGTCTTCGAACACCTGGCACCACATCCAGGTGGGCTTCCATCGCGATAGCAACGGCGTCGTCACGCACGACTGGGTGAACTTCGACGGCAAGCAGAGCTCGTTTTCCGGAGCAACCGCCAATGCGGCGAAGTCGATGGGTTGGGCCGGCAGCACGCTGCTGATGAACGTGCAGCTGGACGGCTACCAGTCAGGCGGCTCGGTGACGACCTATCTGCATAAGACGACGTACTATCGCTGGTAGAGAGCTTTCCACAGGCAATGTATTCAGCTTCGAATTCCTTGCTCGTGTCACTTCTTAAGGGCTGGTTCCAAACGGAACCGGCCCTTTTTTTTGCGAGCACATGGTGCGAATATCCGGTTCGCCGTCCAGTTTTGACAGCGAGAACCGAACCGCGAAATTCAGAGTCGCGCCCAATTATGACAACTACTGCGGCTAAGCGATTTTCTTGATGAAATGAGCGGTCTTCCGGCCGGCATCTTCTGTGTAGTAGACCGAGACCCTTGTCGCCTTATCGGCATTCTTTGCGATGTCCTCGCCAGTGTCCTTCGCGGCATTTTCCGTCAGGTCAAAGGTTTGCTCGGTGCCATCGGCGGTCTTGATGGAAATCTTCTTGCCATCCCGGTCGACTTGCGAAACGGTACCCCTGGTGACTTTCAAGCCCTTGCCGCCCAGGCGATCGATTTCATGGGCCGTCTCATTGCCTCCGTCCGTCGTGTAGTGGACAGCTACCTGAGCGCCGCTCTTCAGGCCATGCATGGCATCGTCGGTTCCCTTTGCGGTGTCCCTGCCTCCGTGAATGGCAAGATCATCCGCGAGGTGAAAGGTGTGTTCCGTTCCGTCCGTTGCCTTGACAACGACAACCTTTGTGGCTGCGTCAACCTTCTTTACTGATCCATCCACTGCGCTCACCACATCCTGGGCCATCAGGCCGATCGGGCAGATGAATGTCAGTGCAACGAACATCAGGGGCTTCATCATTATTTCTTCTCCTAGCAGAGCGATCATTTCCGAGACACGGCAGCCCGAACTCCGCTCGGCAGGAGAGAATCCGATCGGATCACGGATGCGGAAGTGTCTTGGAGCTAGGGCAGTATATTCCGGATTTTCGAAATGTCGACAGAAAGAAATGAACGCGGGAGCGATAGAACGAGGTCTCTTGAAAGACAGAACGCATCATTCAGAACGCCGGTGATTCGGCTGGAGGTCAGCGAGTGAGTCGTTGGTGCGAAAGGGGGGACTCGAACCCCCACGGGTTTCCCCGCCAGATCCTAAGTCTGGTGCGTCTGCCAATTCCGCCACTTTCGCGTTTCTTCCACAGGAGTTACTAGGAATCGTAGCATTTTAGCCTCGAAATGGAGGCGCCGGGGACGGCTTTGGAGATCCACCCCTGCGTTGACGATGCAGAGTAGCCCGCACCGCGCCTTCCCCATGTATACCCCCACTTGCACTCCTGCTAAGCATCCATTTTCCCGGTTTGGAATGATTTTGGAGGATGGCATTGTTTAAGGGGAATCGCGCATTGGACACTCATGATATCTATCTTCCAGAACTGAATCGTTCAAGCAAAGGCGGATGGGGAATTCGCCGAGGATGAAACGCCATTTGCGTGTAGTGCCGATACGCTCGGGCAGCCGTACATCCTGTTTGATTGAGTTCCTCTCAACAGCGTCGCGCAAGGGGTGAACCGTTGAAAGCCGTTCGTTGGGGGATCCTGGGCACCGGAGCGATGGCGGAGCAGTTTGCCGGAGCACTCCTGACTCTGCCCGATTCGATTGTGGGCGGAGTAGTCTCGCGAACGCGAGGACGCGGGGACGAATTCGCCGCACGCTTTGGGGTAAAGCGAAGTTTTGAGAGCGTTGCGAAGTTATTCGCCGATCCAAGCATTGATATTGTCTATATCGCTACTCGGAACGAGTTTCACAAGGAAGACATGTTGGCGGCGCTCAATGCGGGCAAGGCAGTTTTATGTGAGAAGCCATTCGCACTGAATGCTTCGGAAGGACGTGTTGTCGTTGAAACGGCCCGGCGGCTAAGGATTTTCTGCATGGAGGCGATGTGGATGCGCTTTTCTCCCGCGGTGATCGAGTTGCGAAACATCGTGAAGAGTGGACAGATCGGATCTCCGCAACTACTTGCAGCACAATTTGGCGTTTCGGTTCCATTTGATCGCGATCATCGCGTGTATGCGCCCCAGGGGGGAGGCGCACTTTACGACTTAGGTGTTTACCCGATTTCATTCACGCAAATGCTCCTTGGCAGGCCGAAAGGGATCTGCAGCCGGTCACGCACCGGTAAGACGGGTGTTGATGAGCAGTTCACGGCTCTTCTGCAGTATGAATCAGGAAGCCAGGCGATGATTGGGGCGAGCCTGCGCGCAAACCTTTCCAATGACGCACAGGTTTTCGGCACCGCGGGCCGCTGCAACCTGACGGGCGGAATTTATTTCCCGACAGGCTGTCACATTGAGATGAACGACTCTGCACGCAAGCGCGAGGAGCGCAGCGGAATCGGGCAGAAGGTGTGGTCGCGACTTGCACGCCGGGTCCCGCACGGAGGTGAGAAGAGATGGAGAAAACATTCCATTCGCGAAGGGTACGCATGCGAAGCCAGGGCAGTACATCGGAGCTTATTGTCGGGGAGCACGGAGTGCGCTGAGATGCCTCTGAACGACACGCTCGACGTACTGGAAATAATGGACGAAATTCGCAATCAGTGGGCCTAGAACCAGAAAGAAAGATCGAGGTCGGAGAATGCGGATTGCATTTGTAGGCTGCGGATATGTTGCAGACTTCTACATCCAATCGTTATCGAACCACCGAGAACTTGAATTGATGGGCGTGTATGACCATGACGAAGAGCGTCGCATGCAATTCTCGACCCATTACCGGGCACGCACCTATGGCTCGCTTGAGGAGTTACTGAGCGACCCGCGGGTGGAGCTCGTGGTGAATCTCACAAATCCTCAAAGCCACTATGAGATTTCCAAAGCAGCGCTGGAACGCGGGAAACATGTGTATTCGGAGAAGCCTCTTGCCATGCAGATCGAACAGGCAAGGGAACTGGTCGAGATTGCTGAAAAGAATCGTCTGTTGCTGGCCTCGGCGCCGTGCAATGTCCTAAGCGAAACAGCGCAGACTGTCTGGAAGGTGCTGCGAGAGGGAAGAATCGGGCAAGCGCGGCTGGCATATGCGCATATGGATGCCGGGATGATATTTAGAAACTACAAGGAATGGTACTCGGAATCGGGTGCGCAGTGGCCATTCGATGACGAGTTTGAGACCGGTTGCACGTTGGAGCACGTAGGCTACTACCTGGGGTGGTTAACCGCCTTTTTCGGGCCAGCCTTGCGAGTGTCGAGCTTTGGGGCTGTCTTGAATAAGGGAAAGGGAACATCTGCAGATTGTGCAACGCCGGATTACACGGTAGGCAATATCGAGTTTGCATCAGGACAAGTAGCGCGCATCACATGCGGACTGTACGGGACCCGTGATCATTCACTGAAGATATTTGGCGATGATGCAGTTCTGACGGTGGATGATTGCTGGGACTATCACTCAAAGGTGTTTCTGGAGAATCGGAAACCAGAGACGTGGCGGGAGAAACATCCGAAACGTGCACGCAGTTTGGGCCTGGGCGTCCCGAATATTCCTCTGGTTTGCGAGCGCAAATTTGTATATTGCTCCAATGGAAGTCGCTCGGACTGGTGCCGAGGGATCGCTGAGCTGGCAGAAGCTGTGGCCGATAAGAGAGAATCGCGCATGTCTGGCCGATGGTCCCTGCATGTCAACGAACTAGCGCTGGCGATCAGCAATGGATACAACGGGCCAATCCAGAGCACATTTGAGCCAATGAATCCGATGCCGTGGGCTTTATGAGTTTCATCGCTCTGGGAAACTGTTCACGGTTCCACGTTATCTCTGGTGCTTGAACCTTTCGAGGCATTCAGGGTTATGCCTGCCGCTAGCGACCTGGCGCAGCCCGCACTCTACTGAATGGTTCACGCCAGCTTCTCCAACTCCGGATATTTTGCGTAGATGCGCTGCTGATCTTCGTGAGTTAATTGCCCCAACCTGATCGGCTTATCCTGCGGTCGGGTGCCTTTCTGGTTCAGCACGTTCATCAGGCTCCATTCCCGCTGTAGTCCCTTCGGTTCGCGCGCGGGCAAATCGTATCGGGTAAAGTCGATCACCATAACAGGACCATGTGTTTCCCAATCATTCAGCAATGCCAGCCGAAACTCCTGGTTCATGAACCATCGAATTTCCAGTTCCTTCTCTGAGCCGGGCGCTCCCGTTCCTTTGGCATCGAAGCGGTAGTTGAGCAAGCGGTTGTTGGGCGTGTGCTTCCGCCACTCCATGCCAAACGCGCCTTCCGTCACAACGTGTGTGTCCGGCCACCGTTCCCTGACCGCCTCGAGCCACCAGGCAAGATCCTTATCGTGGCCAATCGACACCTCCCAGATCGCTGTCACCCAGCCGAATGCGTTCAGGGCATGCCCTTGGTCGAAATGCATGGCAGTGGTGGCCATCATCTCTTTGCGGCCCGCTGCTTCTCCCAGATTTCCTACTGTCTCGATTGGGCCCACACCCATGCGGCTGTTGAAGCCTCCCTCGAAACCGTTCCGGCGGGCGGCCAGGAAATCGCAGGTCCAACCATCGAGGCAAACGCAGTCGATAAAATCGGCCGGTCCCTGAGCCGGCTTCAGGTAGTGCTCGCGGCTGGGGTAATAGGGATAGCAGATGCCTCCGTCGCCGTCGCCGTTGTCGATGCCGTGCTGGCTCCAGATCTGGCCCTGGCAGACATGAATGCCCTCGTCGGTGGCAAGGAAATGCTGGTTCTCTGCATCCATAAAGCCCGCGACCAGGCACTCCGGACGATATCCTTCGCCCACCATGTTCGAGATCAACTGAAGCGCCTTATGAATCGTCACCCGGTTGTGTTCGCGGGTGTCAAACATAGGTGCGAAATAGCCGCCGGGAATGAAAGTAATCTCATCCCCATATTTATCGTGGTAGGACGCGAGCAGGCGCCGGGCATCCTTGTACTGCTGCCGTGTGTCATTCAGCGCCAGCCAACTGATGGCCCAGGTCATTTTCCCGTCAGGACAGCCGCGCGCAAATGCTTCTCGCCGCGAGCGGATGTGGTCCGGGCTATTATCCGCTACTTCGTCCTGGCCGATCGAACGGCTGGGAGTGACTTCGATCTGGTTTACGCGAACGATCGACACGTGGGTGATAAATCGGCCCTGCAAAGCCGATTTGCGGCCGCCATAGGCTCGCGCACCCTTTGCCAGCGGTGCAAGCGTTGCCGACGCTGCGCAGCCTGCTGCCCCTTGCAAGAAACTTCGTCTGGTCCAGAAAGGATCCATCATCCTTCACACTTCCCCATAAATAACCTTGTTGATGTGTCGAGAGCGGGAGAACTCAGCATGAAATTACGCTATTCGGGGATGAAAAGCTGCGATTCTGGGCTGTGTGTCGTTGAAAGCCGCAAATCATCAGAGCGCTCTTGTGCCAGAATACAATGCTGATCGTGAAAGTCTCAGCATCTACCTGGCGACGCGGACTGTTTGGTTATGGGCTCTCCATAGCATTCTGGATGCCGCTTGCCGCGGTTATGGCGTGGCAACAATATCGCATTTCAGAAGAAGAGCATTTCACCGTGACGCTGGCGAGTGTTGCGCTTCTGGTTGCGGTCCGCTTCTTTACGGTCGCGCTTCTGACGCCACCCATCTTCTGGATCGCGGCGCGGGCGCCCCTGGGTGCAGGCGATACGGTCCGCCGGGCGGCCTATTACCTCGCCGGCTTCGTGCCTTTTGTGCTGCTCTTTGCGGTGATCCGCTGGAGTCTGCTTCCGCCGTGGTATCCCGAGACGCAGCAGTGGGGCCATCGCACCCTTGACGCATTGGTAGGGCTGACCTTCACGACGTTTGCTGACGAGCTTGTGGTCTATCTAGCGATTGTTGTCGCGGCGCACGCTGCAGTCTACTTCAGGCGTGTCCAACGGCAGGAACTGGAACAGCTTGAGCTGAAAGAAGCGCTGGCGCAAAGCGAACTGCAGACATTACAGATGCAGATTCAGCCGCATTTTCTCTTCAACACCCTGAACGGCATCTCATCGCTGATCCACAGCGATGCGGGACGTGCGGAAGAGATGATTCTGAGGCTCTCCAGCCTGCTGCGCCGTACCCTGCAGCAGGAAGGCTCAGACCTGGTACGGCTGGCCGACGAGCTTCGGCTTGCCGAAGACTATCTCGATATAGAAGGCATGCGGCTGGGGAGCCGCATGTCTGTGCGCTGGGACATCCAGCAGGAGACGCGCGAGTTGCTGGTGCCGCAGTTCATGTTCCAATTATTGATTGAGAACGGCGTAAAGCACGGCATAGCGAACTTTCGGGGACAGGGCTGGATCGAAATCAGTTCGCTGCGGAACCAGGAGACGTTGACGCTGGAAGTGAAGAATAGCGTGGGTGGCGAAACGCGCCAGGGCATGGGAGTCGGCCATCAGAACATTCGCACCCGCCTGTCGCTCCTGTACGGTTCCAATGCACATCTGTCGTTCAACAGCAAAGACAAGGTTGCGGTGGCGACCCTTACGCTGCCGGTTCTTCCCAGTACGAAATCCGAAGTGAAAGCAAAATCGGTTCGTGAACTTGAACCTGAGATGAGGTCATAGATTATGCGCATTCTGGTTGTTGATGATGAGCCGCTGGCTCGCGAGTCGCTGACACGTGTGCTGGGTGAGCGTTCGGACATTGATACAGTGGATATGGCTGCCGATGCTATCGAGGCGCTGAGCCGCATTCGTGAGAACGCATACGACATTCTGCTGGTCGATATCCGGATGCCCGAGATGTCCGGCATGCAGTTGGTGGATACGCTGCGCGCGCAGGGCAACGGCATGCCGGCGGTTATCTTTGTGACCGCCTTCAACGAGCATGCAGTGGCTGCTTTCGAGCGGCACGCGACCGACTACATTTTGAAGCCGTTCTCCGCCGAACGAGTCCATCGCGCGATCGATTATGCCAAGCGGCATTCCGTGGAAGACCGAGAGCGCAGGCTCGCGGAGATTCTTCCGCAGTTGCAGACGCTGACAAAGACCACGCCGCGGATCGCGATCAAGTCGAAGGGAAGAATTCTCTTTATCGATGTTGCGGAGATCGTGGTTGCGGAAGCTGAAGGCAACTACGTGCTGCTACGGCAGGACGGTGGCTCGCATCTGCTGCGAGAGCAAATCTCCGTACTGGCCGACCGCCTGGCGCCGCACGGATTTGTGCGCATCCACCGCTCGGTGCTGGTGAATGCGGCGCATGTGGAGGCGGTGAAGCCGCTGCTGACCGGCGAGTACCTGCTGCGGCTGAAGAACGGCAAGGAATACAACGTGACGCGCACGTACAAGAAGAACCTGAAGCAGTTCGCGACCTTCTGGCTGGGGATGGACGCGATCGCCGGATAGCTATTTGTGAGCGGCTGCGTCGATGGGCTCATCGACCTGCATGATGCGGTCGCCCTTCACATCTGTGAGCGTCTGCTTGATCCCGCTGGGCCAGCGAATTTCGACTTTGCTGGCCACAGCGTCCTTACCCAACCCAAAATATGCGCGCTTATCGTTCGACGAGAGATAGCTCCCCGCCGTCGAGACAGTGAGCATCTGGGTTCCGGTGCTGGTTGTGACATGAACCTCCGCGCCGATGGCATCGCGGTTGCTGCGATGGCCGACGAGCGAGAGCGTGAGCCAGTGATTGCCAGTGGCAGTTTCGTTGTGCAACACATACGCCGGCCCGTCGTTGGTGGTAACGACGGCGTCGACCCGGCCGTCGTTGTCCAGGTCTCCGACAGCCATGCCTCGGCCGGCCCACGCCTGCTGGAACACAGCGCCCGACTGCGATGACACATCCACGAAGCGCTTGCCGGTATTGCGAATCAGCAGCATCGGCTCCTTGTAACGAAGCTGGGGAAACTGAAGCTGAATGGTATCGAGATCGTGGCCCTGAGTAATAAGCAGGTCCTTCAGCCCATCGTTGTCGTAGTCGAGAAAGTGAATTCCCCAGCCGGAGTGCAGTAACGTGATGCCGCCGATGCCGCTCATGTATGTGTCGTAAGTAAAGCTGCCGTCGCCGTTGTTTTTGTAGAGAGCGTATTTCTGGTTCGCGAGATCGGTGATCACCAGGTCAGGCATACCGTCATTGTTGTAGTCCTGGAAATCCACGCCCATGCCTGCGAAGGTGCGACCATCGCCATCGACGGCCATTTCGGCATCGAGCCCCACTTCCTCAAACGTGCCGTTGCCCTTGTTGCGATAGAGGAACTCCAGCATCGAGTCGTTGGCGACTACGATGTCGATCTTGCCGTCGCGATCGAAGTCGGCCAGTGCGATTCCGAGCCCCTTGCCAGGCTTGTTCAAACCGATCTTCGCAGCCTCTTCGGTGAAGTGGCCATGGCCATCGTTGTGATAGACAAGCGCGCTGATCGGCTGGAAGAGATCCGGGTGGCAGTAGGCGCGATAGCCCGGCCGATGGTCGCCGCAGTAGATGTCGTCGAAGTCCCACTGCATATAACGCAGCACAACCAGATCGAGCAGACCGTCGTTGTCCAGATCGACCCATGCGGCCGAGGTGGACCATCCGCTGCCGCCGGTGCCTGACTTCTCCGTAACATCGGTGAAGGTGCCGTTGCCGTTGTTGTGGTACAGCCGGTTGCCTCCGTAGGCGGTGACGTAAAGGTCTTCGTAACCGTCGTTGTCATAATCTCCGACGGCGACTCCCATGCCGTAGCCGATGCCCTGGAGACCAGCCTTCTCGGTGACATCTTCGAAAGTGCCGTCCGGCTTCTGGTGATAAAGGCGGTTCCAGTACTCGGGGACCAGTCTTCTGCGGGATCGTACCTTTCGCGGTAGGGTCGCTGAGCAGGGCACCGTTGACGAAGAAGATATCGAGGCGTCCATCATTGTCGTAATCGAAGAGCGCGACACCGGAGCCCATGGTTTCGATCAGATATTTCTTTGCCGTGTGCGAGGCGCGGCCTTCAAAGTGAATCCCGACTTTGGCCGTGATGTCGACGAAGTTGCCGGGGACGACGTCGGGTTGGGCCGGTTGCGGGCGCTGGGCGGCGGCCGGCAGGGCCGCGAGCAGCAGGCAGAGAGCATGGATACGGAACGGCAAAGGCATAGGAGACGCGCCGCGAGATGCTGGATTTATGGATAGCAACTTCACGGACAGCAACAACGATACGTGAGTTGCACCGGTTAGGGTACCCGGTTGTTGATTCAGGCGGTGGCCTTAGCAGGCGCCGGTGCAATGGCCAGGAAGTCCTCGGCGAAGCGGCGTGCATACTCCTGGGTCAGCGCTTCGACGCGAGCGGGGTCGCCGGAGCGCACGATCAGGCCGGCGTGGTGATGCTTCTGCATGCGGTGAACGATCTCCGGAGCGTCGTAATGATCCGTGACGGGCATGGCATCCCGCGCCAGACATAGGACGCTGCCGGCGTAGTCCGTGCCGAGCTTTGGCAGGCTGTACTGCTCGCCGCGTGCGAGCGCAACTTCGATGCGGGCCCACTCCACCCATGGATTGAATCTATATGCCTGCTCAATCACGTCGGCGATGAACGCGCCGCCCACACGTGCTGCGGCTTCCAGGAAATAGAAGCGGCCGTCGGCGGCGGATCGTATCCACTCCGTGTGGGTGACGCCGTTGGCTAGCCCGAGTGCCTGGATCAGCTTGTCGTGGAGCAGCGGAATTTCCTTTGCCGGAACAGAAGCTCGATCGACCGTGCGCGTAGTGAAGACGCCGCCCTGATGCATGAGTTGGAAGGGCGGCTTGCCGTACTGATGCACGGGTGCGGTGAGCGTACGGCCGTTCCAGACGACGCCGTCAGCGTGGAAGATGTCGCCGGCGACAAACTGCTCGAGTAGATGATGAGACTGCCGATCGCCAAGCTCGTCGAGCAATGGCCATAGCTCTTCAGGCCTGTGCAGCTTGCGGATGCCGATGGCGGATGCGTCGGTGCGCGGCTTCAGCATCCACGGCGAGGGTGTCTTCTGCATCCAGTCGCGGAGGTCTTCATGATGGAAGACGCCGATGAACTCCGGTACGAGCAGGCCGGCCTCGCGCGCGCGGACACGCATGGAGAGCTTGTCGCGGAAGAAGCGCGTTCCTGACTCGCCCATGCCCGGCAGGCGCATATGCTCCCGCAGCGTGGCCGCGGTCTCCATATCGAACTCGTCAAGCGCGACAATGCGGTCGATCTTGCGCGAGCGTGCGAGATAGGCGACGGTATTGACGATCTGCCAGGAGGCCATATCCTCCGGCATGGTGTGGATTTCTGCGAGGATCTCGCGCGGCCAGTCGGCATTGCGATGCTTGTCCAGCGTGAGGAGCTCGACGCGGCAGCCGAGGCGTGCGCACTCGCGCAGGAAAGCCTGTCCTTTGACGTAGGTCGAGAGGCAGAAAATCAACGGCTGTGACGAATTACTCTGTGTCATACAGTCACTCCTCTTTCGGGCAGAATCCTGCGGAGGCCCCGACCCACTCCTGATTGCGGTTATGATCGACGCCCATCATCTTGCCGCGGCCCATGCGGACGAGACTGATGACCGGCTCGAGCGTCCCGTCGTCGGGCCACACGTACATGATGCGTACCTCGGTCTGTGTGGGGCCGTATGGCGTGTCGATAACCGGTTCGAAGCGCACGCGCTGTTGCAAAAGAAAATTGTGGTGTTGATCTTCGGGGATGGAGGCCAGCTCGGCATCAGTGGGTGCGAATTGCACGCCTTTGCCGGCGAAGGAATAGAGCGGCTTGAAGACCCACTGCTCGCGATCAGCTGGCAGCAGGTCGCCTCCTTTGCCGTCGTACCAGTCGTTCAGAAAGATGGCTGGTGGAACAGCAGGATGTTTGAGCCAGGGGATGGCGAACTTGCTGATCCGGAAATACCAGTTAGGATGGCCAGCCCATTCCACGTCGAGATCGTCGCGATAGTCGAAGGGCAGCGTGACGCCTTTGCGCTCCAGCTCATCGACGATGGCGCGGTTGTAGATGCGTTCGATAGGAATGTCGCGGCCGCCCTCGCCATAGAAGAGGCGGCGGCCTTCCCGCTTGAGCTTTGCTATATCGACGGTGCGGATGCCCAGCCGGTCTTCGTGGACGTGGAAGTCGGGCAGCGTCTTTTGTGCCTCCGGCTCAATCTCCAACAGGATGACATTCTCCGGATCGTGATTGCCGACGATCACCTTGCGCAGCAGCGCCCAATAGCTGGCGTCGTCATGGCCGTTGAGGAAGCGATCGAGGCCGTCCGGCAGATGGAAGCTGCGTGCATAGCTTTCTGAGACCATGGCCTGAAAGCCGAAGATGGAAGGGAAGGCCTGCAGTTCGACCAGGCGAGGCGCGAGCGAGCCATCGTCTTCGCGCACCAGGCCGAAGTCGGCGGTCATGAAGTGAGGATGCGCAGGGCAGCGCGGCACGCGGAAGCGCTCCGGGACGGCTTCCTCAGAAGCCTTCAGGAACGCAGCATTGCCGAGTAGCTGGTGCGTCAGCTCAGCGCCGGTGTCGGCGATTTTCTCCATGAGCGTGCGCGGGAAGAAGCAGGGCGTCTCCGAAATACGAAACTCCAGCGGAGCCCTCGCCCGGCGCGCACAGTCTTCGAGGAGGGCCTGGTAGTTCTCCGGCCGGTAGTCGCGATTGAATGCCTGCCGCAGCTCTGGCAGCACTGTGCCTCCTGGACCTTCAGGGTTGAATCAGGAATCGGCCCTCGCGCATGATCTGCTCTTCGCCTGCCGGACCTTCGAACCAGATGTTGAAGTTCAGCCCGACGACATCGATGTGCGTGGATGAACTCCACTTCGCACCAGTATGCTCGCCGTACGGATCGCCGAAGGCGATGTGGATGCCGGGAAATTTTTCGTCCTGCAGGATGTTACCGATCACGCGCGTCACGCCGATATTGGTGCCGATGGCGAATTCGCCCACACGGTCGGAGTTTTCGTCGCGATGCGTGTACTCCCAGAACTCATCCTGCAATTGACTGTTGCTGGAAGTGCAGGCGACGATACGATTTTTCACGATGGTGATGGTGAGCGGCGACGAGGCGAGTGAGCCGTAGCGTTGGCAGAGATAGTCGCCGACCACGCCATCCACCACGAAAGTGCCGTTCACCTCGCCCGGCGCGGTAAAGACTTCGCCTCCCGGCAGGTTGCCCCATTTGTCCGGGCTGATGATGCCGCTGGTTTTGAGCCATTTGTATCCGGGATTGATCTCTGCGCGGATATCCGTGCCTGCGGCGGTAGTAGCGCGGACCGCAGTGGCCTTGGTTGCGCGTTCCAGCACGCGCTGGCTCAGTCGGTCGACGGCGAGGAAGTCTGCGCGCATACCCTCAAGTCATGATCTGCGGCGTGATGTTGACCATGTGCGCATGGCGCATACGCCGACGATTCACGACATCGGTCATCTGCCGGCGCGAGAGCAGCTCGTTCTGCTGCACCTGCACGGCGAAGATGGAAATCTGGCTGGTCTCCATATCGGCGAGTACCTCAGCAGGCATGCCGGTGAGCGGTCGTAGCGCGAGCTCTTCCAAAACGAATCCGTTCCAGGCGCAGCCGAGCGTGTTTAGCTCGCGCGCGATCGAAGCCGCGATCTCGATCGTTGCCTGATCAGTGATGAGCGTGACTTTTTCTGACGGCTGAATGCGCAGGCAGGTGGTGACAGCGCTGCGCGCGCCGGGCGTGAAATCTGCCGGAAAGGCCACGTCAAGAAGCTGGGTGCGGGTGATAGTCATGGCTTCGAACAGGATGTTGCAGTGTATCGCGTGAACGCCGGTTCGCAAAGAGGTGCTAAAAGAGGCCGGCGCGAGTCTCCTCCACCATGTAATCCACGACGGCGTTGAGGTCTCCGTTGGTCTCCTTGAACTTGCGCACCTGCCTCTGGGCCCCGGAGCCATTGTCGAGAATTGTCTTGATATAAGCCACCGCGTCGCGGCTGCCTAATTCGTCCACGCAGTCGTCAACGAAGGCCAGATATTCGAGAATGAGTTCGCGCTCGTCCACCTCAGCCTCTTTGCCGAAGTCGATGAGCTTGCCTTCAAGGCCGTAACGCACAGCGCGCCACTTGTTTTCCATCAGCAGCGCGCGGCTGTACTGACGCCAGTCCTGGTTGGTGGCCTGCAGCTTCCATAATTTACAGGCGGTGGCCTGGATGAGCGCGGCGATGGCGATGGTCTCCTCGGCGCGCATCGGGATGTCGCAGATGCGGACTTCGATGGTGTTGAAGAAGGGGTGCGGGCGGACGTCCCACCAGATCTTTTTCGCGTTATCCATGCAGTTGGTTTTGACGAGCAGGTTACAGAACTGCTCGAACTCGCCCCAGCTTCCGAAGCTGTCCGGAATATTGGTGCGCGGAAACTTATCGAAGACCTTGGCCCGATAGCTCTTCAGGCCCGTGTCCCGGCTGCGCCAAAACGGTGAGTTGGTGGAGAGCGCGAGGATATGCGGCAGGAAGTAGCGCATAGAGTTCATCACGCGAATCGCCGCTTCCTTGTCTTCGATGCCGACGTGCACGTGGAGGCCGAAGATCAGGTTCGCGCGCGCCACCTGCTGCAGGTCCTCGACGACGCGCTCGTAGCGCTCGTCGGGATAGATGTCCTGTGCGCTCCAGTCGGCAAACGGGTGCGTGGCACCTGCTACCAGCACCAAGTCGTGGTCCTGCGTGATCTGGATCATCTGCCGCCGGAGATCGTAAAGGTCTTCGCGAGCCTCGGTGATGGTGCGACAGATGCGCGTTCCCACTTCGATGACGGATTGATGCATCTCCGCCTTGACGCGCTCCTCGAGACGCCGCTTGCCCATGGCAAGCAGCTCGGTCTTGATGTGCGAGCGCAGATCTCGCGTGACAGGATCGACGGTCTGGTATTCCTCTTCGATGCCGAGCGTGAAAGATGGGCGCATAGTGCGACGCTCCAGGTGCTGACTGCGTTAAGCAGGCCCCGACTTCGTGGATTTTGCGGCGGACTTCTTCGCCGGCGCTTTCTTTGCCGCGGCTTTCTTCGGAGCTGTTGAACCGGCCGATTTGCTGACAGGCTGGCCGGAGAGGAACGCCGACCATACGAAGCCGCCGGCCGGCGCTCCTGCATGTTGCTGTGCTTTTTCGACCGCCATCTCGGCCACGGCGTCCACGATCCAACGGAAGTTGGCTTCACCGACCGAATGCACATCCGCGTCCGGTGCAGGGTTCATGAAGTCGATCGCGTAGGGGACGCCATCCTCGACGGCAAACTCGACGGTGTTGAGGTCGTAACCGAGTGCCCGGCACAGCGTCAGCGCGTCGCGTTCCACGCGAGCGAGCAACTCCGGCGAATATCCCGGTGGATCCTTGACGTAGCGTTCATGAAAGGGACGCCGCGGATCATAGGGCATAATGTGGACCTTCTTCTGATTGATCACGTAGCAGCGGAAATACTCCTGAAATTTCACCGCGCTCTGTAGTGTCATACAGAGATCGCCAGTCTGGTCGTACGCCTGAAAGAACTGCTCCCAGTTGTGCACGTGGTAGACATCACGCCAGCCGCCGCCATCGAAGGGTTTCAGGAAGGCAGGGAAACCGACGTACTCGAAGATGCCCTTCCAATCGAGTGGATATTCGAGATTGCGCATGGAGCGGTCGGTGGTGCCGGCTGGATATTGCTTGTGCGGCAGCAGCACGGTGCGCGGCACGGCGACGCCCAGCTTGCGGGCCAACGCGTAATTAAAGAACTTATCGTCCGCAGACCACCAGAAAGGGTTGTTGATGACGACCGTTCCGGTGAGAGCTGCGTTTTTCAGAAAGCCACGGTAGAAGGGGATGTCGTGCGAAATGCGGTCGACGATGACGGCGTAACCGCTTGGCGCGGCCTCGCGCACGCCGCCTACTTGCAGCGACTCAGCCTTGATGTCCGGCAGTCCCATGCTGTTGATGCGGTCAACCAAGGCTCCGGGGAAGGTGTTCTCCATGCCGTACAACACGCCAATCTTTTTCATGAGTGCTCCTTCCATCGCGGGCTCATCTTTGCTCCTTCCATCGCGGGTTCATCACTGCCCCCAGTGTGCGCCAGAATCATGCATTAGAGGTAAATGTTCATCATGCGTTGCCAGGTGGGCCAGTCGTGGCTGTTCCAGCTATCCCAGATTGCCAGTTGATGTTGCACGGCACGGCTGGCGAGCAGATGCGAAAGATGCTGGTTTTGCCCGAGGCACTGATCGTCCCATCCAGTAGCAAGCACGTAAGTATTTTGCCGGTATCGATCCAGATACCATGCGTCGGTCATATTCGCCAGGTAATGCGGTGGCATGTTGAAGTAAACATCCTGGTCGTAATAGCCGTGCAGGAAGTTTGAGTATGTCGAAGGCCCCGGACATGGAGAGGAAGCCGGTGAAGACATCCGGGTGGCGCAGCGCAATATTCACCGCATGATAGCCGCCAAAGCTGCAGCCGATCGCGATGAGGTGGGCGTCCTGATTTTTCTGGCGCACCAGCGGCACCAGCTCATTCAGGATGTATTCCTGATACTGCATCTGCCGGGCGATGCGCCAACGCGCGGGCACATTCCGGTTGTACCAGCTCTCAGCGTCAAGCGAATCCACGCAGTAAAGCTGAATCTCGCCGTTGTCGACCTTATGGCCGATCGAGCCGACCATACCGCGCTCTTCAAATTCATAGAAGCGCGCCTGCGAGCTGGGAAAGACAATGGCCGGCACGCCCGCGTGGCCGAAGACCAGCAGCTCCATATCGCGGCCCAGTTGCTCTGAATACCACTTGTGATATTCGCGATTCATGCTTGCTGACCGCTCTCTTCCTCGTCCATTCGCAAACCGGGCCCTGGTGGCATCGAGCGCCTGCCCTTGGTAGGCTCTTTCAGAGCCACTAATGTAGCAGAGCCGCGGCCCCGTGCCCGCGATTTCAGGAGACGCGTGCACGAAGCAGAGCAGCTTACTCTCGAGCCATTAGATTTGAAAATACCCAGTCGGAACGCAGCCCCCCCGGAGAGAACACCCGCCGCGCCGGCCAGCTTCAACGTACCGGTACTGGTTGGCGGAAGCGAGCGTCTGCGTCTGCACCGGCAGTTCGTCTCGGCGCTCCTGCCGGCGCGGCGGGACGTGATCATAGCGCTGCCGCCGGACTACTTTACTGCGTCGCGGCGCTATCCAGTGCTGTATCTGCAGGACGGCCAGAATCTCTTCGATCCCGCGACGAGCTTCGTGAAGGGCAGCTACTGGGATGTGCAGACGACCGCGGATCGTCTGCTTGCAGAGCACGCAATCGAGCCGCTGATCGTAGTTGGCATCTACAACACCGGCATCGAGCGGATGGAAGAGTACACGCCAATGCGCGATCCCAAGCTGGGTGGCGGCAAAGGTGAGTTGTATGGGCGTCTGCTGGTCGAAGAGCTGAAGCCGTGGGTCGATCGGGCCTATCGCACGCTCGATGGGCCCGCGAATACCGGCGTCGGCGGCTCTTCTCTGGGCGGCCTGGAGTCGCTGTACATCGGGCTTACATGGCCGCAGATCTTCGGACGGCTAGCGATTCTTTCGCCCTCGGTGTGGTGGGCGCAGGGAGCCATGCTGCAGTACGTGCGGCGCACACGCCCGGAACCGCGCCCGCGCATCTGGCTCGATATGGGCCTCGCCGAAGGACCAGCCATGCTCAAGAGGTGCGATGAGTTGCATCGACTGCTGGAGCGCCGCGGATGGCGTGATGGCAAAGATATGCAGTATCTCCGCGTGCCCGGCGCGCGGCACAACGAGGACGCGTGGGCCAAGCGCGTCGATCCGTTCCTGCGTTTTCTCTTTCCCGCAAAGTAGTGCGGGCGCAAGTCCGTTAGCATAAGAGCATGGTCAAGGTTTCCGCAGAGGCCCTGCTGTTCGATCTGGACGGTGTGCTTATCAATTCCATTCCTGCAGTGGAGCGTGTCTGGTCGCGCTGGGCGGAAGAACGAGGGTTCAACGTGCAGGAGGTGCTGCATCGCGCGCACGGCCGGCCCAGCATTGAGACGCTGCGCTTTTTGCTGCCCGAGGCGGATCATGAGGCGGAGAATCGCCTTTTGGAACTGGCCGAGATCGAGGATGTGCACGACATCGTTCCGCTGCCCGGCGTGAAGGAATTGCTGGCAGTCATTGCCGCGCGATCGCTGGGCCATCGTCACTTCCTGCACGCGTCCGCTTGCGGAGGTGCGCATCCGCGTCGCCGGGCTGCCGACCCCGGGGCTGTTCATCACCTCAAACGACATTACCCACGGCAAGCCGCATCCGGAGCCGTATCAGAAGGGCGCAGCCGGCCTGGGTTTTCGGCCGGAGCAGTGCATCGTGGTCGAAGATGCCCTTGCGGGCATCGCCTCGGGCAGAAACGCAGGCGCCCGGGTCATCGCATTCACCACCACGGCATCGATCACGGATCTCGTCGCGGCCAAGCCGGACTGGATCCTGAAAGACTGCTCGGCGATCCAGGTTGATTCCGGAGAGCCGCTTCTGCAGTTGGCGCTGGAAGAAGCTGTGGTGACCGCGAGCTAGCTCGCCGCGGCATGGAAGGCGCATCGAACCAACGATGGCGACGACCACTGGCCTGACGCATGAGCTTCGGCGTGTCGATTGGGAAGCAGCAGAATGGCGCTCCAGCCTGCTCTGCCTTCCGGCAATCGCGATTTCGCTGGCCGTCGCTCTGGCAGCCGGGCATCGCTCTGCAGCCCTGGTCATCGCCGGCAGCGCGCAATCGGTGGGCTTTGGCGCATTTCAGCGGCGTCTCTGGTTTCGCGGGGGCGCCATGGTGCTGGCTACGCTCGGCATGGCACTCTCCGCGGCCGTGGGCGAGCTGGCGGCGCGTCTTCCGTGGACACTGCTTCTGCTGGTCACCTTCTGGGCGTTCTGTTACGGAATGTCCGGCGGCCATCAGCTCGCCCGCCTCGTGGGTAGGGCAGCAGTGCTGCATCTTCCTTATTGTTTCGAGTGCCGTGCCAGGCGCGCCGGCGCAGGCGGCCCTGCGCGCTGCCGGCGTGCTCGCAGGAGGGTTTCTGCAATTTGCGTGCATCCTTCTGCTATGGCGCTTCTGCCCTCCGGCCCACACTACGTACTCTGACCCGGTGATTCACACGCCCGGGCTGGCAGCGGCGCGCAATCCTCGAAAACCTCACTTTCCGTTCGTCCATATTTCGCTACGCCTTACTGCTTGCGCTCACCGGCCTGGCGGCTCAGGGCATCGCAGAGCTGGTGCACTTCCCCAACGCTTACTGGATTCCAATGACCGCGCTGATCATCATGAAGCCGGATCTGCTGATGACCAGTGCGCGCTCGATTGCCCGCATCGCCGGTACGTTGGTAGGCGCGGCGCTGGCAACGCTGCTGGCCATCACGTTGCGGCCCGATGGCATCTGGCTGAGCCTGCTGATTGTCGGCTCGCATGTATCTTGCGTATTCGATGCAGAACGTGAACTATGCCCTATACGTCATTCCGCTGACGGCCTATATCGCCTTCATTCTGGCAGTAGGCAAAACACCGGAGCTCAGCACGGCGGAGCATCGCGTGGTCGCCACTGCGATTGCGGGAGCCCTCGCAATGCTGATTCATTCGCTCTATGTACGAAGCGAGCTGCGGCGCATCGCGCGCGCATTTCTGCCGAATGCGACGTGACCGCATCCACTGTTATCAGTAACGGCGGATACTGTTGCGCGGGTAGAACGTGAGCTGCACGGCGATGCTGGTGTCGTTCTGGGCCGATGTGTTGCCGTTGATCAGGAAGGGCGCCTTCCAGCGCTCGTACTGCACCCATCCGTTGACTTCTACATCTTTTCCCAGCCGCTTCACCGCGTTGACCGCGAAGTCATTCTGCGTAGTTCCCATTGGGATAAAGTCTTTCGCCGACTTCACGTTCCGGTACTGGAACTCTACCCACTCATTGCCGCTCAGGTGATAGGTAAGCCACGACTGGCCGCCTTTGGCCTCGCGTCCGATCCAGTCGCCGAAGGTGAAGCCCTTATTGGTGTATGCCTGCCGCTGCTCCACTTCCCAGTACATGAAGCTGCCGCCAACACTGCGTCCGGTCGGAGGATCGGTGGAAGCGGCTTCTACCCGCCAGGAGAGCTTGGGCGCGCCGGGGAAGTGCGACAGATAAATGCCAGGCCGGATAGCGGCGCGCCGCGGAGCGCTGATCGGCGTCACGTCGTCGTGCGCTTCGGAGTCGCTGTAAAACGTAAGCCAGTTGCGCACAAATGGCACACGATAGGAAAAGTTAAATGCAGAGAAGCGAGCCCCGGGATCGTCGCGGCCGGTCTTCTCCGGAACAGTCGTATCGTTGATATCGAAGAAGCCTTTGAGGAAGGTGTGCCACGTGACCGGCTCGTGGCCCTTGCCGCCGAAGACGATGGTCCGCTCGAAACCGAACTCGAAGTTCGATGTCGGCTTGAAGCTGAAGCCTTCCGAGTGAGTGTAGGGCGAGTTGTAAGCCGTATGTCCCTGGAGGCTGCCGTAGAGGAAGTCGTAGCGGATCGGCCCGAGGAAGCGCGAGACGAATGGGATGTATGCCGGTTCCACGCGATTGATGCGGATGGAGTAAATATTCTCCGCGTTGTTGCTGTAGCCCATGCCACCGCCGCGTCCCGGGCCAAACCATTCGTCGCTCTTTCCGATGGAAATCTCGTGGCTGGCAAAATTAGCCGCGAGGTAGGCCTCCTGAATGCGAAAGGTATCCACGCTATGCAAGGTCGCGCCGTAGGGCAGAGTCGGATTGTAGAAGGTGAGCGGTATGACTTCGTCCTCGAAGGAAAGCTGAGCCGCTACGGGTCTCGAGTAGCCCCAGAGCACCGGGGCGTGCTGATATTCGCCGCGGAAGTAGCCTGAGTAACGCCCCAGCGTCGTGCGAACGCTGAGGCCGGTGATGTTGTTGAAGCCCTCCGCGTACGGGCGGCCGTAGTCGTTCACGATGGTCTGGCCGGCGTGGTAGGGATCGCGAAGAGGCGGCCCGGTGATGCCGAGCACGCGGGTATAAACCGATTCGATTTCCGAGTGGCCGCGGTGAGCATCGATCGGGATCTCCAGATCGGGAGCCAGCTCGCGGCTTAAAGCGCTGTAGATATCCTTTGCCTCGTCACTGTCGCTGTTGTAGATTTTTCCGGCCGATGCATCCAGCATGTGGGCAACGCTGGTTCGCGTATATGGACGCATGCCCAGAAAGACAGTGTCGATGAATCCCAGCGAGTAGAGGCGCATGATTTCCGGGTACATCCAGCTATCCAGCGGAATGTAGGTCGACCCCAGGCTGCCGGAGTAGCGCACCGGCGGCGCCGGTACGGTGCGCGTGAACTGGACCGGCGGAGCGGGTGGCGGCGGAGGGGTGGGCTGTCCGGTCTGCGGCGTGCTCTGTCCGGCCGGAGTTTCGGGCGCCGTTGCCGGTGCGGCCGAAGGGCCGGGCTGACCGTTTTCCGCCTGCGCCAGCAATGGAGGTGTTGCGAACAGACACAGCGCCAGCAGTGAGCAGGGGAAAGAGATGGAACGCATGAGATGTGTGCATTGTCTCCCATTGCCGTTGAGTGCGGAAGTTGAAAGACCGGTACCGGCCACCGGCAGCAGGGCTTCGACAAGGATCTTGGGATCGCGGTGCTTCGATTTGTCATCGAATGTGACAGGAAGAAGCCGCGGAACGTCAAAGAAGACGGGGAGAACGATAGGCGCATGAGCCGTTGGGCTGAGATTCGCCGCAGGCTGCGGTACACAGGACATCTGCTCTGGCGTTCGGCAGTGACGCCGATGCAGGGCACGCATCAGCGCCCGCGGGCAGCCACTCCGGATGAACTGGGCATCACGTTTATCGGGCACTCGTCGTTTCTGGTGCAGGCCGGGGGGAAGAACCTGCTCTTTGATCCGGTTTTCTCCACTTGGCTCATCCTGCTCCGGCGGCAGCGGCGTCCGGGCGTGCGGGTGCGCGATCTTCCGCCCATCGACGTCGTTCTGTTGTCGCATGCGCACATGGACCACCTCGACCGCTCGTCGCTGCGGCGCGTAGTACGGGCCACGCGCCGGCGCACCGGACGTGCGCCGATTGCCGTGGTTCCGAACGACGTGGCCGATGTAGTGCGCGGTCTGGGATTCTCACAGGTGGTTGAGCTGCGCTGGTGGCAGAGCTACACGGCCGGAAGCCTGACTATGACGCATACGCCGGCCAAGCACTGGGGCACCCGCTGGATCACCGATGGCCATCGCGGATACGGTGGCTACTTCATCGAAGGCGGCGCGTGCCGGCTCTACTACTCGGGAGACACGGCGTACTTTTCAGGCTTTCGCGAAATCGGCGCCCGTCTGAAACCCGAGATCGCGCTGCTCCCGATCGGCGCCTATACGCCGGACAGCTACCGTGCCGTCCATACCAGCCCGGAGGACGCTTTGCGCGCATTCCAGGACCTTGGAGCGCGGGCCATGGTGCCGATGCACTACGGGACCTTCTGGCTTTCTGAGGAGCCGTTGGAGGAGCCGCTGCCGCGGCTTCTTGCATCGGCGAAGAGGTTGGGAGTGGCCGACCGGATTGCCGTGATCCGCGAAGGTGAGACGCGGATCTTTGGCAGTGCCGGGGAAACTTACGGGCATGATCGGGAAACGGACGGTTCCCGCTCCGTAAAAGGGAAGAGCCGCCCCGTCACCGGCGAGAGTTTCGCTTACTGATTCCCGTGCTCCGACTCCGGTGAATCGCCGGATTTGCCTTTACGCGGCGCCCGGGCCAGGTCGCCTTCTTTGTCGATGAAGTAGAGATAGCCCTTCTCGCGCTGCAGATGAGTCTCGGCTACGACCTCTTCTGCCCCTTCGCCGCCCTTTTTCTTGCGCGCGACGTTGCCCTGCTTGTTGATGAAGTAGAGGTACTGCTTGTAATCGCGCTCGAGACCGAGCTTTTGGACCTTCTCTGCCATGATCACTGTCCTCCGCGAGTTGAGATGGCTCGCCGCGGCCTCAGGGACGAGATCAGGAGAAGATTATTGATCTGCGTGCAGGGCGGCAGTGGCGCGCTGCTCGTCTGCCTTCTTGGCCTGGTCTTCGAGTGCCTGGGCCTGCGGTAGATAGCCGATTGCCTGACTGATCATCGGGTCCCATTCGGCGCGGACGCGAAGCCCCTGCTCCTGGCCGAACTGGCTGGTGAAGACGTCTGCCTTGATGTTCGCCTTCACCCAGTCTGAGACGCCGTTGAGGTCCTGCTCGGTGAACGAGATCTGCTGGCTGTTTAGAAACTGCCGGAAGTCGTTCATAACCGCGTCGTCCACCTGGAAGTTCTTGTCCACTGTTGTGTGATTTGCCAGATAGTGGGCGGCGAAATTAAAGAAGGCATAGTGCTCCAGCAGCACGTCCTGGAAGTGATTCGACTTGGGCGTGTCGATCTTGTCGTCCGGCGTAATGCCGCCGCCGCCGTAAACCGTGCGGCCGGAGTCGGTCAGCTTGACCTCGCGGTTCTTGTCGCTGGAGGGCTGATCGTGGTTGTAGTAGTAGTCGTAGAGCGAAACGCCGCTGTAATTGCGCTGGATGAGCCGGCCGCTGGGTGTGTAGTAGTGGTAGGTCGTCAGCGCCAGGCCGGTGTTTTCCGAGAGCGGATAGACGGTCTGGACCAGACCCTTGCCGAAGGTAGTCTCGCCGACAACCAGCGCGCGGTCGTGATCCTGTAGCGCGCCGCTCACAATCTCTGCCGCGGAAGCCGTTCCGTGATTTACCAGCACGACGATCGGGAAGGTGCGGCCGCCATTGCCATGCGTAGCGCGCTGTACCTGTTCCGGATAGGCGCGTCCGCGCTGCGAGACGATGACCTGGCCCTTCTGCAGGAACTTATCGCAAACCGAAACCGCCTCGGTCAGCAGGCCGCCGGGATTGCTGCGCAGATCGAGCACCAGGCCCTTGATCGGACCGAAGTTATCGAGCGCTTCAGCGACTTCGTGGCCAGTGGTCTCCTGGAACTGAGTGATGTGGATATAGCCGACACCCGGCCGGACCATGAAGGCCAGATCGATGGAGCCATGCGGAATCTCGTCGCGGACCAGATCGAAAGTCAGCGGCTTGGACTGGCCATAGCGCGTGACCGTGACCGAGACGTGAGTGCCCTTGGGTCCCTTCAACATGTTGGCGACCTGAGTCGAGTCCATGTTGTCGGTGGATTTGCCGTCGACCGCGATGATGATGTCGGCAGGCTTAAGCCCCGCGCGATAGGAGGGGGTTCCCTCATAGGGGAAGAGCACGACGATCTTGTTGTTCTGCGGCTGGATGGTCATGCCGACGCCGTAGTACTTCCCGTGCTGGTCCTCGCGCATCTTCGCGTAGGCCTTGGGATCGTAGAAGCTGGAGTGCGGATCGAGCACGCGGAGCATGCCGGGAATCGCGCCGTCGTAGATCGCCCGCTCGGCCTTGTCGCCGGTCAAAGGCTCGGCGTAGTTTTGCTCCACCAGACTGTAGACTGTGGTGAAGGATTTCAGGTCATTCCGCAGGGTGGATTCGTCGGCTTGCGACTGAGCGCCGACAGTACGCTCCACGAGGGTACCGCCGGCAGCGCAGGCGGCAAGGAAGACAGCAACAGCAAAAGCGGAGCGGCGTGGACTGGATGCCATGAGAAATTAGCCGGCGGCAGGCTCACGCAAACAAACGGGCAGTCCTGGCGCGTGGTTATTAGACGCGAGTATAGCACCGGAGGTAACAATCCTGGCCCCGGCGCATCCTGCCACGTAGGTGTGATGCAGAGGTTGCCCCGACTGGGTGTGGACCGGACATGTCTCAACTGAGTGAACCGTCCCAGACGTGTGCTTCGGGAAAGTCACAACCCCTCGTGCAATGCACCGTCCGTGGTGAGTAGAATAGCCAGAAGCCCATTGTGGCAGGACGTCACACGAACGTTGCGCACGCCGTATTCTGATCCGAGACCCCGGTCTGCAAGCCGCACCGGTATGTAGAGAGATTCATGACCCTTTGCCGTTCCCACGTTTGTACCTGGCTGCTGGCGGCCTCCTTGCTTGCGGCCGCTCCTGTCCTCGCCCAGAAGAAAACCAACAAGCCCCTGACCCCAGCCCAGCAGGCGGAGCGCGCGAAATTCGATCCCAAGGCCGAGGCTTCCCCATTCGGCGGCGCCGTGGTTGAGGAAAGTGTCGCGCAGGTAAATGACCAGATCATTAACACCTCCGACTACAACCGTGCCGCGGCGCAGATGGATCAGGAAGGCCGCCAGCAGGGATGGAGCGAGCAGGAGCTCGAAGACCACAAACGCGACCTGCTGCGCGACCTGATCGATCAGCAACTGCTGCTCTCGCGGGGCAAGGATCTGGATATTAACGGCGAGACCGAGCTGGTTCGCCGTCTGGACGAGATCCGGAAACAAAACCATCTGGACACGATGGAGGACCTGGAGAAGGCCGCGGCAAGCCAGGGCGTCTCCTATGAGGACTTCAAGCAGAACATCCGCAACAGCATCATCACGCAGCAGGTCATCCGTGATGAGGTGGGCCGGCACATCCAGCTGACGGACGCGCAATTGCAGCAGTACTACCGGCAGCACATCAATGACTTTACGCAGCCGGAGTCGGTGCGGCTCAGCGAGATTCTCATTCCCGTCAAGAGCGGCGGAGATGAGAATGCCAATCTCGCCGCTGCGAAGGCGAAGGCCGATGATCTGGATGCGAAGATCAAGGCGGGTGCCAGCTTCGAGGATCTGGCGAAGGCGAACTCTGCTGGTTCTACCGCGGCGCAGGGCGGCGACCTGGGAGTATGGAAACGCGGCTCGCTGGCCAAGCAGCTGGAAGACGCCACCTTTGCTCTGCAGGCGGGCCAGACGACGGAACCGATTCGTACCCGGCAGGGTTACGTGATCCTGAAAGTGGTGCAGCATACGCCCGGCGGCACCCAGCCCCTTGCCGCGGTCCGCCAGCAGGTGGAAGAGACGGCTTTTATGAGCCAGATGCAGCCGAAGCTGCGTGAGTATCTGGCCACGCTGCGGCAGAACGCGTATATCGATGTCCGGCCCGGTTATGTGGACACCGCGGCAGTGCACAGCAGCGCCAAGCCGCTCTACAGCGCATATACGCCTCCGGGACCGAAGAAGAAGGTGCATTTCAAGCGCCGGCGATACACCGGGCAACACCGCGGGCGTCACGCGAGCGATACGGCGACCGAGACAGCAACCACCGGAACGGGTGCGACAGGTTCGACAGCCACCGCGACCAAAACCACCGCGGGCGGTACGACGACTGCCGTTGCCAATACGCCAGCCGTAGAAAAGCCGGGCAAGAAGGAAAAGATCCGCTTCGGCCAGGCGCCGCGTGAAGCGCTGCCGCCGGCTACGCCCACCACGAATGGCGCGCAACAGGCTGCTGCCGGGACGGAAGGCAGTAGCGAGGCGCAGGTGGCATCGAACTCCAGCTCAGCGGATATTCCAAGCGCCCAAGAAGCTGCCCCGGTAGAGCGCAAGACGCGCTTTTCCGAGCGCGCTCGCGTGCCAAAGGCGAAGAAGGCAAAGACCCCCGATCAGGTCGAGAACGAGCGCGTCGCGCAGCAGGCTACACCGGAGGAGGCCGCGGCGGAAAAGACCCAATCTGCTCCGCTAGGCCTTGCAGGTGACACCGCGACCAAGAAGAAGGCTCCCAAGCCGAAGGGCGAGAAGAAGACGCGCTACTCCGACGAGGTGAACAAGCCGAAGGAGCCCGAGGCTGCCCCACAGCCTTCCACACCGTCACCGCTGGCGACTCCGGGCACCGCGCCTGCTTCCACTGACAACGGCACACCGCCTGCGCAGCCGAGCGGCGGCAATCCAACGGCGCCGGCACAACCGCAACCGTGAGTGAGGGCACACCGCTTTCCCGGCACATCAAGACCGTCTTCCTGGGTGAGATCGCAAAATACGAAGGGCAGACCGTGACGGAGTACTTCGCCGTCGCGCAGAAGCAGTTCAGCCGCAAGCGTGACGGCGCCGTTTACCTTTCGCTTCGACTGACAGACCGGACAGGCCAATGCGAAGCGAAGATGTGGGACAGCTTCGAGGTCTGCGCGGACACTTTCGAGGCGGGCGACGTTGTTAAAGTGCAGGTTGAGGTTTCCGGATGGAACGGACGCTCCCAGCTCACCGTCAAACGCCTGCGCAAAGCCGCGGTCGAAGAATATTCACTGGCGGACTTTCAGCCGCACACTACGCTCTCCATCGACGAGTTGTGGGCAAAGCTCAACGGCTTCGTCGACAGCTTCACCGATCCCTTTCTGCAGCAACTTATCCGCAGCTTCCTCGATGACCCGGAGATTGCATCGCTGCTGCGCAGCGCTCCCGCGGCCAAGTACCTGCACCATGCATGGATCGGCGGCCTGCTGGAGCACATCGTCTCTTTGCTGGGATTGTGCGAGCGCGTGGTTCCTCATTACCCAGAGGTGCATCGCGACCTGGTGATGACCGGCGCCATCCTGCACGACATCGGCAAGCTCGAAGAGCTGCGCTGGAGCCTGAGTTTCGACTACACGATCGAAGGTCAACTGCTCGGCCACATCACGTTGGGGATCGCGATGATTGAGAAGCGAATTGCCGCTATCCCCGGCTTTCCGCCACGGCTGCGGCTGCTGGTGGAGCACATTGTGCTCAGCCATCACGGCAAATACGAGTTCGGCTCGCCCAAACTGCCAATGACTCCCGAGGCAATCCTCTTCCACTATCTCGATGACCTGGACGCGAAGATGTACTCCGTACGCACGGAGCTGGACCGCAGCGCGCAGAACGGGCGCGCGCCGGACGAGATGACCGATTGGGTGCGGTCGCTGGAACGGCCGCTGCTGGACAGCCGGGCGTTTCTGGACAGCCGGGCTTCTTTGGGCGAAGCTGGCAAGGATCACAACGAGACGGTGGTCGAACCTGGTGGCGAGGTGACGAACGATGTCTTACCTGTTGAAGAGTGAGCCTGAGTCTTATTCCTACAGCGATCTGGAACGCGACGGCGAGACGACCTGGGACGGCGTGAAGAATCCGCAGGCCCTGATGAACCTGGCCGGTATGAAGAAGGGCGAGAAGCTCGTCATCTATCACACCGTCACTGAGAAAGCCGCGGTGGGCACGGCGCATGTTGTTTCGGTCGATGCCTCGGACCCGAAGAGCCCCATCGTGCGCATCGCGCCGGGCAAGCGGCTGAAACAACCGAAGTCTCTGTCGGAAATGCGCGAGGCCCCGGTCTTTCGTGGATCGCTGCTGTTTCGGCAGTTCCGGTTGTCGGTAGTGCCGCTGACCGATGCCCAATATGAATGGCTGGTGAGCTAGTCATCGGCAATGTGCTTTCCCTTCAATTTGCGCAAGGCCCTCTCGACTGCCCTCGGCTTTTTCGTCCTGATCTCGTGCTGCGACGGCCAGTCACAACCGACAGTCGGTAAACCGGGCGAGGCTTCCGGCATCGATGCTGCGCTCCAGAAGCGAATCGATGCGATGATCGCGATCGATAATCACGCGCACCCGCTTCTTCCTCCACCCGGCGACAAAACAGATCGAGAGTTCGACGCACTCCCTGTGGATCACATGGAGCCGGAGACCGATCCCGTAGCATGGCGGCCTGATAATCCTCAGCTTGAGGACGCCTGGTTGCACCTTTGGGGATTCCGCACCACTGTGCCGCTCGACGCCTCCGGGCTGGCGCGTCTCAACGCAGCACGAGAGCGAGTGCGGACCCGCGAGGGACAACATTATCCGGCCTGGCTGCTCGACCAGTCGCATATCGGAGCGATGCTCTCCAATCGCGTCTCCATGGGACCAGAGGCAGACAGATTGGAGCGGCCACGCTTTCTTTGGGTGCCTTACCTGGACTGTCTGCTGTTTCCGCTGGACAACAGCCGGCTTGCGATGAAGACGCCGGATCGCGGCGCTTTCTTTCCTCTGGAAGACAAATTGCGCGCCAGGTACTTGCGGGAATCCGGTTTGTCCGCGCCGCCGGCGAGCCTCCATGACTATCTCAGCGCAGGTTGTGACCCCGACGCTCGAACGCCAGAAGGCTGGCGGGGCGGTGGCGGTGAAGTTTGAGGTCGGCTATCTTCGGTCGTTCGCGTTTGGCGATCCGAGTGAGGACGATGCTGCCCGGGTGTACGCTGCGGCAATTTCCAGCCATAAGGCCCCATCTGAGGGAGACTACAAGACGCTGCAGGATTTTCTCTTCCGCTATATCGCCGCCGAGGCTGGCAGGCTTGGCTTGCCCGTTCAATTCCATGGCATGGCTGGAGCGGGCGGCTATTACGATGTTGCTGGCTCGAATCCGCTGCTCCTCGAACCGCTCTTTGACGATCCTCGCCTCCGGCAGACGCGGTTTGTCATTCTGCATGGCGGCTGGCCATTCGTGCGGGAGATCGGCGCGCTCCTTCAGAAGCCGAATGTTTATCTGGATATTTCTCAGCAGGTGCTCGTCATTCCGCCGCGCACGCAATCCACGTGGCTGCGCGAGTGGCTTGAGATGTATCCGGAAAAGGTGCTCTTCGGCACCGACGGATACCCGTTCTCCGAATACCTGGGCTGGGAGGAATCTCTCTGGATTGCAAACCGCAATGCCAGAGAAGCACTCGGCTACGCGCTGACAGGGATGATGAAGGACGGCGAGATCGACCGGTCCCGTGCCACGCATATCGCTCTCGACGTTCTGTCGGGCAATGCAGCAGCACTCTACCACCTGCCTCAGCCATGAGCGAGCGAACGGAGTGAACCGCACAGCATGCGCCGCAGGCGCGTGTGCCCGTGCGGCCAGCACTCCTTTACAATCAAGCTTTGAGCGGGAAGGCACATGCTACGTTTTTCAACTGCGGGTGAGTCGCACGGCGAGGCTCTGATTGCGCTGGTGCAGGGGCTACCTGCCGGACTTGAAGTCGATCAGGCATTCATCAATCGAGAGCTGTGGCGTCGCCAGCAGGGTTATGGTCGCGGCGGACGCATGCGCATCGAGACCGACACCGCGCACATCCTCTCCGGCGTGCGGCACGGGCGCACTATCGGCGCGCCGGTAGCGATGCAGATCGCCAATCGCGACTGGAAGAACTGGGAAGACATTCTGCCGGTTGGCGCGGGTGATCCGGCGAAGCACAAAGCCGTCGCTTCGCCACGGCCGGGGCATGCGGATCTTTCCGGATCGCTCAAGTACAACTTTAAAGATGCCCGCTATGTGCTGGAACGGGCATCTGCCCGCGAATCGACCGCGCGCGTTGCCGCCGGCGCACTTGCGAAGACGCTACTGCGCTTCCTCGACATTGAAGTCACCAGCCATGTTGTCCGCGTTGGCCATGCAGAGCTGGAGGAAGCAGTCACGTGGGAGCAGATTGCGGCACTGGCCGGCAAAGACGAGGTGCTGCTGAACTGCGCTTCACCCGCAAGCGAAGAGAAGATGAAGGCCGAGGTCGATCAAGCGCTGCGGACGGGCGACTCCATCGGCGGCGTCTTCGAAGTGGTCGCGCATGGCGTCCCCCCGGGACTTGGCACGTATGCGAACTGGGATGAGCGATTGGATGGACTGCTGGCCTGGGCAGTGATGTCGCTGCAGGCCGTGAAGGCAGTCGAGCTGGGTCGCGGAGTGACGGCGGCGCAGTCCTTTGGCTCCGCTGTTCATGATTCGATTCACTACGCAGAATCAGGCGAGAACGGACATACGCGCTTTCGTCGTGACCAGAACAACGCGGGCGGCATCGAGGGCGGCATCTCGAACGGCGAGGACATCGTAGTGCGCGGCTATCTGAAGCCGATCTCCACGCTGCGGCGTCCGCTCGAATCGGTCACCTATGAGAGCCGCGAAGCGACCAAGGCAGCCTATGAGCGCTCCGATGTCTGCGTGGTGCCGGCAGCGGGAGTCGCGGCGGAAGCGATGGTCGCATTTGTACTGGCGCAGCTCGCGCTGGAGAAATTTGGCGGCGACTCCGCGACCGAGCTCAGGCGTAACTATGATGGTTATCTGGAGCAGATTCGGAATTATTGAGCCGCGGTACTGCGGCAGAGCAAGAACGAAGCACGCATGATTTACCCCATCGTCAAATTCCCCGATCCTATCCTGCAGCGCCCCAGCGCTCCCGTCACGGAGTTCGATGACGAGTTGCGGAAGCTGGTCGCGGATATGTTCGAGTCCATGTACGCAGCGCAGGGAATCGGTCTGGCTGCGCCGCAGATTGGTATTCCGAAGCGCCTCACCGTCATCGACGTGAGCAATAAGAAAGAGCCGAAGGACAAGCTTGTTCTGATCAACCCGGAGATCACGTTGCAGGAAGGCAAGCAGCTTGAGGAAGAGGGCTGTCTGAGCCTGCCGGAGATCCGCGAAAAGGTGCGCCGGTCGGCCCGAGTGATCGTGAAGGCGCAGGACGAATACGGCAAGTGGAAGGAATACGAGGGCACGGAGTTGCTGGCGCGCGCCTTCCAGCATGAGATCGATCATTTGGATGGCGTGCTGTTCATCTTTCGCATCAGCGCTCTCAAGCGCGACCTGGCCTTGCGACGCATCAAAAAGATGCAGCGCGCCGGCGAGTGGTAAAGCGTGCGACTGGTCTTCTGCGGTACACCCGCCTTTGCCGTGCCCACTCTGCACGCGCTTCTCTCCGCCGGCCACAGCATTGAGCTTGTCCTGTGCCAGCCCGACCGTCCCAGCGGCCGCGGACTGACTCTAACCGCTCCTCCGGTGAAGCGCGCGGCGCTCGACGCGAGCATCGAAGTGCTGCAGCCGGAGAAGATTCGCAACAACACCGAGCTGCGGGCGCGACTGGAAGCAATTCGCCCGGATGCCATCGTCGTCGTTGCTTACGGCCGGCTGATTCCGCGCTGGATGCTCGACCTGCCGCGCTACGGCAATCTGAACCTGCACGGCTCATTATTGCCGAAGTATCGCGGCGCGGCGCCGATTCAGTGGGCGGTGGCGAACGGCGAGAAAGTCACCGGCGTGACGACGATGCGGCTGGATGAAGGCATGGACACAGGCGATATGCTGCTGCGGCGCGAGCTGCCCATCGGTCCCGATGACACAGCGGCGGATCTTTTTCCGCGGCTTGCCGAACTCGGTGCGCCGCTCATGGTGGACACCATTGCCGGACTTGAAGCGGACACGATCACGCCGCTGAAGCAGGACAGCAGCCTCGCCACGCTCGCCCCGATGCTGACGCGTGACGATGGCCGCATTGACCCGACGCGCGCGGCGCAGTCCATCTACGACCGGTGGCGCGGCTTTCAGCCGTGGCCGGGCGCGTGGACAATAGTGCGTGGAAAAAAGCTGACCTTGCACCGGCTGGTGCTCGCATCGGCGAGCAGCGCTGAGCCCGGAGTCTTTCGTGTGATGAGTGATCGCCTGTTTTTCACCGCAGCGGATGGCGGCGTCATCGAAGTGACCGAGGCGCAGATCGAAGGCAAGCGTCGCATGGCCGCGGCCGATCTGCTGCACGGGCACGGTATCGTCGATGGCGACCGGCTGGGCTCCTGATGGCTGGCGGCGTTAGCACAACGCGCGTGACTGCGGCGCGTATGGCGGCCTTCCGGGTGTTGCTGGCGATGGAGCGGTCCCCGAACACGCATTGTGACGAACTGCTCCGCGCGCCCGCGATGGAGTCGCTGTCGCAGGCCGATCGCAATCTGACGACAGCGCTAGTCATGGGTGTGCTGCGTTGGCAGCTTGCGCTGGACTCGCTTCTCACAGGCTATCTCAAGAAAAAGTTTGCCCTGGATGACGCAGTTGCCGTCGCGCTGCGGCTGGGCGCATGGCAGTTGCTGGGCATGGATCGCATCCCTCCGCATGCCGCGCTTTCGGAAAGCGTGGAGCTGACGAAAGTAAGCGGCCACAGCTTTGCATCGGGCATGGTGAATGCAGTGCTGCGCCGTGTGGCCGAGGCCGCAGCGACAATCGTGCTCGATCCAGCGCGCGCGCATCCGGCATGGATGATCGAGCGCTGGACCCGCCACTTCGGCGCTCATGCTGCCGCCACGATTGCTGCTTACGATCAGCAGGAACCGTCGCTTGCCGTGCGAACTGGCGAGATGACCCAGGAGTTGCCGCCTGGCATCTTTCTGACGCGGGCGCGCCGCCTGAATGGTGGCGTCGTGCCCGAGAAGGTGCGCATTCAGGACGAAGGATCGCAGCTCGTGGCGGAGATTGCGGGTCGCGGCAGCCGGATCCTCGATTGCTGCGCCGCTCCCGGTGGCAAAACAGCAATCCTGGCGGAGAACAATCCGCAGGCGGAGATCATTGCTGTCGATATCAGCGAGGCGCGACTGAATGCCATGCGCCGCAGCTTCGCGCGCCAGCCGCTGACGGCGAAGATTCAATGTGTGCTCGCCGACGCGACGGATCTGCCATTTCGCGATGATTTCGATCTGATTCTGGTAGACGCGCCGTGCAGCGGGACGGGCACGTTGGCGCGCAATCCGGAGATCAAGCTGCGGCTTGCGGTGAGCGACCTCCAGCGGCAGCAGGAGCGGCAGATGGCGATCCTGCGCTCCGCATACCGGGTGCTCGCACCGGGAGGGCGGCTGGTCTACTCAACCTGCTCGCTTGAGCCGGAGGAGAACTCGGCTGTTATCGAGGGTTTCCTGAGGGAAGAGCCATCTGCTCGCTTGCTCGATATAGGAGAGCGTCTGAAAGCGATGCAGGATGAAGGAAGCCTTCATCCCGGGGGCGCAGAGCTTCTGCGCGAAAGCGCGCTACGCGGCAGCTACCTGCAAACCTTGCCCGGCTTACTGCCCTGCGATGGATTCTTCGCTGCTGTTCTGATGCGCAAATAACTACTGCGCCAATGTGAACTGAATTGTGCCGTCGGCGGCCACGCGCTCACCTGCGGCGGGCTGCTGCGCGACCACGGTATCCGGCACCATTGGCAACGTGGGCGGAGCCGGCGCCTGGCCGGGTGCGGCAATCGCACCGACGGATGGAATTTCCGCCTGACGGTAGAGCGGCGGAGCCAGTTTCAAACCGGCCTTTGTCACCGCAGCTTCCGCGGTTTTCGCCGGCTGGTTGATGAAGTCCGGCATCACGTATCCGGCTGCTTCCGGCGGCACGGGCGCGCTGAGCAGCAGCGCCACATTCGGCCGATCGACCGAGGCTGCTCCCGCGTCGGGCGACTGCGCGATCACTGTACCGGGCTCGGCGAGCGCATAGGGCATGTGCGCGATGGTGCCCAGTTGCAGGCCGGCACGCCGGATCGCAAGCGCCGCCACGCGCTCCGGATCATGGAGGAGTGAGGGAACCGCGACCTTCTGCGCGCCCAGGCTTTGCCCTAGCCTTACCTGCCAGCCAGTGCGCACTACAGTTCCCGCGGCAGGCGACTGCATAACCATGCGCGACTCCGGCACGACGGCGCTGTAGAAGTGGTCGTCGATGCTGATCTCCAGGCCATCCGCGGCAGCCTTGTGGCGCGCTTCTGCTTCAGTCATCCCGCGGAAGTCCGGCACCTTTACTTCAGCCCCATGGATAGCAAAGTGCATCGTGGTAAGCGCGGAGACCATGCCCACTACCACCAGCAACACCAGCACCAGCGCGAACTGGAAGACGCGGCGGATCATGCGTCCGCGTACTCGATGGTGTAGGTGATCTTCGCGGTCTTCTCCAGCATGATGGACACGGAGCAGTACTTTTCCTTTGAGAGCCGTACGGCATCTTCCATGCTCTTGCGGTTCACCGCCCCGGCAACACGATAGACCAGCTCGATGCGGGTGAAGACGCTGGGCGATCCCTGCGCCTTTTCTGCTGTGGCGGAGACGGTCAACCCGGTAAACGGCTCGCGCTTTTTCGTAAGAATGCTGATGACATCCACAGACGTGCAACCGCACAGGCTCATCAGCACGCACTCCATCGGGGTCGGACCCTCGGCGTGTGCGGAGTCAAGCGTCAGCTTGTGTCCGCTATCCGATGTGGCTGCGTAAACCTGGTCGTGCTGCCACTCCGCCTTCGCTATCATTCGTATCCTCCATGCCGGGGCTTTCTGTGCGATTGCACCGCCGTCCCTCATGTCGATTGTCCGCCTGCGGCTCCGGATGCACCAGCATGCTGTCGATGTCGGGGCGCTCCAGCTTCAGCCGGTCCTCCAGCGCGGTGATGGCCTCATGCACGCGATGCATCGGCAGCGCATCGGGCAGCGTGCAGTGGCAGGAGAGATGCAGGCGATCTCCCATGCGCGAGACAGCGACTTCGTGGATGTCGATGATCTCCGGCTGAGTGCGCGCGGCGCGACGCAGATCGTCTTCGAGACGGCGGTCCTGCTCGATGCTTGCAGAGGCCTCGATGGTGGCCGGCTCGCTCTCGATGTGCGTCAGCACGTTGCTGACCTCCGGTGCAGCGCGGTACATCTGTTCTTCCAGATCACAGATGAACTGATGGGCCTCCAGCAGCGGCAGCGATTCTGCAACTTCAACATGCTGCTCCACGCGCAGTCCGCCTTCTTCCTGCTGCACGCTCAGATCGTGCAACGTGACATTATTGAGCGCCGCGACCCCGCGGATGCGATCGAAGATGTTTTCCCCAAGCACCTGGCGGGGAACCGTCCGGATAGTGACATCCGCGCCTGGCAAAACGGCCTTGACGGCCGCCGTGACGCGCTGCACCAGCACTTCAATGTGCTCCGCGGTATCAAAGCGCGGCACGGCGACACGTAGATCGGCAAAGATGCGATTGCCGGAGCGGCGCACACGTACCTGCTCCAGTTCAATGACGCCTTCAACGCGTTCCACGGCGTGGGCGATGCGTTGCTGCGCGCCGGCGGGCGCCGTATCGAGCAACTCGAATGTAGTTCTTCGCGCCAGCCCCCAGGCAAAGTGCAGGATGACGGCCGAAACCACAAGCGCCGCCAGTGGGTCTGCAAAGCGCAGCCAGGGAATGCCGAAGTGCTGGCCTGCGTATGATGCAGCCAGCCCAATCCCAACGGCCACGCTGGCCCAGATGTCCGATGCGAAGTGAAGTGCGTCGGCTTCGAGCGCCTGCGAGCCCGAGGCCTCCGCAACGTGCTTCAGCGCGCGCGAGCGGCTGAAATCGACGGCGATGGAGAGCGCGAGCACAGCGAAGGGCCACACCGAAGGACGCACTGTTACGGGCGCGACGAAGATGCGAATGACAGCCTCGACCACGATCCACACGCACGATGCGCCCATCAGGAATGTTTCGGTGAATGCGGAAAGCGTCTCCACCCGCGCATGGCCGTAGGGGTGGTCCTCGTCGGCAGGTTTGTCGGAGATGCGGACCGATATCAACGTCAGCGCAGTACCCAGCAGATCGAGGCCGGAGTGCGCGGCATCGGAGAGCATGCCGAGACTGCCCGTTAGCAGGCCCGCGATCAGCTTGAGTGCCGTCATCCCGCACGCCGCCAGCATGGACATGAGCGCCGCGCCGCGCTTGCGCTTCACGAGCGCTTGTCCAGTTGGGGCCTGTTCGCTTGGAGCCTGTCCGGTCTGCGGGTCTGACAATGTCCGCGACATGCCCACAGCCTACACGGCAGTGTGCACCCCCGGCCAGCGATGGCGGCTATGGTTTACGCGCGGTGTACAGGCCGGCGATGCCGAAGGTGTAGGGAGTCCAGCGCGCATCGCGAAACCCGGCGCGCTCGAGGGATGCAAGCATCTCTGCCGGCGCAGGAAAGCGCTCGACGGAAGCAGGAAGATACGCATACGCGCCACTGGAGCCGGAGAGCATGCGGCCGATGCGCGGCAGCACCCGGCGGAAGTAGAAGGCATAGAGCCTCCCGAGAATGCCGCCCGGTTCGCTGAAGTCGAGAATGCCGAGCTCGCCTCCGGCAGCCAGCACGCGACGGAATTCCACGAGGCCAGCTTCGTAATTGGCAAGATTGCGAAAGCCGAAGGCGGTGGTCACCAGCTGGAGCGTGCCGTCGGCGATCGGCAGATGCAGCGCATCCGCCTCTACTGCAATGACGCCATGCTTCCGAAACTTCGCGGCGCCCCGCAGGAGCATCTGGTGTGAGAAGTCGATGCCGAGCACCGGCGCAGCTTCCCGCGGCCGCCGCCGCACCAGCGCCATCGTCATATCGCCCGTACCGCAGCAGACGTCCGCGATACGTGCCTCCGGCTGCGACAGAATGTGGCGGAAGTGCCGCGCCGTGCGCCACCACCATAGCCTGTCAACCGATCCCGAGAGGACATGGTTCAGCAGGTCGTAGCGCGGCGCGATGGAGTCGAACATCGACTGTACGGCTGCGGCAGCATCGCGCTCGCCGGTGGTGCCGGCCGGTTGTGCGCCTCGTATCTGCACGGTCATCGAACTGTCTGCAATCCACGCTGGATCGCATCAAGTATGTCGACGTCAGCAAGGTCCTTCACCACGCGGGCCCGTCCGATGCGATCGAGCAGCACAAAGTGGCGCACTCCGCCGATGCGCTTTTTGTCGCCTGCAGCCGCGTTCAGCAGACGGCGTGGAGTAAGGCGCGGCAGTGCCGGTAGGCCCAGTGCATCAATCGCAGCAAGGATGCGGTTCGCATCGGCCTCTGGCAAGCCGCGCCTGCGGCTTGCTTCGACGGCCACTCGCATGCCCCAGCCCACGGCCTCCCCATGTAGCAGACCACGGTAGTGAGTCAGCGCTTCAATGGCATGCCCCACCGTGTGGCCGAAGTTGAGGATCATGCGCAGGCCGGCCTCGCGCTCGTCCTTGCCCACGACATCCGCCTTGATGCGCACCGATTCCGCGATCACGTGCGTCAATGGCTCGGCTTCCTGCCGCAACAGAGCGCCAGTGTGTTGCTCGATATATGTAAACAAGTCCCCGTCGTAGATCAAACCTGCCTTCAGGCTTTCGAAGAGCCCGGCGCGCAGCTCCGCCGGCGGCAGCGTGCGCAGCACGGCAGTGTCGGCCAGCACCAGCCGTGGATGATAAAAGCTGCCGATCAGATTCTTGCCAGCGCTCAGGTTCACGCCCGTCTTGCCGCCGACCGAGGAGTCCACCTGGGCCAGAAGCGTGGTCGGAACCTGGATAAACTCGATACCTCGCATGTAAATAGATGCGAGAAAGCCCGTCACATCGCCAATGACGCCGCCGCCGAAGGCAATCAGGATAGAACTGCGGTCCGCACCGGCGGTTGCCAGTTGCTGCGCGAGTCGCTCCAGTGCCGCAAGGCGCTTGTGCTGTTCGCCGGCGGGCAGAAGCAGCACGGCTGGCTGCATCTCCGCAGGAAAACCGCTCAGGAAGGCGTCCGACCATAGCGCCCAAATCTCGGGTGAGGTCACAACAAAGGTGCGGCGCGGCCGCTCGCCGAAGATGCGACATATGTGCTGCGGCAAGGATGCCAGCAGGCCATGACCGAGCAGCACGTCATAGGACGCCGAAACAGTCTGGATGGGGAGAGTACGCACTCGGCTCATCGTACCGCAGCCACCGTGCACAGAATGTGAATGATAGCCTCGGCGTATGGGGAGAACTGCCGTTCCAATTCCGGCTGTTACAGATTTCCTGATTATCGGCGCCGGGATTGCCGGGCTTCGCGCCGCCATCACGCTGGCCGCGTTTGGCCGCGTTCTTGTGGTCACTAAGGAAGCGCTCGGTGAATCGAATACGCAGTACGCGCAGGGCGGCATCGCGGTGGCGATCAGCGGCGCGGAGGACGTGGCGCTGCACCTAGAGGACACCCTGGCCGCCGGGGACGGCTTGGTCGATCCACTCGCCGCACGCGTGCTGGTGGAAGAAGGGCCGGCGCGGGTGGAAGAGCTGCTGTGCTGGGACACCCACTTTGACCGCTATGCCGCCGGTGAGCATGCGGGTGAGCTGATGCTGACACGCGAAGGCGCGCATAGCCGCAACCGTATCCTGCACGCCAACGGCGATGCGACCGGCCGCGAGATCGGCCGCGCGCTGCTCGCCCACGCATCCGCGACATCGGGCATTACGCTGCTGCCCTGGACGTTGCTCACCGATCTGCTTACGGTGGATGGCCGCGTCTCGGGCGCGCGTCTGCTGGATGAGAATGGCGAGCTCCGAACTGTGCAGGCGCGCGCCGTGCTCTTGGCAAGCGGCGGAGCGGGTCAGGTCTACAGCGACACGACCAATCCGGCCGTAGCGACCGGCGATGGCATCGCCGCCGCGCATGCTGCCGGGGCTGAATTGGCCGACATGGAGTTCTACCAGTTCCATCCCACCGCGCTCAGCCTCCCCGGCGTGCCGCGTTTTCTGCTCTCCGAAGCGCTGCGCGGCGAAGGTGCATGGCTGGTGAACGCGGATGGCGAGCGGTTCATGGAGCGTTATCATCCGCTGCTGGAACTAGCTCCGCGTGACGTGGTGGCGCGCGCGATCACGCGCGAAGGCATGGGAGGAATGCCCGTGTACCTGGACATGCAGCACGTCACCGGCATCGATCCTGGCGCGCGCTTTCCCGGCATTTCGGCATTCCTGCATCAACACGGTCTCGATCTTGCTCGCAACCTGATTCCGGTGCGGCCCGCGGCCCATTACCTGATGGGTGGCGTGCGCACAGACGTCGACGGACGAACATCGCTACACGGCCTCTATGCGGCAGGCGAGGTGGCCTGCACCGGCGTGCACGGCGCGAACCGGCTGGCCAGCAACTCGCTGCTGGAAGGGCTGGTCTTCGGCGCACGTGCTGCGGAGAGCATGCGGAACGAGAGCGAGTCTTCTGCGAAGACAGGCGGTGTAGAGGCATCGTTGCCGCTGCGGAAAGAGACCTCACTGCCGCCGGTGGAGGAAGCGATTGAGCGGCTACAGCAGCAGATGTGGGAGCATGCGGGATTGCTGCGCGATGTCGCGCTGCTCAAGAGCATCGACATTTCAGCCGCGGAAAGCTACGTGAACACGCCTCCCTCGCTAAAGTGGCGACGCCGCGAATATGAGGCCCGATCCCTGGCCCGGGTCGCGCGCGCGATTGTCGTTTCTGCGCTGGCGCGCGAGGAGAGCCGCGGCGCGCACTACCGGAACGACTTTCCGCAACGGGACGATCTCCGGTTCGGAGTGCACTCACATCTGGTGGGCAATATCGTCAGCTTCGGACCGCTGCTTCCGGCTGAAAGCGAAACACCCGTCTCAAAATCTCACTGATGTTGCTGCTGTTGCTGCTGCCCGGAGCTATCAGCAGGGAAGCAGCCGCGAAGATCGCCACCGTGCCGAGAATGATCGCCAGAGACCACAGCGTTGGCACCTCGATCCAGTGCGCCGCGATCATCTTGCCGCCGACGAAGGCCAGTATCAGTCCCAGGCCGTAATGCAGCAGGTGCAGCCGATGCAGCAGGCTCTGCAGGACGAAATACAGTGAGCGCAGCCCCAGGATCGCGAAAATGTTCGATGTATAGACAACGAATGTGTCGTGGGTGATGGAGAGCACGGCAGGCACGGAGTCGATCGCGAAGACCACGTCAGTGAGCTCGATGGCGGCAACGGCAAGCAACATCGGCGAGACGTGCCAGCCCCTGTTCTGCACCCATTGCGAGAGAGTCGGCGGCGCTTCGCGGCCCTTCTTCTGACGCAGCAGCCGCCACGCGGCATAAAGCAGCACCGCGCCGAAGATGTACTCCATTGCCGCAAAGCGTTCGAGCAGCGCGACGCCCGCCGCAATAAACGCTGCGCGCAGCACGATGGCCCCCAGCACGCCGTACAGCAGCGCCCGATGCTGCTGTGCCACGGTCAGTCCAAAACTCGAGAAGAGCACGAGGAAGACAAAAAGATTGTCGATGGAGAGTGAGCCTTCGAGGACGTAGCCCGAAACGAATTCGAGCGCGCGTTCCTGCCCTTGCGCGTGCAGCAAGAATCCGGCGAAGCCCAACGCCAGCACGACGAGAAAGATCGTCCACCCGAGCGCGCTGCGGAAGCTCGGACCCTCCGGCCGGCGACCGAGAAGAACGAGGTCGACCAGCAGCAGCAGCAGAACTACGGCATGGAAGCCGATCCACCAGGTGAGCGGAGCGCCGGCGATCATGCTCCCGCTAGCGAGCATTTATCAGCCGTATTGCTTCCAGAAATACTTCGCCGGAGATGGTGAGGCTCTTCGCGCTGATCTTGTCCATGGTGTCTTCTGGCGTGTGATGCCAGCCATCCGGATGCTCGGCATCGTGCGGACCGTAGTCATCGTCGATCACATCTGCGGCCGGCACACCGCGCTGCACGAATGGGATGTGATCGTCCTCCTCCGCCGCTTCGTGTTTGAAGAAATGACTGGCGTTCCCTGTCTTCTTCGCAGCCTCGTATACCAGGTCTTCTATGGCAGGAGTCGCTGTCGTCACACGCGCGATGTCCAGATCACGGTCGCCGATCATATCGGCAAGCAAAAACGCCTTGATCTTTTTGAGTGTGCCATCCACTTGCCATTTCGCCGCCAGATGCCGGCTGCCGTAAAGCGAGTCGGATGCGCTCCAGCTCTCGACCGCTTCCTCGCCATCGAAGAAGACCAGCCACACGCTGTAGCCATCGAGCGTGCGGCCACGTAGATGGTTTGCAATTTCAAGCAGCAGGCCCGTAGTTGCAGCGCCATCGTTCGCGCCGATGAATGATGTGTTGCGTAGGGGATAGTTCGTCTCGTAGTGCGTTGCCAGGACGATGATGCCGTCCTTCTTGCCTGGGAAGCGCACGATGAAGTTGGTCATCTGCTGCGGGCCTGCGGGAGTGGAAGCAACGAAAGTATCCGCCTGCAGACTGTCATGCGCGAACTGCTTCTTTAGATAATTCTGCGCGCAGAGCAGACCGGCGCTCCCGTTGAAGCGCGGCCCGCAGGCGACAAACTGCCGTGCATATTCCAGCGCCCTGGCTCCGTTGAACTGCGCGGGCGATTGCGCGTAAAGCAGCGGAAGCTCGAGCAGCACCACGGCCAGAAGACAGAATCGGCGAATCAGGATGCAGCCTCCTGCTTTTTACGATCGCGCCGCGATGGGTGGACCATGTACGCGACTCCGATGCTGATCACGTACAGCACCAGCATTGGCGCGGCGAAGACGCACATGGTGAGAATGTCGGGGGTCGGCGTAATGATGGCCGCAATAATGAAGATCACCAGAATTGCGTAGCGGATATTTTTCCACAAGAAGCGCGGCGTAATAAGGCCGAATAGAGCGAGGAACATCACGAGGATCGGAAGCTCAAAAGTCGCGCCCAGGCCGAGAATCACGGTCATGAACAGATCGCAATATTCATTGATCGTGACCATGGGCGTGAATTGCTTGCCGTAGCCGAGAAGGAAGTCCAGCGCGCCCGGATAGACATAGTGGTAGCCAAAGAAGGCGCCGGCCAGAAAGAGAGTGATAGTGGCACTCATAAACGGCCACACGTATCGCTTTTCGTTGCGATAGAGACCGGGTGAGATGAACAACCACACTTGATAGAGGATGAATGGCGACGCCAGGATTGCACCGGCGATAAAGCTCAGCTTCAGAGAGAAATTGAATGGCTCGATCGGGTTCAGAAATACGAGCCCGGTTGGCAGATGATGCCGCGTCAGCGCGGTATTCAGTGGCTTTTCCAGCAGATCGGTCAATCGGTTGTGGAAGCCATAGGCGACGAAGAAGCCGATCACCAAGTAGATACCGGAATGGATCAGGCGGCGGCGCAGCTCTTCGAGATGCTCGATCAGGCTCATGCCCGGCAGCTCGGCGCGCTCGGTCACCGCGTTGCGCGCGCGCTCTACGAGGTCTTCATCCATGGTGGGTGGGTACGGCGTCTCCCGATTGAGTGTAGGAGTTCTCGGCTGCAGCGGCCTCGACGGCCTCCTGCGCATCGGCACGCATTTCGTCGAGCGCCTGCGCCTCGTTTTCAGGTTCAGCGGCTGGTAAGCCTTCGCTATTCTCGATCGCCCGGTAGGGCGAGCGTGTGCTCACAGGCAGTCCGCTTGCAGGCGGCAGGATAGTCGGGATCTTCGTCGTGCTTGATTCGGTTGCTGGCGCTTCTATTTCCGAATTCGGTGCAGACTGCTCGGCGGCTATATCCGGCGCGCTCGGTTCCGGAGCACGGACGGCTTCTGCTTCCAGTTCACCGGAGGGCTCGGCGCTCACCGTCTCGCCTGCCGTAATGGCCACTGGGGTTGCCGGTTGTGCTGTAGCCGCTTGAGCCGTGAGTTCCTTCTGACGCTCGGCCTGTTCGGACGCGCGCAGCTCTTCTTCAATCTGGAATTTGAAGTCGTTGGAGGCTTTGCGGAACTCGTAGAGCAGCTTGCCGACCTGCCGGCTGATTTCCGGTAGCTTCTTGGGCCCAAAGACGATCAGCGCAAGCACCACAAGGAAAAGCGTGTCGGGAATGCCGAAAGTGGCCAGCTGGACGGGCGGCAGCGGAGCGCCCGCCACGTGCGCCAGAGACGGAAGACTAAGGGTCAAGATGGCTGGCAACGGCATTTCTTCTCCAACTATACCTGTCTGGCCGCCGGGTATGCGTCGGGCTTCAGGACGTTGCGGAAGGCAACGTCTCGGTTGGTGAGCAGACCTTGAAAATCGCCGCGGAAATCGCTGCGCGGAGCCACTCTGGAACTACGTACCGAGAACCGGCAGCGGTTTTCTTCGCTGCGCAACTCCTTGTATTAAACTGGTTTTACAGAGGTACTGTCCTGGGCGGACTGAATTTGAGTCCCGCCGAAAGGACACGCATCTCCTGTAACAGGGTTGCAACATCCCCGCAGGCTGGGCGATGGCCAAAGGCCATTCGCAGCGAGCCGGCTGCAACTCGAGAGTGCTTTCAACATCCCCGTTCGGCGCCGTACGGCGGCCGGACTGAAGGCGGAAGACGATGGAACTGCTGGTAGAAGATGCCCCTGCTACGCGTGTAGCTGAAAGCTGCTCGCTTGAGAACTATCTCGTACTCCCCGACCATACTATGGACGATCGCATTGCCGCGGCGCGAAGGCAGCTCGGCACAAGCACGGTCCTGTTGGGTCATCATTACCAGCGCGATGAAGTGATCCGCTTCGCGGACTACACCGGCGACTCTTATCGACTGTCGAAAATTGCCGCGAAGACAGATGCGCGCTATGTCCTTTTCTGCGGCGTGCACTTCATGGCGGAGAGCGCCGATGTCCTGGGCAAAGCCGGCCAGCAGGTCATCCTGCCCGACCTGAATGCGGGCTGCTCGATGGCCGATATGGCGGAGATCAGCCAGGTCGAGGACTGCTGGGAGTCGCTTGGGCGCGCCGGTCTGGGCGAGGACAAAGTCGTTCCGCTGACCTACATGAACTCCACGGCGGCGATCAAAGCCTTCTGCGGCGAGCGTGGCGGGCTGGTCTGCACCTCTTCGAATGCCGCTGCCGCCTTCGACTGGGCCTTCGCCCGTCGCGAAAAGATTCTCTTCCTGCCTGACCAGCATCTCGGCCGCAACACCGCCTTTGCGATGGGCATTCCGATGAACGAGATGGTGGTGTGGGATCCGTGGCAGATCAACGGCGGCGTTGCGCCGGACCGGCTGCGCGCGGCCAAGGTGATCCTGTGGAAAGGGCACTGCTCCGTGCACCAGCGTTTCCTGCCCAGCCATGTGGATGCCATGCGGGCAAAGTACCCGGGAATTCAGGTCATTGTGCATCCGGAGTGCCGCTGGGAGGTCTGCCAGAAAGCGGACGCGCTGGGCTCGACCGAACGCCTGATCAAACTGGTGGAAGAGGCGCCGGAAGGCAGCACCTTCGCCATCGGCACTGAAATACATCTGGTGAACCGGCTGGCTAAAAAGTACGCCGCTAAGGGCAAGCACGTGATGACGCTGGACGACACGGGCTGCCTCTGCACCACGATGTATCGCATCTCACCGCAGCACCTCGCCTGGGCGCTCGAAAACCTGGTGGAAGGCCGCGTGGTCAACCGCATCCAGGTGGACGCGGATGTGAAACACTGGGCGAAGGTGGCGCTGGACCGCATGCTGGAAATCGGCACAGGCGCGCCAAAAACTGCTCAGGCGGAAGCGAAGACGCTGCCGCAGGCGGTGCAAAGGAGCGCATGAAGACCTTCACACTCGAAGAGGCGAACGCGCTGCTGCCGGTTGTGGAATCGCTGCTCGGACGCGCGATCTCTGCCAAAGAAGAGGCCGAACGGCTGGAGGGCGAACTCCAGTCGCTGCGGCAGCGTATCTTCCTTTCGGGTGGCATGACGGTCGACATTGGGGGCGTGGCGCGGAATCGGACTGAGGCTGAAGCACAGGTGCAGCAGGCTAAAGAAGTACTTGGGGAAATTGATGCGATCGGTATCCAGATAAAAGATTTAGATACTGGCCTCCTGGATTTTCCCTGCCGAGTCGATGGAGAGCTGGTGCTACTGTGCTGGCGACGCGGCGAAACCCGGATCGAATACTGGCACACGCTTGAGGCGGGCTTCCGCGGCAGGCAACCGCTGGATGAGCGCTTCGGCCGCGGCTGGCGGGACCGCCCGAACTGAGGACTCGCCGTCCAGGCGCGTTGGGGCGTGATCGTTTCCCGTGGCCTTGACCGGGAATTGACACTTTTCGATAACTATTTTCCAATTAGAAAGCATGTCGACTGCACACATTCCGGGGCAAAGAGGGTCCTTTCGGGATCTTTGTGCGGAGCACGGCATCGCCGTCACTCACCAGCGTCAGGTGCTCTTTGAGGTGATGCAGAGCATACCCGGCCATCCCAGTCCGGAAGAGGTATATGCGCGTGTGCAGGAGCGCATTCCTTCCATATCGCTCGCCACGGTATACAAGAACATCCATCTGTTCATCGCCAGCGGCCTCTTTCGCGAGGTCAGCATGCATCACGGTTCGCTGCGCGTGGAGATGAACGACCGCCCGCACCACCACATGGTCTGCACGCGGTGCAAGGCAATCTACGACCTGGACGAAGCGGAGCTTGGCGACCTTCCCCATCCGCACCGCCTTCCGAACGGGTTCGCCGCAGAGCGTTACTCCGTGGATGTCCTCGGCCTCTGCGCAGCCTGCCAGCAAGCGGAACAAGAGCCGGCTTAGATCCTCCTGCAGAGCGATCCAGCAACACAATTTGAGCGTTCCGGGCGCGTGGCGCGTCGATGCGATTGTGCCCGCGCATGTTGCCGCGCGCGCCGGCGAAAATTCTCCGATCGTGTATCGAGCGGTTTCGCTTCCGGTGCGTACAGAAGAATCCAGTTCGTCCTGGCTTTGCAAAAGCCGACCGGCTCGATTCTCCGGAGTACTGACCAGACGCGAAAATGCTCTAGGATGAGGGACATGTTCAGCAGGCGGCTTAGGAGTGCGTGGTCGGTCGGAGTGCTGTGCGGTGCAGCGTTGCTCCTTGCTGGATGCGGCGATTTCTTCAACAAGAATGGCGGTGGCGGTGGCGGCGGTGGTAGCACGGTGGGGAGCTACGCCTATGTCGGCACGCAGAGCGGCGTGCTGACGAGCTATTCCGTCTCCACCACCGGCGCACTGGCTACCTTGTCCGGCTCGCCTTTCCAACTCTCCACGGCAGCGATCAATGGGTTGGCAGTCACTCAAGGCAACGGAGTTCTGTACGCGGCGGTCGCGGGAAGCGGGATATTCGGACTCAGCATCAACGGGAGCTCAGGCGTGCCCTCGCTGGTGAATACCAGCGCGCTGGTGCAGGACGTTGCGCCGATTGCCATAACCATTGATCCCTCGGGGAAATATCTGCTGGTCGCTGGCCTGGCGAATGGCGGGGCTGCTGTGGGGGAATACGCGATCAACTCGGACGGTACGCTCTCCGAAGTGGGAGGCTCGCCGGTTTCGATCACATTTCCCAGCGGCACCGATACGACCAACCTTTCGATCACGAGCATGGCGGTTGCGCCGAACAGCAGTTACGTATTCGTGACCATGGGACAGCTCGGCGTGGCACCGTTGCCGTTCAATACCAGCGGGAGCCTTTCGGCGAACGCGGTGCTGCTCACGCCCAAGGCGCCCAACAACATCTCCAATCAGGACCTCGGCGTCGCGGTCAACCCCACCAGCTCGGCACTTTTCGTCGGTGAGACCAATGCCGGCGTGCGTGTGTTCACGATCGCGGCCAACAACACCTTCACAGAGATCAGCGGATCACCGTTTGCAGCAGGCGGCCAGCCGCGGTCGCTTGCCTTCGATAGCACGGGCGACTACCTGTACGTTGCAAACTCCTCCGACAACACCATCAGTGGCTACTCCGTGCTGGCCTCCGGGTCGCTGACGCCGCTCTCGGGCTCGCCCTACTCATCTGTTGGCGCGCAGCCGAACGCGCTGGCGCTCGATAAATCAAAGAAGTTCCTGATTGAGGCGAACTTAGGTCAAAATCCGGATGTGCAAGTGTTCTCCTTTGATGCGACGACAGCGGGGAAGCTGGATCCGGGCGCAACAGCGACGAACGCAACACTGGCCTCGGCGATCGCCAGCACGCATTGAGAGAAAACGAGCTGCGATTGCTTCCGGTGCGTGCAGAAGAATCAATTCGTCATCGTTTTCTGTGAAGGAGAGCTACACTTCGCAATCCGCGGCGTACTGACTCGAACGAAAATGCTATCGCCAGCTTCCGCCGGCGCCTGTATACCTGAAAGAGATCGTGGCCCAGCACCGATGGATCAGGCGTATTCTCGCTCTCGCTTCGCGCATTGCCGTGGCGGGGACGCTCGCATTTCCATCCGGGTGCCATCACGCCGCCTCCAGCACAGCCGATGTGGTGTACGTTGCGGCCAAGCAGGCGTGGCTGCGTGACCGCGTTGCGCCGGTGTCGACCAAGATCGCTCCGGTCAGCAATGGCGAAAAGCTGAAGGTCCTCGATCATGAACGCCGCTTCTTCAAAGTGGAGACGCCGGACGGCAAGACCGGCTGGATCGAAGAGCACTTCGTCATCGACCAGCCCACGTACGACGAATTCCAGGCGCTGGGGCGGGAGCACGCGAAGGACCCCGTAGTTGCCACCGGCGTGCTGCGTGATGAACTCTATGCGCACCTTTCTCCCGGGCGCGACACCGAGCGGTATTTCCTGCTGCCGGAAGGCGACAAGCTGCAACTGCTGGAGCGAGCGAGTATCCGAAAGCTGACACCCGACGAGGCCTTTCGCGCGCAGCAACGCAAGGCTGCCGCGGATCGAGCGGACGCTGCAGCCGACAGGCTATGGGAGCTGATCCAGAAGGGCAAAGGACCTGCTCCGAACGGGCCGGTCGAGCTGGGCAAGGCTCCGGCGCCGCCTCCCGCGCCGGATAGCGCCTTCGTGCCCACGCCGAAGCCGGTCGACCCCAATGCGCCGCCTCCGCAGTACGAAGACTGGTGGCTGATACGTGACAGTCACGGGCACGTGGGCTGGCTGCTGGCACGCCGGCTGGATGTGGATGTGCCGGACGAGGTGGTGCGCTATGCGGAAGGCCAGAGGATTGTCGGGGCCTATCTGCTGGCGAAGATTCCAGACGAGTCTTCGCCATTTCCAGACCACCAAGCTCCCGAGTACGTGATGGTGCTCAGTCCGTATCAGGACGGTCTGCCGTATGCCTACTCGCGTGTTCGCCTGCTCGTGTGGAATGCGCGCAAGCATCGCTACGAGGGCGGCCTGCGCATGAACGACGTTGCGGGATATCTGCCGGTGACCGTGGGGCACGAGGTTCTCGATCCGAAGGGCGTGGCAGTGCCCACCTTTACCCTGAAGCTGGCGGCCGCTGGCGCCACCCCGGCGCTTGATCCGGAAACCGGCAGGCTGGTGCCCGTGCCGACCGTTTCGATCAAGTACCGGCTGGATGGCGAGACTGTTCGGCGGGTGGCGCTGGGCAGCGAACCGATGCCGAAGCTGGCGTCAAGCGCCGGCGCCGAGGCAGAGCGGCGCAAGGCAGAGCGCGTCGCGCGGCATCATCACCGGTAGTTAGTTGAAGAACTCGCGGATCGCGTCAACAACGCGGTCCTGTTCGTCGTCGCGTAATTGCGGGAAGATGGGCAGCGCCAGCACCTCGCGGGCGGCGCGCTCGCTCTCAGGAAAATCGCCTTCGCGATAGCCAAGGAAGGCCAGCGCCTTTTGTTGATGCAGCGCCAGCGGGTAATAGACCTCCGACCCGATGCCGCGTTCTGCGAGCCATGCGCGCAGCCCATCGCGTCGCGCGACGCGGATCACGTACTGGTGGAAGACGTGATGGGCGCGCCGGTCGATCCAGGGCAGCACGATGCGGTGCTCCGGATAGGGGCCCGGCTCGATGATCCCCGCTGCGGCAAATAGTTCGTCGTAACGCGCAGCCAGGGCGCGGCGGCGCTCAGTCCAGGCGTCGAGATGGCCAAGCTTTACCAGCAACACGGCTGCCTGCACCGTATCCAGGCGGCTGTTCCAGCCGATTTCCTCGTGATGGTAGCGGATTTCCATTCCGTGGGTGCGGAGGCTGCGCGCGCGCCGGGCAATGGCGGTATTCATCGTGGTGACCATGCCCGCCTCTCCGGCGGCGCTAAGGTTTTTGGTGGGATAAAAGCTGAATGCGGCTGCGTCTCCAAGACTGCCCGCGGGGACGCCGTCCCACTTCGCTCCGATGGCCTGGGCGGCATCTTCGATGAGCAGACAGTTTTGCGGCTTGGCAATGGCGGCAAGAGCTGTCCAGTCGGCGCACTGGCCGTAGAGATGGACGGGGAGAATCGCACGAATCGCAGGATGTTTTTCAAGGGCCAGAGAGGCGGCTGCAGGATCCAGATTGCAGGTTCGCGGATCGATGTCCGCCAGTACGGGAACGGCGCCGAGGCGCAGGATGGAGCTGACCGTGGCGAAGAACGAGAACGCCGTAGTCAGGACGCGATCTCCCGGCAGCACTCCGGCAGCAGCCATCGCCAGCCACAATGCATCGGTGCCGGATGCGCAACCGATGGCCTCAGCAGCGCCGCAGCGGTGAGCGGCAGCCTGCTCGAAGGCGGCAACCTCCGGGCCGAGTATGAATCGCTGGCTGCGAAAAACGGCTTCCACGGCGGCCATGATTTCGGGGCCTATCTCGGCGTACTCGCGCGCGAGGTCGAGCAGGGGAACAGGGGGCGGCCCGGCAGGCGCGGCAGCCTGCCCAGACGTGATAACGTTGTGCACCGGGGTCACCAGGAAAGCCTACCGCAACTCTGGGGAGGTTTTCTGCATCCGACACTGGTGTCTGACTGGAGTTAGGCCCCCGGGAATCCGGCCGGTACTGACTTTTTGATGGCCATGTCACACTGCCCTGCATCGAGCCTACGCAGGTTTCTTTTGCAAGCTCCGCACGGTATCGCTTGAACGTAGAAAACAGTCGCCGCAAAGGCATCGGAGATCGGCACCATGGAGAGTAAGCCGGCACAAAATATTCAAGATACTTTTCTGAATACGGTCCGCAAGGACAAAACCCCCATCACGATTTATCTGGTCAGCGGCGTAAAACTGACCGGCAGAATCCGCTCCTTCGATAAATACTCGGTCCTGCTGGAGAACAACAGCCAGGAGCAATTGATCTTCAAACATGCCATCTCGACGGTAGTGAGCAATCGCTCTGTCATGCATGAACACCGGCTCGGTCATCCTCCGTCTGCCGTGCCCCATCCTCAGGCGACGCCCCTGCGGCAGGAGGCGGAATCGTAGAACGGCCGGCTGTCTCCCCCTGCTTCGCTGTATGAACAGAGCCGCATCCTCGCAGCCCGTGCGCACGAACCGGTGTGTGCTGGTGTCGGTCGAGTTTTCCGGGCGGCGGCGCGCCACTTTGCGCGCCGCCGCTGCCGCTCGCGCGGCTACTCAGGCTGCCGACACCCTGGACCATTTATCCGGCGACTTGGATGCTGCCTCGGCAGACGGGCAGTCACCCTCTCCGTTGCGCCTTACCTCGTCTGCCTTCGAATTTGACGCTGCCCGGGAAGAATTCCGCGAGCTGGTCGTGAGCGCCGGCGGCGATGTGGTTGCAGAGATCGCGCAGCGCCGTCCTGAGCCGGATCCCGCCACACTGATCGGCAAGGGCAAGATTGTAGAAGTGGCGGGGGTCACGGCCTCGGCCCACGCCGATGTTGTGCTCTTCGATCAGGACTTGTCTCCCACACAGTTGCGGAACCTGGAAAACGAGCTGCCCGTGCGCGTCGTGGATCGCACGCAGCTCATCCTGGACATCTTTGCCCGCCATGCACGGACGCGCGAAGGCTATCTGCAGGTGGAGCTGGCGCAGCTCGAATACATGCTGCCCAGGCTTGCCGGGCGGGGGCTGGCCATGTCGCAGTTGGGCGGTGGCATCGGCACGCGCGGTCCCGGTGAAACCAAGCTTGAAACGGATCGCCGCCGTATCCAGCGGCGGCTGGTGCAATTACGCAGCGACCTCGACGCGGTGCGCCGCGTCCGCGGACAACAGCGCCAGCGACGCGAAGCGGTTCCGGTGCCTACCATTGCGCTGGTCGGCTATACGAATGCGGGAAAGAGCACACTCTTCAATCGGCTGACCCATGCCGACGTGCTTGAGTCCGCGCGCATGTTTGCGACGCTCGACCCCAAGCTGAAGGCCCTGACGCTGCCATCCCGCCGCAAGATCCTGCTCTCCGACACGGTCGGATTTATCCGCGACCTGCCGCATACGCTCGTCACCTCGTTTCGCGCCACGCTCGAAGAGGTGCAGAAGGCGGAAGTGCTGGTGCATGTTCAGGACGCGGCGAGTCCGATGCGGGAGGACCACCAGCGCGAAGTGGATCGCGTGCTGGGGGAGCTGGATGTACGCAATACAAAACAGATTCTGGTGCTGAATAAGAGCGACCTGCTGACGGAGGTTGAGCGTACCGGTCTGGCTGGACGCACGGATGTGGTCGTGCTCTCAGCGAAGACCGGCGAGGGAATACCCGAACTCCTGGCGCGGATGGATGCCGCCCTGTCATCCGATCCACTGGAGACACGTGCCATGACTGTGCCGCAAAGCGAGGGTGGCGTTCTGGCGGCACTCGGCGCAGGCGCACGGATTGGCGAGCGCAGTTTTGCCGGCGACGACGTCGCGATGATTGTCGAAGGGCCGGCGTCGCTGCTGTCGCGTTATCGGCGGTTCTGGCAGACCGATGGCGCAGACGGAGCCAAGCGTGGCTAAGGGATTATCGGGAACGCAGCAGTGCTGACTGCAGGGGAAGGGAAGCGGTGTTACGTCCCTTCGACCCTGCTTTCAGCAGACCCGGATTGGGTCGAGATACATACCAGTGTACGCCCGATTGTGCCCGGGTCAAGAATTAGTCTTGGATATTCTTGGTGATCTGAAAGTCGCATCTTTCAGACGTTTTTGGGCGGTTTGACACTCGAAAATCGGCTCTGTTAGAACCATAGTTTCCAGACGTATTTGCCGCCATTTTCCATCCTGATGGATGGCACCCTCGGGGACTGTATTGGACCTCATCCTTCATCAATTGGCCGACCTCTTCCTGCGTTCGATACCGACGGCTGTGCTGTTTTTGCTGCTGCTCGGCGCGTACCGGATGCTGGTACATGCACCCCTGATCAAGGTGCTGGCGGAGCGGCGGGAGCGCACCACCGGCGCCATGGAGCGCGCGGAAGCGGCTATCCGCCGGGCGGATGCCCGGGCGCAGGAGTACGAGGCAAAGCTGCGGGCCGCGCGGGCAGAGATATTTCACGCCCGGGAGCAGCGTATGCAGGCCATGCAGCGCGAACGCGAGCGGGTGCTGGAAGAGGCCCGGCATGCGGCGCACGAACGGGTCCGCGTTGCGCGGACGAGGCTGGAAGGTGAAGCGGCCGATGCACGCGCCACGCTCGACGGCAAGGCTGATTCGCTGGCGGCGGAAATTCTGCGCGTCATCGTGCCATCCGCCGCAGCCGCAGGAGCGGTTTCCGGCCACACGACAGGGAGTGCCTACTGATGCGAGCTTTGTGTTCCGGGCGGCCGCTGGCCGCAGCCCTTCTGCTCGCAATTGCGTTGACACCTGCATTTGCGCAGACGACCGCATCACCGGTACATCAGCCGGCTGCTACTGCGCCTGCCGCACCTCAGAACCAGAGCGGCCAGGGCAGCCGGGGCGACTTCATTGACAGCAAGACGGCTACTTCCCAGAATCTTGCCAAGGCGGAGCAGGAGGACGAGGAGTATGCCTTCAAGCACTCGGCTTCCGTGCGTGCCTTTGCGAAGCTGTTTCATCTCTCGCCCGACGCAGCCTCGATGGTGTTCTGGGCGCTCAACGCAATCATTCTGTTCGTCTTCATGGGCTACTTCCTGGTGAAGGGCCTGCCCAAGGCGTTCCGCAGCCGCCGCCAGCAACTGGACCGGCAAATTGTCGAGGCCAGGACGGCCACGGAGAAGGCTGAGGAACGGCTGCGCGCGGTAGAAGAACGACTGAGCCGCCTGGACTCGGAGATTGCCGCGGTGCGCGAGCAGGCCGAGCGCGATAGCGCCGGGGACGAAGTGCGCATCCGGCAGGCGATGGAGAGCGAGAAAGAGAAGATCGTCGCCTCCGCAGAGCAGGAAATCACCGCCGCGGGCGCCGCGGCCGAACGCAGCCTGCGCAGGTTTGCCGCCGAGCTTGCTGTGGACCGCGCGAGCTCCCGGCTGCGCCTGACCGAAGGTGATGACCGCACCCTGATTCAGGAATTTGCCGCGAGTCTGGGATCGAACGGAAGTGATTCGAAGGGGAGCGGCCCGAATGGCAGTCAGGGGGGCCGGAACTGATGGCCGATTTTGCCTCGAGATATGCACGGGCTTTCGCTGACGTGGTCCTCGGTGCCCGCGTCCCCGCGGACCAGGTCAACGCGCAACTGAACGACTTCCTTTCCACGCTGACGGAAAGCGCGGACCTGCGCCAGGCGCTCTTCAATCCCGCACTAGCGGTCGATGTGCGGGTAAAGGTGATCGATGCGCTGGCGCCGCGCCTTCATCTGAGCGGCGAAGTACGCAACTTTCTCGCGGTGCTGCTGCGGCACGAGCGCATGAACTCCGTTGAGGAGATCGTTGCCGCGTTTCGCGCGGAGATGGACCGGCGGCAAGGCATCTCAGAGGTAGAGGTGATCTCCGCCCGGCGTTTGGATGCCGACGAACGCCACCAGATGGAGCAGCAGGTGGCGCGGCTGGCGGGCATGCGGGTACGCGCGCGCTTTCGAGAGGATAATGGCCTGATTGGCGGCGCGGTGGTGAAAATCGGCAGTACCATCTACGACGGTTCGGTGCGCGGACGCCTGAATCGCATGAAACAGGAATTGATGGCCGGTTAGACCGCAAGAGCCGCATCAACGCAATTGCCGCAATAGAAGAATTTCCGAGAGACAGAAAGACGAGACAGGCATGGCCCAGATCAAGGCAGACGAAATCACACAACTGCTGCGCGAGCAGATTCAGAACTACGACTCCGAGGTGCACGTCGACGAGGTGGGCACGATCATTTCGCTGGGCGACGGAATTGCGCGCATCCACGGCCTTGAAAAGGTCATGGCCGGCGAGCTGATCGAGTTCCCGCACGGCGTGGCCGGCCTGGCCATGAACCTGGACGAGAGCGAAGTCGGCTCAGTGCTGCTGGGCGACTACACAGAGCTCCGCGAAGGCGACCAGGTAAAGCGGTCGGGCAAGATCATGAGCGTCGGTGTCGGCCAATCGCTGGTAGGGCGCGTGGTGAACGCGCTAGGCCATCCGATCGATGACAAAGGGCCGATCGAGAATACGGAATCGTATCCGGTAGAGCGGCTTGCTCCCGGCGTTGTGGACCGCCAGCCGGTGCGCGAGCCGATGGCGACCGGATTGAAGGCCATTGACAGCATGATCCCAATCGGCCGCGGACAACGCGAGCTGATCATCGGCGACCGCCAGACGGGCAAGACTGCGGTGGCACTCGACACCATCATCAACAATGCAAAGAACAACCTGATCTGCGTCTACTGCGCAATCGGGCAGAAGCGCTCTTCCGTCGCGCAGGTGGTGAAGACGCTGGAAGAATACGGCGCGATGGACTACACCATCGTGGTGGCTGCTACCGCTTCCGAGCCGGCGCCGATGCAATACATCGCACCGTATGCGGCCACGGCGATCGGAGAATACTTCCGCGACAACGGCAAGCACGCGCTGCTGATCTACGACGATCTTTCGAAGCATGCGACGGCCTATCGTGAGATTTCGCTGCTGCTGCGGCGTCCGCCGGGCCGGGAGGCGTACCCGGGCGACGTGTTCTATCTGCACTCGCGATTGCTGGAGCGCTCGGCGAAGCTGAGTGATCCGAAAGGCGGCGGCTCGCTGACCGCACTGCCCATCATCGAGACGCAGGCGGGCGATGTCTCGGCGTACATTCCGACGAACGTAATCTCCATCACAGATGGGCAAATTTATCTTGAAACGGATCTCTTCAATTCCGGGGTGCGCCCGGCGGTGAACGTGGGTCTCTCGGTGAGCCGTGTGGGAGGCGCCGCGCAGATCAAGGCGATGCGGCAGGTGGCCGGCACCTTGAAGCTGGACCTGGCGCAGTATCGCGAGCTTGCTGCTTTCGCGCAGTTCGGATCGGATCTCGACAAGGTGACGCAGAATCAGCTCAACCGCGGCGTTCGCCTGACAGAACTGCTGAAGCAGCCGCAGTTCTCGCCGTTGCCGACCGAGAAGCAGGTGGTGATCATCTTCGCCGGCACCAACGGCTACCTGGACGATCTAAAGGTTGAGGATATCCGCGGCTTCGAAGAAGGCCTGTACAGGTATCTCGACTCCGCACAGTCCCAGTTGCTGAAGGACATCATCGAGAAGAAGACGCTTGACGATGACCTGAAGAACCGGATCAAGGCTGCGCTGAAAGAGTACAAGGAAAACTACATCGCCGAGCACCACGAGGCGAAGCTGAAGGAGTCTTCCGTCAAGCCGTTGACCGAAGAGGACAAGAAGAAAGCTGCAGCCGATCAGCAGCAGAAGGAAGTTGCGGCGAAGGCCTGATCCATGGCAAATGTCCTCGATCTGAAACGGCGGATCCGCAGCGTGAAGAATACGCGGCAGATCACCAAGGCCATGAAGATGGTCTCGGCGGCGAAGCTGCGCCGCGCCCAGGAACGCGCCGTCACCGCCCGGCCGTATGCGCAGATGATGGCGAGCGTGATCCGCTCGCTGATGCGGCGCATCGATGTCTATAACCCGGAGACCGGCGAGGTGCGGCACCCGCTGCTTGCGCCGCGCGAAGAGAAGAACGTGCTGCTGATTGTCGTCTCCGGCGACAAAGGATTTGCCGGCGCTTTCAATTCCAACATCATCAAGGCGGCGATGCGGTTCATTGTCACGCAAAACGGCGAGCAGGGCCGCAACGTCGATATCGAGACCATTGGTCGCAAGGCTCGCGATCTCTTCCGCCGGCGCTATCCTGCCGCGAAGATCACGAGAGATCGAGAAGCGGGCGATCAGCAGCCTGCCGAGTCAGCAGGTATTCCGCTTGAGAGCGAGCTGGAAGAGAGGCCGCTGGTGCGCAAACGTGAAGAGCGGAGCGCGCCGATCGAAATCACCGGTGACCATCCGGGCATGCTGGAAAAGCTGCGCTTTGATGCGGTGGCGGAGATCGGGCAGGACATTGTGGACCGCTATGACTGCGGCGAGATCGATGCCGCGTACGTGGTCTTCAATGAGTTTCGCTCGGTGATTTCGCAACGCGTTGTGGTCGAGCGGCTGGTGCCCATGGCTGAACCGGGCCAGCACGAAGTAGCGCAAATCGAGGAGCCCTCGATGGAGGAGCGGGAGCGCGCCGGCGAAGCGGCAAGGACCGCGGGCGTGAGCCTGCAAGAGCCGGACACCCACGAGGCAGATGAAGAGGCGCAGAAATTCGGCACTGCGGACGTGGATTACATCTATGAGCAGCCGCCGGAGGAAATGCTGCGCAGCCTGCTGCCGCGCTATGTTGCAACGCTGCTCTATCGCGGCATGCTGGAGTCGGTTGCTTCTGAGCACGCAGCCCGCATGACAGCGATGGATTCGGCTTCCAACAACGCGTCAGACATGATTGACGCGCTCACGCTGACCATGAACCGCGTGCGCCAGGCCGCCATCACCAAGGAAATTATCGAGATTGTGAGCGGCGCCGCCGCTCTGTAAGGAAAGCTATGGCACAGATGAACGAGACGCATCACGACGCCGTGCAGGGCATGGGCGAGGGGCAGGACGAAGGCGCGCAATATCGGGGCGCGAAGATCACACCGGGCAAGGAAAACATCGGCAAGGTCGTGCAGATCTCCGGTCCCGCGGTGGACGTGCAGTTTAACGAGAAGACAATGCCCGGGATCTACCAGGCGCTGCGCGTGGTAAGCGAGGGTTTTGACGTTCCCTCGCCGATCAACGTCATTCTTGAAGTGCAGCAGCACATCGGCGAAGGCCGCGTGCGTTGCGTCGCAATGGAATCGACCGAAGGCATGGTCCGCGGCATGAAGGTGATCGACCTGGGCGGTCCCATCACCGTGCCGGTGGGCACGCCGACGCTGGGGCGCGTTCTCAACGTGATTGGCGCACCGGTGGACGAGCTTGGCCCGGTCAATGCGAAGGAGATGCGGCCGATCCATCGCCAGGCTCCCTCGTTCGAGGAGCAGGCCACGTCGGAGGAGATGTTCGAGACCGGCGTGAAGGTCATCGATCTGATCCAGCCATTCCTCAAGGGCGGCAAAATCGGCCTGTTCGGCGGCGCGGGCGTGGGCAAAACGGTTGTCATCCAGGAGCTGATTAACAACGTTGCATCGAAGCATGGCGGCGTCTCGGTCTTCGCCGGGGTGGGCGAGCGCACGCGTGAGGGAACCGACCTTCTGCTCGAATTCCAGGAGTCCGGCGTCATCGACACCAAGAACCGCGAGAAGTCCAAAGCCGCATTGGTTTATGGCCAGATGACGGAGCCGCCCGGAGCACGCCTGCGCGTCGCTTTGACGGGTCTCACTATCGCGGAGTATTTCCGTGACGAAATGGGTTCCGACACGTTGCTGTTCATCGACAATATATTCCGCTTCACGCAGGCAGGCTCGGAGGTCTCTACGCTGCTGGGCCGCATGCCGTCCGCTGTCGGTTATCAGCCGAACCTGGCGACCGAAATGGGCGAGCTGCAGGAGCGCATTACCTCCACCAAGCGCGGTTCGGTCACGTCGGTGCAGGCTATCTATGTGCCTGCCGATGATTTGACCGATCCTGCGCCGGCGACCACGTTTGCTCACCTTGACGCAACGACCGTGCTCTCGCGTCCGCTGTCGGAGCTGGGCATTTACCCGGCGGTCGATCCCCTGGCTTCGACCTCCCGCATCCTCACGCCGCGTGTTGTCGGTCAGGAGCATTACGACGTGGCGCAGGGCGTGAAGCGGATTCTGCAGCGCTACAAGGACCTGCAGGACATCATCGCGATTCTCGGCATTGATGAGCTTTCCGAAGAGGACAAGCTGACGGTGCAGCGCGCGCGCAAGGTGCAACGCTTCCTCTCGCAGCCCTTCCACGTGGCTGAGGTCTTCACTGGGACACCCGGCAAGTACGTCAAGGTCCAGGACACCGTGCGCTCGTTCAAGGAGATCATCGAAGGCAAGCACGACAACATTCCTGAGCAGGCCTTCTACATGAAGGGCACGATCGAAGAAGTGCTTGAGGCGGCGGAGAAGCTGCAGGGAGCAGCCGCCTAGCCATGGCCGATCAGGCACAAGCCGGCAAGTTGCAGGTGCGGCTGGTCACTCCCGACCGGGAGCTGGTGGATGCGTCCGCCGATTCCGTTGAGTTGCCGGGCCGCACCGGCTATCTCGAGGTGCTCTACGGAGCGGCGCCGCTGCTGACCGAGCTCGGCACGGGCCTGGTGACGATTCATGGCGGCGGCGAAAGCAATCAGCGCTATTACGTGGCCTGGGGCTTTGCCGAAGTGCTGCCGAACCGCGTGACCATCCTGGCGGAAAGTGCGGAGAAGCCGGAGGACATCGATGCCTCGATCGCGCAGCGCGAGTACGAGCGCGGGCAGAAGATGTGGGACCATGCCGGCGAGGATCCCGCGCAATATGAACGAGCCAATGAGCTGATGCACGATGCGCAGGCACGCATGGATGCGAAGGGCGGCGTCCGGTAGATTCAAGGGCACACGATCGCAATGGCCGGCAATTGCGCCGGCCTTTTTTTACATCGAAAAAACATTCGTTATGACGGTTACGTCACCGGGCCCAGCACGCCTTCCGCAGGTCACGCGATTGTCTGCGCTGCCCCAATGTGAAAAGCGCCCGCACGCACCTGCTAACTATTTAGTTACTACATGCGTAACCATCGTGGAGCTTCGTATTTCATCCACAGTTTTTGTAAAACGATAGTTGCTTCTTGGTACTTCGCTGACTTACATTGCTGCGTTCGTCAGGACGTCGTCCGCCTGACGGCGCTAATCGAGACGTTTTCGATTGAAAAGGAGCATCCCGTATGAGAGTTGTCCTGAAAAGGCTGTCCGCGGCTCTGGCTGTTGGCGCCTTGATCCCCATCGCTTTGCTGGCTCAATCCAGCGATGCCGCCTCCAAGCAAACGGCCAAAGGTAAGTACACTGTGCTGCCACCGCGCCTCTTCTCCGAGCAGTTGATGCCACGTGCGTCGAGCCTCTCACTGCAGACATGGAATGGCTCTTTCACCTACAGCGGCACGAACTACACCTACAACATGGTCGGCACTGCGCCTTCCAGCAATACATCCGCAACGATTCCGGTCTACATCATCCCGGTAAAAATCGTGGTGGGCCGAAAAGGCAGACAAAGCAGCTTTGATCCCGCGCACGTGCTGTCGAACGGAAATAGCGTGACGCAGAACACGGTGGACTCGCCGTTGTTCACGTCCAGCATCGACTATAAGCTCGGCACGATTGACGTCGGTACGACACAGTACATAGACGCCTACCAGCGCGCGAACTTCTGGGGTACGGTCAGCAGTCACACCAATTCGCATCTGCTGCTCGGCAATCCTACAGTGCTTCCGGAGAAGACGCTGACGGTGCCCACCAACTACGGGAAGACGGGCTCGCCTTTTGGATTTACAACCGGCCTCGTCGATATCAACTGGTTCGACGCGCAGTTGCCCAACATAATTGCCGCAGAGGGAATTCAGCCGAATGCCCTTCCTATCTTCCTGACCTATGACGTGTACCTGACGCAGGGCGGAAGCTGCTGCATTGGCGGATATCACTCGGCAGAAGGCAGCTCCTCTAACCCGCAGGCCTATGCGGAGGCGACCTACGTCGATCATTCAGGCGCCTTCTCGCAGGATGTCTCGGCTCTTTCGCATGAGATCGGCGAGTGGGCAGACGACCCGCTGGTAGCGAATCCGAACGGCAACCAGACGCCATGCGGCATTCTGGAGAACGGTGATCCGCTGGAGAACACTGCCAACTACGGCGATTATGCCTACACGCAGAATGGCTTTACGTACCACCTGCAGGATCTGGCGATGATGCCGTACTTCGGCGCGCCCGCCAGTACGTCGGCGAATGGGTGGTTCAGCTTTCACCACGCATCGCTCAGTGTCTGCTCGAATGGCTCTTAGCCGCTCTCGGATGTAGGCCAGGCTGGCAAATGCAGCTCTGCCGAAGACGAATCGTACTTTAATAAAGGCCAGCGCCCGACGCCGGCCTTTCTTTTGCCCTACAATGCATCGCTAGGCTGCGCTGTGGATTCATCGCGGCCCGATTCCTTTCGCCAGGGGCGCACATGAAATCTGCAAGGTGTCTTCTCGTGCTGGTCCTGCTGGGTTCTGGCGGCGCACTTACCGCGCAATCCAATACTGATGCGCCGACCGCCCATGTGGAACGCACGCTTGAGCCCCCTTTCGAACTGCGCAACCTGGGTCTTCTCCGCAATATTCTGGTCCAGTACCACGATTGCACAGGCGGTTATGGCTGTTATGCGGACGACCTGCGGGCGCAGACGGATCGCGCGCAGGCTGCCTTGGCCGAAAGGGTGCGGGCACGCAAGCCGGGCGAGAAGCTCGCCATCGTCTTTGACATCGATGAGACAGTGCTCTCGAACTGGCCGGAGATCGCAAAGCTGAACATGGGCTTCTATCAGCCGCTGGAGGACGAGTGGGAGCGGTCGGAAAAGGCCGAAGCGATTCCCGGTTCGGTGGCGCTGTACAAGCAGGCTGTGGCGGCGGGCGTGCCCGTGTTCTTCATCACCGGCCGGCCGGAGGCGATGCGTGACGTGACGGCGGCCAATCTTCGTGACCAGGGAATGACGGAGTGGAAGGCGCTGGTGTTGCGGTCGAAGGGAGAGCAGGGTGAAACCGCGGTCGTGTACAAATCGAGCGAACGACGGAAGATCGTGACGCAGGGCTACACACTTATCATGAGCATCGGCGATCAGTGGAGCGACCTCGAAGGCGAGCCTCACGCGGAGATCTCCGTCAAGCTGCCAAATCCGTTCTATTTCATCCCATAAGCCCGGCCAATGGGACGCAGAGTGTATTGTGTAGCTTTGTCGAAAAGACTCCATCCCAGGAGACGAGATGTTACGCATCCTCTCGATCCGCCACGCCCGTTTTTGCGTGGCGATCTGCATCCTTGCTGCAGCGTTTACATTGCCGGCGCAGGAAAAACCGGAAGCCCCCGCGGAAGATTACGTCAAAGCGCACTACACGAAATACGAGTACCGCATCCCGATGCGCGATGGCGTGCGGCTGTTCACGTCGGTGTACGTGCCGAAGGACCACTCGCGCCCGTGGCCATTCCTGGTGGACAGGACGCCGTATTCAGTGGCGCCGTACGGCGAAGACCAGTACAAGATGTCGGTCGGGCCATCGAATGAGTTCGAGAAGGCGGGCTATATTTTCGTCTACCAGGATGTGCGCGGGCGCTATATGTCCGAGGGCAAGTTTCTCGAAATGACCCCGCATATCGACGACAAGAAGTCGAAGACGGACGTCGATGACAGCTCGGACATGAGCGACACGGTGGACTGGCTGCTGGCCCATGTGCCGAACAACAATGGCAAGGTCGGTATCTGGGGCATCTCGTATCCGGGCTTCTACACCTCTTCCAGCATCATTGACTCGAATCCCGCGATCAAAGCGGCAAGCCCACAGGCGCCGATGACAAACCTCTTCGAGGGCGATGATGCGTATCACGGCGGGGCGTTCATGCTATCGGCTAACTTTGGCTTCTATACATTCTTCAAGCCGTTCGATGAGCCGATGACACCGGCGCAGGTGCCGCACAATCGCTTTGATTTTGGCACTCCGAACAGTTACGATTTTTATCTGAAGGCGACACCGACGTCGCTGCTGGACACGCGCGACCTGAAGAGATCGAACCCGCTCTTTGCCGATCAGCTATACCACACCACCTTCGACAATTACTGGAAGGTGCGCGACCTCTCGCAGCACATGCATAATGTCCACTGCGCGGTGATGGTCGTTGGTGGATGGTATGACGCCGAAGACCTGAGCGGGCCATGGCGCACCTGGCGCGCGATTGGAAAGGCAAATCCGGGCACGCCCGACACCATTGTCGAAGGCCCATGGGTGCATGGTGGCTGGGCGCGCGGCGAGGGAGAGTCTCTGGGCGATATCCCGTTCAACGCCAAAACCAGCGAGTTCTTCCGCAAGGAAATTCAGTTCCCCTTCTTCGAGTACTACCTGAAGGGCAAAGGCGAGGCGCCGCCCGAGGCTTATATGTTCGAAACCGGCACCAACGTGTGGCGCAAGTATCCAAGCTGGCCGCCTCCGGGCGCACAGCCGAAGACGCTCTACTTCCACGCGAACGGAAAGCTCTCCTTCGATGCGCCCACGGGCAACGAGGGCAACGCCTATGACGAATACGTCAGTGACCCGATGCATCCGGTGCCGTTTGTGCCCTATGTCACCGATACGGTGCCGCAGCGCTACATGGTGGAGGACCAGCGCTTTGCGGCGACGCGGCCCGATGTTCTGGCGTACGAGACCGATCCGCTGACGGAAGACGTAACCATTGCCGGGCCGATCACGCCGAAACTGAAGATCGCCTCCAGCGGCACAGATTCTGATTTTGACGTAAAGCTGATCGACGTCTACCCCAGCGACTATCCGGACCCGGAGGGTACAAGCTCCGGCAACAAGCGCATCCTGAGCGCGCCGCCCGTTCATATGGGCGACTATCAGGAGCTGCTGCGGGGCGAGCCGATCCGCGCCAAGTTCCGCAACAGCTGGGAGAAGCCCGAGCCGTTGACGCCGGGGAAGGTGACCGATCTGGAGTTCGACATGCCCGACCTGGACCACACCTTCCGTAGGGGGCACCGCATCATGGTGCAGGTGCAGAGCTCGTGGTTCCCGCTGACCGACCGGAACCCGCAGACCTTTACCGACATTCCTCACGCCAAACCGGAGGACTTCAAGAAGGCCACCGAGCAGGTCTATCACTCGGCTGGTGAATCGAGCGGAGTGCAGGTAATGGTGGTGCCGCAACCATAACAAAATGCAAAGGGCAGGCAATGTTTTGGCTGCCTGGCTTTGTTTCGAATGACTACTGGGTGCCAAACCCGCTCTAACCCGGTAGGATGGACAACTGCGGCTCAGCCGCTAGCTGCTCCTGGACATTTCCTCGGAGATTCCTTCGCGCACATGCATCCTCGGACAGAAGAGCAGCAAGCCATCGTGGTGGTGAGCAGGGGACCGGCATGGACCGCCGCGGGCGTTACGGATCGCGGGCGCGTGCGGCGTGCGAATGAAGATTTCTTCGTTATGCAATCTGAGGCGGCCGCATTTATCGTCTGCGACGGCATGGGGGGCGCCGCGGCAGGCGAGACTGCGAGCCATGTGGCTGGGGAAACGGCTGCTGCTGCGTTAGCAAAGGCCAAGCCCGGTGCGGGCGCGATCCGCGAGGCGGTGAGGCTGGCCAACAGTGCCGTGTACGAACGTGCGCGGCAGGACCGGCGGCTGGAGGGCATGGGGACGACGCTGGTGGCTCTCATGCTGGACGATGGCACTGGCTGGCTCGGGCCATGTAGGCGACAGCCGCTGTTATCGCTGGCGTGGCGGCGCGCTGGACCGGCTGACGCAGGACCACTCCATGGTGGAGGAACAGGTCCGCATCGGCCGCATGACTCGCGAGCAGGCACGCCGTTCGCCCATGCAGAACGTCATTACGCGCGCTGTTGGCACCCGCGCCGAGGTAGTCACGGACGTTCAGGAAGTATCGCTTGAGCCGGGAGACCTGTATTTGATTGCTTCCGATGGCTTGACGCGCGAACTGACTGATCCCGTGATCGCGGGAATTGTGGAAGGCGCCGCAAACGACCCAGCGAAGGCCTGCGCAGCACTGCTGGCGGCCGCCAACGCAGCGGGCGGTCGGGACAATATAACCTGCGTGCTGGTGCGAATCGGTTTGTAATACTGACCGGACCAATAGGCCGCCCTATTGAGGTGTTCGCAGCGCCTGGTTCTGTGCGATGCAGCCGGTATAGGCAGCGAGGAAGCGCGTGCGCAGCTCGCGATACTGCTCGACCGTCTGAAACCGTCGTGTCAGCGCCTTCTGGTTGAGCAGATACACGCTGGTCGCAATGTGCCGCGCATTGTCGAAGAGGATATAGAAGCCGAGGGTGCCGCCCTTGAGCTCGGTGCGGTCGATGCCATGCACATCGAGACCGTGCATCGTGCTTGGCAGACTTGTATTGGGCACGGTGCCGGGCTGGGAAGCGAGCATGGCCGCAATCTCATCCAGCAGGTCCTGCTTTTCCGTATCCCAGGTGGCCGCCGGAAGTGCCTCCGGCTTAACGTTGGCAAAGAAATCGCCGCCGACTCCATAGGCAAACATGATGCGATCACCGGCAAGCATGTGAATGGTCTTCGGCCCGTGACTCGTATTCACGATGCGCTCCTGCACACCAGCCGGAAGGGAATCGATTTTGACGATCTGCAAACCATCGTCAAAGCTGCACGATTCATAGCTGCGCAGGGCCGGGGCGTATTCTGGCAGCGAGTTTTCGGCGGCAGCCGGAGCGTTCTGCCCCGTCATGGAAATTGAGGACAGCAGCAGCACGGCAATCGCAACAGGCAGCAGTCGCATAGCAGCAACGGCAGTATATCCGGGCCGCAGCGCAGAACGCAGGAAGGTGCTCATTTAGAATCGGCATGTGGCGAATGCAAGCGCACTGACCTTTCAGGAACTCCTTTTCAACCTGCAGACCTTCTGGGCGGCGCGGGGATGCGTGTTGCAGCAGCCCTACGACGTGGAGGTCGGCGCCGGCACCATGTCACCAGAGACTTTCCTTCGCGTACTTGGCCCGAAACCTTTCAACGTAGCGTATGCGCAGCCTTCGCGCCGGCCTGCCGATGGACGTTATGGCGAGAACCCGAACCGCCTTTACAAGCACACACAGTTTCAGGTCATCCTGAAGCCGCCGCCGGAGCGTGTGCAGGAGATCTATCTTGAATCGCTGGCCGCGATGGGCGTCGACCTGCGCGAGCATGACTTGAAGTTCGAAGAAGACAACTGGGAATGGCCGGCGGGCGGCGCATGGGGTGTGGGCTGGCAGGTGATGCTGGACGGCCTGGAGATCACGCAATTCACGTACTTCCAGCAGTGCGGCGGGCAGGAACTGGATCCGATCTGTGCGGAGCTGACCTATGGTCTGGAGCGCATCGCGGCCTTCCTGCAGGATGTGGATTCTATTTACGACATCGTGTGGGCGCGCGATCCGGTGACCAAGCGCGTCATCACCTATGGTGAGGTGCGGCTGCAGGAGGAGATACAGTTCTCCGCGTATAACTTCGAGCGCGCCGACGTCGCAAAGCTGTGGGAGCATTTTCGTCTGTATGAGCAGGAATGCCAGGCGCTGCTTTCGCTGGTGCGGGAGGATGAGGCGGCACATCGAGAGCGCGACCGCGTGCCCGTGCTCGCCGCATATGACCTGTGCCTGAAGTGCTCGCATCTGTTTAACCTGCTCGATGCACGCGGAGCCATCAGCGTTACGGAGCGGGTAGGCATCATCGGGCGCATTCGCAATCTCACGGTCGGCGTCGCACGGGCTTACGCCGCATCCCTGATCGCACAACCAGCAGGGCTGACTGCCTGATACTTACGAGAGGAAGAGCGATGGCAGAGTTCCTGTTTGAGATTGGTCTGGAAGAGATTCCTGCGCGCATGATCGCGAGCGCGGAGCAGGAGCTGACGACGCGCGTGAAGAATCTCCTCACGGACGAGAAGCTATTGGACACGAATGCTGCGGTGCGCAGCTACGCTACGCCGCGGCGTCTTGCCGTTACGGTCAGCGGCGTGCTCGAACGGCAGCAGGATACGACCGAGCAATTGACCGGCCCGGCATGGAAGATCGCGTTCAAAGACGGCCAGCCCACGCCGGCGGCACAGGCCTTTGCCAAGAGGGCAGGAGTCGGGGTCGATGCGCTGGTGAAGCACACCACGCCCAAAGGAGAATATGTCTCGGCTACAGTGACGAGAGCCGGGCGAAGCGCCGCGGAGATCCTGGTAGAGAAGCTGCCGGCGGAGCTGGGGAAGATCTACTGGCCTAAGAACATGTACTGGCGACCGGGGAAGCCAGAGCGCTTCGTACGGCCAGTGCAGTGGATGGTTGCACTGCTCGACTCAACCGTGGCGCCGATCGAATTCGGCGGCAAGACTGCCAGCAACGTCAGCTATGGACATCGCGTGCTGCACGGGGATGCGCCGATAACGATTGCCACTCCGGCGGAGTATGCGTCGAAGCTGGAAGCCGCGTATGTAATTGCCGACATCGCCGCACGGCGTGAGCGTATCCGCAAGGCACTGGACCGCGTGACGCGCACGGTGGAAGGTGCGCGCTGGCGGGAAGACGAACCCCTGGTCGAGACCGTGACGCAGCTCACAGAGTGGCCCAGCGTCATACTCGGCACCTTCGAGCGGGAGTACCTGGATCTGCCGGAGGAAGTGCTGGTGACCGTGATGCGCGATCACCAGAAGTACTTTGCTGTGGATGACGCAAGCGGCAGCCTTGCACCCCACTTTCTGGCCGTGCTGAACACGCAGGTGGATGCCGCTGGCGAGGCGATTATCCGCCATGGCAACGAGCGTGTGCTGCGCGCCCGCTTCAACGATGCACGCTTCTTCTGGACCTTCGATCAGAAGACCCCGCTGGCCGAGCGCGTGGAACTGCTGAAGGCAGTCACGTTTCAGAAGGACCTGGGCAGCTACTTCAGCAAGACCGAGACGAACCTGCGGCTCGCGGCTGCGCTGGCCGCGATGGTGCGTACGCGCGGTGTCGCGGTGGACGAGAGCGCCCTTCTGACCGCGACGCGGCTGGCGAAAGCTGACCTGACGGCCGAGCTGGTGAAGGAGTTCACCGAGCTGCAAGGCATCATCGGCGGGCTGTATGCGCGCGCAGAGGGCCTGCCGGAGAGCGTTGCGCAGGCGATCTATTGGCAATACCGGCCCGCGGCGGCAGACGATGCGATTCCGCCGACGATCGAGGGGCAGCTGCTCGGACTGGCCGACCGGACGGCGACGATCGTCGATATGTTCGCGCTCGGCCTTGAACCGACCGGCTCGAAGGACCCGTTCGCGCTTCGGCGTGCGGCTAACGGGGTGATCCGGATTCTGGCCGAATCCGGACTGCCGCTCAAGCTGAACGAATTGGAGCGGCTGGCGACGAGCCCGGAGCAGGATGCGCTGGCGGAAGCCTCAACCTCGGCGGTCGCGAAGTTCTTTCGCGAGCGGCTGGATTTCTATCTGCGAGAGGTGATGGGGTACAGCTACGACGTGGCAAAGGCCGTGCTGGCCGCCGACGCCGATGACGTCGCCGATGCGATCGCACGTGCGAAGGCGCTGACTGCTGTTCGCGCCTCCGATGTCGAAGGACACCTCACGGCGATCTCGGTCGCGTTCAAGCGTATCCAGAACATCCTGCGGCAGGCGGGTGAGAGAGGCGAGCCATACGATACGGCAGCGGTTGCAGATGTACTGATAGAACCCGAAGAGCGTGCTCTGCAGCAGCAGTTCAGTACCATCGCTCCGGCGGTGGAGCAGCTGCGCCAGCAACGCCGCTATGCGGAGGCGCTGGAGCGTATTGCGTCGCTGCGCCCGACGGTGGATGCGTTCTTCGACAAAGTGATGGTCATGGCTCCCGACGCGGCGCTGCGGCGCAATCGTTTGTCGCTCATTGCGGAGGTTGCGGAGCGGTTCTCCAGCATCGCAGATTTCTCTGAAATCGTATCGGGCTGAAGGCTCCAATCGTTGCGAGTTGATTGCATTGGCCGATTGGGTATGATGGTCGGCTTAGAGCGTTTCTCCTGTTGCTGAGAACATTTGAGAGCAGCTCTAAGCAGCTTTTCTTGACGGAAAAGCTGCGTGAAGGTCAGTTCCGAAATTTACCTCTGCAGGAGAACGCTCCATGGGACTTTACACTCGACGTCGTTTTCTACAGACGAGCGCGGCGGTTTCTGCTTATGCGCTCATAGCCACCCGGCAGGGGCTCGCTTCACCCTTCGGGCTCCCGCTCGGGCTCCAACTCTACTCTGTGCGCCAGGAGCTGCCAAAAGACTATGCCGGCACACTGAAGAAGTTAGCGGCGCTTGGCTACCGCCAGGTCGAGGCCGCCGGCTTCTACGGGCACTCCGCCGGCGACGTGAAGCAGGCGATGGACGACGCGGGTCTGCGATGCGTCAGCGCGCACTACTCGTCGGACGTGCTCTCCAAGACGCTCGACGACATCATCGCGTTCCATAAAACACTGGGCGCGGAATACATCGTGTGCTCGTATCCCGGCCATAAGAATCCGCCGGCCAAGGGCGCGGAGCACAGCTTCTCACTCGAAGACTGGAAGTGGAATGCCGAGCAATTCAACCGCTGGGGCAAGAAGGTGAAGGCCGCGGGCTTTCGCTTCGGCTATCACAACCACACGCCGGAGTTCGTGGCCGTCGATGGAGTGGCGCCTTACGACGAGCTGATGAAGCTCACCGATCCCGCGCTGGTTACGTTCGAGATGGATTGCGGCTGGGTGGTGGTGGGCGGCGGTGATCCCGTCGCGCTGCTCAAGAAGTATTCCAATCGCATCTCCATGCTGCACGTGAAGGACTTCCAGCCCGGCGTCACGCCACCGCACGCGGCGCAACTGGGCCACGGTCGCATCGACTACAAGCCGATCTTTGTGGCGGCGAAGAAGGGCGCGATCAAGCACTGCTTCGTCGAGCAGGAGGAGTTCGATATTCCGTGGCAGGAAGCGCTGAAGATCGACGCCGATTATCTGAGGTCCATCAAGTCGTAAAAGAGAAGAGCCGGCGATTTTGCCGGCTCTTTTTATTTCGGTCGCGATTCTTCAGAACGGGATGTCTTCATCCGTGATGCCGGTGTCGCCGTAGTCGGGGGCCGGCTGCGCGTAGCCGCCGCTCTTATCGCCGCTGCTCTGGCGGCTGTAGCTGCCACTACCGCTGCCTTCGCCGTCGCCGCGGCCGGAGAGCAGGGAAATGTCATTGACGATGACCTCGGTTTTGTACCGCTTCTGGCCACTCGTTTTATCGTCCCACGACGAGGTGCGCAGGCTGCCTTCCACGTAGAGCTTGGCGCCCTTTTTCACGTAATCGCGAATGATCTCTGCCACTTTTCCGAAGGCGACAAGGTTGTGCCATTCGGTGCGGTCCTGCCATTCGCCGCCCTTGTCCTTAAACCGGTCAGAGGTAGCAAGTCCAAACTTCGCGACGGCGGCGCCGCTGGGTAGGAAATTGACCTCGGGATCTTTGCCGACGTTGCCAAGCAGGATGACCTTGTTGACGCTCTTTGCCATGATGATTCGCTTCTCCCTGAAACCTAAACGACGAGGATAGCAGAGGGGTCACGTTACCCACCCCCCTACCCCCCTCCCGCTACGGGAGGAAGGCGTAGAACTTATCTGCAATCACGGACTTAGAGCCGCTCCGGAGGGCTAAATTCGTCTATCCAGAGGACTTGCCGCTAAATTCGTCTTCTAATTGGACTTAAGGGCACATTTTGGATCGGGCTCACCCTTGTACGAGATAGTCATGGCCCTCCCTATTTCCATAGTAGCGAATTGGGTGGGGTGATCTGGCACTTTCTTGCAGGTCTCTGTGCGTCGTAGTTTCGTCTTGGGAAAGGCTATGGGTGGGCGATGTGCCGCATGAGCGCGCCGCCAACGATGGCGATTACGAGGCAGAGTGCTCCACATGCCGCCATGCCGAGCCACAGGATGTGGCGGGGCGCCTTGTACGGTGCGGGGCGGCGCATGGTCCAGAAGATGGCGATCGCCGCGAGCTGAATCAGTTCGCGGATGGCATCTGTGCTGTCGTTCAGTGGATCGCCGTTGTGGACGTGCGTATAGATGGCGCCAAACATATCGACCGTCAGGACGAGCATGGCCGGCAACATGGTGGTTGGAACAAGCAGGGCCAGGGCAGCGAAAACCTCGACGATCATGACGCTCTTAAGAAAGGCCACGGAATAGCCGGACTGATGGAAGAAATTAGTCATCCAGTCCATGGAGAACGCTTTGCCGACACCAGTCATGGCGAAGAAGAAGGCTGTGGCAACGATCAGTGCTGAGAAGACCGCATCTTCTGTGAGGAGTCCGCGACGACCCCGACGGAGCGCGAGGCCGAAGAGCGCGGCAAAGAGAAGCGTGAAAATATCCAATGTCGTGCCGAGCGCCATATTCCACGCACTGGTTTGCGGCTGCATTACATAGCCGATCAGGCAGATAAGGCGAAGTCCGAGCAGGACGAGAACGATTCCGAAGTACGCGCGCGCGACGACCTCAACGGGGAAATGCGCGACTCGGCGGCCGGCTGCCAAGCCGATGAGAAAGCCGGCGAGCAGAACTGCGAGCATGTAATCCACGCGATAAAACACTCGGTCTCTCCAGAGAGCATGCGATTGAGTTGCGCGATCATTCTCCGGACCGGAGTGAAAGGTATGCAATCAGGATTGCGCGGCGTTACAACGTAACGTGTCCAAGTTGCGTATTCGAATTTCGGAAAATGCGGCGCCACATCTCATCGAGATGTGGCGGCACCGTCGCCGTTTCTTTCAGCGCGAGGCGGTCTGCAGGGCGCTGCCGGGCTGGCGCATTACGTTCTGCGCGGCCTCGTTGAGCGTGACGCCATTCTGCTGCTCGGTGAAGCGCGAGCGATCGTCATCTTCCTGGAAGGAAATGCTCTTGAAGAGCAGTGCATTGCCGTCCAGATGGATGTGAATCAGCGTGAGCTGCCAGAGCGACGGCGCAACCTGCTGCTGCTCGATGGCGAAGGAGCCGCCCTGCTTGAGACGGCCAAGAAGACCTCCGCCAAACGTAACGTCGTGGACCAGAGTGCCGTGCACGCTGCGGATGCGGTGCTGCCGATTGTCGACGACGAGATCGCCTGTGGCTGCGGCGAAGACGCGCGCCTCGTGCGTGGGTGGATGGAAGCTGGGATTGGGCACGAAGTGCAGCGTGCTTTCGTCAGGCGTGGAGCGCACGGCGGTCCAGATGAAGCCGTCGGGCAGGAGGCGGAGGAGGTCATCGACCTGCTGCCCGTCATGCGCGCTCTCCGCGATCTGCTTTTTCTGGGCGTGCGGGTCGCTCATGAATTTCTGGATCGACGATTGCTGCTCCGGCTCGGGCACTTCGCGGCCGTTCTTCACCAGGATGCGATCGACATCGCCGTGCGGCGTGGTGGCGACCCACTCCAGAACCTGCTCCTTCGGCTTGACGGAGTGATCGAGATAGACCCACTGCGAGTGGTCGGCTTTGTTTTCGGCGCGCTCGGTGTCGACGACCTGCTGAACGATCTGCTGCGCGGTTTGCGCGCGCGCGAGCGGCGACAGGAGGGCAAGGATGGCAAGCGCAGCGAGATGGCGGTGGCGTGGCACGAATTATGGATGCCGCATGCGAAGAAAGGTTCGAAAAAATGCGTTTGAGGGCTTGGGGATCGCTCGCGGCTCTGACTTCGCTTCCCTTTCGCTTGATTCAGGAGAGGACCGAACTTATCACTATGACCCGGGAACTGGCGCGGCGATGGGCAGCTTTGCCGCCTCCCATGCTGCGAAGCCGCCTGCGATCTCGGCGACGGAATCGAATCCGGCCCGCTGCAGCAGGCTTGCGGCGAGCGAGGAGCGATAGCCGCCCGCGCAGTAGATCAGCAGGGGGCGGTCCTTGGGCAGCGACTGCAGATGGTCTGCGAGGCGATTGAGCGGGACGGAGAGGCTGCCTTCGATGTTCTTTTCGTCATGCTCGCGCGGCGTGCGGACGTCGATAGCCAGCGGCGGCCGACTGGACGACAGGCGCTCCGCGGCCGATTGTGCGCTGAGGTGCTCGGTGAAGGCGATCAGGTCGGGCCGGGAGTCGAGCGCGCGTAATCCGTTTTCCAGATAGCCGGCGACGTGATCGAAGCCGATGCGGCCGAGCCGGATGGCCGATTCGTGCTCGCGTCCGGGCGCCGCGATGATGATGATGGGGCGCGTGGGGTCGAGCACGGTTCCGGCCCAGGTGGCGTATTGGCCGGCGAGCCCGACGTTGATGCTGCCGGCGAGATGCGCAGCGGCAAATACCTCGGGGTCGCGCGTGTCTAATACCTGCACACCCACCTGCACACCCACCTGCACACCGCCGGGCTGCGTGTCCTCTGCCTGCATGGCGAGAACCGTGTCCAGCGACAGCGGCTTCATCTCGCGCGCGAGCGTCTGGTCCAGCGTGGGCCTCTCCTGGCTGTTGAGTACGGCGTCGTAGGTGAAGTATGCGGGAGCATCTGGTTGATCTGCAGTGACAACGCCGATGAAGGCTTCCCTGGTCATGGGCTGCAGCGCGTAGTTCGTGTGCCGCTGCTCGCCAAGCGTGGACACCGTTTCCTTGCTGATGGCCTTGCCGCACAGGGAGCCCGCGCCGTGGGCGGGATAGATCAAGCTCTGGTCCGGCAGCGGCAGCAGCTTTTTGTGCAACGAATCGAAGAGCATGCCGCCAAGCTCGGTGGCCGACCAGCCAAGCGCCACGCGCAGGTCGGGGCGGCCTACATCGCCGATGAATAGTGTGTCGCCGGTGAGCACGGCATGAGGGACAGTGTCGCTGGCGTCGAGATCATAGACGACGATCGAGACAGACTCCGGCGTATGGCCCGGTGTTTCCAGCGCCTTCAGGCGTACGCGGCCGAATTCGAGAATGTCGCCATCGTGAAGCGGCGTGAAGGCATAGGTGGTTTTCGCCGTGCTGCCGAGATAGATGGTTGCGCCGGCGCGATCGCGCAGTTCCAGGTGGCCGGCAACGAAGTCCGCGTGGAGATGCGTGAGGAAGACGTGCTTGATCTTCAGCCCGTGCTCGGAGGCAAACGCGATGTACTGGTCCGTGTCGCGTTGCGGATCAACCACGGCTGCCGTGCCCGTCGCCGCGTCTCCTATCAGATAGGAGGCGTGCGCCAGACACGGCAAATAGAACTGCTTAAAGATCACTTAGCACCCACGGGCTCCGGCTTTTTCTCCAGGCTGACGAGCCGCAGATAAGGCTTCGGAGCCTTCCATCCCTGCGGATACTTCTTCTTGGCTTCCTCATCGCTGACGGAGCCGGCGATGACGACATCGTCGCCCGGCTTCCAGTTCACCGGCGTGGACACCTGCTCCTTCGCAGTGAGCTGCAGTGAATCGAGCACGCGCAGGATCTCATCGAAGTTGCGGCCAGTGCTCATGGGATAGCTGAGCATCAGCTTGATCTTCTTATCCGGCCCGACCACGAAGACCGTGCGCACGGTGGCATTGGTGGCCGGAGTGCGGCCTTCGCAGGTGTCGCCGGCTTCGGCAGGCAGCATGTCATAGAGCTGGGCGACCTTCAGTTGCGTATCGCCGATCATCGGGTAGTTGACCTTGTGGCCCTGCGTCTCTTCGATGTCGACGAGCCACTTGGAGTGGCTGCTCACCGGGTCCACGCTCAGGCCGATGATCTTGCATCCGCGCTTCTCAAACTCAGGCTGCAGACCGGCCATGTAACCCAGCTCCGTGGTGCAGACGGGCGTGAAGTCCTTGGGATGCGAGAACAGGATGGCCCAGCCGTTGCCGATCCAGTCATGGAAGTTGATGGTTCCCTGCGATGTCTCGGCAGTGAAATTGGGAGCTTCGTCGTTGATGCGTAGCATATTCATCTCCTGAAGATGTCGAGTGCCTGTGCCCGGTTGTTGATTGGTTGGTCTTACGAGATGCGCAAAGAAGAAAGCATTCCGCCGGAACAGCCTACGCTGTTCTACATTCGATACGACACGAAGGTGCAAACAGACAAGGTGTCATCATGGGCCAATGGGGGCGGCTGAACTCAGTGTAACGCCGGGTCCCGGGTTTTTGAAGCGGGGCGAGTTCTCTCGTCCGGGACCCGGCAAGGTGAGGGCCAAGGCTACCAGACGTAGGTACCGACTGCGCCGGCCTCGAGCGAGGTGGCAAACGCCCTGCCCTGGTCACGTACCGCAAAGTTCTGGGTGCTGTCGGTCGGGTTTGAGACGATCAGGGCAGTCTTTCCGTCCGGTGTCTTGAAGGCGACATTGGGAAGCGTGTCGAGGTCGTTGGATTCGATGCGGGCGGACCCCGGCGGCACGAACTTCGACGTATGGCCGATGACGTAATACGCGACCAGTCGGGTCACGTTGTCGCCGTCGATGGTGAGCGCGCCGTAGCAGACCGGGCAGCCGCCGTTGTCGGTGTGGGGACCGGCGTTGGGAGTCGGCGGCGAGGTTCCAGAGGAGAACGTTCCTGCTCCAGTTACGTGTCACACCGATCATGACGCGTGCGACCGGCCCGGCAACATTCATGCTGGTCGCACCCGGGCGGTCATTGATGGACTGCTCACTGAAGTAGATGTTCTTCGCGGGGAAGGCATCATGCACCTGGGTCATTGCCTCGACCTTGCCGCCGTAGAGATGCCACGCGGAGCCGTCAATGTATTTGGCGGCGGCAGGATCTTTGAGGATAGAAGTCACGTACGCGGGATGATCGAGGTTGTGGTCGTAGAGCAGGATCTTGGTTTTGATGCCGGCTTTCTGGAAGGCCGGGCCGAGATCGTGCTCGATGAAATCAGCCTGCTCCGGCGCGAGCATGACCATGGACGGCGTGTTCTTTTCGTTGAGCGGTTCATTCTGGATCGTGAGCGCATCGATGGTGATGCCGTGGTCCTTCATCCCCTCGATGTACTTAACCCAGTATTTCGCATAGGCGGAGAAGTATTCGGGCAGCAGCACGCCGCCCTGCGCCTTGCCGGTGGTCTTCATCCAGAGCGGCGCAGACCAGGGTGAGGCGAGGATCTTGATGTTGGGATTGATAGCGAGGATTTCCTTGAGCACCGGGATAACGTCCGTCTCGTCCGGCGCGAGCGAGAAGTGCTGCATGTCGGGGTCGGTTTGACCTTCGGGCAGGTCGTCATAGGAGTAGACGTGATCGTTCATGTCCGACGAGCCGACGGTAACGCGGAGATAGCTGACGCCGATGCCGTCGCCTTCGGTGGTGAACAGGTTGTGCAGGAGCGCGGCGCGCTTCGTGGCGTCCATGTGGTGGAGGAGCATGGCGCTGCCGCCGGTAAGCGCGAAGCCGAAACCGTCGATGGTCTGGTAGGTCTTCGCGCTGTTCACGTCGATGACCTGCCCGCTGGGGGCTTCTTTACTGAAGGCGAGTTTGGGTGACTGCTCGGCGAGCAACGCGGAGTGGTCGGGTTTGGTGAGCCAGAGCGTGGCGTCTTTTTGGGCGAGAGATGGCAGTGGCAGAAGCGATAGGGCAGAAAGCAGAAGAGAAGTGGAGAACTTGACCTGCATGTGGCCTCCTGAGAGCCTTTCGAGAGCGGGCCCAATTCTAGACACACGTTTGTTTACTTGTCCACAAGCGTCTATATGCTTCGGCATGGCAGACGGAGAGGCCGCACCTGCTTCGGGAGGAATTTGGTATAGTGGTGGCGCAAACCAGGTTGCACCCCGTCCGCGGAAAGGGATTATCCCACCTGCATGCGTCTCTGAGCATCGAGCATTGACCTCTCTTCTGCCCGTCGAAGCGGACCACGGGCCATAGAAGGAGGAGTTATGTCTCGTGAGCTACCTGTAAACCCAAACCTCGAACATCTGAAGAAGCAAGCCAAGGCGCTGCTACGTCGTATGCAGCAGGGCAAACTGGCGGACGCGCAACATGCGCTGGCCAAAGAGTACGGCTTCCCCACGTGGGCCAAGCTGAAGGCACACGTTGAATCGCTGGGGCTCAGTCCTGCCGAGGCACTGAAGATAGCGGTGTGCGACAGCGACGCGGCGCGGGTAAAGGAGCTGATTCAGCAGCATCCGGAGTTGCGGGCCAAGATCGACGATCCGCTCCCCGACTACGGCTTCGGCCAGCAGGCGTTGTTTGCGGCGGTACAGCGGAGCGATCGGGCGACCATCGATGTGCTGCTCGAAGCGGGCGCCGATATCAGGAAGCGCACCGAATGGTGGGCCGGCGGATTCGGCGTGCTGGACGATTGCGATTCGAGCCTGGTGGATTTTCTTGTCGAACACGGCGCGGTGATCGATGCGCATGCCGCGGCGCGCCTAGGCATGATGCCGAAGCTGCGTGAACTGCTGGCGGCCGATCCGGGCGTGGTGCACGCAAAGGGCGGCGACGGGCAGACGCCGCTGCATTTTGCGTCGACGGTAGAGATAGCGGCATTCCTGCTGGAGAGTGGCGCCGAGATCGATGCGCGCGATGTCGATCACGAATCGACGCCGGCGCAATATATGCTTCGCGTCGATCAGAGTCGGCGTTATGCGAAGGACCGGCAGGATGTCGCTCGCTACCTGGTCTCACGCGGATGTCAGACGGATCTCCTGATGGCCTCCGCGCTCGGCGATGCCGATCTAGTCCGGCGGCATCTCGACACGGATCCGCAGTGCATCCGGATGAGCGTGTCGGAGGAGTGGTTCCCCAAAAATAATCCGCGCGCGGGCGGCACGATTTACATCTGGACCCTCGGGATGCATCGGACCGCCCATGCGGTGGCACGCGACTTCGGCCACGAGGATGTCTTTGCTCTGCTGATGGAGAGGACGCCGGAGGATCTGAAGCTGTCACTGGCATGTGAGCTGGGCGACGAAAAAGTGTTCCACGAATTCCTGTCGAAGCATCCGGATGCGGCGAAGACGCTCTCCGAGACAGACCAGCAAAAGCTGCCGAATGCCGCGCAGAATAACAACACGCAAGCGGTGCGGCTGATGCTCGAAGCAGGCTGGCCGGTCGATACTCCGGGAGAAATGGGCGCGACGGCGCTGCACTGGGCGGGATTCCACGGCAACGCGGAGATGGCACGCGAGATATTGCGCTTCAATCCGGCGCTGGAGTTGAAATCGCGTGAGTATGCCGGGACGCCGCTTGGCTGGACGCTGTACGGCTCCGGGAATGGCTGGAATCGCGAGACGGGCGATTACGTCGGCACAGTCCGGGCGCTGCTGGAGGCTGGATCGACTCTCTCTCCGGACGCAGAGGCCCTCGAGCCCAGCGATGCGGTGCTGGAGATGCTGCCATGAAACGTCCACTCTCTATAACGATTCTTGCGTCGCTATATCTGGCGGTTGGCGCGCTCGGGTTTGGTGCTCATTTCCGCGGGCTGCTGGCAGGGCAACCGGATGCTGTGGCGGCGGAACTCACCGAGCTTGTTGCGGTTGTTTGCGGAGCATTTCTGCTGCGGGGAGATAACTGGGCACGCTGGCTTGCGCTTGCCTGGATTGCATTCCACGTGGTCCTGAACATCTTCCAGCCGATTCACGAACTGGTAATCCATGCATTGCTCTGCGTTGCCTTTGCGTGGATTCTGTTTCGGCCTGAAAGTGGCCGGTATTTCCGCAATACTCGAGTGGCGCCGAATTAACGACGGGGCGCGATTCCAGCCGTACGCGTGAGGTGGGTGGCTAACGGCTTTTGCGGGCAAGGCGGCGGTTGCGGAGGTATTTTGCTCCGCCCAGCGCGAGCAGCATGCAGCCGAAGGGCAGGCACATCATGGCGACGATAAGGGAAAGCCAGCCGGCGTTGGTGTGCGGGCCGTGGATGCCGACGCCACCGAAGAGGAAGCGCGTGGCGAGCGCGGCGAGGATGCCGGTGAGGAGCGTCCAGAACGCACCCTGAAGAAGCTGCCGGGTGCCGTCGTCGGGCAGCGAAGCCCGGATGACGCGGACGCGTGCCCCAGCTTCTGCGCTTGCTTCCGTGTGGCTGGACGGGTTGGTCACAGGCGTCGACATAGTCGGCTATCCGTGCCACCCGGCGAGCATGGCGCCGACGATCACGCCGGTGATCGAGACGTAGAGCCAGATGGGGAAGGTCCAGCGGGCCACTTTGCGGTGCGTCGCGAACCGGCGTGTGAGCGCGAGGAACAGCGTGATGAGCACCAGCGGCAGCGCGACCACCGAGAGCAGGATGTGGCTGACGAGGATGACGATGTAGGTCATCCAGACGGCGTTGTGCGGGCCGGGGAAGCGCATGTCGCCGTGCAGCCAGTGGTTGGTGATGTAGCTGACGAGGAAGAGCGTGGAGAAGGCGAAGGCCGTCAGCATGGCGGCGCGGTGCGCGGCCACGCGCTTGCGGCGGATGAGCAGGAAGCCGGTGATGAGCGCGATGGCGCTGAGTCCGTTGAAGAGCGCGTTGAGCGCGGGCAGGAAGCGCAGGCGCATGTTGTAGGCGTCCGGCGCGTGATGGGCGTAGACCAGCCAGAAAAGAAACGCCGAAGCGAGCGCGGATACCGCGACAATCGCGCCAACGGCGATGCCGGCGGGGAAGGCGGCGGGTTTATTCGCGGGCTCGAGAGCAGTGGCCATGGCGTCAGGCAGCGGGCTTGTTGGTGCGGCGGTTCACGACAACCCAGGAGGTCGCAAACGTGACCAGGCAAAAGGCTACCGTGACGGCGACGTTCACCATTACGGTCTGGTCGGTGTGGGCGGCGGGATCGAGACCGTTGCGCAGTGCGTCCACACCGTAGGTGAGCGGGTTGGCGAGCATGATGTCGCGCAGCCAGCCGGAAGCCTTGTCCGCAGGAAAGAGCGCGCCGGAAAGCAGCCACAGCGGCAGCAGGATGAGGTTGACGATGGCGTGGAAGGCCTGAGTCGAATCCATCGGCCACGCGATGGTGAAGCCGAGCGCGGTGATTTCAAAGCTGATGAGCAGGACGACGGCTGCGGCGAGCAGCACACCGCCGACTGTCGGATGCACGCCGGCCAGCGGCGAAAAGAGCAGGAAGATGAGTCCCTGAATTGCGGCGAGCGTTGCGCCGCCCAGCACCTTGCCGAGCACGATGGCCGAGCGCGAGGCGGGCGAAGCGAGCACGGTGAGCAGAAAGCCTTCGTTGCGGTCCTGGATGAGCGACATCATGGAGAAGATCGCGGTGAAGAGCACGATCATGACAATGGCGCCGGGGAAGAAGTAGCCGAAGGCATGGCCGCTGGCGCCGGTGTTGCCGGAGGAGAACGAGTTTGAGAAGCCCGCGCCGAACGCGACCCAGAAGAGCAGCGGCGAGGCGATAACGCCGATAACGCGCGCGCGCTGGCGATAGAAGCGCACAATCTCGCGCTGCCACAGCGAGTAGGAGGAGATCCAGAGGCTGGGGCGCGCGGTGCGAATCGCATGTTGCCGGGGTGCAGTGGTGGCGATGGTGGCCATTTAGTCGATGCCCTCCTTTTCCTTCACGCTGCCGTCAGTGGCTTCCGTCCAGAAGCGGTGACCGGTGCGCTGGATGAAGACGTCTTCGAGACGCGGACGCGACACGGAGACAGCGCGGACCTCGCCGGGGAAGGCGTCGAGCACGGCGGTGAGGAAGCGGTGTCCGTTTTCACGCTCCAGGCGGACGGTATTTCCAAGGACGGTAGGCGCCACTTCAAAGCGGCCGGCCATGCGTGCGGCAAGCGATTGCGCGGCGTTCTCGCTTTCCGTCTCGAAGAGCACGACATCACCGCCGATGGTGGACTTGAGCTCTTCCGGCGAACCGAGCGCAACCAGCTTGCCTTCGCTGAGGATGGCGAGACGGTCGCAGTACTCGGCCTCTTCCATCAGGTGCGTGGTGACCAGCACGGTGACACCTTCCTCATCGCGCAACATGCGGAGGTACTGCCAGAGATCAAGGCGTGCGCCCGGGTCGAGGCCGGTGGTAGGCTCGTCGAGCAGCAGCACGGCGGGCGAATGGATGAGGCCCTTGGCCAGTTCGACGCGGCGCTGCATGCCGCCCGAGAGAGTTTCGACGTAGTCCTTGCGGCGATCGCTGAGGGCAACGCGGCGGAGCACGTCGTCGATGCGCAGCCGGAGATGCTTACCGCTAAGGCCGTAGAGATGACCGGCGTGGCGAAGGTTCTCTTCGATGGTGAGCTTGATATCGAGCGAGCGCGACTGGAAAACGATGCCGGTCTGCTGGCGCACCTGCCCGGGCTCTTTCGCGACGTTGAAGCCGCGGATAGTCGCCACGCCGCCGCTCGGGACCATAAGTGTCGAAAGGATGCGGAAGAGCGTGGTCTTGCCGGAGCCATTGGGGCCGAGCAGGCCGAAGATCTGCGCCGGCGCGACTGAAAAAGAGAGGTGGTCAAGCGCGACGCGTGTGCCGTAATCGTGGGTAAGCGACGAGAGCACGATGGGGTCGCCCGCTGTTGCGGCGACGGCAGCTACGGTGGCGGGCTCCAGTGTGGCCGAAGACATGGGAGCGGCTATCTCCTTCCTGCTGTAGCATCCAGCATCATGATGATGAGCAACAGCGGCAGATACAGAACGCTGGCCTTGAGCAGCGCGCGGGCGTGCGGGCGCGATGCCGAGAACGACGGCGCCTTCAGGATCTTCGCGAATCGGATGGTGTAGACGAGATAGCCAATCCCGAGGACGAGCGCGGCGACGGCGTAGACCCGGCCGGAGATGCCGAGGTACCACGGCAGCAGCGAGACCGGGATCATCAGGATGGCGTAGGCCAGCGCTTCGACGACGGTGGACCAGCCATCGGGCTCGACGACAGGGAGCATGCGGATGCCGGCGCGGCCGTAGTCCTCGCGATAGAGCCAGGCGATGGCCATGAAGTGCGGAAACTGCCAGACGAAGAGGATGGCGAACAGTGCGACGGCCGGCCATTCGATGTGGCCGCGCGCGGCGGTCCAGCCGAGCAGCGGGCCCATGGCGCCCGGGAATGCGCCGACGAAGGTCGCGAGCGTGGAGCGATATTTGAGCGGCGTGTAGACCGCGACATAGGTGAAGACGGTCAGCAGGCCCAGCGACACCGTGACGAGATTGGTGAAGCGCAGCAGCATCAGCGAGCCGAGAACGGTCGTGGCGAAGGCGACCACCAACCCATGCGGCAGGCTGATGCGTCCTGTAGCCAGCGGGCGCCCAGCGGTGCGGACCATACGGGCGTCGGATTTGCGCTCCAGCACCTCGTTGAGCGCAGCGGCGCCGGCAGAGATGAGCGCGATGCCGGCAAGGGTTTCCAGCAGGCCGATGTGGAAGCTGGGAATGCCGGAGCGCACCGAGCCGAGATAGAACCCCGCCCAGGCGGTGATGACGACCAGTGCGGTGACGCGCGCCTTGAAGAGCTCGATGTAATCGGAGAGCAGGTTGGGCGCGGCCTTGGCGCGGGCGCGGGGCTGTGGCTCGCTCGTGACGGCAAGCGCTGCGTCATTTGGTTCGGAAACGGCACCAGTGACGGCGCGTGCGGAGCTTAATGGCACGGCATACTCGCGGCTAAGGTTCGGGGCAGCTGCATGAGCGAGAGGGCGCTGGCTTGCGGGGACCGGAGTTGGTCAGCGTGGCGTGCGCCTGCTTCCATGATAGCAAGCTGCCGCCGAGAGCTATTGTGATGGTGGCAAAGCGGCCTACTCCCAGCTGCTATATCGCCTGGCCCACTCGCTCTTTGGATATTTGGTCTGCACGATGACGAAGAGGCGGTGGTTCAGATCAGGCGTGGCCTTCGTCCGGCAGCCGTTGCGGACGGCGCGCTCGGCGAAGCCGAGGATGTCCGGGGTACGCGGGTCGGCTGGATGCTGCTTCTGCCAGTCGAGCGCGGCTGCAGCAAAGTAGTCTGACGCGCAGGGCGTCTCGCGCAATGCGGCGATCTCGCGGTCCGCGGCGGCGCGACCCGCTGCGGTGAGGAAGGGCGGGTCGGGGAGGGCAGCGCGGCTGGCGGGCTGCGTTCCGAAGAAGGTGGCGCTCCGGCCGCCGGGATTGTCCGAGGAAGCGGGCTGGGCGGTGTCGCTGGCGGACCACCAGTTGTCGCGGTACTCCGAATAGCCGGCGAAGCCGTCTTCCCGCTCAATGCCCGCGCGGACCAGCGGTGCATTCGAGGGGAAGCGCATCAGCGCGAGCAGGCCGGCGGCACGGCGATCGCCAGCGCTTGCGGCGGAGTTGTAGCCATCGAGCCACTGCTTCCATGAGGGATAGCAGCCGGTGAGGATGGGCGACATGCGGCGGGCGATGTCGGGTTGATTGAGAAGGACGGCGCGCGTCCAGGTGGATTGCGCGATCTGAAAGCTGAGATTGCGCGGAAGCGATGTGTTTTCGGCTGCATCGGCGAGCAGCGCGAGCGGCATCCGGGTGTTGAGGATGGTGGCCGCGTCGGGATTGAAGAGCAGCGTGGTGGCCTGCGAACCGTTCACGCCGCACAGGCCGTTGGGATCGGGCTTGGTGTCCGGCGGCCCGGGAGTGTCGGTGTCAAAGGTGATGCCTGCGGGCAGCGCTGCCGCCTCGTGGAGGAAGTCGGCGAGCGTGGGCGCGGTGCGCTGATTGAGCAGCTTGAACAGATTGATGGTGGAGCGTTGCGGCGCGTGCTGGATGTCAGGCTGGATGGTGGCGAGATCGCTGCGCATCGCGGCGGCATCCGGCATGAGGCGGAGGCGGTTGTAGGTGGCGGCAGTCCACGCTGGAGAATCTCTCGGGATTTGCACGGCGGCCTGCATCAGTTCGGGTGCGGCGGAGCCGCCGGGCTCGGCGTTCGAGAGCGCTGCGATGAGCCAGGTGTCGGAGTGGGTTGCGTGCCACTGCGCGAGAGCTTCGTCCGCAGCCGGCTGGCGTTGTTGCTGGAGCTTGGCGGGATCGCTGGGCTCGCTGAAATTTGAGGTCATCCTCTGGATTGGCGCGGCCGCCTGCATGGCCTGCATCCATGCGAAGAGCGGCGAGCGTGGCCCGGTATGTGTAGCTGACGAAGTGACATGTTCCGTATCCGGCGGATAGAGATAGTAGCGCAGGTCGATGAGCGCCTGCTGGAACTGCCCGGGCGTCTGCGCGCGATCGGGCGCGGTGAGTCGGGCGGCGAGGACATTGGCCTGTACCGCTGGATCAAGGCGGAGGTTTACGAAGTCGAGCAGTCCGGCGGCATCTGCCTTGTACTGCTGCATGGCCGGGTCCGCGACGATGGCCTTGAGCGCGTCGCGTGCTTCTGCAAGGCGCGCAGGCTCCTTCTGCTTGAGCAATTCGGCATAGGCGCGCTGCGCCTTCTCGCGATCTTCGCTGTAGGGCATGCCGGGCGCGGCAACGGCAGCGGAAGGAAGCTCGGTGATCTGGCCGATGGTAGCGCGGCGGATCATGGCGCGTGCGGTAACCAGCCGCGCGATCTCGCGCCAGGGCGACGAGCTATCCGTGGCGATGGCGTTGAGGCGAGCGATGGCGCCGTCGTAGTCAGTCTGATAGAACTTCGCCGCCGCCTGCTGGTAGGCGCGGTCCTGCTTGAGCCAGGTGGGTGCGGATGTCGACGCATCGGCGGGCATCTTGTCACCGCTGCCATTGCAATTGGCGAAAACGGCGTCCTGGCCATGCACCCAATCGGAGAAGCTGGCGGATTCGTTCGCGTGTGCGGTCTTGCGGTCCTTCAATGTGCTGGCGGCGAAGGCGAAGGCTTCATCCAGGCAGTTGGTGAAGTTCTGATACGACGCGCCGGGAACAGGACGGTCGCTGTTCAGATCTTGAGCGATGTGGAATCCGTTCTGCGCGGGCGGCGCAGCAGGCTCGGGAACGCCGGAGTCTTTGCGGGCGGAAACCCATGCAGTGAAGCCGGGCAGCTTGGCCGGGTCGCTATAACCGCCCGCGATTTCCGTGCGATCGAGCGTGATCGCCTGCTGCTGCTCGCCGGCGGTGAGGCCGTCGCCGTTGAGCCAGTCATAAGCGATGACGAGGTCCTGCACGCGATAGCCGGGCTGCGGAATGCCGATCTGGCCGCCGGCGTAGGCTGCGTAGGGGCCGTCGGGCATCGTGTCCTGCACGAAGATGGCTTCCGGGAAGAACGGCCCGCAGCTATTGCCGGGAATCGCGAAGACGAGGACGGTACATGCGGCGGCGAAAGCGAAACGCGAGACTTTCATCGGGCGAATTCCGGGGCGAGTGCAGTAATAGGCGTGCTGGAGATCGCGGTCCAGCTCGGCAGGCCGCCAGGGGCGCGGCGCGAAGAAATAGACGCGAGTGGCGGGATTGAGCGATGACACCGATGCGGGCCACGGCTCATCAGTAGAGAGGCCGAGACTGGTGCGGCAGAGCGGTTCGGTGATGGGATAGCGCAGGTGCATACTTGCGGCCCTGGCAAGCGCGCGTGGACCACCCATACGGAACTCCATCGGCACCGCTTCGTCGATGGGCAGCGTGTGCAGCCAGGAATGAGGCCCGCACCAGGAGACAAGTGCGGTGATGGAGAGCGGCAGGCTGCGCGGGAGTTGAGGTCGAAGCGCTTCGAGAACGCCGCGATAAAAGTTCCGCTGAGACTGAGTCGCGTCGAAGTCGAGTTGCAGGGCATGGATGTCGCGGCGACCTCCATACGCGGCAAGATGCGCGGCAAGAGCGGCGCGAAGTTCTGGAGTATCAGTAAAGCGGGGGCGAGTTTCGATGCGGATGACAGCGATGAGCGGCGCGCCGGCTGCGGGTGAAAGCGGCTGGCGGCGCGGCAGGACTGTTATGTGGTCGGTGAGGATGTCGGTCTCGGCAAGATAGGCGATACCGACCGACGGTGGAAGCGCGTGCAGGTCCTCCGGCTCCTCCCACGCCCACAGGACACGCGTGGGGACGCGGCCGGCAAAGGCTGCTGGAAGCGAAGGAAGTGATCGAATTGTGGTGCGGGCGTGGCGCCAGTGCGAGATGGCCGCAAGTGCGCCGATCATCGCGATCGCGACTGCAGGAAGGATCCAACGGCGAGCGGATTCTATGACGCGAGCCACGGTGAAGATACATTACCGCGGGATTGCGTCTGTCACGTAAAGAATGTCAGCGATACACGTAACTCCCGGGGTATCGAAAACGAACAAAGCTCAGGGATACGCCGGGTTCACGGTAATCAGCCGGAATGGATAGTTCGTCTGGCCGGTGGCGCGTTGGTTGCGGGGAACGATGCCGTCAAACCAGATGACACCGCGGCCGACCATGAAGCCGTGGGAATTGCCCCAGACATCGTCGGCGGTCGCATTCAGGATCGCGGCGCGCACCGAGGCATTGAAGATGGAATTGAATTTCGCGAGCAGTTCGGCGCGCGAACGGATCTGCTTTCTCCCGCCCTCGGTCACCAGCAACGGGTAGTGGACGAGCGAGGCCACGGCGGAGCGGTCATCCCGCTTGAGCGCCTCCTGAAATTTTGCGAGAAACGCGATGGCCGCAGGGCAGTCGGGGCGAGTCGCGGGATCGGGATGGGTGCAGTTGCCCGTCGGCTGCGGTGTCGCGGGGACCGGCGCCTTCTGTGCGCGCGCCAGCGGAAGGCCAGCCGACAGGCACAACAGCAGAGCACTCGCGAGCGCCATCCATCGAGCGCAAAGCTGCCGGCGAAGCATGAACATGATGGCTACGGATCTCCTTACGGTTGATCGCGCTGGACTGCGTACTCATCCAGTATGACGGCGACGAGCACGGCCGTGGGCACGGAGACCATCGCCCCCATGACACCGTCGATCGCCGAGCCGAGCAGCAAGGCAACGATGATGGCGAGACCGGGGAGGTCGACCGAGCTCTGCATGATCTTGGGCGTGAGAAAGGAATTTTCCACCTGCGCGTAAATGCCGTAAGCGATGCAGACGTAGAGGACACGCATCCAGGAGTCCATGGCGGCGGCGACGATAACCAGCGCCATCGAGATCATCGCTCCGATAACGGGAATGATGTTGAAGACGCCCATGACGACGCCGAGCGCATAGGAGTAGCGCACGTGCAGCAGGGTGAACACGATGGTGGAGTACACGCCGAGGATCAGCATCAGCGTGCCCTGGCCGAGGAGCCAGCGGCCCATGCGGACATCGGCCTTGAGCAGTGTCTGATTGAGACGCTCGCGACGCCGCGGCGCGAAGAAGGAGAGCACCCAGTTATAGGCGACTTCGCCTTCCAGCAGGAAATAAATGGTGAGGACGATGCCGGCGATGATGTTGAAGAGCCCGCTGGCCCACGCGCTGGCGGAAGTGACGAGATACGTAGCGAAATTGGAGGCGTAGTCCTGCAGACGGGCGTTGAGCGAGGCGACGTCGAGATGCGAGGCGAAGGGTAAACGCTTGATGCGGCTTAGCATCGCCGGACCGCGTGTGGGCAGCTCCTTGATGAACTCGCGCATATCGCGGATGACTGGCGGCAGCGCGAACATGACGAAGAGCGTAATGGCGCCGCTCACAACGAGCAGAATGATGGCGATCGCGGAGCCCCGTCCAGGACTCCACTTGCCGATCTTGATCCTTTGCACGCCGCGGATCACAGGAGTGAGCACGACGGCAAAGAGAGCGCTGATGTACAGAAGGGCGAGTTCGTGACGAAGCTGGTAGGCGACGACCAACCCGATAGCCAGCCCGAAGGTGAAGACAATATCGCTGCGCAGGGTGCGTGCGGGAGGCTTCCACTCCTCCGGATGCTCGAGGTTCGTGGTCTGGAGATCGTAGCGGCTGATCGGGTCGGGCATACGTTCGCTCACCTGAATGACAACTTATTATGCGTTTCTTACCGAATGGCGGAGATTAGCGATCCAGGTGCGGAGGATGATACGCCGACAGCCAATCCATGATCCGGTCGACGACCATACCCGGCTGAATCCCGGAGGTATCGACCGTGAGATGCGCCTGGCGATAGAGCGGCAGCCGGCGACCAAGGCGCTCTTCGAGAGATTCAGCGGCCGCCAGAAGCGGGCGCACCGGCCTCTGTTCTCCCGCGGTTTCCGCGTGCTCTGCGTCCCGGTATTCCGTACACGCGGCAGCGGGCGAGCAGCTCCGTCAGCGGGGCGGCGAGAAAGATAGTCACGGTTTCCGCCGTGGAAGGGCTTTGAGCGAAGAGCAGGCGGCGGACGGCTTCGATTTCGATCGCGCCGCCACCGAGGGCAACGATGGCCTGCTGGTGCTTATAGTCCGGATCAAGCACCCGTACAACCGCTTCGGCTTCGAGACGCCGGAAGTGCTCCTCGCCATGGTCGGCAAAGATTTGGGCCACGGTGCAGTTATGCTCTGCGGTGATGAGGGAATCGATGTCGAGAAAAGGCCAGCGGAGGCGTGCCGCCAGCATGCGGCCCACCGTGGATTTGCCCGCGCCCATGAAGCCGGTAAGAACAATGCGGCGCGGCAGAGCTGCTGGCCCTGATGGGCCTAGGCTCATTTTGTTGGACTCGAGCCGTTGTTCTGCTTTTCCGAGGTGAGCGAAGTCTGAATGTTCTCCCACACGGCCGGGCTGGGGTCGTGGATGGGCAGCAACAGCTTGGCCTGCTGCGCGATGTATTCCAGATCGCTGACCAGGGCAGAGCATTGCTCGCAGGTCTTCAGGTGTTCCTGCTCCTTCAGATCGGCTCCGGACTCAAACAGCTCCGGAAGCTGATCCTGAAATGCGGCGCAGGTATTGTTCTCACCGGTCGTTTTCATGAATGCGTTATTTTTGCCGCCTGCGTTCATTGCAAGGCCTCACGCCGGGGGTTCGTGTGCCCGGTGCGCAGCAGGTCACGCAGCTTCATACGCGCCTTGTGCAGTTGCGACTTGCTGTTGCCAATGGAGCACTCCAGCATGTCGGCGATCTCGTTGTGCTCGTAGCCTTCGACATCATGCAGGACGAAGACGAGCCGGTAACCCGGAGGAAGGTCGGAAACAGCGCGTTCCAGCGTGACCCGGTCGATGGACCCGGAGAGCATGAGATCGCGCGCGCCGATGTCCTTGCGCGGGCCGTCCTCCTGCGAGGGCTCCAGTGTCTCCTCGAGTGAAACCTGGGGGAGGCCCTTTTTGCGCAAGTGCATCAGCACAACGTTCACCGCCAGCCGATGCAGCCAGGTGGAGAAGGCGGAGTCGCCGCGGAAGGTGCCGATCTTGCGATAGAGCTGCAGGAACGCTTCCTGGGTCAGATCTTCGGCTTCAGCAACATTTCCCAGCATGCGAAGGCACAGGGAGTAGACGCGCCGTTTGTGCAGGCTGTAGAGGCGCTCAAACGCGGCTCCGTCGCCGGCCTGGGCTGCAGCGATGGCTTCCGCTTCGCCGGCAATGGGCGGATTGCGGCGCAAATGCTGATTGGACTTCTGACGCTCAGGAGCCGCCGTCGCGGTGCCTTTGGCAGGTGGGGAAAAGACGCCGTTCGTTACAGATTTGCTCATGTGTGTACGTTTGCTGACCGGCGCAGTGCTCATAGGAATCCTACTCGTCCGTCGCTGTGCGTAGTCTGGGGCAATGCCTGTCGGACGCTTCAACTCAGGGGATAGGTTGCCTTGGCATTCACAATCAGTGATTTAGCGTGACACTTGGTGCTCGTCGTCGTGCGCGAAATCGGCCCGTTACGGCTTTACTGCGACAGGAAAGTCGCCGCACCGGCCGTGGTGAAGCACCACGCGCACCGTCGCGCCAGGCAAGTGCTCCCACGTCTCCTGATTCGGATCGTAGTCCGCGCAGGCGACAAGCTTGAATAAGCCTCCACCGAGTTTCAGGCCGCGAGTCGGGCGGAACGTGTCGGCGCCCTCGTTGAGAAGGCGCACGTGAAGCTCAATAAACGATCGGGAAAAGCTCATATATCTAGCTTCCCATGAAAACGGCATACAGTGCGGGCAGGAGCCAGGAACAACGCCGATTGATCGCGAATCTGGGCATATCAGGGCGACATATCAGGCGAATAGAGGAGATCTGGCCGCGCTGGAGCCGAAACAACCGCGACTTCCTGCTCCGCCGTCACCGGGCAGCTCGTCAGTGTGCTCACCAGCACAATGAACCATAAAGGGAGCAGCAGGTCGAATGGTTCAGCCTCAGCGAGTCCGCGCACGACCACGAAGAGCAGGATGCTAAGGAACATTACTCTCACAGGACCGCGTGGAAGCTTGCGAATCTGCCGATACACGCTGCCATAGAGACCGGCCAGCATGACGATCCCCATGGCTCCATAGACATAGCACTGCTGCAGGATTTCGTTCTCCGCGTGCCGTGCTTCAAACCGGTCCGAGCCAAATGGAGGGACGACCTTCCATAAGGAATCAAAGCCGTGCCCGATCCAGGGATGCTCGGCTAACGCATTCACAACGTAGGCCCATATAGCGATGCGGCCGGTCAGGGTTTCTGCCTGGTTTCCGGCACTGGTGTAGATGTCGTAATAGGCCTCGAACAATCCCCAGAAGACCAGAATGACCAGTACAGCCGTTGTCGTGAGAAGGACCTTGGTCTTCCGGCTTATGGACCGGTCCTGAATGAGGATGAAGGCTTCGCTCAGCAGAAACGCGACGATCGTCGTCTTGCTGAGACTCCGCACAAGCGTGAGCGCTAGGAAACCTGTCGCTAGTCCCCATTTGCCGTCCTTGCGGCGCATGAGGTACTGGGCCAGCAGGATAGCGAAAGCGCAAAGATTGCCGATCTGATTGGTGTTGAAGAATTCTTCATCGCCCAGACGGAGATCAGCCTGGGTAGGCATGATCCACGCAATCAGTGCCAGGCAGCAGGTGCTCCAGATAAAGCCCTTCATCAGGGAGTGAGAGACGACCGTCACGGATCCGGTGTGCAGCAGCAAAGCGACGATCGCGACATCAGCCGCCATACCGCACCAGTAGGCGATAGAGGTGGGCAGCGAAATCGTTTCGCTCCATGCCAGGCTGCAACAGGAGAAGGCCAGGAAGACAAGCACCCATCGGACACTCGACAGCGCGAACATGGAGCGCCAGGAGCGGCTCCCTGGGCCCAGGGAGTGGAAGCAGATCAGGCCAAGCAGGAAGAATGTCAACGCAAGGCTGACTTCAGCCCCCGTGCGCGGCTCTGTGCCCAGGATGCGCACTGAGAACAGCGGAATGATCGCCCGGAACGAGAAGAAGAAACCGATGGCAAACGCCATTGCCGAGCTTCCCGGCGGCTGAAGATCGTCGTTCATGGGCTGTGTTCATGGATAGCCGCAACGGGCGGGTGGATTGCCACAGCGCTGTCAGCGGTTTGTCACCAGATTGACTAGCTTCCGATGAACCTGGCGTAGAGAGTGCGGGCGAGGGCGATATCGGTGGTGCCCTGGATGAGCGCGCGGCCGTCGGCGAAGAGGGTGAGGGTGTGCGGGCCGCGGCGGAACTGGAGCAGCAGCCCGTTCTGGCGCACATCGCCGTGCGGGCGCAGGCGGTCGGCGGCGGCAGCCAGGTCGACCGGACGATGATGCTCGTGGATCTGGACGGAGTTGCGGCCGCAGAGTGTGATGTGCGGTCTGCCTTCGCCACGAAGATGGGCAAAGTCGCGCAGGCCGCAGACCTCGCAATCCGGACGCGGGGCGCCGGCAGAGATCTCGGAGCGCTCATTCTGCCAGAGGTCCCAGGAGAGCAAGGTGCGACGCATAGTCGTCGCGCGCGCCGGTCAGATATTTCAATGCCTCGGTGACCTGGATGGAGGCGGCCAGATTGACCGCAGTATTGAGGATGCCGGCCGTGTCGCACGTCTCGACCGGGCCGCTGGGCGGCTTAGGGAAAAGGCAGGCGAGGCATGCCGTCTCGCCCGGCAGGATGTTCATGGTCGCGGCATACGCGCCGACGGCGGCGGCGTAAATCCAAGGTAGCGATTTCCCGGGCGGGCTTTGCTCGACGGCGTAGTCGTTGATCAGGTAGCGGGTCTCGAAATTATCCGTGGCGTCGAGGACCAGGTCCGCGCCAGCTAATAGGGCATGGATGTTGTCCGGGACGAGGTCGGCTACATGTGCATGGACCCGGGATATCGCTATTGAAGCGGGCGATCTGGCGGCGGGCGGCCTCGGCCTTGGGTGTGGCGGCGGCGGCATCCGCCTCATCGAAGAGCACCTGGCGCTGCAGGTTGCTCTCTTCGACGAAATCGCGGTCGATGAGGATGAGCGTGCCCACCCCGGCGCGCGCCAGCAGCGCTGCTGCTGCTGCTCCGGTCGCCCCGCAGCCGACCATGGCCACGGTAGCGGCGGCGAGGCGCCGCTGTCCCGCTTCGCCAATCGACGCGAAGAGTACCTGCCGCGAGTAGCGGCCGGCGTCTGCGGCGGGTGAGGCATGGGCTTCGGCAACGGTGTTGGCGCTCTGCATTGTCTCTAGTATAAGAAGGCGGGCTGCCGCGCATCTCACCCATCGGGATGCTGCTGTGTTCCCGCATGGTCCGAGCATCTCCTGCCGCGATACCGAAGGTAGCCAAGTGCGGATTTCCGAGTGGACGCGCCGCTACACGGTATACAGCGACAGGGGAAATGCCCAGGGTCCGTTCCATGGGGGACGATGGAAGCATTTTCGGTAATACTGGGTGCAGCGGAGATTCGCTCGGCATGGCGTTTCGTAAGGAAATCCACGAGAGCGATCGCTGGACTACCCCCACCTATCGAAAATGCTCGAATGGCGCACTCCGCTGAGAGGCTCTTTGACCGTAGTGTGTAACTGTTCTTCGCCGCGAGAGCGGAGGACCCGACAAGCCACACCGAAGTGCTGCCGCGCAGCATGGGCGCTGCCGCTTTTGCTGGCCGCAGCAAGCCTCTGCCATGCGCAGACGGCGCCGTCCTCCTCTCGTTCCGCATCGCAGGACGACGGCGATCCGGCGCAGTTTCTGCCCCAGCCGGCCTCATCTCTCCAGCCAACAAAACAGGCGTCCGCGGGCACTGCCCTGCCCGGTATGGGAGCGTTTGTAGGCAGCAAGGTGACCGGTATTCGCTTCGATGGGGTGAAAGCCTCGATGCTGGGGCCCCTGCCCTCGCAGCTTGAACTGCAGCAGGGCGACACACTGACTGAGAACAAGCTGCGGGCCAGCCTTCGGCGGCTCTATGATTCGGGCCTTTACGACACCATTCAGGTGCAGGGGCTGCATTCGAATGACGGCGTGCTGGTGATTTTCGCCGGCAGGCCGCGGTTGTTTATCGGACGAGTGCAGATTTTTGGCATCAAGGATGACCGGCTGCAGGGGCGGCTGATGGGCTCCGCGCGTCTGCAGCCGGGCACGCGTTATACCCCGCGGAAGCTGGATACATCGCAGACCTCGATCGAGCAGGCCCTGACCGACAACGGTTTTTATCAGGCCAAGGTGGAGCGCCGCGAGCAGCTCGACGCGCCGAACTCGCAGGTCAATGTGATCTACAACATTGATCGCGGCAGGCAAGCGAAGGTCGGCAACGTGAAGGTGGACGGGACGCCCGGGATGTCGCTCGAACAGTTCCGCAAGACGAGCAAGCTGAAGGCGGGAAGCAAGGTGAACCGCCAAACGGTGAGTCGCGCCCTCACCCGTCTGCGCAAGTACTACGACAAGAAGCAGCGCTGGGCCGGCGCCGTGACGTTGAAGAGCAAGGAGTATCACCCGAACACCAACCAGCTCGACTATGACTTTCAGGCGAGAGAAGGACCGCTGGTGAAGGTGCAGGTGGAAGGCGCGAGGTACAGCCGCAGCACGATCGAACGGCTGGTGCCGATCTACGAAGAGGGCACCGTCGATCTGGATCTGGTAAACGAAGGCGCACACAACCTTCGCGCCGACCTGCAGGGCAAGGGCTACTTTGACGCTACCGTGACCCACGAGCCGGTACACAACACCGCGGATGAAATCACTGTTTTGTACAAGGTGAATCGGGATGTGGAACATCGCGTGGATTCGGTGCGCATTGTGGGCAACAAATATTTCGATGACGACACGCTGGAAGAACACATCAGCGTGCGTCCGGCGAACTTTATCGAACGCCACGGCACTTACAGCCAGGCGCGGGTGCAGAGTGACGTCGGCAACCTGACGGCGCTTTACCAGGGCAACGGCTTCAGTCACGTGGTGGTGACGCCGGAGATCAAAGATGTCGATACCCCGGGAAAGAACGGAAAAGTCTCCGCTCATATCCGGGTGACCTACAAAATCGAAGAGGGCACACAGCAGAAGATCGGCAGCTATACCATCCACGGCATGCACAAGATTCCGGTAGAGACGCTGCGGCCCTCGCTGAACACCGAGGTGGGGCAGCCTTACTCATCGCTGAACGTGAGCGGGGACCGCGATCTGATCCAGAGCTATTACCTGAGCCACGGCTACCAGAATGCGCAGGTGAATGTTGAGCAGCGGAACGATCCAAAGAACCCCGAACTGGTGGACGTGACGATCAATGTAGATGAGGGCCAGCAGGTCTTTATCGACAAGGTGCTCGTCTCCGGGCTGCACTACACGCGGCCTACCGTGGTGACGCCGCGCGTGATGGTGCGGCCGGGCGAGCCGCTGGACCAGTCGGCGCTGCTCGATTCGCAACGCAAGCTTTACAATCTGGCGCTCTTCAATGAGGTTGATACGGCGGTGCAGAACCCGTCGGCGGACCAGCCGCGCAAGAACGTGCTGCTGCTGACGACCGAGGCCAAGCGCTGGGATGCGACCTACGGCTTCGGCTTCCAGGCGCAGACCGGGACGCCCTATCGCAACACACCCTCGGCCGCCTACCTGATCCAGCAGGGCATCAATCCGAGCACATTCTCCGGCGGCGCGAACGGGCACTTCGGGGTCAGCCCGGACCTGATCTTCGATCTGTCGCGCATCAATCTCTTCGGAACGAATCAGTCGGTGACGCTGCGCACCGAGTACGGCACGCTGGAGCAGCAGGCAGTGCTCCTCTATCAGTATCCGGAGCTGTTCAAGAACCCGAATTTCAATGCGTCGGTTTCCGGCGGTTACACCAGCAGCCAGAACGTGACCACCTTTGCGGCATCATCTCTGTTTGCGACCACGCGCGTAACGCAGCATGTCACCAAACCGACCACGCTGATCTACTCCTGGTCGTACCGCGAGGTGAAGGTAAACCCGAACAGCATCCAGGTGAGCCTGGCGCTGATTCCTCTCCTGTCGCAGCCGGCACGCGTGGGCGGCCCGGGGTTCAGCTGGATTCGGGACACGCGCGACGATGCGCTGGATGCGCACCACGGTACCTTCAACACAGCGCAACTGTTTCTTTCTTATTCGAGGTTCGGATCGCAGGCGAACTTCAGCCGCATCGACATTACGAACTCGTCCTACTACGACGTGGGCAAGCGGCACTGGGTACTGGCGCGCGAGACGCGCTATGGCCAGGAGCGCGCATTCGGGGATGACAGGCAATTGCTGATCCCTCTGCCGGAGCGGCTCTACGCCGGCGGCGCGACTTCGCACCGCGGCTTTGCCATCAATGCGGCCGGGCCGCGCGATCCGGAAACCGGCTATCCCATCGGCGGAGCGGCGGTGGCAGTGAACACGCTGGAGGTGCGCACGCCCTATCCAAACCTGCCGCTGGTAGGTAACAATCTCGGTTTCGTATTCTTCCACGACATGGGGAACGTCTTCAGCCGCTCGCGCGATGTATGGCCGAGCTTCCATAACTTCCACCAGCCGCATGAGGACAGTTGCAAGACGCCGCCGATCGTGAACACGAATCCCGATGGCACGCTCAACGTGGAGCAGGCAGTTCCGACGTGCAGTTTCAACTATTGGTCGCACGCCCTGGGGCTGGGCGCGCGCTATCGCACGCCGATCGGCCCAATTCGCGTGGACTTGAGCTACAACCTTGATCCGCCATCGTTCCCGGAGGTGTACGACTACCAGAGCTCTACCTCCAACGTGCCGCAGCCGACAACGGGGCAGGCGAACCACTTTAACTTCTTCTTCTCGATCGGGCAGACGTTCTGATGATGACCCGGGCAAAGATGGCGTGGTGGCTGGCGATGGCGCTGGCGGCGATGGCTTCTGCCGCGCAGCAACCGCAGACGGGTGTTCCAGTCGGCGGGGCAACGCCGGGCAGCGCAACCGGGCGGATTACGCCGAGCGACCGGGTATCGCCAAAGCAGAACAAGCTCGCGCCCGCCAATGACGGCCTCACCTTCCTGCCGGATCTGAAGCCGACCGATGGGGTGGTCAATCTGGCCGCGGCGAAGAGCGGCGATACCGAGGTGGCAGCCGACGCCGCCGCAATGCACGAGAAGCCATTGCTGCTGGATCGTGCAGTGGCGGTGATCAACGGCGAGGTCATCATGGCCAGCGATGTCGAGGAGCAGCAGCGCTTCGCGGTCTTTGAGCCCTACAGCGTTCCGGGCGGCGAGTTTACACCGATGCGCGCGATGCAACAGATTGTGAACCGAACGCTGCTGCTGGACCAGATGAACGAGCAGGAGCTGGTGACTCCGCCTACGGACGCCGACGTGGACAAGCAGATCGCCGAATTACGCGAGCATATTCCGGCATGTGCCGGGCAGCACTGCGAGACCGAGGAGGGATGGCGGCAATTCCTGGCGGCGCACGGCTACACCGAGGCGAGTCTGCATGAGCGCTGGAAACAGCGGATGCAGATTCTGGATTTTGTCAGCGCGCGGTTCCGCACCGGCATCCGCATCACCAAGCCCGAGATTGAGACGTATTACAAAGAAAAGCTGGCGCCGGAGTTCGAGAAGCGCAAGTTGAAGCCGCCACCGCTCGCGCAGGTCTACGACCGCATCGATGAGGTGCTGCTGCAGCAGCATGTCAACGTGCTGCTGAGCGATTATCTACGCAGCCTCAAGGATGCCGGCAGCGTGCAGATTCTCGATCCGCAGTACAACGCTCTGGGCAACTCGGCGGCGACCAACGCGAGCAATAGCGGCGGCGATGTGCCCGGCGCCGCGCGCCATGGAGGGGAGCAGTGACGACGCTGGTCAATCCGCTACCGCCAGCCGCGCCGCGGCGGTCCGGCTGGCGGCGCTTTGGGCGCATCGTGCTGTATTGCTTCCTCGGCCTGGTAGTTCTGCTGGGTATCGCGTACTGGTATGTGAACACGGCCTCATTCGCGAACTACGTACGAGGGAAGCTGATCGATGTGTTGACCACCGCGACCGGTGGCCGTGTGGAGATGGCGCGCTTTAGTTGGCGCCCGCTGAAGCTCGAAGTGGAGGTGGATGGGCTGACGATCCACGGCCTCGAAGCGCCGGGCGAGGTACCGTATGCGCACGTGGACAGGGTCGCGGTGCAGGCGAAAATCATCGATCTGTTTAAGGCGCAGATCGGGTTGCGGTCGCTTGAGGCGGACCACCCGGTGTTTCACCTGATCGTCTATCCCGACGGGTCGACGAACCAGCCGGTGCCCAAGAAGAAGACCGAAAACAACAAGCCGATAACCGACACCATCTTCGATTTGCAGGCGAATCGCGCCGTGGTGAACGACGGCATGCTGCTGCTCAATCAGCGGACGCTGCCCTTCAGCCTGCAGGGGAAGAATGTATCCGTACTGATCACGTATCGACCGAAGCCGGAGAGCTACCTGGGTACGGTGCACATCGAGGACCTTACCGCGGAGCGCGGCAAAGCGCCGGCGGTGCACTCGAAGCTGGATGTGAATGTCGAGATGGCACGTAACGCGATGAAGCTCGACGGACTGCATTTCGTCTCGGGCGACTCGAAGCTGGATGCCTCGGGGGCGCTGAACGATTTCACGAAGATGAACTGGCAGCTCGGTGCGAACGGCTCGGTGGATCTGCGCGAAGTGGCAGCCCTGGCCGCGGTGGACAGCTTGGGCGGCGGAGAAGTCGGCCTGCAGATCAAAGGGCAGGGGACGAAGGCAGCGGCCTTCGATGTGACCGGCAATGTGCAGCTGAAGGATGCTACATATCGCGCATCATATCTACTGCTGAGCGGCATCAATGCGACTACCTCACTGCACGTCACGCAGGATGAGATCACGCTGCCCAATGTAAAAGTCCGGCTACGGCGTGGCGGCGGTGTGGATGCGAACGCAAGATTGGCCAACTATATGGCGCCCGCGCCGCCGGCGCAGCCTGCGGCGGCGATGCACTCGCCCAGGACAGTACGGGCAACTGCTCCCAGGGGTGGGCCGCAACAGGAGGCCGCGATTCATGCGCGGATCTTCGGGATCCGGCCGGAGATGGTCTTTGAGATCATCGCGGTGCCGAAGTACGAAAATCTGGGCTTCGATACCCAGGCGGACGGCAGAGCCGATGTGTGGTGGAAGGGGTCGATCAATGATCTGATGGCGAGCGCGAACGTGGCTCTCGCACCGCCGCGACCGCCGACGCCGAATGAGATTCCGGTGAGGGGCGCAATCGATGCAGGGTTTGCGCTGCGGGGTGGCAGGCTGGACGCGCGGCATATCGAGGTGCACACTCCGGCATCCTCGTTGAATGTGACCGGCAGGGCCGCATTCATACCAATGACGCAATCGAGCGCGCTCAACGTCGATTTCACGACCAGTAATTTAAACGAATTCGATCGCGCGCTGATTGCCTTCGGTGTGAAGGCAAATGGCAAGAAGGGCGTGGCTGCCCTGCCGGTGCAATTGCATGGGCAGGCGGGCTTCCATGGAACCGTCAGCGGCTCGCTGCTGAACCCGGATGCGAAGGGGCATGTGAGCGCGAAGAACTTCGCGACGATCATTGAAACAGCGGCGGCAACACATCCGCCGCCACAGCCGGAGACGCCAGTCAGCGCCGAGCCGCCGCATCCTCCACCGCCCTCGCAGGGCACGCGTCAAACCGTGCAGTGGGACGATCTGGAGTTGGATGCCGAATACAGCCCCGCGCTGATCTCGGTTCAGAACCTATCGCTGACGCGATTGAAGACGGCGATCCATGCCTCCGGCCAATTGCATGCGACGCATGGCCGGCGCGGGAAACTGCTCTTCAATGACAGCTCGATGCTGAACGCGAATGCAAACATCCGCGATGCGAACATTCCGGATTTGCTGTCCATCGCGGGCGAGAGCTTCCCCGTGACCGGCACTCTCAACCTGCAGGCGCATGTGGGCGGCGCGCTGAATGCTCTCGGCGGCGGCGGCCATCTGTCGGTTGCGGGCGGGGAAATCTATGGCGAAGGCTACAAGAGCCTGAACACCGATCTGAAGTTTGCCGGTCAATCGGTGGGCCTAACGAACCTGGTCTTCGTGCAGGACGGCGGGCGCATCACCGGCGATGCCGATTACAACATCCAGGCGAAGAGCTTCCGCGGCGACGCCCAGGGCTCGGGCTTCGATCTGTCGCACATCCAGCGGCTGCAGAACGCGAAAAGGCAACTCGGCGGCGCGTTGACTTTCGATCTTCATGCGAGCGGCACCACTACGGCTCCGCAGGTAAACGGCAAGCTGGCGCTCGCGAACCTGACGCTGAACGGCAACCCGGCCGGCAACGTAGATGCCGATATTCACACCACCGGACACACGCTTTTCCTGAACGCAAACGCGGGCCTCGCGCAGGCGAAGTTCCAGGCCGGCGGCCAGATGCAGTTGACCGGCGACTATCCGATACAGGCGAAGCTGACTTTCTCGCAATTAGACTTCGCGCCTGTGCTGGCGCTGCTGGATGTGAACGGCGTGAAAGGCAACTCGCAGCTTGCTGGAGTGGTGCAGGTTTCCGGGCCGGCGAAGATGCCGCGGCAGCTTGACGGCACTGCCACCATCGATCAGTTCCGCGTGACCTTGCAGGGCATGCCACTGACCAGCAAGGGACCAATCCGCGCCTCGCTCAACGATGGTGTGGTCAAGCTGGATCAGTTCGAAATCGATGCCCAGGATACGAACCTGACCGCCGGCGGCACCGCCGATCTTGCAGGAGATGGCGGCCTGAACGTTCAGGCGCACGGCGCGATCAACGCAAAACTGGCGCAGAGTTTCAGCACGGAGATCTCCTCTTCCGGCCACATTGACTTTCATCTCACGGCACAAGGCCCCCTCAAGCAGCCGGACCTCGAAGGCCAGTTCAATTTCAATGATGTGAGTTTGGCTTACCAGCAGATACCGAACGGCATCAGCCATCTGAACGGCTCGATGGTCTTCAACCAGGACCGGCTGGAGCTGCGCAACCTTGTCGGTACCACGGGCGGCGGCACGGTCACGCTGGGCGGATTCCTTATCTATCAGCAGGGCATCTACGGCGACGTAACCGCCACGCTCAAGGACACACGCTTCCGCTACGCCGGACTCAGCAGCACCACGGACGCGAAGATTCGATTCCAGGGGACCGGGAACTCCATGCTGGTGAGCGGCAATGTGCAGATCACGCGTTTTCTGGTAGGCGCCGAACATGGACTTTGCCGCGCTGTCGGGCGGGTCAGGGGCAGTCTCGCCGCCGCCCGATCCGAATGCCTTCGGCAACAAGGTGCGGCTCGATATTCACATCACCTCCGCGCCGCAGATGGATTTTCAGAATTCGTTTGCGCAGATTGCCGGTAGCGTGAACCTGCGCATACGCGGCACAGTAGCGCAGCCGGCGGTGCTGGGCCGCATCAACATCACGGACGGAAAGGCCACCTACAACGGCACGACCTATCAGTTGCAACACGGTGATATCTACTTTACGAACCCGGTGAAGATTGAGCCGGTGATCGACCTGGATGCGACCACCCGCATCGAGGAGTACGACGTCACCATCGGCCTGCACGGGACAGCCAGCAAGCTGACGCCGACCTTCCGCTCCGAGCCGCCGCTGCCGGAGGCGGATGTGATCTCGCTGCTGGCGCAGGGCCGTACGCAGGAGGAGCAGTCGATCTATAACACGCAGCAGCAACAGGCCGGCGTAAACGGCACTGCCAACGCCGTGCTGAGCGGCGCGCTGAACGCCACGGTGAGCAGCCGCATCCAGAAGCTCTTCGGCGTGGGCAGTGTGAAGATTGATCCGACGTATACGGGCTCGCTCGGCCAGTCCAGCGCGCGCATCACTGTGACGCAGAACATTGGCCAGCAGCTGCTGCTGACCTACGCTACCAGCGTGAACTCGACCACACAGCAGTTGATTCAGGCGCAGATAAATCTGACGCCGACCTTCTCCGTCACCGCGGTGCGCGACGAAGCGGATGTATTCAGCCTGGTCTTCAAGATACACAGGCGCTATCGCTAACAGAGCAGGGAAGGACTCTGGGAGTTCGATAGCCGCGCAGTAACGCGTGCTCAGTATCCCGTGCTACTGATGCGCTGCGGGTTCCAGACCTGCGGGAATCTCCGGATACATCCTGATGCGCCGCCTTCTCCGAAAAATGAAACCCTGCCGTATGCGGATTTAGTCACCCACCTTTGGTAATCTGCCGCACAGAAGGGCAACCCCGCCGGATTTTCCGTGTCCAAGCTGACATGCACGCACGAACTGCAAGACATAGATCGACCGCGACTCCTCCTGCACCGCAAGGTGTGGGGCTTTCTTTCCCGAGGATTTTTACCCTAGCGACGATGGCGATGGCTCTTGGCCTGTTCGTGCCGGGATGCCGCGGATCCAATGCGGCAACCGCGCAAGCGGCCACCAATGCGCCCAGCGGCGATCCGTCAGACGTGAATGATGCTGCTGCCCAGAACTCCTGCCCGACTGGCCAGGTGCTCATGAGCGATGGCTCCTGCGGCAATGCCGACGCCGCACAGCCTCAGCCGACGGCCGGCAGCGCGCCCCCCGCCGGCAGTGCTCCCCAGCCGCAGGCTCAGCCTCAACAGCAGCCGCAGTATGCGCAGAGCCAGCCGCAATATCCGCAGGATCAGCAGCCGCAGGCTCAGGAACCCTCTCCTGCCGATTATGGCGACTCCGGCGACTACGAAACACAGAGTCCCTACGACAACCAGAGCTACGATCAGGATGCCTACAACCAGGGCTACCAGCAGGGCTATGAGCAGGGCATCCAGGCGAACGATGCGCCGCCAGTCCTCCCGGTGTACGCGCAGCCATCCTGCCCAGGTCCGGGCTATTTATGGAACCCGGGTTATTGGTATTGGGGATCTGGCGGCTACTACTGGGTGCCCGGTGTATGGGTGATGGCGCCCTATACCGGCGCGCTGTGGACACCCGGCTGGTGGGGCTTTCTCGGCGGATTCTATCGCTGGCATCACGGCTACTGGGGGCCGCACATCGGCTTCTATGGCGGGATTCCGTATGGCTATGGCTATACCGGCTCCGGCTACCATGGCGGCTACTGGGACCATGACCGCTTCATGTACAACCGGTCGGTCACCAACATCACGAACGTGAGAATCGTGAACGTATACAACGCACCGGTTCCCCGGCCGGCCGTGATGAACCGCGTCAGCTACAACGGTGGACGCGGCGGCCTGAATGTGCGCCCGACGCGGAGCGAGTTTGTCGCCATGCGGGAGCCGCACGTGCGTCCGCTGCCCGCACAGGTGACGCATCGCACGCAGGCCATGCAGAACCGGCAGCAGTTTGCCAGCGTCAACCACGGCAGACCGCCAGTAGCTGTGGCCACGCGTCCGTTGACCGTGCGTCCGATCAAGCCCGCACCTACGGTCGTGAACCCTGGCGTGCACGGGGCGACTCGTCCCACGCCCGTCGCCGGACGCCCGAACCAGCCCGGAGCAAGACCGGTGACGCCTGCTCCAGGCGCGAGACCGAACCAGCCTGCGCGGCCCGGTACACCCGCACGCCCCAACGAGCCTGTTTCGCGGCCGGGAGTGACTCCCAATCACACGCAGCCGGTGCGCCCCACAACACCCACGCAAAATGTTCGCCCGACCCCCGCGCCGCAAAACCGGCCAGCTCCTGTAATGCGCCAGGAGCCGACGCACACAGCGCCTTCGAGACCGGAAGTCCGGCCAACGCCGCAGCAGCCTGCGCATCCCGCGCCGCAGCCACGTCCCACCTCGCGGCCGGAAACCACGCGTCCGGCACCGCAACAGGCACGTCCGGCACCGCAGCCGAGACCGGAGATGCGGCCGCAACCGGAGCGCCCGACCTCACAGCCGAGGCCGGAGATGCGGCCCAACCCGCAACCGCAGCGCGAAGCGCCTCGGCCGCAGGCCAGACCAGAACCGCAAGCCAGACCGGAGCCGCAACACAGTCAGCCACGCGATGAGCATCCGCACGGCTGACGCTTATCCCAATTCGCGCCAGGACTGGCTCAAGCCACTGCTATCCTTCATGCCGAGGGTGGCAGTGGCTTTATCTTTCTCTGGGGGAATTCACCTTGTTCGATCGCCTCTTTCGCGCGGCGGCGGAGCGCTGCTGCTCCTGCCCGGCCTTCTGTTCGCATCCGCTCAGTCACATGAAACACATCATTACGACCTGCGTGATCCCGCGCTGGCCCGTGCCGCGCAACGTTATGACTGGGCGCAGGAAGGCAAAGGGAACCGCGCGGAGCTGGAAAAGCTCGTTGCCGACGACTACGAACTGGTGCGCGCCAGCGGCAAGGTCACCAATAAAGCCGGACTGATCGATCTGATTTGTCACCCCGGCAGCTACACAAATCCTTACACGGTCGAAGCACCGTTTGTGCGCGACATGGGCAACGCCGTGATCCTAGGCGGCTGGGTGCGCATCACCGGCACAGACGGCGGTAAAGCCTTCGAGCAGAAGGCCCGCTTCGCTGACATCTGGCACAAGGGGGAAAAGGGCTGGCAGCTCACCTACACGCAGGTCACGCTGGCAGATCATCCCTGATGGTCTGCACGCTGCCGCCGCGCCCATGCATCAGGTGCGAGCAGCCGCCCCTCGGAGATACGTAACCGTATCGCTCTCATTTCCAGGGAATAAAGCGGCGTATTCGACCGGCGTGCACTCCACCACCTCATCAGGACGCTCGTAGTGGCCAGGCAGTCTCGCCCGGACGCTGAGATCCGCTCCTCGACTTACCAGCAACTCCACCATGGGCAGGCCGAAGTTGGAAAACTGCGTTGCCGGATGAAAGATCGGTGTCTGGCCGCCCACGCCTTGCGCATCGACGTCGGCGCGTGCGTTGACATCGGCTCCGCGATCCAGCAGCAGCCTTGCGGCATCCAGATTCCCGTACTCCGCTGCTACGTGGAGCAGGGTCGCGCCTTGAAGCGTTAGACGTCGCGCACCCGTGTTGCCGAAATCAAACTCCGCAAACCTGCGATGAACCAGCTCCGGGTCCCGATCCAACTGGGCAGCAAAGCTGTCCAGCCGATTGCGAAGCAGATCGAGCAGCGGCGGAATGTTCCACCGGGTCTTTCCTCCCGCCTCAAACAGGATGTCGATGCACTCACTCAACTGCGGCGAACGCGAATAGGTGGCGATGACATAGTCCAGCGCCGTCTTCGGCTGGCCTGGTCGTGCACAGTTCGGATTCGCGCCGTGCTCCAGCAGCCACTTCAACGGAACCGGCTCCACTGTTTCACACGGAGCAAAGATGATCGGGAACCTTCCCGCCCACTCCGCATTGACATCCGCACCGTAGGAGAGCAGCAGTTCCATCATGGGCACCCGATAGCCCACGAGTGCCGCACGCATCAGCGGCCCATCGCCGCCCTGATGAATGTCGGACCCGTTCTCGATCATCCATCGGGCCATGGCCAGCCGCTCCTCTGTCGGCGGCTGCCAGGGAACGCGGCATTCCGCCACCCAGGTAAGTGGCCCGTTTTTGCCGTAGCCCAGCGGAGCGCGATGCAATTCCGGGTTGCGGGTCATCAGCTGTTTCACGCGCGCGAAGTCATCAGTGTCGATGGCCTGTTTGAGCTCGCCGATTTCCTGCAGCGATTCAACGTGCTCTTTGAGCTTTGGCCAGCTTGCGAAGCCATAGCCGCGAGCCACCTGAAACTGCGCGGCGGCAAGCGACTCCGCCTTACCAGCTTTCAGCAGGTCTTTGGCCTGATCCTTCAGGTGGCGCAGGTTGGGTTGTGCTGGAAGCGGACGGGGATCTTCGGGAACGTGGGTCGACATGAGCGACCTCCTTTCATTGCAATGCCCGACGTCCGCACTCCGGGCTGAAAGAAGGTTCGCGAGTTAAAACGTGCTCGGGTGGGCTTCTACCCTTTCCGCGGACGGATGCGCCCCTGACGCTGGCAGCAGCGTACCAGACGGTCAGCGCTTCCGCGTATCCCCTTCTGCTCAAGAAATAGAAGTCACGGTTGCCCGGTAGCAGTGTTTTTCTTCTGCAACAAAGTTCTTCTACCTCCCGAATCCCTCCACTTAAGGAAAGAAGTCACGGTTGCCCGGTAGAAGTGTTTTTCTTTTGCAACAAACTTCTTCTACCTCGACGCACTCTGTACTAGCGGACAAAGACAGGCAGAGGCCGCGCATCCCAATAGCAGGGACACAAAAACTCCATTCACGAGAGAGGTGATCCTAATGAAACTGCGAGATGCGAAACGAGTCTGGCGTCATCGACAGGCTGCGATTGAAGATCAAATCCGCAACCTGGAGCAATCACCCGAGCGGTCCTCGCGCGATGGCGGAATTATCCAGCGGATCATCAGCAGTTATCGTCGCGAGTGGGACCGCTATAACCAGCTGATTCATGCGAACGACCGCTCCGGCGCCAGATGCATGGGTTAGCTCAAGGGCTCCGAAAGAAAAAAGGCCTCACGTCGCCGTGAGGCCTTTCCGTTTCTGCGGCAACGTTTATGCAGTTGCGTGCTCGATCACCTGCTCGCGCACTTCGCTGTCGTGCTGCTGCTCAGCTCTCGATTTCGGCAGCGCTACCGCCAGCACATCATCGATCGTGTTCGCGTAATGGATCGTGACGCCGTCGATCTGATCCGGCGTCAGGTCTTCCTCTACGTTCTGGCGATTCTCCGCCGGCAGGATGACGTCCAGCACTCCGGCGCGCTTCGCGGCAAGGAACTTCTCCTTGATGCCGCCGACGGGGAGCACATTGCCGCTTAGCGTGATCTCGCCTGTCATCGCGGTCAGCGGATGGATCGGCCTGTCGGTCATCAGCGACACTAAGGCCGTAGCCATTGCCACACCTGCCGAAGGCCCGTCCTTCGGGATCGCGCCCGCCGGCACGTGGATGTGCAGGTCCTGTTCCGCCGTGAAGTCCTCCTTCAGCCCGAGCTGCGCGGCATTCGAGCGCACCCAGCTCAGTGCGGCCTGCATCGACTCGCGCATCACGTCTCCGAGCTGCCCGGTCATCGTAAAGCCGCCCTTGCCCTTCATGCGGTTGGCTTCGATGAACAGCACGTCCCCGCCCGCGGGAGTCCAGGCCAGTCCGACCGACACGCCGGAGCGCTTTGTCCGCTCGGCGATTTCCGTATCCACGCGAACCTTGATGCCGCCAAGGAACTCGTGGATCGTCGCGCGGTCCACCACCAGCGTCTCCGTCTTGCCTTCGGCAATGCGGCGCGCCTGCTTGCGGCAGACAGTGCCGATCAACTGCTCCAGCTTGCGGACGCCGGCCTCGCGCGTGTAGTGCCGCACGATAAATTGCACGCTGTCCTCTGGGAATTCAATCAGTGGACGGCCATCTTCGCCGGACTGAATGCCGTTTTCCTTGATCTGCCGCGGAATCAGGTAGCGGAACGCAATGTGTACCTTCTCCTCTTCGGTGTAGCCCGAAAGGTCGATGATCTCCATGCGGTCAAGCAGCGGCGCCGGCACAGGATCGAGCATGTTCGCGGTGCAGATGAACAGCACCTTCGATAGATCGAAAGGCACATCGAGGTAGTTGTCGCGGAACGTGTTGTTCTGCTCCGGATCAAGCGTCTCGAGCAGCGCCGACGCCGGATCGCCACGGAAGTCGCGGCCCAGCTTGTCGATCTCGTCCAGCATGAAGACCGGATCGTTGGTCTCCGCGCGACGGAGCGCCTGCATGATCTGCCCCGGCAGCGCGCCGATGTAGGTGCGCCGGTGACCGCGAATCTCTGCTTCGTCGTGCATGCCGCCAAGCGAGATGCGCTGGAACTTGCGTCCCAGGGCGCGCGCGATCGAGCGGCCCAGCGAGGTTTTCCCTACGCCCGGAGGTCCGACGAAGCACAGGATCGGCCCCTTCATGTCCGGCTTCAACCGGCGCACGCTGAGGTAGTCCAGGATGCGGTCCTTCACCTTCTTCAGGTCGTAGTGGTCCTCGTCCAGGATCTCCTTCGCCTTCGCGATATCGACTTCGCCGCCCGAGCTCTTGGTCCACGGCAATACCGCCAGCCACTCGATGTAATTGCGCGTCAGCGAGTAGTCAGCCGCCATGGGCGACATGCGCGAGAGCCGGTTCAGCTCCTTGGTCGCTTCTTTCTTGACGTCTTCCGGCATGCCGGCGGCGTCGATCTTGTCGCGCAGCTCCTGGATATCCTTCTGGCCCTCGTCCATTTCGCCGAGTTCCTTCTGGATGGCCTTCATCTGCTCGCGCAGGTAGTAGTCGCGCTGCGACTGCTGTACCTGGTCCTGCACCTCGGACTGGATCTTGTTGCGCAATTGCTGGACCTCAAGTTCCTTGGCCAGGTGCTTGTTGATCCGCTCCATGCGCGCCACCACGTCGGGTGTCTCCAGCAGCTCCTGCTTCTCTGTTGTCGGCAGAAAGGGCAGGGATGAGGCGATAAAGTCCACCAGCCGGCCTGGATCTTCGATGTTCAGCGCGATGGTCTGCAGCTCGTCCGATAGGGTCGGCGAGGAAGTCACGATCTGCTGAAACTGCGAAGTCACATTGCGGTGCAGTGCTTCGATCTCCGCGCCTTTGCTCGGCGCGATCTCCGGCACCGGCTCGACCGAGGCAGTCATAAACGGTTCAAACTGGTTGAATTCGCCGAGCTTCACGCGCTGCGTGCCCTCGGTGAAGACAAACAGGCTCTGGTTCGGCATTTTTACTACTTTGTGTACGGTCGCCAGCGTGCCGACGGAGTGCAGATCGCTGGGCTGCGGCGCGTCCACGCGAGCGTCCCGCTGCGCCACCACTACCACTGTCTTTTCGTCGCCGAGCGACTGGATGAGCTGGATAGAGCTTTCGCGGCCCACCGTCAGGGGCAGCACGGCGTGGGGAAACAGGACCGTGTCCCGCACCGGCAGAACTGGCAGGACCCGGCCGCCGCCGGATGCCGCGCCCTCGTCCTGCTGATTGCGGCGGGCGGGTTCGATAATGCTGAGAAAGTCGCTTGCCATGAGTGTCCTTATATCAAATATGTGTACATTGGACGCATCAGGTTTCTAAAGGTCGCAGAAATCCAGAGTACCCGGGCGGACGTGACCCTAGGCCCTACTGGTAGGATGCTCAGCTCCGATTCCAGTCCTGTCACGCCGCCCCAAAGTCTATCGGCGAAATCGCAACGGGACGTGATCTTTCGACAGTTCCGCAGCACATCGGTGCATTACGAACGGACGCACTGACGGCAGGAACGCTAGACGAACTGCTCCGGCGCCGGCAGATATCGGCCGAGCATCTTGCAGGCTGCCCCCAGCCCGGAGAGTTGGTCCAGCACTCGCTCGCTCGCCGCAGCGTCGGGCATCAGAGCGTCGATGAAGAAGTGGTAGTGCCACGGCCGGCCGTGCACCGGTCGCGACTGCAGCTTGGTCACATTTCCGCCGGCGGAAGCCACGATTTCCAGCAGGGCGGCCAGGGCGCCCAGGCGATGCTGCGGACGGCAGCACACACTCAGCTTGTGTACGCCTGCGGGATGGGAAGGCGCTGCTCCGTGCCGCACCATCAGGAAGCGGGTAAAGTTGGCCGCGTCGTCTTCCACGCCTTCCACCAGCACCACGCCGCCATAGATGTGGGCCGCCTGCATGCCGGCGATGGCAGCCGAATGCCGGTCGCGCAACTGGATGATCTGCTTCACGGCGCCGGCGGTGTCGTAAAACGCGATGGGCTCGATGCCGAGATGCTGCTGGAAGAAACTGCGGCATTGCGCCAGCGCCACCGGGTGCGAGTAGATGCGCTGGATTTCCTCCAAATTGCTGCCCGGCATACCGATGACGTGATGCTCGATACGGATCACCGTCTCGCGCTCGATGAACACCGCATTTTCGCGCAGCAGATCGTAGTGCTCCACGACCGATCCGGCGAGCGAGTTCTCGATCGGGATCACGATTGCATCGACTTTGCCCTTACGCAGACGCTCGAACGCATCCGCGGAAAGTACACAAGGAACAACGGTCGCGTCCCGAAGAGTGCGAAGCGCGGCCTGATGGCTGAACGAGCCGAGCTCGCCCTGAATAGCTATCTTCATGAAATCAGGAACCCGAGAGTTTTATTTTGGGGAATTACGGCAACTCAATCGGTGCCAAGCGCACCATACCATACCGGAGCGCACTTATTAGTAAGGAGATAGATACACAATGCTCTGGACAATCTTCGTCATCTTGCTGGTGCTGTGGCTGGTGGGCTTCATAGGCTTCCACGTGTTGGGCGCCTACATTCACATTCTACTTCTGATCGCGCTGGTGGTGCTGATTCTGCAGCTGATTGGCGGCCGTCGAACGGTCGTGTAGCAGCAGTGTTTCACGCGCGGCATGCAAGCGCGAACGCATGTCGCGCATAACTGATGTGAGTCCGGGAGGAAATCATGGACAAAGATCGGGTATCCGGAAAATTCGACCAGGCCGCGGGCAAGGCCAAAGAGAAGTTGGGGAATGCGGTAGGCAATGACAAGCTCGCCAATCAGGGTGTTGCCGACCAGGTGAAAGGCGCGGCAAAAGAAACATGGGGCAATGCTAAAGACGCCGCGCGAACCACGCACGATCGCCACGTGGCGGAAACCGAAACCGCCGCGAGCAGGGATCGCGAGCGCTTCTCGGACAAGGTCACCGAGATGAAGAACAAGGTAAACGACAAAATTGACGACTTCAAGGATCGGGAGCGCGATAAGCGCGCTGCGAATTCCTAGCTGTCAATCCATCTCGTAATGACGAAAGCCTGTGCAAGTGCACAGGCTTTCGTCGCGTCTGCGCAACTTCAGTGGCGAAACGTTACAGACGCGGCGACAAAACAAAAGAACAGCACAGAGATAATCCCGTTCAGCGTGAAGAATGCCGCATTGAGTCGCCGCATGTCCTTTGGCGACACGATGGCGTGCTCATAGAACAGCAGGCCCGTCACCACCACCAGCCCCCACCAGGCGATCGGGCCGAGATGAAAGAGCTGCAGCAGCCACACCAGCAGCAGCAGCATCACGCCGTGCATCACCCGTGCCATGCCGAATGCCTTGGTGAGCCCAAGCGCCTGCGGGATACTTCGCAGGCCCACGCGGCGATCGTGCTCCGCGTCCTGGCACGCATACAGCACATCGAATCCCGCTACCCAGAAGAGCACCGCCACCGTCAGCACCAGGATGCGCGGATCGAGCCCGCCGCGGATCGCGATCCACGCCGCCGCCGGCGCAATGCCCAGCGCGAGCCCCAGCACCAGGTGCGACCAGCGCGTAAAGCGCTTCGTGTACGAGTAGCCCAGCAGCACCAGAAGCGCCACCGGCGAGAGCAGGAGCGTAAGCCGGTTCAGCCGTGACGCGCTGAACACAAACAGCAGCGCCATCGCAATCGTGAACGCGCCCACGAAGCCCCGCGACAGCATCCCGGCCGGAATCGCACGCGAGGCCGTCCGCGGATTGGCCGCGTCCAGATCGGCATCCGCCCAGCGGTTAAAGGCCATCGCGGCGGAGCGCGCCGTTACCATGCAAAGAATGATCCAGAAGAGCTGCGCGGGATGCGGCCAGCCATCGGCGGCCAGCACCGCGCCGGTCAAGGCAAACGGCAGGGCGAAGACCGAGTGCTCCCACTTGATCATTTCGAGCGTAGTGCCCAGACTTCCTGCAAACGTCATGCGCCGCTCCCCGTTACAAGTGTAACGGGCGAAGCGGCTAATCCTAACTGACGCGGCCAGCGGCAGATTTGTTGTTATGCGGGTAACAGATACATACGTATGCGTCAGGGCTATACTCACCTGGTTAAAAGGCAGCAAACAGGGCAATATACGCTACCGCTCTCGCGGAAGATGCTCGTCGTTGGAGGTCAGACAATGAAATCCTGCAATCGAAGGCTGGCTCTGCCCATTTTTTTCACCGGCGTCGCTCTCATCAACGGATGCGGATCAAATTCCCCGCGTGAGCTTCAGTCGATGAGCGTGGCTCCGGCGGTTGCGGATGCTGCCCATTCACCGAACGGTGAAGTGCAATTTACTGCATCGGGAACATTCAGCAAACCGCCCTCCCCAGCTGCCGTTTCCTTTGTCGCGCCGTACTCCGGAAGTTGGTCTGTATCGGATTCTGCAATTGCCACCATCTCGTCGTCAGGCGTGGCGAAATGCATAGCGGGAGCATCGGGGACGGTCAAAGTGACCGCTACCGCATCGGCGAACTCGACATCATCAGGGGGTCAGATGTCGATCGCACGGATAGGGACTGCACAGTTGACGTGTCCGTAACCCGCTATCGGCTTCTGTTCTGAATGGTCATTCCGAGCGGAGCGGAGAACCTGTACCGTTCCCCGCCGCTCACCTTCAGCCCTACTGGCGCTTCTCCGGACTCTGCCCGGCAACCTGGAGGTTGTTGGTCACACTGAAAACACCCGGCACCGTGTTGGCCTGAATGCCGGCGACATCCTTGTCCGATTGGTTGTCCACTACGCCTGACAGGATCACGTGTCCATTGATGACGGTAATGCGGATCGGGTTTGCGGGATTGATCGCGTACTTGTTGAGCGAGGGATAGCCGTATACGGCACGAGCCACCCGCATGCGGGTCTGGTTATCCATCGGCGACAGCGGATCCACCTGGATCTTGTCGATGACATTCTGGACTCCCGGCGTGCGCTTCGCGAGGTTCAGCGCGGACTCCTTAGCCACTGGGCCCAGCGCATGGCCGCCCAGCGTGACCACGCCGTTGTTCACGGAAACGGTGATGGCGTTGAAGGCGTTCCCATAGCCCACCCGGTCGTATGCCAGTTGCTTGCCGATCCGGTCAGCAAGCTGCTGGTCGGTCGTCTCGCCTGCCTGCACCTGAATGTCGTTCACCACGGATACGACGTTCTTCACTTTGGCGGCATTCTTCTCCGCATCCTGCTTATCGGCATAGAGCGGCACACTTCCGCTCAATGTGACGACGCCGCTCTGCACCGCGACCTGCACTCCGTTAAAGCGCTTGTTCTTCAGCTTTGAATGCACTTCCCGCAGGATCTGCGTGTCGTTCTTGGTGGCGTCGTCCACGGTGCCAAATGCAGCGGCCGGCAACGTATAGGCAACAAACGGAGCGGCAAGCAGAGCAGCCGCAATCATGGTTCGCAAAATGCGCATCGTCGTTCTCCTTGCATAACAACACAGCGCGGGGAGGGGCGCCTGATTCCCTGGAATTTCCGAACAGCCGGAGGACAGAAGCCTACCATTGCCCCAACGCATTTGATAAGACGGCGAAATGCGGCTCTTGGTCACCGACATCGTTTGCGTGCCATACAGCGCATTTCAAACGTCGCTTGAAGTCGTTTGGCCGGTCGCGCCGCCCCGGATGTCGAAGCGGCGGACCAGGCCATCTTCGATCCGGAAGATATGGCCGACCATCTGGTCCAGGAGCAGAGCGCCATTGAGATCGTGCACCACCTGGTGGACCTCCACCACGATCTCTCCTTCAGGTCCTTTAGAGAATCCGACCGGCTCGACATGCGGATCGATCATGGCCCACTGGCGCGTCCAGTAGCTGCGCACTCCGTCGCGTCCATGCACATGGCCGCCTTCCATGCCATTTGCCCAGGCGACGTTCTCGTCCAGTGCGGCGAGCACGGTTTCTATATCGCGTGCGTTGAAGCGGTCGTAAAGACGTTTCAGGACTTCGATTTCATCGGCCATGTTGACTCGCGGATCATCCTTCTCGTGCGAATACTCCCAGTTTGCGCTCACTGAAGGTGAGGCCTTCGAGCTCCGTGTCGAGAGTCCGGTATTCGGTGCCAAACTCCTGCTGAAATCGAATGAAGTCGTCCGCTGTTCTCCAGCGGTCGATGGTCACGAAGTGTGGGCCATCCTCCGAGTCCACCGAGCGCAGCAACTCGGTGCCGAGATAGCCGTCGGCACGCGCGAAGAGCTTCGTCCATGTGCCGTTGCTGCGGTAAGCGGCGAGGAAAGCATCGACCTTATCTGGAGGCACCCCGAACTCCCAGAGGATGACATACATTTCCACTTTTCCGCCCCATCCTTAGCCGGATTCGCTCCCCATGTACGACCGCGAAATGGCCGCCCGCGAGTGCGATACTAGCAGCCATGGAGAAGGCTTCGACGGCGGACGCGGCTGCAGACTGCTCGCTGTGCGGCGGCACCGGTATGCGAATCACCCGGGACGCGCAGGGAGACCGCGTCGCCGCTGTCTGCAGTTGCCGGATGGCGCGGCAGGCGCTTCGCCGTCTGGAACGGGCCGGCATCCCCAAGCGCCACGAACACGCCACGCTTGAGAATTACGAGTCGGTCGAGACCAAGGGCGCCAACGAAACCATGCTCCACGCGCACTTCAAGGCGCATCAGTTTGTGAAGGACTATCCGCATACCACGGACGGTCGCGGCCTGATGTTCATCGGGCAGGCCGGGCGCGGCAAGACGCACCTTGCTGTCGGGGTGCTGCGGGCGCTCATCGAGGAAAAGGGCTGCCAGGGTCTTTTCTGCGACTATGGCGACCTGCTGAAGCAGATTCAAAACTCTTACAACACCCGCGCAGAGACCACAGAGCACGAACTGCTGAGCCCGGTGCTGGAGGCCGAAGTGCTGGTGTTGGATGACCTGGGCTCGACCAAGCCCACGGCCTGGGTGTGGGACACCGTGGCACATGTGCTAAACGCCCGCTACAACCACAAGCGGACCACCATCATTACGACAAACTTCGCGAATAAGCCACCGGCTACGGGGGCTAAAGACGATACCCTCGGCGACAGGATCGGCGAGCGCATGCGCTCCCGGCTGGTCGAGATGTGCGTGTGCCTGGAGATCCAGGGAGAAGATTTTCGTCAGACGGCGGGCGCTGCGCGCTTTGCCTGGTCAGAGGCGGAGTGGGTTCCGGGCAGCAATTCCTAGCTGCTAGGCAACCGTCCAAAGCAGGAGAATGACGGCGATCAGAATCCCTACCCGGTAAACATACTCGGGCAACGGGCTCGCCTTCGGATCGAGGAGGGGGGACGGCTGGCCGTTCGGGCTCACGTCTCGCGTCGCCTGCATGGACTCGCTCCTGCCAAAAAGATCAAATGCTTGCCTGATATGACGCTCTATTGTGACAACAGTTGCGGAATTTTCGAATGAAGAATTGATAAAGACCCGATCGACCGTAATCAGCCGATGTACTCCGTGGGCACGTGCAGCATTCGTCACCGGCATCCTCCTGTCGCTCACAGGCTCGTGACATCAAGACACAGTATTTGCGAAAACGGCTTAGAATCGCTGCCATGTCCAGTGCAGGTGCAAGCGGTCCGGGCGGCTTTCTTTCCGAACAGAAATCACAGCCGGAAAGGCGATCCTGGCTTCCGTGGATCGTCGCGGGCGCCGTCGTGGTCGCGGTTTTGGTCTGGCTGTTGGTCTCAAGCCACCAGCAGCGGGCGGCTCGGCAGGCCGAGAACGCCTCGGTGACTCCCGATGCCTACGCGAGCCAGTTGGCGATCGGCAATCTGCAGATGAGCGAGGCCGCGAACTTTGCCGGCGGCAAGGTCACCTATGTGGATGGCAAAGTCACCAACAAGGGCGACAAGATCGTGACCGGCGTGAATGTGCTGGTGACTTTCCATAACGATATTGGAGAGCCTCCGCAGATGACACCGATGCCGCTGACGCTCATTCGGACCAGGGAGCCCTACGTGGACATCGAGCCGGTCTCTGCCGAGCCGCTGAAGCCAGGCGATTCCCATGACTTTCGTCTTATCTTCGATCACGTTTCGCCGACGTGGAATCAACAATATCCGACCATCCAGGCGATGCGAGTTCAGACCCGCTGAGGGATTAGCGGTGCAGTTTTTTCGCGCACCCCTGTCATAAGCTCATCCTATTGCTCATGTAAGCGCTTGTTCAGCCATTACTTTGGTGTGTTGATTCGCTGTGGATAAGTCCAAAAAAACATGTTCTTTCAGCAACTTGCAATCTCATCCCACAATGAAACATGATTTGGCATGAACATTGCTAGATAGGAGAACAGAATGGCAAACAGAAACGCGACAGTATGTGCATCCACGGTAGCCGCGCTTATGCTCGCGGCGACCATGAGCCTGTCCGCGCAGACCTCTTCCCCCCAGGCGACAGACACGCAGCAGCAGCCATCCCCCACGGCGCAGAATCCGCAAGATAACAGCACCTATGCCACCGGTAAGCCCCTTCCCACGAAGACGAACGAAGGCTTCTGGGGGCATCTGAACCCGCTGGCCCGCAAAAAGTGGGTAAACCGGCAGGTTGGTCCGGTGAAGGATCGGCTGAACGAGCTCGATCAGCTGACCGCGAAGAACGGCAACGACATCAAGGACCTCGACACGAGGGCTACGGCCGGTATCAACAAGGCACAGACCACCGCCGACGGCGCGAACCAGTTGGCGACTACGGCCAACACACAGGCTGGACAGGCCTCGCAACTGGCGCAGCAGGCTTCCACCCAGACCAGCAATCTCAACACGACAGTCTCGAACCTCGATCAGTACCAGCCGATCGCGGACACCGAGATTCGCTTTCGCAGCGGCCAGACGACCTTGAATGCCAAGGCCAAAGCGGCGCTGGATGATGTTGCCACCAAGCTGCAGGGGCAAAAGGGCTACATCGTCGAGGTGCAGGGCTACTCGCGGGCACGCGGGCAGGCCGGCATCGCAAGCTCGCAACATATGGCGGACGCGGTGGTGCGCTACCTCGTCGTCGAGCACAACATCCCGGTCTTCCGCATCTATCGCGTCGCCCTGGGCAATGCTCCGGTTGAGGAGCAGGGCGGTACGGCATCGCGTGGCAGCCTTGTCCACGTGACTTTGATGCACAACAGTTTAGCGGCTTTGGGCGGGTCATCTTCGGATGGCAGCTCACCCATTGGTGCGACGCAGCAGTCACCAACGCAGCCCTCCCCCCAGGGTGCTGCGTCGCAACCAATGGCTCAGCCTCAACAGTAAGGCTGGCCGCAACCAAGCTCTCACACAACGAGAGAACCAAGGCAGATTGGCCCCTCCCACAAAGAGGGGCCCTTTTTTTGCTTCGAATAGGGCCTCCCGCTGAGCTAATGGGCCGTGACTGTTTGAGGGAATCAGTCTTCCGTCGGGTCAAGCTGTGGCACCGCAATCTCGGATTGCGACGAGGCGTCAAGTTTTTGGCGAAATCTTCAGCGGAGATTCAGGTCCGCGTGCTTCGATGGATCACTTGCTTATGGCTGTCTGACTTGCTTCATTGCGAATGCCTCGGTCAAAAAAGGAGGCAATTGCTTGAAGATATCTTCTCCCCTGAAAATTTCCATAATCCTGTTGGCCGTCGTTCTGGCCGCTCTTTCTCTTTCATCCACTCCGGCTCGCGCGCAGGCTGACAAACCGACCGTCTTCCTCATCGTCCTTGAGAACAAGAACTGGGTTGGCACCGGCGGTATCTCCGGAAGCCCGGAAGCGCCGTATATCAACCACACGCTGGTGCCAATGGCCGCGGTGGCCAATAACTACTTCAATCCGCCGGGCAATCATCCCAGCCTGCCGAATTATTTCTGGATGGAAGCCGGCACCAATTTCGGAATACATGCCGACGGGCTGCCCGGCCAATATCACCAGAGCACGCATGCGCACCTGACGGAGCTGCTGCACAACGCGGGTATTCCGTGGCGTGCCTACGCGGAGTCTATATCTGGAACGATCTGCCCGCTGTGGCCGGAGGGCCCCAGGGATTCGAGTGGAGGACAGCTCTACCAGCCGCACCATCTTCCGCAGATTTACTTCGACGACATGACGAACAGAAGAAATGCCCGCTCCTCCTACTGCATCCAGCATGTAAGGCCGCTGACGCAATTGGGACGCGATCTGAAGAGCAATGCGATCGGGCGATATAACTTCATCACGCCCAGCATGTGCCACGATGGGCATGACGGCTGCGGCGGCAACGAGATTGGGCACATCGATAGCTGGCTGCGGGATTTTCTTCCGCAGATCCTCGACTCCGCGCAATATAAGGCGGGCCACGTCATCGTCTTCATTGCGACTGACGAGGCGCGGAACGGCGATGGGCCGATCCCATTCCTGGCGCTCGGACATGGCGTGAAACGGGGATATAAAAACGAGATCCGCTACACGCACAGTTCACTCTTGCGGACGCTCGAGGAGATCCTTGGGGTGCGTCCGTTGCTGGGACATGCGGCGGGTGCGACAGATCTGCGCGATCTCTTCTCTGCCTATCCATAGGGAAAGGCAGAGAAGAGCATCCGCGGTATGCTTAGCGGGTTTTGGGCAGGACGATAATGCTCTGCGGATGCGCGATGGTGTAGGGCGAATCCGGCGCCTCCGTGGCGCTGGTGGGCGTCACGGTGAAGACGTAAAGCTTCCCGGCCGAGCGGCTGATCGCGTAGAGATGGTTGGCGTTGTCCCAGAAGAACTGGTCGATGGGCTTCCTGGTCAGCAGGCCGGTGTCGTGCGTGATCGGGCTCGCGCCGTTGAAGTGGAAGACCTGCAGGCCGGCCGTCCCTCCCACGGCGAGCAGCTTGCCGGAAGGCGACATCTTGATGTCGCTGACACTGCCGACGGCGGTAGCCGGCATGTTGGCGAGCGTGCTGGTCGTGGCCAGGTTGCCGGACTGGCTAGCGGTGAAGGTGGCGAGCCGCGCAGGACCATCGGGAGTGAATCCGCTCTGCGTGACACCTTGGAAGGTGATGGCGACGTGGTTGGTGGGATCGGCGGCGGCCTGCGAGGGACACCAGAAATCTCCGGACTTAGGCGCCGGGTTTTTGACCGAGATATTGATCTCGTTCAGCACTCCGTTACTGCTGCGCTTGAAGCCGGCGATCTCCCAGTACATGTCGTAGAGGCAGACAGCCGTGTAGGCATAGACGTTGTTGCCGATGAAGGTGGCCGGCAGGTAGAACCATTCGCCGGATGCGCCGCTGCCGCGATTCTGTAACTTACCAGAGTACTTATTTACCGCGAACGACTGATATGCATTGTTGGCGCAGTTATTGGCGTCGAATTCCAGGTTGTAGAGCGAGGTGCCGGTGTGATCGAGAAACAGCGGGCCAGAGCTGCCGCAGTCACCTTGGTTGTAACGCACGATGTCATTCGATGCGGTCCAACGGAGCGCGCCGTCCGGCTCGATCTCCATGCTGGTGACATAAATGCCGTCGCGCGTGGATCCGAAGAGATATTTGCCGTTGACCGCCATGCTGGTAACGTCGTGGGCGAAGGGTGAGCCGATGACCGCGGTGAGCTTGCCATTTGCCGCGGCAGCGAACGCGTTGATCTCGTTGGTGCTGCTGTTGTTGGGATTGGCGGAGACGTAGACGTAGGCGACAGGTGTCTGGGCACTGGACGAGGCAGACGCGAGGTTGGCAAATGCCGCGGTCATTGCGAACGCGGTGAGCAGGCAGGCAGATTGGATGCGAATCACAGCAGTTTCTCCTCTTCACTTCGGGGGGCCCGAAATTGCCGAGTTAGATGCAAATTTTTGCCTGTGGAATATGCATCCATCTAAGTTGCAGAAAAACGGGAGCTTCCGGCCACAGAAGCCCGCGGCTTTCCAACCCAATGCCGAAGCTGGATAGCACGCAAGTGCGATGAACTACGTGGGTCGACCTGGGTCGGGGATTGTGGCCACGGTGAGTAGCGGATGCTGGCAGAATAGAGTGATCGCGCAGTGCGGAAAGGAGTCCCTTGACCCGGGAACCGGTGGTATCCCAGACCCGTCAATCGGCGCCATCCCAGACTGGGGATGTCCGTGGGCGGCTGCTCGCCGGCGATGCTGCGGTCGCCGATAGGGAGCGGGGCAGTTCCTATCTGCGCATCTTCAAGTCGAATGTCTTCGTGCGGGACCACGATCGCAGTCTGAAGTTTTATGTGGACCAGCTTGGCTTCAGCGTGGTGGCGGAAGCGCGGTTTGAATTTGGCCGCTGGGTCGCGATAGCGCCGCCCGACGGCAGCACGATCCTTGCTCTGGTCGCTCCGCATCGCGGCACGGAGAACTACAAGCTGATCGGGCGGCACACGCAGATTGCCTTCATCGCGGAAGATATTCACGCCACTTACGATCTGTGGCGCGGCCGTGGCGTGCGCTTCCTGCATCCTCCGCAGCCGCAGTTATGGGGCGGCGTATTCGCCACTTTCTGCGATCTCGATGGCAATGTCTTCGATCTGCTTGGCTCCGACGAGATGAGCCGGGACATTGAAGCGCAGCGCCGGGTGAACGCGGAAAAACAGGAGCTGGAGCGGCGTGCGGCGCAGGAGCTGGAAATCGCCAAGCAGGTGCAGGCGCGCCTGTTTCCACAAACGTTTCCGCCGTTGCGGACGCTGGACTACGCAGGCGCATGCATACAGGCGCGCCACGTCGGCGGCGACTACTACGATTTCTTTCCGCTGGGGCAGGAGCGTCTGGGCCTGCTGGTCGGTGACATATCGGGCAAGGGGATTGCCGCGGCGCTGCTGATGGCGAATCTCCAGGCGAATCTGCGTAGCCAGTTTGCGCTGGCGCGCGAACAGCAGGGGCTGTTCCTGCAATCGGTCAACCGCTTGTTTTACGAGAACACGGCGGAAAGCGCGTACGCCACGGTCTTCTTTGCCGAATACGACGATGTCGCACAGCGGCTGCGCTATACGAATTGCGGGCATCTTTCCGCGCTGCTGCTGCGACGCGACGGCGAAGTGGAATGGCTGCACTCGACCGGCACGGTGCTGGGTCTGTTCAGAGACTGGGAGAGTCCGACGGTGGAGTGCCAATTGCATTCCGGCGACACGCTGGCGCTATACACCGATGGCGTGACGGAGTCGTTCAACGGCGCGGGCGAGGAGTTCGGCGATCATCGCCTGATTGACTCGATGCAACGGCATCAGGAGCACGAAGCGCAGCGGATCGTGTCCTCGGTGATAGGCGAGCTTCAGACATTCAGCCCGCAGGAGCAGCACGATGACATCACGCTGATCGTGGCGAAGTGCCGCCGGGACGCGTAGGCATTCCCGGCAAGCGCCAGTGGCTTTCGCAGGAAAATTGATTTTGATGCACACTGCTCTGCCACGCACTCACGCGCGATAAGGATGCTGTTTCTTCAACGTCGCCCACGTCGGATACGATCTCAATGTCGAGGTAGAGACTTCATGCCGGACATAAGTTATTGTGGTACCCCATTCGAGGTCACGGCCGCTCATAGAATGCAGTTACGCAGCCGTGAAGCAGCACGCGGAGCTCCGCAGACAATACCGACACCGGATGGACGAGACACATGCTGAACAGCACCCAGGACGTACTACTCGTGTTGCTTACTCTTGCCTGTTCGCTGGCATTCATGGCCGTCCTGAACCGCATTTGGAAGCCGGATAATCGTCGCTTGCACAACGACTTGATCGGTTGGCAGTTCAGCGTCCTGGGAACTACCTATGCTGTCATCCTCGGCTTCATGCTTTATACGGTCTGGATGAATTTTGGCGCCGCGGACCTGAATGCTGATGCCGAAGCCAATGCGCTGGTGAACATTTACCGTTTAGCCGAAGGCCTGCCTGATCCGCAGAGAACGCAGATGCAGACGCTTACCCATACTTATGCCGCGGTGGTCATCGATCGAGAATGGCCACAGATGGCGGCCGATCAGGTTCCGGATGAGACCCGAATAATTAACACGGCGATGTGGAAGACCTTGATGAGATTGAAGGCAACGTCGCCGGCAGAAATTACGGCAGAGAATCACGCGCTCGTTGAACTCAGCGCACTCACGGAGCATCGCCGCACCCGGCTGCTGCAGAGCGCCGGGCGCCTTCCCGGAGTGTTGTGGTTTGTCCTGATCATCGGGGGACTGGTAACTGTGGCTTCGTCCTGCGCCTTCGGGTCGGTGAATTCAGGCTTGCATGGCACCCAGGTATTCGCTTTCTCTCTTTTGGTCTCGCTGGTGCTGGTCGCGATTGCGGATATCGATCGACCCTTCGAAGGAAGGGTGCACGTCAGTACGTACAGTTTTGTGAGAGCGCAGCAAAATATGGATATGAGCTTGGATGTCCAAACACAAACGCCGCATCCGTAGCGATCCTCGAACGGGATTGAGGCGACAGTCCTCCGCAAAAAGCTCGACCTTGCCCGTTCTCAGAGCACCGCATGGATGGCCAGCAGCTGTTCGAGCAGCGGCTTAAGGCGGTCGAGGCGCAGCGCGTTCGCGCCGTCAGACTTGGCACTGGCGGGGTCGTCGTGGACTTCGAGGAAGATGCCGTCAACGCCGGCAGCGACCGCAGCGCGTGCGAGGACAGGGATGAATTCCGGCTGTCCGCCGGAGACTCCGTTGGCCGCCGAGGGCGTCTGCACAGAATGTGTTCCGTCGAAGACTACCGGCGCAAGCGCGCGAAGAATGGGCAACGACCGCATGTCGACGACCAGGTTGTGATAGCCGAAGCTCGCGCCTCGCTCTGTGAGGAAGACGCGTGTGTTGCCGGTGGAGGCGATTTTTTCGACAGCGTGCTTCATGTCGCCGGGTGCGACGAATTGTCCCTTCTTTACATTGACGGCGCGGCCCGTTTTCGCCTGCCGCGACCAGCAGGTCGGTCTGGCGGCAGAGGAAGGCGGGGATCTGGAGCACGTCGCAGGCCTCAGCCACAGCAGCGCAGTGCGCGGGCTCGTGCACGTCAGTCAGGACGGGAAGGTGAGTCTCCTCAGCGATCCGGCGCAGGATGCGCGTGCCTTCAGCAAGGCCCGGCCCGCGGAAGCTCGCCACTGAGGTGCGGTTGGCCTTGTCGTAGGAGGCCTTAAAGATGTACGGAATCTTGAGATCGGCGGCGATGTGCTGGATCGCCTCGGCCATCGTGCGCGCATGCTGCTCGCTCTCGATGACGCATGGGCCGGCAATCAGGAAGAGCGGACCGCGGCCGATCGGGACATTGCCGATTTCAAAGTCGTGTTGGGACATTGAGAAAAGGATTACAGCAAGTGGGCTGGTCGGCAAGTCAGCCAGCGAGATCCGATGGTCTTCATACCCGCCGGTGCTCGCTTGGGCTCCGGCGGCCCGGCTTGCTCGTATGGCTCAGTGGGCGGCGAAGACCCGGTACTGGCTCTCTCGCTTGCCGACCAGGACGAAGAAGGCGTCGCCTTCATTGCGGAGTTTTACCGGAGTGCCGGCCATGTGGTTGGCCAGGCTGCTCTGCTTTAGAAAGGTGGCGCTGAGCGGCAGATAGGAAGACACCCGGGCGACGCGCGAGTGGTCCGGTGTGAGCTCGTATTCGGTGCTGCCAACCTGGACGGTGTAGACGGCGCCGCGAATGTCCGAGCAGCGGGCCGAGGCATCGAGAGTGCGGCGCGCGGTGTTGCCGTAGGTTGCGGCGTCCGACTGTGTGGAACTGGAGCAGGAGTTGCCCACGACGATGGTGCGCACCCTGGTGAGCACGCCATTCTGATATGCCAGCGGATCGCTGGCCGCAGCAAGCGTGAGCGGCATTGCGAGCAGAAGTGCGGAGATGGCCGGCTGGCGCTTCATCGGCAGTCAGAGTAGCAGCGCGGGCAGCATGGCGAGAATGCCCCGGCGGCGGAGGCGAGACTAACCCGGAAGTGCGACGCGGGAACGGCCCGTCCGTGCTTGTCTCCTGCGCCTGCTGGACCCGTCTTGCTATGATGTTCCGCGCAACAAATGCTCCATTGGGCCCATCCCCCGAACGAATCGAAAGACGGAGGTGTTTGGATGAAGGTTCAACGCTGCATCATCGCTCTCGGCCTGGGATTGGGGATGTGCCAGTTTGGTCTGGCGCAGGCCCCCGCCGGCGCGCCAGCCGGCTCTACCGGCCAATGCAAGGACGGCAGTTACACCAGTGCTCCCAAGAAGACCGGCGCATGCCGCGGTCATAAAGGAGTACAGACGTGGTTTGCTGCCGATGCCAGTGCTCCGGCAGCCTCCGCGAAGACACGCCACCGCTGCGGCTCCGGCAGCGGCGCCCGCACCCACGCCGGCTCCTGCTGCAACTCCTGCCCCAGCTCGTACCGCAAAGGCTTCCACCGCCAACATGGCGCAGGCGCCTGGTGGCGGAGCAGGCATGGTGTGGCTCAACACGCCCACGAATGTGTATCACTGCCCCGGCTCGCGCTACTACGGCAAAACGAAGGAAGGGAAGTACGTGACGGAGGCGCAGGCCAAGGCAGCCGGGGCGCATCCGGATCACGGCAAAGCCTGCGGACAGTAGCTGCTCGCAACGGCGTCGAAGACCACGGCCGCCAAAGCCCCGAGGTTCATCAGAACTCCGGGGGTTGGCGGCCGCTCGATTTTGGCTTACCTTCGTTTCGGACAAAAATCGCGTCGCGCGGCGTATTGAACTTGGGCGTGGACAATCGATTGAACCGGATTCGGAGGAGCGGAAACGATGAGCAAAGGTCTTTTGTCGCGGCGTACGTTTTTGCAGACGACTGCAAGTGTTGCGGGAGCTTCCCTTATGAGCGGTTCAGCCTTCCTCGAAGAGCCGGCCTACGCTGCGGGCCAGGCGGCCGCACCCAGCGATCGTGTCCGCTTCGGCATTGTCGGCGTGGGCATGGAGGGCTCCAACCTGCTCGCCAACGCCGTTCAGCTTGCCGAGTGCGTTGGCGCCGCCGATCTCTACGACGGACGCCACGAGCTGGCAAAAGAGATCGTCGGCAAGCCGATCCGCACCACGCGCCGTTATCAGGACCTGCTTGATGCGAAGGACATCGACGCCATCATCGTTGCTGTGCCCGACCACTGGCACAAGCAGGTAGTAGTGGACGCCATCGCCGCGGGCAAGGACGTCTACTGCGAGAAGCCGATGTCGCACAACCCGGCCGATGGCCTCGCCATGCTGGCGGCGTCGAAGAAGTCCGACCGCATCGTGCAGATCGGCGCACAGCGCACCAGCTCCGTGATCTGCGCCAAGGCAAAGGAGCTTTACGACAAGGGCGCGCTCGGCGACATCAATCTCATCGAGATGACATTGGGCCGTAACGATCCCACCGGCGCGTGGGAATATCCGCCGCCGCCCGATCTCTCGCCGCAGAACCTGGACTGGGATACGTGGCAGGGCACCGCGCCCAAGAAGCCATTCGACCCGCTTGCCTTCGCGCGCTGGCGCTGCTGGAGGGAATACGGAACCGGCGTTGCCGGCGACCTGATGGTGCATCTCATCAGCGGCATGCAATTTGTGCTGGGCATCAACGAGGTGCCGAAACGCGCGTCCTGCTTTGGCGGGATCTATCGCTGGAAGGACGGCCGCAACATGCCGGATGTGCAGGCGGTGCTCTTCGAATACATGGGCATTCCCGTCTATATACGTCTCTCGCTCGGTTGCGAATCGACCGAGGTCACGCGGTTCCAGGGATCGAAGGGCATGATCGAGATGCGCGAGTTCAGCGTGAGCTATGCGCCGCAGGCGGGCGTGGATACTTCGCCCAGCTACTACTCCGGCTCATTCCCGGCGGCGATGAAGGCTGCGTACGTTGCGCAGTGGCACAAGGAGCATGATCCGGTGCCAGGCCAGGAGCCCGCGCCCGAGACTATCACCTACAACGGCAACGATTACGACGACCTGAAGCCGCACCTCTACAAATTTTTCCAGTCGGTGCGTTCCCGGCAGCCGGTCGTGCAGGATGCGCTCTTCGGCAACAACGCAGCGCTGGCCTGCCATCTCGCGAATGAGTCTTACTTCCGCGGAACGCCTGTCCGATGGAACGCATCCGCAGAGAAGATTGAATCTGTCGCATAGCTAGAGCGAAACAGGAGAAATCAGATCGTGAAATTCGCCAATCTTATCGTCGCTGTTGCAGTTGCATTCAGCTTTACATCTGCGGCCATAGCGGGTGGGGCAGCAACGCCGCGCATGGACGCTCCTGCCGCAAAGACTTCTGCCTCGCCTTTCCTCGGCCGCTGGGATCTCACGCTGAAAGCGCCCGATCGCGACTGGCCTTCGTGGATCGAAATCAGCGAAGAAGGCGGTCAGCTCAAGGCGCGATTCACCGGACGATGGGGCAACGCGCGGCCTCTGCCGAAGGTGGAGATATCGGACGGCAAGCTCACCTTCGTCTCGCCCAAGGCAGAAGAGGACAGCAAGGCTGACATGGTGTTTGAAGGCAAGCTCACAGGCAAAGCGCTCATCGGCACCGTCAACGGCCCGGATGGCAGCACCTGGCATTGGGTCGGCAATCGCGCGCCTTCGCTCATTTACACGCGCACTCCGAAATGGGGAAGCCCGTCCAGCTATTCGACGGCAAAGACCTGAACGGCTGGCATCCTGACAAGCCCGGCGCGCCGGAGTGGACCGTCGAGAATGGCACCATCGTCAGCCCCGGCCACGGGCACGAGCTCATCAACGATCACAAGTTTCAGGACTTCAAGCTGCACTTGGAATTCAACTGCGGCAAGGACGCGAATAGCGGCGTATATCTGCGCGGCCGCTACGAAACGCAGATCGAGACCGAATCTCAAGCCGAGCCGGCCAGCCATCACACCGGCGGCATCTATGGATTTCTCGCGCCAAATCCGGAGCAGCCGCGCCGCGCCGATGTCTGGCAAACCTTCGACATCACGCTGATCGGCCGCAAGGTCACGGTGGTGCAAAACGGCATCACCATCATCGACAACCAGGAAATTCCCGGCATCACCGGCGGCGCGCTCGACAGCCACGAGGCCATGCCCGGCCCGATGTATCTGCAGGGCAGTGAGAAGGGCCACGTGATGTTTCGCAACATCGTCGTGACACCCGCACTTCAGCCTTGAGATGATTTGCCGAGGACATTTCTGCACATGAATGCGATCGGCGCGGTGGATATCGGCGGCACCAAGATCGCCGTCGGCTTAGTCGATGAGTCCGGACGTGTGCTCGCCCGCCGCGAAGTACCCACGCAGGCCGCCGGGGCGTGGCCGCAGGCTGTCGCCCAGATCGCAGGCATGCTGCGGGAAGCAGCGCGCAACGCGAACGCGACGATTGCCGGCATCGGTATTGGATCCACCGGGCCGGTCGATCCGCTCGCCGGAAGATTCGAGCAACTCGATACCATTCCACAATGGAGCGGCGCATCACCGGTCGACGATCTCGCGCGTGAGTTCGGAGTATCCGTTGCCATGGAGAACGACGCCGATGCAGGCGCGCTGGCCGAAGCAAGCTGGGGAGCAGGAAAAAACAAATCGCGGCTCATCTACATCACCGTCGGCACCGGGATCGGCGGCGGCATCATCTTCGACGGCCACTTTACCGCGGCGTTGATGGCGCGCATCCCGAAGTCGCGCATCAGGTCATCGAGTCGCAAGGCCCGCCTTGCTCCTGCGGATTGCGCGGCTGTTGGGAAGCCATGGCCTCCGGACCCTGCCATGGCGAAGTGGATGGCATCGCATCCCGAGTATCGCGGCGGTTCCGGCCTTACCGCGCGACACATTTATGAGCACGCCATGGCTGGTGATCCGCTCGCCGCGCGCGCTGTCGAGCGCGAGACTTTCTATCTCGGCATCGGTCTCGCCAATCTCGTAAATCTGTTTGTGCCGGACGCCATCATCCTCGGCGGCAGCGTCATGAAGAGCGCCGGCGCTTTTCTGGAGGACATCCGCAACGTGATGCGGCAGGGATGCCGCTTCGTGCCACTGGACAAGGTGGAAATGAGTCTCGCCTCTCTCGGCGACGACGCCAACCTCATCGGCGCAGCGCGCGTCTGGCATCACCGCTTCGCGAAATAGGATGTGACATTCATGGCGAGGAACCGATTCCTGGTTGGTCTCATCCTTCTTGTGTTCTTCGTCATCTCGCTGCTCAGCAACATCCTCGGCCCCATCGTCCCGGACATCATCAGCACCTTCTCCGCCAGCATGGGCGCTGCCGGCTTTCTGGTCTTCGCCTTCTTCATCGCCTACGGCGTCATGTCCGTGCCCGCCGGTTTTCTGGTCGAGCGCTACTCGGAAAAGCCGGTCATGATCGGCGCCTTCGTCGGCGCGGCGCTCGGCTCCATCGGCTTCGCACTTCATCCCACCTATCGGATCGCCTTCGTCTCGCTCTTCGTCATCGGTATCGGGATGGCGATGCTCCAGGTCGCCATCAATCCGCTGCTGCGCGTCGCCGGCGGCGAAGAGCACTTCGCGCTCAACGAAACCATCGCGCAGTTGCTCTTCGGCTCTGCATCTTTCGTCAGCCCCTGGATTTACTCCTACCTGGTGCTGAACCTCCCTCGCGCGCAGTCAACGAACCCGCTCCTGCGCATTCTGCGCCGCGTCACGCCGGCCGGCATGCCCTGGGTCTCTCTCTACTGGATATTTGCCGCGGTTGCTGTTGCCATGGTCATCGTTCTTGCACTCTCGCGCTTTCCCGCGGTCCAGCACACGGCCGAGGAGCGGCCCGGCACCCTGGCGATGTACAGCAGCCTGGCGCGGCGGCCGCTTGTCTGGCTCTACTTTCTTGCGATCTTTGCCTACGTCGGCTGCGAGCAGGGAACCGCCAACTGGATGTCGCAGTTTCTAAGCCACTATCACGGTTACGATCCGCACACCGTCGGCGCACGTGCGGTCTCCTGGTTCTGGGGGTTGATGACCTGCGGCTGCTTCGCCGGAGCGTTTCTCCTCCGCATCTTCGATAGTCGCCGCGTCCTCATCGGCGGCGCCACAGGCGCGTTGGCCATGCTTTCGCTCGGCCTCTTCGGCAGCGCCTCCATCTCGGTGATCGCGCTTCCGCTGGTTGGGCTGTTTGCATCAGTCATGTGGCCCATCCTCATCTCGCTCGCGCTCAACTCGGTCGCGGAGTACCACGGCTCGTTCACCGGCATTCTTACCACCGGCATTATGGGTGGCGCGATCGTCACCGTGGTCATCGGACGCATCGGAGACCATCTGGGCCTGCGTGCCGCGATGGCGCTGCTCTATCTCACGTTTGGCTATGTTTGGAGCGTCGGCTTCTGGTCCAGGCCGCTCATCAATAACGCCATCAATCGCAGCAAAAGTGAGGATGCCCCTGCTAACGCGTAATGGCGTGAACTGTTGCAGCACCTGAGTGATAGAGAAAAATCCCGCCAATCACCAGCAGCCACACCCACAGCGCGAATCGCAGGGGTCGCTTGGGAACGCTGCTGGCTATCATCGTGCCAAACACTGCGCCCACCACACCGCCGGCCACCAGATGCAGCAGCAGCGGCGCGTCCATCGCTCCTGCAAACCAGTGCGCTCCGCTGCCCAGCGACGAGGTAAAAAATCCGAACGCAATATCCGTCCCCACCACCTGCGCCGGCGCCAGCGGGGTTAGCGCCAGCAGCGCGGCGGAGCCCAATGCGCCGGCGCCTGCTGAGGAAAAGCCGACCTCCGCGCCCACCGGCAGCATCAGCCATGGCAGCAGATGCGCGCGGTCGCGCGGAATCGGTTGCCGCTCCACCGGCCGGAAGGAAAAGAAGATTTGCCACAGCGCCGTCAGCACCAGCACCACACCCAGCGTGCCGTTCACCAGTTGCTTCGCGCCGGTATCGACGAATCTGTGTAGGAGAAACGCGCCCGCCAGCACGCCCGGAACGCCGCCCACCAGCATGTAAGCCAGCGTGCGCCATGCCACCTGCTTGCGCCAGATTTGCGCTGGCAGCAGCACCAGCTTCACCGCCGCGGAAAACGTCAGGCCCACGCTCACCGCCACGCCCGCAGGCACACCCAGCATCAGCACCAGCAGCGGCGTGGTGATGGTGCCGGCGCCGACGCCTGTGAGCGCGATGAAGACGGCGATGATGAACCCGATCAGGTATTCCACGCTTCTCCCGTGTCGCGTACTTTGGTGCCGCTTACTTTGCTGCTTCGATGTGAATGCCGCACTCCACCTTGCGTCCGCCCCAGCGGCCCGATCGCGCATCGCCCGAATCGAGCGGCAGCGACGTGCAGGGTTCGCAGCCGATCGATGAATATCCGCGCGCATACAGTGGCAGTAGCGGAATCTCCAACTGCTCGCACGCATGCCACACATCCGCTGTTGTGAAATGCGCCAGCGGGCTCAGCTTCAACACCTGCTGCCCGCCGGGCAGCGTAAACAGCGCGGACTCTTCGAGCGTCGCGCGCGTCTTTGCCTGCTCCCGCCGCAACCCGGTGATCCACACCTTGTAGTTCGCAACGGCGCGAAACAGCGGCTCCACTTTGCGCGCCGCGCAGCAGCGATCCGGGCTTGTCTGATAGAGCAGCCCGTGCTCGGCCTCCTGCTCCGCGACTGTACTGCAACGGCAGCAGGTTGATGAGCTTCACGTTCCATTCGCGCGCGATGCGATCGCGGTAGGCGTAAGTCTCGGCAAAGTGATAGCCGGTATCCAGGAACAACGTCGGCAACTGCGGCCGCAGCTCCAGAGCAAGCTTCAGCAGCAGGACATCTTCTGCCTGAAAGCTGCACGTCAGGCACACATCATCAGGATTCGGAGCATCTGCAAAGGCATGCCGCAGTTGCTCCTGCACATGCTCCAGCTTCGCGTCCAATCCGGCAAGAACGCTCATTGCACACGCTCCTTATGGAGAACCTTCGCCTGCCGCAGCCGCGTAAGCACCTCTGCTACGACGCTTGTTGTGTCGCCAGCAGGTACAAGCTCCTCATGCGAATTGCCGATGCGGAGCGACATTCTCTCCCGCTCATGCGCGACAAGCACCAGCGCGCCGGCATCGGCCAGAATCCCCGGCGTGGTCGGATCGTCATCGGGCGGCCGCACGACAAATGCTCCCGCGTGAGCAGCGCGCGTTCCAGCGCATGCGCCACCGCGGCCGGAGCATTCAGGCGCAGCACCGTGCCCGGATGCCCCCAGCGAACAGCGCGCTCCAGCGCGGTCACAGGCGAGTCGCTGACCGCGCTTCGCTCCCCATAGAGAACTTCGCGGATCATTCCCGCGCCTGCCGTTGCGTTTGTCTCCGCATCGATCAGCACGAATGCGCCCAGTGTGCGATTGTCGCTGTAGCGTTCCAGCGCAAGCGGCCGCCGTGTCTCAATTTCCGCCACGCCGATGCCGTTCATCGCGAGTGTCTCAGCCGGCTCCGTGCGCGAGCGATCCAGATCGATGCCATGCCGCAGCCGCACTTCCGCCGGCACCGTCTGGCTTGTGTGCTTCAGCAGATAACGCCGCGAGCCATCGAGCGCCCGCGCGTCCATCCACACCAGCGATGCTGCAAACCGCCGAGCCACCGGGGCTTCTTCTCCCGTGCGCGTCAGCAGATCACCGCGGCTGATGTCCAGCTCGTCTGTAAGCGTAACGGTGACGGATAACGGCGCGTGCGCAACCTCCAGATCGCCGTCATACGTAACGATCCGCTCCACCTGGGATGTTCTGCCCGATGGGAGCACGCTCACTCGGTCGCCGACACGAATCGTTCCGGATGCGATCTGCCCCGCAAACCCGCGAAACCCATGGTGCGGACGAATGACGCGCTGCACCGGCAGCCGAAACGCCGCAGTGGTGCGCTGCTGCGCGATCGCAGGCAATGACTCCAGCAGCTCCAGCAACGACGGCCCGCTATACCAGGGCGTGTCGTCCGACGCGTGCACCACATTCACACCCAGCAGCGCGCTCACCGGGATGAAATGCAGCTCCGCCGCGTGGCCGGTCTCCGTCGCCGCGTATCGCGCAAAGCTCTCGAACTCGGTCCGGATCGACGTGAAAATATCCGCATCGTATCCGACCAGGTCCATCTTGTTCACTGCGACGACAATGTGCCGCACGCCCAACAGCGTCGCGATGTACGCATGTCGCCGGGACTGCGGCAGCACGCCCTTGCGCGCATCCACCAGCACGATGGCCGCATCCGCCGTTGAAGCGCCGGTCGCCATGTTGCGCGTGTACTGCTCGTGCCCCGGTGTGTCCGCGATGATGAACTTCCGCCGCGGCGTGGAGAAGTACCGATAGGCCACGTCGATCGTGATGCCCTGCTCGCGTTCTGCGCGTAGGCCATCCGTGAGCAGCGCAAAATCAAGCTGCGGCCCGGCCGTGCCTTTGCCGCGGATCGCGTTCACCTGGTCGTCGTACACACTCTGCGTGTCGTAGAGCAGTCGCCCGATCAGCGTCGACTTCCCATCATCGACAGATCCCGCCGTCGAAAAGCGCAGCAGGTCCTTCTCACGCTCGCGCGCAAGAAAGGCATCAATGGGCAGATCGGCATCTGCAATCGGTGTCCGCATATCCAGGGTTCCCGACGACAGCTCTTCGTCGGTGGGGTGGAAATCGGGTTGTGTCAGCGTACAAGCCATTTAGAAGTAGCCCTCCCGCTTCTTGATCTCCATCGAGCCTTCCTGGTCATAATCGATCGCACGATTCGCCCGCTCGGACGATTTGAACGAGAGCAGCTCCGCGATAATCTTTGGCAGCGTGTCCGCGTCGGAGCGGATCGCGCCCGTGCATGGGCTGCAGCCCAGCGAGCGCAGCCGGCTCTGCACCATCTGCGGCTGCTCTCCCGCGCGCGCAACAAACGCCTGCTCTATCGGCAGCAGCGCGTCGCCGCGCACATACATCGGCCGCGGCTTCGCAAAGTAGAGATCGACAATCGGAATCTCTTCCTCGTGGATGTACTGCCACACATCCATCTCGGTCCAGTTGGAAAGCGGAAACACGCGGATGCTCTCGCCCGGATGGATGCGCGAGTTATACAGGTTCCATAACTCAGGCCGCTGGTTCTTCGGGTCCCATTGCCCCGCGCTGTCGCGGAAAGAAAAAATCCGTTCCTTCGCGCGCGACTTCTCCTCGTCGCGCCGCGCGCCGCCGAATGCCGCGTCAAAGCCGTAATGCTTCAAGCGCATCGAGCAGCGCCTGCGTCTTCAGCAGTCCGCAGCAGCGCTTCGTATCCAGCACAATGGGGTTCGTGCCCGCCGCAATTGCCGGCTCGTTTCGCCACACCAGCAGCTCCGCGCCTACAGAGCGCGCCATCGCATCGCGGAAGGCAAGCATCTCCCGGAACTTGAAGCCGGTATCGATATGCAGCAGCGGAAAGGGAATCGGCCCGGGGAAGAACGCCTTCTGCGCCAGTCGCAGCATCACGGAGGAGTCCTTACCGATGGAGTAGAGCATCACCGGCCGCTCAAACTCCGACGCGACCTCGCGCAGAATATGGATGCTCTCCGCCTCAAGCAAACGCAGATGGCTCAGGCGCGACGGATTCGGCGGCGGGGGCGAAGTGTACTCGGGGACATTCTCGGTAGCCAGCATCGGAACCTCTGTGGGTGAATGCTGATCAACCGGGAACTACTGCCCAAACGACGAACACCCGTGCTGATCAGCAACGGGTGTGTTTCTGGAAGAGTTGTCGCGGGACTAAGTGCGCGCGAACTGCCACCCGTGGCTTGATGGACAAGCACAACAACAGGGGCGACAGGTATGGCGGAACGTCATGCTACGCAAAGAGTAACAGAGAGCGCCGCTGCGTTACAAGGCGGGTTTCAGTGCTTTGGACCCGGATTGCCGCACCAACAGACCGCAGACAATCGCGAGAGTTCCAATAATGATGCCCGACATGATCCCCACCACAGGCCCGGTAAACACCATCATGAGTCTGGGCCAACTGAATAACGGTATGGACTTCATCATTGCGGCTTCCCGCGGATGGCCACCCATGTAGCGGGTGAAGAAGAGAATATGCGTCGCGGTGATCCAGATGCTGTTGGCCACTCCCACTATTAATCCGTGGAGAAAACGGCGATGTAGCGAGTGCCGCGCGATGAGAAACGCGGAAATCAGGAAGATAGTCACCCAGAGATAGGGCTCGATTTCCGAGGAGATGAAGAAAACAGTGCCAATCCCCATGACCAGGCCAAATAGAGACAAATAGAGGATTAATGGCCAGTTCATCTCGTGCGGCATATGCAAGTGATGGCTTGATCCAGACATGTCTAATTCCAGGTCTGTCCGTCATGGACTTCGGGATTTGCCGGAGACTATACACCTCCCTCCATGCGATCGCCACAGCGTGAGCAGGTCAGGGGAGAGCTACGGCGCTGTTTCCGAGGGTTCGGGATAAAATCAGCGCGGTACTTCCTTTCCGTGATGTGACGGGCAAATCCCATCTGGAAGGAGAGACTTCCGTGAACAGTAACTTTTTTCTACGAACCCAGCAGCAAGCGGCGCAAAGGCTTCCCATCTGAAACCAATGTGAAACGTGGGTTCCGTGTAGTACACGGAGACAAAGAACTCTTCGAGAAGCTTGGCAGGAACGACATTTGTCCCTGCGGTTCCGGTCGAAGATTTCAAGAACTGTTGTATGTTGACCGGCAGGTATGACGGAACGATGCGACAGCACTACAACCGATAATTCGTTTTCATTCGGGTGGGGCAGCTCCGGCTGCCCCATTTCAGTTGATCCGAGTTATCGCGATCAGCGCTCGTCGCCTCCGCCCAGCTTGCGGGCAAAGAAATCCGCACCCAGCCGGTACGCCGTCACCCAGTCCCGATGCAGCAGGAAATCGTGTATCTCGTCCGGAAACACATGCTCCTCCACCGGCACGCCACGAGCGCGCAGTGTATTCGCCAGGCGCACCGTCTGGGCAAACAACACGTTGCGATCGTCGTCGCCCTGGATCAGCAACACCGGCGAGCGCCAGGTATCGAGCGACGCCATCGGCGACGACTCCCACGCCAGCCGCGATGCCGCCTCGCGGTCCCAGGTGAACTCCGAAGACGGCTTCCACAAATCGATCTCCAGGCTCCAATCGTGCACGCCATGCAGGTCCACGCCCGCGGCAAATAGGTCGGATGCGCGCGCCAGCGCCAGCGCCGTCAGGTAGCCGCCATAGCTGCCGCCCCACGCGCCAATGCGTTTTCCGTCCACGTCCGCGCGGCTCCGCAAATAGAGCCCCGCGCCAATCACGTCGTTGAACTCGCTGGCGCCGCCCGGACCAAAGTGCAGCGCCTGGCGGAAGTCCAATCCGTATCCGATGCCGCTGCGGTAGTTGATCGACAGGACCACGTAGCCGCGGCTCGCCAGATATTGGTTCATCGCGTACGCGTTGGAGTAGTAGCCCATCGGATTCCAACCCAGCAGCATCTGCCGCCGCGATCCACCATGGAAGAACACCACCGCCGGATGCTTCGCCTTGCCGTCCTTCGGCAGAAAAAGCTGCCCGTGAATCCGCATCCCGTCTGCCGCGCTGAAGATCACCTGCTCGGGAACCACCAGCTTTGCCGCCGGAAAGTCTGCCGGAATGGTCTGCGGCGCCAGGTCGCGCGGGCCGCTCGCTTCCAGCACCGCAGCACGCGCGGGCACATGCGCATCCATCCGCACCATGGCGATCGTGCCGTCTGACGCGATCGCCGGCTCCGTCTCGATGCCATCGCCCTGCGTCAGCTCCTGCGGCGCGCCGCCGTCCCATTCGGGCACGTCACGCTCCACAGATGCTTGCGATCCTCATCCAGCGGATCGCTGCCATGCTGATTCGAGGAATACACAATGCGCTTGCGGTCCGGGCTGAAGGCAACGCGGTCCACCTCAAAGTCACCCGGCGTCAGCAGCGCAGCCGTGCCGCCGCTCGTGGGCACCGCATACAGCCGCGTCCATCCGCCGCGTTCCCACGGAAAGACGATCTTGCCGTCAGCGCTCCACCACAGCTCGCTCGCGCCGCCGGTCTCATGAAAGATGCTGCCCGCGCCGCGCTCCGCATGCCACACCGCGTGTCCCTCGCCGCTCTGCGCATCGGCCACGCAGATCGACCACGGCACTGGAGCCTCGCGCATCCATCGCGACGCATAGTCGGACGCGAGCGGCTGCCGCACAAATGCCACCTGCCTGCTGTCTGGCGACCACGCAGGATTGCTGTCCGTGTAAGTGCCCGGCGTCAGATACTCGAGCGCCTTCGTCGCAAAGCGGTACACGCCGATGAAGCTGTGGTCGTCGCGCGAGCTCACGAACGCCAGCGCGCTGCCATCCGGAGACCAGCGCAGGTCCTGCTCCTCGCCGCGTCCCTGGAAAAGCTGCTGCGGCTTGGCCGCTGTGTCCTTCAGGCTGGCCGTCCAGATCTGCCCTTTCTCGAGATACGCAATCACATCGCCCTTGGGCGAAATCGCCGGAGCATGTCCCTCGCCGAGATCTCGCGGCGCGCCGCCGTTCGCAGCGATCAGCCACACCTCCTGCTTCACGCCCGGCATCACGAGCGCCGGATTCGGCGCAGGCCGCTCCGGCCACTCCGCATCGCCGCCGTGCGTGTAGGCCAGCCACTCCCCATCCGCCGACCAGGCCAGCCCGCTGATCTCCAGCCCATCGTCGGCGTCGTAATGCGTGATCTGCTGCGCGCCCGCGTGCGAGCCCCCATGCGAATCCAGCTGCGCCACCCAGATGTTCCGCCGGCCTTCGCGTATCTGCGATCCACGCCACCCGCGCGCCGGAAGGAGCGGCCGTCAAATCGGAGACGAACGGCGCGCTCATCACCTGTTCCAGCGTGAATGGCCTTTCGGCCGGAGAAGCGTGTAGTTGTACGGAGGGCAGCAGAGCCAGGGAACAAAAGCCATCAGACCAATCGGCACAAATCGCATCAAGTACCCTCTTAAGCAAATAAAACAGCCGCCGGAACATTATGCTCTCGCGGCGGCCGCATTCTTTATTTGAGAACAGCGATACGTCTGTCGGGCCTGCAGTCTGCCCACAAATCACCGAGCGTGAGCGACCAACGGAAGCGAACCTAACGATTCGCGCCGTAGGCGCCTTTGCCCGGACGGCGAGTCCCCGCAGGCGCCTTCGCCCGCACGGCAAGTCCTATTTGGATTGTTTCGCGATCACCTGGCTGGAAAACTTCTTGTAGGTCGCAGCCGGCACGATCTTCTTCGAAACCAGGTCAGTCTTCTTCGCGTACGGACGCCCATCGATAATCTTCTGCGCGTAGACATCGCCCACGCCGGGCAGCGCCTTCAACTGATCGAGCGTCGCGGTGTTCAGATCGACCAGGTTCGTTGCCGCGGTCGCCGAGCTGGCGTTCGCCACAGGAGTCCGGGCAGCAGTCTTCTTGGACTGTGCCGTCGCATGCGACATCAGCATAGTGGCGGCCAGTGCTACGGGCAGGCAGGCAACTCGAATCCATCGGGTGGCTCGTATCATTCGGTGGTTCTCCTTTGCACGCGGCTGGCTTGCACAGTTCGATCGCCGCGCCGGGCAGGGCTAAGATTCCGCCCGGCGTCGCCTCTTGTCAAGAAGTCTGTTTTTCCGCCGCCTGCCTCTGCTCCGCCGCAACCGCCGCCTCAGCGGCCTGGAAGCCGATCTTCGAGTGCGTGCCGTCGCAGAACGGTTTCCGTGTCGATGCCCCACAGCGGCACAACGACACCGCAGGCTTGCCCTCCAGGTTGATCTCCGTGCCATCCACATCGATCAGCCGGATCGGCCCTTCCACCCGCAGCGGTCCGTTGGGCTTTGCCGTGATCGTCACATTTGCATCTGCCATTCGTTTCTCCTTTTAAAATTCCGATTTCTTACTTCGCTTCTGAGCGGCGCGGCTTCTGCATCGGCACGACCTGCACCGTCACGTCGCGTACCTCCGCCAGGAATCGATTGATGACCGAGCCGCGCAGCAGAATATCCATGCGCGAGCGCGCCGACTGCCCGAAGACCACGTGTGAGATGCCTTCCTGCTTGGCAAAGTGGATCAGCGCATTTGACACTTTCTTGTCCTTCAGCACCACCACCTTCGCGCCCAGGTCCCGCGCCAGCCGCTGGTATTCCTCCATACGTTGCTTCTCTTCCGGGTTAGGATGCTCCGCCTCCTCCGGCGTCTCCACCCGCACGGCATACCAGATGGTCGAGAGTCGCGAAGCAATCCGCGCTCCGGCGCGCAGCAGACGGTCAGTCCCGGTACGCGGCGACAGGCACACCATCACCTTCTCCGGGATCGGCGCCTGCTCCAGCCCCTGCGACCGCCGATAGTCCGCCGCCTGCGAGCTCACCTCTGCCGCCGTGGTGCGCAGCGCCAACTCGCGCAGCAGGTTCAGGTTGCCCTTGCGGAAGAAATTCGCCAGCGACTGCTCGATCTTCTCCGGCGCGTAGATCTTTCCCTGACGCAGCCGCGAGCGCAGCTCCTCCACCGTCAGGTCCACATTCACGATCTCGTCCGCGCGCTTCAGCAGGCTGTCGGGAACGGTCTCGCGGATCGTAGTGTTCGCCGACCGCGCGACGGCGTCGTTCAGCGTCTCCAGATGCTGCACGTTCACCGCGGTCATCACATCGATGCCCGAGTCCAGCAGTTCCAGTACGTCCTCGTAGCGCTTGCGGTTCTTTGAGCCCGGCACGTTCGTGTGCGCCAGCTCATCCACGATGCACACCTGCGGATGCCGCGCCACGATCGCGTCCAGGTCCATCTCGTGCAGCAACACGGAGCGGTAGGGAATCGCACGCTGCGGGATGACCTCCAGGTCACGGATCATCGCTTCGGTATCCGCGCGCTTGTGCGGCTCCACAAAGCCGATCACCACATCGATGCCCTGCTTGCGCATCAGGTGCGCGTCCTCGAGCATCTGGTAGGTCTTGCCCACGCCCGGCGCCGCGCCAAGATAGATCTTCAGCTTCGCCGGCTCGGGCGGCAGCACGCGGTCCTGCAGGTCCGGCTCGCTGGCGGAAACGTCTGCGGGCTGCTTGGGATCAGGCAGCGGTGGCTGCATCGGCTCGCTCATCAGCCAACCTCGATGACGTGCCGTGTGATGCGCGTCGGCGCCAGCGGCAGCGTAAAGCTGAAGGTCGTGCCATGTCCCACACGGCTCTCTACCGATACCTGCCCGTGCATCTGCTCGATCAGCCGCCGCACCAGCGCCAGCCCCAGCCCGGTGCCATCCGGTCCTGCGCTGCCCACCGCGCCGCGGACCTCTTCAGCAGTGCGCGCCCCCTGCACGAATCGCCCAAAGACGCGCTTCAGCCGCTCCGGCTCGATGCCCACGCCTGTGTCCCGCACGAAGAACTGCACCCGCTTCTTCTGCTCCTGCGCCTCCAGCACGATCGTGCCCTTCGCCGGCGTAAAGCGCAGCGCGTTCGAGAGCAGATTGTCCATCACGCTCTTCAGCGCGCGCCGGTCGCCGTGGACTGGCGACAGATCGCTGAACGCCTCAATATGTATCTGCACATCGCGCTTTTTGGCTTCCGCCTGAAAGCGCAGCGCCGCATCGCGCAGGATGTCGATGGGCCGCAGCCGCTCCATGCGCAGCTCACGCTTGCCCGTATCGAGCTCCGCCACATCGATCAGGTCTGCCATCAAATCGTTCAGCCGCTCCGCCTCTTCCTGTGCCCCGTAGATCAGATCGCTCTGCAGCGGCCGCAGATCGCCGGCGAACCCCTTGGTCAATGAGTACAGGGCCAGCCGTAATTGCTCGAGCGGCGTGCGCAGCTTGTCTGACGCCACGGCGATAAACCGCGTCTTGAAGCGATCCAGGTCCTGCAGCTCGGTCACGTCCTCCAGCACGCTGACCGCGCCCAGCAGCTTGCCATCATTGTCGCGGATCGGTGTCGTGCGCAGACGGTAGCTGCGCTCCGCCTGCCCGATCCACATCGGCAGCAGCGCCGCTTCGCCTTCGTGCGCCACCGGCCGCTGCATGGAGACAGCATCCCGCACCGCCTTCAGAATCTTCTGGCCGCCCGGCGTATTCTCCAGCGCCATACGATCGCCCGCCGACTCGCCCAGCAGTTGTTCGGCGGCCGTGTTCAGCTTCAGCACCTGCCCCTTCGCGTCCGTTACGATCACCGGCTCAAAGATCGACTGCACGACGGCGTCCGAAAGCTGATGCTCCATCTGCTTCCGTCCGAACTCCGTCTCGCGCAGGTCGCGCACGTGCACCGCCATGCGGTTTACGTCGTTCGCGATCTGCCCCAGGCTGTCGTTGGCGCTCCAGTCCAGCCGCTGCTCCAGGGTGCCCTGTCCAATGGCCCGCATCTGCTCCGCTGCGTGGCGCAGCGGCCGCAGCACGGCGATCCCAACGCCGATTGCGATGAAGATCGCCGCAGGAATCGCAATCCAGGCCACCAGCTTGATCGTGTGTGCCACGCTGGCTTGCACGCCGTGCAGGGTGGTCAGGGCCAGCACGGCAAGCGCCGTGACCAGGGCCACCAGCAGCAACAATCCGGCGATCAATCGCTGATTCAGGTTCATCGTGTTGCGTCTGCGAAGACGAAAGCGTCTCCCCAGTGTGCCACACCGTCCTTATGTGGCCTGGTAACGCGAGAGCACATCCGCGAGGGTGACCGTGCCCTCAATCGATCCGCGGACAGCTCGATTCTGGATAGGCAGAATCGGCCACCGCGCCAGATGGGGCAGGGCCGAATCGAGCGGCAGGTCGGGGAAGAGCAGAGGAGTGCGGTCCGGCTTCAGCACGCTCGCAATCACCGTCTCCGGCGGGCTCACCGCGGCAATCCCGGCCAGCTCCGCCCGCGTCATCGAATACCACGAGTGCCCCGGCAGCTTCACCAGGAAGACATCAGCCTTCTTCGCCTCCAGCTCGGCCATGGCCGCGGAAACCGTTGCGCCCGCTTCAATCACCGGCACAGACAACGGGCGCAGCGCGTCCTCCAGATGCAGCACCACCTCTTCGCGCTGCTCCTCCATCGAAGGCAGGTCCAACCCATCCTGATGCGTGAACACCTCAAAGATGGAGTGCGGCTGCAGGCTGCGCGACACCAGGTAGGCGATGGTATTCGCCAGAATCACCGGCAGAATGATCGAGTAGTTCCCGCTCATCTCCAGCACCATGAAAACCGAGGTGAGCGGCACGCGCAGAAATGCCGCAAACAGCACCCCCATGCCCACCAGCGCGTAAGCTCCTACCGTGATGTGCAGATTGGGGAAATGTATCTTTTCGAACGTGCCGATCGATGCGCCCAGCACCGCACCGATGAATAAGGTTGGCGCAAACATGCCGCCCGGCGTGCCGCTGGAAAACGAAATCGTGGTCGCCAGGATCTTCCACAGCGCCAGCGCCAGCAGCGTCGTCCACAGGAACTGACCATGCATCGCATGGTTCATCACCTCATATCCTGGACCCATCACCTGCGGGAAGCCGAAGAAGGCGATCAGCCCCACTCCGAGTCCGGCGATCGGTGACTGTACCAACAAGGTCCAGCGCGGCAGCTTGCGCAGCCTCGGCCGCAGGTATCCCAGGGAGCGCGAAAAAATGACCGCCGCCAGTCCGCCGATCACGCCCAGCACGGCATAGGCCAGCATCTCGCGCGAATCGGTCACCGTGACCGCCGGAACCTGGAACATCGGCTCCGATCCCCAGAATCGCCGCGCCACCACCACGCTCGAGATCGCCGCCAGCACGACCGAGCCCAGCACCGCCGCGCTCCATCGCCCGATCACCTCTTCAATCACGAACAGAATGGCCGAGATCGGCGCGTTGAACGCAGCCGCCAGTCCTGCCGCCGCGCCCACCGGTGCGAACAGCCGCAGCCGCTGCCGGCTCATTCCCATCCGGCGGCTGATCACCGAAGCCACGCCCGCGCCGATCTGCAGCGACGGGTCCTCCGGCCCCAGCGAGAAGCCGCCGCCTATCGCCAGCGCCGACGTGATGAACTTGCCGATCACCGTCTTGAAGGAGATGTAGCCGTTGTAAATGTAGAGCGCGGCCTTGGTCTGGTTCACGCCGCTGCCGCGCGCCGCCGGGAAAACGAACCGCACCAGGACCGCGACCACCAGGCCCATGATCACGGGTACGAAGATCAGCCGGAGCAGGCCGGGCTGCAGGGCAGAGCCCAGGGTCAGCGTTTGCACCCAACTGATCGCGATGCGGAAGCTCACCACCAGCAGCCCGGAGATGACGCCGATGAAGATCGACAGCACCAGGAAGAGCCGCTCATCGCGCGTGGGCGCGATCTTCAGCATGTCGATCTGCGACATCTGCAGTGGCTCGACGGGCGGCATCGACTCCATCTCGGCGTGCTCCGGCAAATGCTGCGCCGCAACTTTCGTCGCTTCCTTTGTGTCCGCTGTTGTTTCCGTGCTCATTGCTTCGATTGACTCATCGGTTCCTTGCGCTACTGGTTTACTGTGTCCGGTGACGCAGCAATGCGCAGCAGAGCCGCATCTTCACCGGCCGGCTCTCCGCATACGTGCTCGGTCACCTGCTCGGTGTCATAGACCAGTTGCATCGCAGACTGTTCGAGCTGTCCGTCAGCGGCAAGCGCTGCTATGGTCAGCCGCGGCCGCGACGCCTGCCAGCGATTGCCCAGCGCGGCCATGTCCTGGCTGTTTCGGACCTGTGTATTGCCGTCCTGCGCAGTATTGTTCTGGCCGGCATTCCCGTTCGCGCACGCGGTGTAGCGCTTCCGAGCCACGTCATAGGCCCGCACCACGCGCCGCAGCCGCTCGCGCTGCGGTAGCGCCGGCGACGGATAAATCGCCATCACCGCATTCGCAGTGTGCAGGTTCTTCTCGGCTGTCGCCCGGTCTGCCAGCGGATGTGCCGCGCTGGCCGCGTTCAGCGCCCTTTCCAGATATTCGCGCGCCGTCCGATAGTGCCCCAGCGTGAATGCCATCTGACCCGTGCCCTCCAGCGCCTGCACCACCACCGGCCGTCGTTGCGCAACTTCGCGATACACATGCAGCGCATCGGCCGGCGCATGCGCCTCCGTCAGCAGGCGCGCCACATCCATCAAGGTGCCTGTCGACGTATCGTTGCCGGCGGCGATCAGCAGTTCGCCTCGGGCATCGTTGAAGCGTCCCAGCGAGATCTGGTAGCGCACCATCTCCAGCCGCGCCTGCCGCCCCTCGACCGCGCCGTTGCCATTCCAAACGCCGTAAATTGCCGCATGGTAGTGGTCCAGAGCAGCCTTCACCTGCCGCTGTCGCGCCAGCACGCGCGCCAGTTGCAGATTGATGTTTCCGTTGCCCGGCTCCTTCTCCCAAAGCGTATTCAGGTAGACCGTCGCCTCCTGCAGGCTGCGCGGCGTGCCCAGCATCGCCAGCGCCCTGGCCAGCTCCACTTCGGTCGAAGGGTCGTCCAGCCCGTAGCCCAGTGCCGTCCGCAGGTCGTAGACGGCGGCGTTGGCATTGTTGTGCGCCAGCGCGTCCTCGCCTCGCCGCTTCCAGCGTGCCGCTGCATCGCTTTGATGCTGCGAATAGGACCGGAAGATCAGCCAGGTCATCACCGCCAGCACGCAGGTGACAGCCAGAATACTGAGCAGCGCAAGCGTATCCTGTAAGACAAGATGCCGCTTGGCCAGCCGTTCGGCGGGTGTCAGCGGAGTGCTGGCTCGGAAGAAGGGGATCGGGATCGTTCTCACTGCGGCGTGTTTCCCCTACTAGCCTAATCTGTTGGCCCCCGCGCGCAAAGCGATCACGCTGGTTCCCGCGTGCATCGCATAGCAAAGGAGATGCACATCATGCAGAGACGCGATTTCCTCAAATCCGCTGCCGCCCTTGCCGCCCTCGTCGCTCTGCGGGAAGAGGCCATCGCCGCCCCCGGCGAAATTCCGCGCCGCACCCTCGGCCGCACCGGCCAGTCTGTCTCCATCATCGGCATCGGCGGCGCTCACATCGGCAAGCCCAGCCTTTCCGATCAGGACAGCATCCGTATTATCCGCACCGCGCTCGACTCCGGCGTCAACTTCCTCGACAACTGCTGGGATTACAACGACGGCAACAGCGAGCGCCGCATGGGCCTCGCCCTCCAGGACGGCTACCGGCAGAAAGCCTTCCTGATGACCAAGATCGATGGCCGCACCCCCGCCGCCGCGCCAAAACAGCTCGATGACTCGCTTCGCCGCCTGAAGACCGACCACATTGACCTCATGCAGATCCATGAAGTCATCCGTCCCGGCGATCCCGAGCAGGCCTTCCGCCCCGGCTACGTCGTCGATGTCCTCAAAAAAGCGCAGAAGGACGGCAAGATCCGCTACATCGGTTTCACCGGCCATAAGAGTCCCGAGATCCACCTCAGCATGATCGAAACCGCCGACCGCCACGGCTTCACCTTCGACACCGTGCAGATGCCGCTCAACCTGATGGATGCCCATTACGACAGCTTCACCACCAAGCTCCTGCCCGTCGCGCGCAAACACAACATGGGCATTCTCGGCATGAAGCCGATGGGCAGCGGCGTGCTCCTCAAAAGCAACACCGCGACGCCGGTCGAGTTTCTGCACTACGCCATGAGCCTGCCCGTCTCCGTCACCATCACTGGCTGCGACTCCATGCAGGTGCTCAATCAGGCGCTGACGCTCGCGCGCAACTTTCGCCCTTTACCGCATGAGGAGATGACCGCACTGCTCGCCAAAACCGTCAACGCCTCGGTGGCCGGACAATACGAGAAATACAAAACATCCCAAATGTTCGACGGCACCAATCACAACCCGCAATACCTCGGATAATCAGCGCATGCCTGCCGACGCCATCTCCGCCCCGAGCTCCGCCGCGTTAATAGCCAAGCAGGCCGCGCTTCACCGCCGCCTGCAGCAGCTCGAAAGCGTTATCGTCGCCTACTCCGGCGGCGTGGATTCCGCCTATCTCGCCTATGCCGCCCACACCGTCCTCGGCAGCAATGCGCTCGCCATCATCGCCGACTCCGCATCGCTCTCGCGCCGTCATCTCCGCGAGGCCGTCACCTTCGCCGCATCGCAATCCATCCCGCTCGTCACCATCGCCACCGCCGAGCTGGCCAGCGAAGACTATGCGCGCAACGACGCCACTCGCTGCTTCCACTGCAAGGACGAGCTCTTCACGGTCCTCGAGCGCGAGCGCACCGCGCGCAACATTGAGCACGTTGTCTACGGTCTGAACGCCGACGACACCCGCGACTACCGTCCCGGCCAGCAGGCCGCCACGCAACACGCCGTGCTCGCGCCGCTCGCCGACGCTGGCCTCACTAAGGAAGACGTCCGCGCTCTCGCCCGTGCCGCCGCGCTGGATGTCTGGGACAAGCCCGCCTCCGCCTGCCTCTCCTCGCGCATCGAGTATGGCCGCCGCGTCACGCCCGAAGTGCTCGCTCAGGTAGAGCAGGCCGAAGATGCCCTCGCCGCCTTCGGCCTGCGCCGCTTCCGCGTGCGGCACCACGGCTCAGTCGCCCGCATCGAAATCGCGCCGGAGGAGATGGACTCCGCCCTCAACCGTGAGCTCTTCCAGCGCATCGGCGCCGCCGTCCGCGCCGCCGGCTTCCAGTACGCCGCCATCGACTGCGACGGCTACCGCTCCGGCTCCATGAACGAAGTCCTGCCGCTCACCGTTTTACAGGTCAATGGGAAATAACCGACCTCGGCGCAGCCACGGAGGGTGCCCCATCCTACGCGTAGCGTAGGGTGGGCATATTCAGTTGGAGCGAAGCGACCTTCCGATATTCTTTTCTGAAGAGAGGCCATCATGCGCATCGGCTACCTCGAATGTTTCGCCGGCATCAGCGGAGACATGCTGCTCGGCGCCCTGGTTGGTGCCGGCGTCTCGCCCGGACTGCTCACCGAGACCGCCGCATCCCTGAGCCTTGGCGCAACCCTCTCGTTCGAATCCGTAGATCGCAGCGGCATCAGCGCGCGGAAAGCGCGCGTGCTGGTCGACGGCCAGGAACCCGATGCACCGCACAATCACGCTCGTCACCCTCCTGATGAACACAGCCATAGCACGACCACGGTCACGATCACCACCATACTCACGGCCGCAACCTGCCGGCGATCCGCGAAATCCTGAACAATGCAACGCTCGCCGCCGAGGCGCGCGCCCTCGCCCTCCACGCTTTCGAGCTTCTCGGCCAGGCCGAAGCCGCCATCCACAATGTGCCACTCGATCAGGTACATTTTCACGAAGTCGGTGCGGTCGACGCCATCATCGATATCACCTGCGCTGCCGTTGGCCTCACGTCCCTCCATGTCGATCGCTGGTACTCGTCGCCCGTGAATGTCGGCGCAGGTTTTGTCGACTGCGCTCACGGCCGCTACCCCGTTCCCGCGCCCGCTACTGCATCCCTGCTGCGCGGTCTCCCCACATACAGCGAAGGTCCAGCCATGGAGCTCACCACGCCCACCGGCGCCGCCATTCTTCGCGCGCTCGGCTGCGAATTCATGCGCCCTGTCGCCGCTTTCGACCAGATCGGCTACGGCGCAGGCACGCGCAATCCCGCGCACTTTCCCAACGTGCTGCGCATCAGCATCGGCGAATCGGCTCGTGCAGAAGACGAGGCTATCACGCGGGAAAGCGTCTTTGCCGACGCCGATCGTGAATCGATCGCAGTCCTCGAATGCGCCATCGACGATCTCAGCCCGCAGATCGTGGCGCACACCGCGCAGCTTGCGCTCGAGCACGGCGCGCTGGACGTTACCTCCGCTCCCGTCCTCATGAAGAAGGGCCGCAACGGTACGCTGCTCACCATCCTCTGCCGCCCAGCCGATGCGCCACGGTTTGAAGAACTGCTCTTCCGCGAGACCTCCACGCTCGGCGTCCGCAGCCGCACCGAGCAGCGCCGCACTCTCAATCGCGCCCACACCGTCGTCACTACGCCCTACGGCAAAGTCCGCATCAAGACCGCAACACTCGACGGTGTCATGATTCATGCACAGCCCGAGTACGAAGACTGCCACGCCTGCGCCGTCGAACATCGCGTTCCGCTCAAGCACGTGATGAACGAAGCCATCCACGCCTGGCGTAGCGAGCAGGACACCGCTGCGGTTACAAATGATCAGAAGGCCACATTGCATGAATAGGCACGATGTCCTCGCGCTGCTCGAAGCCGTGCGCGCCGGCGCGCTCGCTCCGCAATCCGCGTTGGAACGTCTCAGCACCATGCCCTACGAGGACGCCGGCTTCGCCCGCATCGACCACCACCGCGGCCTGCGTCTCGGCATTCCGGAAGTCATCTACGCCGAAGGCAAATCGCCCGAGCAGGTCGGAGAAATCTTCGCCCGCACCGCGGCCTCGGGTTCCGACGTGCTCGCCACCCGTGTCAGCGAAGCAGCCTGGCAGGCCATCTCCGCGCGCGTGCCTGCCGCGCAATTCCACTCGACTGCACGCGCCGCCACGCTGCGTCAGCCAACATCACGTCCAACTCCATCCGGCACTGTGGCCGTCCTCTGCGCCGGCACCAGCGACCTTCCCGTCGCCGAAGAAGCGGCCGTCACCGCCGAATTTCTCGGCGCGCCCGTCGAGCGCTACTTCGATGTTGGCGTCGCCGGCCTCCATCGCCTGCTCGCGCATCACGAATCGCTGCAGCGCTGCGAAGTCGCGATCGTCTGCGCGGGCATGGAGGGCGCGCTCCCCAGCGTGGTCGGCGGCCTCGTCCCCGCGCCGGTCATCGCCGTGCCCACGAGCGTCGGTTACGGCGCAGCCTTCGGCGGTCTCGCCGCGCTTGCTCGGCATGCTCAACTCCTGCTCGCCCAACGTAACCGTCGTCAACATCGACAACGGCTTCGGCGCCGCGATCGTCGCTACGCTTATCGCGCGCAAATCCGCGGGTGCACAGAGAGGCATTGCATCAGAGGCAGAAGCTCTCCCGGATCGCCGTTAGCTGACGCCTACGACTTCCAGAACGGAGAGGGCCCAACCCGCTCCATATCGTAGCGCCGCATGACTGCCGCATCGCTCGCCTGTACTTTGGGATCCTGGATATCGCGGAAGTACTGCTCCATCTTCCCCGCAGGACAAAAGGTGATCAGCACCCGGCTGGGCGTCGCCCCAACCGACGAAAATGTGTGCGGCACGCGACGCGGGCCAAGAACAGATTCCCGCATGCAGGTGCAGTCTTTGCTCGCCTACCTGAAAAGCCACCTCGCCTTCCATCACGTAGAACCACTCGTCCTGATAGAGGTGCAGGTGCAGCGCCGGACCGCCGGGAAGCAGATGCGTATGCTCCACAATGAAAAGGCCGCCGCCGGTTTCGCTCGTGGCGACCTTGACGGAAAGCGAGCTCGTGGGCATCCGGAAAGGATGCCCGAAGCGGTCTTCACCATTGCCAACAACGTGCAGAGCAGCGGAAGTTGGCGACGCCGCAGCATTGGGCGCGCCTGACCCACTAGAAGATCCTGAAACCAGCAGCAGGCGCTACTGCAGCGACAGCTTTCAGAAAGGAACGGCGTTGCTTCGCGCCTCCTTCCGATGTGTGGGTCGAGGAGGCACCACTCTAACATGGCGACGTGGAACCGAGTTATCTAGTTCTCCAGCACCGCCACCCCATACTTCTCCAACTCCACACTCGAAGCACTCCCGCCCTTCAGCAAATCCGTCATCGCCGCCGGAAGCGAAACCTGCTTGGTTTCCGTCGAGTGATTGATCAGCACCAGCACCCGCCGTCCCTCACCCGCGCGCTCGCACACCTCAACACCCTCCGGCACATTCGCCACCAGTGGCGTGACTTCCGCGTCCTTCACCCAGCCCGCCGTCATCGCGGACAGCGTTGCCGCGTCCGGCCAGAAGCCCACATACGTGATGCGTCCCTTGCCTACCTGCCGCGTCAGGATCGCCGGCTGCCCGTCCAGCCATCCTGCGCTGCCCGGGCTGGTCTGATATTTCGCAACTACGGCTGTTGCATTATCAGTCGGCTGCAGCAGCTCTGCCCAGACCTCGCCCTTACCTTCCGCGCCACCATCGACCGCTGGCGTGGTTGTCACCGGTTGGTCCAGCGCGTAGAACTCTGAAACCCGCCCGCCCAGCAGGTCCTCCAGCGGCCCTGGCTGGCGATTCGGCCACAGCCCGTCATACTCATTCTTCATCCCGCTGCGCGGCCCCAGCACCAGGTGCCCGCCCTGCCTCACATACGCCATCAGGTGATCCGCCGTAGCCTGCGGCAGCACATTCAACGCCGGCGCAACCACCAGCTTGTACTTACTCAAGTCCGCCGTCGGCGCAATCACGTCCACCCCCTGCGCATCCTCGCGCAGTGGCCGATAGAACGACACCAGCTCCGCCACTGGATCGAAGCCAGCCGAGTGCCGCTGGAAATCAATCGCCCACCGGCTGTTGAAGTCATGCAGCAGCGCCACGTTGGATACCGGCGTCGTCCCGCTCAGCGCCTTGCCCGCCTTCTCAAATTCCGCGCCAACCTGCTGCACCTCCGCATACACGGGTACCGGCTTGCCGTCCGGACCCACCACCGTGCCGTGATACTGCTCCTGCCCATTCAGTGCGCTGCGCCATTGCCAGTACTCCACCGCATCCGCGCCGTGCCCAATGGCCTGCCATGCCATCTCGCGCACCTGTCCCTTGGCCAGCGGATTATTCGTCTTCCGCCAGTTCACAAACGCGGGCTCCGTCTCCATCACCCAGAAATTCTTCTGTTTGTATCCGCGCGTCAGATCATGCGCAGCCGCATTCGGCGCCCAGTCGAACACCGGTGTGCTCACGTAGTCATCCCACGCCGCAATATCCAGCACGCTGTGCACCACGTAGCTGTCGAAGCCGTCGAACCATCCCATCGTGTTCGTGGTGATGAACTGCCGAGGGTCCGCGTTCGGGCGGATCGCCGAAATCTGGTTCTCCGAATAGCTCTTCCAGGTGTCGCTGACGAAGCGGCGCCAGTCCAGCAGCAGTGCCGGATTTTCATCCTTCTCGTGCGCCGGGATCTCGTCAAAGTTGTCGTAGGTCTGGCTCCAGTACTGCGTCGTCCACAGTGTGTTCAGCCGGTCGATGGTGCCGTACTTCTTCTTCAGCCACGCATGCCACTGCGCCCGCGCATCCGGATCAAACGAGTCTTGCCCGTACTCGTTATCCAGTTGCCATCCCACTACGTTCGGGTTGTGCCCGTACCGCTTCGCCATCGCCTCGGCAATCCCATGCGCCAGCTCGCGATACTTCGTGCTCGCAAACGAGAACTGTGCGCGATTCCCGTGCTCATCCCGTCTTCCGTTCTCATCCACGCGCAGCGTTTCCGGATACTTGGTCGTCAGCCACGCCGGAGGCGCAGCCGTCGGCGTGCCCAGCACAATATAGACATGGTGCTTCGCCGCGTCTGCAATGGCGTGGTCCAGCCAGCCCCAGTTGTAATGGCCCTCCTCGGGTTCCATCGCACTCCAGGCAAACTCTGCCACGCGCGCCAGGTGGATGTGCGCCGCCTCCATCGTCTCGAGGTCATGGTCCGCCGTCGCCTCGTCCCACTGCTCCGGATACCAGGCCGCGCCCATCAGCAACGGCGGCGCGTCCTTATACTGTGTCGCCTGCGCGCGGGCTGCCGCTGGCGCAAACAGTGCCCCGCAGAGCAGGGCCGACGTGCCAAGTTTGACCCGGAAGGGAAGTACGGAGCGCAGCATCATCATGGAGGTCCTTTCAAGCTATTCAGCGGAATGTAATCGCTTACGGATCGCTCTCGCTTTATAGGTGCAAACCGCGCCGGTGTCAAAAAAGCGTAGCTTTACTTCTACTTGTCCCCGCCGCACTCTCGGCCTACGATAGAGTCCCCCCCACCGGAGACTGCATCCGCAATGCCAGATCCTGCGCCGCTCGAACGTGACCTGAGCCCCCGCGCCGGTCCGTTCCCCGGAGCCGACGGCGTCCTCGCCGGCCGCTTCCACATCGAAGCCCGCCTCGGCGCCGGCGGCATGGGCGAGGTCTTCCGCGCGCGCGATACCACCCTCCGCCGCCTGGTCGCCATCAAGCGCACCCAGCGCGCCGCCACCGATGCCGATCGGAAGCGTTTCCTGCACGAAGGCCAGCGTGCCTCGGCGCTCAACCACCCCGGCATCGCCGCCATCTATGACGTCTTCACCGAGGGCGGCGAAGTCTACCTCGTCATGGAGTACATCGAGGGCGAAACCCTCCGCTCCCGCCTCAGCCGCCCCATCTCGCACGATGAGTTCCGCCGCATCGCCTCCGAATCCGTCGCCGCCCTCGCCGCCGCTCATGACAAAGGCATCCTCCACCGCGACATCAAGCCGGAAAACATCATGCTGTGCAGCTCCGGCACACATCCCGGCCAGGTCAAACTGCTCGACTTCGGGCTCGCCCAGCAGGCCACCGACGACACCGGCCTGCTCGAAACCGCCACCATGCTCACCGTCGCCGGCATGCTCGCCGGCACACCGCAATACATGGCGCCCGAAATCCTCAACGGCGAGCCCGCCGACCGCCGCTCCGACATCTTCGCCCTCGGCGTTGTCATGTACGAGATGCTCAGCGGCCACCACCCCTTCGCCGCCCCCACGCCCACGGCCATGATCGGCCAGGTCCTCCATCAGCCGCCGCGCCCTCTCGACCCCGCCGTTCCCCCGGCCTACGCCGCCATCGTCACCCGCGCCCTCGCCAAGCGGCCCGCAGACCGCTACCAGACTGCGCACGAGATTGTCTTTGACCTCCATCACACAGATCGTGTGCCCGCACCGGCCGCCGGTGCCAGTTCGTCCGCCGCCTCCCGCACCCGCCGCCCGATTCTCGCCATCATCGCTCTCGTCGCCGTAATCGTCGTCGCCGCCGTGACATATCTTTTCGTGCGCCACCGCCACGCGCCATCCGCGACAAAGACATCCGCCCCAGCCGCAGTCACCGCCGGCACCCTCGCCGTCCTGCCTCCCACCGTCGCCGACGCGCAGGACACCAAACTCGCTACCTTCGGCCGCGGCCTCGCCGACTCGCTTGCCCAGCGCCTCTCCGACCTCAGCATCAACCACGACATCTCCGTCCTCACCGCCCGCCAGCTACAGGACAAGAAAGCCACCACCCTCGCCGACGCCGCCCGCGAGCTCGGCGCCAACTCCGCCCTCGCCATCCGCCTCACCCGCGACGGCGACCTGGTCCACGCCGCCTACACCGTCGCCCAGCCCGACAAGTCCGCCACGCAGCCGCGCACCCTCGCCACCGGAACCGTCACCGCACCCGTCAGCGACATGTTCTCCATCGAAAACCAGCTCGCTACCGCCACCGCCACCGCGCTCAACATCCCGCTCCGCACCGAAGAGCAGCGCGCCCTCGCCAACCACGGCACCACCTTCCCCGAGGCCTATCAGTACTTCCTCCAGGGCCGAGGCTACCTCCTCGAAGCCTTCACGCCTGAAACCTTCAAGAGCGCCCAAACCATGTTCAAAGAGGCGCTACGCATCGACCCGAACTACGGCGCCGCCAAGGCCGGTCTGGGCGAATCCTGGCTCTACGCCTACAACAACCACCATCAGTTAACGGACATCGAACAGGCGCGAAAGGCCTGCAGCGATGCGGTCACGTTGGGAAATGCCGGAGCCGACGGTCACATCTGCCTGGGCACGCTGGCACAGGAGACGGGAAAGCAAGCCGAAGCCGCAAATGAGTTTCAGAAGGCATTGCAACTCGAGCCAGCCAACGACCGGGCCTCGATCGGCCTCGCCAAAGCCTACGAAAAACTCAATCAACCGGAGAAAGCAGAAGCCACCTACAAGCAGGCGATCGATCTTCGCCCCAATTACTGGCGAGGATACGATCAGCTTGGCGCCTTTTATTTCCGTACCGCGGATTATCCCAAGGCAGAACAGATGTTCCGCGCCGCCACAGAGAAAGACCCGCAGAGCTTTCGCTCTTACAGCAATCTCGCGGCCGCGCTATCGTTTCAGGAGAAGGATGCTGAAGCCGTCGAGGCGCTGAAGAAATCGATCGTCCTCCATCCCACTGCAGACGCCTACAGCAATCTCGGAGTCGGTCTCTTCAGGCTTCGTCGCTTCGAAGAATCTGAAGCCGAATTTCGCCGCTCGATTCAGCTTGCTCCGGACGCCTACGGTAGCTGGTCCGCCCTGGGCGACGCAGAGTACTATGGCGGCCATCGGGAACAAGCCAGGAAGGCTTACGCAAGAGCGGTGGAACTTGCGACCGCGCAACTCAAAGCTTCACCGAATGACGCGACTATTCTGGGTGATTTGGCAAATGCGTACTCCATGATTGGCGACTCGACCCAGGCGCTAGATTTTCTAAACCGTTCCCTCGCGATTAACCACACAGACAAAGAGCTGATGTTCATTGCAGCGAATGTCTACAACCAATTGCATCAAACGGGGCCCGCACTCGAGTGGCTTGGCAAAGCATTGGCAGCAGGTTATTCCCCATCCGTCGTCGCCAAGGCGCCGGCGTTGGACAACCTCCATTCCAACCTCCGGTACCAGCAACTCATGCAATCAGCACAACATCACCCTTGAGTTCTTGAGGAGATCATCGATGAGCAATGGCAATGACGAACAGAAGATCAATGTAAATGACGGTGGCACGGTAACGATCGGCGAGAAATTCAAATGGCAAAATACTGGGCCTAACAAGGTGAAAGTTATTGACTGTAGCGCTTTTCTCACAGCCTCTGAGTATGGTGTTGACCCACCAGGGAACGGTAAGAGTGGGACCAAAGATGCGCAGGTCCGCTCAGATATTCAAGCTGGTCCCTATCAGTACCAAGCAAACGATGAAATTAATGGCAGCACTCCAACCATGCATGTCAACGATTCAGTGCCACGCGGGAGGAAATACTAGCGGACACGCAAAGTCATCCCGGTAACACCTGGATGGGTATGAGGGCTGTATCGGGAATCCATCCAATTAAATCTTGAAGAGAGTGAGATGTGAATCGTATGCCATTAAACATCAATCGCGAAACCCCACAGAGCCAAGCTCCCGATGAATCGGAGCAGCCCGCACCCGTCCAGACCTCTGACCGTGAAGAGGCCGCTAGCGGCACCATATCGAAAATCCCGCGACCGGACAGTACACCCACAATGAAGGTGCAATCGTAGCTGTAAACAAAGCCCATCCCGGCAACGCCGGGATGGGCTTTGTTTCTTACTACGAGCTGTTAACGGTGAGCTTCGGTTGCGTATCCGGTGTGACCGCGCCACCGCCGAACATGAAAGCAATTGCAGAAAGGAAAGCAAAAACATCCACTGGCATATCTCCTTCCCAGAGAATTGGAAACAAGTGCCAGAGAACGGTACGTTTCGGCCCCCCCCCCGCGTCAACCTGTACAGATCGTTACAAGGACAAGATCCAATGCTATCGAGAAATATCTTGTCATCCTGAGCGAAGCGAAGGACCTGCAGTTTCCTCCTCGCCGCAAATCACTCCGTGAGCAACCGGAGGTGGCGAACCCAACAACTCGCGGCCGCAGGCGCTTCCGCCCGTGCGGCCAGCACCTAAAACGACAAAGTAGCCGCAAACTCCAACCCCCGCGGCGCATACCCCGAAACCGTCCCCGTCACTTGGCCAAAATTCGTGCTCGTCAGGCTCACTCCCGGATTCGCAAAATTCGGATGGTTCAGCGCATTGAACGCGTCCGCGCGCAGTTGCAGCGTCAGCCTCTCGCGCACCGGAATGCTGCGGGACAGAGACGCATCGAACGTCGTCAGCCCCGGCCCATGAAATCCATTCTTCGGCGTGTTGCCGTAAGCCGCCGTCGTCGGCTGCACAAAGGCGCTCGTGTCAAACCACTGCTTGCCGGCCCCGATCGATCCCAGCTTGTGGAACGGATTCACCTGGTCGGCACCTGCGTATTGCCGGGCGCATTCAGGCTGTTCGCACTCGCCGTCAGGAAAAGTGGCTGCCCGGTATCGGCGGCCCATATCGCGCTCGCCTGCCATCCACCCAGCACGGCCGCGGCCGGTCCATTCTGCAGCCAGGGCTTGTCTTTGCCGAACGGCAGTTGGTAGATCACGCTCTGGCTATAGGTCACGCGCCGGTCCCAGTTCGTCGGCGCATAATCCCGCCGCGGATCGAGATAGAAATGGAAGCTGTCCAACCCCGTCGTCGATGAGATATAGCCCATCGACTTCTGGAACGCGAGTCCGCTGGTCCAGCTCAGCCCGTTTTGAAAGCGGCGCGTCGCCTTCACCTGCAGCCCGTTGTAGTTGCTGTTTGTCCCCCAGGCCATAATGTTCGTCGTCGCCGTCCTGCCAAACGTCGCATATTCCGGCTGCCCATTCTTGCCCGCGCCCGCCACTACGCCGGCGTTGATGTTGTAATACGCGGGAACGTGCCTGCCCTGGTTACCGACATAGGCGAAGTCCGCCACCCAGCCATGGCCAAAGTCCTGCTGCAGCGCCACGTTGTAGCTCATCACGTACGGGTCTTTGTAATTCGGATTCACCACGTTCCACGCCGAGCTGATCGGCGCATTGGGAATAATGCCGTTCGCAGGAATCGCCACGACCGGCGCCGCCGGAAATCCATTCTCCAGCGTCGCGATCGATCCGTCAGTCCGCACCGCGGGCAGATAGCTGCTGGGCGAGTTGAACGATACATTCTGCCGCACCGGATAGTTGAACGCGTAGTTGTTGTCCTGGAACGGCGTATGGCTGATCCCGAATCCCGCACGCACTACCGTGCGCGACGACGCACGATAGGCTGCGCCCACCCGCGGCTCAAAGTTTGCCCAGCGCACTGGCAATCCCAGGTCGTTCGGCACTGCGCCATAGCCGGAAACGTGCAGCGTATTGTCGGACGGGCTGTACTGCGAAAAACCGCCTTTGCGGTCTGGATTCGCCGGTGGATAGAACTCCCAACGCAGGCCGTAGGTAACGGTCAGCTTGTGCGTGGCTTGCCAGGTGTCCTGCGCGTACGCAAAGTAGAGCGTCTGCCTCCACGAAGCCGAGCCCACGTTCACGTCGCGCCCCACTGTGTTCGGCACATCCAGCAGGAAGCTTGCGAAATCATTGCCGAAGCTCGTCTTCTGGTTGGGCGCGTTCAGTCCGGTCTGCCCTTCGGCATATTCGAAGATGCCGCGCGGCGAAAAGGTCTGCCCTTGCGTCAGGTTGTCGCGCACCCGCCGCAGCTCAAAGCCGAACTTCAGCGAATGATTGCCCAGGATGTAGTTCCAGTTGTTCGCCGCGTCAATGTTGCTCTCGCCGCGGTCCCACGGAATGCTCGCGCTGTAGCCCACCAGAGGGCTTGTGCTGGTCAGCGACGCACCCGCATAGCCCGGAATGCTGATTCCCGCCAGACCGCTCGTGAACGCGCTCACATTCACGCCCGGAATCCCGATGGCCGTCGATGCATCCGTGCCATAGTCCGTCTGCCGCGCGTTGTTGCGGTAGTGGTTTACGCCCACCCGCACTGCGGTCAACAGGCGCGGTGAAAACACGTGCGTATATTCTCCCGCGGTATTGTAAGTCGTGTTTGTCCCCGTTCCCTGGAAGCCGCCACTGCTCGCCGGGCCACCGGCAGCACCGAAGAACGGTTGTTGGAAGGTCGTCACCCGCTGCCAGCTATAGCGGTAGGTCAGGTGGTCTTCCGCGCGCAGCCGCTGATCGAATTTCACATCGAACTGCGTCGAGTCCTGATCGAATCCCAGGTTCTGCTGGTAATTGTTCGCTGTGCCCGCGCCCGGAACATTGGGCAGTGGCACCAGGTTCAGAATCGCCGTCGCCACCGGGCTGAACCGCGTCGGTGAAATCTGGTTGCCGGCAAACTGCGTGCGCCCGGTGCCATCTGGATTGCCCGTCGCCGGATCGTAGATCGCCGTCGGGCTCGCACTCAGATCTCCGCTTCGGAAAGCCGCCGTCGGCACCGTGGTCTGGTAGAAGACGCTTTGGTGATTCTGATACCGGAGAAAATCTCCGAAAAAGAAGGTGCGGTCCTTGAAGATAGGGCCGCCGATGGTCGCGCCATAGTAGTTGTTGGTGAAGCGCGGAAACTTTCCCGTGTTGTTGAAGTAGCTGCGCGCACCGGTCGTGCTCACTTCGTTGAACTCATATGCGGAGCCGTGGAACTGGTTCGTGCCTGAGTTCACCACCACATTCGTCACCGCGCCCGCCGCGCGTCCAAACTCCGGCGCGTAATTGCTCGTCTCCACGTCCACCGTCTGGATCGCCGCCGCCGGCGGGATATACACCTGCAGCAATCCGGTGCGCTCATTGTCGTCAATGCCTTCCAATTGCAGGTTGTTCGCCAGCTCTGCCTGCCCATTCACCTGGAAGGATTGCGAGTTCTGCGCGTCAAAAAACGACGAGTGGTCATAGATCGGCGCGCTCACCCCTGGCACCAACGACTCCAGTGCCTGGAAATTCCGGCTGTTTCCTACCGGAAGGTCCCTCACCTGCTTCGTCTCGATTTGCGCGCTTACATCGGCGCGGTCGGTCTGCAGCGCTGGCGCCATGTCGGTTACGGTCACGGTCTCAGACGCATTTCCCGTCTTCAGCTGAACATCCGTGCGGTTGGTCGTGTTCACCGTCGCCGCAACCCCGTGCGTCTGGGAAGTGGCAAAGCCTTGGTCCGTCACCTTGATCGAGTACACGCCGGGCGGTAGCAGGGTGAACTCATAATTGCCGCTGTCATTCGTCTGCCCGGTGTAGGTCTGCCCGGTGCTCTCATTGGTAATCGCGACCGTAGCGTGACCCAGCGCCGCGCCGGTGGTGTCCGTCACCGTGCCCACCAGCGTTGCAGTCGTCGCCTGCGCCCATGCACTTGTGCCAGTGGTTCCGCAGCACATCATGCCTGCGCTCAGCACCAGTAAGCCGGCCACCCGCCGGATGCTCCTCCCCGCAATCCTTGGTTCCTGCATCATTTGCCTCCCTAAAGAAGTTCCGACCGCGCCATCCGGCGCATCTATGCCGCTTCACAAGCGGTCTGGCTGCCGTCGAGCCATCGGACGCAGCTCTTTCACGAAAAGCTGCTGCCCGGTACAAAGAGCGTTGCGACGTGATGGAATCGGCTTCTTCCCATCGCACCGCACCCTACACGTCAAGAACTTGCATCGTCAAATAGCCTTACACCGAGCGGAAAACGCCGCTCCGGAGACGAGCACGCCGGATGTGCACCGAAACCGGTGCACATATATGACACGACTTGTCATATATCGCCCTTTTTTACGGCGGCCGCTCCGGCGCCAGCCAGCCCGGAAAACGTTTCTCGGGTTGCCATCGCGCTGCGAAGCCCACCCGCATGGCTCCCCAAACACCCCGAAACCCATCGCTCGTCGCCACCCGTTTCCGACACCGAAATGCCCAGGCTGTGGCAGCATAGGGAGCGTGGCGCTCGAACCCATCGTCAATCAGCGGCTCTATCAGCAGGTCGCCGACAGCATCCGCAAACAGATCCAGAGCGGCGCCATGCCGCCCGGCTCACGTCTCCCTTCGGAGAAGCTACTTGCGCAGCAACTCGGCGTCAGCCGCCCCACCGTGCGCGAAGCCATGATCGCGCTGGAGATTGCCGGCCTGGTCGAAATCCGCACCGGATCGGGCTCCTACGTGCGCCAGCGCGACACCATCGCGGCGCCCTCGGTGGATACGGGTCCTGGGCCTATTGAACTGTTGAATGCGCGCATCCTGATCGAAGGTGAGATTGCCGCCGAAGCCGCGCAGCGCGCCACTACCGACGATTTGCAGGCGATTGCCGAAACGCTGCGCGAGATGGAGTCGATCATCTCCCGCGGCGAGCACAGCCGCAGCGCCGACCAGAACTTCCACGTCGCCATCGCGCGCGCCTCGGGCAACGACGTGCTCGCTTCAATTGTCGGCGAGCTATGGGCCGGCATGTTCTCGCCGCTCTTCCATCAGTTCAGCGAGCGCACCCGTCTGGTCCGCCGGCAGGACGCCGCGCTCAACGAACACCGCGCCATCTACGCCGCGCTACGCACCCACGACGCGCTCGGCGCGCGTGCCGCCATGCGCCACCATTTAATGCAGGTGCAAGCCGTCCTCTCCGACGCCGAGCTTTCGAAAGACTGACCGATTGCATCCAACCTCCCGTGCCCACGCGCGTAACCCCGCAAACGTCTCAACGAGCCGCTGCGATTTTGCAGCGATACGCCTTAAGGACGGGCATGGCAGTGTACGGGGGGTAGATTTCAGGTTATCCGCATAAAAATTTGCAGATATGACATGTATCCCAAGCCTTTATCGTCAGGTTGTCAGGCAGATTTTGGGTTATCACAGTCATTCAAAGGTTTGAAAGTTGCCCCTACTCCATCCAGACCGACTCTTTCCCGCCGATCCTGAAACCCGCGCGATCGCGCGACGAATCTTCTCCGAAATCTGCGATCTGCCCATCCTGAGCCCGCATGGACACACGAACCCGCATTGGTTTGCGGAGGACAGCGCCTTTCCCGACCCGACCGCGCTATTGCTGCTGCCGGACCACTACATACTCCGGATGCTTTATAGCCAGGGCATCTCGATGGAGGTCCTGCGCGATGGGGCGGACGTGAAGAATGCGCGTGAGGTATGGCGTCTTTTTGCGGCGAACTACCATCTCTTTCGCGGGACGCCGACGCGCCTTTGGCTCGATTATGCGTTTGAGGAGCTATTCGGGCTCGAACTCCGGCTCAGCAAGGCCACCGCGGATCTTTATTGGGAGACGATCTCAAACCGGCTGGCCACAAAAGAGTTCCGGCCGCGCGCGCTTTTCGATCGTTTTCGCATGGAAGTGATCGCGACGACAGACAGCGCGCTCGACAGCCTGGATGCGCATGCCGCTATTCGCAGCTCCGGATGGAAGGGGCGCGTGATCCCCACTTTCCGTCCGGATGCAGTGGTCGATCCTGAGTTCGTCGGCTTCCGCGCAAATCTCAAGAAGTTGGCCGCGATGACAGGCGAGGACACGGGCACTTGGAGGGGCTATCTGGCGGCGCTCGTCGCGCGAAGGCGATTTTTCAAGGAGCTCGGCGCGACCGCAACCGATCATGGCCATCCCACCGCGGAGACGGTGAACCTGTCGAGGAGCGAAGTGGAAGCGCTTTTCATTCGCGTCACCAGAATGGAGGAAGTGAAACCCGCGGACGCGGAGCTCTTCCGTGCGCAGATGCTGAGCGAGATGGCGCGCATGAGCGTGGAAGACGGGCTGGTGATGCAACTGCACGTAGGCAGCTTCCGCAACTACAATCCGGTACTGTTTGCGAAGTGGGGGCGCGATCAGGGCGCCGATATCCCGACGCCAACCGATTATGTGCACGCGCTTCATCCGCTGCTGGCGCGCTACGGCAACGAGCCGGACTTCCGGCTGATCCTGTTTACGCTGGATGAATCCACCTTCAGCCGTGAGCTGGCGCCGCTCGCGGGACATTATCCGTCGGTCGTCCTCGGTCCGCCGTGGTGGTTCCTCGACAGCCCGGAAGGCATGCTGCGTTTCCGCCAAGATGTAACCGAGACTGCGGGCTTTTACAACACTGCCGGCTTCAACGACGACACGCGCGCGTTTCTCTCGATTCCGGGTCGCCACGACGTAGCGCGGCGCATGGACGCGGCGTATCTCGCAACCCTCGTCGCCGATCACCGGCTGGAAGAGGATGAGGCGGTGGAAGTCGCGCGCGATCTGACGGGACCCTTGGTAAAGCGGGCTTACAAATTGGGTTGAGTACCGATCCACCTGATCGACAGATGTGGGCACCGCTATAGCTGAAGGCTACGTAATCCGGCGCGATCACGTGAAAGTTTCCCGCCGACCGCGGAATCAGGTGGCGGAACATATGCACTCTTCCCTGCGCGAGGAGCCAGCCGGAGTAGCCTCACCTGCAAATGCAGACGCCCTCAGTCAAGCAGCCATTCGTTCGCGATGGGCGCGCGCGCTGCTCCAGTCGGTCATACCGACGACGGAAGCTTCGGCAAGCGAGTTGCCCTCGAAGACCTTCGCCGCTGCCGTTCCTCGAAAACCGAAGAGGGCCGGAACCAGCCACGAGCTGGAGGCAAATACCGAATCCATCTTGCCGTGTGTCTGGAATGAAATGAGCGGTTTCACTCCAAAGCGGTAATCCGTAAGCAGCGATTGCGCCAGGATGAAGCCGCTGGTCGCGAATGCGGCTCGGGCGGCGCGTCTGTTCGAGTGCCTGCAGAGGAGACCCATGGTGAAGAAGAAAGCCGCGTGCGCGTAATCGATGATGCCGTGCGCGGTCGGGCTGATGACTTTCGGAAGTTTCGTTTCCAGCATATCGATTCCCTGGTTGATGGCAGACATCGGCAGGTTCCCCCTTACTCGATGGATGAGCACGGCCCATCTCCCGTTGTCCGATGACCGCCTGTGGCTTTTTGTCCGCTGAACCCTGTGCGGATCGTCGCCGTTGCTTAAGTAAGATGACAACACACGCGTGTTGCGTCTAGGAAGGCGCTCAGGATGACGTCCAGTGAAGGAGAGTTTGCGAGTGAGTGAGTCGGCGAGCAGTGCGATGCAGGGATCTGGATTGTTTGATCTGAGCGGCAAGCGTGCCGTGGTGTTGGGCGGAACGACGGGCATAGGACGCGCGTTAAGCATAGGGCTCGCGGCGGCTGGTGCGGATGTTGTCGCCGCAGGACGGCGTATGGAGCCGCTGGAAGAGACCGCAGCGGCGATCGAGGCGCTGGGGCGGCGTACGCTGCGACACACAGCCGATGTGGGTGATCGCGCGAGCCTCATTGCTCTGCGCGATCGCGTCACGCGCGAGCTGGGCGCCGCAGACATACTGGTGAACTGCGCAGGACGCATTCGGCGCGTACCGGCGCTGGAAATCGAAGAGAGCGAGTGGAACGCGACCCTCGACACGAACCTGACCGGCACACTGCGCGGCTGCCAGGTCTTTGCGCCCGCGATGCTGGAGCGCGGCGCGGGGCGGATTATCAATATCGCATCGCTGAACAGCTTCGTATCTTTCCACGAAGTGGCGCCGTATGCGGCGAGTAAAGCTGCCGTTGCGGCATTGACGCGGTCGCTGGCGGTGGAGTGGTCGCGGCGCGGCGTGCTGGTGAATGCGATCGCGCCCGGAGTCTTTCGGACGGCGCTGAATCAGCAGTTGCTGGATTCGACGCCGCGCGGGCAGGAATTGCTGATGCGCACGCCACAGGGCCGGTTTGGGCGTGTGGAGGAAGTAGTCGGCGCGGCAGTGTTTCTCGCTTCGGATGCTTCTTCGTACGTCAGCGGAGTGGTGTTGCCGGTGGACGGCGGATTTCTAGCATCGGGTGTGAATCAATGACTATAAGAAGATTCCATTACCTGCATTCGTCATTGGGCTATGGCTGCGACCGCTTCTGACTCAGAATTGCGCTGATTCCAAGCACGAAGAATTCGGCGGCGCGCTGGAATTTCGAGGAAGCGGAAAGAAACGACGCTGAGCAGAATGGCCGCTGCGACGTACAAGAGATAAGTGCCGATGTTGACCGGAAGACGCGCATAACCGAAAAGCCATGTCCAGACGATGACATGCAGCAGGTACAGCGAATAGCTCGCCTCGCCGAGCAGGACCAATAGCGGCCGCGAGAATACCGCTTCAATTCCACGGTTGCCTACGGCAAAGCAGAGGAGCAACAGTGAAAATCCCGGAAGGAGGAGAAGACCGGGGACGATGGCGATGTCGATCCGGTGTGGCAGTCCGCATGCAATTGCGAGAGCGGCCACCGTAACGAGCGCAAGCCACGGTGCGCTGCGTTGCCAACGCGCAAGGCGTATCACATCTTCGCCAATCCAGAGCTGAATCTTGTGAAAGGCTATGCCGGCTATAAAGTAGGGCAGATATCTCACCGGCTGAATGTGTGCGAATGGATTCACGCCCCAGTGACTGCCGGCAAACGCAACGACGAAGCTTCCCAAATAAAGGCTGGCAGCCAGGAGACATTGCCGCGAAAGGCGAAGACGCCACATCCACGCTCCGAATAGTGGAAATAGCAAATAAAAGAAGGCTTCCACGGAAAGCGACCAGTTCGGATAATCTATGCCTCCGAGCTGCTGGAACCACTGCTGCAGCAGAAGCGCGCTCCCGGCGAAGCTGATAGACGTCTTGAGGAATGCCGCCTTTACTCCGTATTTCAGGAGCCGGTAATGAAATAGATTCGGCGCATCCAAAATCAGTGTGACGAAATAGAGCGGATAGATGCGGGCGAAACGTGCCATCCAGAAGCGCTTCTTTTCTACAGGCTGGCCCTGCTCGAGATAGGCCACCGCAAGCACGTATCCCGAAAGTATGAAGAAGAGAAGTACCGTCGCACCGCTGTAGTATTGCACCCGGTTCATCCAGCCGGGAGCTCGGAGGGCGGGAGCGATATTTTCCAAGGTGTGATGGAAGAGAACGCAGAGTGCGGCGAAGAAGCGCAAAGAAGTGAGGGGGTATATCCGCTCCGCGGGTTTCATCCCGGAGACCCGACTGTCGCTTTCCCAACTTGCATGACTGGATTGTAGGTGCAGATGGCTCTGCTTCGCCGCAAATTTCATTCCCCGTGCGCCCTCGATCCAAGGCGGAGGAGCCGCTGCCACAGCGGCGCTCCCCATGTCGTGATTGCCAGCAGCGTTCCGAAGAGCACGACGACGTCGATGCTCTCGCGGCCCTGGCGCGACCAATAAGCCATTGCATCGAGGTTCAGCCACAGCGCGAATTCATCCAGCGTGAGCGCGGCGCCGACACCGTAACCGATCGAGAGCAAGCGGCTGAGAAAGATTGATCCGGGCGTGGCCTTCGTGCCCACTTCGGCGAGCGTGGCATGGCCGGTGATGAGCAGCAGCAGGATGCCCCAGACCAGGTGGTGAATGTGGCGGCCGCCCATCTCTACGTAGCCGAATGGGCCGATGTGGTGCGTGATGGATAACACCAGCAGCCGCACTGCGAGAAACGTAATGAAAAAGCTGACCGAGGCCAGGAAGAGCCGGCGATGCGGCCGGTCCGGAATCTGCTGATGGATGAAGTGGCCGAGACGCGTGAGATGCAGCAGTAAAAGCAGGACAGCGGCGATGATGATGGCGAAGATAAGGAGTATCCATGCCCCGGCAATGTGCATGGCTCTGGATTATCGGGCGGCCGTGGCGTGGAAGCAATCACCTAAAGGCGCCCCGTGGGATTGGCCGCACTTCGCGCGTTCTCCAATAAACTGATCGGCATGGCAGCGCAACCGATTCAACCCCAGGGACAGGCGAGGCGCAAAGCGCCGCCCAGGGAGAGAGCAAAACAATTCTGGCAGCGCGTCACCGAGGGCATGGAGGTCAGCCAGCTCTGGTCGCAGTTTCGGAAGGACGCGAACTCCAGTTACCGGCTGTATTCGCAGGAAGTCGATCGCACGCGAACAGAAGGTGTTTCGCGCAGGCACCATTTCTTCCACGTCGTGAGGCAATTCTTCTGGGCAATTGTCGAAAAGCTGACGCCCGCTCGGCGCGTCCTGCTGCTGATTGCGCTGCTGCTCATCTTTCTGCCCGGCGGCGAATGGACGCTCACCACCCGCACGTCTCAGGTGAAGATCTTCGCGCTGGACACCCATTTTTATGGCGGACTCCTGATGTGCGTTTTGCTGATCCTGGAGGTCGCCGACCGCGTGGTGATGAAGCGAGACCTTCAGATCGCGAAGGAGATTCAAGCCTGGCTCCTCCCGTCGGAACCCCCGGCTGTGCCCGGTCTGGAGATTGCATTCGCTACGCGGCCGGCGAACACCGTGGCCGGCGACTACTATGACGTCTTCGCCCGTCCCTCGATCGACTCGCATAACTCAACATTCCTGATTGCCATTGCCGATGTCGCGGGGAAAAGTATTCCGGCGGCCATGCTGATGGCGACCTTCCAGGCGAGCCTGAAAACGCTAAGCAGCACTCCGGGCTCGTTGACGGAGCTGGTCGCGAGAATGAACAGCTACGCATGCAGCAACAGCCAACATGGCCGCCGCTTCACCACCGCATTTATCGCGGAGTACGAACCGTTGTCGCGGCGTCTTATGTACGTGAATGCAGGACATAACAATCCCATCCTGCGCCGGCAAACAGGAGCGATCGAGCGGCTGGACGCCGGCGGCATGCCGCTTGGTGTGCTGGGAAATGCGATCTATGGGTCTGGCGAATGCACGTTAGAGCGCGGAGATTGGCTGGCGATCTTCACCGACGGTGTGGTGGAAGCGGAGAACATGCAGCAGCAGGAATATGGAGAGGCGCGCCTTCTGGGGATGCTGCACTCCGGCGCCATGACCGCACCGGCCGTTCTGCTCAACAGCATCCTGGTCGATTTGGACCGCTTCGCCGGCAACGCTCCCCAGCACGACGACGTGACCTGCGTCCTGATACGCGCAGTCTGAGTTTCCTGTTCAGCCCTGCTCGAACATACGGCGAATGCCGCGGATGGCCTGACGCGTGCGCTCCTCGTTCTCGATCAGGGAGAAGCGAACGTAGCCGTCGCCGTGATCGCCGAAGCCGATGCCCGGGCTGACGGCGGTCTTGGCGTCGCGCAGCAGCTTCTTCGCAAATTCGAGCGAACCGAGCGGGCGATATGGCTCGGGAATCTTTGCCCACATGAACATCGTGGCCTTTGGATTTTCGACCGGCCAGCCAATGTGATTGAGCCCGCGCACCAGCGCATCGCGTCGCTTGCGGTAGGTGTCGCAGATTTGCGCGACGCATTCCTGCGGGCCTTCGAGCGCCTGAATGGATGCGATTTGAATTGGTGTGAAGGTTCCGTAATCGAAGTAGCTCTTGATCCGGGTGAGCGCGCCGACCAGATCACGATTGCCCACCATGAAGCCGACACGCCAGCCGGGCATGTTGTAACTCTTCGAAAGCGTGAAGAACTCTACAGCGATGTCTTTCGCGCCGGGAATCTCCATGACCGATGGTGCCCGGTAGCCATCAAAGACGAGGTCGGCATAGGCGAAGTCGTGCAGCAGATAAATCTGCTCGGCGCGGCAGAAGGCAATGACGCGCTCGAAGAAATCGCGCGTGACGACCTGCGCGGTGGGGTTCGCCGGAAAATTGAGCAGCAGCATCTTCGGCCGGGGTCGCATCGTAGGCAACTCGTGCTGCAGGCGATCGAGAAAGCCGGCGGGATCGTTCATCTCCACCGAGACGACCTGCGCGCCCGCGATGGTGGGGCCATAGATGTGGATCGGATAGCTGGGATTGGGAACGAGGATCGCATCCTGCTCGTCAAGCGTAGCCAGGCAGAGATGGGCAATGCCTTCCTTCGAGCCAATGGTGACGATGGCTTCGCTGTTGGGATCGAGCTCGACCGAGTAGCGGTGCTGGTACCAGTCGCAGATGGCCTTGCGCAGGCGCGGAATGCCTTTCGACAATGAGTAGCGATGCGTGGAGTCGCGTGCGGCAGCTTCGATGAGCTTGGCGACAATGTGCGGCGGCGTCGCGCCGTCGGGATTGCCCATGCCAAAGTCGATGATGTCCTCGCCTCGGCGGCGCGCCTCGGCCTTCATCTCCCCGGTCGTGTTAAAGACGTAGGGCGGCAGCGAGGCAAGGCGGCGAAAGGTTTCCAACGGATTCTCCTGGATTGTCTGGATTCTATTGTGCACGAGTCCGCGCTCAACCCGGGGTCGCAGGATATTCCCTAGCGTCCGGCATAGAATCGAAATTGGGAGCGGTGCATGGCGACAGGCGCAATACAGGCCGGCGCAACCAGTAGCAGCGGCGAACGTACCGCGGGCGGAGTCTGGCTCCAGCGGTATGCCTGGGGAGTCGTGGTCTACAGCGTACTGGTTGTGCTGTGGGGCGTGGTGGTCCGCGCCACGGGCTCGGGCGCCGGCTGCGGCGATCACTGGCCGCTGTGCAACGGGCAGGTGATCCCGATCCATCCCAAGCTGGCGACCATCATCGAGTACACGCACCGGATGATGAGCGGGCCGTCGGAAGTGCCGCTGATCATTCTGTTGCTGGTGTGGGTCTTTCGCAGAACGACGCGGCATCATCTCGCTCGAAGATTCGCGGTTGCCGGGCTGGTGCTGACCTTCACGGAAGGGCTGCTGGGTGCGCTGCTGGTCAAGCTTGGACTCACGGCGACCAGCACATCTCCGCTGCGTCCGCCCATGCTGGCGCTGCATCTTGCGAACACGCTGCTGCTGTTGGGCTCGCTGGCGCTGACTGCACATTTTCTCGGCAGAAGGGCAGCAGTGCTGCGCGAGTCCGTTCGTTTTGAGCACAAGACGCCGGCAATCATTGGCCTTGCGGCGGCCATGGTGATCGGCATTACCGGATCGCTGGCTGCGCTGGGCGACACGCTGTTTCCGTCGACATCGCTGCGAGCAGCATTCACGGCGGATTTTTCTCTTCCTCCGAGTGGCTCATACGGCTGCGGATTCTTCATCCGGCGAGTGCTGTGCTCGCGGGGGCATTCATCCTGTGGCTGCTGTGGCGTGCCGTGTTTGCCCCGGGAGACGGTGAGTATCGCAAACGTGGGCTCTGGCTGGTAGGGCTGCTGGTCTTGCAGTTCCTGCTGGGCTCGCTCGATGTGTTGCTGCGTGCGCCCGTGTGGATGCAGGTGCTGCACCTGGCGGGTGCAGACGCCTTCTGGTGCGTGCTGGTGGTGCTGACTGCCGCGGTGACGGTGATTGCGGCAGATCAACCTGCTCGTGCGGTGCATAGGACTACCGCACGAATAGCAGAATCTTCCGGCAGGTGATTTGAAGCAGAATCACGGTGTAGGATGAGCGCGTTGGGAATCGTTTGCCTGAACACGTTGTGAAATATCTGGTTGGAGGGCTCCGATGGAGTTGACGCGACGGCGGTTGCTGGCAGGGCTGGCAACGGCGAGCGCGGCGAGTATGTGCTCGCCGCTGTTGCATACGGCTACGGCAGAGATTGCCGGACCCGGGCGCCTGTATCCGCCGATGGATCTGTCGATCTTCGATACGCTGGTGGATCGCGGCGCGTGGGACCTGCGGGTGGGCTATGCGGCAATCACGTGGGGCAGCAACATCGGCCAGGCGATCGATCAGATCTCCGCGACGGGCTATCCGGGGATCCAGTTGCTCGGAAATGTGCTGAAGGCTCATCCCGATCCCGAGACAGTGAAGGCGGCATTGGCGCAGCACAAGCTGACATTTGTCGCGCTGTCGAGCGGGGGCACGCAGCTCGATCCGGCAAAAGAAAAGGAGATGCTGGAGGAGCACACCCAGCACGCGAAGTATCTGCACGACGCCGGCGGCAAAGTATCTGCAGGTGATTGGCGCGAACAACCCAAAGGGCGCGCCGCCCACGTGGACCGCGGCCGATTACAAGCGGCAGGGTTATCTGCTGACAGAGGTTGGCAAGCGCGCGGCGGAGTACGGCATCCAGACCGGCTTTCACAATCACATGAACACGATCGGTCAGGCGCCGGAAGCGACGGACGCGATTATGGATGCGGCCGATCCCAAGTACGTAAAGCTGGAGCTGGACGTGGCGCATTATCTGCAGGGCGGCGGCGATCCTGCGGCCGCAGTGCGCAAGTACAAGCGGCGGCTGCTCTTTATGCACCTGAAGGATACGAAGCCTTCTAGCACTCAAAGCGGTTACGAATTTACGGAACTGGGGCAAGGGCGCGTGGATTTCAAGGCACTGCTGGCGGCATTGCAAGAAACGCACTTCCGCGGCTGGGGCGTCGTGGAACTGGATGGAGAGCGACCGGGATCGACACGCACACCGGAGGAGAGCGCGCGAATGAGCAAGCAGTATCTACAGTCGGTGGGGGTGCGGGTATGAGCGCGTGTCCGTTCCGGCTGGCGGTGATCAACGACGAGATCACGCAGGACTTTGAGAAAGCGTGCTCGATCGCGGCGAAGGACTTCGGGCTGAGCTGGATTGAGCTGCGCGGGATGTGGAACAAGAACATTACCGAGCTGAACGCAAAGGAAGTGGACGACGCGCGGAAAATTCTGGAGGAGCACCGGCTGCGCGTGACAGACATTGCGAGCCCGCTCTTCAAGACCGACTGGCCGGGCGCGCCGCTGTCGAAGCAGAGCGAGAAGCGCGATCAGTTCCATGCGGACTTCGACATGAGCGCGCAGGACAAGCTGCTGGAGCGGTGTATCGCGCTGGCCAAGGCGTTCCAGACGGACCGCATCCGGTGTTTCGATTTCTGGCGGCTGGATGACCAGAAGCCGTACCGTGCGGCGATGGACCAGAAGCTGCGCGAAGCGGCGGCGCGGTGCGAAAAGGATGGGCTGATCCTGCTGCTCGAAAACGAGATGAGCTGCAACACGGCAACCGGTGTGGAGTCGAAACGAACGCTTGCAGCGATCACCAATAAAAACTTCATGCTGAACTGGGACCCGGGTAACGCGGCGGCCTTCGGGGAGTATCCCTACAGCAAAGGCTTCGATGTGCTGCCGAAGGCTCGCATCGGCCACTGTCATGCGAAAGATGTGGCAGTGGGAGGCGAGGGTAAGCACGCTTGGGCGCCCGTTGGCGACGGTGTGGTGGGATGGCCGGGGCAGATCCGCGATTTTCTGAAGATGAAGTATCACTACGCGATCAGCCTGGAGACGCACTGGCGCGGCGCGGGGACCCCAGAGGCTTCGACGCGCGTGAGCATGGCCGGACTGAAAAAAGTGCTGGCGAACGATGGTGTGCGGTGCTGAGCAACACCCCAGCCTGGCTTTGCCAGAGTAGGGTACTCATTTTGTGGGGCTGCGAGCCGACGGGCATAACGGAAAGGAATAAGGATGACGACACGGCGGGAGTTTCTGGGTCAGGCTGGTATGGGATTGGCAGTTGCCGCGGTGTTGCCGACGGCGCGGGCGCTGGGCGCGAATGACCGCATTCGCATCGGATTGATCGGTGCAGGCGATCGCGGCATGGAGGATTTGAAGACCGCACTGAAGCAGCCGAACGTGGAGTGCGTGGCGGTGGCGGATATCTACAGCAGGCGGCGCGACATGGCGAAGCAGGTGGTGCCGAAGGCCACCATCTATGACGATCCGATGAAGCTGCTGGAGAGCAAGGATGTCGATGCGGTCATCAACGCGACGCCGCTGCATCTACACACAAGATATTTCGTGGCGGCGTTGCAGGCGGGCAAGGACCTCTACTCCGAAAAGACGATGACCTGGGACATTCCCGGCGCGGTGGAATGCAAGAAGGCCGCCGCGGCCTCGAAGCAGGTAGTGCAGATCGGGCTGCAGCATGAAAGCTCCGGCGAACTGAAGGATGCGCTGCGTTGGATTCGCGACGGCAAAGTGGGCAAGGTCTGCAGCGTGGATGCGTGGATGAGCCGCAACACGCCGATTGGCAAAGGGCAGTGGGTGCGGCCTGTGCCATCGGACTGCAATCCCGATCATGTGAACTGGAATCTCTTCCTGGATGGACGCAAAGAGCCGCAGTTCGACGGTTTTAAGTACATCAACTGGCGGCTGTTCTGGGAGTTCTCCGGCGGCAACGTGACGGAAAACATGGTGCACCAGATCGCGTGGATCATCACGGCCCTCGACCTCGATCTGCCGAAAGCAGCGTCGATGATGGGCGGCGTCTTCTCCGAGAAAGATAAACGGCAGGTGCCGGACACGATTATGGCGTCACTCGAGTATCCGGACATGCTGGTGAACTGGCAGTCCACCTTCAGCAACAGCCGATATGGACTAGGCGAGCATTTTCTAGGTGACAAGGGGACGATTCAGCATGTGTCAGGATCGAACGACATGGTGACCGGCAAATCGGTGTCGTCGATCACCTATCTGCCGGAGAAGGTCAACAATCCGGACGGTTCGATGGAGAAGGGCGAGTCGAAGGACACCGATCACATGGCGAACTGGTTCGAGTGTATCCGCGATCGGAAGACGCCGAACGCGTCGGTCGATATTGGATACAAGTCCGCAATTGCGGCGCACATGTCAAATCTGGCGTTCCGTCAAAAGCGGCGGATCACGCTGGAGGAGGCAATGGCGACGAAGATGGATGCGTATCTGTAAGCAGGAGCGAAGAAACGGGTTGCTAAAAAGCGGTTGGCGCAAAGATGGTCAGCGAATTTGGCTGGCAGTGATCGCCGTTGCGCTGCTTGTAAGTCCCGGCTTCGCGGAGTCCCTCTTCACTCGCGTGCATCCCGCGATGGGGACTGACTTTACCCTCTATATCTATGCGGCAGATGCCGCGGCGGCAGATCGCGAAGCGGAGCGCGTCTTTGCCATCGTGGACCAGCTCGATGCATTGCTCAGCAACTACAACCCGCAGAGCGAGCTCTCGCGGATCAACCACGAGGCCGCCAATCGCGCGGTGACGACCGATCCGGAGACCTTCCGCTTCTTGCAGGAATCGCTCTCGTGGAGCGCGCGCTCGGATGGCGCGTTCGATATCACGGTTGGAAAGCTAATGAAGGCCTGGGGATTCTTCCGCAGCACCGGACATGTGCCGAGCGATGCGGAATTAGCGCCAGTCCGCGCGGAGACAGGATGGAAACGCGTCGTGCTGGATGCGGACACGCGTACGGTCCGCTTCACATCGCCTGGCGTGGAGCTCGATCCCGGCGGCATCGGGAAAGGATTCGCAGTAGACGCGGCGGTCAAGGCGCTGCGCGCAGATGGCGTGCATGCGGCGCTATTCTCTGCTGGCTCCAGCACAATCTATGGGCTCGGAACGCCGCCGCATGAGTCGGGATGGAAGGTGCGGGTGCCCAATCCGCAGCACGCAGGCACTGCGATATCGAGTGTCGTGTTGCATGATACGTCCCTTTCGACCGCGAACTGTTCGGAGAAACACTTTGTCGTGAGCGGGCATCTTTATTGCCACATCATGGACCCGAGAACCCTGCGGCCGGTGGAAGGGCGGCTGCAGGCGACGGTGATTGCGCCGTCCGCGACAGACAGCGACGCGCTGTCGAATGCGATGTTCGTGATGGACCTGCAGGGCCGGAAGCAATTGATGCGCTCGCTGCCGCGTGCCGATGCGGCGCTGGTGGTGCAGGCAGGTGGGGCGTCCGAGAAGTTCAGATGGATAGGGCGATGACCGCGTGAAGAGCGAAACAAGATTGGCTTATCGTTGAGGTGAGATGAAGGAGCGGACGGAGTGAATCGACGAGAGTTGCTGGGGGGCGCTTCGGCGGCGTGGGTGGCGTTGGGTTTGGAGAGTGTTGCCGGGCTGGCGGAGGCGGCAAAGGCGGATGAGCTTCGCGTTGGCGTCATTGGACCGGGAAGCCGTGGGCAGGAATTGATACGGCAGTTGTTACATGTGCCCGGCGTGCGAATTGCAGCGGTGTGCGATATCTACGAGCCCCGGTTTGCACAGGTGAACCAGCTGGTGGGCAGCGATGTTCCGCATACGATGGATTACCGCGAGCTGCTGGACCGCAAGGACCTGGATGCGATCTATGTCGCCACGCCGCTGGCCCACCACGCCGAGCATGTGCTGGCCGCATTGAAGACGGGCCGCCCGGTATACGGCGAAAAGGCGATGGGCTTCACGCTGGAACAATGCGCGGACATCTATAAGGCTGCCACCGAACCAGGCGCGCTCTTTCAGATCGGCCATCAATATAGATATGCGCCATGGGTGAGGGCGGCAGTAGACGAAATCAAAAAAGGCAAGATCGGCGAGCCGACGCATGTGTATGCGTACTGGCATCGCAACAATAATTGGCGGCGCGCGGTGCCGAGTCCCGATCCCGGTAGCAAGCTCGAGCACCTGATCAACTGGCGGCTCTATCGCGAGACATCCGGCGGCCTGGTGACCGAGCTGGGCTCACACCACATCGACATTGCGAACTGGATCTTCGACGCGATACCGCAGCGCGCGACTGGCATGACCAGTATTGTGCGTTATCACGACGGACGCACCGTGGGCGACAATGTGCAGGCGGTGTTCAGCTATCCGGGCGGCCGCCGGCTGATGTTCAGCTCGATTACGGATAACGCGAAGATGGGCAACGAGCTGTGGGTGTACGGCACTGAGGGCAGCATAGCGATCACGATTGAGGACGCGACCATCTATTACGAGCCGAAGACGCATACGCCGGCAGTGACGGGTGCGGAAGTGGCCAGGCATGGCATCGTGACCGGCGCGTCGTATGCGACGAAGGGGGAGATGCCATATCGCGGGCCGGGCGAAAAGCTTCCGATAGCGGTAACGGAAGATCCAACGCTGACAGCGTGCCGCGCCTTTATCGAATGCGTGCGCACGAAGCGGCAGCCGATGGCCAATGCGCGCGTCGGCTACGGATCTGCGATCGGGGCGGCCATTGCGAACCGAGCTGTATACGAGGACGAAGGAATTGCGGTGCCGCCTCTGCCTGCCTGACGTGCAGCGATTTCATGCCAGAGCGTTCACTGGACGCTTGCCATTGCGCGGTGGAGTTACCATTCCCTGTGCACTCTAAGATGACGTGCAGGTGAAAATGACAGACACCAACCAGCGCCCCCTCGAAGCCGGCATCGTCAGCGACTTCTCCAACAAGCTCAGCTACTTCGGCTATCTCTCGCTTGAAGGCTTGCTGGCGCAGCAGCGCCCGCTTTCAGAGCCGCCGCACCACGATGAGATGCTCTTCATCGTCCAGCATCAGGTGGCGGAGCTGTGGATGAAGCTCATCATTCACGAGCTCACCGCCGCCATCGACCACATCCGCCGCGACAAGCTGCCGCCGACACTGAAGATCCTTTCACGCGTCAAGCTTATCCAGATGCAGCTCTTCGATCAGTGGGCAGTGCTCGAAACGCTTACACCCTCTGAGTACATGGAATTTCGCGGCGTTCTTGGCAACGCCTCCGGATTCCAGTCCTTTCAGTACCGCAAGCTCGAATTTCTGCTTGGCAACAAGAACGCCGACACGGTGAAGGTCTTCGCGCACGCAACGCCGATCTACGATGACCTGCGTCGCACGCTGGAATCGCCCAGCCTCTACGACGAGTTCCTTCGCTATCTCGCGCGCCGTGGATACAACATCCCCGCTGTCTGCGTTGAGCGCGACTGGGCAGCCCCATACGTTCGCAACGAAGCGCTTATCGACATCTTTCGCGAAATCTATCGCAACGCGAAGCAGCACTGGGAGGCCTATGAGATGTGCGAGAAGCTGGTGGATGTGGAGGAGTACTTCCAGCTCTGGCGCTTTCGCCATCTCAAAACCGTGGAGCGCATCATCGGCTTTCGCCGCGGCACCGGCGGCTCTTCCGGTGTAAGCTTTCTCCGGCAGGCGCTTGATCTCACCTTCTTTCCGGAGCTGCTTGCCTCGCGCACCGAGGCCCCACGCGACACCGCGCAGGCCGAGCCATACAGCGAAGCCGATATGCAGGCGCCCCACGAATGACCGCCACCAGCGCACTCGTGGATGCTGTCGCGGCGCTCGGTCCCGGCGCGCTTACGGAAGATGGGCTGCGCCTGCACATTTGTCCGCTCTTCTCACGCACTCTCGCCGCGCCCGGCATGTATCTGGCGAACCATTCCCTTGGCCGCCCGCTGGATCAGACCGAAGACGATCTCCGTGAGGGCTTTCATCTTTGGCAGTCAAAGCTTGGCAATGCGTGGAACACGTGGCTCGAAGAGGAGCACGCCCACCGCTCGCGCATCGCGCAGCTCATCCATGCGCCGCGCGCCGACTGCATCGTTCCCAAAGTCTCCGCGGGCCAGGGGCTCCGTACGGTGCTTAACGCGCTGCCAGGGACACCGCGTGTGCTCACCACCGCGTCTGAGTTCGATTCCGTCGACGTCATCCTGAAGCAGTACGCCGCGGTCGGCCGCATTCATTTGCGCGCGGTGAATTGCCACGCATCAGACGGCACGCTCGATCTCGCACCGCTCTTTGAAGCGGTTCCGGACCGCACAGATCTGGTTGTCGTCTCGCAAGTCCTCTTCATGACCGGTCAGGTTGTATTCGATCTCGACCGCCTCGCCGCGCATTGCCATCGGCATGGCGCGCGCCTGCTGGTCGATGCTTACCACGCCATCGGCGTCTTTCCCGTAGACGTCACGGCCATCAACGCGGATTTCGTAGTGGGAGGGAGTTACAAATATCTTCGCGGCGGTCCCGGCGCGGCGTTTCTCTATATCTCGCCCGATGCGCTCGCCAGTGGGCTCCGGCCCATAGACATCGGCTGGTTCGCAAAGGAACAGACGTTTCTCTACGATCGTCCCGATCCACCGCGCTTCGCCCCAGGCGGAGATGCCTTCCTTGAATCCACCCCGCCCGTTCTCACCTACTATCAGGCGCGCGCTGGCCAGCAACTCACGCTCCTGCTCGGAGTCGCGCGCATCCGCGCATACAATCTGGATCGCCTTAGCCGGCTGAAGCAATATCTCGCTGCCGCGGGCATCGCTGCCAAGGGAGCGGATGAACAACACGGCGGATTCCTCACGGTCGAACACGCGGAAGCTCCATCGCTCGCTGCCTCTCTTGAGCGCCACGGCATCACCGCAGACGCGCGCATCCGCTGGCTTCGCCTCTCGCCCGACTACCTCACGACCGATGCGCAAATGCGCGAAGCCGCGGAGGCGGTGGCGCGTTGTGTCAGGCAAATCTGAATGCGGTTATTTATCGGAATCCCGCTAGCTGCCGGGACGGCGGACGCCCTGACCGCGATCGTGCACCAGCTCCATGCGAAAGCGGGGCCACAAAGCCTCCGCTGGTCCGCCCGCGAATCCTGGCACATCACGTTGCAGTTCCTCGGCAGCACGAAGCCGGAGCAATACGATTGCATCGCCACCCGCCTCCGCGAACTGCGTTCTTCGCCCCTGCGCGTAGAACTCGGTAGCCTGGGGACGTTCGACCGCGCCGGCGTTCTTTACGTCGAAGTTTGCGTGACGCCGCAGCTCACCGCACTTCAGCAGGCCGTGATCGCCGCCACATGTCCGTGCGGTTTCATACCGGAAGACCGTCCTTACCATCCGCACATCACGCTCGCACGGCGCAAAGGAAAAGGCGGCAGGGAATTGCGTAATGTAAAGCTACAAATGCAACAGCAGCCAAAGCTCGCCGGCTTTACCGCCGATTCCTTCGTCCTCTATGAAAGCGTTCCGACGCCGGAAGGCTCCCGCTACGACGTCCGCGAGCGGTTCCCGCTTCATCCCTAGCCGTCGCGGTTCGGCCTTCGCCGTGAAAATGCTCTAGAGTAGAGGTGTGCAAGCCAAGCCTGTGCATAGGAGCACATCATGCTGGCCGACGCCATCTCGAGACCGCAACGCTTCACCTCGCGCGGGCCTGCGCTCTCGATCGCGGTTCACGCCGCCATCATTCTCGCGTTTGTTGTCTGGATACACCGCACGCCCCGGATCGCACCCTTCCGGCTGCCGGGCACAGCTAAAGGACTCACGCTCCTCACGTATTACAGCCCCGGCAGCCGCAAGCCTGTTGCCTCCGATTCATCCATCCACTCCAAAAAAACCCGCAAGGAAAAATCCGGACATCGCAAAACGGTCAGCGAGCCAACGCCGCCCCAGCCGCCGCAAGCGGATGCCGGTACAGGAAACACGACTGAGAGCGGCATCGGCGAGGGCGATATCCGCATCGCGCTGCTGCAGCATTTCCCTTATCCGCAGCCGGATCTTTCAGCGCTGGAGCATGGCGCCAAAGGCGACGTCGTTCTCGACGCTGTTATCGATGAGCATGGCAGGGTGACTCAACTCACGCTGCTCAGGGGACTCGCGCCGGCTATCGACCAAGCAGTTATCGCGACAGTAAAGCAGTGGCTCTTCACGCCGGCAACGAAGGACGGCGTGCCCGTCGCCAGCGAACAGGAGTTCCACTTCCATTACGAGCGTGGTTAGAGCGGTCTACTTTCGCGACCGCATCTTCTTCGCCCACTCCGGCTTGATGGTCTGCCGCGCGCGTCCCAGCGCCAGCGCATCCGCGGGCACATCCTCGGTGATTGTGGAGCCCGCCGCGATATAGCTTCCGTCGGCGACTTCCAGCGGCGCCACCAGCGTCGAGTCACTGCCGACAAACACATTTGCGCCGATCTTCGTCAGGCTCTTGGTCTTGCCGTCGTAGTTGCAGGTGATCGTGCCCGCGCCGATGTTTGTGCCCGCACCGATGTCCGCATCGCCCAGGTAGGTCAGATGATTCGCCTTCGCGCCCGCGCCCAGCCGCGCTTTCTTGGTCTCAACAAAATTGCCGACGTGCGCGCCCTCGCCAATCTCCGACTCCGGCCGCAGATGCGAGTACGGCCCGATCAGCGCGCCCTTCGCCACCTGCGCGCCGGTGATCACAGATCCGTTGCGCACCAGTACATCGTCGCCAATCGTCGAGTTCTCGATCACCGAATAGGAACGAATCCGGCATCCGCTTCCGATCGCGGTGTGCCCCAGCACCTGCACAAACGGCTCCAGAATCGTATCTGCGCCGATCGTTACGGTGCTGTCGATCACCGAAGTCTCGGGCCGATAGATGGTCACGCCTTCCGCCATCAACGAGCGCGCCGTGCGCATCCGCATCCCCGCGTCCAGCGCCATCATCTCCGCGATGGTATTCGCACCCAGCACCTGTTCTGCGTCGGCAATCTCCAGCGCCACCACCCGCTCGCCGGCCTTCACCAATAGCGCAGCCATGTCCGTCAGGTAGTATTCGCCGTGTGCGTTGTCCGTGGAGAGCTGGCCGATATGCTTGAACAGCGCCTCGGCGCGAAAGGCATAGATTCCCGCGTTGATCTCCGGCGCGGAAAGCTGCTCGTGCGTGAGCGCCTTCTGCTCAACAATGGCCGTGACCTCCGGCGCGCCTGCGCGCTTGCGGATCACGCGTCCATATCCCGTTGGGTCGGGCGGCCGTGTCGTCAGCACCGTCATCGCCGCCTGCTGCACCAGGTGAAAATCGCGTAGCTCCACGATCGTCTCCGTCTGAATCATCGGCGCGTCGCCGGAGAGCACGATCAGGTTCTGGTACTGCTGCACCTCGGGCCGCGCCGTCAGGAGGGCATGCCCCGTCCCGCGCTGCTCCGCCTGCACGATGAATCGCACGCCCGTGTGCCCCAGCGCGGCACGCACCTGCTCCGCCTCATGCCCGATGACGACGTAGATGTCCTTCGGTTCCACTACCTGCGCGGCCGCGGCGATCACATGCTCCACCAGAGCGCGGCCGCCAATTTGATGCAGCACCTTCGGGCGGCGCGATTTCAGCCGCGTGCCTTTGCCCGCGGCCATGATAACGATAGCGATTTCCATCCCTGTCCCTTGTGCGACGTGCGGCTTATTGCGCGCCCGGCGGTCCCTGCATGCCCGGCGGCATCGGAATCGTGATGTCGATTGGATGCACCGGCCCCAGTTCGGAGAGTGGTTTACCCGGCTGTCCCGGTGTGCCGGCGGCAATCTGCTGCACATTGCCCACCACCAGCACTGCCAGCTTCGAACGATCGACATACTTGTGCGCCACGCGTCCCAAATCCGCCGTTGTTACCTTTTCAATGGCCGCGCGATACTTTTCAAGAAAGTCCGCCGGATAGCCGTAGAACTCCAGGCTCGCGCGCTCATTCAGCACCTTCTCCGGCGTGTCGTAGCGGAAGACGAAGGAGTTCAGCAACTCATCCTTGGCGCGCCTCAGCTCATCGTCACTGAATGGCTCGGTCTTCAAATCGTCAATCTGGTCCAGCATCGCCTTCGTCGCATCCACCGTGCTTACGCTCTTCGTGGCGGCCACGGTGTAGAAGAGGCCCGGATGATCGTAGGACGCGCCATAGGCGCCGCCAACCGAATAGGCAAGGCCCATTTTTGTCCGCACATTCTGAAACAGGCGCGACCCAAAGCCGCCGGAGAAGATCTGGTTCATCACGCTGAGCGCGTAGTAGTCGGGATTCGACCGTTCCGTTCCTAGCCCAACGATCCAGATGTTGCTCTGGTTCACATCATTTTTATCGACGGCATAAACACCCGGGGTCGGGCCATGGAACTCGTCTTTCGGCGTCGGCAGCGGCGTGCCTTTTTTCAGTCCGGCGAAGGCCGCGCGCAGTTTCTGCTCCATCGCGACGCTATCGAAATCTCCGCTTACGCCAATGATCATGCCGTTCGGAATCACGGTGCGATCGTGAAACTGCTCCAGGTCGGCAATCGTCACCGACATCACCTGCGCCAGCTCCGGCGTGCGGCCATACGGGTTGCTCGCGCCGTAGACCAGCTTCGCCGCCTCGCGGCTTGCGATCTCACTGACATCATCGTTGCGGCGCACGATGCCGGCAGCCATCTGCTGCTTCGACAAATCAAGTTTGCTCGGATCGAACTTCGGATGCAGCAGCAGGTCGGTAGCCAGGCCGAAGACGGTATCGAAATCCGTCTTCAGGCAGGACCAGCTCACGTTCGTCGAGTCCACATCACCACCGGTCTCGACCTTGGCAGCCTTGGCTTCCAGCAGATCGTCCATCGCGTCGCCGGACATCTTCGCCGTCCCGCTGGTGCGCCACGCATCTCCGTACAGATCGACCAGCCCGGTCTTTGCCGCCGGCACATCACGCCCGCCGCCGCGCATCTCCACAAAGCCGTTGATGAACGGCAGCTCGTGATCTTCCTGCAGAAAAATGATCGCGCCATTGTCCAGCACAATCCGGCGCGGCTGCTGCGGGTGAAACGCAGGCAGCGTCGGAATCGGAATCTGCTTCCACGGCTGTGCCTGCTGCGTCTGCTGCGCGCGAGCGAACGACGGTGTAAACACAACCAGCGCGAGCAGCAGGGAAGCAGGCAATAGACCGGAGCCGTAGCGCGCCAGCGACACCGGCGAAGTGGAGGGATCTGCTGTTGTTTTTTGCACGGAACGCATCACTGTCCACCCGCCTTCGGCGCAGCCGTGCCTGCGTTCTGTTGCGGCGGGACCGTTTCGATGATCGCGTAAGTGCGATTGCTCTCGGTGAAGACCTTGTTGGCCACACGTCGAATGTCAGCCTTCGAGACCTTATCGATCTTGTCGAGTTGGCGGAAGAGCTCGCGCCAGTCTCCGTAGCGAAGCTGATAGGTCGCCAGGCTCTCGGCCAGTCCTTGGTTATCGGCAAGCGAGCGCAGCAGGTCCACGCGCGCCCGTGTCTTGAACATCGCCAATTCCTCGTCCGTCACATCCTGCGTCTTCAGCTTGTCGATCTCCTTGTGGATCGCGGTGCGCATCTCCTGCGGGGTGTGGCCCGGGAGCGGCACAGCGTAGAAGGCAAAGAGCCCGGGATACTTCACGCCGGGAAAGCCGCTGAAGCCTTCGGCCTCGGCGGCGATGCGCTGGTCGCGCACCAGCGAGCGATACAGGCGCGAGACGCGCCCGTTCGAAAGGATGTCCGTGATCGCGTCATACACCTGGTCGTCAGGGTCCAGATAGTCGCTGCGGTGGTAGCCCTCGATGTAGAAGGGCTGCGTGGCCTCGCGGATGATGACGGATTTTTCGGAGTTCTGCTGAGGCTCGACGGTCGACATCGGCTCCGGCTTCGGGCCCGCGGGAATGGGATCGAAGTATTTCTCCAGAACTGGCATCGTCGTCGATGCCTTCACGTCGCCGGCAACCGCGATCACGATATTCGACGGCGTGTAGTACTTCTTGTGGAAGGCATCTGCTTCGGTTGCGTCAATCTGCGACAGCTCCGATTCCCAACCCACACCGGGCCGTCCATACGGATGCGCCACGTATGCTGTGGCCAGAAACTGCTCCACCATGCGGCCAATGGGATTGGAATCAATCCGCATGCGCCGCTCTTCCATCACCACATCGCGTTCCTTATAGAACTCGCGCGGCACCGGGTGGCCGAGCCGCCCGCTTTCCATATAGGCCCATAGCTGAAGGCGATTGGCAGGCATGCTCCAGAAGTATTCGGTGGAATCGAGCCCCGTCGATGCGTTGATTCCCGTCGCGCCATTCTCTTCAGCAATTTCCGTGAACTGGTTGGGCACCACGTATTGCTGCGCATCTTTCTTCGCCGCATCGAATGCGTCGCGAAGCTGCTTCAGCTTCGCCGGGTCCTGTCCCACGCGCTTGCGGTATTCGCGATCGTAAGCGGCGTACGCGTCTTCCACCTTCTGCAGCGCCACCTTCTCGTCCGGCCAATCTGTGGTGCCAATCTCATCCGTGCCCTTGAAGGCGAGATGCTCAAACATGTGCGCCAGCCCGGACTGCCCGGTCGGATCATTCGCATCGCCGGCGTCGACCAGCGTGTAGTAGGAGAAGACCGGCGCCTCCGGACGCTCGATCAGCAGCACGGTCAGCCCGTTCGGCAACACCTTCACCGTCACCAGCTTCTCGAATCGGGCGAGCTCCTGCTGCGCCAGGTCGGAGGTGGTGCTGGTTTGCGTGCTGGTTTGGGCAACAGCAGGGGTCAGCAATGCGCAGGCAATCAACGGAAGCGCAAAAGCAGCATGCCTCCGGTGCGGCTGGGCAGATAGGAATTCGAGCAACAAAACCTCCGCACCCGCGGCGAATGCAGGTGAACGAACCGGGCAAAGCTGTCATCGAAGCTATCCGCGCCTGCCGGTGAAGTCAAACCAGCAGTGCATGGGCAAAGCGGAACCTCCGGCTCACACAACTTTCATGGCGCAGTTGTGTTCTGGCTTGGCATCAAGCAGATTCCCCATAGCTCTATGCGGAGGCCGGGTGCAGACGCGGCTTTTCCGTTAAGAAAAGCCGCTCAGTTGGAAACTGTATGGAACAGAGAATGGGAAATTTGCTTTAATAAGCCGCACGCCTGCTCAGTGTTCCAGAGGAGCAGTAGACCAAAACCAGAATCGCGCGTCAGATAGCCACGACCCGCCACAGAGCGCCACAACCCGTTATGCGGTGTCGGCGGCAAGAAGGATTTTCAGGAATGGCCATCATTCAGTTGTTCGAGCGCGGCGCACGGTGCCTCGTGTGCCTTGGCGTGCTCAGCACATCTGCGCTGAGCTTTGGTGCAGTTGCCCTGCCGCAGATCACCCAGCCGGTTAACAACCAGCAGCGGGTCGTGCTCAAGGGCAACGTGCGTCCCATGCCCAGCCGCGCCCGCGACATGGGCGCCGTGGACATCAGCACTCCGGCCAGCCGCATGTTGCTCCTGCTCAAGCGTCCTGCGGAACAGGAGGCGGCGCTTCAGCAGTACATCGCCGAGGCGCACACGCCGGGATCAGCAAGCTACCGCCGCTGGCTCACGCCCGCGCAAATCGGCAGCGAGTTCGGTCCGGCGGAGTCTGACGTGCAGGCTGTTGTCGCGTGGCTCCAGTCGCAGGGGCTCGCTGTCGCGAAGGTCTCGCAGGCCAGAACTACGATTGAGTTCTCCGGTACCGCCGGGCAGATCGAAAGCGCCTTTGCCACGAAAATCCATTCCTTCCAGCTCGATGGCGCCACCCACATGGCGAACGTCGTCAACCCGCAGATCCCCGCCGCGCTCGCGCCTGTCATCGCGGGCGTGTCGCCGCTCAATGACTTCCGCCCGCGACCGATGCACACTGCATCGTTTGCCCGCACCGCGACGCCTGCGCCCACCAGCGCGAATCCAAGGGCCATATCGAGCCGGCCCGCCGGAAATCAACCCGACCTTACGTTTCCTACTGATAACGGCAACTTCTATGCGATCGCTCCGGCCGACTTCGCAATCATCTACGACACGCCGACCTCGCTGAACAGCAACAACAAGGGCACGCTGACCGGCAGCGGAGTCACCCTCGGCATTGCCGGGGATTCCAACGTCGATGGTCTCGCCAATGGCAGCAACGTCGCTAACTATCGCAGCCTATTCGGTCTGCCCTCGCTGTCGGCTAAATCAAAGGTCGTTGTCGATGGCAGCGACCCCGGCACCGGGAGTGACGATGAGGTCGAGGCTCTGCTCGATCTCGAAATCGCCAGCGCTGTCGCACCAGGCGCCGATCTCATCCTCTATACCGCGCAGGACACCACCTTCCAGTCCGGTCTCTATCTCGCCATTCAGCGCGCGCTCGACGACAACGCGGTCAACATCCTTAACGTCAGCTTCGGCGGTTGCGAGGCGTATCAGACACAGGGGGGCAACCAGGAAATTCTGAATTTCTGGGAGCAGGCCGCAGCGCAGGGCATCTCCGTGACCGTCTCCACCGGCGACAGCGGTGCAGCCGGCTGCGACGATTCCAATACCGAGAGTTCCGCCGCGCAGGGCCTTCAGGTCAATGGCATCGGCTCCACGCCTTACAACATCGCGGTGGGGGGCACTGACTTCAACCAGACCTCCGCCAACGAATCGACCTATTGGAGCTCCACGAATTCCGGCCCCGGCGCTGGCGGGTCAGCGCTCGGCGCCATCCCCGAGATCCCCTGGAATAACTCCACCACCACCATCGGCAGTCTGAGCGGCAACAAGGCAACCAGCAGTCAGGGCGCCACCAACATCAGCGGCGCCGGCGGCGGCGCAAGTGGATGCCTCAACGCCAACGTAGATTCCAATGGGAACGTCCTCTCCTGCCCGGATACAGCTCAGGCTCCCGGCTTCTACCGTAAGCCGAGCTGGCAGTCCGGCTTCGGCAGCAGCAGTGCCCGCCAGTTGCCGGACGTCTCACTCTTCGCCGCGAACGGCTTTCATGACTCCGCATGGGTGCTCTGCGCCTCAAACCTGGGCGACAGTTCCAACACAACCGACTGCGTGCCGGATGGGCAGGGCAGCTTCGGCTTCCTCACAATCGGGGGCACCTCGGCATCGTCCCCGGCGTTTGCGGGCGTGCTCGCGCTGGTCGAGCAGCAGCTTGGCGGAAGCGTCCGTCTCGGCCAGGCCGACTACACGCTCTATCCGCTCTCCAAACAGTTCGCCGCATCCTTCCGCGATGTGACCACCGGAAACAACTCGGTCGTTTGCTCCGGCAGCCCTGCTTCGGAGACCAACGCCTGCGGCGCCAACGGCTTCCTCACCGGGTACAACGCCGGCAGCGGTTACGACCTGGCAACCGGACTGGGCAGCATGGATGTCACCCAGCTGGTACAGAACTGGTCGAAGGTCACCTTCCAGCCCACCACCACGGCGCTCACGGTGAACGGCTCAACCAGCCCCGTCACAGGCGTGCACGGCACGGCGGTGAACATCGGCGTCACCGTTACCAGCTCCGGCGGCACGCCAACCGGCGATGTTGCGCTCGTGGCCAGCGGCACGACACCCGCTGCCATCGCAGTGCAGGGGTCAGTTGCATCGCCCTCCGTGCTGACGCTGACCAACGGCACTGCCACGAGCCCCGCCTACACGTATCTGCCCGGCGGCAGCTACTCGCTGGTCGCGAACTACGGAGGCGACGGCACTTTCGCGCCCAGCAGCTCAACGCCTCCCATCAGCGTCACGATCAGCGCTGAGCAGAGCACGCTCGGGCTCTTTGTCCAGGAGTTCTCGTCAAGCACACGGAAACGGCGCGACCGCAACCAGCGTTCCCTACGGCACCTATCTCTCGGTCGCCGCCGAGCCGGTATCGTCTGCGCTGGCTATGCAGCAGAACGTGACCTATTTCCCACCCGCCACCGGAACCGTCACCTTCAGCAGCTCGCCTTCGCTTGGCACGCTAAACCAGAAGGTTGCCGTCAACAGTAACGGCATTGCCGAGATCCCGAACCAGCTAAGCATCGCTTACCCGCCCGGGACTTATACCGTTTCCGCCAGCTACTCCGGTGACCCCAGCTTCACAGCGAGCACTGCCGCGACCGCAGACCTTCACCGTCACCAAGAACAATGTGTCGATTGGCTCGGCAAACGGCAGCACCAGCGGAAGCGTTCTCGTTGAGGTAGATCCGGCATCGATCGGCGACCTCTTCTCCAGCAGCGGGCTCCTGCTGCCGACCGGCACCGTCACGCTGACCAGCAGCAGCGGCGCCACGGTGGGCACCGGCACCCTGGCTGTCGTAAACACCTCGAACGGACAGGCCGCGCAGACCACCATCACGGTGAGCGGAACGGCCGCGAACATCAACTATGGCGGCGATGCAAATTACAACTCCGGCACGGTCGTCATCGGCGGCGGTGGTGGCTCGTTCACGTTGAGCGCCGCCCCAGCCACGCTCACGATTTCCAGCGGCGGATCGGGCACGACGACGATGAACGTCACGCCCGGCTCCGGCTTTACCGGCACCGTGAACGTGACCTGCAGCGCTGCCGGCAGTCCGTTGACCTGCAGCCTCGCGCAGTCCAGCGTCTCTGTTACGGGCAGCGCCGCCGCGACCGACACGCTCACCGTCACCTCCACAGCCAGTTCGGAGCTGCATATCCCCGCTAATCCAGCCAGTCGCTGGTATGCGGCCGGCGGAGTTGCGCTTGCCGGCATTCTGCTCATCGGGCTGCCCGGCCGCCGACGCGCCTGGCAGCGCATGCTCAGCCTGGTGCTCTTATTCATTGCCGTGGGCGTGGTTGGCTGCGGGGGCAGCAGCAGTGGTGGAAATAAATCCACCAACTACACCGTAACCGTCACTGCGACCAGCGGTTCTCTGAACCAGAGCTCCAACGTCACAGTGACTGTCCAGTAAGCGCTCCGCAGCAAACAAAAAGGCGGATGCCCGCGGGCATCCGCCTTTGTCCTGCATCCTTCGCTCATCTTCGATGACGTAGCGCCTGCCGGTCGGCAACTGCAAAGACCGTGCATTTCCCAAAACACCTGGCTCGTCATCCCGACCGGAGCTGTGGCGCGCCAGCGACACCGGCGAAGTGGAGGGATCTGCTGTTCCCGTCTTCTTCCCACAGCACAGGCAGCTTCGGGCGCCGCACGGTGTTACTGCTGCGGCTGGTTGGAGTTCGAGTCGTCGTTGTAAGTCTGCGCCGCCGGTCCATTAGCGGACCGCGACGTCGTCACGCTCACCGGCGATTGCAGCTTGAAGTTGATCAGCGTCTCGGCCGGAATCTTCACCTGCTCGCCCTTCGTCACTCCATTCACGCCCGCGCCAATTCCGCCGCCCGAAGCAGCGCCAATGGCCGCGCCCTTGCCGCCGCCGGCCAGCGCGCCGATGATTGCGCCCAGTGCAGCGCCTCCACCGGTCTTGATTGCCGTGTTCTTGCCCCGCCCCTTGCCCTGCTGGCTGAAGGCCGAGGTGCTCACCGGAACAAGACGTCCGTTCAATTGCACTCCCGTCAGCTCCACCGACAGCGACGAGCTGCCGGAAAAATGCGTTGCATCCTTGGCCTCCGTCACGCGCCCGGTCACGGGCGTGCCGCGAGGGATGGCAACCATATTGTCGGCAACGATGTCCGCCGCCAGCGTGCCGTGGATGACCTGGCCTGTCTGCGTGCTGCCGCTGTCCAGCGCATCGGAGATCCGTACCGGCAGCGATGTGCCCGCCGGAACCGAGACTGTCTGCGCTACCGGAGCAGCCGGACGCGGCGGCGGTGCAGGGGCAGCTTGCGGCGCCGGCTCTGAGTCAGCCGCTGGGGGTGGCGGCGGCGCGGCCATCGCCTGCTGCTGCTGTGCTGCCCGTCTTTCCTTCCGGCGAGGCGAAGGTTTTGGCGGCTCCTGCTTCTGTGCGCGCTCCGGCGTCACGGTCAGGTTGTTGATCACCGTGCGCACGCCAGCCGGCGTCCCGCTGATGGCGGCGGCCAGCGCCCGGGCAGCGTCATTGTTGACCGTGCCGTTCAGCGTCGCCGTTCCTCCGTTCACGCTCACCTGGATGTTTTGTCCGCTCAGCGCCGATTCGCCACTGATACGGTTCTGAATGTCATTGGCGATGTCCTGATCGCTACGCGGCGCAGGCGCCGGGGCTGCTGCCGGGGCCGCGGCCGGCGCGGGCTTTGGCGACTCTTTTGCGCCTGGCAAAAACTGCTTGCAGCCGCTCGCCACCAGCAACGATCCCGCGAGGAGCCCTGTCTGCAACACACGACGATTGATTAAGCAAGTCATTACCAAGGATCCTTTCAAAACGCTTCCTATTGTGACTGTCTTCCAGTGCAAATGTCGCGCACCGCACAATCAAATTCCGCCCGGCGGCAACAAACAGCCAGGCTGTGCGCATTCTATCCTTCACGATGGAAGTGCCGGGGAAGGACGCAGCCGATCGGCCATTCGTGAGACCATGGTGCGTCCGCTGGCAGCAGTTGACGCCTGCGGGGCATCTATTTGGTATGGCACATCGTGGACGAAAATCAGGGTCCTTGCTCAAAATGATGAGTGCTGCCTGTGGCAAGACCCGCAGCAGCGCAAGGGGGAGACAGTACATGTCTGCTGACAGAAGTGGTGGATTTGGTTGGTTTCTTATCGGTCTGGGGATCGGCGCAGTCGCTGGGGTGCTGTATGCGCCCAAGGCGGGGTATGAGACCCGCGAGGACCTGGCTTCCTCGGCGCGCGAAGGATCGGAATACGTTAAGGAGCGGTCGCGCCGCGCGGCGGAGAAGGTAGGCGACTTCACCGATCGCGGACGCGATCAGCTAAACGAGTACGTCGATCGCGGCAAGGAAGCCGTGGATCGCGGACGCGCGCAGTGGAACCAGTATGTCGATCGTGGCCGCGATGCAGTCAGCGACCAGGTCGACCGGGTGAATACCGCTGTCGATGAGGGCAGGCGCGCATATCAGGACACGGCGACTGGCGATGTGGCCGATCGCATTTCGAACGCTGTCGAAGCGGGCCACCAGGCGTATCGAACCACATAGGCCGGCGCGCGAGCCGCTGGCCGTGCTTAGTGATGGGGTCGCGACGGCGTACACTGTGCGCGGCCCTTCCCCCAGCTCGACTGTTTTCACGAAAGCCTTTGTTGAAAGCGGTCTGACTCTTCTCGCGTAAAGGAAGCGGCACAATGCAGGATCCACTCAGCCCTTATCTGCTGGCGCTCACCATCCTCATCGGCGTGGCTGTGCTGTGCTTCCTCGCCGTCTTGGCGGTGCTCGCCGGAACCATCCTCCGCATGCGCAAGCGCGTCCACCAGATGCTGGACCATTACGAGAAGGAGATCGCCCCGGAGATCGTGCCCATGGTAAAGGGGGCCCGCTCTCTGGTGGACTCACTCTCTCCCAAGCTGAAGCACATCACGGAGAACCTGGTGGAAGTCAGCGATATCCTGCGCAGCGAGACTCAGCACATCACCGTTTCGCTTAGCGATGTGGTGGAGCGCACCCATCAGCAGGCAGCGCGCGTCGATCACATCGTGTCGAGCACCCTGAACGGCATCGGCCACGCAACCGCGGCGGTGCAGGAGGGATTCGCTGCTCCGCTCCGTCATCTGAGCGGCGTCCTTGACGGACTGCGCGTGGGTCTCGGCTCCTTCCGCCGCAAACGCCCCCACCCCAATGGGGCCAGCACAGTGGTCGTCCGCAAAGTAGAGCAAGACCCCTACTGATAGAAACCCGGCATATCTACAAGTTGGGCGCATTTCATGATTGGTAAGCCTATTGCGGATCGGGGACTGGCACGCCCGCCTTTACATCCGTGTTGTGGTAATCGGTGATTTTCCAGTCACTGCCGTCCTTTACCAGCACCTGCAACAAACGCGTACGTAGACGTCCCTTCTTGTCAGTATTCGTTCCGGGAGATAGCTTTTGAATTCCAGTCACAGCCGTGAGCACTTCCACAACGGCGACATCTGGCCGGACGAATTGAACTGAGACAACGTCCTGGTGGAGAGTGCTTCCATGAAAAGGTCCGTTGAACAAAAACTCATGCTGGTTTGTGAAAGCCTGGACGCCCCTGCGGTATTCTCCGCGAACGTTGACGAATATTCCATCGGCTGAAAAATGACGCGAGTAGGCCACGGCATCGCCGGCGTTCCAAGCCTTTGTCTCTTCTTGAACAATGGTTCGAATGGAGCTTTCGTCGGGCGACACCTGGGGGATGGCGGGCAAGCTCGCAACAAAGATTGTTGCGAAAAGGACTCCGCATTTCATGACAACCCTCCAGTGGTTGGTGGGGCGGCTCGATCGCACCGGAAACAGCCCGGTAGCCTCAAGAAAATTGAATGGCGCATTCGTGCCGATAGGTGAGGTCGCCCAAAGTGTACGCGCCATTCGTCGAAATCCGGCTTGCGAAAAGCCCCGGACGCAACATCGCCCATGGGCTCTTGAACAATGCGGGCGGAGATCACCGAGTTTTCGAGTTCGGGGCGAGCGAGGGATAAAAGCATGGAGTTGTCCCATCGTTTGAATCGAATGACGATCTGGTCGTAGTTGCGTCTCCCACAATTCCATTCCGGGAAGACCCTGCAGAAACCTGCCACTTTATTTCGGCTAAATTGCTAGACTGAAAATGAGCCTGAAAAAAGCCCGCGGATGATCCCGCGGGCTTTCCCTTTTTGGGCCGTAACGGTGCGATATTTGGCGTGCAAGTCCTTTGTTTGGACGAATTTCGTGATAACCCATCTGGAATGAAGAATTTAGCTCACGGGAGAGCGGCTAAACCATAGAGACTGAATCGTTTACAAGCCAACCTCCGGTACCCGGGGAGGGGGGTGGGTAACGTGACCGCCTTATTTACGGGTGGGCCACAATCCAGCCACCGCCCACCACCACATCCTCCTGGTAGAAGACGGCAGCCTGTCCGGGAGTGACGGCCCGCACCGGCTCATCAAAGGTGGCAGTCACCTCATCCGGGCCGGTCTTTTCGAGCGTCGCGGGCGCAGGCTCGTGACGATGGCGGATCTTCACCCGCACCCGCATGGGCTCGGTGAGATCGGCGACGGAGATCCAGTTGAGCCGGGTGGCGGTCAGCGTGCGGCTCAGCAACTCCTCCTCGCCGCCGACGGTGACGCGATGGCTGTCCGGATGAATCGAGAGCACATAGAGCGGCGACGGCGATGCCAGGCCCAGCCCCTTGCGCTGGCCGACGGTGAACTGGTGGATCCCGGCATGGTGTCCAGCAATAGTGCCGTCAGCGGTTACAATTTCGCCGCTCGAATCCGGCATCGCCTCGCCCTGCTCGTCGAGATACGCGTCAATGAAGTGCTTGTAATCGCCGCCCGGAATGAAGCAGATCTCCTGCGAGTCTGGCTTGGTCGCAATGCCGAGATCGTAGGCGCGCGCCTGCTCCCGCACCTCCGGCTTGGTGTAGCTGCCCAGCGGAAACAGCGTGTGGGCAAGCTGCTCCTGCGTCAGGCCAAAGAGGAAGTAGGTCTGGTCCTTGCTCGCATCCGCGGGCCGCTTCAGCAGCCAGCGGCCGCTCGCGGCGTCGTACTCGTTGCGCGCGTAGTGGCCAGTTGCGATCAGCTCCGCGCCGATCTGCCGCGCAGTCAGCAGCAGCTGGTCGAACTTGAGATGGTTGTTGCACAGGCTGCAGGGAATCGGCGTGCGCCCGGCAAGGTACTCCGAGACAAACGGCTTCACCACCTCGCGCTCGAAGCGCTCCTGGTGATTGACCAGGTAGTAAGGAATGCCCAGCCGCTCGGCCACGCGCCGCGCGTCGTAAACATCATCGACCGAGCAGCAGCGCCCCTGCACCTCTTCCGGCATGCCCTCGCGTCCGGCAAGGCGGCGCTGGTTCCAGAGCTGCATGGTCAGCCCGACGAGCGTGTAGCCCTCAGCCTGCAACATGGCGGCGACCGTGGACGAGTCAACGCCGCCCGACATGGCAACGGCAATCACCCGGCCTGCGGGTGCAGGAGCAGGCGTACCCTGTATCGAATTGGAAACTGTGTCGATCACAAAATCCTACGTTTGCTAAATCGAGCTTCCGGCGCCGGCGGTTTGGCTCGGCACAGGCGCTTTCGCTGCGGGCTGATAGAAAGGCGACAGCTCCCGCAGATGCGCTACAGCGGCCGGTACCAGTTCCAGCGCAAAGTCGACATCTTTCTCGGTTGCGCTCGTGTCAAGGCTAAAGCGCAGGCTTGCGCCGGCGCGAGCGGACGGCACACCCATAGCCCGCAGCACATGAGATGGATCCATCGCACCGGAGGTGCAGGCCGAGCCGCCCGAAAGTGCCAGCCCCTTCAGGTCGAGCGCGATCACCAGCGCCTCACCCTCCAGATGATCGAACCAGATATTGGTTGTGTTCGGCACCCGCGCCGCATTGCCGCCATGGCGGCCTGCCGCGCTGACTCGAGAGAGGATGCCCTTCTCCAACCGGTCGCGTAACGCGGCCAACCGCGCCGGTCCATCGCTCTCGACAAAGGCCACGGCCATCTCCGCTGCATGTCCCAGCCCGACGATGCCCGGCAGGTTCTCCGTGCCGGCCCGCCGCTGCCGCTCCTGTGGTCCGCCGACAATGAGCGCGTCCGGATGCGTGCCCCGCCGGATATAGAGCGCGCCCGTGCCCTGCGGCCCATGGAACTTGTGGCCCGAGATGGTCAGCAGGTCGCAGCAGATTGCTTTCACGTCGATGGGAAGCTTGCCCACCGCCTGTACCGCATCGGTGTGGAAGTAGACGTCCGCTTCCTGCGCGATGGCGCCGATCTCGGAAACCGGCTGCAGGGTCCCGATCTCGTTGTTCGCCATCATTACGCTGATGAGCTGCGTATTCGGACGAAGCGCCCGCCGTACATCGGCCGGATCGACCACGCCGGCTGCATCGACGGGCAGGAAAGTGACCTCGACGCCCCGGTCGCGCAGACGCTCCGCTGTATGCAGGACGGCGTGGTGCTCGATCGCGCTGGTGATGAGGTGATCGCCCGGCTTGAGTATGCCTGCCAGGGCCAGGTTGTCGCCCTCCGTGCCGCCGCTGGTGAAGATGACCTCGCCGGCCCGGCAACCGAGCAGCCGGGCCACCTGCTCGCGGGCACGCTCCACGGCAGCCCGGGCCCGCTGGCCATAAAAGTGTATGGAGGACGCATTGCCGAACTGCTCGGTAAACCACGGGCGCATGGCCGCGAACACCTCGGGCGCAAGGGGGGTGGTGGCGTTGGCATCCATGTAGACGCGATCCATATCTATCTTCAGTTTACGCTGCCTTGGACTGCTGCCCAGCTGTTCCATCCCAAAGCTGTCGCGTCTCCATGCCGTTCTGCTAGGCTTCTGGCGGTGCCGAGAGCACGGGAGGCTTTTCGAGATGAACTGTAGAACGATGCGAGTGTGGGGAATGGCCGGGGCGATGCTGGCAGGCTGTATGGTGTTGCAGACAACGGCGCAGGCCCAGTCTGCGAAGGCTCAGACAGCGAAGGCCAAAGCCGCAATCACGGGTGAAGTCCAGGCCCCGTCAGCGGCGTACAGCCAGTTTCTGAAGTTGGTCTCGAGCCAGGTCATCAGCGCCGCCGAGGCGATGCCCGCGGATAAATATGATTTTGCGCCGACCAATGGTAATTTCGCCGGCGTGCGCACCTTTGGCTCGGAAGTGCAGCACCTCGTACAGGCGAATTACTTCTTCTTCTCCGGCTTCGGTCTGAGCGGCGCGCCCGACCCGGCGAAACTCAAGGCCTTAAAGAGCAAGGACGAACTGGTACAGGCGCTGAAAGACTCCTTCGATTTTGCGCAGAAGGGCGTCGACACCATAACGCCGGAAAATGCCTTTACGGTGATCGGCTCCGGACCGGCGAACACGAAGATGACCCGCGCCGGCGCGGCGACGTTCTGCCTCGCTCACTCCATGGATCACTATGGACAGATGGTGGAATACCTGCGCATGAACGGCATCGTGCCTCCGGCAAGCCAGAAGCGGCCGCAGGGCGGCGGCAACGATTAGCCTTGCGCGCGCACAGCAAAGGCGCAGCTTGCGGGCTGCGCCTTTTGCATTTGTGCTGACTATCGCTGCTCGATCGGCGTGTATTCGGCGGGATATTCCGCGCCGATGTAGTCGGCGCGCGGGCGGATCAGGCGGTTATCGTCATGCTGCTCGATCACGTGCGCGGCCCAGCCGGCGATGCGACTCACGGCAAAGATTGGCGTGAAGAGGTCGATATCGATGCCCAGCGTCGTATACGTCGAAGCGGAGTAGAAATCGACATTCGCGTTCAGCTTCTTCTCCGCGTTGATGTACTTCTCGATCGCGCGGGACATGTCAAACCATTTGGTGTTGTTCGCCGACTTGCCCAGCGCCTCGCTCATGCGCCGCAGGTGAGTCGCCCGCGGATCCTCGGTGTGATAGACGCGGTGACCAAAGCCGGAGATCTTCTGCTTCGCAGCCAGCATGCCCTTGACGTGCTCAACCGGGTCCTCGCCCTTCTTATCGATCTCGAAGAGCATGCGCATCACCGCTTCGTTTGCGCCGCCATGCAGGGGACCTTTCAGCGCGCCGATGGCGCCGGTGATTGCGGAGTGAATATCCGAAAGCGTTGCCGCGATCACGCGCGCCGCAAAGGTGGAAGCGTTCAGCTCATGGTCCGCATGCAGAATGAGCGCGATATCCATGGTGCGTGTGGCCGTTTCGGACGGCTTCTCGCCGTTCAGCATCCACAGGAAGTTGCCGGCGTGGGAGAGCGACGGGTCGGCATCGACCAGCGGCTTGCCTTTGCGAACGCTATCGTAAAGCGCGACCAGCATCGCGATCTGCGAGGTCAGCCGGAAGCTCTTGCGGAGGTTCGCAGCGTGCGAGTTGTCCTTCTCGTCCGGGTCGTAGCAGCTCAGCGCGGAGACGGTCGTCCGCAGCACCTCCATTGGCGTCGAATCCTTGGGGAACGTACGCAGCATCTCCACGATCTTGGGATCGAGCACACGCGCCTTGGCTAGTTCCTTGCGAAAGGCATCGAGCTCGGTGGCCTTGGGAAGCCGGCCATTCCACAGCAGGTACGCGGTCTCTTCGAAGTTGGACTGCTCGGCCAGTTTGTGGATGTCAATGCCGCGATAGGCGAGCACTCCCGTATCGCCATCAATCCAGCAGATGCTGGAGGTGGTGGCTACAATGCCCTCCAGGCCTTTCGCAGCAACAGCGGTCGCCATCCGTCAATCTCCTTCGCCTTAACCCGGCCTTTACGTATTTGTGTGATGCTCAGCGCCCGACGTGCTGTGTTTTGCGACTGAGGGGGAACTCATCGTTATAGCGCAGCGGCAAAGTGGTTGTCACATGCTGGCGATAGAGACGCGCGATGCGGCGCAAATGGCGCAAGATCGATCGCCGGCATTTTGTCGCAGACAAGGTCCGCAATCGCACGCGCCGTTCCCGGCGCGAGCAGGATGCCGTTGCGAAAGTGGCCAGTGGCGACGAATCTCAAATTACTTCCATCCGTGTAACGGCCGATTACCGGCAGGGCATCCGGTGTGCCCGGCCGCAGTCCCGCCCAGCCATCCACCTGGAGAGCATTCGCGGCCGGCGGCCACAGCCAAGCCGCCCGCCTGCGTAGCAGGCCCAATGCATCGGGTTCCACCTGTTTTGAATGGCCGGCATCTTCCACCGTAGCGCCTACGACGATCCTTCCGTCACCGCGCGGGATCAGGTAAATCTCAGGAGATCGCAGGACGCGTGTGAGGCGCGGGGTACGCTCTGGCTGCGCGAGGACCAGCATCTGCCCCTTGCGTGGCGCGACTTCAAGGGAAGGGTCCAGCGAACGGGCCCACGCGCCGCAGCAGTTTACAAAGGCATCGGCCCGCAATCTGCTATGGGCGGTCCTCAGGAGAATGCCCTCGCCTTCGACCTGGGCGGAGAGCACTCGCTCCTGCTCCCGAAGCTGAACCCCGGCTGCAAGGACGGCTGAACGCAGGGCGGCGCACAACTCACGCGGATCGAGGCTGGCTTCCTCCAGAAGGAAATAGCGGTCTTCTGTGTCGCCGAGTCCCGGGATGAGATTCCGCGCCTCGTCACGTGACAGCAGCACGCCTGTGGAAGCCGTGGGGGCGTGTTCCGGGACCTGTTGTCTCAGGATCTGTACAGTCTCATGTGTGCGAAGCGAGACACGCTGGCCGGAGAGCGCCTCAATCTCCCGCAGAAATTCCGGGTACAGATCGCGGCTGTAACGGGAGAGCGGAAGCAGGGCAGGAGGGTTCTCCGGATCCTCAACGGCAAGCATTCCTCCCGCCGCCCAGGATGCCTCTTTGGCGGCGTCGCCGGCCTCCAGAACGGTAACTTCTAAGCCGCGGCTTCTAAGAACCAGTGCGCAGGAGAGGCCGATGATCCCGCCGCCAACAATCGCAATATGGCGCGCCTGCCCCATGAATTCGATTGTAGCGGGACGCGAGTGAGGTAATCTTCTGGTAATCAAATTCATAGAACTCCGAATTCCGGCTGCGGATTGCCGTCTGCGGACATCCCGGGAAGGAGTGGCTTCTTCCTAACTGGGTAACTACCCGGCACATTGGAGTCTGCAGGAGGGCATCGCCGCATGCGACAACTTGGCGCACGTCTACCGGAACTTCCTCCGGTGAAGACGGATGTGGAGACGCCTTCGGAGATACAGCCGCACGAGCGGCATCCGCTGGAAGCGCCGGAGCCGTATCCGGTCGAGGTGCACCGGATCGAACGGCGCCCGGTAAGGTCCGCCCCTGCGGGAACGCCGCCGGCTCCCAGTCCAGAGCCGGTTGACGTGCCGCAAGCGGTTCCGGAATCCATTGCTGAGCCTCCTGCCGTTACGGGGGTGCCACCCGAGCCCATTGCTGAGCCTGCGGCCGTGATGCAGGCAACGCCAGACGCTGCTGTTGGGCCGGTGGTTGGGATGCAGGTGCCGGCAGAAACTACTGCCCAGCCGATCGCTGAGACACAAACGTCGCCAGAACTCAATGCAGAACAAGAGGCGGCGACAGAGGCGCCACCAGAGGCCATCCCTCTCCCAGTCGTTGAGACGCAAACGTCGCCGCCCAGCCCAGAGCCGGTCGCCGTACCGCAAGCGGTTCCAGAACCCATGGCCGACGGCCCCTGTCTCGACCCAAGAAACGCCGAAGCTCAGCGCCGAGCCGGCCGCGGCGCCGCAAATGACGGCGCGGCCCGTCGTCGAGCCGCAAACACCTCTGAATCCCGATATCCTGCGCATTACGGAAGCGCCACGAAGTACGCCCGAACCACCACTCGGACGATCGCCAGAGCCACCGCCCGCACATCGGTCGGAGGCCCGATCCGAAGGACGGCCAGGGTTACGGCCCTACCTGCGGCCGGAAGCCCGGTCAGATGCACAGGAACTCCCGGAAGCCAACCTGGGCGGCCGCTGGGCGGAATTTCACGATTTCCGCCGGGTTGAGCCAGGACGCGGCAGCCGGATCAGCCTGGAGCCTATGCAACCCCCGCAGCTCCCGCCGCGCGGACTGCTGGCCGCCGATCGCGAGCCTGAGCATCGCTCGTCGTTTCTGACGATCGCGGTGCCGGGGATTGCTGCCATCCTTGCCGTGGGCGCGTTGCTGTGGAGCGGATCGCTGCGGGACCGAGTGCTCCGGCAGGACGAGGAGATGACCGCGCTCCAGCAGCAGAATCGAAAGCTTGCGGACACGCTGGCCCAGATGAACGTGGACCAGAAAGTCGTCGGCGCGTTGAATGCTTCGGGTTCGGCTCCGACGAACGCGCCGGATCAAACTGCGCAGAATGCCGCGGATTCCCCGGCAGAGCCGGCGCAGCCGCAAAAGCCGAATTCATCCGGAAATGACAACGTCCAGGCCGCGAATGCGAATGGCAGCGCTCCTGCGCCGGTCCCGAAGCAACCACCGCCGACCGCGGGAAAGCGCGAGGGTGTTTCGGTCCCGCCACCGATACAATCAGGGCAGCGGAGAGGCTCCCACCGGCCGGTGGACACTGGCTACCACCCGGAGATTGTTCCACCGTATCCGACGCTTTCCCAAACGCAGAGCCCTGCTCAGGCAAAGTCCACTTCACCAGCGCCGCAGCAGGCCTACCGTGCGCCCTTACCGGCAAACTCAGCGGCCAGTCCGGCCGTGCTTTCCGCCGCGCCGACGCACACGACGCAAACCTCTGCTACCCCGACACGCACGACGCAGTCTGCTGCTGTGTCGGCATCGGCTCCTTCCGGGACAAACCTAACAACGAGCTACGGAATCGGTTCTTCCCCTGCATCGAGTGCGACGGGCAACGGCGTCTATGCGAGCGCGCTGGCGCAGAATATCGAAGCTGTTGACAGTCTGCAGCGTCAAAGCCAGGTCCCGCTCCGCGAGTTTCACGCGCGTGATGGAGTGTCCGTGAAGATCACGCCGGGATTGTTTGTTTCGCTACGTTCTCCTGATCAAGCACATGCCACCTATGCGCTCATGGTGAGCGGCAGCAGCGGGAGCTATCAGCTTCGTGGGCATGTCAACAGCCCATTAGGCTTTGCCGATAACACGACGCATCGTGGCTATGAGCTGGTGATTCTGCGTATTGCCGGGCAGGAGGCGTACGGCTACGTGCGCCCGGTGCAGTAGCTAAAGGAACTAGCTAGGGGGAGCGTTCAGCGTCACGTCCTTTGCGCCGTCGAACGAGACGGTCACTTGCATGGACTTGCGCTTGTCCCACTCGTCGCGCGAGATCGGATAGCTGAAGACAACCAGCCCATCTACCGACTGGCCGGGCTGGATCTGAATATCGCGGCGCAGGGGATCCATTCGCATCGGGGCGAGCTGCGGATATGCCTGGAAGACCTTATTGAAGTCGGGGGTGCTGGCCCCAAGGCTGCGCTGCGTACCTCCGTCGGCGAGGGTCACGATGGCCCAATCGTCCTGGAGGGTGATCGGCGCCTGATTAGGGTTGTGCAGGCGCACGTGAGCGAAGACGAGCAGTTGGTTGATGACCTCGTCCTGGCCTTGCTGGCCCGGCATGCCGGCGGCCGCGCCAGCGATCTTTGCCTGCACCGGATAAATGGCGACGCGCGCGATATCGCCTGTAGCGACAGGAGTCTTGCGCCCGAACTGCACCCATACGAAGACGATCAGAGAGGAGAGGACGAGGGCGATGAGCACGCGGAGCGCTAGTCGTCCATAATTGGTCGGTCCGTCGACCTGGGCGAGGTGGAAGTCGCTGGATGGGGGTGTGCCAAACGAGTCAGTCAAGGTTTGCCTGCATTTCTATAGCGCTATGGCGAAGCTTATTCTCTGCCGGCCCGAAGCTTAAGTGGACCTTAAGTAGCCCTCGTCAAGATACGATAAAATCACATCCCGGGCCGCCTAATGTAGCACAAACTGATTCTGTCGCGGCAGTTAGCAGTGAGTAACGTTACCCGCCTAAAATGTAAGTACATATAAATAAAAGACTTATACTCAAATTGTTCCACGTGGAACAATTTGAGAGCGCGATACGGGGGACTTGGAAAACGGTATAGGATCAGGCTGTGTTGTTCTCCAACACTCCTGTTTTCCAAGAGATACGACATGCTTAAACGAGGAAGACCGCTGCGCCTGGCCTACTTCGTCAGTCATCCCATCCAGTATCAGGCGCCCCTACTTCGACGGATTGCCAGAGAACCCGACATCGAATTGGAAGTGTTCTTCTCGAGCGACCGCTCTATACGTGGCTACGTGGACGAGGGCTTCCGCGTCAAGGTGGAGTGGGACGTTCCTCTGCTCGAAGGCTACACTTCCCATTTCCTGCCGCGCTGGATAGATGACGCCAAGGAGCCGGGCCTCTGGCGCCCCCTGAATCACGGGATTTTCCGGACGCTGGAGCAGGGGCAGTTCGACGCCGTCTGGAGTCACGGCTATAGCACGGCGAATAGCCTGCGGGTGATTGCCAGTGCTGCGATGCTGGGCATTCCGGTGCTGCTCCGGGCCGAATCCACTCTGCATGATCGTGCGCGCAGCACAGCGAAGCTGTTGGCCAAGAAGTGCTTCTTCCGCATGCTGCGCCCGCAGATTAGCGCAGTACTTGCCATCGGTGAGGCGAATGCGCGCTACTGGCGGCACTACCTGGGCGAGGACGTGCCGGTGTTTCGCATGCCTTACGCGGTGGACAACGACTTCTTCCAACGGCGTGCGGCGGAAGCCGCTGCGGGCCGCGAGGCACTGCGTGCGGAGCTGGGACTGGAGGCGGGCCGTCCGGTCCTGCTCTTTGCCTCCAAATTGCAGGAGCGGAAGCGCTGCGGGGACCTGCTGGCGGCACTCGCATTGCTGCGGGCGCCGAGACCATATCTGCTAATCGTCGGCGATGGCGAGGAGCGGCAGAAGCTGGAACAGCAGGCGAACAGCAATTCCGAACTGCGTAGCGTTGTCCGGTTTCTCGGCTTTCGCAATCAGACGGAGCTGCCCCGGTACTTTGATTTGTGCGATATCTTCGTTCTGCCCTCGCGTCACGAGCCCTGGGGGCTGGTGGTGAATGAGGCGATGAACGCCGGACGTGCGGTTATCGTTTCGGACGATGTGGGCTGTCAGCAGGACCTGGTCCACGAGGGTGAGACGGGAGCGGTCTTTCCGGCCGGGGACGTTCGAGCACTGGCGGCGGCGATCGAGAGGGTGCTGGCTACTCCGGAGACCGCGATGCGAATGGGTACGCGCGGCAAGACACACATTGCGCAATACAGCTTCGACCAGGATGTCTCGGGTCTCCGGGCGGCGCTGGCCTTTTGTGTTTCCGGCTGGGATACTCGTGGCCCAGAGATGGGATAGCGTGCGGAAGGGCAGACGCTATCATGAGGCTCAATGATTCGTAGCCCCGAGTACAACGCAGCTCAGGCGATCTCCGCGCGCAACCCGGATGCTTATCTGCGGCCGGCATTTTCGGTGAGCAACCGTTTCAAGCGGCTGGCGTGGAATTTTGTCTGGGTGCTGCTGTACCGGCTTTCGCCGCGGCCCTTTCACGGCTGGCGCGCAATGCTGCTGCGGGCCTTTGGCGCGCGCATGGGACCGAACTGCCATTTCTATCCGAAGTCGAAGGTGTGGGCGCCCTGGAACCTGATTTGCGCGGACCAGGTGACAGTTGCCGACGACGCCGAGATCTACAATCCCTCTGAAATGAGCTTCGGGTCGCACGCGATCCTGTCCCAGCAGAGCTATCTTTGCGGCGCGACGCACGACTACGACGATCCGGCATTTCCTCTGATTGCTTTTTCGATGCAGGTGGGCGCGTATAGCTGGATCTGCGCACGTGCATCCGTGCTGCCGGGTATCAATATCGGCGAGGGCGCGGTGCTCGGACTAGGTGCGGTGGCGACGCGTGATCTGGAGCCATGGGCGGTTTACGCAGGCTCGCCCGCGGTGAAGGTGAAGGAGCGCGCGCGGCATGGGGTCTCACGTCCTGAGGTTTCGGGCGCGTGATCTCTGTTCTGATCCTGACCAAGAATGAAGAGCAGGACCTGCCGGGATGCCTGGCTTCGGTTGCGTGGTCGGATGACGTGCATATCTTCGACTCGTTCAGCATGGATGCGACAGTTTCGATTGCGGAGGGACTTGGCGCCAAGGTAGCGCAACGGGTCTTCGACAATTACGCTGCGCATCGCAATGCGGCTCTGGAGCGGACCCCATTTTGCTATCCCTGGGTGCTGCTGATGGATGCAGACGAGCGCTGTACGCCAGCCTTAGCGAAGGAGATCGCCAGGATCGCGGCCGCGAACGATCCAGGCTTTGCGGCCTATCGGATAAGACGCCGGGACTACTTCGAAAATAAGTGGCTGCGGCACGCCCAGATTTCGCCTTGGTATGTGCGGCTGGTGCGCCCGGAGCTGGCGAGATACACGCGCGAGATTAACGAAGTGCTGGAGATTGCCGGGAATATCGGTGAGCTCGAATCTCCTCTGGACCATTATCCGTTTTCGAAAGGTGTAGGCCACTGGCTGCGCAGGCATGACCTGTATTCGACGATGGAAGCCCGGTTGATTGTGGAGGGCGGTGGATTGCAGCGCCCATCTGTACGCAAGGCGGTGGCTTCCCGGGATTTTCACGAGCGGCGTCTGCATCAAAAGGCGCTTTTTTACCGGCTGCCGGGCAGGCCGCTGCTGAAGTGGTTGTACATGGTTTTTATCCGTGGAGCATTCCTCGACGGGCGCCCGGGGCTTACCTATGCCCGGCTACAGGCGATATATGAATACATGATTGTGTTGAAGACGCGGGAACTGCGTGCCGGCGGGGCATAGGCGCTCACGGGAGAGTTGAGATGTACACCGCTTTCTGCCCCTTTCGTGGTGCACGAAGTCTCTTGGGCGGCTGCGGATGCTGAGGTAGTATCGGAGCACCAGCACGCCGCAAAAGACCAGCTTTCCTCGGATTCCACGAGCTTTGCTGGAAATGATTGAGCCCGGGCGCGCCCGGCGAGAGTGGAAGGAAACCGGCCGAGAGACGCCGCAGATGGTGGATGCCCCGCATCAAATAGCGCCGATCGCAGTAGAGACGGAGGGTCCCCTTGCGTCAGCCTCCGGCAAGGATGGGCTATCGCTGTCCGATATTGGCGCGATCCTGCTCAAGTGGAAGTGGCTGGTGCTGGGATGCCTGCTGATCGGGCTCGTCCTGGGATATGTCTATTCGAAGACGCGTGTGCCTCTGTATGAGGGAGGCGCGACGATCGATCTGAATCCATCGCAGACCAATATGGGGCTGAGCGATCTGATCCAGGAGAGCCTCTCGTCGGAGGACGTGCGCCTGCCTACCGAAGTGGCGCGGATGCAGAGCAACCTGGTGGTCTTCGACACGATCAAGGAACTGGCGCAGCAGCACCGCGGTCCGTTTCCCACGGCGTTCGACCACCTTCCGCCGGATGCGGGAATGGAGGCCTTTCCGCCGGCACAGCTCCAAGGGATGATCGGCTCGGTGCGCGGCTCGCTGAAAGTGACGACGGTCACGGGTACAGACATCGTTGCTATCAGATATCGCGACCCGCGCCCTCAGGTGGCCAAGGATGTGCCGAACGCGATTGTCGAGGTGTACCTGAAGCGGAACCTGGACGACCACATGCAAGGTACGGGCCGGGTGACGCGTTGGCTGGCTACCGAGATGGAGGGTCTGAAGCAACAGGCCACCGATGCACAGGCACGGCTGGGGCAATATCAGAAGGAGCACAACCTGATCGAGACAGGAGGCGCCGGTCCGAATTCCGGGGGGACCGACAGCCTGGAACTCGACCGGCTGCGGCTCAGTAACAACGGACTGGCCGGCGCGCAGGCGGACCGCATCGTACGCGAAGCCAAGCTGCGGCTAGCAGAATCAAACGATCCCGATCTTGTCGCCAGTGTTGCGCCCAGCTCCACGCTGATGACACTGCGGGCTGAATTGCTGAGCCTTAAGGCGCAATACACGCAACTGACGACCAGGTTCGGGGAAAACTATCCGCGCGTCCGCGAACTGCACAACCAGGTTCAGAACGTGCAGAACCAGATCAACGTCGAGATGCGCAACGTGCAGCAGCGCATCCGTGAGGAATACAACACCTCTACGCACACGCTGGACCTGATGCAGGCACAGCTCGATAAGCAGATGCAGGAGACGTACAGGTTGAACGAGAGCGCAGCGCAATATGCGTTGCTGCGGCAGGATGCAGAATCCAGCCGGCAACTGTACGACCAACTGCAATTGAAGCTAAAGGAATCGAATCTGGCCGCGGGCTTGAATACGGCGTCAGTGACCGTCATCGACGAGGCACTGCTGCCTCTGGGACCGGTATCGCCGGATGTTCCCACCAATGTCATGATTGCGGCTGCCCTGGGGCTTCTGATAGGGGTCCTCTCCGCGTTTATTCTCGATTCGCTGGACGACACGCTGCGGACGACCGACGACGTGGAGCTGTTCTCCGGGCTGCTCTCGATCGGCGCGATTCCGCATTTTCAGACGTCAACGAAAGCGGACCGGCCGGAGGACATGGGCGAGGAACCGGGCGAGCGCCGGCGGCTCATCTCCATCACTGCTCCTGCTTCGCCAACGGCTGAGGCTTATCGCGCGCTGCGGTCTTCCATCCTGTTGAGCGCGATTGACAATCCGCTGCGCACACTGGTGATTACCAGCCCCTTCATGTCGGAAGGAAAGTCGACGCTGTCAGCGAATATCGCGGTGATGCTGGCGCAGCGCGGCGAGCGTGTGCTGATCGTGGATGCGGACCTGCGCCGCAGCACGCTGCATCTGCTCTTCGGGCTTCGCCGTCCGGCGCAGGGGCTGACCAATCTACTGAGCCGTCAGACTGACGAGTCGGTGATTCTGCACCCAGTCGCGCAGGTGCCCAGTCTGGCGTATCTGCCGGCCGGCGCGGTGCCGCCGAATCCGGCGGAGTTGCTGGCCTCGCATCGGATGGCAGAGATGATGCGGATGTGGTCGGAGCAATACGATCGCGTCATTATCGACACTGCCCCGATCCTTGCCGTCTCTGATTCGATGGCGCCGGCAGCGCGTGCGGACTCAGTACTGCTGGTGGTGCGCGCGGGAGTGACGCGCAAGAAGGCGCTGATGCGTACTCGCGAACTGCTGCGGCGCGTGAACGCACATCTGCTGGGCGCGGTGGTCAACGACATCGATATGCGCAAGGACAGCTATTACGATTATTCCGGACCGTACACCTACGGCTACGGATATACGAGCGAAACGGTGCATGAAGAAGTTAAGTAATCTGCTGCATTTCGCGCTCGCGTGCCTGTTGTTGGGTCTGGGAGGCATGGCCCCCGCAGGGCTCCATGGACAGACCATGGGTCAGCAGGTATCGCCGCAGCCATTGGGCGGCTCCGATGGCACGCAATCGGGCGGCCAGAGCAGCGCCAGCGGCATCTTGAATGACCGTTCTGGTGCGAATGGGCAGCAGTCTTCGGCTGCGCCGATGAATGTGCCGGGCACGGGCCCGATGAGCGAGGGCCGGGTCGGCATGTTCGGCACGGGCATGGATATTCCGCAGACCAGCCCAAACACGCAGATTGCCGAAGGCGACCTTCTGGATATCGTGATTTTCGACACGCCGGAGCTTTCCGGCCGCTTCCGGGTGAACCTGAAGGGCGACATCCTGCTGCCTCTGGCAGGCACGCTGCACGTTGCGGGCATGACGCTTTCCGAGATCACCGAGGCTGTCGCGCAGCGATATAAGGACGCTAAGATTCTGGTCGATCCACAGGTAACCGTATTTGTTGCAGAATTCAACCGCCGCACCATTACGATTACAGGCGAGGTGCGGGCGCCCGGAGTGTATTCGATTACGGCGCCGCGCACATTGACCGACACGCTCGCGATGGCCGGCGGACTGAACGATTCTGCTTCGCGGACGGTGAGCATCGTTCATTCCGCGAACCCCAAGGACATTGTTCATGTGACGCTGAATGTCGGCGCGCAGACTCCGGAATCGATCGAACAGGGCAGGATGGAGATCCTTCCCGGCGACAGTATCTTTGTCGCGCGTTCCGGTGTGATTTATGTGGTGGGAGAGCTGACTCGGCCCGGGGGATATCAGGTAGAGCACAATAATCGGCTTACGCTCCTGGAAGCGGTCGCCCTGGCGGGAGGGCTGACGCGCACCGCCAAAGCAAGCAACTCGCGGCTAATCCGCCGCTCGCCGACCGGCAGGGAAGAGCTGAATGTGAACCTGCAGAAGGTGCTCTATGGCGGCGGACCGGACATGCTGCTGACCGATGGGGACATCCTGTATGTGCCGACCAGCACTCGCAAGGTGTACACGCAGCAAATTATCGCTGCGGCAATCGCCTCCGCAACGACATATGGCATCTACCGCATCGCCAACAACAGCTCGTTCTAGAGATGGCGGTTCGCCCCGAGTTCTGCGGACAACTGATTTCTGAAAGACTACGGTGAGATGCGCGTACTTCTCTTTGGCGGCAGCGGGCAGGTGGGTCATGCTTTCGAGAGCCGCAGTCCCTTTGGCGACGCACTTGTTGTAGCAACCCGGCGTGATTGCGACCTCACTGACGCGGAGAGTCTGCGAGGTCTTCTGAGACGCGTGAGGCCGGACGTGATCGTCAACGCCGCGGCTTATACCGCCGTGGACAAGGCAGAAGGGGACCGCGAGACATGTTATGCCGTGAATGCGAGTGCTCCGGGCGTGATGGCCAGGGAGGCCGCGGCCCTGGGGGCAAAGCTAGTGCACTATTCGACTGATTACGTTTTCGATGGGAGCAAGACGGGAGCTTATGTCGAGCGAGACCCAACCGCACCACGGAATGTCTATGGCGCGTCGAAGCTAGCGGGAGAAGACGCGATCGCGGAGGTGGGCGGCGAATTTCTCATCCTGCGGACGAGTTGGGTCTATAGCAACCAGGGTGCAAACTTTCTGAAGACTATGCTTCGGCTTGGCGCAGAGCGACCGGAACTGCGCGTGGTTGTCGATCAGCACGGCGCGCCGACTTCCGCAGATGCGATTGCGGACGCGACCATTAAGATCCTGAAGAAGACGGCGGCCGGCTCATGGGTGAGCGGCGTGTTTCATATGACGGCGGGCGGCGCGACGACCTGGCACGGATTTGCGAACGCAATCTTTGCGCGCGCGAACGCCGTGAAGCCAAGGCTTGTTCCGATTACGACGGTCGACTATCCGACGCCGGCGGCGCGGCCCGCCAATTCGGTGCTTTCGAACGACAAATTCGCCGCGGCATTCGGCTTTCGCCTCCCAGATTGGGAGCAGCAACTGGATGCCGTGATGGCCGCGCGCGCAACGGGGGTTCATGCAGATACGTGAGACGAATCTGGCTGAGGTGAAGCTGCTGGAGCCGCGAGTCTTCGCCGACAGCCGGGGATTTTTTCTGGAGAGCTATAACCAGCGCACGTTCGCGGAGCTTGGCATCGGCGAGAACTTCGTTCAGGACAACCACTCGCGCTCCGAGCGGGGTGTTCTGCGCGGCATCCATTACCAGCTCATCCAGCCGCAGGGAAAGCTGGTCCGCGCTGTCCGGGGCGAGATTTTCGATGTGGCAGTTGACTTGCGGCGGAGTTCTCCCAGCTTTGGGCGATGGACGGGACATTTCCTGAGCGAAGAGAATAAGCAGATGCTCTGGATCCCGGCGGGGTTCGGCCATGGATTCGTTGTTGTCTCGGCGATAGCCGAGGTGCTTTACAAGGCGACGGATTTTTATGCGCCGCAGGGCGAGCGGTCGATCCTGTGGAGCGATCCGCATATCGGAATTGAATGGCCAGATGCAGGAGCGGCGCCGATTTTGTCCGCTAAGGATGCAGCCGGCAAGCCGCTGTTACAGGCCGAGGTATTTACGTAATGAAAAAGTTGAAGGAGTGCCCGCAAGTGACAGTAACGAATCGCAGGAGCCTGCTGTGAGCAGGCGTCTTCTGGTGACTGGCGGGGCGGGGTTTATCGGCGCCAATTTTGTGCTGCATCGCATTGCTGCTGGCGATGAGGTGATGGTCCTTGACAAGCTGACCTATGCCGGAAACCTGCAAAGCCTAGCCCCGGTGGAACATACCGCCGGGTATACGTTTGTCCTAGGCGACATTGCAGATCGCGAGCTGACCGGGCGGCTCCTGACGGAGTACCGGCCCGATGCAGTGGTGCACTTCGCCGCTGAAAGCCACGTTGACCGTTCGATCCTGGGGCCGGAGGCATTCGTCATGACGAACGTCGTCGGCAGCTTCCGACTGCTGGACGCGGCGCTGGAACATTGGCGCTCGCTTGCTGGCACCCCCCGCGACAGATTCCGTTTCCTGCACGTCTCGACAGACGAGGTTTACGGGTCGCTTGCACCCTCCGACCCGGCGTTTCACGAGAAGACGCCCTATAGCCCGAATAGCCCGTATTCGGCATCGAAGGCGGCCAGCGATCACCTGGTGCGCGCCTATCACCACACCTATGGATTCCCGACGCTGACCACGAATTGCTCCAACAACTACGGGCCGCTGCAGTTTCCCGAGAAGCTGATCCCGCTGATGGTGCTGAATGCGCTGCATGGCAAACCGCTGCCGGTATATGGTGACGGGCTGAACGTGCGCGACTGGCTCTATGTGGGCGATCACTGCGCGGCCATCGCGACGGTGCTGGCCAAGGGGCGCCCCGGCGAGACATACAACATTGGCGGCCTGAATGAGATGTCAAACATCGCGGTCGTTGAGACAATCTGCGAGATTCTCGATGAATTGCGGCCCAGCGCGCGTCCGCGCCGTGAGTTGATCACGTATGTGAAGGACCGGCCCGGGCACGATCGACGCTATGCGATCGACTGCGGCAAGGCGACCGTGGAGCTCGGATGGAAGCCGCAGGAGACCTTTGCGAGCGGCATCCGCAAGACCGTAGCGTGGTATCTGGACAACCTGCCGTGGGTGGAAGCGATCACCAGCGGCGCCTATCGCGAGTGGATTGACCGGAATTACGGCGACCGTGCGACACATGCCGCGACGGCTGGGAGTGTACAAACCGGGAGAGCACAGTGAAGGGCATCATTCTGGCCGGCGGCTCGGGCACGCGGCTCTATCCGGTGACGCTCGCCGTTTCCAAGCAGCTTGTCCCGGTGTACGACAAGCCGATGATTTATTTCCCGCTGAGTACCCTGATGTTGGCGGGCATAAGAGACATTCTGGTGATCTCTACGCCGCACGATCTGCCGCGGTTCCGCGATTTGCTCGGCGATGGAAGCCAGTGGGGGCTATCGATCTCGTACGCGGAGCAGCCGAAGCCGGACGGGCTGGCGCAGGCATTTCTTATCGGCGAGGCTTTTGCGGCGGGAGAGCCCTGCGCGCTGATATTAGGCGACAACATCTTCCACGGTCATGATCTGGCCACGATGGTGCAGGAGGCAGCGAAGACGACGGACGGAGCGGTGGTGTTCGCGTATCCGGTGCAGAACCCGGAAGCATACGGTGTAGTCGAGTTCGATGCCGAGGCAAAAGCAATCAGCCTGGAAGAGAAGCCGGATGAGCCGAAATCGCGGTTTGCCGTCACAGGCCTGTACTTCTATGACGCCAAGGTGGTCGAGTATGCGAAGACGCTCAAGCCGTCGGCTCGGGGAGAGCTCGAGATCACCGATCTGAACAGGATCTATCTCAATAGGGGCAAGCTGAAGGTGCGATGTTTCGGCCGCGGCATGGCGTGGCTGGATACGGGGACGCACGATTCAATGCTGGATGCGTCGTTGTTCATTGCGACGCTTGAGAAGCGGCAGGGTTTGAAGATCGCATGTCCGGAGGAGGTTGCGTATCGCATGGGGTACATCTCCGCTGCCCAGCTGAAGAATCTGGCAGCGCCGCTGGTGAAGAGCGGCTATGGGACCTATCTGCTGCAGATACTGAAGGAATCTGGGTCGAACACGCTTATCGACTAGGGGTTTTCTGAACAGACTGTGAATGCACGTCAAGGGACGAAACTAGGAGTTTTGCCGGTCGAGACAGCTCGGGACGTTTCAGTTTTCCCTCGCCGCGTCGACACGTAACAAACACCTTACATGAACAAGTCCATCTGCCTGGGTACCGCGCGATGAAGGTATTGCTGGTTGGCAACTATCTGCCGGACCGGCAAGACAGCATGCAGATTTACGCCTCCATGCTGGAGGCAGGGATGCGCGAACGGGGCCACGAAGTCCGATTGTTGCAGCCCCCAGCGATTCTGGGAGCACGAGTTGCAGAGAGCTCGCCGCTGTTCAAGTGGTCCGGGTATGTGGACAAATTCCTTCTTTTCCGGCGCGAGCTTCGCCGTGCGACCCAAGGCGCCGACATCGTACATCTGTGCGACCACTCGAATGCCATGTACGTGCATGCGGTGGCGCACAAGGCCCACATCGTAACCTGCCATGACGTGCTCGCGATTCGCAGTGCGATGCGCCACTTTCCGGAGAACCCGGTTAGCATCACGGGCCGCACCTTCCAGCGGCTTATTGCGCGGGGACTGCGGCAGGCGCGGGCGATCTTGTGTGTTTCCAGGAAGACGCGCGACGACCTGAAGCGGTATCTCGCGGTGCCGGAGGAGCGGCTGCATGTCGTGCCGAATGCATTGCCATGGCCATACGCACCTGCCATTCGGGATAGGTGTGCGTCTCTGTTGCGTTCCGTTGGGCTTGAACCCGATGCCCGGTACTTCTTTCAAATTGGCGGCAATCACTGGTACAAGAACCGCGGGGCGGCAATCCAGATTTTCGCAGAGCTATGCAAGCTACCCCAGTATGCTGGCGCGAAGCTGGTGATGGCCGGGGGGCCGATGACGACAGCGCTGCGGGAGATGGCAGGGCGGCATCAGGTCGGCGAGGCAACGGTGGAGGCGGTGGGGCTCAGCAGCGAATGCCTCCAGGCACTGTATAGCTGCGCGCTCGCGACGCTGTTTCCGTCGCTCGAAGAAGGATTTGGCTGGCCCATCCTGGAGGCGCAGGCCTGCGGGTGCCCGGTGGTGACGACCGACCGTCCGCCGATGAACGAGGTGGCCGGCGGCGCTGCTATCCTGATCGATCCGACAAACCCGGAGAATGCAGCGCGGACTGTTGCCGATGCGTTGCGGGACCCGGCGCAGATGCGCGCCGATGGACTAAGAAATGCGGCGTGCTATTCGACCGAACGCATGCTGGAGAGATGCGAGGGGTTATATCACGAAATTGCCACAGGGGCTCGGATGCGCAGGGGATGAGCGGCTTCAAGCAAGCGGAGCTGCAAATTCATCGCGGTATACTCGGAGCCAATACGCATAGCCAATACACATAAGGACGGAAGCATCTTGGAAGTGACAGGGAAGCCAGTGTCGATAGCCGTGGTGGGCTCGGGCTATGTAGGTCTCGTGGCAGCGGTTTGTTTTGCGGAGATCGGTCACTCGGTTGTATGCGTCGACAACGACGAGCAGAAAGTGGCCATGCTGCGCGAAGGCGGTGTGCCGATCCATGAGGATTTTCTGCCGGAGCTTCTGGACCGCCATCGCAACAAGGGCCTGCAGTTCACAACGGACCTGCCCGAAGCTACACGGAACGCGCAAGCGATTTTTATCGCGGTGGGCACGCCGCAATCCGACACCGGGAATGCCGATCTGTCGTACGTGGACGCTGTGGCGACACAGATTGCGCGTTGCATCGGCACCTATAAAGTGATTGTTGAGAAGAGCACCGTACCGGTATACACAAACGAGTGGATTCGCCGGGTGGTGGAGCGCAACGGCACTTCGAGCACCAACTTCGACGTCGCCTCGAATCCCGAATTTCTGCGGGAAGGCACCGCGGTGACTGACTTCCTGCACCCGGACCGGATCGTCATTGGCGCGGATAACAAACAGGCTGCAGAGATTTTGAAAGAAATTTATGCGCCGCTGACCTCGGGCGACTACTACAAGAGCGATGGCGCCATTATCGGGCGTTGCACGATTTCCGATCCGCCGCCCTTGCTGCAGACATCCACCAAGGCGGCAGAGCTGATCAAGCATGCGTCGAATGCGTTTCTCGCGATGAAGATCTCATTCATCAACGCAGTGGCGAACGTCTGCGAGGCGGTGGACGCAAACGTGGAAGAAGTTGCGCGAGGGATGGGGTTGGACAAGCGCATCGGCGGCCAGTTCCTCCGCGCAGGCATCGGGTATGGCGGCTCCTGCTTTCCCAAGGACGTTGCGGCGTTTCGCTACGTAGCCGAGCAGTTGAGCGTCGATTTCGGCATTCTGAGCGAAGTGGAAAAGATCAACGAGCAGCAGAAGCGGCGGTTTTTCAACAAAGTGCGCTCGGCACTGTGGACCTTCCGAGGTAAGCGGCTGGCGGTGCTGGGGCTGGCCTTCAAGGGCGGCACGGACGACGTCCGCGAATCGCCGGCATTCGAGATTATTCGCATGCTGCTTGCGGAGGGCTGCACAATTGTTGCGTTCGATCCGGCAGCGACCGAACGGGCAAAAGTTGAACTGCCTTCCGGCCCTGCGATGCAGTATGCAGACGATGTCTACTCTGCGGCGAAGGATGCTGATGCGCTACTCATCCTGAGCGACTGGCCGCAGTTTGGCGAGCTCGATCTCCAGAAGCTGCAGGCCGCGCTACGCTATCCGATCGTCATCGATGGAAGAAATCTCTATGATCCGCAGGAGATGCTGGACCGCGGCTTTACTTATCTGAGCGTCGGCCGGCCGGCGATGTATCCGGCACGAGAGCGGGCGGGAGCGCGGCACGTTCCATGAGCGATCTCGGAGGTTGGTGCAACATCCATTCGAGGAGAGACGTTCGTTGAAGAAGATGCGAATCCTGGTAACGGGTGCGGCGGGGTTTCTCGGTTCGCACCTGACCGATGCGCTGCTGGGCGAGGGACATACGGTTGTCGGCGTCGACAATCTTGCCACCGGACGGCTCGCGAATCTGGAACATCTGCAGGGCGAATCGCGCTTTTCGCTGCTGGAGCGCGACATCTGCCAGCCCTTCGAGCCGGGGAAGGTGGATGCGGTCTTCAACATGGCTTCGCCGGCGAGTCCTGCCGACTACCTGAAGCTCGGCCCGGAGACGCTAAAGGTCGGGTCGTTCGGCGTCTTCAATACGCTTGACATTGCGCGCCGGTATCACGCGGTGTATCTACACGCGTCCACCTCGGAGTGCTATGGCGATCCCGAGGTGCACCCGCAGCCGGAGAGCTATTGGGGGCATGTGAACCCGATTGGACCGCGATCGGTGTACGACGAGTCGAAGCGCTTTGCCGAAGCGACCGTAATGGCCTATCACCGCTATCGAGGCGTGAACGCGCGAATTGTGCGGATCTTCAATACGTATGGGCCGCGCCTCCAGCCGAACGATGGCCGCGTGATCTCGAATTTTCTGATGCAGGCGCTGCGCGGTGAGGACCTGACGATCTACGGCGATGGATCGCAGACGCGTTCGTTTTGCTACGTGAGCGATCTGATCGACGGCATCGTGCGGCTGTCGCGGAGCGAGGAGCATCAGCCGGTGAATATCGGGAACCCGGTGGAATGGACGATTGCCGAATGCGCGCAAGAGATTCTTGCGGTGACGGGGTCCCGGAGCAGGCTGCGCTCGCTGCCGCTGCCGGAGGATGACCCGACGCGGCGGCGCCCGGACATCACGCGCGCCCGCACGCTGCTAGGCTGGGAGCCCAAGGTGCAACTGCGGGAGGGTTTGAGTCTTTGCATTCCATACTTCACACGGGCAGTCCAAGAACTTATCCGGGAAAGCGCGAGCACGTCGTCCGTCGACTGAGCGCGCTCCTCATCCTGATTCTATTTTCTGCTGGATTGGCGCGCGCGCAAAACGCGACGGCGCCGTTGCTGCGGCTACATGAGGGATGGTGGCTCGCGTCCGGGTGCAGGGTTTCGGCGAGCGGAGCGGAGTTTTCGGCTGTCGCGTATCAACCGCCGGCGCATGCATGGCAAGCCACGGCTGTTCCGACGACGGTGCTGGCCGCGCAGGTCGCCGCCGGTGAGTTTCCCGATCCGTATTTTGGACGGAACCTGCGCAGCATTCCGGGAACGGACTATCCGATCGGGAAGATTTTCTCGCGGCTGCCGATGTCTCCGAGCAGCCCGTATGCATGCCCCTGGTGGTATCGCACACGCTTTACGGTCCCGGGTACGGCACGTGGCAAAACGCTCTGGCTGCGCTTTGCCGGAATCAATTACCGGGCAAATATCTGGATCAACGGGAAGCAGTTGGCAAGATCGAACGATGTCGCGGGCGCGTATCGCACCTATGAATTCGATGTGACAAAGTTGCTGTCACCGGGCCGGGAAAACTCGATTGCAGTGGAGACATTTGCGCCGACGGAACATGATCTGGCGATCAACTGGGTGGACTGGAATCCCGCTCCGCCGGACAAGGACATGGGATTGATCGGCGATGTCGCGTTGTACGCGAGCGGTCCGGTGAGTGTGCGGTCCCCGATGGTGGACACGCATCTGACCGGCTCCTCCGGGGATGCAGCCGATCTGAATGTGTACGGCGAGCTGCACAATGCGAGCGCAAATCCGGTGCGCGGCATCGCAGCCGTATCAATAGCGGGAGTACATCTGGAGCAGCCAGTGTCGCTCGATGCCGGGGAAAGCCGCACCATCGCTTTCACGCCGGCACAGTTTCCGCAGCTGCACGTTGTACATCCGCGGCTCTGGTGGCCGAACCAGATGGGCGATCCGCATCTGGAGATGTTGCGGATGAGCTTCCGCACGAACGGCAGCGTTTCCGACGAGGCCGTGGCGCGGGTAGGTCTTCGCGAGGTCACGTCAGAGCTGACGGACAAGGGGGCGAGGCTGTTTCGCGTGAATGGGCGACCGATCCTGATACGCGGCGGCGGGTGGTCCCAGGACATGCTGCTGCGCGAGCAGCCGCAGCGGTTAGGGCAACAGTTCGAGATGGTACGGGATCTGCATCTAAACGCGATCCGGCTGGAAGGCAAACTGGAGACGGATGCGTTCTACCGGCTCGCGGACGAGCAGGGGATCCTGGTGATTGCCGGCTGGTGCTGCTGCGATGTGTGGGAGCGGTGGGCGCAATGGACTCCGGAGAATTACGCAGTGGCTACGGCTTCCCTGCGTGCGCAGATGCTGCGGCTCCGCGCTCATCCCAGCCTGCTGGTGTGGCTGAACGGCAGCGACAACCCGCCGATACCGAAAGTGGAGCAGATGTATCTCGGGATCGAGCGCGACACACATTGGCCAAACCCGACATTGTCGTCTGCTACGGCGCGCGCCACCCCGGTGAGTGGCGAGTCCGGCGTCAAGATGACTGGTCCGTACGACTACGTTGCTCCCTCGTACTGGCTGGCGAATACGGGAAAATACGGCGACGCATGGGGCTTCAATACCGAGACCAGCCCGGGACCGGCGATTCCGGTGACATCGAGCCTGCGTCGGTTTCTCTCCGCCTCCAGCGTGTGGCCACGTGGCGAAGACTGGCAGTACCACAACGGCAGCGGCGGCTTTGCAGTCACGACGGTCTTTGACACCGCCATGCTGCAGAGTTATGGAGAGCCCCACTCGCTCGCACAGTACGAACGATTTGCGCAGACGATGGCCTATGATGGCGAACGCGCGATGTTCGAGGCCTACGCGCGCAACAAATACAAATCGACCGGGGTTGTGCAGTGGATGCTGAACAACGCATGGCCATCAATGATCTGGCACCTGTACGACTACTATCTGGGTGCGGGGGGTGGCTACTACGGTGCGCGAAAGGCCTCCGAACCGCTACACGTGCAGTATTCCTACGACGACCATAGCGTGGTGGTGGTGAACAGCACCTATGTGGCTGCGCCGGGACTGAATGTCGCGGGCGCGGTGTACGACCTTCAGCTCCATCCGGTGTATCAGCATGAGATGAAGCTCGATGCGGGTGCGGACAGCTCAAACCGAGTATTCGAGATTCCCGCGGCTATCCTGACGAGCGGCAGCACGCTTCATTTCATCCGGCTCATGCTGAAGGATGCGAGCGGTCGCGAGGTGAGCGACAACTTCTACTGGATTCCGGCGAAGCTCGCGCAATTTGATTGGCAGCATGGCGATTATCGCTACACGCCGATGTTGAGCCAGCCGGACCTGACCGCGTTGAAAGACCTGCCGCACGCGCATGTCACGGTGGAAGCAGTGAAGAGAGAAGCGGATGGGCATGTCACGCTTCGTTTGCGGAACGACTCACAGACGCTGGCATTCCAGATTGCGTTGCAGGCGCTGGATACGCATGCGAGGGGGGTCCTGCCGGCATTCTGGTCAGAGAACTACGTCTCGCTGTTACCAGGTGAGTCGCAGACCGTGACGGTTCGCTCTTCTGAGGACGGAGGCGCGCCAGTCTCGGCGATCGGCCTCACGGGATGGAATATCAGCGATCAGCGCATCACCGTAGGGCGCGAGACCGGGAAGCATCGCAGCAATCAGGAAGAGGCGCGGCTGCCGTTTCGCGCCTCTGCTTCCGCCAGCCAGCCGCGCCGGATCGATTCGGCCGGCACGCTGGACAAGTAAGGCTTAATGTCCAGGATGGGCGTTTTGTCGAGCATGTCTACGCCGCGGACATGCAGATCAGCTTTATCGCGGCGGAGCAACTCGACCACTGTGAGCCCGATGGGATTGGGGCGCCGCGGTGAGCGAGTTGCGAACACGCCATGCGGGCGGTTGTCTGACGGCGGCGTGCCCATCAACTCGAAATGGGCGCCGCGATCGAACTCCCAGATTACGTAGAGGTGCGAGAAGCCTTCGATGTCTGTGAGACCAGCCTCAAAATCCGGCAACAGCGTGATCACGCCCTCGGCATCGTGCCGGGTGCCGAGCCCTTTGGGTACATCGCTGGTCTCCTTGTAAGGAGTGCTGACAAATCCGATTGGCCAAGGCGTAAACATATGAGGTGGAATCTCCGTTTATCGGTGCGTTTCTGCCCTTAGTAATTTGACGTAAAAGACCGGGAGCGGTAGCTTAAAAGTAGTGTTGCTCACCTCCATCCCGGCCGCCTGTTGCTGCAGCTGTTGTTGCGCACGCGGCTGCGTGGGTGCCTGTCGATGAGCCAGTGATCTAACTTCATCACTATCAACGAATCAGAGCCCAACCGCAGTCATCCTGCAGTTGGGCTTTTCCTTTTTCATCATGCGGCACCACAGAAGGGAAGGGCATGAGCCAGGCCATTCAGCCGAAAGAGACAAAGGCGCAGAGGACCGAGCGCCTGAAGCGGGAGAAGAATCCCTGGGCGGCGTTCGACGAGGTGCGCCGCTTTGCCGCGGAGGGCCGCGGGAGTGTGCTGCCGGAATGGGCCAGCCTGTACTTCAAGTGGTGGGGCATCTACACGCAGGGCGATGGAGCAGGAGCGCTGGGCGGCGCAGGCGGAGAGGGAAAAGCCACCGAATACTTCATGCTGCGCATTCCGGTGACGAACGGCATGCTTTCGTCCGCTCAGGCCGCGACGATTGCAGAGATTTCGCAGCAGCACGGGCGCAACCTGGCGGACATTACCGTGCGGCAGGCGATTCAGCTTCACTGGCTGTCGATTGAGAGCCTGCCGGAGATCATTGATCGTCTCGATGCAGTCGGGCTTTCGCCGCGCGGCGCATGCGGCGATGTGGTTCGCAATGTGACTGGCTGCCCACTGGCCGGACTGGCGGCGGATCAGGTGTTTGATGCGTCACCTATCGCACGGTCGGTTGCGCGGGCACTCGCGGGAAATGCTGAGTTCCACAATCTTCCGCGTAAGTTCAAGATTTCTGTAACAGGCTGCGGCTCGTGGTGTTCGTATCCGGAGATCAACGATGTTGGCCTAACGCCGGCGCATCGCGGATCGGAGTTGGGCTTCTCCGTTCGCGTGGGCGGTGGTCTCTCGAAAGAGCCACATCTGGCGGTACGGCTGGATGCGTTCGTACGTCACGAGCAGACTGTCGAGGTGGTGAAGGCGATCACGACAATCTTTCGCGAGCAGCAGGGGCTGCGTGAGAGCCGCGATCGGGCGCGGCTGAAACATCTATTTCTGAAAGAGGGCTGGACTGCCGAGAGTTTTCTGGACGAGCTGCAATCGCGGCTGCCGTTCCGGCTTGATCCGGCAGGTGAAGAGACGATACCGCCAGATACGCTGCGGGACCATGTCGGTGTTCACCGGCAGCGACAGTCGGATCTCTACTACGTCGGAGCGTCTGTTCTGCGCGGGCGCCTGACTGGCGATCAGCTGGCTGCCGCCGCCGAGCTGGCGCAGCGATTGGGTTCGAGCGAGCTGCGGACTACGGTCATGCAGAACCTGCTTTTCGTGAACGTGCCGAAGGGGAATGTCGACGCGTTGGTGAGGGAACTTGCGAAGATCGATCTCAAGGTCGAGGGATCGCAATTCTGGCGCGGCGCTATTGCGTGCACCGGTACGGAGTTCTGCAAGCTCGCAATCACCGAGACAAAGGGATTTACGCGCTGGCTGGTGGATGAGATGGAGGCCCGGCTGCCGGAGTTCGATCAGCAGTTGAAGCTGCATGTCACCGGCTGCCCGAATGGCTGCGGCCAGCACTGGATTGCCGATGTTGGCATTGAAGGCAAAAAGATCAAGCACAACGGCGCGCTGGTGGACGCTTATTATTTCTGTGTGGGCGGCGGCGCAGGCGGAGATGCGGCGATCGCGCGGCCGATGGGCTATCGTTGCCCGGCAACGTCGGTCCCGGAGTCGCTGGAGCGCCTGCTGCGCGGATATCTGGATGAACGCTGGGAAGACGAAAACCTGCGGTCGTTTCTGACGCGGCATAGCAATGACGAGCTGCGCGCGCTGCTTGCGGGGGACGTATCGGTGGTTGCTGTGGAACGTGATAGACCGACGGGCCGAGTTCCAGTCGAGGTGGGATAAGTGAGTGTTCCGCTGCTGCCGATATTCGTAAAGCTGGACGGCAGGCCGTGTTTGGTTGTGGGTGCAGGTGCCATCGGTCTGCAGAAGGTGCGCAGTCTGCTGGAGTGCGGCGCGAATGTCACGGTCGTTGCTCCGGAGGCACGTGATGAGATTCGGCACCTGGCGGAGCAATGCATAGTTACATGGCACAAGCGAGATTACACGGCGGACGACATTCGGGAGCAGCAATTGGTGATTGCGGCGACTGACAACACCGAAGTGAACCACGCTGTCTACGCGGACGCTGTCGCCGCGGGTGTGCTGGCGAATGCGGTGGACGATCCGCCGTTCTGCGATTTTTATTTTGGTTCGGTTGTGCGGAGAGGCCCGTTGCAGATTGGGATCTCGACCGCGGGGGAAAGCCCGGCCTTTGCACAGCGGCTCCGAGAGCAGTTGGAGCTGTTACTCGATGAGGGGACTGGTCCCTGGCTGGAGCGGCTGGGCGCCCTGCGGCGGGAGGTGCTGGCGAGGCATCCAGCCGGGCAAAAGCGCAATGATCTTCTGCGCACGCTGGCGACGCGCGATGTGTGCGATTCGCCTCAGTGTCCGTCGCGTGCACTGGCGTTGGAAGCGCCACTGCAGGATCGAGCGTCCTGGTGGCTTACATGATGGTGGCTGACATGACGACTGCGGAGAAGGGGACTGTTTATCTCGTCGGCGCAGGGCCGGGCGACCCGGAGCTGCTGACGGTGAAGGCCGCTGCACTGCTACGCACATCGGACCTGGTGCTGCACGACGATCTGGTTCCTGCGGCAGTGCTTGCCATGGCAGGCGCGCAGGCACTGGTGGTCAGTGTAGGCAAACGCTGTGGAGTCAAGCGAGTGCACCAATCGGAGATTCATTCGCTGATGATTGAGTCGGCACGACAGCAGTTAAGCGTGGTGCGGCTGAAGAGCGGCGACCCGCTGGTGTTCGGGCGGGCGGCTGAGGAGATGGATGCGCTGCGCGCTGCGGATATTCCGTTCGAGGTGGTGCCCGGCATTACGGCTGCATTTGCGGCCGCGGCGCAGATTGGCTGCTCGCTGACGGATCGCCGCAGCGCTTCGAGTGTCGAGCTGCATACAGGGCACAAGGCCGCCGATGCGGATCAGGCTGGAGCGGCGGGTTCGGTGACGCGAGTCTTGTATATGCCGGGCCGCAGCTTTCGCGTTTTTGCTAAGGAGTGCCTTGAGGCCGGCGATGCGCCCTCGCTGCCCTGCTGCGTGATCAGCCGCGCGGCGCAGCCGGAGCAGAGCGTGCAGTGGAGCACCCTGGCCGAATTGGCGGACGTCGTGCCCGGACCCGCGCCGGTGCTGCTGCTGACAGGCTGGGCTCTCGCCGATGCGTCCGCACGTCATGCAGCCAGGCCCGCTCCGGAGCCTTCGGCAGAGCACGCGAATCCAGCCCACCACTTCTAGATTGCAGCGCGATGGTGGGGTAGAGTGGTGGACATCCTTGGAGGATGTCCTTGAGAAAGATCGCTTTTCCCGCTGGTCTGATTGCTATCGCCACGCTGGTTGCCACTATGTCCGTTTCCGCGCAACAGGCGTCTTCCTTTCCCTTTCAGAATCCTTCGCTGCCGGTGTCACAACGCGTCGATGATCTTGTCGGCCGGATGACGCTCGAAGAGAAGGCATCGCAGATGCGGCATCAGGCGCCGGCCATTCCGCGGCTGGGGATTCCGGCGTACGACTGGTGGAGCGAAGGTCTGCACGGCATCGCACGGTCCGGGTATGCCACGGTCTTCCCGCAGGCGATTGGGCTCGCTGCGACGTGGGATCCGAACCTGGTGCATCGCGTATCAGCGGTCATTGCGGAAGAGGCACGGGCAAAGTACGAAGAGGCCGTTCGCCAGGACATTCACTCGATTTTTTTTGGGCTGACGATCTGGTCGCCGAACATCAACATCTTTCGCGATCCGCGCTGGGGCCGTGGCCAGGAGACATACGGGGAGGATCCGTACCTGACATCGCGGTTGGGCGTTGCGTTTGTGAAGGGGCTGCAGGGCGATGATGCGAAGTACTACGAAACGATTGCGACCCCGAAGCACTTTGCGGTGCACAGCGGACCGGAGTCGGACCGGCATCGCTTCAATGTCACGCCATCGCGCTTCGATCTAGAGGACACGTATCTGCCGGCCTTTCGCGCAACCATCACCGAGGGTAAGGCGGATTCAATCATGTGCGCTTACAACGCGATCGATGGGATCCCGGCGTGCGCGAGCCCGCTGTTGCTGGGACAGAAGCTGCGCGGCGCGTGGAAGTTTCAGGGATTTGTCACATCGGATTGCGGAGCGATCTCCGATTTCTTCAGCGCGACTGGCCACCATTACAGCCCGGATGCAGCGCATGCGAGTGCGAAGGCCGTGCTGGCGGGCACGGATACAAGCTGCGGGGACGAGTACGATTCTCTGCCCCAGGCAGTGAAGGAAGGATTGCTGCCGGAGAGCGCGCTGGATACCGCGGTGAAGCGGCTGTTTACGGCGCGAATGAAGCTGGGCATGTTCGATCCGCCATCATCGGTGGCGTACGCGCGTATTCCTTTCGATCAGGTAGATTCCGTGGCACATCGCGAGTTCGCGCGCGAGGTCGCGAAGAAGGCGATGGTGCTGCTGAAGAACGATCATGAGACGTTGCCGTTGCGCGGCGTGAAAACGATTGCCGTGGTCGGGCCGAATGCTGCGTCCCTGATTGCTCTGGAAGGAAACTACAACGGTGTGCCATCGCATCCGGTGCTGCCGGTGGATGGCATTACGCAGGAGTTCGCGGACGCTAAGGTGCTCTACGCACAAGGATCGCCGCATGTGAATGGTGTTTCGCTGCCGGTGCCCCGCACTGCCTTGCATGTCAAAGGCGAGTACTTTGCAAATACCAATTTCTCCGGCGCGCCCGTGATCACTCGCGAAGAACATGGCATCGAGTTCGACTGGAACGCCGCCGCGCCTGCGCAGGGAGTGCCGGCGAATGCCTTTAGTGTTCGCTGGACCGGCACCCTAGCGGTGCCCGCTCCGGGCGATTACACGTTTAATGTGAATACGGCGGATTGCTATCCATGCCATGATCGCGAGAGCTTTGCCGTAAGTTTCGATGGCAAGATCGTCTCGAAGCAGGATACGGGCCAGCCCAAGGAGGTCCGCAGCCATGTGCATCCGGACTTCGTGCTGCACTTTGCCGACACGCAACCGCATACGTTCCAGCTTGAGTACACTCACGAGTCGCCGATCTTTGGTGGCGGGATTTCGTTCCGCTGGAAGCCGCCGCTGGAGCCGCTGCGCGATGAAGCTGTTGCTGCTGCCAAGCAGGCCGATGCGGTGATCGCCTTCATCGGCCTGACCTCTGAACTCGAGGGGGAAGAGATGCCGGTGCATGTGAAAGGATTCTCCGGCGGAGATCGGACGGATATTGACCTGCCGGACGCGCAGAAGCAGCTTCTGGAGTCGCTGGCAGCGACAGGCAAGCCACTCGTCGTGGTGCTCCTGAACGGCAGCGCGCTGGCTGTGAACTGGGCACAGCAGCATGCCGCGGCGATTCTCGAGGCGTGGTATCCGGGTGAGGAGGGCGGTGCGGCGATTGCTGAAACGCTCTCTGGCAAGAACAACCCGGCTGGGCGGCTGCCGGTGACCTTCTACGCATCAACGGATCAGTTGCCGCCGTTTGAAGATTATTCTCTGCAGAACCGCACGTATCGCTACTTCAAAGGCAAGCCGCTGTATGGGTTTGGCTATGGGCTTAGCTATACGCATTTCTCATATTCGGATCTGGAGCTTGCAACCGCGAATGTGAAGGCGGGTGAACCGGTGGAGGCGCACGTCACAGTGCGAAATGACGGGAAGGTCGCCGGTGACGAGGTGGCGGAGCTTTATCTTGCAGCCGCAGGCGGACAAGGCAATCCAGCGCTGAGGGGCATGACTCGTCTGCATCTCGCGCCGGGAGAAAGCCAGGCGGTGTCGTTCACGCTGACGCCGCGGGATATTAGCACGGTGGACCAGCAGGGCAAGCGCAGCATTCAACCGGGGAAGTATTCGGTGATGATTGGCGGCGCGCAGCCTTCGGCCGCGGAGCACGTGACCGGCAGCTTCGACGTGACCGGGTCGGAGGCGATGCCGGAATAAACCGCGTTTAGCGGACGAGCACGCCGGCGGATTCTAGTGTGCGTTCGCCGGCGCGCGTCGAGACCACAGGCAAATCGGGTGTGCGGGTGAGCAGTTCGATTTTGCAGTCGCGGAGCAGAACTGTGTCCTCGGCTTTGCCGCCGGCGACCGAGGGATTCCACGCGAAGGCCTGGTTGTTCGACGACGCGCTCCGTGCCTGCGGGCGTGGCGAGCCATTCGCGTTCCGCATAGCCGGTGGCGCCTCCCTGGTGATGGCGCAACTCCTCGCCGGGGTGGCCCAGCGCAGCATACGAATCTGCCGCAACCCGAAAGAGATCTGCGGCTGACGCGCCTTCTTTCGTGGCGGCGAGCAGACGCGCATTTACCTGTGCGGCGACTCCGAAGGCGTCCTGAAGAGCCTGCGGCATGGCGCCGAAATGAACGAAGCGAGTGATGGAGATGCACAGGCCCCAGCGGCGCGCGCAGAGATTCAACATGCCGAAGCGCTGGAGCGTGGCGTTCTGTGTCACGGCATGCTTATAGTGAAGGATGCGGTCATCAGCGGCGATGAGCAGGACGGAAGGCTCGATGCCACGCTCCAGCAAACCGGAGGCGACGCGCGCGGCAATCGTTCGCTCGGTCATTCCCGGCTGGAGCGATTGCAGCACATTGGCCGTGACCTGTGCCGTGTTTTGTCCCAGCCAGCGGTACCGCTCGATCTCAGTGCCTAAAAGCGAGGCGCGCTGCTCCTGCAGGAATGATGCGCCTTCCCCCGTAGTGTCGGCAGCCATGCGGCCGTCGCCGGCGAGTTCGCGAATCTTGGATGAAAACTCGGCAGCGTGCCATGGCGCGGTGATCGCGGTGAAGGGTAGTCCAGGGAAGTCCTCTTCCGCCAGACGGCGCGCTTCATTGTCGGGCGCCAGGTAGAAAGCCTCTCCGCTGCCCAGCAGAAGAATAGTGGCAACGCCAAGTGCCGACGGCAAAAGAACGCGGCGATCGACTCTGCCAGCCGTGAGCCAAGCGACGTTGTCTGTTCGCTGCAGTTGGACGGCTGCCAGACCGGACGCAGCCATCTGCTGGCAGAGGCGCTTTCGTTTGGCTTCAAACTCGGCCAACAGGATCTCGGGCGATTGCTGCAACTGCTGGGTTTCTTCCGGCATTTTTCAAATATCAGGGATCGAGCGGGATTCTACAAGGAAACGATGCTATGACACCGAGCAGATGGAGAGGCGAGATCAGACGTTCTGATGATTGCAGCCGCAGGATGCGCGTAATATCAGCTCCGTCGGCAGCACAATCCGCCGCTCAGGCTGGCCCTCGGTTCCGACGTCATGAGCGTGGCGAATCATATCGAAGAGCATGCGGGCTGCACTGCGTCCCAGCTCGACGGCAGGCTGGCGGACGGCTGTAATCGGCGTGTCTAGCAGGGGGGCCAGTTCGAGATCGTCGAATCCGATCATTGCCAGATCGGAGGGCATGTGCAGATGCATGGCGCGAATGGCCTGCAGCGCATGAATGGTGGTGACGTTGTTGAGGGTGAAGAGGGCAGTTGGCCGCTCAGCTTCGCTCATCAGGCGCCGCAGCAGCGCCTCGGCAGCGGGCGCCGTAGTCAGGTTGCTCCAGACCTCTGGCTTCAGGCCCGCCTCTTTCATGGCGCGCCGGTAGCCCTGGATGCGCTGATGAATGGTGTAAACCTTCGCATCGTAGCCGATGCATGCGATGTGGCGATGGCCGTGCGCGATAAGGTGCCGGACGGCTTCTTCCGCCCCCCCAGCGTTCTCGACGATGACCTGGCCGGCCTCGACGCCATCGAGAGTACGATCCATCGCAACCAAAGGGATTTCCGACTGCTGCAACTCGCGCAGACGCCGGTCTGCGTCCTCGCGCGATGGCACGATGAGCAAGCCGGCGATGCGGCGCGCGGCCATCATCGCGATCTCGTTCGATTCTCTCTCGACACTGCGCTCTGAGGTGACGATCAGCGTCATGTATCCATGCGTGCCGGCGACTTCCTGCACGGCATTGGCGCAGGTTGCGAAAAAGGAGTCGGCCAGGTCGGGAACCACCAGCCCGATCATGCGCGCGCGCTGGCCCTTGAGCATGCGCGCGGCCTCATTGGGCGTGTAGCCGAGACGCCGGATCGCTGCGCGGACGCGCTTTTCGGTCGCAGGACTGACGTAGCTGCCGCCGTTGACCACCCGAGACACCGTCATGATAGCGACGCCGGCTTCCTGCGCCACGTCGGTGATGGTGGGGCCAGAGTGGCGGCGCTTTGGAGCCTTTCGTGGAGGTGGCACGCAACGTTCCTTCCCTATGCTCTGCACTTTAACGCCGGGCAGTCGGCGCTGTCAGAACAAGAGCGTATCACCGGGGCATCGCAGTTGAACAACCTGGTTAGGAAACGGATCTAGAGAGCCTCAACAGAAACGCAGAAAATCTGCGGGTATGCCAGCTCCGGTTAACGTTACCAGCTATCACCCTTGAAAGCCAATTGATTTGAACTCGGGCGCGCACGTTCTATGCTTGTCACTCGAGCCGCATTCATGCTGGTGAGCACGGGCGGCTGAAGGCTGTTGGTTTCGTAAACGACGAGGTGAAATGGCTGTGTGCATCCAACGGTTCTTTTCCGGAATGCTGCTTCTTATATGCGCGTGCATTGTCACGGGCCTGCCCGGTCAGACACCTGCCGATGCTTCAGCACCAATTCTGGCCGCGACGCCTCCCATGGGATGGAATAGCTGGGATTCCTATGGGACAACCGTGCGTGAAGAGCAGGTGAAAGCGAACGCTGACTGGATGGCGGCACATCTGAAGCAACACGGGTGGCAATACATTGTGGTGGACATGGAATGGTTTGTTACCAATCCGGTTGCAGAAGGCAACGCCACCAATTTCAAGTATGAGATGGATGACCAGCGGCCGCTATACGCCGGCGCTGAACCGCTTTCCATCGGCGGCGCAGGGAGCGGGTTTCGCCCCGCTTGCTTCGTATGTCCATGCGAAGGGACTGAAATTCGGCATTCATATCCTGCAGGGAATTCCGCGGGAGGCGGTGCGCAAGAACTTGCCGATTGCCGGCTCTAGCTTCCATGCCGCCGATGCGGCAAACACCTCCGGCACCTGCAACTGGAATCACGACAATTTCGACCTGAAGGATACCGCCGCCGGGCAGGCTTATTACGACTCGATTGTCCGGCTCTACGCCGGATGGGGCGTCGATCTGATTAAGGTGGACTGTATTGCATCGCGTCCTTACAAAGGCGCGGAGATCAGGATGTTGAGCACCGCGCTCAGAAAGACCGGTCGCCCGATTGTGCTGAGCTTATCGCCGGGCGCGGCGCCGCTCGATAAGGTGGAGGATATGCGGAAGTACGCCCAGATGTGGCGGATTTCCGACGATATCTGGGACGAATGGCACAGTGATGTCGAGTATCCGCAGGGCTTGGGCGATCAATTCCCGCGCGCCGCGAAGTGGGCTCCGCTGAGCGAGCCGGGTCACTGGCCGGATGCAGACATGCTGCCCCTGGGCTATCTGGGGCCGGCACCGGGATGGGGCAAAGCGCGGCAGACGAGGCTCTCGCCTGCGGAGCAGCGTACGCTGATCACACTCTGGTCCGTATTCCGCTCGCCGCTGATGATGGGCGGCGACCTGCCGCACAGCGATGCAGCGACGGCCGCGTTGCTGACCAACGATGAAGTGCTTGCCGTCGATCAGCATTCAACGGGCAATCGCCCCGTCATCCAAACGGCAGACACTAGCGTCTGGACCGCTACGCCTGTTCAGGGACTTGGCCGGTACGTTGCGGTATTCAATACGTCGGAGCATCCGGAGGAGTTGAGCTATACCTGGGAGCAACTTGGCTGGAGTCCCGGCAGGTACGGCCTGCGCGATCTGTGGGAGCACACAGATAGTAGTCCTGCAGACCGGCTGACGGTACGGCTGGCACCGCATGCCTGCGTTCTTTACCGCGCGACGCCCATACACGAGAAATAGAAAAGGACCTTAGATTGGACCGTCGAGATTTCCTGAAGCTGCTTTCCGCCGCCGGAGCCGCCGGCTCCCTGACGGGCGCCGGAGAGCTGTTCGCTTCGCCACACCCGTCAGGTCGGTATCGAGCAGGACGGATTGTGAACGAGTACAGCGCGTTCTTGCCGGGAGAAAAGGCAGCATTGGCGGAGCCGCCGAGCGTGAGCGATATCGATCAGAGAGGCGCGGCGGCGAGCCACGCTGCGGCGAGCCAGCATCTCGCGAACGGCGAGAGTATCGCTGGTTGGGTGCTGCTCACGACGCTGGAAATCAATGGCGTGATGACCGCAGTCTTTGAAAAACATGCGACCCATCGCGGAGCGATTGCCTATGTAACGGAGCGGGGCGGCACGATTGCTTTGATTCCGAAGCAGATTGGCGACTTGAGCAAAGTACGGCCTCGGCCTACCGACACGCCACATGGTGTGAAACTGCAGCGGCCGCTGCGAGTGCCGCAAGGTCCGGATGTGACCGGCGATTACATCCTGAAGTCAAACGAGGATCCCTGCTATGAGAACGTAGCCGCGCTTGGAGCAGAGTTCATCGGCTGGACGCTGGTGGCGAATGAGGAAGCGGGTCCGCTGGGCTCGATCTACCTAGAGGCGGATGGCGCGAGTCGGCAGCCGAAGAAGAATCCGCAGGCAGAGTGGGCGCCCGATCTCGAAGGACGGCTCTTCGATCCATCCAATTACTTCCCGTTTGCCGCGCCGGAGCGGTACGTCTACGAGCATGGCTACAGCAAGCGCACGCTGCTGGGCGGCTATCTTCCGGTGGCTGATATCGCAGTCTGGAACGCTGAGTATGGCTGCGGTTATGAGGTGATGATGCTGCTGCCGCCAGGCGTGGACGCGCAGCCCATCGCTCGAATACGGATGACGATTCCGCCGGAGGATGTGGCGAGCTACGCCGGGCCTGAGATGTTGATGCATGCTCCGGATGGACGTACGTATGGGGAGCGCTACTGGAATACATCACGCGAGAACTTCTTCAGCGCGCTTGCGGGCGTATGGAACCGGTGGCACAGCTTCTATGAAGACTCCATGCCAGTAGATATCCCTGACCCCTGGCTGCTGGATTCTGCCCGCGCCGGCATCACGCTGTGCCGGTGCAGCTATCGCGGGCTTGAGCCGACGTATCAGATTGGCGAAGGCTCGTATACGAAGATTCCGGAGCGGAGTCATGCGCTTTTTCCGGTGGCACACTATGAGTTCATCTGGGCGCAGCAGTTGTGGGGATTGACCGGCGCGAGTCGTCCTTACATCCAGCACTATCTCGAGAAATACGTGTTACCGGATGGAAACTTTCTGTACAACACGCAGGACCAGGTGGAGGCGCCGCTCAATGTCGGCATCTTCCTCTCCAACGCAGCGCGGGACTATTGGTACACCCGCGACGCAACTGGCTTGTTGCAACAGCAGCCCACGCTCGAACGCATGTTGGGTTATGTGCTCTCTCGATACGAGTACAGCAAGCAGCGGTTTACAAAGAGTGATCGGCGGTATGGGCTGATCTGGGGCTCGCCGGAAGCCGACCTGGGCGATCCGGCGAATGACTATCCTGACTCACATCCCTACTATTACCAGAACGCGGCGTGCATCTGGCGCGGGATTGCGGATTATGCAAAGGCTCTGCATTCGATTACCGCAGTGAATAACGACCGCAATATTGGCGTTCTGGCGGACCGCTATGCGACCCTTGCGGCGGAGATGCGGCAGAACATCCAGGCTTCTATCGAGGCGACAATTGCTGCGTCCACTCCGGAGATGCGTGCGGCCGGCATTACGCCCTTCGAGCCGAATGACATCTCGCGCAAGCCGACTGATCTGTCGAGCTACGAAAATCACCGCTTCATGATGGACTGGTTCCTGGCGGATTGGGGCGTGCCGGCTCTGGACCTGGGTCATCTAAAACATCGCGAGCTTGCCGGAGAGCAGATTTGCGGACTGAATACGGATGGAGACGTGCCGCGTTGCTCGAACTTCATGGAGCACGGTACGCTTGCGGTGAAGATCCGGCAGGATGACTACCGGCCATTTCTACTGACCCTATATGCGCTCGTGTGTTATGCCGCCGATTCGGGCAGCCGCTACTCCCCGGAGGACGCGTATGTCCCGGGCGGCTATCCAGGCGACGGAGCGCCGTGGGGATGGTCTGCCGTTGTGAATAGCGCCTTGCAGCCTACGCTGGGCTTGCGCTGGATGCTTTGCTATGAGGAGAATCACCGGGATATCTGCCACCTGCAAAAAGCGGCGCCGAAGCATTGGTTCGCCAAAGGGGAACGAATCGCGGTGCGGAGGTGCCCGACGCGCTTCGGAATGATTGCGTGGGCGACAGAAGCGACCAGCGACAGCAGTTGGCACACGGTCATCGAAGCGCCTGCGGGGTTCAGCGGCGAGGTCCACCTGCACATCCATCCGCCGGAGGGAGAGGCACTGCGTTCCGCCTCTGTGGGCACTGTAGAGCGATCAGCAGTTATCCTTCCCCCGGGCGCCTTCGCGAACGGCGGACGCGTTGAACTGGATATCCGGGTTTAGGACTAAGGGCCGACTTACATATCGCAGAATTGCATCCATATTGTGGTCTCCGGCTGATAGATGCCGGCCGGCGGGTCACTGTTGGGTGCTGGACCTCATCTCATGGTGCAGCAGCCCGGACGTATACAGAAGAGGAAAGCAGGAACATGGTCCTGATGGAATTCCATATCTCGCGTGCAGCTCGCGATCGTTACCAGACCGATCAGGCGCTGTTCTCCTTTAACGGCAACGTTATCTTTGCTGACGTGAAGGCCAGCCGCGAACTGGCGCACCGCATGAATCAGGTGCGCGGCACCGAACAGGATCCTGAGCGCGTGGTCAACCCGGGCGCGTTATTTGCCATGGGACTCATCGATGAGGCGAGTCATCTGCTGATCGAGCATTACCGCAAATCGGTTGCCCCGCATGCCATTTCCGAGGCACTCCAGTGGTTCTCCTCGCGCGTGGGCGCGGACCGCTTCGATCGATTGCTTCTACAGTTCGTTACCGAGTTTCCTGGGTCGAGGGTTTATCGTGGCGACGAGACGGCGAAAGATTGGCTGGCGGGCAGCACGGATGGCGTTTCGCACCGCGAGGCAGCCTTTGAAGAAATGATGATGCTGTGGCTGGCGAATGCCAATCCGGCATTTCAGCCGTTCCTTGAGCTTTTTGACGATACGCCGCTGGAAGAGCAGACGCCGTATCCGAATGTGACCGGCGGTCTGAAGGATTTCTTTGCTACCAAGCCGCCGATCGGGGATGAGGCTGCAAATCTCATCGATCTGCTGCGCGCGCCGGCGCTGGCATCGCCCGATTCGCTGAGCGGCCAACTCGCCTTCATCCGTGAGAAATGGAGCCGGATCATCGGCGATGCCGCGCTGCGCCGGCTATTGCTTGCCATCGATGTACTGAAAGAGGAGGACGTCGCGATTTGGATGCGCTTCCATCCTCCCGATGAGATGGCGGAGCGCCGCCGCCGGGGAAGGCGCGGCCATGCCGGCGATTTCGGTGGGCGTGTCGATCTGCCGGACTTTGCCGTGATCCAGCACGAATATGAGCGCTTCAGCCCGGATCAGGATTGGATGCCGAGTGCCGTTCTGATTGCGAAGAGCACGTATGTGTGGCTTGCGCAACTGAGCAGGTACTACGGGCGCTCCATCACTCGACTCGACCAGATCCCGGACGAAGAGTTGGCGACGCTCGCCAGCCGCGGCATGAACTCGCTGTGGCTGATCGGACTGTGGGAACGGAGCCGCGCCTCCCGCACGATCAAGCATCTGGGCGGGAAGGAGGATGCGGTTGCGTCCGCTTATTCGCTCTACGACTACCGTATCGCGGACGATCTCGGTGGCTACGACGCATACATCCGGCTGCGCGACCAGGCGTGGAGGTTCGGCATCCGGCTCGCCAGCGACATGGTGCCGAATCATATGGGCATCGATTCCCCGTGGGTCATCGAGCACCCGGAGTGGTTTCTCTCGCGTTATGACTCGCCGTATCCGGCTTACAGTTTCAACGGGCCTGATCTTTCGAGTGACGGCCGCGTCGAGATCAAGATTGAAGACCATTACTATGAGCAGTCGGATGCTGCGGTGGTCTTCCGCCGCCGCGATAAGTGGACTGGCGATACGCGCTATGTCTATCACGGCAACGACGGCACGAGCTTTCCCTGGAACGATACAGCGCAGCTTGATTATCTAAATCCTGCGGTACGCGAGCAGGTGATTCAGACCATCCTGCATGTAGCGCGGCAGTTCCCGATCATTCGCTTTGATGCGGCGATGACGCTGGCGAAGCGACACATCCAGCGGCTGTGGTATCCGGCACCGGGTGCTGGCGGCGCGATTCCATCCCGCGCGGAGTACAGCATGCCGACGCCGGAGTTCGATGCGCGGATCCCGGTGGAGTTCTGGCGCGAAGTTGTGGATCGCGTAGCGGCTGAAGTGCCGGGAACGCTGCTGCTGGCTGAGGCCTTCTGGATGATGGAGGGCTATTTCGTCCGTACACTCGGCATGCATCGCGTGTACAACAGCGCCTTCATGAACCTGCTGCGCGACGAAGATAACCAGCATTATCGCGGGCTTCTGAAGCAGACGATGGAGTTCGATCCCGGCATCATGAAGCGCTATGTGAACTTCATGAGCAATCCGGACGAGCGCACTGCGATCGATCAATTTGGTACCGGTGATAAGTGTTTCGGCATCGCCACCCTAATGGCGACACTGCCCGGCCTGCCGATGTTCGGTCACGGGCAGGTGGAGGGCTTTACCGAGAAATACGGAATGGAGTATCAGCGGCCGCGTTACGACGAGACGCCGAATCAAGGACTCGTTGACCGGCACAATCGCGAGATTGCGCCTCTGTTGCACAGTCGGTGGCTCTTTGCGGAGAGCGAGAATTTTCTCCTCTACGACTTCTGGAAAGAAGACGGAACGGTGGACGAGAACGTCTACGCGTACTCCAATGCGCGAGGTGGGAAACGGGCGCTGGTGATCTATCAAAACCGGTATGCGGAGACCCGCGGAACGATTCATCATTCCACTGGGTTCGTGGACAAAGCGAGTGGCGGGCTGCGGCAGAGGTCGCTGCAGGACGGACTGAATCTGCCTACTAGTCACGATGTCTTTCTCGCCTTTCGCGATGTGAGCAATGGGCTTGAGTATCTGCGCCGCGCATCGGATCTCGATCAGCGTGGATTTTCCTTCCATCTGCAGGCGTACAAGTATCACGTCTTTGTTGACTGGCGCGAGCTGCGCGCGAGTGCTGAATATCCTTGGGACCGGCTACACGATTCGCTACGCGGCGCGGGCGTTCCAAACCTGGACGAAGCGCTCGACCAATTGCGTTTGCAGCCGCTGCATGAGGCACTACGTGCGGCGCTCGACCCTGCCATCCTGGCCCGGATCATCGATGCGGCGGAGATGGAGGCGGCCGGCGCGCTAGCCGTGCGGCAGCGGGAGAGGCGGATTCTGGAGGCTGTTGAGCCGTTCATCGAACGCGGGAACCGCTTCCAGAAGATAGCGAGGCAACTGGAGATCGAGCGAGCGGGAGCGCAGCAGATTTTTGAGAAACCGGAACCGGAGATCAACCCCAACGCATTGCTGGCCGCCACCCTGGCGCTGCCTCGTTACGAGGCGCTCTTTCCGGAGCGGTGGCCGGAGACTGCGCGCAAGGTGCTGCCCAGCGATTCGCCCGGCACCAGCGGCACGGCGGTGTGGGCGCCGGTGCTTGCGTGGTCCTTGCTGCATGGCTTGCCGCTGGACGGTGAATCGATGTTCGACCGGCTGCGGCTGCGGCATGCATTGGCGGATACATTTCACGGTCTCGGCCTAAGCGGAGAAGATGGCTGGAGAGCGGCCGCTCGCGTGCGCTTCCTGCTGCATCGCGCAGATCCTCTCTCACGAGAGCTGACGCGTAAGGAGTGGGAAAACGCGGACGTACAGTGGCTCACCGGAACGCACACTGCGGAGAAGGTGTCTTATTTCAACCAGGAGAGTCATGAAGAGCTGCTGTGGTGGATTCAGGTGCCGGCCTTGGTTGCAGTGCCGCCGGCGCAGCAGCGAGCGGCCGCGCGGGAAAGCCTAAGTGCGGTGAAGCAGGCCAGCCAGGCGGCGCAAGATGCAGGGTTCCGCCTGGATATGTTGCTCAAAACCGGAACTGCTGTGAATTCAGATCGGCAGAATACGACTGCGTCAGTGAAGTCGATTAAACCGAACGGCTTCAAAGCTTCGACCAAAGTGAAGTCCGCCAGTGTGCAGGATGGAGCAGGCAAGAGCGACACGGACGAAACGGAAACCACGGAGCAACCGAAGAAGCGGACAGGAAAAAAACCAACATCGAGGAAGCGCAAGCCGTGAAACTGGAGTACTGTTACCGGCCGACTTAGTGCCGATCGGCTCGTTTTCCGTTCCGTCTTATATCGGCAAAGATATCGGCCAGCCTTTTGTTTCGAGCAGAGTACGAACGTGATGTGCGATGCGGCCATCCTCGTCGGCGGGAATGATCTGGACCCGGATGGGGCTGGCTTTCTGGGAGATGACGGAGGCGTGGCGCTGGTTCGCTTCGCTGTCGACCGCAATGCCGAGGAAAGCGAGTTGGCGGCAGACCTGCTCGCGCACGAGGACGGAGTGCTCGCCGATGCCGCCAGTGAAAACGAGCGAGTCGAGTCCGCCGAGAACGGCTGCGTAGCCGGCGATGGTCTTCGCGATGGACCGGCAGAAGATGACGATGGCCTGACGTGCCGTGGTGGAGCCCTGATCGGCTGCGGCGGTGAGCTCGCGAAGATCGGAGATGCCATCGGACAGGCCTGCTAATCCGGATTCGTGGTTGAGAAGAGATTCCAGATTGTTTGTATTCAGGTGGCCGTTGCGGGCGAGGAAGAGGACGACGCCGGGGTCGAGATCGCCGGTGCGCGTGCCCATGGGGATACCGCCCGTGGGCGTGAGGCCCATGGACGTATCGACTGAGTGGCCGTTGGCAATGGCACAGAGACTCGCGCCATTGCCGAGGTGCGCGACGACAAGACGCGCGGGGACGGCAGGCATGAGCGCGGTTCCAAACGAAGCAACGATCGATTCATACGATAGGCCATGGAAGCCATAGCGCTGGACGCCCTGCTCGCGGAAGCGCAGCGGGATTGGATAGGTGCTTGCTTCGGGCGGCATGGTGGTGTGGAAAGCCGTGTCGAAGCAGGCGAAGCCCGGTGTGTCGGTGTAGAGCTTAGCCGCGGTATCGATGAGGCCGAGGGCGGCAGGGATGTGGAGCGGCGCATAGTGAACGGCGGCGCGAAGTGTGTCGAGGACCTGCGGGGTGATGCGGCAGTGCTGGCGCAGACAGGGGCCGCCGTGGACGACGCGATAGCCGACCGCATCCGGCTGGGCTCCTGAAAGATCACACAGCTTTTGCGCGGCATATGCGAGTGCGGTGGATTGCGAATCGTGCGAGGCCTCTTCGCGATAGATGATTTTGCCGGCGCGTCGGTCATGCTGAGTGAACCACCCGGTTTGCCGATGCCGTCGGTGGCGCCACGGTAGAGGAGTTGCGGGTCGGCAGAGTCGGCATCAGTGCGGTAGAGGCCAAGCTTGAGGGACGAGGAGCCGCTGTTGATGGTGAGGATGATCGGCATGAGTACTGGGATGAGCGTTACCCGACGGCGAAGATGTCGCCCATTGTTGCATGGGCCGGTGATGGGCGGCGCGACAATCGAATGACAATGGAATGACGCGGTACGCACTTCACCGGTAGTAGCCAAGGAATAAGCTTTCCTGTGCCTGCTGAGGAAGGAATATTGGCATTCCGAAGCAGGCGATATCACGGGAGAGTGTCTATCCGATGGGCGCGGCGGCGAATGCAAGCGCCGTCGCGTTTTTTTTGGTCGGAGCGGTGATTTGCTGCCGTTCGAGGCTGCGCTATGCTTCGAACATGAGCGAAGTGCAGGACGAGGCGGAGTTGTGGACGGCGGTGGATGCGTATCTGGCAGACCACCTGATTGCGAAAGACGAGGTGCTGGAGGCGGCTCTGCTGGAGAGTGAGGCGGCGGGACTGCCGGCGATCCAAGTGACGGCGCTGCAGGGCAGGATGCTGCAGATTTTCGCGCGGATGGTGGGGGCGCGGCGCATTCTGGAAATAGGGACGCTGGGCGGCTACAGCACGATCTGGCTGGCGCGCGCGCTGCCGGAGGGCGGGCGGCTGATTACGCTGGAAGCGGCGGCGAAGCATGCGGCGGTGGCACGGAAGAATCTGAAGCGCGCCGGTGTGCTGGATCGCGTGGAACTGCGCGAGGGCCCTGCGCTGGACACGTTGCCGAAGCTCGAGAAGGAGGGCGCGGGACCGTTCGATTTCATCTTTCTGGACGCGGATAAGGAGCACAACGCGGAGTATCTGGAATGGGCGCTGCGGCTGGCGCGGCCGGGCACGGTGATCGTGACGGACAACGTGGTGCGCGAGGGCGCGGTGCTGGATGCGAAGAGCGACGAGGCGGCGGTGAAGGGGACGCGGCGGTTCTTTGAAGCGCTGGCGGCGGAGCGGCGCGTGACGGCTACGGCGATCCAGACGGTGAGCGGGAAAAAGTACGACGGATTTGCGCTGCTGATGGTGGACTAGCCGTCCAAGCAATAGCGCCTGCGGCGGGACTGGCCGTCCGGCAATAGCGCCTTGGCGCGTGATGTTGGGTTCGCTTCCTTTGCTCGCTTACGTTACAGCGCGGCCATGCGAACAAAAGCGGATTCCTCCACTTCGCCGATCGCTCTTCGAGCGATGGCTCCGGTCGGGATGACGAGCTGCGCAATATCCCGGCGTTGCAGATATTCACGGAACCTTCGCGGGACGGGGAGCATCTAGGCTTTTGTGGGCCGGCTCAGCTGGGCCGAGGAGCGAATCGATGAGCGCAACAGCAACAGCCACGAACGTGGAGCAATTGGACAAGCAGCTGAATGACGATGTGCTTTCGGGCAAAATCATGGAGGCATTTGAAAAATACTACGCTGACGATGTGGTGATGCAGGAGAACTCGGAGGAGCCGCGCAAGGGCAAGGCAGCGAATCGTAAAGCCGAAGAGGAGTTCATGGCTTCGGTGGAGGCATTCAACGGTGCGTCGGTGAAGGCGAGCGCGGTGAATGGCGATGTGACCTTCTCCGAGTGGGAAATGGACATCACGTTCAAGGGTGGACACCGCGTGAAGATCAACCAGGTGGCGGTGCGCCAGTGGAAGAACGGCAAGATTGTGAACGAGCGGTTTTTCTATAACAAGGGCTAAATGGCGCACAGCGCGAGTGACGAATGACGGGACAGGCCGATTGGCTTGTCCCGTTCTGTTTTTGGGCGAGACTGCTTGCATCGCCGCTTGCTGAGTGGATGGGGCGACTATTGTGAAGAAGAGTGCGAGGACGACTTGTCGGGCACGGAGATGGTGAGGCTAGGAATGTCATCGTGAACATTGAGAGGCAGATCCAGCGTTCCGTAAGTACGGAGCGTATGGACCTCTTCGCGGGTGGGCGGCATGGTGCGGGGAGGATTGGGAACGTCCTCATATGTGACATCGGCAGCATTATCGATGTGGAGGATATAGCTGCCTTCCGGAATGAAAAAGAGGTGAAACCGGCTGTCCGCTCGCTCGATCCTGGTGGTTTCTACCTCGATCTTATCCTCAGCGCCGAGCAGTTGTATGTTTCCGCGGGTCAGGACGTGGCCATCATGCGCAGCGAGCAACTCACCGGAAATGGTGTGCAATTTGGAGATAGGAATGGTGATGTCTTCGCCGGTTCGCTCCTCGCCTGCTTCCAATTTGAACGGTTTCGCATCGCGTTTGCGGGCTGTGTCGCCGGAGAAGAACGCGATCTGAGCCCTCGACCGATTCATCGCCGATGAACCGACGGCGCCGATGGTCACTCCAAAATCCATGTCCTGCAATTGGAGATCGACCTGAACGGCGTAATCGCGCGGGGCAAGACCCGCAATCCGATATCGGCCCAGGTCGTCCGTGCGCACATCGGGCGCCATGACAAGAGGTGTAGACGGCAAGGGCGACCACGAATCTTTCTGGTCCTGCGTGCGACGGATGAGGGCGTGAACGATGAGGTCGGCGGCGGGAGTGCCGTCATCGAAGAGGATGGTGCCGCTGATGGCTGCGCCTCGTTCCAGACGCAGATCGATCGATGCGGGCAGGCCGGCTTCGACTGTGATTTTCGGAACGGTTGCGGCGATGCGCTTGCGATCCTCATCGGAAGGATGGCTGAGCAGATCGGAAGGAAAGGTGGCGAGCGGCGATAGATATCCCGGCTTATAGGCGATGACGTAGTAGACGCCGGGGCCGATTTTGGGGATGGCAAAGCTGCCGTCCAGAGCCGTCTCTACCGCAGTCATCATGATCTGGCTGTGAGACCCACTGACAACGCCGGCTTCGTCAACGACACGCACAGGTTCGAGCATGACAGAAGCCAGGCGGGCGGGCGCATTGGTGTCGGCACAGTAAACGTGGCCGGTGACAGTGCTGGTGGCTGGTTTGGCAGAGCTGCTCTGCCCCATAGCGGCGAGAGTAAAAAGCGGCAGCAGCAGCAAGGGCCAGGTGCACATGGTGATTGCGGAGACAAGTGTAACGCCGGAATCTACGGTTCGGGCTGACGGGGATTGCGGCGGATCTGGTTGCGGCGGGTGGCCGGGCAGCCAATAGGGTTCGCCGGAATTCACGTACTGGATCGGCAGCGTGGGGAAGATAGTCCGGAGCCAGGTGGCCGCGGCCTCCATGCCGTCAGTTTCCGAGATGCTGTGGCCGAGAAGGATGAGGGCCTTGGGGCGGTGCTGCTGCTGGGCATCCTGGGCGTACATGACGGTCTCCCACTCGGACGCTTCGCCCGCGATAAGCACCTGGACGTCGTCGCGCTCAAGCGCTGGAATCTGCCGGGCTTCACCGGATGCGCCGGGGCGATAAGCCATGCCGGTAACGCGGAGATCGGGATCGCCGACGACACGGAGGATGCGCGCGTGGAGTTTCTGCTGGAGGTCTTCCGCGAGTTGGTTGACGGTGGTGGGCGGGAGGGTAAAAACAATGGATCGTCCGGATGCTGATATTTCTGCCATCCGACCATCGCGGTAAAGGCTTCGGTCATAGGCTCCGGCTGGCGGAGGTGCCACTGATCGTGAAAGCGCCAGACGACGAGGTGATGGTCGTGGATATAGGCGAGCTTTTCCTTGTAGACGGGGTCGTTCGCGAAGAGGGTGTTCTCGTCGCGGTGATTGTAAAAGGTGGGCTCGTGGGTGACGATCAGATTGGCGTGCAGAGCGACGGCGCGGCGGAGGACGTCCGTGGTGTCGGTGAAACATGTCACTATGCCGGTAACGATTGTGGCCGGGTCGCCGGTCTTGATGGTGTCTACCGTATCAGCCGCCGGCTTTTGCGGAATGGCCTGCTGGATGCGCGCAATCGCCTGGGCCGCGGTGAGGTGTTGTTGCGCCAAAAGCGGGACTGGCACGAGCAGAGAGGCGACGAGAGCGAATCGAATCCGCATGGGATTGAGGGTAGCAGGTACTGGGCGCAGGGGCCGGACGCGCCCTTGACGCATGCCGGGTGATGCGCTCCCTGTCGCCGCTCAGGCGAAGTGTCGCGGTCGACCTGGCTTTCTCCTCAGCTCTTAGAGATTGAGACACCGGTATGGAGGGTCTTTACAGCGTGATGACGATCTTGCCGATCTGTTCGTTGGATTCGAGGTATTGGTAAGCCTTCACGGTTTCGGCAAAAGGGAATGTCTTGGCAATTTTGATCTGGAAGCGGCCGTCTGCGATGTGATCGAATACGTACTCGCGCGCGGTGCGGGAGAGGTCGGGGTCAGCATTGATCTCTCGTAACGTATAACCGCGCATGGTGAGTTGCTTTTGCAGCGCGACCACGAGCGGGAAGGGCGTGGGCTTGAGGGAGAGCGAGCCGTATTCGATGAGGATGGCATGGGATGCGGCGGCGGCAGCGAGCTGCTCGACGAATGGACCGGCGACCGGATCAAAGAGAACGCGCGCGCCTTTACCCGCAGTGATCTTGTCAACGCGAGCGACGAGGTCTTCCTCGGCAGTGGCGATGACGTGATCCGCACCGACCTCGTGCAGCTCCTCGCGTTTCTTTGAGGTACGCGTGGTGGCGATGGCGATCGCGCCCTCGTGCTTCGCGATGTGGATGGCGGCGACCCCGACGGAGCTCGATGCGGCGGAGATGACGACGAAGTCGCCCTTGGCGATGCGGGCGAGATGGACGAGTCCGCCCACGCGGTGAGATATTGCATCCACATCGCCGCGGCTTCCACGGGTGTGAGTTTTTCTGGATAGGGTGCGATGTTCGCGATGGGCACGACCGCCTCTTCGCCGAGCACGGGATAGTCATTGATGGAGAAGCCGGGGACAGTGGCGACGGCGCGGCCGATCAAAGAGGGCTCGACTCCGGTGCCGACCGCTTCGACGATACCTGCGGCTTCGTAACCGAGGCCTGAGGGGAGGCGCGGCTGCTCGAGGTACTGGCCGCGGGTGTAGAGGGCTTCGGCACGGTTGAGACCGACCGCCTGGACGCGGATGCGGACCTCACCGGCTTCGGGTTGGCGGGTGGGTTGCTCCTCGAACTTGAGGGCCTCAGGACCGGCGAGCTCATGGAAGCGCACTACCTTGGGCATGGAGTTCTCCTTGGGCCATTGGATGGAGACGCAGAAGCGGAAGGTGCATAGGGGTGCGACGACAGGTGCGCGCCGAGAATTAGGCGAAGGGCAGGAGAAGGGAACCACTACACTCAAAGTAGGAGCGGATTTTACGCCCTGTCGAAATAGAATCTGCTCTGGCCCGGGGAGGGCCCACGGCTGGGATGAAGCCTTGGAGTTGGCATCTAGGTTGGAAGAGGATCTGGATTATTGGCGCGGCCGCGTTACTGCTGGTGGGCGGGTGCCGCAAGCAGCAGAAAGAGGCGCAGCCGAAGCCGCGGTCGCCGGAGAGTATCGCGCTGCATACCATGGCCGATCACGCTCGCCTAAACGCGATGCGCTGGCCCAACTTTGCCGATCTGAAAAAGCCTGTTGAGGATTTCTATGGCGTACACAACTTTGAGCCGGTGTGGCTAAAGGCAGGATTCCGACCGAACAGGCGCGGCAGATGATGGCCGCTTTTGCGGCTTGTGGGACGGACGGGCTCGATCCTGAAGACTACGATTCTTCACGCTGGGCGGCGCGCTCTGCTGCGATTCATACAGAACAGGATCGCGCAGCGTTCGACATGGCAATGACTGTGTCCGCCCTGCGCTATCTGAGCGACGAGCACAATGGACGCGTGGATCCGAAACGATTCAACTTCGGCATCGAGATCAATCAGAAGCGATATGACCTGGCGAGATTCCTAACAGAGAAGATCATCACGTCGAGCAATGTGGGCGCGGTGCTGATGACGGTTCCCCCGCAGAGCAATGAGTACAAGAGGACGCTCGCGGCCTACCGACACTGGGTGGAAGTGGCTAAGCAGGATCCGGGCGGCGGCCTCCCACAAGTGGCCCGGCAACTGAGGCCGGGTGATGCCATGTGGTGCGGCGCGGATGCGCGAGCTGCTGTTGCTGGATGACGATCTGAAGCTGGATGCGCCGGAGACGAGTGCGACGCGGTACGATCCTGCGCTGGCGCCGGCGGTGCGGCACTTCCAGTTTCATCACGGCCTGCAGGCGGACGGAAAGATCGGGCCGCCGACAATTGCGGCGATGAATGTGCCGTCGGCAGAGCGCGTGCATCAGTTGGCGATTGCGCTGGAGCGCTGGCGCTGGTTGCCGGAGCTGTATCAGAACGCGCCGATCTTCGTGAATCTGCCGGAGTACAAATTACGTGTGTATTCGAGCGAGCCTCCTCCTCCGCTCGATTTGCAGCCGCCCAACAGCGACGAGGCCGGTGTGGTGCATGCGAGCGAACGGCCGACCCCTGCCGATATGACAAGCGATCACACGACCGTCGCGCTGGAGATGAATGTGGTGACGGGAAAGGCAGGCATTGCCCCGCCGAAGAAAAAGGGCGAGCAGCCGGAGGATCACCAGACGCCGAGCTGGTGAACGTGATGCGCTATCTAATTTTCCGTCCGTACTGGTCGGTGCCGATCGATATTACGCAACGCGAGGTGCTGCCGGGCATTGCGAAAGACCCGGATTATCTGACTGAGCACAACTTCGAGATTGTCGATCGGCACAAAAAGATGGTGAAGTACACGCCGAAGCTGGATGCGAAGCTGCTGCATGGCGAGCTGATGGTGCGGCAGGATGCGGGCGATGATAACTCGCTCGGCTTGGTGAAGTTCATGTTCCCAAATCCGTATTCGATTTACCTCCATTCGACGCCGGCAGTGGGCCTGTTCAGCCGCACGAGACGCGACTTCAGCCACGGATGCGTGCGGGTGGAGAAGCCCTTGGCGTTGGCGGCGTGGATTCTTCGCGACCGGCAGGAATGGACGCCAGACAAAATCGACGAAGCAATGAATACCGGCGATGACAACAAAGCCGTTGGGTTGAAGCAGACCATCCCGGTTACGATCTTTTATGCGACGGCCTATGTCGAGCCAGATGGGACGGTGGATTTCACGCACGACATCTATGGTTACGACAAGCTGCTGGATGAGACGCTGGCACTAGGGCGGCCGTATCCGACGAAACCGATTGCGCCGGTCGTGGATGTGCACGATGAACGGTGATGCGATGGTGTTGCGGGGGCATGTCCTGTCGGGTATCGGCAATTTTTCCTACTGGATAGACAAGCTGCAGGAACACTACTTGCGCAAGACCGGCATGCGGTTCTATCCGGGCACGCTGAATGTACAGCTGGACGAGCCGTACTCGTTGCCGAAGCAGGTGATCCGCCTGGAGGCGAGTGAGTATGAAGGCACCGTTTCGGTGAGTATGGTGCCCTGCACGATCGGGGGCAAGAAAGCCTTCCTCCTGCGCACCGATGCCAATGAAGAGGAGCGCGGGCACCATCCCAGGACAATCGTAGAGATCGCGACCGATGTCCGGCTGCGTGATTTCTTTGGACTGCAGGACGGGGACGTAGTGGAGATTGAATTTGAGCTGTAACTTCAAGCGGCTTTCATAACAATTTTTCCGGCGGGATGGTGCTCGGCTTCGCGGTGTGCCTCCTGGACTTGGTCCAGCGGAATTGTTTTTGCGATGGGGATTTTGAGGTTGCCGCGGGCGACTTCGTCTGCAAGCTCGTAGAGGCGTGAGGCGTCGGGAACCGCCATCATGGTGGCGACCCGGACGTTGTCATGGTCGGCCTCTGGCGGCGCGAGCACGGTGCCAAAGACGCCGCCTTCCCGAATCGCTTTGAGCGCGCGAGCTGCGGTGGGTCCGCCAACCGTGTCGGCAACAGCGTCCAAATCGCGAAGCTGTTCGAGCTGCTTCTCATCGTCTGTCGATATGATCTGATCGACACCGAGCAATTTCGCTTCGTTCACCTGTGAAGCGCGCACACCGGCTATGACTCTTGCTCCGCGCTGCTGCGCAACGAAGATCGCGCTCCGTCCGACGCTGCCGACTGCGCCGAGGACGAGAACGCGCCAGCCCGGCTCGACTTTGATGGCGCGCTCGATGAGCTGTGCACCCGTGAGCAGCACGAGTGGGAGAGCAGCGGCCTGCTCGAAGCTGAGCTTGTCCGGAATGGGAGCGAGCACGTCGGCCTTTGTAGTGGTGAGCTCGGCATAGGTTCCATTGGCAAGCGCCATAACGCGCATGCCTTTATCAAAGCCGGTAACACCTTCTCCGGCGCGGACAACTTCACCGGCGAGGTCGCGGCCAAGGATGGCAGGCAGCTCGACACCCATGCGCCTGGCGGCGGAGCCGTCGCGGATCTTCAGGTCGACGGGGTTCACGCTGGTGGCGCGCACGCGTACGAGCACTTCGCCTCTGCCCACCGGCGGGTCGTCCACATCCTGGATATGAAGCTGGTCCACGCCGCCGAAGCCATCGATCACAACTGCTTTCATGATGTTCTCCCTCGCTTAGAGAGATGAGCGGGATGGCGGGGCGTTTGCCTTGTCTTGCATATGAACTTGTGACGGGTTCGAGTCAATTGGTACGGCTGGGGCTTTTTCTTCGCCTCGAGAAGGAGATCGGGTGCGGCCGCGACTATATTGCCGCGGCGGATAGTCCATGACCCTGTTGAAAGCAAAGTTAGCGATCGATCCGGTGACCTTCTGTCCCCTGCATCATGGCCCGGAGCACCTGGACAGTAGTTGTCAATTGGTCGATCGGGACGCATTCGCGATCGCTGTGGGCGGTTCGCATATCTCCTGGACCAAACACGACCACGTCTTCCGCAACTGTCGACCACGCGCTGGCCTCTGAGCCAAATGGGATAGAGGTTGCTGGCAGACCGAGTTCCTTCTCGAAAGCGCTGACCAGATCACTGTTGGATGCGGTTTCAAAACCTGCCTCTTCTCTAAGTAGAGTCAGCGATGCACGGAGTCCTCCGGACTGCGCCTCAAGCTGTTGCAGCATTTCCTGGAGTGCAGTGGGAATGCGATCGGGCGAGGCGCCAGGAATGGGCCGCCATTCGACAAGAAGCTCGGCACGGCCGGGAATGATGTTCTTTGCGGAGCCGCCCTCGATTGTGCCGACGTTCAGGGTTGTGAATGGCGGATCGAAAAGGTCATGCACCTCCTTCGTGAGCTGCTGGCTTAGCTGCTCGAGCCCCGACACAAGGTGTGCTGCTGCATAGATGGCGGAAATCCCCTGGCCGGGAAGCGCGCTATGCGCTTCTCGGCCGAGAATCGCGACACGCGCGAGACAGTAGCCTTTGCCTGCACGCGCAACTCGCAGCGATGTTGGCTCACCGACAACGAGGCGCTTCGAACTCAGGAGATTCGACGCGATCAATTGCTTCGATCCAATGCATCCGATCTCTTCATCCGCGGTCAGTATGATTCGCAGGCCCTTCAGCCACTGCGCACTTGGTGACTCAGCAGCCCTCAACAGGCACGCTAGAAATCCCTTTACGTCGCATGCGCCGCAGCCGTGCAGCATCGCTCCTCGAACAATCGGCTGGAGAGCCTGCGACCAGTCCTTTGCGTATGGGACTGTATCGGTGTGACACAGAAAAGCCAGATCCACCGCGCGATCTGTAGCCGCCTGTCCCGGCGGGGCAGCGATGAGATTTACCTTCTCTGCGCCGGACTCGTCTGTATAGGAGATTTCCTATGTCGACCATCCATGAGTGATCAGCACTGATGTCGCATAGTCAATGACAGGACGATTCGAGATTGCGGATACGGATGGAATCCGGATCAGGTTCGAGAGGTGATTGACAACCGCACTCAACGGGCGCTCCCGACGGCGGAATCACGGCCCCACACCTTGCGATAGACCTCCCGATATTTCTCGATGATCTCCGCCTGAAGTGGATGATGCCCATCCTGAAGAATGATCCGGCCGTTGACCACAACATCGCGGATGGCAGAGCGGCTTGCGCCGAAGACGAGCAACGGCAGAAGAGTTTCCGGAGTGTTGCCGGCGATGGCGATTTCGCTCAAATCGACCGAAATCATGTCGCCATATTCGCCGGGCCGGAGTGAACCAGTCTCTACGTCCAGCGCCTGCGCGCCGTGGATGGTTGCACACTCGAAGAGGCGCGCTGCGATTGGTTTTCCGTCAATCTGATCGAGCACTGCCCGCTGCTGCCGCGCCAGGCGCAGATGGTAGTCCAGCTCGCGGGCATCTTCCCAAGGATCGATCTGCGTCTGGCTATCCGAACCAAGGGCGTGACGCACGCCGGATGTCATCAAAGCGTCTACGGGAACGATTCCGTCGCCAAGTTGCGCTCTGTTGTCGGACATGAACAGACGATGGCTTGCGATTTCGCGAAGGCGGCAATCTCTTCTGCGGTGAGATGAATTGCGTGCACCGCAACAAAATCATCGCCGAGCAGTCCCTCGCGTGCGAGCAGATCGACAGGCGTGTGTCCGTATTCGCGCTGGCATGCAACATTCTCTGCAACCTGCTCCGAGACGTGCATATGGATGGGAAGGGAATTACCGCGTCCCCACGTGACGATCTCATGGAGCTTGCCCAAGGGCACCGCACGAATGCTATGCGGAGCAACGCCAATGCGCACCTCTGCTGAATCCTGCGGGTACAGGGCGCGAAGCGCGGCGGCATTTGGGAGAAACACATCAGGCTGCTCGAAAAAACGCTTCTGGCCCGGATCGGGCGGCAGTTCATAGCCGGACCGGAAATACGCCGAACGGAGCAGCACGATCCGGAGCCCGACGGACTGCGCGGCCGCGATAACCTGTCGCGCGAGCAGATTGGGATCATCGTAAGGCTTGCCGTCAGGTGCGTTGTGGAGATAGTGGAATTCGCCAACCGTCGTGATGCCGGCGCGCAACATTTCAAGAAAACACATGCGTGCCACATCGTAGATATCTTCCGGAGAAAGCCTGGCGGCAGCCTGGTACATCGTGTTCCGCCACGACCAGAAGTCGTTACCGCTGACGACACACGATTCTGCGCGGCCACGTATCAGCCGTTGAAACGAATGAGAGTGTGCGTTGACGAATCCCGGAAGAAGGGCTTTGCCTGAGAGGTCGAGGCGCTCAGCGCTGTCTGCATGTTTCGTGATGCGGCCCGTATCATCGACGAAAATGCTGGCTCCGGAGACGAAACGGCCGTCCTGATAGAGCAGTGACGGCCGAAATGAACTAGGCATCGTGATCTTTCCTCGGACCGTTTGCACCGGCAATCCGCCTGCCGCAGCACCAGACTTCGCGAACCGGATTCGCACCCATGGTGTAGATCAGATCACGCCAGTCGGGAGACTCGAGTACGGCAAAATCGGCCTGCGCGCCTGTTTCGATGTGCCCGGCATCGAGGCCTAGCGCGTACGCGGCATTCACTGTTCCGGCGACCAACGCTTCCTGGCTTGTCAACCCATTCAACCGCACCGCCAGCCCCAACGCCGCGCCGGTGGAAAACAGTGGACTCGATCCGGGATTCAGGTCTGTGCCTACAGCAACAGCGGCTCCGGAGTCGATCAGTGCGCGGCCCGGCGCTTTGGGGATGCCCAGATGCAAGGATACACCCGGCAGCACGGTCGCGAAAGTCGGACTATTGCGAAAAAGCGGGTACTGCTGCGACTTGCACGCTTCAAGATGATCGATGCTGAGCGCCTTGAGTCGTAAACCAAGCTCCAAGCCCCCGACGGAATGAAACTGCTCCGCGTGCAGCTTGACTCGTAACCCATGCTCAAGGGCACAGGTCAGCATTGATCCAGCCTGCGTCGCGCTCCACGCTTCTTGCTCTACGAATACGTCTACTGCAGTAGCGAGATGACGCCGCGCGACCTCAGGAATCAGCTCGCTTTGGATCTGCTCAAGGTAGGCGTCGTGCTCGCTCCTGTCGCTCGGCGGAATGTGGATCAGCAGTGTGGGAATTATCCGGATCGGCACGCGCGACGCGACGGCTCCGATCGCTTCCAGCAGGCGCAGCTCGCCGGCAACCGTGAAGCCGTATCCCGATTTCACTTCGACGACGGTTGCGCCGAATTAACCAATGTCCATATGCGCCGTTCAGCAAGAGAAACCAATTCATCGTCCGATGCGGACATGGTTGCGCGGATGGTCTCCAGATGCCGCCACCAGTGGCGAGTATCTCTTCATAGGCGACGCCCGAAGTCCGCGCTTCGAAATCACGAAGCCGATCCCCGGCCCATACGGGGTGCGTGTGTGGATCGATCAAGCCAGGAACGACAGCTCGCCCACCTAGATCGACGGTGCTGGATGGGGTTCCTCGCCACTCTGTCGCGCGGCCAATCCATACAAATCGGCCGTCGCTGATCGCGATTGCGGCGTTCTCGGTGACGGAGACTTCGCGCATCTGCGCACCGTACTTCGGCCCGGCGCCGGTTGCGGTCGCGAGCTGCCCGATCCCGGTGACTAGCAGGTCCGCGTTCATGCGAGGCTCGGCATGTCGAGACCGCGATCTCGCGCCACTCGTTGCGCTTTTGCGTAGCCTGCATCGGCATGTCGTATAACGCCAAGACCGGGATCATTGGTCAAACAGAGACGCAGTCGTTCTTCCGCTTCGTCGCTGCCGTCAGCCACGGCAACCAGGCCGGCATGTTGGCTGTATCCCATGCCGACGCCGCCACCATGATGGAAGCTCATCCATGCTGCGCCGCTGGCGATGCCCGTGGCAAAATTCAGGAGGGCCCATCAGAGACGGCATCCGATCCGTCCAGCATCGCTTCTGTTTCACGATACGGACTCGCCACCGATCCCGCATCCAGATGATCTCTGCCGATGACAATGGGCGCCGACAGCTCTCCATCGTGAACCATTTTGTTGAAGAGCAAACCTGCCTTATCACGCTCGCGGTAACCCAGCCAACAGATGCGCGCCGGCAATCCCTGAAATGCTATCTCTTTCGCAGCGAATCGTAACCACTGCTGTAGCCGATCGTCTTCGGGGAAGAGCTTCAGCAGGGCAGCATCTGTCTTCGCGATATCCGCTGGGTCTCCAGACAGAGCTACCCAGCGGAAAGGGCCGCGGCCTTCGCAGAACGAATCGCGGATGAATGCGGGCACAAACCCGGGATAGTTGAAGGCATTTTCCACGCCGGCCTGTTTCGCCTGTGTCCGCAGATTGTTGCCGTAATCGAAGGCGATCGCGCCCTGCCGCTGCATCTCCAGAATCGCCTGCACATGCTGTGCCATCGCTGCGCGCACGCGCGTCATATACGCTGCCGGGTCTGCGTTCTCAACGTGTTCAGGTCTTCATCGACCAGCGCCGGCGGCAGATACCCCCACATCGGATCATGCGCGCTGGTCTGATCTGTAACAAGGTCGGGAATGAATCCCGACTTCACCATTTTGGGCAGAATCTCTGCGGCATTGCCCTGGAGCCCAATGGAGAGGGCTGCCTTATCGCGCTTTGCTTGCTGCGCCATCCGGATTGCCTCATCGAGAGAGGCGGTTGCGCCATCCAGATATCGGGTTTTCAAGCGTCGATCGATGCGTGCCGCGTCTACTTCGACGCAGATGCTGACTCCGCCGGCAAGTTTGATGGCCAGCGGCTGCGCGCCGCCCATGCCGCCCAGTCCTGCGGTGACACTGATGGTGCCGGCCAGCGCGCCACCGAAGTGCTGGTTCGCGGCGGCTTTGAAAGTTTCGTATGTGCCCTGCAGAATGCCTTGGGTTCCGATATAGATCCAGGAGCCTGCTGTCATCTGTCCATACATCATGAGGCCTGCGGCATCCAGGCGATCGAATTCTTCCCACGTGGCCCAGCGCGGCACCAGGTTGGAGTTTGCGATGAGGACACGAGGCGCCAGGCGATGTGTCCGCACGACCCCGACCGGCTTGCCGGACTGCACAAGGAGTGTCTCGTCGTTGCCAAGACGATCCAGTGTTTCTACGATTTTGTAATAGCAGTCCCAATTGCGAGCCGCCTTGCCGCGGCCGCCATATACGATCAATTCCTCCGGCTTCTCCGCAACCTCAGGATCAAGATTGTTCATCAGCATCCGCTTGGCTGCTTCCTGGATCCAGCCGCGGGCGGTTTTTTCGCCTCCACGGGGTGCTCGAATCGTTGGGTGGCTTGTCATTTCCGGTTCACCATGGGCGAGACAGAGTAGGGTATCTCATCCGGTGTCTTTCAATCCTGGAAACAACCGCCACGCAAGCCAACTGCAGCTAAGAGGATGCGCGCGTTTTGCAATTCTGCCGATCTTGGTCGAGACTGGCGTACGCCGCATCCAGCGGACTTCGCCCTCCGGGGCCACATGAAAACGTATCTCTCCCGCACCATGCTGTTTGCTGCTAGCGCATGTCTCTTCCTGTCCTTCTGCCGGGCGCAAATCTCGGTCGTGAAGCCGATCCCTTCCAGGCCTCGATCACTGTGGACGCAGGGCAAGAGCTGCAGGTGCGCCGATCCCGCGAACCATCTTCGGCAGCTTTCTCGAACCGATCGGCAACTCTACCTACAACGGCCTGTGGGCGGAGCTACTGGTGAATCCATCGCTCGAAGAGAACCTGTGGAGCACCAGAAATCTGGAAACGATGGTGCACGAACGCCCCGAGCTGGAGGAGTCTTCGTCCCTTGGCTTGCCGCTGCCATGGGAGCCTTTGGATGCTAAGCAGGGCAATCGTTATGAGCCGCGCTGGGGTAATGCTGCGAACTCGTGGCGCTCGCTCGTAATTATGGGCGTGCCTGGCCAGCCCACAGGCATTAAGCAGGAGGTGTATTTGCCCGTCCAGCGTACGCTTTCATACAAAGGAAGCTTTTTTCGCACGGCACCTCAGTGGCCCTTCCAGACTCACCGTTTCGCTCCGCGTGCGGAACAGCAGCGAGTTGCTTGCTTCCGCAACGCTCGATGCTGCTGCTGAAGGCTGGAAGCAGTACGATTTTCAGTTGCAGATACCAGCCGGCAAATTGCATCGCCTGCAGCCGGCGGACTTCGCCGTCGAGCTTACAGGAGACGAGCGCGTCGATCTGGATCAGTTCTCGCTGATGCCGGCGGATGCGCTCGATGGACTTGACCCGGACGAGGTTGAGATGGCCAAAGCGATGGAGACACCACTGGTTCGCTTTGGAGGGAACTTCACCTCGTCCTATCACTGGCGCGATGGTATCGGCCCGCGGGAGAAGCGCGTCAGCATGTTGAATATCGCGTGGGGCATTCCGGAGTACAACACCTTCGGCACGGACGAGTTCCTGCACTTTTGCCAACTGATCGGCGCGGAGCCGCAGATCGCGCTAAACCTGGGCAGCGGGACGCCCCAGGAGGCTGCGGACTGGGTCCGCTATGTGGACGAGCACTGGCAGCAGCACGGCGGTCTCTTCTGGGAGCTAGGCAACGAGCTGTGGGGTGACTGGAATGTCGGCTGGCCGACTTTGGATGAGGTTGCCGGCCGCACACTGGCCTTCAGCAAAGCGATCCGCGCTGTCGATCCTATGGCGAAGTTGATTGCCACCGGTGCTGATCCGGATGGATTCCGCGAATGGAATGCGCATCAACTAGCGAACCCCGCCGGTACATTCAACTACCTTTCCACGCACTTCGTCGTCACCAACACGCGCACCCAGCTGCCGCATGCTTCCACCGACTTCATGACGCAGGCCGCTTTTGCTCTGCCCGTGGAGCTGGGACGCAAGCTGCGCGAGGACCAGCAGCAGATTGATGATCATCCCGCGTTCGCGCATCGGGCGCACGTAGCATTCACCGAATGGCTGTTTATCGGCAATCGTGACGGCGTGCCCAGTTTCCGCAACATGGGCGGAGCGATAGATACGGCCGGCTTCTTCAACATGCTGATGCGCAATGCCGACGCTGTGCCCGTCTCAGACATGACCGGCATCATGGAGTTTGCCGGCATCTGGAAGAGCCGTGGCCAAGTGTACGGCGCGCCGGGTTATTACGCTTTCCGCATGTACTCGACCGCGCATCCAGCGCTGCCGGTAGAGGCTGTTTGCCGACGCTGGGAGCTACTCGGTGAAGAACGGAGTTACACGGCTTCCCGATATTGAGAATGTGCCCTATCTCGACGTGACGGCGGCACTGGATGCTTCCAAGAAAACACTATCGCTCTTTTGCGTTAATCGCAGCCTCGACGTAGACATCCCTGCGGACATTGCAATCCGGGATTTCGCGCCGGCAGGAAATGCTGACGTGCAGACGCTGCGCAGCGCGAGCATCAGCGACGAAAATGATGACGACCGGCCCCCAGCGGGTGGCGCCCGTGTTGAACCAGGAGCACGTCTCCAAAGGGAGCTTCGAGCACATCTTCCCGCACGAAAGCGTCACGGTTATTAGACTGCATGCGGCCAAGTGACACTCGAAGGACTAATCCGGCATTCGGACTAGGCCCTGCTGGATGGCTGCCGTCGCGGCTTCCGTGCGGCCTGAGACATCGAGCTTCCGGATGATGCTGTTGATGTGATTGCGTGCGGTATTTTCGCTGATACGCAGGGCATTGCCGATCTGCTTGTTGGTGAGGCCGCGCACAACCATCTCTAGTATCTCCACCTCGCGTTGTGTGAGCGCGGTGCGCACCATGCGCTCCGCTAACCGCGCTGCGATGCGCGGCGGAATGTGGTGTCGGCCGCTATGTACGGCATGAATGGCGGCTACGATCTCTGCCTGGGGCGTGCTCTTCAGCAGATATCCGTGTGCGCCTGCCTCGATCGCCCGATAGATCTCCTCGTCGGACTCATAACTCGTGAGTACAACCGCCCGAGGTGGAAAGGGCAATGCCCGAATCGCTTTGAGAAGCTCGATGCCTGTCATTCCGGGCATTCGCAGATCGAGCAGCAGCACGTCGGGCTGTTCGGCGTTGATGAGCTCGAGCGCTTCCTCGCCGCTGGATGCCGCTCCGCAGACAGCAAGGCCGGCGATGCTGGACAGCATACTCGCGAGGCCGGCGCGCACGACCGGATGATCGTCCACGAGCAAGATGCGGATAATCCCGGTTGCTTTTCCAGTGGCCACGAATTCCCTTGTGAGTGAAGCGTCCCGGCTCCTGCGTTCGGAGTCTGGCCCAATGAATCGTGACTGTGTCATCTTTTGACGCTGCGAAACCATAGTTCATATGTACTAGATATGAATGGTCTGGTGCACTCATAGCGCATCTTACGTTGCGGCACCTAGAATTCAGGCCGTTGCGCAGAGTCAGCTAGCCGTGTGTTGAAACCGGTTTCACTGCAGGCGTAACCCAGCATGAATGAGGCGGAGAGACAACGAATCTCTCCGAGTTGCAAGTGTCGCGTTTGAGGAGGCAAGTATGAGAGGTTTCAGGTTCTGCGTGGGGCTATTCTGCACGGCTCTGGCTGTTCTCATCACAATGCTTGCAGCTTCGACTGGCAGCGTCTGGGCACAGTCCGTGCGCGGCGCCATCGCCGGAACAGTGACAGACCCAAGCGGTGCAGTCATAGTTGGGGCGACAATCGTCGCTAAAAACACCGCCACCGGCGCGACAAGCACTGCAGAGTCCTCCTCTGCCGGAAACTATCGCTTTCCGTCGATCCCGCTCGGCACTTATACATTGAGCGTGACTGCGCCGGGGTTCAGTCCCGCGACCGTGAACAATGTGCTGGTACAGATTCAGAGTGTTGCGGCGCAGGACATTAAGATGCAACCCGGCACGGCCGCCACGACCGTGACGGTGAATGGCGGCGTGCAGCAACTGCAGTCCGAGTCCTCCGACCTGGGCGGAGTCATCTCCGCAAGGCAGATTGTTGATCTGCCCCTAGCACTGGGCGGCGTTGGAGCGTTGCGCGCGCCGGAAGCTTTCGTGTTCCTGCTGCCGGGCAGTGTCGGGCCAGGGTCCGCGAATTCCAGCAACGGCATCTTTCTGGCTAAGACTGCCGGAGGCCAGGAGTATGGAAACGAGGTGTTGCTGGACGGCGCCAGCCAGCAGCGGAGTGAAAATGGCTCCTCATTTGACGAGGAAGGCCCTTCCGTCGAAGCGCTTCAGGAGTTCAAAGTCACGACGGCCACTCCGCCGGCTGAATACGGCCGCACGACAGGCGGCATCGAGAACTTCGTAACGAAATCCGGCACGAATCAGTTCCACGGCACCGTGTACGACATCTTCAAGAACGATGTCCTGGACGCAAATACGTGGTTTAACAACGGCAATCGTGCCGCGCAGTGCGTCGGAACAGATGATACGCCAGCCTGCCAGGCGCGATTTGCGGTGCCTTCAGACAAGAAGAATGATTTCGGCGGGACTTTCGGGGGTCCGGTCAGAATCCCTCACCTCTACAACGGCAAAGACAAGCTCTTCTTCTTCTTTTCCTGGGAGCAGATTCGGTTTCAGACCGGGGGTACGGTCACGAGCACGGTCCCAACTGCGGCCGAGCGGAACGGCGATTTCTCCGCTCTGCTGATTACTGGAAACCCGCAGGGCATCAATCCGTGCGATGGTACGACGATGTATCAGGGCCAGATCTTCGATCCGCAACCCAAAGGGTGGTGAATGGCGTACCCTGCCGTACCGCATTCCCCAATAACACGATTCCGGCAGCTCGTTTTAGCGCGGTAGCTAAAAATCTGCTGCCGTATTATCCGGCCCCAACGAATTCCGCACAGTTCAACAATTATTCGCTCTCCTCGGTGAGTCCGATCAACAACACGACGGAGACCATCCGCGTTGATTACAACGCATCGGACAAGAATAAGTTCTATGCGTCCTATAGCTCACGCGAGAACAACCTGACTACGGGTGGCTTTGCGCAGCTGCCGTATCCGGTGTCGCCAAATACATGGAAACAGGACTTCCTCACTCATTTCGGGCGATTCGGCTGGGACTACATCATCACGCCAGCGGTGCTGAACCATTTCAACTTCGGGTACAACCGCAGCAATAGCATCAACTTTCAGCAATCCATATTTGCCAACCAGAACTGGAACGCGTTGCTTGGAATCCCGAATGCACCACTATCGAAGAACTTCCCGCAGATCACTGTCGGTAGCTCGATCACGAATCTCGGTTATAGCGCGCAGAACGATGACAATGTCGACAATGGCTGGCGGTTCAATGAAGATGTTTCTTGGCAGAAAGGCCGGAACAGCTTCAGGTTTGGCGTCGATTATCGGCTCCAGCAGTTTTCGCCACTAAACTTCCCTACGGCTGTCATTAACTTCGCAACGAATCAGACAGCAGGAACGAACCAGTCCGGCGTTGAAGGGAATACAGGAAACGGGTTTGCCAGCGAGCTGTTAGGTACTACTTCGAGCGGCAATTTCGGCGCTGGCCTCAACTCCCGGCAACCACGCTGGACGCAGTACTATCTTGCTGTCTTTGCTCAGGATGACCTCAAGGTCTCTAACAATCTGACGCTGAACCTGGGCGTGCGCTGGAGTCTGGATACGCCGCGGCATGAAGCTCATAACAACACCTCGAACTTCAGCCCAACCGCGACAGATCCTGAGTTCGGAGTTCCGGGCGCGCTGGTCTTCGGTACGAACTGCCACTGCAATACCGCGTGGGCGGACGCATACCTCAAGGGTGTCGAGCCAAGGCTCGGTTTCGCCTACTCGCTGCCGAATTCAGATGGTAAGTCCGTATTGCGCGGCGGTGCAGCTATCTTCTATGGACCGACTCAATACTCCGACTTCGGCGGTAGTATGAACACTGGATATAAAATCGCACCCACCTTCCCGAGCAGAGACGGCTTCTCACCCGCTTTCAACTTAGATGCCGGCTATCCGGCATACTCGCAGCCGCCGGATCTGGATCCCGGTTTCTTCAATGGTCAGCCGGTGAGCGGTTCCTATATCCAGCCCCAGTACGGGAAACCCGCCCAGATTTACGAATGGGATCTGCAGATGCAGCAGCAGGTTGCAAACGATCTGGTGCTGACGATCGGATATCTTGGCAATAAGGCGCAAAATCTTCGGTCAAATGTTCAGAATTTAAACAACATTCCGCAATCTGACTTTGCGCTCGGTGATCAGTTGTCGCAGCCGCTTGTCGGGAATACTGCCGGCGTAACAGCGCCGTTCGCGGGTTATACGAATCTGTGGGGCACGGGCGTGCAGGTGCAACAGGCGCTTCGGCCTTTTCCACAGTATGACTACATCGATAGCGGCTGCTGTCTGCAGAATGTCGGCATGTCCAGCTATGAAGCGCTGCTCGTATCTCTAGAGCGCCGCTTCCAGAATGGATTGCAGTTCCAGATTTCCTATACCTGGTCCAAAACGCTGACCGATGCGGATAGCCTGCTGCCCAACAACGGTAATTCTGTTATCCAGGTGCAGAACGTGAATAACCTGCATGACGAGAAGGCCATCAGCACGCAAGATATTCCCCATAATTTTGTCGCGAGCGAACTATACGAACTTCCTTTCGGCAAGGGTAAGCCGTTCCTGAATCATGGCGCTCTCAACTACGCTGTGGGAGGGTGGCAATTGGGGGGAGTGCAGCGCTATTTATCGGGACAACCCGTATCCTTTGGGCCCTCGACCGGCATTCCGGGCTTTCAGAATTCGATCCGATTTAGCCGTAACGGACGAACGCCCTATGGAAGTCCGGTTGCGCGAAACGGAAAAATTGATCCATTCAACATTCCGAGCTACGGTGCCGATCCGCAGATCAACACACTGTTCAACTTGCCTTTAGATCGAGCCACTGCGATCAACGAGCCCGGCAATGCTGCTTTCGTTGATCAGAACCTGGAGCAATATCGAAATGGAGGAGCATTCCGGTTCGGGAACGTGCCGCGTGTCGAAGGTGAATACAGGCTGAATACTTATCTGCACGAAGACTTCAGTCTCATCAAGAACACCCCAATCAAGGGTAATGTCGTGTTCCAGTTTGAAGTCGAGGCACTGAACGCATTCAACCGCCACGCTTTCCAGATCCCAGACGCTAATCCGAATGATCAGCTCTTCGGAGTGCCAACCGCGACCATCGATGCTCCACGTAACCTGCAACTCACTGCGCGCATCAACTTTTGACCATCTGTCCGTGCGCTATTATGGCAGGCGGAGCGAATCCTCAGCCGCGAGGAGCCTAGAGGACGGCTTCGGCCGTCCTCTAGGCTTATGGGAGAAGTTAGCCTCTGGTTCGGCTACCAAGATTCCGGAGTTGCTATGAACTCCGAAATTGAGGTTAGGAGATGGCACTAGAAGGTTGCTACAGATGCCGATCGAGGCTGCGATGGCTGAAGTATGCCTGTGTGACAGTATTTGTCAGCGTCGTCGGCATTGAAGGGGCAAATGGTCAGGCTCCTGGCCCGGTGGATGACCCAGTAGAACGCGCAATGCAGGCAGGCGCTCAGGCAATGCACCAGAACAAACCTGCGGATGCGGAGGCGTCCTTCCAAAAAGCGACGCGGCTGGCTCCGCAGTTCCCCAGCGCTTTTCTCGATCTCGGTCTCGCGCAATTGCGGCAAGGCAAGTTAGATGCGGCTGAAACATCCATACGGAGTGCATGCCAGCTCGCACCGAGGCTTGCCGGAGCCCATATGTTCCTGGGAGTGGTCGAGTACCAGATGCACCACTTTGATGACGCGCGGACAGCACTGAAGAATGAAATTGCCCTGAACGATAAGAATGCAGAAGCTGAAATGTGGCTCGGCATTTTGGAACTGGCCGATGGTCATGCGGAAAAGGCCATCGCCCCGCTGGATCGAGCAGCAGAACTGATGCCCGACGATCTCAACATACTGGACTACCGGGCCCGGGCGCACACGCTTGTAGCGCGTAACAGCTATGCCGCGATGTACAAATTGGCGCCGGATTCCTGGCAGGTGCATCGCGCATTGGGAGAGTCCTACGCTGAGGCGGGCAAAACTGCCGAAGCGATCTCCGAATATCAGACGGCGCTTACGATGCAGCGACAAAACTCCGACTTATATGAAGCGCTGGGCAACGCTTACCAAAAGCTCAGCAAATTTGCCCAGGCGAAGCAGGCTTATGAGCAGGAACTTCGGCTGAGTTCGCACAATGTGGTGGCCCTCTATAACCTGGGGAAGATTGATGTTGAGAATGAACAGGACCCGAAATCCGGCGTTTCTCTTCTTAAAGATGTGGTCAAGGTTTATCAGCACTCCGCGCCGGCTGATTTTTACCTCGGTCTTGGGCTAGTAAAACTAGGTCGTGATCAGGAGGCAATTCCATATCTTGAAAAGGTCTCTCAGGACGAGAGGACCGGAGAGATGCCCAGGCGCGCGGCCTATGAGCTTGCCCGTGCATATCGCAGAGTCGGACGACTGGAAGACTCCGGCAGAGCGCTCGCGCAGTTTCAAAAACTGAAAGACGCCGATGAGCAGCAGGAGGCCCGGCAGAACGAACTCCGTAACAGGCTGCAGGTATTAGACAACTCACGAGCGTTGAGCCAGTCGAGCAATCCGAACGCACCTTGATTCAAAGGTCATTCAAATTATGCAAACAGGCAGAATTCGGAGCTGCGTCTTTGGCGGTTCCGCGATCGGGATGCTTGCGTTTGCAGTCGCTCTGGCTGCCCAGGCCCCGGATGCGCTGCAGCGGGCACGCAGCTTGCTGGAGCATGGTCAGGCCGCGGAAGCCGGCCATACTCTGGAGGGCTTTCTGCAGCAGCACCCGCGCAACGCGGATGGCTGGACACTGCTTGGCGTCGCGCGGGCGCAGCAGCACGAGCCTGCAAGGCGGAGGAGTGCTTCCATAAGGCGCTTTCCATCCAACCGCATCTCACATCGGCTGAGACCAATCTCGGTCATCTGCTGCTGAGCGAACATCGCGGACCGGAGGCGCTCCCATACTTTCCGACGCGCTGGAGGAGCGACCGCGGCAATAGCCAGCTTCGTGACATGCTGGTCGCTGCTGCAGAGGAGACCGCGCTCCAGCAGCGGTCCGCGGCGATCGCAATAGCGCGTTGGCCACGCTTCTGGCGGCAAAGGCCGAGGTTCCTCACGATTTTCATTTGCTGCTCGATCTCAGCATCCTGGAGGATGAGGCTCATCTATTGCGCGATGCGGAGCGCGATGTGGCGGAAGCGCGCGCTATCCACCCGGGGGATCTGAAGGCGCTGTATGCGGAGGCTCGGGTCAAGATGGATCTGCAGGACATGCCGTCGGCTGAGCGCGATATGCGCGCGTATCTTAAGGGCCGGCCGGAGGATGCGACCGCGCACTACGGACTGGGCCGGATTCTGCAGATCACGCAGCGCTCCGATGAGGCGAAGGCCGAGTTCGAGCGCTCCATTGCGCTCTCGCCTAACCAGGCAGAGTCCTACTACCAGATCGCGCAGATGGCGCTCGATCACGGCGACTATGTCGCGGCGCAGCAGGAGTGCCGCAAGGCTTTGCAGCACGATCCCAGGCATGGCGGGGCGTTGACTGCGCTTGGGATTGCGGCCTTCCGGCTGAAGCAGTATCCGGAGGCGGTCGAGTCGCTCAAGGACGCGATTGCCGCCGCGCCCGAATACCAGCCCGCGCACTACTACTACGGCCTTGCCCTGGGGAAGGCCGGGAGAAGGAAGCTTCCGAGCGGGAATTGAAGATCGCGGCTGCAATGGCGGACGAACAGAATCGGCGGGAGGCGCAGCATCTGGAGCTTGCTCCCGGTCCGTCCGACTCAGCCGTGATCTCGCCTTGACCTCCGTGATTCACCTCAATTTTGGGCGTGCGTACCACTCCGCCAGCCATAAGCTAGAGCATTCGGCAAATACGCGCCAAGAGGGACACCGCACGGATGCAGCCAACTACGCCACTTGCGCTAAGCAGGAAGCTGAAGCCAATCCACCTACGGAATTTCATCGGGCCCTGGGACTCTTTGATTCCGTCATGGTCGTGGCCGGCATCATGGTCGGCTCCGGCATCTTCATCGTCTGCGCGGAGATCTCCCGGCAGGTCGGTTCTGCCGGATGGCTGCTGGTCGCCTGGGTCATTACAGGCGTCCTTACTTTCGCAGGCGCGCTCTCGTACGGCGAACTTGCCGCCATGATGCCCGAGCCGGCGGCATGTATGTCTACCTGCGCGAAGCCTTCTCTCCGCTGCTCGGATTCCTCTACGGCTGGACGCTGCTCACCGTGATCCAGACCGGCACTATCGCCGCTGTCGCCATCGCCTTCGCGCGTTTCAGCGGCGGGTGTTTCCGTCCATCGGCGAGAGCAATTATATCAGTTGCGCCGATGCACCTTCTTCCCGGATACGCGCTTTCGCTCTCGACGGCGCAGGCGCTGGCCCTTGGCATCATCGTTTTCATCGCGTTGTTAACACGCTACGGCGTCAACTGGGGCAAGCTCATCCAGAACATCTTCACCGTGGCCAAGCTTGCGGGCATGGTGCGCTGCTGGCCCTGGGCGGCTTGTCGCCTTCCTGCATCCCTCCGTCCTGCGCGCGAACTTCGCGGCACCCTGGTCTCCGGTCAACGTCTCGGCGATTCATGGCTTCGATGCCACCACCGCCTTCGGACTCTTCGTTGCCCTTTGCGTCTCGCAGACCGGCTCGCTCTTCTCCGCAGATTCATGGCACGACATCACCTTTATCGCGGCCGAGGTACGAAACCCCAGGCGCAACCTGCCCCTCGCGCTCGCTATCGGCACATGCTCGTCATCGGCCTCTACCTGCTCTGCAACCTCTGCTATCTCGCGGCGCTTCCGGTTCACGCCATCCAGACCGCGCCCAACGACCGCGTCGCGACCCTGGTCGTGGATACTGTTCTGCCCGGCATCGGCCGTGCCATGGCGCATCCTCATCATGGTCTCCACCTTCGGAACGGTGAATGCGCTGACGCTGGCCGGCGGCCGCGCCTGCTACGCCATGGCGCAGGATGGCCTCTTCTTCCGTCGCGCCGGGGTTCTGAACAAGGCACGCGTGCCCGGGATGGGCGCTGGCGATGCAATGTGTGTGGTCGGCGTTCCTGGTGCTGCCGCGCACCTACGATCGCGTCACAGGAACCTACGGCAACCTCTACAGCAACCTGCTCGACTACGTCATCTCCGCGGCGCTGCTCTTCTACATCCTCACCGTCGCCGGCCTGTTTCGCCTGCGCGCACGCGGCCGGATGCGAACCGCCCGTATCGCGCTGGGGATATCCCTGGCTCCCCGCGATCTACATTGCGGGCGCGGCCTATCTTGCTGTCCTCTTCGTCTATCGCACCACGACGACATGGCCCGGGCTGCTGATCATCGCCAGCGGCCTGCCCATCTACTTTGCCGTCCGGCGGCGTAATGTTACCGCGGCCCCCCCCCCCCTTCCGTACCGGAGGCTGGTTTGTAAGTGATCGAAATCAGATGACTTTACGGCGCTCCCGTCCGGGTAAATTCTGTGATCTAAAGGACTTATCGCTAAAAATGTCCAACTAAAGGAACTTAGCCGGATAGGGAGAAAGCAAAGCCCACTCCGATGGAGTGGGCTCTTCTATTTCCAGTGTAGCGAATTGTGCGGCTGAAGTGGCACATTTCCGCTGGCGGTTCCCGGAACGGGATTGTTGATCACGCTTGTAGTTTCCGCATTGCCCCGACTCGGGAGTAACGAGTTGAGATTGTATGAGCTCAATGAGTGCATTGGGCGATTTGTCACTCGTTGACAAGCGAAGATAGACGCGACGAACCCGGCGTTTAGAAGAGCTCCTTCGACAGGATCTCATTTCGCTTCAGACGTCCCGGCTTCTCGTCCGTAGCAGTCGCAATACTGCTGAGCGAGTTGCCAACGGCGCCAAGCTCTGCCTCGCTTACTTTGAGCTTGTAAAGGTTTCAATGGAATGAGACGGCACAGTTGCGGAAAACGAGCCAGAGGAAACAGTTATTGCTGCTTGCTCGGCGAGATTTGCACTGTTCGACGTGAGATAGGGAGCGACTTTTGAGCCCATAGTTGTCCCCACCGAGAATGTAACTGAGGCCGGCCAGCTTCCGTTGTTCACCACCACGACCGTACCAGAGTTTCCTGCTGGGTTTGTGAACGCTGTAACGAGGAGAGACGTGGAGTTCGTGACAGATACCAGGTGGGAACCGGGTAAAACAAACCTGCTCCAATTGCCGATGGCGTAGGCCCTCTTGGCGATATTGTCGCTCTTATCGGTAAGTGCCGAATTATCGGTATAGTCGCCACTGGCATTGAGTAGCCAGTAGCCCCAGTAATTGACCCGCGCGTTGGTCAAATAGTAGTGAATCTGCGATGCGTAGTTGAGGGCGTTCGTATAGTCCCTCGTAAGGAGTGGTATCCGAGACCTCGGTCTCCCACACGTGCTGCCCCGTATCATTCTCGAAGGCCAGCGGACCGCTGGGCTGCGGGCTCGCATACCCGTGAGCGGCGACAATGGCAACGTCTGCTGCGGTCTTGGCATCGTCCATGGGACCCGCCGCGACGCGAATGGTCCAAGGCGTGTCTTCGGCAACCATGATCTTCACACTGGAATGGCCGGCCGCGTCGAGAGCTGAACGCAGATAGGGGATATAGTCGTGCAGTTGCGTCGCTGTCCACACGCAGCTCGGATAATGAACGTTCTCTTCCGGCTCGTTTTGCGGACTGATCGCGTAAATTGGAATATTGTAAGTACCGTTCATTAACGTCACAAAAGCGGCCTGAATTTTAGCCAGATTCCTGTAATTCTCGGAATTGCCAATCATATTGCCGCCGACCAAAAACGTTCCATTGTCCTTCATCGAGCCTGGAGGACTCCACTCACTTGCGAACACCCTCGCTCCCCTGGCCAGCGCGGCTTGAGCCGTTGAAAGGTCCGAACTGGCGACTGTCGGTCCAGATGACACCGTCACGCAGCTTCCGTTTGGAACTCCTGCTTGATCCTTCTGACAATCCGTCAGGTCGGGATATATCTGCATCCTGTACCACTGAAGGCCAATCCCCGCAGGGGTGTAGAAAAAATTCATTTGCGCAGAAGTTAGCGTTTGGACCATGCCAGCTCCCGCCGCACCAAAACCGTCAATTGTCTGCCGGGGACTTGACCAATGGACAGTAATCGTGTGGCCGCCGCAGGAAACAGCCGAAGACGCGAAAAGGATAAACAGAAGTAAAAGGTATCGCCGCATCGTCACCTAAGCGTGGCTGGCTACTCGCAGGAATGGCGAGAAAACGCGCAGCTTCATTCTCGTCACCGCGGCAATCCTCGCAGTAGTGATGCCGCCATCATTGGGGGTTCTGCCCCTCACAATTTTGCCGTGCATGTCCGGAACCTACTGTAACCGTTCGAAATGAACATTGGCCAACCAAGAATTCAGTCCTGGAATACCTTGAATCCGTCCCGGTTCGAAAAGAAGAAACTGCACGCAGCTCACTCGGGTCACGCGAGAACCACATCGCACCATAGACTTCGGCTAGAGTGGGCGCACAGCGAGACTTCGGGCAATGGCTATAAATCTTGAACTATCGCAAACAGACCAATTGGTAGACCGAGGCGTCAAGCGGTTCTGGCGCGATTCTCGGATTGTCCGCAATCCATAAGTTAGCTACTGTGGCCCTAACTGCTCACCTCGACTTCGGTTAACGCAGGGCCGCCGGAATTGTGTTGCCGGCGTCATTGCCGCTTCGGACAGGGTTGGCAGGAAGAGCTCGAAGGTGGTGCCGTGGCGGGCTGGTTGGGTGCTGGTGCGCATGCGTATCCAGCCTTCGTGTTTCTGCACGATGCCTTTGCTGACCCACAGTCCCAGTCCGGTGCCTTTTTCGTCTTTGGTGGTAAAGAAGGGCTCAAAAAGTTTTCCGGCGGAGTCGGCGGGAATACCGGAACCGTTGTCGGCGACGGTTACGCGTACGCCGCGACGAGCCCGATGTTTCCAGTCACGGCCGGGCGAGACGCGTATTTTGATGCCCGTTGCGCCGGCTTCCAATGCGTTGCCGATGAGGTTTGCGAAGACCTGGCGGAGTTCTCCAGCGAAGCCGAATATCGTCGCCGAAGTCCTGTAATGGGTCTCAATGTCCGTGCCGGCGGAAACGGCTTTTCGCGAGAAGAGACTCACTGCGGCATTGAGCGGCTCGGCCAGATCGACCGGGCCCGGCGTTTTGCCGTCACGATAAAACTGAAGCGTCTGCTTGGTGATGTGCGAGACACGGCTGAGCTCCGAGCCGAGGGTCTTCAACAGCTCCTGTCCATCCGCCGACAGACTCTTGTCCTGGCTGAGCAGATACCAGAGATTGACGATCGCCTCCAGCGGGTTATTGAGGGGGGGGGGGGGGGGGGGGGGGGGAGGGGGGTGGGGGGGGGGGGAGGGGGAGTGGGGGGGGAGGGGGGCGGGGGGGAGAGGAGGGGGGGAGAAGTTTGAGTTCGGGGGGGGGTGGTGGGGGGGGGGGGGTTGTTGGTGGTGGTGTGGGGGAGGGGGGGGGAGGAGAGGGGGGGGTGTGTTTTTTGGGGTCGTCTTTCTTCTTGCGGGGGGTGTGGGGGGTGGGGGGACGATTCTTTGTTGCTCCGAGAAGGGGGGGGAAGAAGAGAGGGGGGGGGGGGAGGGGGGGGGGGAGGGGGGGGTGGGGGGGTTAGGAGAGTGAGTTGTTGGGTGGTTGGGGGGGGGGGGGGGGGAGCGGGGAGGGGGGGGGGGGGGGGGGGGGGGGCGGGGGAGGGGGGGGGGGGGGGGAGGGGGGGGGGGGGGGTGGGGTGGGGGGAGTTAGGCGGGGTGGGAAGGGGCGCTTGTTCTGTTCGGGGGGGAGGGCGCAGAAAGGGTTCGGGAGGAAGCATAGGACCTTTGGGTTTTAACCCGGCTCCGGGCAGAACCAGCCAACGTACACAATTCTATGCGAGGAGTGTTTGGCTGGTTATGAGAGCGCCGGACTACGGATTCAGTTGCCAGCCGCCGTTCCATAAACGCAAGATCTTGCGGGGGTTGCTGTCCTGGAGCTCGGCGGGAAGCGCGTATTGAGGGAAGTCCTGGTAGCAGACAGGACGCGCGAAGCGCAGGATGGCCTGGCTGCCGACAGAGGTGGAGCGGCCGTCGGAGGTTGCCGGATATGGGCCGCCATGCACCATGGCGTGCGTGACTTCCACGCCGGTGGGAAAGCCATTGAACACGATGCGGCCGACTTTGGTCTCCAGTATGGAAATGAGTTCGGCGTAGTCGCGGAGGTCGTCTTCTGTTCCGAAGATGGATGCTGTGAGGTGCCCGGTGAGAGAGCGTGCGGCGGCGAGCATCTCTTCGCGACCCGCGCCGGTGATCAACAAGGTGGATGGCCCGAAGAGCTCTTCGTGCAGACTCGGGTCGGCGGCGAAGGATGCGTAGTCTGTTTCGAGCAGCGCGGCGTGTGCGGTGAAGCCGGTGTCCGTTTGAGAGCCAGTGGTTGCGGGTAGCGCGGACCGATGCTGTAGACCTCTGGCGTAGGCCTGGGCGATTCCGGCGGAGAGGAGTGAGAAGCCGGGACCGTTCGTTGTGAGCTCGCGGAGCCTGGCGAGAAAGGGTGGGTCGGGATTGTTGGCGAAGACGAGGCCGGGCTTGGTGCAGAATTGTCCGGCGCCGAGCGTGAACGAGGTGTGCAGGCCAGCGGCGATCGATTCGCCGCGCTCGCGGAGTGCGCGCGGCAGGATGAAGACCGGATTGGCGCTGCCCATCTCGGCGTAAACAGGGATAGGCTGCTCGCGCGCGGCGGCGAGGTCCATGAGCGTGCGGCCGCCCTTGAACGAGCCGGTGAAGCCTACGGCTCGAACTAGTGGATGGCGGACGAGAGCCGATCCGATGCGTGTTCCGGCATCGAAGAGCAACGAGAATGTGCCGGCGGGGAATCCGCATTGCTGCACTGCGTCGGTAAGCGCGCGGCCGGCAAGCTCGCTGGTGCCGGGATGTGCCGGGTGCGCCTTCACGATGACGGGATTGCCGGCAGCGAGCGCCGATGCGGTATCGCCGCCAGCGACAGAGAATGCGAGCGGGAAGTTGCTCGCGCCGAAGACTGCTACCGGGCCGAGCGGGCGCAGCATGGAGCGGATGTCCGGTTTTGGAGGAGTGCGCTGGGGATCGGCAGTGTCGATGCGGGCCATGACCCAGGAGCCCTCTTCGGCAACGCTGGCGAATAGCCGCAGCTGGTTGCTGGTGCGGGCGACTTCGCCTTTGAGCCGCGGGGCAGGGAGTGCGGTTTCGAGATGCGCGCGCTCGATGAGGTCGTTGGCTGCGGCGTCGATCGCGTCCGCCATGGCTCGGAGCAGCTTTGCGCGGTCTGCGCCGGACGATGCCGCCAGGAACGGCGCTGCGGCGGCTGCGCTCTCAACCGCTGCGTCGAGCTCCGGTTCCGTGGCTGAGTAAAAGACCGGGTCGGCCGGTTGTCCGTCGGCAGGGTTATACGCGTGGAACGCTTCTCCGTCGCGGCTGCCCGGATTACCGGCAATCAGCGAGACGCCTGTGAGATTCTGCTGCCGGCTCACGCGCGTGCTCCTGCGGATTCGGTGAAGGCAATCGCCGCGGTATGCGGCCGGGTCAGGAGCGCGTGGTCTAGCGTTCGTTGCGCGGTCGACAACTCATCGCCGTCCAACTCGAGCCTTGGCGGGCGGACGCGGGCCGAGCCTACGCCTATCTCCTGCTGCGCGAGCTTGATCAGCTGCACGAATTTGGGAACTGTGTCCATTCGCAACAGTGGCAGGAACCAGCGATAGAGGTCGAAGGTTTCGCGGGATTTTCCCGCGGACGCCAGGTTGAACAGTGCGACCGATTCCGCGGGGAATGCGTTGACAAGGCCGGCGATCCAGCCAGAAGCACCCGCGTCCAGTCCCTCGACAATCGCGTCGTCCACGCCCACCAGGATATTGAGACGCTCGCCAAGCAGGCTGCGGATGGCGGCAACGCGGCGAATATCGGCACTCGATTCTTTTACCGCGTGCAGGTTCTCGTGATGCGCGGCGAGCTCGGCGATCTGTTCGGGAAGGAAGTCGGTCTTGTAAGCGACTGGATTGTTGTAGAGCATGCAGGAGAGCGGAGTCGCGTTGAGGATAGCGGAGACGTGCGCGCGCATTTCGCGCCAGTCGCTGGAGTAGACGTAAGGCGGCAGAACCATCAGGCCGTCGCAGCCTGCCTGCTCGGCTTGCTTTGCCAGCGTTACTGCATTCGCAGTGGAGAGCGAGGAGATGGCTGCGACAACCGGCGCGCGGCCGGCGACCGTCGCGATGATGTTGCGCAGGATGGCGATCCTCTCGTCATCGCGCAGGGTTGCGCCTTCGCCGAGCGAACCGAGCATGACCAGGCCGGTGCATCCGTTGCGCAACATCCAATCGGCATGCTGCGCCATGAACTCGTGGTCGATAGAAAGGTCCGGGTGAAAAGCGGTGGTCATTGCCGGCATGACGCCATTCCAGTGCATAAGGGCTCCTGTTATCGAGTGGGGGTTGCGCTCATTGCGGAAAGCGGAACAGGGATGAGCGGCGGCCGCACGGACGAGGTGCGCCAGCCGAAGAGCGCTTCTGTGGCCGGGCCGCACACGCGACCCTGACATGGGCCCATGCCGCATCGTGTCTGCAGCTTGGCGTCGTTCCAGCTTTTGTAGCCGGTCAAGGCGCCATACCGGACATCTTCGCAGCGGCAAACGATGGTGTCCGGCTGGGCGAGTGCGAGCAGTTCGGGGCGAAGGGCGAAGGCTGCGTTGAGGCGCGCGGCAAACCGTTCGAATTTTTTTCGACGCGGCAACAGCGCCCTGGCTTCTTCGAGCTTGCCGGCGGCGGCAAGACCTGCCATGGTTCCGGTGAGCAGGGCCGAGTCCAGTCCGGCGATGCCGGTCGGCTCGCCGGCAGCGAAGACGTTGGCAATAGAGGTCTGCTGCACATCGCCTACTTCGATGATGCCGTCGCGCAGCGCGCAGCCGAGCAGCGACGCGAGCTCCGTGTTGGGCACGAGATGAAATCCGCAGGCGAGCAGGTTGCAGGACTCATCCCAGGTGCGTTCGCCATCTGTCAGGCGGACGCTCTCTACGTTTTCTGAGCCCAAGGCAGCGACTGGCCAGCAGCCGAGCCGGTAGCGGCTGCCTCCGGAAGCGGCGCGATATTGCAGGCCCTCAAGCAGCTTGCCCGGTTGGCGCGAAAGAGATGCGCTGAAACGCGCGAGCTGGCGGCGGCTGGCCTGCTCTGCCACAGTGGTGACGCGGCCGCCCATCTGGCGAAGATGCGCCGCGACAGGCAGCAGCAATGGGCCGGTGCCGGCGACCACGATGCGCTTGCCTGCGACGGGAAATCCGCCGCGCGCCAGCGCCTGCAGGCCGCCTGCGCCGAAGACGCCGGGGAGGGTCCATCCGGGGAAGGGAAGGAAGCGCTCTCGCGCGCCGGTGGCGAGCACGAGATTTTCGTAGGAGATGTCGATGGTGTGAAAAGCAGCGCCGTGTCGGAGCCGGTGTCAGGGCCGGTTCCTGGATGGCGCGCAGAGTGCGCTCGCGTGGCGCATCGAAGACGCTCCAGCCCGAGAAGATACGGGCTCCGGAGACGCGCAGTGCGAGCAGCGCCTTTCTCTGCTTGTCATCCGCCTCTTCTGGCCCACCGACGGTGCATTCGCGCCAGATCTGGCCGCCGGGCGCGGGGTTGTCGTCGAGCAGCAGGACGTCGCGGCCGTGCATGGCGGCGGTGGCCGCGGCACTGATGCCTGCGGGCCCGGAGCCGATGACGAGCACCTCTGCGTCCGTACTCATTTGGTTTCTATCACCATGCCCGGATGGCAAAGCATTTGGCAGGTGCGGCGGTGCGGGACGCCGTTGACGGTCGCGCGGCATTCGAAGCAGATGCCCATGCCGCAGAATGCCGTGCGTGGTTGTCCGGTGATCGATCGGCGGCAGGGAATGTCTGCCATCAGCAGGGCCGCACTCACGACTGTGCCGGTCTTGACTTGCAGATTCCGGCCATTGACGGTGATGGTCATCGTTCAGGCAAGGATACCTTCTGTACGCGCTACGCGCTGCGGCAGATAGGGCGCAGGATCGATAGAGGGCTTACGCGCGAGCAGATGATCGACCAGCAGCCGTGCGGCTGCGGGCGCTACCGTGATGCCCAGACCCTCAAAGCCCGCAAGCAGGTACAGCGTGGGATCTTGCATAGGGCCGATCAGTGGCAGCTTGTCGGCGGTAGCGGCGCGAAAGCCGGTCCAGACGCGGATGGCCGAGAGCGAAGCGAGCCGCGGCATGTACTCATAGGCGCGGCGGAGCATCCTGTCGATGACAGCGGTGTCGGCGGTTGTGTCTTCCTGCTGGTATTGCCGCGAGGAGCCGATGAGCAACTGCCCGGTGATGCGGGGCTGAATGTTGAATGCGACGGAGTCGGCGGTGGTGGAGTGGGCGCTCTTGAGATAGCCGAGCTCGACAAGCTGGTGGCGCACGAAGCCGGGATAGCGGTCAGTGATGACGAGGTGCCCTTTTCTCTTTTTGAGCTTCAGCCAGGGGACGAGATTTGTATCCGCGCCAGTGGCAATGACGATGTGATCGCTGGCCAGTGTTGTGCCGTCAGCGAGTGTCACGACGCCTGCGCCTGCGCGGGTTACGGTGGCCTGCATCACACGCGCGCCGCGGCGCTCGGCAGCTTGCAGCAGAGATCGGGCCGCGGCAGGAGGGTAGAGGACCGCGTCATCCGGAACCAGCAACGCGCCCGCCAAGCCACTGCGGAGGTTTGGCTCCGCTTCGCCAAGGGCGGCGGCATCCAGCACTTCGCTGGGAATTCCGGCGCGTGTGCAGGTGGCGTGTTTTGCGTGCACCTGTGCCATTTCTTCATCGTCTGCGGCGATCCAAAGTGTGCCGCGCTCTTCGTACTCCACGGATGCCGGCAATTCGGCCGATAGCTTCCGCCACAGAGATCGTGCGTAGTGCGTCAAGGCGAGCTGCGCGGGTGAATCGTCCATGGTGACGATGTGGCCCATGCCCGCCGCTGTCACTCCGCTTGCCGGTGCGCTGTGATCGATAATGGCGACCTGGACGCCGGCTTCGGCGAACTCGCGCGCGCAGGCACATCCGGCGATGCCCGCGCCGACGATCACCACATCGAATGCGGAGGTCAAAAGCGAATCCCCTGCTGGAAGGGATCGCGGTCATCGAAGAGCAGCGTGCTCTCTGCGGTGATCCAGGCTGAGCCCTTGATGGTGGGTGTCAGCACATCGCCGGCGACAGCTATGGATCCTTCAAAGACGGTGCCGAGGATGCCTTCCTGCCGCCATACCTGGCCGGGCTGAAGTTTGCCATCCGCGTATAGGCAGGCCATTTTGGCGCTGGTGCCGGTGCCGCATGGCGAACGATCGAACGCCGCGCCGGGGCAGAGGACGAAGTTGCGCCCGCTGTTCGCGGGGTTTTCGGCGGGAGCGGTGAACTCGACGTGGTCGATGACCGCTCCATCTTTCCCACGGATGCCGGATGCTTCGAGCGCGCGTCGCGCTGCGGCAGCGGCCGCTGTCAATGCGACATGATTCTCGACGTGGAGAGAGAGGTGATGGTCAGCAACGAGGAAGAACCAGTTTCCGCCCCAGGCGATGTCCCCGTGCATTGTGCCGTAGTGCGGGACGTGGACTTCGACTGCCTTGCGATAGCGATAACTCGGCACGTTAGTGATGGAGACGGCGCCGTCGGCGTGAGCCGCGGCATTGACCACCCCGACGGGAGTTTCGATGCGATGACTGCCGGGCGCGATGCGGCCGAGATGCGCCAGAGTGGCGATCAGTCCGATGGAGCCGTGGCCGCACATGCCGAGATAGCCCACGTCGTTGAAGAAGATAACACCGGCGGCTGCGGCGGGGTCCTGCGGAGTGCAGAGCAGAGCGCCGACGAGAACGTCGGAGCCGCGGGGCTCAGCGAGGACAGCGGTGCGGAAGTCGTCGTGTTGGGAGCGAAGGATTTCGAGGCGAGACGCGAGGCTGCCGTCGCCCAGCGGAGGGCCACCCGCGATGACGACACGCGTGGGCTCTCCGGCGGTGTGCGAATCGACAACTGTGATGCTGCGCGGCATTGCGAGGATTGTAGCGTTCGCCGCGCCGGAAAACCTTATGAGAGGGTCCGGCCTCGGAAGTCGCGTCGCTCCGACTGGACTGCGTTGGAACTACCCCCACCCTAGCCTTCGGCTAGAGTGGGGCACCCGGTCGATCGCGCATTGCAGCTATTGCGCCTGGATATCGAGGACTTGAATGCTGTAGGCGGGCATGGTGTGCTCGAAGGACGCGGCGGCATTGTGAATCGTGCTGGTGACAGGCAGGATGTGGTTCGGATCGCGAATGCTGTTCGTGTCCTCGGGCGTGGCGCCTCGCAACGTGATCAATTGAGCGTCCTGTTTCACGTTTGAGACGCCATTCAGGTGAATCTGGACCTGCTGCGGAGTTGAGGAGCCATTCACCAGCTTGAGATGAATCGTTCCCGCATCGCGTGTCGCGGAGACGAAGAAGCGCGGACCGGAATCGGTGATCTGCGTGCCGAGGACTTCGTTGCCCAGATGTTGGCTGAAGAGCACCTGTGCGTAGTAACTGGGGGAACCGTAGCTCTTCACGGCGTCATAGCCGATCAGGTCGACGTCCCACTGCAATGCGCCGGGGTTGATGTTGGTGAGCAGCGGAGCGTAGGAGGCCATCACGATGAGATCGCTGTTGCGCTCAAGGCCGGTCATCCATGCGGCGTCGCCTAGAGCCGCACCCATGTTCGGTGTGGGTGCGCCTTCGCGGGTCGCCCACTCGCCGACAAAGATCTTGGGCCCATTGCGATCGGCCTTGTCGTAGTGGTGCGTGTCGTTGAAGAATTCGGTCGCACTGCGGTAGTAGTGGTCGTCGACGACGTCGGGCTTTACGCTGTTGACTGGGGTGGTCGCGATGAGCTGGAGCTTCGGATAGCGCTGCTTGATTGCTTTGTAGAACTGCGCATAGCGGCCGTCGTAGCTGCCGGAGCGGTCGAACCAGTCTTCGTTGCCAATTTCGACGTAGGTCAGCGGGAAGGGCTCGGGGTGGCCGTCCTTCACTCGCTCGGCTCCCCATTTCGTATTTGCGTCGCCGGTCACGTATTCGATTTCGTCGAGCGCATCCTGAACGTATGGCTCCAGTGCTGGGCCGGGATCGACATGCTCCTGCTTCATGGAGTAGCCAGCGTAGACCGCGAGTACGGGCTGAATTTTGAGGTCCTGGCACCACTCCAAAAATTCGAGCAGCCCCATGCCGTCCGATGAGTGGTAGTTCCATGGGCTGATGTGGGTTGGACGATCGACCCAGGGGCCAATGGTCTTCTTCCACTCGAAGCGCTCGGAGATGTGATCGCCTTCCAGATAATTGCCGCCGGGCAGGCGCAGGAACTTCGGATGCATGGCGGCGAGCAGCTCCATCAGATCGGGGCGGAGGCCGTCCTTACGGTCGTGATAGGTCGGCGGGAAGACAGAGATGAGACTGAGATGGAGCGTGCCCGGCTGATTGGCGACCAACTCGAAATGATTCTCTGCGCTGACCGCGGGTACGGCGGCGGTCTTTAAGGTGAGCTTGTATTGTTGCCAGTCACTGGAGATAGCAGGAACGGAGGCCTGTGCCAGCACGGCACCGGTGCGGTCGCTGACCAGGCGTGCTGTGAACGGGCCGGCGAAGCCAGCATCGGCCTTGGCATAGAAGGAGCACTGATAGGTTTCGTTACCGCGTACCGCCATGCCCCAGTAGCCGATGTTGGCGACGCCAGCTTGATTCTTCGGATCGGCTTTTTGAATGCTGACCTTCAAACTGCGCGGGATAGCCTGGCTGGGGCCGGTGCTCTTATCCAACTCCATGGAAGCCTGAGCGTTGCCCTGCTCGACGAGCACCCATCCATGCGGGCCGTAGGAGTTATCCATGAAGGCGCGGTTGCGAATCAGCTCGGGGTAGAGACCGCCATCGTAGGAGTGATTGATCTCCTCGGTCATCAGGCCATAGAGAGTGGGGCTGACCTGGGCGATAGGCTTTTGCGCATCGATCTCGAGCCTGGCCGCCTGTTGCGCATAGGCGCAGGTGACCGTGACGAGCAGAGTAGAGAGCAGTGCGCTTTGTTTTCTTGCGTGCATGGGTAGAATTTCCCTTCGCGAATCCGGGTCCAGAGAACGTTTGCCGGAAGCCATTAAAACCGATCGAGTCGCATATCGGCAAGGATTGTTTCGGTTCGATTTATGCTTCTGTCGGATTTTCGGTTTTGTCCGAGGCGATATAAGGAGAATGACATGCACATGCATTCCAGGCAGGGAGAGGCGTGACCACAACGGCAGATCGCATCGACGCGCATCATCACCTGTGGCGATATACGCCGGAGGAGTATGGCTGGATCAACGAGCAGATGGGCGTACTGCGCGCGCGATTTTCTTCCCGAGGATCTGAAGCCGCTGCTGGATCGCGCAGGTATCGGGGGCACGGTTCTTGTGCAGGCGCGGCAGACTCTGGAAGAGACAGAGTGGATGCTGCAACAGGCGGAGGAGACTTCGTGGATACGCGGCGTGGTCGGTTGGGCACCGATCGCGGCGGCGGAATTCCCCGAAATGCTAAAGAGTTTTCGGCAGAATAAGAAGCTGAAGGGGATACGTCATCTGATTCAGGATGAGCCGGACGACGAGTTCATCCTGGACCCGGCCTTCAACCGCGGCATCCGCGCGATGCGCGATTCAGGACTCGTGTACGACGTCATGGTTCTGGTGCGTCATCTGGCGTCGACGCTACAGTTTGTGGACATGCATCCGGACCAGCCGTTTGTGCTGGACCACTGCGCGAAGCCGGTGATCCGAAAAGACGAGCGGGAGCCGTGGGCGACGGTATATGCGAGAGCTGGCGCGGCGGCCGAATCTTGTCTGCAAAATCTCCGGCCTGGCGACGGAGGCCGACTGGCAGCGATGGACGCCCGCTGCACTGGAGCCGTATTGGCAGGTGGTGCTGGAGGCATTTGGTCCGGACCGGCTGCTCTTCGGTTCGGATTGGCCGGTCGCGTTGCTGGCGACGGAGCTATCAGCGGTGGGTGGATACGGTTACAGCGTGGACGGCGTCGCTCTCGGCCAGCGAACGCGACGCGATCTGGGGCGGGAATGCTGTTCGGGTCTACTCGCTTTAATAAGCGTTCGAACTCGGAAGGTCGCTTTGCTCCGGCTGGATTGTTGGAACACCCACACTAGACCTCGGTGGCGTACTGCCCCCATTGGGGTCGTGGTGCTTACTGCTTCGAGCGAGCGGTTTTCTTTACTGTCTTCGCTGCAGATTTTGCGCGCGTGGTCTGGCTGCCGATAGTTGAGGCGCGGACCACCAAGGCAGGCTCCATGACCACGTTTTTCGGGGCGGGCCACTCGCGTCCTTCGATCATGGCGAGCAGGATTTCGCCGGCGCGCTGGCCGATGAGGTGGCTGCGCTGGTCGATGCTGGTCAGCGGGACAGGCAGCCATTCGTTGTAGTTCAGGTTGCCGCAGCCCACGAGGGCGACATCTTCCGGAATGCGCAGGCCGGCGTCGAGGATCACGTTCATCGCGCCGATGGCGATGGGGTCGTTATAGCAGAAGACCGCATCCGGCCGCGGAGTTCGTTCGAGAAGCTGCCGCATGGCCTCCGCACCCTGGCGATGGCTGTCTATGTCGACGAAATCGCGGCTCAGGATATAGTCCTCTCGAATCGGCAGCCGGTGTGCACCCAGAGCTTCCAAATAGCCCTGTTTGCGGCGAATGCCGGTGCTGTTTTCGCGGCCGCTGATATGCGCGATGTTCCGGCGGCCCATTTCGATCAAATGCGTGGTGGCGATGCGGCCGGCGGCCACATCGTCGATACCGACAAAATCTGCTTCCAGGCCATCGAAGGCGCGATCGATCAGCACAAAGGGCTGCGACTGGGCCCGCATGCGGCGGAAGATGTCGGTGCCGGTGCCGGAGGAGGCGATGACGAGCGCGTCAAGGCGGCGAGCGAGAAGGTGGCGAATTTCTCGGGCTTCGAGCTCCGGGTCCTCCTCGGAAGAGGACACGATCAGTGAGTAGCCCTTGTCGACGATGGTCTTCGAAAGCGCCCTGGCGACCTCTGCAAAGAAGGGATGGATCAGGCCGGGAACGATGAGGCCGATGAGGTAGCTACGACCGGTGACCAGGCTGCGGGCCAGGATATTGGGCTCGTAGTCCAGTTCCTTGACGCGCTGGAGCACGCGTTTGCGGGTTTCTTCGCCGATATCCGGGTGATCGCGCAGGACCTTTGATACGGTGACAACCGAGAGGCCGAGGTCCTTCGCAATGTCTTTCATCCGGATCGTCATACGGTAACTATATCGTTATCGTTTTCACAAATGCGGGGGTCTTACCAGCATTGGGCAGAAACTGTTTCGCAAGCCCCAAACTCATGGGAAACGACTATATCCCTTCAGGCAAAGAAAGTTGTCCCGGAAATGCTTCGGCAAGTCTCGTTCATCATTGAAAAAGATTTTTCACCTACGGCGCTTACTGTAACGAAATAGGCTAAGCTGGGAAACGCGAGAATGAAGTCGCTAGGCAGATTTTCGATTGGGGTTGGAGACCGCTTTGCGCATCAGGCGGCGGCGCAGTTGCGCGCCTGTATCCAGGCGGCCGAGGCGGGTACGGTGGTGGTGCCGGTGTGGAACAAGTCCAACCGCGAGCACATGATCATCGGCTCAGAACCTGCCGAAACGCGGGCGGCAGCGGACGCAGCCGTGCGCCGACTCCAGTGGCATCGGCCGTACTTCTGCGACGCCGACCACATCAATCTGCGAACCGTCGATCGATTCCTTGAGCCGTGCGATTTCTTCACGATCGATGTTGCGGACCAGATCGGAGTGGCCGCCGCCCAGGCTGAGCTGGATGCGTTTGTGCACCGGCGCGCGGGCCTGATTGGCAGGAGGGAACTGCCGGGAATTTCCGAGCCTCTCTCCATCACGCGTGCGGACCTGGAGCGGGTGGGGCGTCATTATCTGGCCGCGGTGCTGGAGGCGGCGAAGACCTATCGGTATATCGAGCAAGCGAAGGAGCGCGATGCATTCCTGACTGAGGTCTCGATGGACGAGACCGACTGCACCGCAGACACCCGTCGACCTGCTGCTGATTCTTGCTGCGCTGGCGGATGCTGGTGTGCCGGTGGCGACGATTGCGCCGAAGTTTACGGGACGGTTCAACAAGGGCGTCGACTATGTGGGCGATCCTGGAGATTTTCGCGCGGGAGCTGGAGCAGGATATGGCGGTAGTTCGCTACGCCGTCAGCGCATTCGGACTGCCGGCCGAGCTGAAGCTCAGCCTGCATTCGGGAAGCGATAAGTTTTCGATCTACAGCGCAGTGCACGACGCGATCACAAAGATGGATGCAGGTCTGCACCTGAAGACCGCGGGCACGACGTGGCTGGAAGAAGTGATCGGGCTGGCGGAATCGGGAGGCAGATGCGCTCGGACTGGTAAAGGAGATGTATGCCGAGGCATACGCGCATCGCGACGAGCTGTGCGCACCGTATGCCGCGGTGATCGATATTGATGTCACACAGCTACCAGAGCCGGGAGAGGCGCAGCGGTGGAGCGCTGAGCAGTGGAGCGGTGCGCTGCGGCATGATCCGCGCTCGCCCGCATACAACAGCAGCCTGCGGCAACTGATGCATGTCGGCTTCAAGATCGCGGCGAAGATGGGCGCGCGTTACATTGCCATGCTGGAGCAGTGCGAAGAACGGGTGGCCGAAAACGTGACACGCAACCTGTTCGAGCGCCACATCTGCCCGGTGTTTCTTGGAACTGGAGCAGCGGTTCGCGGCGGCGACCTCCGACGGCTGAAAGGCCCGCGGACACTAAATGAGCATGATTGCGTCGAAGATGGCGCTTGACGACGAGGGCAGCCATGGACCGCTGGTGGCGCCGGGGCAGCTTCTGCCGTTCAGCCTGGTTACGTCGCTGTTCTTCATGTGGGGCGTGCCGAACAATCTGAACGATGTGCTGATCCGGCAGTTCATGAAGAGCTTCACGCTGAATCGCGTGGAAGCGGGCCTGGTGCAGTCGGCTTTCTATCTCGGCTATTTCATTCTCGCGATTCCTGCCGCGCTGATCATGCGACGCCGAGGGTACAAGACCGGTCTGGTGATCGGTCTGCTTCTGTATGCCACGGGCGCTGCGCTCTTCTGGCCCGCGGCCATTGTCGGCCGGTACGGATTTTTTCTCGCAGCGCTGTTTGTCATTGCGTCGGGGCTGTCATTTCTGGAGACCGCGTCGAACCCGTTCATCACGCAGATGGGATCGCCGGCTTCTGCGGCGCGACGGCTGAACTTTTCGCAGGCATTCAACACGCTGGGGTCCATTGCCGGAGTGCTGGCGGGGACGGTCTTCATCTTTTCCGGCGTGGAGTTGAGCGCCGCGCAGGTTGCCGCGCGGAAGGCGGCAGGCACCTATGCGGCCTATCTGCAGCACGAGACGATGCGGGTGGTGGCGCCATATCTGGTGCTGGGCGGCATCGCGCTTACGCTGGCGATCATCTTCATGCGAACGCGGTTTCCGGAGGTACGCGACGAAGAGCCTTCGCTGGAGGAAGAGCGCCATGGCGCCGGCACGCTCTTTCGGCGGCCGCATTTTCTGATGGCGGTGGTTGCGCAGTTCCTCTATGTGGGCGCGCAGGTTGGGACGTGGAGCTACTTCATCCAATATGTGCAGGACTACACGCACCAGCCGGAGAAGCATGCGGGACTTCTGCTGACCGGCACGCTGGGCGCGTTTGCGGTGGGACGTTTTTCTGCGCCGCTGCTGATGAAACGCATTGCCGCCGCGCGGCTGATGCTGCTCTATGCGGTGGCGAACGCGCTGCTGCTGGCCTTTGCTGTGGCGCGGCCGGGATGGGCGGGCATGTGGGCCGTGTTTCTGACCAGCTTCTTCATGTCGATCATGTTCCCGACGATCTTTGCGCTTGGGCCTGGAAGGGCTGGGCCCGCTGGTGAAGCTGGGCGGCTCGCTGCTGGTGATGGCGATTGTGGGCGGCGCTGCGCTGACTCCGATTATGGGCTGGATATCGCAGCACGGCGGCCTGGCGCGGGCCTACGCAGTTCCGCTGGTGAGCTATCTGGTGATTGCGTGGTTCAGCTGGTATCACACGCGGCGCAGTGCTGGCGGAGTGCAGCAGGCTGCATGAAAGTGGAGAGGGAAGAACGACGAATGAACCGGACACGAAGAGTTCTGCTGGCCATGGCGGGGCTGGCGCTTGCCGCCGCCGCAGGAGCACAGACGACAACGCACTATGAGCCGACGCTGGAATCGCTGAACACGCATCCGCTGCCGCAATGGTATGCGGACGCGAAGCTCGGCATCTTTGTGCACTGGGGCCTTTATTCCGTGCCGGGATGGGCAGAGGTGAATCGCCCGAAAGTGGTTCCCAAGGAGGAAGAGGCGAAGTGGAACGCCTATGCCGAGTGGTACTACAACACGATGCGTATTCCGGGATCGCCTACGCAGGCCTATCACCGCGAACACTACGGCGCGAACTTCAGCTATTACGACTTTGCGCCGATCTTTGACCGCGAGGTGAAGAAGTGGGACCCGGCGGTGATGGCTGCGGCCTTTCGCGATGCGGGCGCGCGCTATGTGGTGCTGACCAGTAAGCACCATGAGGGATTCACGCTGTGGCCGAGCAAAGTGGTGAACCCGAACCAGCAGCATCTGCAAGCGGACCGTGACATTGTGGGCGAACTGAGCGATGCCGTACGCAAGGACGGCATGAAGATGGGGCTTTACTACTCCGGCGGTTACGATTGGACCTTCAATCGCGGACCGATCATTGGCGGCAACGACTGGCAGGCAGTGAAGCCGGAGACGATCACGTACGGAAATTATGCTTTCGACCAGATCGAAGAGCTGATTGCAAAGTATCACCCGGCGGTGCTGTGGGATGACATCGACTGGCCCAAGACGGGCAGGCCACTGCAGGTGATGGCCGACTACTACAACGCCATTCCGGACGGCGTGATCGATGATCGCTTTGGCGTGAAGCACTCCGATTTTCAGTCGCCGGAATACGAGAAACGCAGCACGATCAGCAAAGTGAAATGGGAGGAGTGCCGCGGGCTTGGCCGCTCCTTTGGATACAACCGTGCCGAAGGCGTGAAGGAGACGATCGCGCCGGACGAGCTGATTTATTTGCTGGTGGATATCGTGAGCAAGAACGGCAATCTGCTACTGGATGTTGGTCCGGAGGCTGATGGAACGATTCCACCGATCCAGATGGACCGTCTGAAGACGCTGGGCGCATGGCTGCGTCAGAATGGCGAGGCGATCTACGGCACGGAGCCGTGGTCGCGCGCCGAGGGCGAGACGGACCAGAAGATACCGGTGCGCTTTACCGAGAAGAGCGGACAGCTCTACGCGACGTTGATGGGCGCGCCGAAGGGCGGCGCGATCGTGCTGCGCGATGTGCGTGTTGCGAGCGGATCGCAAATCCATCTGCTGGGCGATGAAAAGCCGGTGACATGGACACAGAAGGGCGCGGATCTTGAGGTGCAGCTTCCGGCGAAGCTTCCCGGCAAGTACGCCTACGTCTTGAGGATGGAACCTGCATCGTGACTTCATCGAACGGGCCAGTCGCGTTGAAGCGGAAACCGTTGCCGATCGTGCTGATTGGCGCAGGCGGCATTGTTCGCAATGCTCACCTGCCCGCGTATCGAAAGGGCGATCTGCCGGTGGCGGCGATTGTTGACCGGCATCAGGAGCGGGCAGAGGAGCTTGCAGCGGAGTGGGGCATCGGGATCACCGGCGCTGCGCTTACGGACGTGCTGCCGCAGTTACCCGGACCGCACATTTTCGATGTCGCGGTGCCGGGCGCGGTAGTGCTGGAAGTTCTGCGGGAGATTCCGAAAGGCGCTCCGGTGCTGATGCAGAAACCGCCGGGCGGAACACTGGCGGATGCGGAGGCGATCGTTGCGCTTTGCCATGAGCGGGGGCTGAACGCCGCGGTGAATTTTCAGTTGCGCTGGGCGCCGAACATGGTGGCCGCGCGTGCTATTACGGATGCCGGCGCTTTGGGCACGCTGCATGACATCGAGGTGCAGGTGAGCACGTATACGCCGTGGGAGCTGTGGAGTTTTCTGAAGACGGCGCCGCGGCTGGAGATCGTGTATCACAGCATTCACTATGTCGATCTGGTGCGCTCGTGGCTGGGCAACCCGCAGCGGGTGTATGCGCGGACGGTACGCAATCCACGGACGCCGGAGTTCGCCGCGACCAAGAGCGTGATCGTGATGGACTACGATGAGTGGACCCGCGTCTATATCGCGACGAATCACGGGCTCGATGTGCCGTACCCCGAGCTGCAACGCAGTTACGTGCAATGGGAAGGAACGGAAGGCGCGATGCGCGCCCAGATGGGCGTCAATCTCGATTATCCGAAGGGCCGCGGAGACACGCTGGAGTTCTACCCGCGCAGTCCAAATGCCACGTTATCTGCCGGCGCACAACCGATATCCGGCGAGTGGTTTCCGGATGCGTTTCTGGGATCGATGATGTCGGTGCAGCGGTTCGCGCTGGGCGAGGCGAATGCGATGCCCACGCGCGTGGACGACGCGCTGGACACGATGCGCGTGGTGGAGGCGGCGTATCTCTCTTCAGAACGAGGCGGTGAGCCGCTGCCGCTCGCGCATTTGCAAGCAGCACGATAGCTGCGTGGAGAGACTGTGTTCGATTTGAAAGACAAGGTTGCGCTGATCACTGGGGGCGCAAGCGGCATTGGCGCGGCAACCGCGCGGCGGCTTGCTGCAGCGGGCGCGACGCGTGGTGATCGCCGACCTGAACGAGCAAGCTGCGCAGCAGTTGGCAAAGGAGCTGCCGGGCGCGAAGGGCATTGCGATGGATGTCACAAGCACGGCTTCGATTGCGGCGGCGATCCATGGACTGAATCGGCTCGACATTCTGGTGAACAACGCGGGCATTGGCCTGGTGGGTGGTATCGCCGAGACAGAGGAGACCGACTTCAACCGCCTGATGAGCGTGAACACGACGTCGGTGTACCTGGTGACGAAGGCGGCGCTTCCGCTGCTGCTGGCTGTGCGGGGAGTCGATCGTCAACATCGGCTCGGTCGCTGGGATGATCGGCATTAAGCAGCGCTTTGCCTACTGCGCCAGCAAGGGCGCAGTGATCGCGATGACGCGCCAGCTTGCGGTGGAGTATCCGAAGGAACTGCGCGTGAACTGCATTGCGCCGGGCACGGTGCAGTCGCCGTTTGTTGATGGCTATCTGCAGAAGTATCACGCGCACGAGATCGACAAGATGCGCGTGGAGCTTGCAGCGCGCCAGCCAATGGGGCGCCTGGGAACGCCGGAAGAGATTGCTGCGATGGTGCACTACATCTGCTCGCCGGAAGCAGATTTTATGACGGGTTCCGTTTTGACCATTGACGGCGGATGGACCGCTGCATAGCCAGAATCAAAAGAAGGAGCCACACTGATTTTGATCGATCCTGTCATCACACGCGTAGACGTGCTGGATCTGCGCTTTCCCACGTCACGCGAGAGCATCGGGTCCGACGCGGTCAACAAGAACCCGGACTACTCGGCGGCCTATTGCATTCTGCACACGGACGGCGACCTGAAGGGCTATGGCCTGACCTTTACGCTGGGTCGCGGCAACGAGCTTTGTGTGGGGGCGGCGAGATACCTGGCCGGCTTCGTTGAGAAACGGCGGCTCAGCGCGCTGACTGATGATTTGCGCACGTTCTCCCGCCAGCTTACCGACGATAGCCAGTTCCGTTGGCTGGGTCCGGAGAAGGGTGTGACACACCTGGCGGCCGCAGCGCTGATCAATGCAGTATGGGACCTCTATGCACGGCAGCAGAATAAGCCACTGTGGCGGTTGCTTGCGGATATGAGCCCGGAAGAGATCGTGCGGCTTGTGGACTTTCGCTATATTGACGACGCCATTACCGAAGAGGAGGCGCTGAGTCTGCTGAAGGCGCAGCAATCGGGCAAAGAGGCGCGCATTGCCGATCTGGAAAGGACCGGCTATCCGGCGTATACGACTTCGGTGGGCTGGTTTGGTTTTTCGGATGAGAAAGTGTGCTCGCTCTGTGATGATGCGCTCACGCAAGGATGGCGGCACTTTAAGCTGAAAGTTGGCGGGGAGCCAAAGGACGATTTGCGACGCGCGGACCTGGTGCGGCGCGAGATCGGCGATGGCGCGAAGCTGATGATGGATGCCAATCAGCGCTGGGGCGTGAAGGAAGCGATCTGCCGCACGCGCGAGCTGGCACAATTTGACCCGTGGTGGATGGAGGAGCCTACCAGCCCGGACGACATTCTGGGCCACGCGCGCATTCGTTGCGAGACCGGCGTGCGGATCGCCACCGGCGAACACTGCCAGAACCGCGTGATGTTCAAGCAACTGCTGCAGGCCGGAGCGATTGATGTGTGCCAGATCGATAGTTGCCGGCTCGCGGGCGTGAACGAAAACCTGGCGGTGTTGTTGATGGCGGCGAAATTCGGCGTGCCAGTTTGTCCGCATGCGGGCGGTGTTGGGCTTTGCGAGTACGTGCAGCACCTATCCGCGTTCGACTACATTGCGGTTTCGGGCTCGCTGGAAAATCGGGTGACGGAGTATGTCGATCATCTGCACGAGCATTTTGTCGATCCGGTCCACATCCGGAACGCGCATTACGTGCTGCCCGTAAAACCGGGCTACAGCGCGGAGATGTATCCGCAGACCTTCGAGGACTACAGCTTTCCTGAGGGCAAAGTCTGGAGGGAGTTGCTATGAAGCTGATTACGTTTCGTCGGAGTACCAGTGCAGCGCCGGAGGCCGGATTGCTGGAAGGCGAGCAGGTATATTCTTTGCAGCCGCTCGGATTTGCGGATGCGGAGAGCTTTATCGGGTCCGGTCCTCAAGCGCTTGAAGCGGCGCGGTCTTTATCTAGGAAGGGAAGCGGAACGCCTCTGGCCAGCGTTGAGCTGCTGTCGCCCGTGCTTCATCCGCCGCGCATTTTTTGCGTTGGATTGAACTACCTGGATCACGCAGCGGAGTCGAAGATGGCAGTGCAGGCAGTGCCGACCATCTTTATGAAGTTGCCCTCCGCGATTACCGGACCAGACAGCGAAATCGTCCTGCCGTCCAACAGCACGCAGCCTGACTACGAGGCGGAGCTTGCGGTCGTGATCGGCCGGCATGCCGCGAACGTGACGCGCGAGAACTGGCGCGAGTGCGTGTTTGGCTACACCATTTTGAATGACGTGAGCGCACGCGACGTGCAACTGGCCACATCGCAATGGACCCTGGGGAAGAGCTTCCCGACGTTTTGCCCCATTGGGCCGTGGATCGTTACAGCGGACGAGCTGGCTGATCCGCATAGCCTGGATGTCCGTCTCACCATTGATGGCGAGACGATGCAACAGGCGAACACGCGTGATTTCATCTTCGATATTCCGGCGGTGCTGGGGTATATCTCGGCTGTCGTGCCCCTAGAGCCGGGCGACATTGTCAGCACTGGCACGCCGCAAGGTGTTGGGCTGGGGCGCACGCCGCAGCGCTGGCTGCGACCGGGAGAAGAGGTTGCGATTGAGATCAGCGGTATCGGACGTCTGGTGAACCACACGGTGACAGCCCGTCCCGCTTAGGAGAGCTCTAGCTAAGCCGAGCGCTTCTCCTGCTGCATCAGCGTTTCGAGGCGAATCGGCAGCTCACGCACGCGAACGCCGGTCGCGTGGTAGGTGGCGTTGGTGATCGCTGCTGCAACTCCAGCCAGACCGATCTCTCCCACGCCGCGCGCGCCCAGTGGGTTAAGCAACTTGTCCGGATAGTTGAGGAAGGTGACGTCGAGCTCTGGGCAATCCGCGTGGGTGGCCATCAGGTAATCGGCCAAGTTGCAATTTACTGGACGGCCGTTGCGCGAATCGTAGGTCGTGTGCTCCAGCATTCCCATACCGACGCCCATTACGATCGCGCCCTCTATCTGGTTGCGCGCCGCTTTGAGATTGACCATCTGGCCGCCATCAATCACAGTGACGACGCGGCTGACGCGCAGACGCGCGATGCCGGGATCCCACTCGACTTCAAGGAAGTGTGCTCCATAGGAGTGGAAAGAGTATTTGTGATGCGCCGGGTCGTCTGAGCTCGGGCCGGAATTGCCCTCGCCTTCCGCAGAACGGATGTTCGCGTGTTGCAGGAGCTTCTCAAATGGAACGCCGGCTGAGGCAGGGTCGGTCTTGCGATGCACCCGGCCATCGGTGAGTGCGAGCTCGTCCGGTTTGTGCTGCTGGAATGGGGAGCCGGGCGCGCTGATAGCGACCGTGAGCAGTTGCTGGGTCGCCGCATCGGTGGCCTGAAGAATCGCTGGGATGACGGTGCCGGTGACCATAGAGCCGCCAGAGGTGGGGCCGGGCGGCAGGCTGGAGTTGCCGAGGACGACATCGATCTTGTGCAGCGGCAAGCCGGTCTTCTCGGAGACGATTTGCGCGAACACCGTATAGGTGCCGGTGCCGATGTCCTGCGTTGCGCAGTCGATGCGCGCTGTGCCATCGTCGCGCAGCAGCAGGGTAGCTTTGCAGGCGCCGCGGCCAGCCGGCCAGGTGCATGAGGCGACGCCCCAGCCGAGCACGAGATCGCCCTTGCGCATCGAGCCGACCTCGGGCTTGTAGGCTGACCATCCAAATTTCTCCGCGCCAGTCGTGAGGCATTCTTTGAGATGGCGCGAAGAAAAGGGCAATCCGTTGCTCTCGTCGAGCTTCGGCTCGTTCATCAGCCGGAACTGTACAGGATCGAGCTTGAGCTTGATGGCCATCTCGTCCATAGCGGATTCGAGCGCGTAGGTTCCGGGCACCGCGCCGGGGCCGCGCATGGGCGTGGGTGTGCCGATGTTGCGGTCGACAACAGCGGAGCGAACGCGCAGATTGGGCGTGCTGTAAAGGAAGGGCGTGGCTTCGCCGCAGTTCTCGCGATAGGTTCCAACTACGGCCATGGAGCTGTGGTTGGCGTAGTCATGCTCCAGGCTCACGAGCTTGCCCTCTGGTGTGGCGCCGAGCCGGATGCGCTGCTGTGTGCGCGGACGATGACCGGCGGAAGTAAACATCATGGAGCGGCTGATGACCAGCTTGACCGGGCGATTCAGATCGCGCGCGGCAACCGCGGCGAGCATGGCCTGGGTCCATGGCCACAACTTGCCGCCGAAGCCGGAGCCAAGGAATTTCATGACGATCTGCACGTTTTCGCGCGGGACGCCGAGCATCTGCGCCATCACGGCCTGATGATTCATCACGGCCTGTGTCGTTTCATACAGGAGGAACCGAGTGCCATCCCATGTGGCGACGGAGGCGTGCAGCTCGATCGGATTGTGCGTTTCCGCCGGCGTGACGTAGGTCTCGTCGACTTTGACTGGCGCGTTTGCGAAAGCGGTGTCGACATCGCCGCGCTTACTCTCCTCGTGCATCTTGTCGGTGAAGCCGTCGCTCAGATCCAGCGCGACATTCGGCGTTTCGGCGATGTATTCGACTTTGACCGCATGCGCAGCGGCTTTGGCCTGCTCGTAGGATTCTGCAACCACCAAAGCGACATACTGGCCGTTGTAGTAGATGTTGTCGTCCTCGAATGGCGGACGCTGTTCGTCGATGCGCGCTCCACGCGCGTGAGGAATCGGGCGATAGATGGGCGGAACTTTTCCGTGGCTGTAGATACGCACGACTCCGGGCATGGATTCCGCGGCGGACGTGTCGAGCCGGCGAATGCGCCCTTTGCCGATTGTGCTGCTGACCGGCACGGCGTAGACCATGTTCGGAAGATTGTGGTCCGAGGAGTATTTCGCGGTTCCGCTGGTCTTCAGCGGGCCGTCGATGCGGGGAACAGCGCGGCCGATGATGGAGGGCGTCGTAGCCATATCGCTCCTTATGCAGTGACTGTGGTCAGGGCGCGGATGAGGCAGCGCTTCGCGAGCTCGACCTTGAAGGCGTTGTCGCGCTGCGGCTTTGCATCGCGCAGTGCGGCGTCAGCGGCAGCGCGGAAAGCTGCTTCATGAGCGGTCTTGCCTTCGAGCGCATGCTCTGCTTCCGGCGAACGCCAGGGACGCGTGCCGATGCCACCGAAGGCGATGCGCGCTTTGCGGATGCGGCCATTTTCTACCTGCACGATGACGGCGGCGGAAGCGAGCGCGAACTCGTAGGAGGCGCGATCGCGCAGCTTCAGGTAGTGCGACCTGGCTCCGGAAATTGGCGGAGGCAGCGTGACGTAAGTGATGAGGTCGCCGGGCTTCAACACATTTTCCAGATGCGGCGTGTTGCCGGGCAGCAGATAGAAGTCCCCGATGGCCACGTCGCGCTCGCCCTGCGTGCCGAGTATATGGACGCGGGCCTCGAGCGCCATCATCGCGACGGCCATGTCGGATGGATGCGTGGCGATGCAGTGCGGGCTGGTGCCGAGGATGGCGTGAATGCGATTCGGCCCATCGAGCGCGGCACAGCCAGAGCCGGGCGTGCGCTTGTTGCATTCGGTGTAAGTCAGGTCGCGGAAGTACATGCAGCGCGTACGCTGCAGCAGGTTGCCGCCGGTGCTGGCCATGTTGCGCAACTGGCCGGTGGCGCCAGAGAGCAGGGCTTCCGAGAGCACGGGGTAATCGCGCACCACGTTCGGCTCGTGCGCGAGATCCGAGTTGCGCACCATTGCGCCGATGCGAAGCGATCCGTCGGGCCGGCGCTCGGTCTGCGTCAGCTCCAGACGATTGATGTCGATAACGCGGCGCGGCGTTTCGACATCGAGCTTCATCAGATCGATCAGCGTGGTGCCGCCGGCGACGAAGCGAATCTCCGCTCCCTGCTGCGCGGTGTTAGAAGCGGCTGCCTGTTGCGACGCTTGCGCGGGGCTGGTGGCGCGGCTTATTGCAAAGTCGATCATGCGCTCCTCCCTTCACCACGCACCTGCTTGATGGCGGCGAGGATGTTGGGGTAAGCGCCGCAGCGGCAGATATTGCCGGACATTGCTTCACGAATGTCCTTGTCCTCAGGTCCCCATGGTTCTTTCAGCATGGCGACGGCGGACATGATCTGGCCTGATGTGCAGTAGCCGCACTGATAACCATCGTGCTCAACGAACGCTGCCTGCATGGGGTGCAGGTTGCCGGGTTGGCCAATGCCTTCGATGGTGGTGATTGTGTCGCCGTCGTGCATGGCGGCGAAGGTGAGGCACGAATTCACGCGGCGGCCATTGATGTGCACGGTGCACGCGCCGCACTGGCCGTGGTCGCAGCCCTTCTTGGTGCCGGTGAGGTTCAGGCGCTCGCGCAGGCAGTCCAACAGGGTGACGCGCGGCTTGATATTGAGCTGGTGCGGCTTTCCGTTGACGGAAAGCGTGACGGCTACGGTCTTTTCTTCTGCTGCGGGAGCGGCGGCCTCCTGCGTGGCGGTCGCGGCAAGAGCGGGAGACGCCGTTGCGGCGATGCCTGCAGCGCCGAGTTGAGCGATGAATGTGCGGCGGGAGAAATGGCCGAAGGTTTTTTCTTGTATCTCCCGATTGTCGGTTGGTGGGGTCTGCTCCGTAACGGGAGGATCGGGGTGCGACTCACTCATGCGCAGCTCCTGGAGACAAAAACGTGGAGACGAAGGCGTGCGTTCTTCGCCGATATTTTCAATCTATACCCGCAGGCGAATGGGAGACGAGAGACGCAGAAGATGGAATGTTTCTGCGCAGCGGAAACACGAAGTTCGATATTTCTCGAAGCAACCAATCCCAGGCCGATTGCATACCGGCTTAGATCTTGCATCTATACATCTGAAAACTTTGTGGATCGGGAGCTGCGATTGGATTCAACCTCGCAGGGGCTGAAGCGGCATGGAAACCTGACGGCCTTTGCCGTCGGCATTACCGCGTGTTGCGCGTGGATCCTGTCGCTGCCCGTCTTTCCCTCCGAGGACGGGCCGGTACATGTGTATTACGCGACGGTGATGACGAAGCTGTTAAGCGGCGCACATGGTCCGCTCAGCGAGGCGTTTCGCATTCGCCATCTGCTTCCGCCTTATAGCCTTTACTACTACATGCTGATAGCACTGCTGCAGATCTTCCCGGCTGTTCTGGTGGAGCAGATCGCTGTCTGCATCGTGGTTGTGACGATGGCGTTCGGTTTCCGCTTTCTGTGTTCTGCTGCGGGACACAATGGCCGATGGACATCGTTTCTCATATTGCCGCTGTTGCTGAACTGGTCGCTGTTCATGGGTTTTGAGAACTATTGCCTCTCCATCGGGCTTACCTTCTGGGCCATCGGCGTGTGGTTCGGGCGAGGCAGATATCGGCGAGCCGTGTTTTTGATCCTGGTAGTTCTCATTGTGCTCACGCATCCGGTTCCGCTACTGCCGTTGGCGGCATTGTGCGTGATCGATCTGACAGGACGGCGCTTTGTTTGGCCGGCGACAGCGGATTGGAGACGCGACACGCTCACGCTGGCCGCCGCGTGCGCCTGCATGAGTTATGTGCTGCTCTATACCGAGAAGAATAAGGTCCGCGAGAACCTGCTGCAGCATGTTCATCCGCTCGTCTCGGTAATAAAGTATTCGACGCTCTACGGGCTGGGCTTATTCGCGCGCATCTCCGCTGCGACACTGCTATACACGGGGCTTCTGCTTTTCGTATTTGTTCTCAGCCTCTGGCTGACAGTGCGCAGCTTTGTGAAGCGCGATGGTGAGCGTCGCTGGCGGCCTACGGATGCTCTTTTCTTTGCGACACTCGGACTCGTCGTTGTGCTGCCGTTTCTGCCCGACACGATGAATGGCGGCTTCTACTTCAATATGCGATTTCTCATCCTGGTCTGGTGCGGCGCAATTGCCGCGGCATCCGGCGGTGCTGCGTTCGGACCACAGCTCCGGATGCTGATGATATCTAGCGGCTATGCCGCGCTGACGTACACGCTGATCCTGGCACAGATTCGCATTGCGCCGGAAGCACGCCGCGCGGCTGTGGCGGAGCGGGCGCCGATTCTTCGCAGCGGAGAAAACGCGATCCTGCTGCCGGCGACAGAGTACGAAGCCGATCCGACACTGCGCTTTCGACCGCTCGAATGGTCCGCAGTGCGATATTTCCGGCGAGCGGGAGACGTGATGCTGGATGCGCCATTTCTTGACATGTCGACCATGCCGATTGACACACGCAGACCGCAACTGGAGGGCACGGTCGTGCCCGGCGCAACGAACGATCTGGTGGATCTGCTCAAGCGCTCGCGGCGAGATCCGCAATGGGCGAAGGTGTTGTTCGGTGGAGCGGATCTGGTGGTCTTCCGCGACGAGTTCCACAAATCATCGGCATCGATTATCCAGCAGAAGCTGCACCAAAACGGCAAGCCGCAGATGCGATGCACGCAGCAGGACTGGCTTTACTTCTGCAAATGAAGGGAAAGCAGATCCCTCCACTGCGCCGGTGTCGCTGCGCGCCACGGCTTCGGTCGGGATGACAAGCGAGAGGGAATCGGGATGACAAGCTAAAGGAAAAGGTGGATTGGGTGCTATTTCTGCGACGAGGGGAACGGCTCCGGCTTCAACGAGCCGTCGCGCTGTTTCAGCAGCACCTGCACCTTGCCCTCGGCCGCGTCCAACTCATCTTTGCAGGCGGATGACAGGCGGATGCCTTCTTCAAAGAGCTTGATTGAATCTTCGAGCGGCAGGTCGCCCTTTTCGAGCTGGTTGACGATGGTTTCGAGCTGCTTGAGCGAGTCTTCAAACTTGGGCATGGTTCTTGCTCTAGTGTAAGCCTCTATTAGCGGCGCGCGAAGAAGTGGTCAATGAGATAGTCGCGGAGCTCGATGTTAAAGCGCCGCGTGTTCTGCTTTGTGTCCTGCGCGTCGGTGTTGTAGACGACGAGATAACCGCGCTTCGCCACCGGGTCGAAGTTAAGCTGACTGCGGAAGCCGTTCTGCCATCCGGGATGGCCGATCAGGCGCACTCCTTTGTCGGTATGAACGAAGAAGCTGGCGGCAACGTCGTCCTTAGCGCCCGCGCGGGATGGGAAGTCGTCGTCCGGCGGGACGGAGTGGATGGGCACCCACATCTCTTCAAGGGAGCTGCGTTTGAGAATGCGGTCGTACTCCGCCTGATGCGCGGGATCGTCCAGGAGAAAACGCAGGTAGCGGACCATATCCGGCAGCGGCGCATTCAACCCGCCGTTGGAGCGGGTGATGCCGGTGTTGAAGTTGAACTCGTCCTCGATGAGCTTGCCATCCTTCAGGTCCCAGCTATGGGAGCGATAGGGAAGCAGGGTCGCGGGGCTGCGATCGTAGTAGCTGTGTGTCATTCCGAGGGGGCCGAAGACGTTCTTCAGCATGTAGACCTCGAAGCTGTCGCCGCTCAGGCGCTCGATGATCTCACCCAGGAAGACGACGGCAAGATTGGAGTACCGGTATTGCGTGCCAGGCGGGAAGTCCACGCTGGTATAGGGCATCATCGCTACGAGCTGAGACCATTGCGTCGGCTCAAACGGCTGCCAGTCCTCGGTGCGCCACGGCCATGTGGCGTCGCGAAAGCCGTTGGTATGCGACATGGCTTCGCGGATGGTGATGGCGGAGACGGGACCGTAGGGATCGTGGACGGCGTTGAGCTCCGGGATGTACTTCACCAGGGGATCGTCGAGCGACAGGAGTCCGCGATCGCGCAACTGCATGATCGCGATGCCGGTGAACGTTTTGGTAACGGAGGCCCAGTGGTAGGTGGTCTGATCATCCACCGGCTCAGGCGGTGTCAGGCTTTGCCTGCCATAGTGCTCGTCGAGGACAACGCGGTCTTTGTCGAAGAGCACCAGCGTGCTGCCGATGATGCCGTTGCGTTCGAGGCCTGCCTGATAGAAATCGCGTATCGCTGCGATGTCAGACGTCGGTGCGTCGTTATTGGCCGCTTGCGTCGATTGTCCCTGTGCCGAGCGGATGTACACAGGACGAGCAAGCATGACGGTGGCGACCAGCAGGAGTGGCGCAATGCGCATCGGCAATCTCAGGAAGCAGGAGTAGCGGAATTCTAACCTGCTTCCAGAGGGCAGTTAGACGGCCGAAGCTTCGGGCACCGGCGGCAGCACCTGGCGGACGATCTCGACAGCGAGAGCATAGCGTCCGAACGGTGCGCTTACCTGCACACCTTGCACCATCGGCCGCGCAGCTGCGAGCATCTCCTGTGCGATGCGGATGCCTTCGGCGCGTGCGGCCTCGGGTGTTTCGGCACAAGCCATGCGGGCCATGATCTCGTCCGGCATGGAGACGCGAAGATCGTTCTTCATGAACTCGGCATTGCGCAGGCTTGTCAGCGGCCAGATGCCGGCGATCACCGGGATACGGAAGCTCTCGATGCGGCGGAGGAACATTTCCAGCAGCCGCATATCGAAGACCGGCTGGGTGATGGCGTATTCGGCACCGGCTTCCACTTTGTAAGCGAAGCGGCGGATTTCGTTGTCGATATCGGGCACGCCGGGATTGGCGGCGACGCCGAGCGTGAAGCCGGTGGAGGCGCCGATGGGATTGCCGCCGATGTCGAGCCCATGGTTGAGGCGATTCACGACATTCACGAGGCCGATGGCATCGACGTCGAAGACCGCGGTTGCGTCCGGATAGTTGCCGAGCTTCGGCGGATCGCCGGTGAGGCAGAGAATATTGCGCAGGCAGAGCGATGAAGCGCCGAGCAGATCCGATTGAATGGAGAGCAGATTGCGATCGCGGCAGGTGTAGTGCAGGACGGTCTCGATGCCGGTATGCTTCTGGATCTGGAGGCAGAGGCTCTGCGCGCTCATGCGAGCGGAGGCCCGCGGCGAATCCGGGACGTTGATGGCGTGAATGCCGGTGGCCGCCAGCATGCGCGCGCCTTCGACCTCTTTCGTGCAGTCGATGCCGCGGGGCGGCACGATCTCCACCAGCGTGATGAATTCGCCGGACGCAACCAGGCTGCCGATTTTCGAACGATCGGCCAGCGGCGCAGGCGGAGTCTCGGTGACGATGGGCGCGCGTGCTTCTCGCGGACCGGTGGCTCGCTGGGCGTCCATGGCACGGATCGCGGACTTCATTGCGCGGATGTGGTTGGGCGTGGTGCCGCAACAGCCCCCGACGAACTGCACGCCGGCGCGCACGAATTTGCGCGCGAAGCTGGCCATGTACTCCGGCGAGCAGAGATAGATATTGCGGCCGTCCACGTTGCGCGGCATGCCGGCATTGGGCATTGCGGCGAGGGGCAGATCGCTTGCGCCGCGCATACGCTCGATCGCGGTCAGCACCGTCGCCGGCCCGGTGGAGCAATTGACGCCGATGGCGTCGGCGCCCGCCGCAGCGAGACGTGCCGCGGCGACCTCGGCCGGCGTGCCGTCCAGGCAGTTGGCGTCTTCGTCGACCGTCACCAGGGCGATCAGCGGAAGCATCCGGAGCGACCTGCCGGGCCGCGAAGATGGCCTGTTCGGTTTCGTTGATGGCCATCATCGTTTCGATTGCAAGCAGGTCAACGCCTACGCCTGGTCCACCGGCGATGAGGGCTTCGATCTGTTCCGCGAAGGCGCCGCGTGCCTCTTCCAGGGCGGTCTTGCCCAGGGGTTCGAGATGGATGCCGAGCGGGCCGACCGATCCGGCGACATACGCGGTGCCTGCCTGCTTGTCCGCAAGCTGGGCTACGGCTTCCCGGGCCAGCCGCGCGCCTGCCTGGTTGATGGCGCGGGTCTGGTCCTGCAACCCGAAACGCTGCAGACGGAACCGGTTCGCCCCGAAGGTGTTGGTTTCGATGATTTCGGCGCCAGCCTGCAGATACTCTTCGTGCACGGAGCGGACCAACTCCGGCTGGGTCAGGTTCAGCTCGTCGAAGCACTTGTTGAGGAAGACGCCCCGCCCATAGAGCGAGGTTCCCATGGCCCCGTCACAGAGGACCGTTCTGCTGGCAAAGAGTGACGACAGGCGCGACATCTTCCTATGCTAGAGCATTTTCCCGTTCCATCCACACAGCGAACGAATCGCGAGGTGTGGCTTTCGTTAACGGAAAAGCCACGCCGAGCATGGTTGTCCGGCGTCGAGCGGGAGCGAAAACGCCCGAGATGACGTGAGGCAATCTCACCAAACCCTTTGCTATACTTCAGTTTCCCGCACGCAGACGAAAGCTTTTGAAGATTGAGGTCCGAAGCGTTTTGAAGAAAAGAAGTCGCCTGTCCCTGGCCGTTGCTGCGTTCGTCGCTGTTGCGGTTTCCTTCGTTGTTCTCGGTTGCGGAAAAAACTTCTATTTCGCGGGCCGGACGCTGCCGCCGAGCGGCCTTACTCAGCGCGTTCTGGTGGCGGTGGACAATCCTGCCGGCAGCCTCCAGTTCATGGATGCCTTTTACGACATCCGCCACCCGTTCAACAACCCGAACGGACAGTTTTCGATCGGGGGCTACAGCGGCGCTAATCCGGCGACCATTCAGAACATGCCGGAGGAGCAGTCCGGGCTGGTCTATGGGTCCGGGGACGGCAGCCTGGCGTCGATCAACTACGCCGGGGAAAAACAAAACGCTACCGTCATCCCCGCCGGGACCATCTCCACCAGTATCTTTGGGTCCCGCAAGCAGGATTACTTCGTAGCGGCTGACCAGAACGCGCACGCCATGATGGTGTACGACGTCTCGCTCGGCAGCCAGTTGCTGCTGGATGTTCCCGGTATCTACCGCATATCCATGAATCCGAACGCGACGCTGGTGCTCGGATTCGTGCAGAACAGTAATGACGTCTTCACCCTGATCAAGCTGACGCCGGCACAGCAGACACAATATGCAACGCCAGTCGGCGTGGACATCGGCCGGCTTTCAGGATTGCGAGCCGCAGACCCTGCCCAGATATTGCGTGGGCAAGGTGGGCGATCCGTCGCTGCTCTTCGATCATCCGACGAAGGCGATTTTTTCCGCCGATGGGCAGAACATCTATGTGTTGAACTGCGGGCAGGAGTGCGGCGGCACGAAATCCGGCATTGTGACCATGCCGGTCTCCAGCACGGTGCTGAATGGGAACCCGGCCGGTCCCGCGGGTCTTCCCGTGACTGCGACCGCGCCAGGTCTGACCGCGACTTCGTTGCTGGCGGTGCCGGGAGGCGCTACAAACGCTGTGCAGAACGGATCGACACTTTATGTCGCGGGCCAGCAATTGCAGCCCGATGGCCTGCTTGCCGGATATCTCAGCGTGGTGAACCTGGCCGGCAATACCGTGACCGGGCAGTACGCGATCAGCGACGGCACCCATACCAAGATGATCTTTGCCGACGACAACACGCTGTGGATCGGATCGCAGCGCTGCCAGAGCGGCGAGCGATTTACGCAGAACCAGTTGGGCCAGAATGTGCAGTTCGGCTGCCTGACCAGGTTTGATACGTCGGTACCAATACGGCCACCGTAGACCGCTATATCGGCGACCTGACCGGCATCGCGGATGTTGAAGGACTGCACAAGGTCTATGTGGGTGAGGGCGGCCAGGTGCACATCTACCGCACAACCGACTTCACCGAGCTGGACAACAGCCAGGTTACTGTCACCGGCACCGTTTCTGATGTGGCGTACATGGACGGCTCGTCGGATGGAAACAACACCACCTACTAGAGCGTTCCTGACTGAGCACGCCTGAGGCAAGCCGGGATGGCAAAAACGCAAAGCGGGGTCGAAGCCAGCCGGATCGACATTCTTGCCATCGCAGCACATCGCGATGATGTGGAGCAGACCTGCGGCGGCACGCTGCTGAAGATGCGCTCGCTGGGCCTTGAGACTGGCATCCTGGATCTGACGCGGGGTGAGGCGGGAACTCGCGGCTCTGCGGCAGAGCGGGCGGCAGAGGCTGAGGCCGCCGGTCGGATTTTGGGCGTGCAATGGCGGAGCGCGCTCGATCTGCCCGATGGACGGGTGGAGAACACCTACGAGAACCGCTTGAAGATCGTCCGGGTACTCCGCGAACTACGTCCCCGCGTGGTCATCCTGCCCTACTGGGAAGGCAGGCATCCGGACCACTACACCACCGCGACGCTTGGCTACGAGGCGTGCTTTCTGAGCGGGCTGGCGCGCGTGGAAACAGGGCACCCCCCGCATCGTCCGTATAAGATCCTCTACGCCAGCCTGTACGCGGACGTGCGCCCCAGCTTCGTCGTCGATATCACGCCGTTTGTCGAAGAGCGCTACCGGGCGCTGATGGCCTATCGCTCGCAATATGCGAATGCGGAACAGGGAAGCCGCCTGTTCGTGCCGGAAGAGGAGATTCGCGAGCGGACATTTGCGGAGGCGCGGCACTATGGCCAGCTTGCGGGTGTTCGCTATGCCGAGCCGTTCGTTCAGAAAGAAGTGGGGCTGGTGGAAGACCTTATGCTGCTGCCGGTGGCCTCGCTGTAAACGAGTTTCGGTCCAGACTTAGACCGAAAATGGTCTGACGGCCCACTCTTCGGAGGTCTCGAACGGGGGCGCAATCAGTGGTGCGTCGTGATCCTCCTCCGCTTTCGCCTGCGAGGAGCGTTCCGGCAGATAGACCCGGACGACAGCTCCCCTCAGGTCTCCCTCGGTGCTGTTCGAGATGCGGACTGTGCCGCCGTGCTTCTGCACGATGCCGAGGCTGACCCAGAGGCCAAGTCCTGTACCGCGCTCGCCCTTGGTCGTCATGAAGGGTTGGAAGAGCTTTTTCTCCACATGCGGGGCAATGCCGCGCCCGCTGTCGGCGATCTCTATGATCGTGCCGGCGCGGCCGTCCTGTGGGCTGGCAGGCCGCACCTGGATGCGCACGTGCCCATTCGGCCCTGCCGCCTCGCCGGCATTGGCGATGAGGTTGGTGAAGACCTGGCGAAGCTCTCCGGGAAAGCCATAGACGTGCACCGGATGCGTATAGCCCTGGTCCACCTGAATGTTCTGGTCGCGCATCTTGCGGTCCAGCAGCAGCAGCACGCTGCCGATCAGCTCTTCGAGGTTCACCTGCACGGGTATTGGCGACTCGCGATAGAGGCTGAGCATGGCGCGGCTGATCTGCAGAGTGCGCCCCAGCTCCTGCTGCGCCAGCTTCAGGTATTCACTGCGGCGTTGCGGATCGGCCTCCTGCGAGATGAGGAAGTGCAGGTTCGCTACCGAGTCCAGCGGATTGTGAATCTCATGTGCGATGCTCGCGGCGAGCCGCCCGGTGACGGCGAGCTTCTCGTTTGCGATCAGCGTCACCTCTGCCTTGCGGAGCTCTGTAACGTCTCGGAAGACGACGACCGAGCCGTCGGAGTGTCCCTCGTCGTCCACCACGTTTGAGACCTTGGCGTCGATCGCGTACTCGGTCCCGTCCCGGGCTATCAGAGTGCCTTCCTGATGCAGGCCCATCGCGCCGGAGCGGTCCAGCTCTTCCAGGATGTCACCCATGGGCTGATGGGTCTGGGGATGGACCAGCCGCAGCACTTCGCCTACAGGGCGATCTGCGGCATCGTTGAGCTGCCATGCTGTCAGCTTCTGCGCAACGGCATTCATGAAGCGGATGCGGCCCTGCCTGGTCAAAGAGATGACCGCATCGCCAATGGACTCAAGGGTTGTAGCGAGCAACTGCTGGCTGGCGGTTACGCGCGCGTTCTGTTCCTGCAACTCCTGCAGGGCGAGCTCATAGGTATTGGAGACTCGCTGGAGGCGGCTGCTGGCGAAGATCCCGATAGTTATTCCAGCCGCAAGTGCAAGCGCAAGAATGAATTGCAGGAACCTGCTCACCCGCCGGTTGAGTTTTGTATCGTAGCCATCACGCTGGTGAGTTGCGGATCCCAGAACCTCCTGAAAGTCCTGACGCACACCGTCCATGATGACTTTGCCCTGTTGGGTCAAAGCAGCGGTGACTGCCTCAGGCGCGGGGGCGGGCTGCGCCAGCACACCGCCGGCCCAGGCCTGCCACGCTCGTATGTCCTGCTCCAGTTTCTGCAATTTGCGGGCAGGAATCACCGTAGCGGCCGGATGCTGCCGAAGCCCCGTCAGGGTAGCGTCGATCTGAGGCTGGGCGCTGTTATACGGGAGCAGCACAGAGGGCAGCCCGGTCATCTGGTAGGCGCGCAGTCCCGTCTCCTGATCGGTGACATGCTGCTGCAGGTTCAACACCTGGTCAATCACCTGTGAATCGATAATCGAATGCTGGCGCTGATCGAGCGCCTGCTCCACCTGCCACACCAGCAGGCCTGCCAGGATCGCCAGCACCGTAACCGGCACCAGCAGCGTTATACGAACGATTCGGTTGAATTCGTGCAGTCCGACGGGGGAGCCGGTCATCGCTGTTCTCCGCTGCTGTCCAGAATCTTCCTGACGTTCTGTAACAGCGCTACTGCGCCATCGCCTTTGTTGGCCACCAGGGTGACCATACGCTGCACCTCTTCCGGCAGCGTCAGATATGCCGAAAGCAGAAGGATCGGGACAGCTGGGGCGGATCTCCCTGAGAGCTGTTGCCACCGCACCACCATCCATCCCGGGCATCGCGAAGTCCAGCACTACGGCATCGACGGGTTGCTGCCGGAAGACACGAATGCCGGTAGGCCCATCAGTAGCGGTATGGACGACATATCCTTCTCTCTCCAGAACCACTTTGCGGATCTCGAGGCCGAGCACTTCGTCGTCGATACAGAGAATAGTCGGCACCCGCGGCACATGGGACCTCGTCGTGGTTCAACCTGCGAACCGATCATCTAGAGCGTTTTCACGGTTATCGGTACGGCCAGAGTGCGAAAGGCAGCTTTCCTGACGGAAAAGCCACGCGGACAGTGGCGTTCTTGCCTACATCTACAGTGAAAACGCTGTAGTCTGCGGAGTATAACATTCGCTATTTGTTCTTCATCTGACACTTCCGTGCCAGAGTTGGTGCCCCGGAAAGACCGCGATTCACCGTTCTTTCTTCTGTCCATTCACCGTCCTTTCTTATTGTGTAGCCCCGATGCATGTACTCTGAGCGCGGTACCACTCTGACCGGCGGTACACATACCGGCCGGCGCGTCACAAGCAAGGACGGTTCTTGAGCCAGACGATTTTCGTTCTCGAAGACGATCCCGATATCTCCCGGCTGGTACAGCATCAGTTGGAGAGCGCCGGGTTTTCCGTTCGCACCTTTTCGACGCCGACCAACCTGATTCCAGACGCCGAGCGCCAGGCGCCGGCGCTCTTTCTGCTGGATATCATGGTGCCGGGCGGCGATGGTCTTGAGGTTTGCAGGAAGCTGAGAGCGCATCCTGGACTGAGCAGTGTGCCGATCATCTTTGTCACGGCTCGCGCGGGAGAGAACGACCGGGTCCTGGGGCTGGAGCTTGGCGCCGACGACTACATCACCAAGCCGTTTGCGATGCGCGAGCTTGTCGCGCGCGTGAAGGCTGTGCTGCGGCGGTTTGAGCGGCCGTCTGCGCCATCTGTGGTGAGCTTCGAAGATGTCGTCATCGATGCGAGCGCCATGCAGCTGAAGGTGCGCGGCGAGCTGACGACGACGACAGCTACGGAATTCCGCCTGCTCGATTACCTGGCGCGGCATCCGGGCCGGGTCTTCAGCCGCGATCATCTGCTGGATGCCGTCTGGGGCGATGCGCGTTTCGTGACTCCGCGTTCGGTCGATGTCTATGTGCGGCGTATCCGTGAGAAGATCGAAGGCGACCCGGAGAATCCGCGTTATCTGAAGACGGTACGCGGCGCCGGCTATCGCTTCGAGGTGCCCAAGGCTGTTTCGTAGCCGAGCGTGCCGGCAGCCACGGTTCTCCGCTGGAGCCAGAGTGTGACCGGACGGGTCTTCTCCAAGCTGCTGCTCTCGTTCGTCCTGGTGCTCACCATCTGCACCGGGATGCTGGACTTTGCTGTCCGCAAGATCGTGGACCGGGCGCTGCATCAGCAGGTGGAACAGTCGCTGGCCGGCGAAGCGCGCTTTCTCGCCTCGGAGCTGAATGCGACATCGCCGGAAGGCGCTCCGAAGCTACTCGCTGCGGCTTCTTCCGCCTCGCCGTCCGGCGTCGCGGTCTTTCGTTCCAATGGCTCGCTCTATGCGAGCTCCGATTCCGCTGCGCACTATCCGTTCGATGCGCTTCCCGGTATGGCGGCCCTCAAGCAAAAAGACGGAGCAATGCGCCGTGAGGTTCGAGACGGCACACTGTTTGTAGCCGTCCGCCAGGGTGACCTGATCGTCCGGCTTGGTTATCCGCTGGCCGAGATTACCGGTAAGCTGCACCTGTTGCGGCGAGACATCCTGCTGGCGTCGCTGGTCTCACTGCTTCTTGCCACCATGTTGGCTGCATTCATGGCGCACCGCGTCGCCTACCGGATGGCGCGCATCGTGGCCTTTGCCCAGCGCATTGCGGCCGGCGATCTTTCCGCACGCATCGAGGAAGGCGATTTGGACGAGCTCTCTGTCCTGGCTCGCGCTCTGGACGTCACGGCAAGCCGTCTGGAGTCCACGTTTCATTCGCTGGAGAGCAGCCGGCGCGAGTTGACCGCGTTGCTGGATAGCATGCAGGAGGGCGTCATCGCGGTTACGGGCGCGGGCCTGGTGAGTTGGTCGAATGCTTCGATTGCGCGGCTCACGCAACAGCCGATCCGGGAAGGCCGTGCCCTGGTGCAGACGATCCGTGACCCCGATGTGCTGGTGTGTGTGACGACAGCGCTGCGCGAACGGGCGGTTGCGCGTGCCCGAGCAACGGCGGTTTCGCCGGGCCGTGTCTTTGAGGTTCACGCAGCGCCTATGCCTGGCGGCGGAGCGGTATGCGTGCTGTCCGACGTTACAGAGATCGAGCGCGCGGAGACGACGCGCCGCGATTTTGTGGCCAACGTCTCGCACGAGCTGCGCACGCCGCTGACATCCATCTCCGGCTATGTCGAAGCCATGCTCGACATGCACGGGCTCGACCCGGTGGCGCGCGAATTTCTTGGAATCATCCTGAAGAATGCAACGCGCATGACGCGGCTCACGGAAGACCTGCTGGCATTGGCACAGGTGGAATCCGCGGATTTCAAGCTGGCGCTGCGGCCGTTGCGCGCCGCAACGCTGGTGGAAGATGCTGCAAACTCGCTGATGCCCGTGGTGCAGGATGCGGGATGACGATGGAGATCGCCGAGACGGCTTCCGACACCGTTCTGGCCGATCCGGACGCGCTGCAGCAGGTCTTTGGCAACCTGGTGGAGAACGCGACGAAATACGGGCGCAGCGGAGGCAAAATCCGCCTGGGCGCGCGGCGCAGGGAAGAGCAGGTGGACTTCTATGTGCAGGATTTCGGCGCCGGCATTCCGTTTGAGCATCATCGCCGCATCTTCGAGCGCTTCTATCGAGTCGATAAGGCGCGCTCGCGAGATTCCGGCGGCACCGGGCTGGGATTGTCGATCGCCCGCCACATTGTGAATGCCCATGGCGGCGATATTCGCGTGGAGAGCGAACTGGGCAGCGGATCGAGGTTCATCTTCACGTTGCCGGTTGCAGCGCCGCCCCCCGATACGACAAAGCCGAGGGACGCGTTGCCAGACACGGTGGCGGGATAGAGCAATCGCCGGAGCAAACGACCGAAACGATCCTGCAACGCCGCCATTCTCCGGTTTTTTATCGATACGTAAAGCGGCATTCACAGAACCCCGAAAGAATCGCGATGGCAGTGATTTCCGAGGGGGAATTCGAGTGAAAACAATATTAGCGGCGGCCGCAGCGCTGGTTCTGTGTGCGTCGGCAAGTGTGGCGGGGGCGCAGCAGAAGCTGAATGGCGCGGGCGCGACCTTTCCATATCCGATCTATTCCAAATGGTTCAGCGAATACAGCGCCAGCCATGGCGGGTGCAGATCAACTACCAGTCGCTCGGCTCGGGTGCAGGCATTCGCCAAGTGACGGCGGGCACAGTGGATTTCGGCGCGAGCGACGGGCCGATGTCCGATGCGCAGCTGGCCGCGTCAAAGGTGAAGATTCAGCACATCCCGACCGTACTGGGCGCCGTGGTGCCGGTCTATAACCTGCCGGGAGTGGGCGGAAATCTGAAGTTTTCGCCCGATGTGCTGGCCGACATCTATCTCGGAAAGATCGCGAACTGGAGCGATGCGCGCATCGCCAAAGAAAATCCCGGCATAAAACTGCCGAATTCCGAGATCTTCGTGGTCCATCGGTCCGATGGCAGCGGCACGACTTACATTTTTACCGATTACCTCTCGAAGGTCAGCGCCGACTGGAAGAGTGGACCGGGGACGGGCACCTCGCCGAGCTGGCCGCGCGGCATTGGCGCGAAGGGCAATGAAGGCGTGGCCGGCATGGTGCGCCAGACGCCCGGCGCGCTCGGCTACGTGGAGCTGATCTATGCGCTGCAAAATAAGATCGATACGGGTCTCGTCAGAAATGCTGCCGGCGTCTTCACAAAGGCGACGATCGATTCCGTGACGACGGCTGCGGCAAGCATGAAACAAATGCCGGCTGATTATCGAGTCTCGATCACCAACGCCCCCGGCCGGGATGCTTACCCGATATCGAGCTTTACCTGGCTGCTGATCCCAAATCCTGCTCCGGATAGCGCTAAAGGCAAGATCATCAAGGAGTTCCTGAACTGGATGCTGGATCACGAATCCGAGGTGACGGCCCTGAACTATGCGCCGCTTCCGGCCTCCGTGCAGGCGAAGGTGCGGGCGACGATTGCGCAGTTGAGATAGATTAGAGGCGCTCCAAGGCGCTGCTGTGGCGGCGCCTTTCGCCTTTTCACCGCCTCCGTTGGTCGTATTCCATTCATCTTCTATTCACGCTCTGCCGATACTCTTCCGTCGAGTGGCCGAGAAACTACAGGATCCTGCTTTGACGCAGCCTGCAAAGATACACGTGCCTGAATCCGTTCCCTGGTCTGACGCAAAGCCATCTGCCGAGCCTTCCGTGGTGCGCAGCTTTCTGCGCCGCCGTGGCAGTTCTGCAATTGCGGACGGCACCTTCAAGGCTCTGGTCGTCCTCTGTGCGCTCAGCATCTTCGGCATCGTATTTCTGATCGCCTATGAGCTGGTCTCGCGCTCGCAGCTCACATTGTCCAAGTTCGGCCTGAGCTTTTTCTTCCGCTCCGCGTGGGACCCGGTCAACAGCAACTTCGGAGCGTGGCCGTTTATTTACGGGACGCTTATGTCGTCCTTTCTGGCGCTGCTGATCTCAGTACCGTTCGCGCTGGGTGTGGCGATCTTCCTTACCGAGATGTGCCCCAAGTGGTTGCGCGCACCGCTCTCGTTCCTGACCGAGCTGCTGGCGGCGATCCCGAGCGTGGTCTACGGGCTATGGGCCATTTTCGTCCTGATCCCGCTGTTGCGCGACCATGTGAATCCCTAGTTGATGGCCACTCTGGGGTGGACCGGCTTTTTCAGGGGACCGAACTTTGGGTTACAGTATGCTGGCGGCGGGCGTCATGCTGGCGATCATGATTCTGCCCATCATTTCGTCGCTCACGCGCGAGGTGATGACGTCGGTCCCGATGGTGCAGCGCGAAGGCGTGCTGGCGCTAGGCGCGACGCGCTGGGAGATGATCCGCATCGGCGTGCTGCGCAATGCGCGCATTGGCATCGTTGGCGCAATCATCCTGGGGTTGGGACGCGCGCTGGGTGAGACCATGGCGGTCACCATGGTGATTGGCAACCGGCCGGAGATCGCCAAATCGTTTCTGGCCCCGGGATACACCATGGCAAGCGTGCTGGCGAATGAGTTCAGTGAGGCGACTGGCGATATGTACCTGAGCGCGCTGATTGAGATCGGGCTGGCGCTCTTCCTGGTCACCATCGTGGTCAATGCCTGCGCCCGCCTGCTGGTGTGGGCCGTCACGCGTGGCGCGCCGGCGCGGGTGTCCTGATGGCGACTCTGCCGTTGCGCCCGCCGTTGCGCGCTTCCAGAACGAATATCTTCAGCCGTCGCATCAAAAGCAACATGGTGAGCGGGCTGGCCGTGCTGGCGACGATCATGGTCATTGCTGCCATTGCGCGCTATCCTGTTCTACCTGTTAAAGCAGGGCTTAGTCTTCACTTAACTGGGATTTCTTCACCAAAATTCCTGTGCCCGTCGGAGAGAAGGGCGGCGGCATGGAGAATGCCATCGTCGGCTCCGGCGTAATCCTTGCGCTGGCCAGCGCTATCGGCATTCCGATAGGCATTGGCGCTGGTATCTACCTGGCTGAATATGCCGGCAGCACGCGCATGGGGAATGCTGTGCGGTTTACAGCGGATGTGCTGAACGGCGTGCCATCAATCGTGATGGGCATTGCGATTTATGCGCTGATCGTGCTGCCGCAGAAACATTTCTCAGCCTTTGCCGGCGGCGTGGTGCTGGGCGTGATGATGGTGCCGACGGTGACGCGCACCACGGAAGAGATGCTGCGCATGGTGCCGTACGCGATTCGCGAAGCAGCGCTGGGGCTCGGAGTTCCCGCGTGGCGTTCGGTTCTGACGATCACGCTGCGCACCGCATCGGCAGGAATTGTTACCGGCTGCATGCTGGCCTTTGCCCGCGTGGCAGGGGAGACAGCTCCCTTGCTCTTTACCGCCTTCGGCAACGCCTTCCGCAGCACGAGCCTGAACGAGCCGATCGCAGCGCTGCCGCTGCAGATCTTTGTCTATGCCGTTTCCCCCTACGACGAGTGGCACCGGCTGGCATGGGCCGGCGCGCTGGTGTTGATCGTGCTCATCATCGCTTCAGTAGCGCTGGTACGCTATGTCGTCAGCCGCGGCACGTTGAAGGGAGCAAGTTAGCTTGGGCGTCGGCATTGAAGTCAGTGACCTGAATGCGTGGTATGGCACCAATCACACGCTGCAGGACATCCAATTGAATATTCCGGCGAATCACGCGACGGCGCTGATTGGCCCATCCGGCTGCGGGAAATCGACCTTTGTTCGTTGCCTGAACCGCATGCACGAGACCAACCCGATTGCGCGGGTGACCGGGAAGGTGCTGATCAACGATGTCGATATCTACGCCGAAGCGTCTCCGGTCGAGATACGCCGCCGCGTGGGCATGGTCTTCCAGCGGCCAAATCCGTTTCCTACTATGTCGATCTACGACAATGTCGCCTCCGGACTGAAGCTCAACGGCTTCCGCAGCCGCCGCATCCTCGATGAGGTGGTGGAGCGGTCGCTGCGTCAGGCGGCGCTGTGGGATGAGGTGAAGGACGACCTGAAGAAGAAGTCGGGCGCGAGCCTCTCCGGCGGCCAGCAGCAGCGGCTCTGCATCGCGCGCGCGCTGGCGGTGGACCCGGAAGTTCTGCTCATGGATGAGCCCGCCTCCGCGCTCGATCCGGTTTCCACCGCGAAGATCGAAGACCTTATCTTCGAGCTGAAATCGCAGTACACGATCGTGATTGTGACCCATAATATGCAGCAGGCCGCGCGCGTGGCGGAGAACACCGGCTTCTTCCTGATGGGTAAACTGGTGGAGTTCGATTCCACGCACAAGATCTTCACGAATCCCCGTGACAAGCGCACGGAGGATTACATCACCGGGCGGTTCGGCTAAATGCGAATACGGTTCCATCAGAGTCTCGATGACCTGAAAGAAAAGCTGCTGGTGATGGCCGGCATGGCCGAGCAGGCGATCCAGCGCGCCATCGAGGCTTACCGCACGCGCGACACCTCCATCTGCGATCTGGTGATGCATGGCGAGCTGGCGATCAACAAGCTGGAGCGCGAGATCGATCAAATGGCGCTGGACCTGCTCGCGATGGAACAGCCAATGGCTATCGATCTGCGGTTTATTCTCGCGGTGATCAAGATCAATGCTGACCTGGAGCGCGTGGGCGATCAGGCGGTGAACATCGCCGAGCGTGTCTGCGACCTGAATGCGTTTGCGGCGGCAGAGATGCCGGTCGATATCCCGCACATGGCGTCGGTAGCATCCGGCATGGTGCGGAAGTCGCTGCAGTCCTTTATTGAAGGCGATGCGGAAATGGCGCAAACGGTGCTGGCGATGGATGACCAGGTGGACAAGATCAACGAGACCGCTTACTACTCGCTGTCCATCCTGATCAAAGATCAGCCTGCGCTCACCGCACAGGCGCTGAACGCGCTGGTGATCGCGCGCAATCTGGAGCGGGTCGCCGACCACGCTACGAATATCGCCGAGGATGTCATTTTCTGGGTGCGCGGGGCGGATGTGCGGCATCATCAAAGCGATTCGCAAAACGCGACTACGTAAGAAAGCCACCGAAGAATCACAAATTTCAAAAAGGAGAGAAAGCAGATCTCTCCATTAGGCGGCTTTGCCGCTCCAGTCGAGATGACGAAGCGGCGATTCAAGGCTGTCCCAACTCATGCGGACCACCAGTCGAGCCACGGCAGCATGGGGTGGTAGATCGCGAGGCGATGCTGTCGCCGGTCCGCGGCCTCGTCCACACCACGCAGCTTGCGGAAGAGCTCGCTATAGGACTCCAACTGGCCGCGGTACTGCTCCCGGCTGGCGGCGAGGAATGCATCGCGGTCGGCGCTTTCGGGAAGGGTGGCCGTTTTGTAATCGATGATCCACAGGTAGTCCGTGCCCGGGGCGCCCGGTGATTCCCCAGCAAGAAAGACGCGATCCGGGCGCTGGCCGATCACGCGGCCATCTTTCGCGATGTTCCATGAAGTCTCCGACCATGATTTGCTGCCTAACGATCTGGTGCCCGGGGTGGAGTCACCGGCCATTAGCAGCCAGCGGCCCTCCTCGTGAGCGAGGATATTGCGCATTCCCTGGAGAATGGCTGACCGCGCGGCCGCCGTATCGGTCCGCGTTAGCCCGTACTGTCGCAACAGCGCGCCGGTGAGATGTTCCCAGTCGGGATGATCACCGCTCGCGCCCGTCGCAGCGCGCTCCAGCAGGGCGTGCAGCACGATGCCCTGTATACGCGCGAGCCGGCTGGCGATCCCGGCATCGTCCACCTCGGACGTTGGAAGAGACGCGGCAGCATACGGCAGCGTTGCTGCTTGAACAGAATCTGCGAACCAGGCAGCGGGCAGGCGATGAAGCACCTGCCGCTGTTCCGCCGTTGCTGCCAACGATTCCACCACGCCGTTGCCGGCCAGCAGCGATGCCGCGGATGTGCGGGGCATCATGAGGATGCCCGAAGTGGGCACCGGCTGTGCGGCCACCGCGATGCGGCGCTCAAGACCAGGCCATCCAGCTGCCAGCAAAGTACTTTTCTTCGGACGCGACAGCTCGCCGTTCTGCTTCAGGTCAATGGTCGCGAACAGGTGCAACTCACGGATCGCACGCGAGCACGCGACGTACAGCAGACGCTTTTCTTCCTGCTCGAAGCGGCGCAACGATTTCTTTCCGACCCAGTCATAGAGCCGTAATTTGTCACCGTGTTTGTAGCCAATGGGCGCCAGCAGGAGCGCCTCTTCGGCCTCCCCTGGATTTCGTTGGATGAGCCAGTGAAAAAGAGGAGGATCGTCGCGCTTGCTGATTCGCTGCAACTGCGGAACCAGGACGACTTCAAACTCCAGCCCCTTGGCGGCGTGAACGGTCATCAATTGCACTCCGCAGTCTTCTGAGACACGGGGGTTCGGCTGCGCGTAAAGCTCCTTGAGCCGCTGATTCAGGCTCTCATCCAATGTGCCAAAGCAATTCGGCGACATGTGCGCCAGCGCGGCAAAGAAAGCTTCGCAATTGGACAGTGACTCTGCATCCAGAAATTGCGGCGCGCCAAGCGCGTGCCAAGTCCGCGCCAGCCAGAGCGCCAGTCCTGCGGGCGATCCGGCGAGGGTGCCCGTTGCATACGCGGTTTGTGCCTGCTCCAGGATGGAAAGCGCGTGAAGCGCTCGCCGGCGGCTCTCCGTGTCGAGTCGGTCCTGGTATGCGCGAATCAGCGCAGGGATGGACTGCTTCTGTTCGGTGCTATCGGGGTCTCCGCAGATGGCGTGCAATGCGGGAATCGTCAGGCCGCACCACGGCGCCCGCAGGACTGCGAGCCATGCAATGCGGTCGGCAGGATGCAGCAGAGCGCGAAAGAGCGAGAGCAGATCGAGAATTTCCTGCCGGTCCTGGAGCAGGTCGATGTTGACGCCGCGAAAGGGAATCTGCTCCTGTTGCAATTTCGCGATGACGACCGCGAGATGCGGGCGCGCACGCGCCAGTACGGCGACGCGGTACTTGCCGCCCTCGCGTTGCGCCTGCTCGATATTCGGCAGGTGAGAGCGAATGACGGCGATCATCGCGTCTGCTTCCGCAGCGTCGAGCTCATCCAGGGATCGTGTGGCTTTCTCACACGTCTGCACGTGCAGATGCATGGCATCCTCGGCGTGCTGCGAGCCGTCCTTGCTTGAAACCGACGCCGCATATTGCACATCGTCCTCGGGATCATCGGCGAGCACGCGCTCGAAGACCTCATTGAGCGGATTCACAATCGCGGGAACGGAGCGGAAATTCGTGGAGAGCTGCAAGGGCGTCAGGGGCAGAGGCGGCCCTGGCATCTCGATTCCATACTCGCGCACCTGGCTGAACAAGCGCGACTCTGCATCGCGAAACAGATAGATGGACTGCATGGGATCGCCGACGAAAAAGCATGTGCGGCCATCGCCGGCCTGCCAGTCGTCCAGCAGCGCGCGCAGCAGACCGAAGTGGGGACGTGATGTGTCCTGAAACTCATCGACCAGCAAGTGCTGCACACGTTCATCCAGCCGCATCAGTACGCTCGGGTTATCGAGCGCCGCATGCGCGGCGATTCCGGCCTCGGCGAAGTCGATCACATCCTGCTCTACGAACACGACGCGGAGCTGCGCGATGGCATGGCGAAGAACGATGAAGATGCTGCGCACTGTGCGCCACTCTTCTTCGCTGTAGGTTGCCGGCGGGATCTTCCGTACGTTGCGAAGCTCTCGCAGCAGCACGTCATTCGACGAGAGTCTTTGAATGATCGCCTTGAGCTGTGTTGCATCCTGGCGGTGCGTGTGCGGCGGAAATCCTTCTGGGGTGGCGATTCGAGAACGCCAGCGTTCGTCTTTTGTAAGCAGCAGATGGCAGAGGCACTGCCAGTGCGCGACATCAGTTAGGTCGGCGGCGCTTCTGACTTCGCAGACGTCCAAAAGCTGCTCCTGGCCGTTTGCATAGGCAATGCGGGCGAGATCGAGCAGGTCCTCCAGCACGCCGGGCGTGCGTGCAAGCTCTTCGTGGAGCGCTTGGACGCATCGCTGATGCTCCCGGCGGAAGGGCTCTTCGAGCTTTGCCTTCAGCTCCTCCCATGGACGATCCTGCAGGACGATGCCGGGCAGCAACAGCAGCCATTGATCGCGACGTGCCAGCATGCCCGCGATGAGCGCTTCGCAATCCGTCAGACTGGCGTCGCGCAGCTTGAGAAGATCGGCCAGCGATCCGGCCAGCTCCGGTTGCGATTCGCTTCCAAGATGTGCGAGCGTCCGCTCAGCGGCGATTGCATAAAGCGGCCCTGCGTTGTCAATGGGCGTGAGCTGACCGCCGAGACGAGAGAGCAGAGGCAGCTGACCGGCAATGGAGAGCGCGAGCGAATCGATGGTCTGAATATTTAGCCGCTGTGGTTGTTCCGTGAGCTGCCAGCCACGCGCTTCAGCATGAGCCAATGCCGCCTGGGCGAGCCTCCGCACTTCCTGTTCGTGCTCGCTTGCGGCCGGCTCTTCGGCTTGCTGCGCCGATCCGAGGGCCTGCAGCACCCGAACGCGCATCTCCGCAGTGGCCTTGCGCGTGAAGGTGATGGCCAGTACCTGTTCCGGCTCATCAACGTGCGGCAATAGTGCGAGGTAGCGAAGGACAAGCAGTTCAGTTTTGCCGGAGCCTGCGGGCGCCTGCACCAGGAAAGACTCGCGGGGATCGAGTGCACGCGCGCGTTCTGCCGCGTCCGAGACAAGAGGCTGAGTGCGCGTCACGCTCATTCCGCATCCTCATCATCCGACATGTCAGGCGGTACAGGCGTACCGCGCAGCTCCACCACACGACAGACGCCGTCCAGAGGACAGTACTGGCAGCTTTTCGGATAAACGTGCGGATCGACCTGCGCCTCGCCACGCACGAAGCTCTCCGACAGATTCACAAGAGTACCGCGCCATTGTTCGACCAGCTCGGGATCGTAAGCCTCGATCAGTTGCGCGTCCTTGGGCGCGAGCTTATCGGATATGTTCGTCCGCGGATCGTTGACTCGTCCCTTGAACGCGAGCTTCGGGCGGCGCACCTGGGCGAAAATTGCGCCCACAAGATTCTTCGCATGGCCGAAGGCCGCATAGAGCGGCAGTTGCGGCTGCTCGGGACGAGGGCCGTCCCAGCTTGCGGTGGAGACCTCGCCGGTCTTGTAGTCGATCAACAGCTTGCCGCCCGGAACATCGTCGATGCGATCCGCGCGGACGGTCAGCGCAAGCTCTCCGACAAGAATGTTGCTCCGCTCCTCTACCTCTGCGACGTGGAAGGGCTGGCGGTTTGCCTCGATGGCGAGCCAGTCCATTACCAGCTCGATTGTGCGGTCCTCTTCGGCTTTTAGGTAGGCACGTTGCCACGGGTCTCCGCACTCGGCGCCAAGCCAGCGGATGGCGGCTGCTGTGTGTCCGGCAACCAGCGGCCGAAGTGTGCCCGCGGAGGTTGCCTTTAGGAGATCTTCATGGCTGGTGAGATGTGTGTAGCCGCCGATGTCCTCTGACCAGATGCCCTGCATCGCCTTGTGGAACAGGTTGCCGCGATCCGCAGGCGACAGTCCGCGGCCGGCCACAGGCAGGTCGCGCACGCCGAGCCGATGGAAGACAAATGCCTGAAACGGGCACTCGGCTTGCCGCTTCAAAGGCATCTGGCCGCCGGATGAAACACCGGCGTTCAGCAAGGGTACCCATGTGTCATCCGGAACAGTCTCGAGCGAGATGCTGCGCGGAGCTGGAACTGCGACTTCCAGGGATGCCGCAGCGAAACCGCTTACCAGCGGCGAAGGGCGTTGCACGGATTCGTCGGACATCTGCGCGTACGAATAGACGACTTCGCCCGAGCTCCCGGCGATGCGCGCCATCATCCGATGGGACAGGGCAGCGTTCTCGGCCGGGGATGCGTGCGGCATGCCAAGCTCGCGCTGGAGCGCGACGGGCAGCAGCGGATTTGGCCGGCCGGCAGCCGGCCACGCTGTATCAGTGGCACCAAGGAACCAGATGGCATCAAACGACTGGCCGGAGGCGGCGTAGGCACCCATCACCTGCACGGGCGCATCTTCCGACTCGGGCGAGAAGATCGTTTCCTGCGCCGTGCGCTCGAGAATTTGCAACATCTTCTCGTAGGTGAGAGGTTCTTTCGCGAAGAAATCGAGCGACGCTACCTGTTCGAGCATTCGGTCCCACGCTTCGCGCGCCTGGAACAGGAGACTGGATGCATTCGACCGCGTGCCCCAGCGTGCTGCCTGCAGCAGCCGCGAGATGCGGCGCAGCCATTCACCTGCGGCGGCCTGTCGCGGGCCACGGCGATGCTGCTGCAGCATTGCTGTCAGGTCGCGATGCAGCGCGACAATCGCCGGAGCGCCGCCCTGCGGCTGGCGCAGAAACGATTCCAGCGCGAGCTCGGGCGGAGCGCAGCGCAGCGTGCGTAATTTTGCATCGAGTTGCGCCAACGCATCGCGCGCGCCTTCGCCCTGTGCCGCGCCGAGCGTGCTGGAGAGCAGCAGCCAGGAGATCTCCTGCTGCATAAGCGGCGCGCGCAACCAGCGTAATAGCAGCAGGGCTGCATGCACCAGCGGTACCTGCGCGAGCGGCTGGCCGAGAGAAAATTCGAACGGGAGACTTGGCGCCGGGCCTGCGCTCATCGCAAATCGCTCTGGGCTCAGGATGCGATAGAGTTCGCGCTCAAGCTGCGGCCGGCGGCTCGCCAGGTCCGGCATCAGGATGCCGATGCGCGATTCGGGATACGCCGCCAGCCGCGCTCGTACCCACTCCGCGCATGCAGTGGTTTCATCGCGCTCGCTTTGCGCAGTGTACAGAACCGGCGGCGAGTGCTGAACGATCTCCCAGGTCAGCTCGCGTTGTGCTGCGCCGCGAGATTCCAGTGCTGCGCGCAAGGCTTGCTCTGCCGGTGTTTCGCGATCGAAGCCGATCCATCCGATCTCCTTCGGCGGCGCAAGCGTGCCCCACTGCAACGCATGCGTCACAGCATCGATCAGCTCGCAGCGCGGTATCCAGCGCTGCCGCGTGCAATCCTGCTGAAATGTCCGTGCCCATCGACGGAAGATTTCAGGCTCGGCGGATGCATCGGCCATCCACATTGAATCGCTCAGCCGGCCCAGGCTGCGGTAGTTCGCCAGCAGCCCATAGGCATCGTGGGCGAGCTGCGCCATGCGTGCAGGCTCGACAAGCGAAAACTTCGTGATGACGGGCGCGATGAGGCGCTCCCAGTGCGCGCGCTCCTGAAGATCGTTCAGCAGCAGGCGATCCTCCGTCCCGGTCAGGAGCAGCGATTTCCACTGTTCTGCCAGCCAGGAATGGAGATCGAGGATCTGCGGAGCCGGCCACGCAACTGCACCTTCCGCCTGCATGGCCTCCGCGTAGAGGCGGTGTAGTGCGCGTGCGGCACGCGCGTTCCCGGTCAGGAGGATGCCGCCCCGCACCAACAGCTCGCGCATACTGACCGGCAGTCCCGTTCCGCGGTGTCCCATCACGCCTCGATACAAGTGTAACGGTGGTGCGGCCTGCCAGTATTTCGTCGGCTGCCGGCGGAAATGGGCGGCGTTGTTGTTGAAAACAAGGCTTCGCAGAGAGATCGTTCGCGGAAATCAGAAATGAACTAGACTTCAGAGGTGCAGCGGCTTATCGCCAACCTGCTGATGTACTGGATGTTGCTGCTGGTTCCAGGCGCCACGGCGCTTGAGCTGGCGCAGCCGCAATTGCTGCTGCCCGCCTGCTGCCGCGTGCACGGCGCACATCACTGCATGGTGCGCGGGGCAATCCGGCAACGCTCCTGCCTGGCACGGAGCGGGCTGCCCGTTTGCCAACCTTTCGCACGCAGCCATTCTGCTTGTACCGTATCTACCCGCAATGCAGCCGGGACTTACCTGTGCTCTGCGGGCATTGAAGACGCCTTCTGCAGAGCACGCTGAGCTATCGGCATTTCTCGCGGGTCTTCCGGCATCGCGCGCGCCTCCTTCCATCGTCTGACATTCCTTCTGCGCGGTACTGATCTCTGCTCGCATTGCGAGTGGCTATCCCGCGCAGTTCAGCAACGGAATGCTTGAAGGAGAGAGGCTGTGTTCGAGGGAAGAGCAGGGCGAGTTGTGCTCGCGGCGACGCCTTTGTGCGTCGTGTTGTGTGTCGTACAGAGTGCCGGCGCGACTGTGCTGGCGACGGTGCGCGGTATCGTGCACGATCCAGCGCATCGGCCCATCGCCGGTGCCCACATTGAGATCGCGGCGGTGACATCGCAGTACCGTACGCAGCTTGAGAGCGACGCGGCAGGCGCCTTCGAGGTCAACTCGCTGCCGATAGGCGAATACCGGCTGACCGTAACGGCGCCTGGATTCGCCGCCGGGCAGCAGCAACTGCTGGTGCATAGCGGGAGCGCTCCAGTGTTGCACTTTGAACTTGCGCCGGCTGGACCACATGAAACCGTGCGCGTCACCGATGAAGCGGCTCCGCTGCAGACCGCGACGCCGGCAACAGAGACGACGATTGCGCGGCAGCAGATTGAAAGCTATGCCGGCATGGACCAGAGCAACAGCCTCCGCGTCATCACGCAGTTCGTGCCGGGTTCCTATATGGTCCACGATCAGCTTCACGTCCGCGGCGGTCACCAGGTCACATGGGCCATCGATGGCGTGCCGCTGCCCAATACGAATATTGCGACCAATGTCGGCCCGCAGTTCGATCCGAAGGACATGGACTATCTGGAGGCGAGCACCAGCGGCTACAGCGCGGATTACGGAGATCGCACCTACGGCGTCTTCAATGTGGCAACTCGCACCGGCTTCGAGCGCGATCGGCAGGGAGAGCTGGTTGCCAGCTACGGCACATACAACACCACAAACGATCAGATCAGCTTCGGCAATCACTCCGAGCGGTTTGCCTGGTATGCGAGCGGCAACGGCAACCGTACGGATTACGCGCTCGCGCCGCCGATATTCAAAAACCTGCATAACATGGGCAGCGGCGGGGGAGGCTTCACATCGCTGATCTTCAACAAAACGCCACAGGATCAGTTCCGCATAGACGGAGGCTTTCGCGGAGACTTCTACCAGGTGCCGAACGATCCCGATCAGCAGGCCGCCGGCATTCGCGATCGGGATCGCGAGCAGGATGGATTTCTGATCACGTCATGGACGCATTCCTTCGGAACGGGCACTCTGCTGACGGTATCGCCATTCTTCCACTCGAATCGCGCGGCGTATGTGGGTGGCGCGACGGATCCGCTGAGTACCACGGACGATCGCATTTCGTACTACGAAGGCGGCCAGGCCGTGTTCTCGCAAGTAAAGGGACCGAGCAACTTCCGCGCCGGCGTGTATGCCTTCGGCCAGCAGGACAATAGATACTTTGCCGTTACATCCACTGATCCGACCGTGACGCCGTTCCGGCAGACGATTACGCCGCACGGCCAGGTGGATGCTGCTTTTATCGATGAGCAGTGGAAGGTGACGCCGTGGTGGGTGCTGAACGGCGGCTTGCGCTTCACCTACTTCGACGGCAGTTTCAGCGAACATGCGTGGGACCCGCGCGTTGGCACAGCCATCACGGTGCCGCGCCTCGGCTGGGTGCTCCGCGGCTCCTACTCGCGGTACTACCAGGCGCCGCCGCTTGATACGGTGACCGGTCCGGTGCTGGAGTTTGCGCAGACGCAGGATCTCAGCTTTCTGCCGCTGTACGGTGAGCGGGACGAACAGTACGATGTGGGTCTCGTGATCCCGTTCCGCGGATGGACCGCATCGTTCGATAATTTTCAGACCAGAGCGAAAAACTTCTTCGATCATGATGCGATCGGCAACTCCAACCTGTTCTTCCCGCTGACCATCGATCGAGCGCGCATTCGCGGCTGGGAGGCGAACGTCCATTCGCCCGAGCTGTTCCGTCACACGCATGCGCACCTTATCTATTCCAATCAGCAGGCCGCGGGCTTTGGAGCCGTGACCGGTGGCCTCACCGACTTCTCGCCGCCGGAAGAGGGCTTCTATCTGGATCACGATCAGCGCAACTCGCTGACCGCCGGTTTCGATGGGGCGTTGCCATGGCGAACCACGGCGGCTTTTGACTTCGTGTATGGCTCGGGATTCCTGAACGGCGATGGCCCGGCACATCTGCCGAGCTACCGCACCTTTGATCTTGCGCTGAACAAGGAGATCGGGGAACGATGGACGATCCGCGCCATCGGCACCAACATCACGAACAAACGCTACCAGGTGGACCTGAGCAATACCTTTGGCGGCAGCCATGTGGGCGATCCGCGAATGCTGTCGGTGGAGGCGCGCTACCGCTTTCATTTTTAACGAAGTGGCACAATCAAAGAAGGAGATCAGATGAGACAAGTTGTGCGGAGCCTCCTGTGCGGCGTGGCCCTGGTGCTGCCGATGGCAGGCTGCCATAGCAATAGCCAGCCGCAGGCCGCTGTGCCGAGCGGTCCGGTGAAGCAGTATGCGGTGAAAGGAATTATCGTCGGGACTGATCCCGCGCATGGCGAAGTTACGGTCGATTCCGAGACCATTCCCGGATTCATGGACGCCATGACCATGCCTTACAAGGTGAAGGACGCGAATGTGCTGCAGGACCTGCATCCGGGCGACCATATGACGGGCGTTCTGCTGGTGGGCGAGGACAAAACGGTGCTCGATCAGATCGTGATCACGGCGCAGGCGCAGCCGGACTACAAGCCACAGGCGCAGTATCATGTTCCCGCGACTGGCGATGCGGTGCCGGACTTTCACCTGGTCAATCAGAGCGGGCGACGAAATTGGCTTCCGTCAATTCCGCGGGAAGGCCCTGCTCGTCACCTTCATCTACACGCGTTGTCCGCTCTCCGACTACTGCCCGCGCATGAGCCGCAACTTCGCTGCGATCGACAAGAGCCTGCAGGCCGATCCTGCGATCTATAAGAAGACGCACCTGCTGAGCATCAGCTTTGATCCGGCGTACGATTCGCCCACCGTGCTGCGCAGCTATGGCGAGGCGTACACCGGCAACTACACGAAGGAGAAGTTCGGGCACTGGGACTTTGCCGCACCTTCAAAAACGGATTTGCCGAAGCTACTCCAGTTCTTCGATGTAGGCGCGACGCCGGGGGAGAATCACACCATCACGCATTCGCTTTCGACCGTGGTCATTGCGCCGGATGGAACGATTGCGCAGTGGTATCCCACGAACGACTGGAAGCCGGAGGATGTTTTGAATGAACTCAAGAAGGTAGCCGGGGGTGCGAAGGCGTGATTCTCGTCCTGATGGGAGTGACGGCGAGCGGCAAAACGACGATCGGCACCAGGCTGGCCGCTGCCGAGCACTGGGAGTACGCCGAGGGTGACGACTACCATTCGGATGCGAACAAGGCGAAGATGCACGCTGGCATTCCGCTGACAGATGAGGACCGCGCGCCGTGGCTTGCCAGCCTGCATGAGGTGCTGCTGGGCTGGTATCGCAGCGGCAAGAGCGGTGTCATGGCGTGCTCGGCACTGAAGCAGTCGTACCGGGATGAGCTCTCCGCAGGAATTCCTGGCACGGAGCTGCATTTCGTGCTGCTCGAAGTGTCGCGGGAGGTGTTGGAGCAACGGCTGGCTGCACGCAAGGACCACTACATGAGCCCGGCGCTGCTGGACAGCCAGATCGCGACTCTCGAAACTCCCCGCGACGCGATCCGCGTTGCCGGCGACCGGCCGCCGGACGAGACTGTCCGGGAAATTATGGATGCGGTGCGCGCTGCGGAATCGCATCCTTAGCTGCCCCCGGTTCATCTATCCTGAAGGTCTATATGGCGAAACTCGCGATGATCTTTGGCGTTCTGATTGCGCTGGTCGGTGTGTACGGCTACGTGGAGACACATTTCTGGCACGCATTCATCCCGGTCGTGATCGGCGTGCTGCTGATCGTGCTCGGGTGGATCGCCAACACGGAGGACCAGAAGCGGCGCATGCTGTCGATGCATATTGCCGTTACGCTGGGGCTGCTGGGCTTTTTGGGGACGATTCCGGGCTTGGTCGCAATGGGCGGCTATGCCAGCGGGCATCACCAGGACGCAGTCGCGGGCATTGCGGTGGGCCACAAAATGGCGGCTGAGGTGCAGTCGGCGACCAGCATTCTCTGCCTGATTTTCGTGCTGCTGTGCGTGCGCTCCTTCATTGCAGCGCGACGTGCGCGGGCATAGGCGCTGCTATGCAGAGCATGCGGCACGGCGGCGGCATTTCCGGTAAGGCGGAGCGCACCACGTCCACGCGGAACGCGAACCGCGCCGGAGATACCAGCTCGCCCGCGAAGCCGAAGCTGACCGAGGCCTGGCCACAGGTATGGCAGCTCATCCGCCCGCGGCGCTGGCTGCTGGCGCTCGGGTTTCGTGCTGATGATCATCAATCGCATCTGCGGCCTGGCGCTGCCCGCTTCGACCAAGTTCTTTGTCGACAACGTGCTGTACAGGAAACAGGCAACCAGGCTGCTGCCGCTGATCGTCCTCGTGCTGGGCGCTACGTTGATCCAGGCAGCTACATCGTTCGCGCTCACGCAACTGCTCTCGAAGGCGGCGCAACGCATGATTGCCGACATGCGCAGGATGGTGCAGGCACATATCGGACGGCTGTCCGTCAGCTTTTACGACGCCAATCGCACCGGCAACCTGGTGTCGCGGATCATGTCCGATGTCGAGGGCGTGCGCAACCTGATCGGCACCGGGTTGGTGGATTTCGTCGGCGGCATCATCACAGCCATCATCACGTTTGTACTGTTGCTCAGGATCAGCACCAGCATCACGCTCATTGTCTTCTGCGTCATCGCGCTGTTTGCCGGTGTGCTGCAGAAGGCGCTGCGCGTCATGAGGCCGATCTTTCGCGAGCGCGGCAAAATCAATGCCGAGGTCACCGGGAGACTCACGGAGTCGCTGGGTGGGGTGCGCGTGGTGAAGGGGTATCACGCGGAAACCCGTGAGGCCTCGGTATTCGCAACGGGCGTCTATCGCATCCTGGACAATGTCATGAAGTCGCTCACGATGACGTCAGTGCTTTCCATGGCGTCGTCGCTGGTGGTTGGCCTGATGGGGACGATGGTGATGTTCATGGCGGCTCGGCAGACACTCCAAGGCCACATGACTCCGGGCGGCTACGTGCAATATGCGGCCTTTCTCGGGTTCATGATCGCTCCGATTTTTCAGGTAGTGAACGTGGGCACGCAGCTTACCGAGGCGATCGCGGGGCTGGACCGCACCGGCGAAATTTTGAGCGAGCGGCAGGAGTATGACGAGCCGGGCCGAATCATCGACCTCCCCTCGGTGGTTGGCGACCTGCGGTTTAACGAAGTCCGCTTCGCGTACGAGCCGGACAAACCGGTGCTGCACGGCATCTCGTTCCATGCCGAGCCGGGCACGGTGACGGCGCTGGTCGGGTCCTCGGGCTCGGGGAAGTCGACGATCATCAGCCTGATCTGCGCCTTCCACAGGCCGGACGCGGGCACGATCCTGGTGGATGGCGTCGATCTCTCGACCGTGAGGCTCGACAGCTATCGCAGCCAGCTCGGCGTGGTGCTGCAGGAGTCGTTCCTGTTCGACGGGACGATCCGGGAGAATGTGATGTTCTCGCGGCCCGATGCGACAGAAGAGCAGTTCCTGCATGCCTGCGCAGTTGCGCGCGTGGATGAGTTTGCCGAGCGCTTTCCGGACGGCTACAACACGATCGTGGGCGAGCGCGGTGTAAAGCTCTCCGGCGGCCAGCGGCAACGGCTGTCGATCGCGCGCGCGATTTTGGCTGAGCCGCGCATCCTGATCCTCGACGAGGCGACCTCGTCTCTCGATTCAGAGAGCGAGGCGATGATCCAGCATGGGCTCGGGTTCCTGATGCAGGGACGGACGACCTTCGTGATCGCGCACCGTCTTTCGACCATACGGCGCGCGGACCAGATCCTGGTGGTGGAAGCCGGGCAGATCGTGGAGCACGGCACGCACGAGACGCTCTACGCCTTGGGCGGCCGGTACTACGACCTGTACACGCGGCAGCATGGGCTGGATGCGAACCGTTTCCTGGCGCCGGGCGAAGGCGACACGGTCATGGAACCGGTCTAGGGCGAGCGGAGAATGGCGCCGGCAAGGTACGTACCGAATTGGGAACCTCATGCTCTGGTACGAAATCGCTGCATGCAATCGTTTGTTCAAAAGAACGATATTGCAGGGAATCAGGCGCACGTCCTTGGATTGCAAGCGCCTACAAAATCGTTCTTGTAAATTTCCGGGAGATGGGGCATGATGCCTCTGTAAGTTGACGTCTCCTGGAAACGCATCGGCGCTCCTTTATCGGGAGCGCCTTTTTTATGACAGCGGCCAGACTCGGACGCAGAGGTCCATCCAGGGATGGAGAGCAAAACCCTTCCCCAGGCTGAAGACTCCGGGCGTACGGAACCGTAGTCTGATTTGCGAACGTCTCCTGAAAAACTTAGCGCTCCCTGCCTGCGGAGCGCTTTCCTTTTGTCGGTCAGGATTCACCTACCTGCGTCTCCGTAGGTAGGGCATCCGCATTGGTCGGCTTACTCACCCTGCTCGCCGGAAAGGATGATCGGCGACGTGGGCGTCGATGAGCCGCCGGAGTTCTCGATGGTGATCCCAAAGGCCTTAGCAGGCACGCCTGCTGGGATTTTCGGCAACACGATTGAGGCGTAGCCCTCCGCGTTCGGCCAGAAAGTTCCGGCGGGGATGGGCGCCGCGCCGCTGGCTGGAATGACCCAGAGCTCATAGGCTTTGCCAGCTGGCGCCGGCTGGAGATGGCTGGCTTCCATGACCAGCGCGCCGCGGTCAGCCAGATAGACGGTGTGGGCAGTGGGCGCCGGTGGCGTCTTGCTGGCGGTTAGCGTGACGCGCTGTGCATCCGGCGCATTCAGGACTTCGAGCACCTGCTGAGCGCGCGATGCCTTCGCGGCCAGGTTGGAGACCAGGCGGGATTCCCCATCAAGCGCGTCATTGAGCGAGCTGACGCGGTAGCCCAGAATGCTGCAGGCAATGGCAAGCGCGGCGGCAATGGCCCATGGCGTGAAGGTTGCCCACTTGCTGCGGCGTGTGGGTGCGGATGAGACGTCGTATGTAGTAGTTGTCATTGGCTCTGGATTTGAAGCCCCTTCGCGCATGCGCGCCTGCAGACGCTCGAAAGCGCCCGCGGGAGTTGGTTGTTGTTCGGCAGAGAGCGCGAGCAGCGCGAGGTCACCCTGAATCTGGGCGAGTTCCTGCTGCGCCTGCGGATTCTCTCGCAGGGCGGCGGCTACCGCGGCCATCTCTTCCGCGGGAAGGGCCTGCATCGCGTAGAGCGCGAGGTCCTCGGACGGAATTTGGCGTTGGTCGCTCATGCCGGGAATGCCTTTCGTAAGCTGATCAATGCCTGCCGGATCCTCGTCTTGACGGTGCCGAGCGGATCACCGGTGCGGCTGGCGATCTCGGTGTGGCTGAGTCCTTCAAAGTATGCAAGCTCCAGCGCTTTTTGCTGCTCCTGCGGCAATCCTGCGATGACCTGCCGCACCTTCTGCATGGTGGTGTTGCGTTCGGCCTCTTCGGCTACATTGACAGAGGAGGCGAGCACCACGTCTTCGACCGAATCGGTCGGCTTGCGGCGGCGGATCAGATCGATGGCCCGGTTTCGCGCAATGACCACCAGCCATCCGCCGAGCGAGCCCCGCTGCTGGACGAAGGCCTTGGGATCGCGCCAGAGTTGCAGAAACACCTCCTGCAGCACGTCTTCTGCCTGGCCGCTGTCATGCAGCACTCTGAGCGCCACCGAGTAGACAGCCCCGCTATAGCGCCGAAAAAGATCTTCCATCGCGTTCTCGTCGCGTTGCCCCATGCGCGTCAGCAGTGCGGTATCGTCGACGCTTCCGATTGCCATTTTGCTATTCAATGTACGGTTATCTGAGGGCTTCGGATTGGAAGGGGATTCAAACATTTGCGGAATGCGTGGTCATGATACGCAACCAATTGCCGGGCTGTCACTCAGCGGGGCCTTTACGTTAGATGAGATAGGCGCGAGATGAAACTGCGGCTCGACAAATTTCTGGTGGAGCACGGCCTGGTGGCGACGCGCGAGCGGGCGCAGGCGATCATCCTGGCCGGGCGCGTGTTGGTGAATGAGCAGAAGGTGGAGAAGCCAGGAGCAGGTGTGCCAGACGACGCCGCGGTGCGCCTGCTGGGCGAGGATCTCCGTTATGTGAGCCGCGGCGGCCTGAAGCTGGAGGCGGCGCTGGAGCACTGGAAGATTGATCTAGCCGGGCGCATCTGCGCGGATGTCGGCGCTTCGACCGGCGGGTTCACGGATTGCATGCTGCAGCACGGCGCGGCGGCCGTGCTGGCAATCGACACCGGCTATGGGCAGATCGCGCACAAGTTGCGCGTTGATTCCCGTGTGACATTGCTGGAGCGGACGAACGCGCGGAAGCTGGAGCTGAAACAGGTCACCATGGCCATTACTTTTATGGCCATGGATGTCTCATTCATCTCGGCCACCCTGGTGCTGCCGGCTGTGATGGCTGCGATGCGGCCGACTTTGAGCGAGGCGGTTGTGCTGGTGAAGCCGCAGTTTGAGGCGGGACGCGAGCACGTGGGCAAGGGCGGGATCGTGCGCGATCCTGCGGCGCATGCGCTGGCCGTGGACCGTGTGCGGGCGTCGGTGGCGGAGTTGGGCGGCACGGAGATCGAGACGATCGCTTCGCCCGTGCTGGGTGCTGAGGGGAACCGGGAGTTTCTGCTGCATGCACGGTGGGTGTAGTGGCCAAGGCAACGGCGCTTTAGTGGGTTCCAACCCTGTGTGTTTGCCATGCGACCAGCGCGAAGAGCAGATCCCTCCACCTGGCCGGTGTCGTGACGTCTTGCCTGGCTGACTTGCTGACTTCCTGACTCGCTTCACGAATTGCGGTGGCGCTTCCATTACACTGAAAGACCGATGCGCACCATTGCTGTGATCTCGAAGCCGCAGAAGCCGGACCTGGCTCCTATCCTGAACGAGCTGGTGCTGTGGATACGCGCGCGCGGTATTGAGCCGATTCTCGACCCGGTGAGCGGCACTTATGTGCAGAGCGCGAGCATTGTGCCGCGACACGAGATGCCGGAGCATCATCCCGAGCTGGCGATTGTGCTGGGCGGCGACGGCACACTGCTGGCGGCCGCGCGTGTCTTTGCGAAACCGAAAGTGCCGATCCTAAGCGTGAACCTGGGCTCGCTGGGTTTCCTGACCGAAGTGCGACTGACGGAGCTGTTCTCGAATCTCGAAGGCTGGACCTGCGGCCGATGTCACATTGAAAAACGCGCCATGCTGCACGTGGATGTCATGCGCGACGGCCAGCTCTTCCGATGCTATGAGGCACTGAACGATATTGTGGTGTCGAAGGGCGCGATTGCGCGCATGGGTGACTTCCGCGTGCTGCTGGGCAAGCAACTGGCGATGTCGTTTCGCGCGGATGGCGTGATCGTTTCCACGCCCACCGGATCGACCGCCTACAATCTGGCCGCGAACGGACCGATCATGTCGCCGGATGTGGACGCGATGATCGTGACGCCAATCTGTCCGCACCTACTGACGATCCGGCCGATGGTGGTGCACGGCGATGCAGAGATCACGCTGAGCGTCGTCGGCGTGCCGGACCAGACCTATCTCACGGTCGATGGGCAGGAAGCCATCGAGGTGCAGGTGGGCGATAGCCTCCAGTGCCGCCGCTCGGATCACACTGTGCAACTAGTGCGGCTCAGGACCGATGGGTTCTTCGATGTGCTGCGGCAGAAGCTGAAGTGGGGAGAGCGGTAGCCGCTGCCTTAACCGGCTCCGGTGAGCTCGTCGAGGAGTGTCTTGGCCTTCGTCGCGAGGGTGTGGGCACCGTCTACGTCGCCGTTGTGTAACGCTCGCTGTGCCTGATCGAGGAAGCTGCGTATCTGAACAACGGTTTTATTCTGGTCCCCATTGAGGTTCCGCAGCGAGTTCACGCCGCGCTGGGTGGTATCAATCAGGCTTGCCGCCTGCTGGCGCGATCCGGAGGTATCCGGCGTCGGGCCGGCGGTGAGCTGACCGATGGCCGTCGGCTGTGTTGTGTCGCCGCTGGGCGTGGGTGCGGTAACCTTCACATTCTGGGCTTCCGGCGTTGCCTGACCGTTTTCAGAAGCCGGCGGCTGCGCCTCTTTCTCGCGGTTTTCGCGCTCGCGCATCTGCTCGGCTATTTCCACCTCGCCCTTGCGAGCGCGATGGCGGCCAGGCCTGGCAGGCTTTTTTGTAGCATCGACGATTGCCGAGGCCGGCGGCGGCGAGGGCTGTGCGGCGGGCGCAGCGGGGTCGGGCAGATCCGGTAATGAGGGACTATTCAGACTTAAACCTACGTCGAGCGGCGTGAGCGGCGGCGGCAGGATGGCGTGGGTCTGGGTGATGATGGGCGCCGGAGGCGGCACGCTCTTCTGAAGATAGGCGCATCCTGATAACGCTGGTAGAAGCAGCGTTGCGGCCACTGACGTCAGGCGAACAAAATGCCGTGTCATAGGCCGGACCCTTCGGAAGTGAAGGCCGGAGCCGAGCTTGTCTTATCCAACTGAGAACCGCGCAGTTTACCCTCCGCTGAAGCCAGCAGAGGAAGTTTCAAGGTGAACGTACTGCCTATATTTTGTTCCGATTGTACGTCAATGCTGCCGTTATGTAGCTGAATGATACGGTAAGTCATGGCCAGGCCAATACCACTTCCGTCTTTTCGGGTGGTGAAGTAAAGGTCAAAGATCTTGTTCCGTATGTCAGGCGGGATGCCGCTGCCGCTGTCGGCGATCTCGATGGCGGCCATCCGCCCTTCCTCGCGCAAGCTCACATGCAGCTCTCCACCCTGAGCCATGGATTGCGCGCCATTCAGGACCACATTCAGGATCGCCTGCTTGATCAGGTCGGCGTCGATCTTGGTTATCAGAGGCCGCTCCGGCATGTGGCTGGAAACGCGAACATTATGGGTTTCGAGCTCGGCGGAGGCCAGCATGAGGACCCCGGAGACGACGCGGCGCAGGTCCTGTTCCTTGAGCTGAAGCTCGACCGGCCGGGAGAAGTCGACCAGGGTCTGGACGACGCGATCCAGGCGTTGGATTTCGCTCTCGATGATCTCCAGATGACGCATGGCGCGCGCATCAGGGCCGGAAAGCTTGTTGCGGAGGAGCTCCAGGTGCACCACGATGGCGTTGATGGGGTTCTTGACTTCGTGGCCTACGCCGGAGGTGAGGCGGCCGATAGCGGCGAGACGGCGGGATAGCTCGAGCTCGCTCTCCAACTCGCGGACAGATTCCAGGTCATGGAGGGTGAGAAGTGCACCCAGGGAGGCGCCGGGGGCGGACTCCTGATCGACGACAAAGTCCAGCGAAACCTGCACGCGGCGGCCGGTTTCGGTTTCGATCTCCTCCTGATCGAGCACCCTGCCGGTGTCAAAGGCATCGCGCACCAGGCGGCCAAGCTTTGTCTCCAGGGTGAAGATGCCGGTCAGCGAGTTGCCGAAAAGGTGGCTGCGCGGGATCCCGAGGAAGCGCTCGACGGAGTCGGAGACCAGCGCGGCACGGCCTTCCGCGGTGAAGAGCAGGATGCCGTCCTGCAGGTTGGACATGATGGAGTCGAGGTTCTCCTTCATGGCGGAGAAAACCTCTTCCACGTTGCGCATGCGGCGGCCGATGCGCTCTATCTTGTCCGAAACCTGGACGACCGTGTCTTCAGTGGAAGGACCGATGAGGGCAGAGGGACGGATGAGCCTTCCTTCCTTCGGGGCCGGCAGCTCGGCGGGTTCGGGCGGCCGAGCCTCGAAGGCATCCTGTTCGAAGCCCGCGTGCTCAAGAGTGTCGAGGCGTAAATTGATCTGCTCGATCGGCTGGAGAGCGAGGTTCGCGAGGAGAGCCGCGATGATCAGCGAGGACAGGATGGCGATGCCGGTGAAGGTGAGCGAGGCCCAGATCCACGGCGCGAAAACGTTACGCAGGAAGGTGGTGTGGATACCCACCCGTATGGTGAGGAAGGGGACCTTTTGGCCGTTGGGGAGTGTTCGTTCCAGGGGCAGGACGATGTTGTAATTCCGCGGCGGCCCGAAGACGGCGCGCATCGTGGCGATAACGCCGGCGTGCTGAAGTACGGCATAATCTTCGCGCTCCGGCAGGTCTACGTTGTCCTGGGTAGGATCTGTGCTTAGCAGGGCTCTGCCGTCGCGGTCAGCGATGGCAACATCGAAGACGGTCGGCGCATAGCGGTTGACCGAACTGAGCAGGCCGTTCAGGCCTTCATCGTGCTGCAGGACCTCGGAAACGGCGGACCGCAGCGCCGCAGGGTCGTTGGGATCGATCAGGCGGCCCTGCAGGCCTTTATTGAGCGCAAGCTGGGTGCTGTAGAGGATCTGGCGCGCCACCATGTCGTTGGCGGTGTAGGACTGGCTGATGCGCTGGGCGAGCAGTTGCTCCAGGAAGAGCCAGGACAAAACCGTCACCACCAGAAAGACAAGTCCGGTGATGGCGAGCACTAGTTTTGTCTTCAGGCGCATGGGGGCTCGGTTATAGTACCCGTTGCGGTTGCCACCCCTGAAACAGGAAACTCAGCCTCGGGGGTGGCGAGCTTGAGTAGTTTTCCTGCAGAAGGCGTCCCGAACGAGGGCCTGAGCCGGTTTTATCTCTTGAGGAACCGCAAGGCAATACAACGGTCGAGCTAATTCTGCAGGAATCTTACGTTTACAGCTCTGTTTCTCGTTTACAACGTTGTTTATACGCGCTCTTCGACGCTCTCGCTGGCGGCGAATGATGCGCTGCCATACTCCTTGAGCTTGTTATGCAGAGTCTTGAGGCTGATGCCCAGGATCTCCGCGGCCCGGGTCTTGTTATTGCGTGTGGACTCAAGGGTCTTGAGGATGAGCAGCCGCTCTGCCTCATCCACCGTCGCGCCCACCTCGACCTGGACAGAATTCGCATTGGCCGCATCATCCGCGCTGGGACGCATCACCCGCTCGCCGAAGCCGGGGGGTAGATGGCGCGATTCGAGCTGGCCTTCCCCGCAGAGGATGACCGCCCGCTCGATCGTATTGCGGAGCTCACGGACATTTCCGGGCCAGTCGTGGCTCATCAGGCGGGCAAGCATCTCCTTGTCCACGCCCGTAACGGCCCGCTCGTGCTTCTCGTTCATGTCGGCCAGGATGGATTCCAGGATAGCCGGAATATCTTCCTTATGCTCCCGTAGCGGTGGCATATGGATGTTGAAGACGTTGAGGCGATAGAAGAGATCGGCACGAAGATGGCCATCCTCCACTGCTTCGCGAGGGTCCTTATTGGTGGCTGCGAGGACGCGCACGTTGGTTGTTTTTTCGATCTTCGCGCCCAGCCGGCGCAGCTTGCGCTCTTCGATCACGCGGAGCAGCTTGGCCTGGGTGCCAATCGGCATTTCGCCGATCTCGTCCAGCAGCAGCGTGCCTTCTTCCGCCAGTTCGAAGCAGCCGGGGCTGCGCTCGATGGCGCCGGTAAAGGCGCCCTTCTCATAGCCGAAGATTTCGGCTTCGATCAGCGTCTCCGGGATCGCGGCGCAGTTAACAGCAACAAAGGGCTTGGCCTTGCGCGGGCTCAGCTCATGCAAGGTACGCGCGACGACTTCCTTGCCGGTGCCGCTCTCGCCGGTGATCAGGACAGATACGGTGGAAGGAGCAACGCGCTCGATGAGAGCGAAGATGTCCTGCATCTTCTTGGAGGAGCCGACGAGCGAACCCAGGACTCCCTTTTCGCGCAGCTTGCGGCGGGTAAAGTCGAGCTCCTGCTCGGTCTCGCGCTGGCGCGAGGCGTTGGCCAGGATCATCTTGAGACGAGTGGGATCGACGGGCTTCTGGATGAAGTCGTAAGCGCCCAGCTTCATGGCTTCCACGGCGCGGTCGATGGAGCCCTGCGCAGTAAGCAGAATGACGCATTGCTTGTCGGGAAGCTCGGTGAGCCGGTTCAGCAACTCGATGCCGTCCATGCGCGGCATCTTCATATCTGTAACCACAATGCCTGGCTGCCAGGCCAGCACCTTATCCAGTGCTTCGGCGCCGTCGCGGGCGGTCTCTGTGCGGTATCCCCAGCCGGAAACAAGTTCAGCCAGCCCCATCAATGCGTGGAGCTCATCTTCTACGATCAGTACCTTCTCACCTGCCATTACTACTGCTCTTTTCTTGAAAATCGTATCTCGTTTGTATCACGTACACCCGGGCCTCGTTACCACTGGAGCACCTGTCGGAGAGGGCTCTTTCCGAAATGGGTCAAACCTCTGGGCTGGCGGATACATCCTTCTTTCTATCTATGTTAGACCTCGAACTCGCTCCCGAGGAGCTGAACGCGATGCTCGCGGGCGAAAGCGTGCCTTTTCTGCTGGATGTTCGCGAACCGTGGGAAACCAATTCCGTGGGCTTTCCGGGCGCATATGCGATGCCGATGGGCGAGGTCCCGGCGCGGGCCCACAACGAATTGGACCCAGACGGTCGCATTGTTGTCATCTGCCATCACGGCGTCCGCTCCCTGAACGTGGCCAACTGGCTGCGCAACCAGGGGTTCGAGCAGGCGCAGTCGCTGCGCGGCGGCATCGACGCCTGGGCGCGGAATGTCGATCCGGCGGTGATGCGGTATTGAGACGGAGGCGGTTCGAAACTCCGACTTGCTTTCCTGACAGTCTGACTATTGACGAGGGTGTGCCCTGAAACGCTCGTGGCCTCGGCTATGATCTCTCGGGCGAGACATCTGTTTCGTCCTGGCCAGTGGAGGATTCGTGCGTCTTGAACGTTTGAACTGGGTGATTTGTGCTGCAGTACTGCTGGCGGTCGCACCGAATGTCGTTGCGCAGAGCGCGAGCAGCCTATGGACGGTGAAGCCGGAATGGGTGAGGGCGCACGAGGAATTTCTGGCCAGTGATGCCATGCAGGGCCGGGGCAGCGCGACACACGACGAGGAAGTCACCGCAACGTATGTAGCGAGCGAGTTTCTCAGCTATGGGCTGAAACCCGCCCCAGGAATGAGCGGCTATATCCAGCGGGCGGAGGTAGTGCAGCCCGTTCTGGACGGGCACGCAACCATCCGCGCGGGCAGCACGACACTGGCGGAAGATGGGGATTTTCACCTGCTTGTGGCGAGTGGGCAGCCGGTGAGCGGGCCTCTGGCGCGCGTGGAGGCGAAGGACGCTGCGAACGCAAAGGTGAAGCCCGGCTCCGTAGTGCTGCTGGAGCATCCTGTGGTTGACGGCGGCGCGATGCGCTCGTTAAGGCCACTCTACCGCGGCGGCGCGGCAGTTGTGTTGGTGGAGCAGGACGCATCCACACAGAAGATGTTGGAGATGCTCGGCGGGAAGCCGCGCATTTCGATGCGGCTGGCGGATGCTCCCGCTGAGCAACACCGCGTGACGCTCGCGGCTCTGTCGGCGGAGGCCATGACCAGGCTGGAAAGCGTGAAGGATGGCGAGATAGTTTCGCTCACCGTCAACGCGGCTCCGCAGACCGCTCCGCGCTTTACCTACAACGCGATTGGCTATCTGCCGGGGGCAGACCCCCACGCCGGGACCATTTTGCTGAGCGCGCACCTGGACCATCTGGGCGTGCGACCGCAGGCGAATGGGGACGGCATCTACAACGGCGCAAACGATGATGCAGCAGGCACGACGGCGGTGTTGGAGCTGGCACATGCGCTGGCGAGCGGGCCGCCATTGAGACGCAGCGTACTGTTCGTCTGTTACGGCAGCGAGGAGGCAGGCGAGCTGGGGTCGACGTATTTCGGCGAGCATCCTCCGGTGCCGCTGAAGGACCTGGTGGCGAATCTCGAGTTCGAAATGATCGGCAATCAGGATCCGAAGATGCCCAAAGGCGTGCTGCTGCTGACGGGCTGGGAGCGGTCGAACCTGGGGCCGGCGCTGAAGGAGCATGGGGCGCTGCTGGGAGCCGATCCATATCCGGAGCAGCGCTATTTTGAGCGATCGGATAATTACGCGCTGGCGCTGAAAGGCGTGGTGGCGCATACGGCAGCAGGCTGGGGCACGGTGCCGACGTATCACCAGCCGGACGACGATCTGGCCCATCTGGACATTCCCTTCATGACGGCGGCGATCCAGTCTCTGGTAGCACCGGTGCGCTGGCTGGCAGACAGCGACTTCGTTCCCCGGTGGAATGCGGGTGGGCAGCCGAAGGCCGCGCAGTAGCAGGCGGAGGGCAGCAGCAGGTTGGCCAATGGCGGCGTCGCGGCGGAGCCGCAATCTGTGCTTGCGCGGTTGCTTTGTTAGACTTTTGAAGTTGCCCCTCGGCAGCGTTCGATCGCCATCTGCTGCCGGGACCAAAGGAAACTCGCGAATTTCTAACCGACACAACACATGAGCAATTGGATCAGCATGATTGGCGGGGCGACCGGCGAGCCGATTCCGGTAGACCGCCGCCCGAAGTTGAACGACCGCTTGCGGCACCAGATCACAAGGAGCGATATGACGGAGATTGCGCAGATACATGCGCGGGAGATTCTTGACTCACGCGGAAACCCGACAGTAGAGGCAGACGTGGTATTGGACGGCGGCGCAATTGGCCGCGCGGCCGTGCCGAGCGGCGCCTCGACGGGCGAGCACGAAGCAGTGGAGCTGCGCGACGGGGACAAGTCGCACTACCTGGGCAAGGGCGTGCTGCAGGCGGTCGAGAACGTGGAAAGCATCCTGGCGCCGGAACTGACCGGCATGGATGCGGCGAACCAGCGACTGATCGATGCGACCATGATCTCGCTGGACGGTACGGAGAACAAGGGCCGGATCGGCGCAAACGCGATCCTTGCGGTCTCGATGGCTTGCGCGCGCGCATCGGCCGCTGCGGTGAAGCTGCCGCTATACCGCTACCTGGGCGGCGTGAATGCGTGCATTCTGCCAACGCCGATGATGAACATCATCAACGGCGGCGCGCATGCGGACAACAACGTGGACTTTCAGGAGTTCATGGTGATGCCGGTGGGCGCCGAGCGCTTCTCCGACGCGCTGCGCTGGGGCGTCGAAGTCTTCCACACGCTGAAGGGCGTGCTGAAGAAGAGGGGCTACAACACCGCCGTGGGCGACGAGGGCGGCTTTGCCCCATCGCTGAAGTCAAACGTTGAGGCGATCGAGGTCATTCTCGAAGCGATCGAACAGGCCGGCTTCAAGGCCGGCGAGGACATCGCACTGGCTCTCGATCCGGCATCGAGCGAATTTTTCGACAAGGCCAGCGGCAATTACGTCTTCAAAAAGTCCGACAAGAGCGAGAAGACGAGCGAGGAAATGGTGAATTTCTATACCGACTGGGTGCGGCAGTACCCGATTGTCTCTATCGAAGACGGCCTGGCGGAGGACGACTGGAAGGGCTGGCAACTGCTGACCGAGAAGCTGGGCGGCCGCGTGCAGCTTGTCGGGGACGATCTGTTCGTTACGAATACGGACCGGCTGCAGAAGGGCATTGATGAAGGGGTGGCCAATTCGATCCTGATTAAGGTGAACCAGATTGGCACCGTGAGTGAAACGCTGGAAGCGATCGAGCTGGGGCGGCGGTATGGCTACACGTCGGTCATCTCGCACCGCAGCGGCGAGACGGAAGATACGTTTATCGCGGATCTGGCGGTGGCGACCGGAGTGGGTCAGATTAAGACCGGCTCGGCTTCCCGCACGGACAGAATTGCCAAGTACAACCAGCTACTGCGGATCGAAGAGGAACTGGGACAGGCGGCAGAGTTCCTGGGCATCGAGTCTGTGAATTGTGATTGAACCAATAGCGACGCGCGGTGGGAAGCACTGCGCAGGAAAGAGTGTCTTGATGAAGTTTGTTCCTACAGTAATATGCGGAGCCCTGCTGGTATTGCCGTGCGCGGCAGGCAGCGCCTTCGCCCAGACCAGCACGACATCCAATGGCGCGGCCGCAAAGGCTCAGACGCAGCCGAGCGCGCCCACTGCGACGTCACCGTCAAACCGCAACATCAGCCCGCTGACGCCGGGACAGACCGCGCCGCCTAAGGACCCGATAACGCTGGCGCAGACGCGCGAGTTGCTGGACCTGATGAATTACAAGAAGATTGAAGACAGCAACTGGTCGCAGATGATTTCGATGAACCGCCAGGCCGCTCCCTTCATTCCGGAAGATGTGTGGACCGATGTGCAGTCAAACGTCAGCAGCATAGACTATCCCACGCTGATGCAGCCGATCTATGCGAAGTACCTTTCGCAGGCGGACGCGGCGAAGGCGCTGGAGTTCTATCGCACGCCGGCGGGCAAGCGCGTGCTGCAGTCCATGCCGCCGCTGTTGGGCGAGAGCGTAGCGGCAGCGCAGCAGAAGGGCCGCCAGCTTGGACGCGAGGCGATCGAAAAGCACCGGCCGGAAATTGAGGCGGCGCAGAAGAAGTATCAGGCAGAGCATGCGCCGAAGGGCGCGCCTGGTAATGGAAGCGCAGCGCCGACCGAGCCAAGCTCGCCCTCCACTGCTCCGGCGCCGTCCACGCCTCCACCCTCGACGACAAAGCCGCAGCGCTAACGAAAGAACGCACTACGCAGCTTCGGGCCGCCGTGAGCTTCTGCTCAAGGCGGCCCGAAGTTTTTGCGGCCATGCCGGATCCATGCAGGGCCGCTCGATAATACGAACTAGGTCACGAACGTGGCGAGGCCTTTCGCAGAGACCTGGCCGCTGAGATGAAAGAGCACCACGAGTGCAATCGTGATGAAGCGCAGGCCATCGATCTCCGGAATCCATGACAAGCCGGAGGTGATCCGTTGCAGGCTCCAGACACGGTTCCAGGAGCGATGCGCGGTGGTGTTGCTGAGCCGTGTCAACTGCGGGTTGCATGGTTCACGCTGCTGTACTATCTAGCGTGTGAACGCCAGGCGCGCTCCGTGGTGAAGAGGACTGTATTGGAGAAAAAGGATTTGATGAAAGCATCGGTTCGGTGCGACCGGTGTGCCGTTCTGTTTGCGGCCGCAACAGTCCTGGTGCTGGTCCTGGCCTACATACCGCTGCTTCGTGCCCGCCAGGGATGGGAAGACGAGGTTTACTGGGCTTCCACGTGCCTTTCGATGTTGCGGCACAGAGGCGCTGTGCCCAGTGTGCTTGCAGATTACCCCCGTCCATTCAGCCCTCCACTGCTGTATGGGCCAGTGTCGTTTTGGCTGGCGAGCGTGTTCTTGAAGGTCTTTGGCTTCTCCATGCGGACATGGCGAAGCTTCACTTTTGCCGGTGATGTCGCCTATATCGTCTCAGTGGGTGTGCTCTTTTACCGTTTACGGCGCTCCTGGGCAGTAGTCATGGGCGCGGTGCTGTTCTGTTCGCTGTCCCTGGGCCTCACGCTTGGTCTCACCTTGCCGGGGCGTCCGGATTCATGGACTCTGGCTATCGTGGTCGGCGCGTTCGCAGTTGCCGCAGGAGAGAATCTGCCCGGCCGCGCATTCACGCTGCAATGGCTGATGTTCGGGGTGCTCTTGGCGGTGGCAGCCTCTGCGACTCCGCGCATCTGGCCTTTGCTGGGACTGATGGCGTTGCTATTGCCTCTGCGTCTCGAGCGCGGCTGGTTACGGGCTGTCGTGCTGGTGGGCGTCAGCTGGCTCGTGGCCTGGTCCCTGCTGCTAATCCCGCTGCACATGTCGATCTGGCGCTTTATAGCGAGCGTGCACAGCGCCGGCGCTGGAGATGCCGCCGATGTCAGCCCGATTATGGGAGGCCGCTGGAGCTTCAGCCATGCGCACACGCAGGCGGTTTATTTTGCAGCTCTTCTGCTCGTCGTTTGTGTTGTGGATGTGTCCCGCTGGCGGTGGGTGACGCGCTATCAGCGCTGGCTGATTGTTGTAGCAGTTTTGAACCTGGCATCGGCTTTGTTACTTACCGCTCGCTCACTCAACATGATTGAAATGCTTTACTGGGGATTTGTGATTGAGATTGCGGCCCTGTGCGCGTGGACCGAGTCCGCGCCCAAGCAGCGGCTGCGTATCGCTCGGGCGATTGGAATGTTCGTGGTCGCTTTCCTGGTCATATTGCGTGCCAGCCAGGAACTGCTCATCTTCAGGCAATGGAGCCGGCGTGATCCCCGCCTTGCCGTGCGAGAGCTTCGCGCATTCATACCGTCCGGGAGCATTGTGTATGGACCATCAGGAACATATTTCTATCCGGCACTCACCATCGGTGCGGAATATCGCCATCCCGTTGACCGGGCAAGCAAAGGCCGCGCCAGCACGCCCGGCCAGCCGAATCTGCCGACGCCAATGCGCGATGCATGTCATGCGCCTGCTTTCCTGGTGTGGCCAACAGACGATGCGAGTGAGCCCTTGCCGCCGATGCCGCATGCCGCTCGACAACTTGTGGCGCGGTATGAGCCGCCTCCGGCCAATCCAACGACTGCAGAGCGCTGGCTGATGCGTCTGCCGGGCGTCCCGGCGAACAATGATGTGGAGCCCGTTGCCATCTACCGGCTCATCCTGCACCCCGGCTATTGCCGATCGCTGGGCATGCCTTCGCCGCAATAGGCGCTGCGCGGCGGGTGTTCCTGTAGTCTCAACTTTAGACGACGAGACGCGCATGCGTGTTGCGGGATGCGCGAAGGAGAAAAGAAAAGTACATGCCGAAGCCGCTGGTGCTGGCCATTCTGGATGGATGGGGATATCGCGCGGAGCGCGAAGCAAACGCAATCGCGCAGGCACGCAAACCGAATTACGACCGGCTGCTGCGGGAGTATCCAAACACGCTGCTGCATGCGTCGGATCATTTTGTCGGGCTGCCGGACGGGCAGATGGGCAACAGCGAGGTCGGCCACCTGAACATCGGCGCCGGCCGTGTGGTTTCGATGGACATCACGCGCATCGACGCAATGATTGCGAACGGCAGTTTCTACGAGCATCCGGAGATTGTGCGGGCGATGGATCGCGCCTGCGAAGGTGGCCGGCAACTGCACCTGCTGGGGCTGCTGTCGAATGGCGGCGTGCACTCCCAGCAGGCGCATCTGCACGCGCTGCTGCGGATGGCAAAGATGCGCGGAGCCGAGCGCGTGTATGTGCACGCATTTCTCGATGGGCGCGACACATTGCCCACCAGCGGCGCGGGATATCTGGAGACGCTGGAGCGCGCCATGCAGGAAATCGGCGTGGGCAAGCTCGCGACGGTGAGCGGCCGCTACTATGCGATGGATCGCGACCGCCGCTGGGAGCGCGAACGCCTCACATTCGACGCAATGGTGAAGGGAACGGCTGAGGGCGGCGCGCACCGCGATGCGATCGCTCGGGTGAAAGAGAGCTACAGCCAGGGAGTGACGGATGAATTCGTGATCCCGTTTGTCGTGAGCGACGCGACGGGAGCCCCCGATAGCGCGGGTGCGCGACGAGGACTCATGCATCTGCTTCAACTATCGCGCGGATCGAGTGCGGCAGATCACGCGCGTGCTGGCGCGGGAGAGCGGGTTGACAGCGAACGGCGGGCGCGAGCTGCCGGGCGCAGAGGACCTGGATAAAACGATTCCGCGGAATGAGGTTCCGAAGAAGCTGCACTATCTGGCGATGACGCAGTACGACAAGCTCTTCAAGGTGCCCATGATTCTCCTGCCGGAGTCGATGGAGAACCTGCTGGCGAACCGGCTGGCCGCGGCGCAACTGCGCAACCTGCGCGTGGCGGAGACGGAGAAGTACGCGCACGTCACATACTTTTTCAACGGCGGTATCGAGAAGGAATTTCCCGGCGAAGACCGGCAGATGGTGCCCTCGCAGAAGGTGGCGACCTACGATCTGGCTCCGGAGATGAGCGCGCAAGGCATTGCCGACCTTGTGAGCAAGGCAGTGGCGGATACGGCATTTCAACTCGTCGTTGTGAACTTCGCCAATGCCGACATGGTCGGGCATTCCGGCAAATTGGAGCCAACCATCCGCGGGGTGGAGACGGTGGACGCATGCCTGGGGCAGATCTATGCGGCGTTGCGGCAGGCGGGCGGCTCCATGCTCATCACCGCCGACCATGGCAACGCGGAATTGCTGGTGGACCCAGTGACCGGCGGTCCGCACACAGCCCATACGACCAATCCTGTGCCGTTTGTGCTGGTGAGCGAAGACGCGGCACAGTACCGGCTACGGCAGGGCGGCTCACTGCGGGATATCTCACCCACCGTGCTGTCGATAATGGGTCTGGAACAGCCCGCGGAGATGAGCGGCGCGGATTTGCGCGTGAAGATGTAGCTCTCCGGCTTATCGTCCCTTATTGGCGGCGAGTTCTTTCCGGAACGTGGCGATGGTGCGCTCCTTCAATGTGCCGATAGCTACGCCGCGGTGCTCGAGTGTCTGCTCGAGGCGGCGCACGGGATCGCTGGGGCCATCCTGCTTTGTACTCAGCGGCCAGGGCTTGCAATCGATCAGCGTCGGCCCGACGCCGCGGCGGGCGCGATGGATCGCCTCCTGCGCCACGCGGTAGACCGCGATCACATCGTTGCCATCGACCGGGATACCGTAAAGGCCGAGCGGATTGGTCTGCCGCGCGCTGCTGACGTCAGCATTGGCTGCGGTTTCGATGATGAAGACAATCCCTAGCTTGTGCTGCGCAGCATAGGCCAGAGCGGTGCGCAGCGCTTCGAGAGACGTGATGCCTGGACCGCTGAAGGCCAGCGTGATCGCGCTTGTGTCTCGCTGCGCCATGGCATAACCGGCAGCGATGGCAAAGCGGGCTTCCGCCGTTGGAGCGGGTGTCAGGATGCCGGGAAGCGACTTTGCAGCGAGTATGTGGCGCAGACTGTGACCGCGCGCCAGTGCGGCGAGCCTGTCGCCTGCGACCGGCATTACGGCGTCGCCGTCGCTCAGATGTGTCACGGTTCCGGTGACGATTGCCTCACGAGCAACCAGGGGCGCGGCTGCAGTCTTGAAGCGGTTTCGTTCGCGCAGCAGACGAGTTCGAAGCAGCGTGACGTAAAGCTTCCGGAGCTGTTCGTTAGAAATGAGGGGGGCAGGTGCGGCGGCGGCCGCGTTGGGCCTGGGCATGTTCAGCAGTGATCCTCGAATGGGAAGAACGAATGAAGGTGGCTGCAGACGATTGTAGAGCACGTTCCACGGTGCGTGCGTGCATCGAGATGCGAATGCGCGTGAGATGCAATCGGCTTTCATCGGAGGAGGCCGATCTCGTCCCCGGGGACAGCAAGCTTTTGTGAAACGGTAAGGGTGCCACAGCTCGTTCGAACGCGCAACGCGTGCTTTTCAACAGAAATGTGCATAAGCCTGTGCACAAGAGCGCCGCGTGTGCGGTTCATGCAGTGTTTATCCATGGTTGCACGGCATGCACTACTTTCGTTGCACGGGGTGCGCGACGAAAAATCCTGCACACGAACTGTTCGTCGATTGTTCTCACTCGAGCCGCTCAGGTGGAGTAATCGGCGTTGATCGAAACGTACTCGCGAGTGAGATCGCAGGTCCAGAAGCGGCAGACGCCGCTGCCAGGACCAAGATCGATGTGGACCGCAAACTCGGGCCGGCTGAGGTAGCGGTGCGCCGCCGATTCGTCAAAGCCAGCCGCGCGGCCTCCGCGTTCGCAGATGAGCAGATCACCCAACCGGATGGCGATGCGGTCAGGATCGACCTGGGCGCCAGAGAAACCGATGGCGGCGATGAGCCGGCCCCAGTTCGGGTCGCTGCCAGCCCATGCTGTCTTCACCAACGGCGAATGCGCGATGGCTTTGGCCACGCGGAGCGCGTCGGCGTCAGAAGCTGCCCCGCGAATGTTCAGCTCGATCAGGTGCGTGGCGCCTTCGCCGTCAGCGACGATCTGCTTTGCGAGTGAGGTGCAAACCTCCGTGAGCGCATTCGCGAAACCGGCGGAGTCAGCATCTGTGAGCGTCGCTCCAGATGCGCCGCTGGCGAGCAGCAGCACAGTATCGTTGGTAGAAGTGTCTCCGTCGATGGAGATGCGATTGAAACTCGTCTCGGCGGATGCCTCCAGCAGACGCTGGAGCAGCGCGGGCTCCGCAGCGGCATCGGTGCAGAGATAGACCAGCATAGTGGCGTGCGGCGCCGCAGCGAGCTGCGGATGAATCATCCCTGCGCCTTTTGCGATACCAGCGATGCGGACCTGCGCCCCGTCGATCTCGACGGTCGCGAAGGCGGTCTTGGGACGGGTGTCCGTGGTCATGATGGCGCTAGTGACCGCGGCAAAGTGCTCCGCTCTGTCGCCAGCCGCATCGCGCAGCGCAGGCAGTGCTGTGCGAACTTTTTCTACGGGCAGCGGAACGCCGATGATGCCGGTCGAGGATGGGAAGATCGCTTCGGGTGTGCAGCCGAAGACCTCGGCGGCCGCCGCGCAGCATTGTTCTGCGGCTGTAATGCCCGCATCGCCGGTCGCGCAGTTGGCGTTGCCGGCGTTGATGAGCACGGTGTGGACGCGGCCAGCGCTTGCTCTGAGGTTACGGCGATCAAGAACCAGCGGCGCAGCCTGGATTTGGTTTGTGGTGTAGAGTGCAGCAGCGGTCGCCGTTGCTGGTGCGACGATGGCGGAGAGATCGGCGCGACCGCTGGGTTTGATGCCGGCGCGCACGGCTCCCCAGAGAAATCCACGGGGCAACGATTCGATTGTGTCCATGAAGCTTTTACTCTAACAAGAATGGATACGCAGACAAACGAGGCGACAGAATGGTTCGCAGAGCTGCGCGATGTGCACGTAGCGCGCGGCGAAGCGGTGGTGCTCCACGGAATCAATCTCGCAATCGGTCGGGGTGAGCACGCCGTGATCCTTGGCCCCAATGGCTGCGGCAAATCGAGCCTGATCAAGGTGCTGACGTGCGAGTGCTATCCGCTGGCGCGCGAAGGCTCGTTCGTAAAAATTTTTGGACGCGAGCGCTGGGTTGTGGAGGAACTGCGCAAGCGGCTCGGCGTTGTCTCCGCCGATTTCCCCGGGCCAAGCACTGCGCACACGCCGGGGAGAGATGCGGTCGTCTCGGGCTTTTTTGCCAGCTCGACGCTGTGGCCGCACCTGGTGGTGACCCAGGCCATGCGCGAGCGCGCGGCGGAGGCGATGGAGCTGATGGAGGGGACGCATCTTGCCGCGAAGCCTGTCGGCGAAATGTCTGCGGGTGAGTCGCGGCGCATCATGATTGCGCGAGCGCTGGTTCACCGGCCGGAGATGCTGCTGCTGGATGAGCCTTCCAACGCGCTGGACCTGCGGGCGCAACGCGAGCTGCGCGAGACACTGCGGCGGCTGGCGCAGCAGGGGACCGGGCTGTTGCTGGTGACGCATCACCTGCCCGATGTGCTGCCTGAGATCGATCGCGTGATCCTGATGCGCGAAGGGCGCATCGTAGGCGATGGAACTAAGCGTGATCTGCTGAGTGCAGAGCGGTTGAGCCAATTGTTTGGCAGACCGCTGGACGTGGTGGAGCGCGACGAATATTTCCACGCGCTCGCGTGAGGAATGGAATGCGCAATATCGCCAGAATAGAAACAGAGAGTTGCGCCGCGGCTGCATATGTCGCGGCGCATTGAGGTGGCTCTGGCGGCTCGTTCTGCTGTCGTTGCCCGGCAGCGCTGCATGCACGGGTGCATGTGGGCATCGTGCTCGCCGATCCAGCGCACGTGGGTGCTTCGGTATGGACGCCCGCGGGGCACACATCTGTGTACCTGACGGGCGTCTGCGCGGAGACGCCCGTAAAGCTGCGGCTGTGCGAGCCGGGCGAACAGGGCAGCGTCCTGACTGCGTATCCTGATTTCAAGGAGCGGGTGCCTTACGAGTGGAATGCAGTGCCGCTCAGCCTCTACCGGTACGGCTCTGCGGATGCCGGGACGAGCTGCGCTCTATAGCTCGCCCGCGTTAAAGCATGCGCAGGAGAGCGCGGCGGCCGGGCATTTTCTGAAGGGGGTATGCGCCGGCGCGTGCCCGCAGCTGCCGCATGCCTATTGGCGCGACCTGGTCAATGCCACGACCGCGCGCGATATCTATATCTTCACCGTCCACACGACTCGCGAGCAGGACGCCGCCTTCGTCCAGCGGGTCAACGCAATGCCCAATCGAAATCGCTATCGCATGGCGACCTACAACTGCGCCGACTTCGTTCGCGACATGGTCAATCTGTATTTCCCGCATGCGGCGCATCGCGATGTGCTGAACGACCTGGAATGATGAGCCCGAAGTCGGCGGCGCGGTCGTTTACGCACTACGCCAAGCATCATCCGGAGCTTGGATTGTATGTACTGCACTTTATCCAGCAACCCGGTGTGGCTGAGCGCTGCGGCACGGCGCGCGTAGGGACAGAGGTTGCGTTTCATCAGCCGAAGTACCTCGTTCCGGCAGCGCTCATCGGAGATCACGAGGTTGCGGGATCGTTCTTCGTCGCGTATTTTCTCACCGGACGCTTTAGCCTCCAGCACACCTACGAACGATTTGCCGCTACATTGAAGCATCCGCAGGCAGACGCGAGAAGTGCGGGAAGCTCGGAGCAGTGGCAGCGGTATCGTGAACGACTGGATGGAGCGATCGCCGAGGCGTGGCCGACAGAACGCTGCGGAGCAGGAGAGGTTGCGCAGCGTGTTCGCCGCGCTGGATCGGGAGACCATTCCGGCTATCGATCCGGAAGGTCGCGCTTGGCTGGTTTGGCATGCGAGCACGCAGGAGGAGCGGCGCGTCGGCGTGGACTGGAGCAATGTGCGGGCGCCGGACTCCGATCCGCGACTCGCATGCCGCCTGCTGCTGGCACGGATGGATGCCGAGCTGCACGGTCCGGCAAGAGCGCGGCCGCCGCTGCCTGTCTTTGCCAAGGAATGGAAGCTGTTTGGCGCGCTACAGAACGAGGCAAGGGCAGAGAAACCGAACTGGAATCCTGTCCATGGTGGCCAAGTTCTCGGATCTGAGTAACGTTGAAAACAGTTGAGCGGCAGAGAAATGGTATTGATACACTCGCTGCGGCAATCCGAGCTCCCCCAAGGCGCCCGTTTCACTTGAACTTCTATTCGAATCGAAGGGAACCCAATGACCTCTTCCGCAACCCCGCCGGTCACCCCCGAACGCATTCAGCAACTCGCCTGGGGCTACGTTCCTCCGCTTGTTTTTGAAGCAGCTGTACGCCATCGCGTCTTTGATGTGCTCGATGACGGTCCGAAAAACATCGCTGAAGTCCAGGCAGCTACCGGCGTATCGGCACGCGGACTTTCCGCAATCATGAACGTGCTGGTCGGACTAAATTTTCTGTCGAAGGATGCGCAGGACCGCTACTCGCTGACTCCGGAGAGCGCGACCTTCCTGGTGCGCGGCAAGCCAGGGTTTCTCGGTGGGATGATCTGCCACACGAGCCAGCACCTGATGCCGAAATGGCTGGGTCTGAGCGAGATCGTGAGGACCGGCAAGCCGGCGGCCGCTGTGAACCAGCAGGAAGCGGGCGCAGAGTTCTTTGAGCAATTCGTCGCCGATTTGTTTCCCATGAACTATCCGGCCGCCAAAGCCCTGGCTGACGGACTGCACCTGAAGGACGCGGCTTCCACGGTGCGGGTGCTGGACTTGGCGGCCGGCTCGGGCGTGTGGGGCATTGCGCTGGCGCAAAGCTCGCCACAGGTACACGTGACCGCGGTGGATTGGGCGGACGTTCTTCCGGTGACGCGCAAGACGGTTGAAAAATTACAATCTGGGCAATCGCTTCTCCTTTGTCGCGGGCGATCTGTTGAGTGCTGGCTTCGGCACCGGCCACAATGTCGCCACGTTGGGGCACATCCTGCACAGTGAAGGCGAGGAGCGCAGCCGCAAGCTGTTGGCCAAGGTTCATCAGGCGCTCGCTCCCGGAGGCACGATCGCCATTGCGGAGTTCCTGGTTGACCAGGACCGTCGCGGCCCAGTAAGCGGATTGTTCTTCGCGGTCAACATGTTGGTGAACACGGATGAGGGCAATACCTATTCGTTCGAAGAGATCAGCGGCTGGCTTCACGACGCGGGTTTCCGCGATGCGCGCACACTGCCGGTGCCCGGCCCGTCGCCGCTGATCCTTGCCACAAAGCACGAGGCAACAAAGGGATAGCGATGTGGGCTTGACTCGTGCGGGGCACGGCGATAAGTTGGAAATACACGGGAAAGGAGGATGATCCAGCGAATGAAAACTTCTGACGGTAGTTGTTCGATCACAGTACGTGAGGTGACTGAGGCTTAGGGCGTTCATGCTCTAGACCTGGCGAATCAGAAACATTTCGCTGAGGCCCACTTCATAGCTCGCTCGGCCAGATTGGGAGGCCGGCGGGTGAAATTGAGAAGCGTGCACGCCTCAGGTCAACTCCAACAGATCACCGGGAAAGGCCCGCAGCCACTATGGTGCGGGCCTTTCTCTTTCTAGCGATAAACTGGACCGATGGAACCACTGGTGATAGCGGGGCGTGCCTTTCAGTCGCGGCTGATTGTTGGCACCGGCAAGTACAAGGATGGCGCGGAGACGCAGCGGGCGATCGAGGCCTCCGGCGCGGAGATGGTGACAGTCGCGGTCCGGCGCGTGAACCTGGACCGCACGAAGGAGTCGCTGCTGGACTTCATCGATCCGCAGCGCTATTTCCTGCTGCCCAATACGGCCGGCTGCTACACGGCGGAAGAGGCGATCCGCGCGGCACGGCTGGGGCGCGAGGTGGGCTTGTCGGACTGGGTGAAGATCGAAGTGATCGGCGATCAGGCGACGCTCTACCCGGATGTGCAGGCGACGCTCGAAGCGACGCGCGTGCTGGTGAAGGAAGGCTTCACCGTGCTGCCGTACACCTCTGACGACATCGTGTATGCGAAGCGGCTGGTGGATGCCGGCGCGGCGGCGGTGATGCCGCTGGCGGCGCCGATCGGCAGCGGCATGGGGCTGCAGAACACCGCGACACTGCGCATCCTGCGCGAGATGATCACCGAAGTGCCGCTGATCGTGGATGCGGGCATCGGCTCGGCAGCGGAGGCGGCGATGGCCATGGAGATGGGCGCGGACGCGGTGCTGATCAACTCGGCGATCGCGACGGCGAAAAACCCGGTGCTGATGGCCGAGGCGATGCAGCATGCGGTGCTGGCGGGGCGGGAGAGCTTCGTTGCGGGACGGATGCCGCGCAAGCTGTATGCGACGGCCAGCTCGCCTGTGGAGGGCGTGTCGCGGGTCAGCTGAGAACCGTCACGCACACTGCCATTCACTGCTCTGACGCGGTAGACTTCCACCCATGCGGGTCTTCGGGATTGACTGCGGCACGGAGTGCACCGGCTACGGCGTGGTGGACGTGGACGAGTCCGGCCGTGAGTCGCGGCTGCGGGCCATCGCTGCCGGTGGGATTGTGCTCTCGAAGAAAGACTCCTTGCCGGTGCGGCTGGCGCGAGTCTACGCCGAACTGACCGCGCTGATGACGCTGCACGATCCGGCCGTGGTCGCCATTGAGGAAGTCTTCTTCTCCGCAAATGCAAAATCCGCGCTGAAGCTGGGGCAGGTGCGGGGTGTCGCGTTGCTGGCAGCGGCAAACATGGGTTTGCCAATCGCGGAGTATGCGCCGTTGAGCGTGAAATCCTCCGTCGTGGGCTATGGACTGGCCAAGAAGGAACAGGTGCAGTTCATGGTGGCGCGGCTGCTGGAACTGGAGCGGGAACCGGAACCGGCGGACGCCGCCGACGCCCTGGCGATCGCCATCTGCCATATCCATACTGCCCAGACTTTAGCGGCGCAGAGCGGTATTTCGTTAGGGAGGCCGCGGTAGATGCGGGCTGTAGGTTTCGCTGTTCTGACCGGCATGGCAGGGCTCGCCTGCGCGGGCGCAGTGGCGCAGACGCCGCCAACCGTGACCTTTCATTTCGAAGATGCGCGGATGCAGCCGGCGAAGTACACCATCATGCTGCACGAGGATGGAACCGGCCACTTCCATGCCGATGCCGGCCCGACGACTCCGGACGATATCGCAGCGCTGCCAAGCGAGGGCCAGGACCGTGGGATCCAGGTCACGACGGCGACAACCCAGCACATTTTCGAAATCGCGCGGGCGAAGAAATTCTTCAACATGGCGTGCGAAGGTAGCGATGCGCATATCGCCTTTACCGGAAAAAAGGAGCTGGGCTATCAGGGCGCCGACGGTCACGGCGGATGCTCTTATAACTACAGCAAAGACCCTAAAATTCAGTGGCTTGCCACGGAAATGCAAGGCATCGCTGCAACTCTGGAATCGGGGCGGCGTCTGGAGATCGAGCATGAGCACGGACGCCTCAGCCTGGACGCGGAGCTGGAGACGCTCGAAGGCATGGTGCAGAACGGGCAGGCACTGGAATTGCAGAACATTGAGCCGACTCTGCTTGCCATCGTGAAGGATGACGCCGTGCTGCAGCGCGCCCAGAAGCGGGCACGGCATCTGCTGGCGATCATTGAAGCCGGCGGCGTGGTCACGAAGTAGCACGCGACTCAACAAAGTCGGCCGCATGCTGATTCAGCTTGTCTTCATCTGGGAATCAGCGAATAGATCAGCACTGTAACTGCGACCTTCTGTGAGATTCCGTGTTCTAACCAATAGAGCCAGTGACCCGAACCCGTAGCAGCGGTTTGGGCCTGAGCTTCAGGAGGTGGATCCGATGCGTGGACACCGATTCATCATTGCGTTGCTTGCCTGGGCAGTCGGCGCCGGAACAGCTCTGGCGCAGGCGCCCGATGCCACTGCTCTGGTTCGCTTGAGCTATGTGCAGGGCCAGGTCAAGGTCCTGCAGGGTGAGACGACTCTGTTCGACGAGGCGCAGGCGAACATGCCGCTGCTCTCCGGCTATGCCCTTGCGACCGGCGAAGACGGGCAGGCGGAGGTAGAGTTTACCGACGGCAGCGTAGCGCGCGTCACGCCGAACAGCGAGCTTCGGCTGGACAAGCTGCCGGGCGCAGATACGCGCGATGAAACCACCGAGCTCACGATAGTTTCCGGCCTGGGCTACTTCGAGCTGAACACCGCGAACGGGCAGCGCTTCCAAGTGCACTTCAATGCGGCGGAGGCACAGCCGGTCACGAACTCGATCTTCCGCGTGAGCCTGGACAATGCGCCGGAGCTCTCGGTTTTTTCCGGCACAGTGCGCGCGTCGGCGAGCGGCGCCTTCGATCAGACGGTGGAGGAAGGGAACAGCCTGCACTTCGATGCCAACGATGCGTCGAATGTGGCGACAGCGGCGGTCCAGAGCGACACGTGGGACCAGTGGAATCAGGACCGCGATAACCAGATCGCACAGGAAGCCCAGCAGCAGACGACGGCGCGCGAGACCAGCGGCGCCACGAACGAGCCGGGCTGGGATGATCTGGATGCCTACGGCGATTGGTATCCCATGGAGGGCTACGGGGACGTCTGGGTTCCGAGCGATGTGCCTGCAGGCTGGGATCCTTACGGCAACGGCTATTGGGCGAATTATCCGGGCTGGGGTTACACGTGGATCTCGGGCTATCCGTGGGGATGGCTGCCGTATCACTGCGGCGCCTGGAACTACTGGGACAGCATGGGCTGGGGCTGGGTACCCGGTCAGTGCGGACTAGGCTGGCAACCGGTGATCACCGTCTGGAACTCGCCGCACGGATGGCGTCCGCCGCCGCGTCCCATCCCGGGCGGGCATATCGGCGCACCGAGCACGCCGAACCGGCTGGTAGCGGTCAGGCGCGGACCTTCACTGCCGAATCGGGGCATTACGAACCATCACACGCAGCCGGTACAAGTCGGCGGCCAGCGTATTGACCCGCTGCCGGTGCTGGAAAACCCGACCGGGCGGTTCTCCTATGGCGGAACGGCGACGCATACTGCGCCGGTTGGACGCACCTATGGCTTCGCGGGGAACGGCGGCAACAATGCTGTCCGCGTCGCGCCGCCGGTTCAGACCGCACCGGGAGGATCTCCGTCCGGTGTGAGGCCGCCTACGATGGCTCCGACAAGGCCGGTCTTCCGCCCTCTACCTCCGCAGGTTGGAACCCGCCCCGTGATGCCTTCGCCGCAGCGGATTACACCGTCTGCGCCGCGGATCACGCCGCCACCGCCGCGAATGACCATGCCGGCGCCGCGGACGTATACTCCGCCACCGGCGCCCGCGCATGTCGGCGCCTCCACCGGCGCCACACATGAGCGCGCCCTCGGGTGCCGGACATCGTTAAGAAAAAGCGGCGAGGATTAGCTCCCTCGCCGCTCGCGCTTTATCGGGTGCGCAGCCTGTTGAAGACGGCAGCCATGTGGGGCAGATCGACGGCTTCGGCGCGCACGCTGGCATCGAGACGCGGCGGCTTCGAGAGCGGCCGCGATCTCGTGCGACTTGTAGCCGGCGCTACGGAGATTGTTGGCCCACGTCTTCCGTTTCTGCGCAAAGCTGGCTCGGATGAATGGCAGAAAGGCTTCCGCGGTGACGCTGAGTTCGTCAAATCGCGGCTGCACTCGGAAGCGGAAGACGCTGGAGTAGACCTCCGGCGGTGGTGCGAAGGCCGTCGGCGGCAAGGTGAACAGCAGCTCGACCGTGCCGTAAAGCTGCATAGTGGCGCTGAGCACGCCATAGTCGCGCGTACCGGGAGAGGCCGCGACGCGCTCGGCGACCTCGCGCTGCACCATAAGCACTGCGCGCTCGATGGCCGCGTGATGGCGGACGAGGTGCAGCAGGATATCCGAAGTGATGTAGTACGGCAGATTGCCGACAATGGTGAGCTTGCGGCCGCGCTCCTGTGCCAGGCCGCTGAGGTCGAGTGCAAGGATGTCGGCGCGGCGGACTTCGACGCCGAGACGTTACGGAGAACTCGGCCTCCGAGCGCGGCAGCAAGGGCAGGATCGAACTCGATCAGCGTCAGATGCCCGGCAGCGCGGGCGAGCAGGCGAGTGATCGCGCCGCCGCCGGGACCGATCTCTACTACGGCATCATCGGCAATGTTTCCGAGCGCCGCGACGACTTTGCGGCACGCATCTGCATCTACTAGGAAGTTCTGACCGAGCCTGGGTTTCTTCTGCATTGTGCGCTGAGCAGTCTGGGCGGATAGAATCTCTTCGAGAATACCGGCATGGCTGCTTCAAAATGGAAGAGCAGCGGCATTTGAGGTGTAGAGGGGCGGAGCGGGAATGCATATTGTGTACGCGGCCTCCGAGTGCGTGCCGTTTGCGAAGACGGGCGGGCTGGCCGATGTTGTAGGAGCGCTGCCGCGCGAAATGGCGCGTCAGGGCCATCAGGTGACGGTGTATCTGCCGTACTACCGCCAGGTGCAGAAGCATATGACGGAGCGGCGGGTTGCGATCCCCAGCATCACGATTCCGTTTCATGGCTATAACCGCTTTGTGACCGTGCTGGACGGTGGCGAACGCAACGGTGTGCACTTCTACTTCTTCGACTGTCCGGAGCTTTTTGATCGCGAGGGGCTGTACGGAGCGGCGGGCGGCGAGTACAGCGACAATGCAGAGCGCTTTGGCCTGTACAGCCGTACGGTAATCGAGGCGGCGAAGCAGCTTGGCATTCCGGACCTGTTTCACGTGCACGACTGGCATGCGTCATTGGTGCCGGTGATGCTGCGCTCGCTCTACTACTTCGATCCAGTGCTGCGCTGCGTGCCGTGCCTGCTGACGATTCACAACGCCGGGCACCAGGGGCTCTTTCCTTCGAGCATCATCGAGCGGCTGGATTTGCCGTGGGAAGTCTTCACCATCGACGGCCTGGAATTCTACGGGCAGGCGAACTTTCTGAAGGGCGGCATCATCTACGCCGACACGCTGAGCACAGTGAGCCCTCGATATGCGCAGGAGATCCAGACTCCCGAACTGGGCGCCGGCCTGGAAGGCGTGCTGCAAAAGCGCTCGGCGGATTTGAAAGGCATTCTGAACGGTGTGGATTACGACGAGTGGAATCCGGCGACGGACGGCAAGATCGCCGCGCATTACACGCCAGAGCGCATGCGAGGAAAACGCGATTGCCGCCGCGACCTGATGCATGCGTTTGGATTGAAGAGCGGCGACGATACGCCGGTGCTGGGCATCATCTCGTGGCTCTCGACGCAGAAGGGCTTCGATCTGCTGGCGGAGATCATGCCGGAACTGATGACTCGCGACCTGGTGCTGGTGGTGCTGGGCACGGGCGAGACATATTACGAGGGACTCTTCCGCTCGCTGGCGGAGAAATATCCTGGGCGGATTGCCGTGAAGCTGGCGTACGACGATACGATGGCGCACAAGATCGAAGCTGGCGCGGATATCTTCCTGATGCCGTCCCGCTACGAGCCATGCGGGCTGAGCCAGATCTACAGCCTGAAGTACGGGACCGTGCCGGTGGTGCATGCGACCGGCGGTCTGGACGACACCATCGAGGAGTGGGATCCGGCTGCCCAAACGGGAACCGGCTTCAAGTTCTACCCGTATGAGCCGGCCGCATTCATGGCTGCCCTGGACAGGGCATTCGCGACCTTTGCAGACAAGACCGCCTGGTTGGGGCTGCAGCGGAACGGGATGGCGAAGGACTACTCCTGGCGGGAGCCGGCGGGCGAGTATCTGCGGCTGTACGAGGAGTGCGTGCGACGGCGGTGTTAGCTGCGCCGGATTGTTCCACGTGGAACAATCAACGACAGGTGTCGGCTAGTGTTGCCGCTTGAGAGAACTTCCCGAATCGGGAACCCAAATTGGGAATCGGGTTCTGTTACCGCTGGTGGAAGGTCTGCGGCATTGCGCCCGTGACCAGCGCGAGGTGCCGGGGTGGCTGCTGCTTGCGACGGCTGCCGATGCGGAAACCGCCCTGCGTATAGCAGCGGCATGCATCCAGGCAATTGGAGCAGAAGTCGTGGCGGCATTCGTTGCAGCGCAGCAGGCTCTTGCGCAGAACGCTCTTCTTGCAGTGATGGCAAACAGAGATATTGCGGCCCTTGACCAGGTGCAGTTTGCCCAGGTCTACGAGCGGCGCTTTGCTGGTGAGATCCAGAGAGATCATGGCAAATCCATTGAAACGTGGAAGTTGGTAACTGTCCCTTCCACCTAGGTTGCTCCCGGTGATCCCACGAAGGCAGCATTACGGAGGTCGCTTTTTCATGCGGTAGTGCTCTTGCCAAATTGCGGAGGAGCCTTGTAGGGAAAAGCTCAAGTAACGCTTGAGCTTAGAACCTGTAGCCGATTCCTGCCGAAATGATGGGAAAGAAGCGGGCATAAGCGTTGAGATTTCGATTGATATCGCCGATGGCCGTATTCAGGTTCTGATTGAATCCGAGATCGGATGCAGCGGGTCTGCAGACCTTTGCAGTACATACGTCTCCGGCCGTGGTCACCTTGACGGTGGGCGAGCCCATGTATGCGGCGCCTAGTTCGATAGGAAACGAAAAGCGCTGGCGATAATTTCGCGGCAGAAGATTCCCCCATCCAACCGTAAGCACAGGAGCGATCCGGTTGATGGCTGAACTGCCGGTGCCTCGAAAAGGATTTGTAGAATCGGTCGTGTAGTCGGTTCCCTCGAGGGTGAGGGTTTTCCCTGGCTCCAGATTGAGGCGCGCACTCACCTGAGTGAGGTTCGGAACCCACACGCCGAGACTGACATGAAACCCTCCGGCAAGAGGAAACCAGTCCACGCCCAGCCTGGCTCCTCCAAAACGCAAATGTCCATCGACTGGGGACGCGGTGAGTGGAGAACTGGTGGTTTGGAAGGTCTGGCTGTAACCCAGATAGCTGGCTCCGGCTCTGATATTCCAGTAGGCACCGTAGGGAACCGCTAGTTCCCCTCCTACGCCTGTAGTGCCGACCGTGATCACCAGCCCCGAGGTGAGTGAAGGGCATCCAGACTCGTGCCGGAGCCGGCACTTGAGCTAATGCGGCAGACGTCGACGGCCAGCCACAATGCACAGACCAATCCGGCAGAAGCCCAGGAACGCTTAACCCAGAAACCGGAAGCAGTGCTGCGAGCTATCGATGAGGTGCATGGTCGTGGTACGCGCAAGCGAAACGCTCTCTGAATCTGGTCTGCCGATTGGACCTATCTCAGATTGGGATGCCTTGAGGAGTGTCCACGCGTCCCACGTTGCGCTCGAGTTTCACCAGACGGAAGGTGTCGAAGTCTACGACGCCTGCTTGCGCTTGAAGAAATAGAAGAGTGGAATGCCGCCGGCGATAATGGCCGATCCGAGGAGCGAGTTGCGCAGATTGCTCTGGTAGCTGTAGACAAGCAGCACCGCCGCCGCGGCGATGAAGAGCGCGGGGAGCACCGGATATCCCCACATGCGGAAGGTCGCAGCGCTCTCCTGAGTTCCGCGCCGGCGATGCACGAAGATGGTAGTGGTAGCGATCATGTAGAAGAGCCACTCGGCGAAGATGGCAAGCTCAAAGAGCTGCTGAAAACGGCCCACCGCAAGCAGCAGGAGCGTGCTGAGCGAGGCTTGCAGCACGAGCGATGGAGCAGGCGTTCCGAAGCGTGGGCTGAGCTCCGCAATTCGCGAGAAGAAGAGGCCATCGCGCGCAGCGGCAAAGGGCACGCGCGCTCCGGACATGATGGTGCCGTTGAGGGTGACAAAGATACTGAGCGCCATGCCTGCTGTAACGAGAGTGGCCCCGGTGGCGCCGAGGACCACGCTGACGGCTGCCACCGCGGGCCGTGGCGAAGCGGCGACTGCCACCGCAGGCAGCATGTACTGAATGGCCGCATTCACCGAGATATAGAGAAAGCCGACAATACCCACGCCAAAGAGCAGCGCGAGCGGCACATTGCGCTCCGGGTTGCGGACTTCACCCGCGACCATGTTGAGGTCGTTCCAGCCGTCATAGGCCCAAAGTGCCGCGATGAGCGCGACCATGAAGCCGGTGAAGCCGCCCTCCGCGCCGGTGAAAATGGTGCCGAAGTTTGCGGCAAGGCCGTGGGCGCTGGCGAAGCAGGTGATGGCGATCACCAGGACGAGAAGCACCTTCAGCCAGGTGAAGACGAGCTGGAAGTTTGCCGCGCGGCGGATGCCGATGTAGTTGAGTCCGGTCATCAGCCAGGTCATGGCGATAGCGAAGAGCTGCGACCAAGCCAGCGGCATGGGCGCCGCGATGGCGGTGTGGTCAAGCCACTTGAGCGAGGGAAAGAGCGCGAGCGTGCGGGCGAGGCCGATGGTGACGGTGGCGATGGATGCGGGCTTGGCGACGGCGAACCACGTCCACATGTAGAGGAAGGCGGGCAGGTCGCCATAGGCGCGGCGGATGTAGACGTATTCGCCGCCGGCGTACGGCATGCGCGCGGCAAGCTCGGCGTAGGTCATCGCGCCGAAGAGCGAGAGCAGTCCCCCGGCGATCCACGCGAGATAGACGAGCGAGGAATGGCCTACAGCACGCATCATCTCCTGCGGAACAAGAAAGATGCCGCTGCCGATGATGGTGCCGACGACAATTGCAGTGGACTGCGAGAGACCGAGGACGCGCTCCAGCGGCTGGTGTTCGCGCTGATACCGGGTGCTGGTCGTGGTGTTGGCCGCGGGTGTGGAGATGGCGATGGCTCCGGGAAAAGAGGTCGTGCCTAGAGTAGCGCGAGAGCGGGAACAGCGAAGATTTCGAATCGCTACTGTTTCACACCTTTGATCTCGGGCCGCCCTGATAGAGGACAGCAGGTGATCGACCTTCCCGGAGGGATCGGTGAAGAATTGGATCTCCGCATCGACCACTCGATAGAAGAAGCGGGTTGTGCTAGAGGCAAAAATGGGTTCAGAGGGCTGATTTGTGGCATGCGCAACCACGTGTCGCCATCAGTTCGTGATCGTGATCAGGATCCGCATGACAACTGATACACACCGACCTAGCGCGAGCTATTATGTGTCGCGGCACAGAAATTCTTGCGCTCTGTCGACAGGACCGCGATTGTCCTTTTGCAGGATGCCCTTCATCTCGCGGCCGCCTGATAGAGCACGAGGTGATCGACCTGCCGCAGCGTTGGAAAAGAACTCAATTTCCGCATCCACTACACGAGCGAAGAATCGCGTCGGGCTGGAGGCAAAAATAGGCACTGGTGGCTGGCCGGTTGCCTGAGTGACAAGATGATCCCCCTGGAGCGCGATAGTGAGCGCGAACTTCGGGGCAATCTGGTAAACGCCAACATAGCGAGCGAGTGTGGTGACCGGCACGGCGACTTCCTTCCGCTCCGACGGCAACACGACCGCTTGGTTATGCATGACCGATGCGAGGCGGCCGGCAATTTCGTCCGGCGCGTTGCCGTTTACGTTGGAGAGCACGATGATGCTGAGCTTCTCCTGCGGGTACCAGGCTTCAAAAGTGTTGAAGCCGTTGATGCCTCCGCCATGGCTGATCCGCTCGTGTCCCTGGATAGTCTGGATTTCGAGACCGAAGCCATAGTTCTCCTTGAATGGCGTTGTCATCTTCTTGAGCGATGCAGGACTCACTATCTTTCCGCCGAAGAGACCTTCCTGCCAGCGCAGCAGGTCGCCCGTGGTGGAGTAAAGTTCACCGGCGGAGAAGGGCACGGTCATATCGATATAGCTGGCGTTTTCCAGGCCATGCGGCCCGGGCGTGTAGCCGGAAGCACGTCGCGGAAGGATCACGCTGTTGCGATCGCAGCCAGTGTCGTACATGGCGAGTGGCGTGATGATGTTCTGCCGCAGGAAAACGCAGTCTTCTGACCGCTGATTTCTCAGCAGGTATCCGAGGAGCGCGTAGCCAGAGTTGCTGTAGCTCCACTTTTCACCGGGCTGGAAATCGAGAGGCTTGTCGCGAAAGCGGGCTACGAGCTGCTCCGGTGTAACGGGACGCCCCTGCAACTCCTCGTAATCGGGAAACGAGGTAAAGCTGGGAATGCCGGAGGTGTGGGTCAGCAGGTGATAGAACGTGATGTTTTTCCATGCGGGAGGCGCGTCCGGCAGGTACTTGGAGATCGGATCGTCAACCTTCAGCTTGCCGCGCTCTTCGAGCAGCAGGATGCCGGCCGCGGTGAATTGCTTGGTGATGGAGCCGAGACGAAAGCGCGTATCGGGCGCATTGGGAATGTTCCATTCCAGATCGGCCGAGCCGTAGCCCTTGTCCAGAATCGTGCTGCCGTCGCGCGCAACCAGAACCGTACCCATGAAGTGCTGTGACGTCACGGAGTCCTGGACGATCTGCTCCATTCTTTTTGTGTCCGGCTGCTTTGTGGCGGGTCGAGTCTGCGCGGAACACGAGAGAACGATGAGGCAGAGAGGAGCGAGCCCAAGAGTCCATCGACGCATCATGAGGGTCCCCGTTGATCGATTCCAGATGTACTTCTTGAACTCCGGCCAATCCTTCACGATGCTGCCTTTGCGTCCGCGGCAGAGATAGATGTTGCGGTGTTCGTAGGGCATGGCGTAAGGGTGGTTCATCACGCCGGCGATCTCTACCGAGTCGTAGTACTTGCGCATTTCTTCGAGTGAGGCGCCGTTGATCACGATCACCACCTCGCCGGTTTCGCCGTGCGGTCCCCAGATCCAGTAATTGTTGTGACCGCTGATGGCGAAGGGCAGGCCGTGGCCCGAGAAAGTTGATGGCGCTGGCTTCGCCGTAATTGGAGCAGAGAATTCCGGCGCGGGCCTTGTCGCCGGCGGGCAGCGCGCTATAAATACGGGTGACCTGATCGACCATCTCCTGCCAGCCGAAGCGGTCGGCATAAAACTGCGGGAAGGCGCTGGTTGCCTCGTTCTCCATGTTCTGAGCGGTGTTGCGCAGGTGCATGCGCGCGGTGTAGTCCAGCCACTGCTGCGGACGCAGGATAGGCATCGACATAGGGAGAGCGATCATGCCGCCGATGAGCAGAACGATTGCGTAGGTGGGAACGAGCCAGCCGGTGCTGCGCCGCTTGAGAAGGGCCTGCCAGCAGACGCCGCCAGCAGCGAAGATTGCTGGGTAGATCGCGGCGAGGTAGTAGTCTTTCGCATCGCGGGTGGCGAACATGAGCGCGAGAAAGACCAGATAGGTCCAGCCGAGAAAGCGCCACTCCCGACTGCGACGGCTGATCAGAAGCCAGATCACTCCCGGAACCCATAGGAGCATACTGAGCGGGTTCAGCATCATCACCTGCGCGCCAAGGAACTGCAGCGGTGACATGACGATGTTCTTGTGATCGACCTTGCCGTTATGGATGAATTCGAGTGTGGGGAAGTGATTGTGGATCTGCCACAGCAGGTTGGGCAGCGCGAGCAGAATGACGAGTGCGACACCGAGAGCAGCTCCGCGGGTGAAGATGATGCGGCGCTGTGGCGTGAAAAGCAGGCCGATCAGCAGCGCGACGAGGAAGACAACCATCGAAGGCTTGTTCTCGATCCCAATACCTCCGGCGAGACCGAAGACGATCCACCAGCCAGTCATCGTTCGTTGGCTTGGTGCGCCGCGCACCAGCATGAGCACGGCGAAGACCGCTAGCATCCAGAAGACTGCCTCGCAGGAGTTCATGGAAAGAAAGCTGTCCAGCCCTAGAAACTCGGGCGCAAGCAGAAGGCCAAGCATGGCGAGCGCCTGCGCGTTTCGTCGGCCGCCGAGCGCCCACGCGATGATGCCGGTAAGGAAAACGGTGGCTGCGCCGGCAAGTGCGGAGAACATGCGGATGCCGGCGAGCGACGTGCCGAAGAGCGCGATGGCAGCGCGCGCCTGCAGCGCGACGATAGGACCGTGATCGACGTAGCCCCAGTCGAGATGACGGCCGCAGAGGATGTAGTACATCTCGTCGCGGAAGTAGCCCCAGCCGATGTGAGCCTCCCAGAGATTGGCGCCGAGGTGGAGCGCGAATTTGAGCAATGCGAACAGGCCCGCAAGGAGGAGAGCCTGACGGAGGGTACAACCATCAGCAGCAGAGGGTGCTGCTAACGCGGGGTCGTCGAAAGAACGGGTGGCGGTTGCATCCATAGTTTGCGGTGCGGCGGTTCAGGACAGACGCCGTGACACTCCTGTGTACGGATGGAATGGTATCGCGGTTCCGTTCTGCATGGTTCCGCTGCTGAGTTACGCCTATGCGGGCTGCAGGGTGAAGAGTGTAAGCTCCGGCGGGCAGAGGAAGCGTACCGGCAGCTTAACGGTCCCGATGCCGCGGTTCACGTAGAGCTGCATCGAGCCCAGATCGAAGCGTCCATGAATGAAACGGCGCCCGCCCTTGGGAAGCATGTGACGTGGTGTTCCAATGAAAGGCAGGTGCACCTGACCGCCGTGCGTATGGCCCGAGAGCATGAGGTCCACCCTGCCATGCTTGACGACGTGCAGAGCATAGTCCGGCTCATGCGCGAGCAGGACGATGGGCTCGTCGGGCGTGGCCTGTCGAGGTATAGCGGCATCCAGGTCGGGAACATCCTCGAGTGAGCTGCGCAGGCCGGCGAACCATATCCGCGCGTTGTTCCGTTCAAAGGGGAGATAGCTGTTCAACAGGGTAGGTATGCCGTGAGTTTTGAGCGCATCGGCCACGATCTTCCAGCCGACCAGCACGTCGTGATTGCCAAGCGAGGCGAAGCGGTTGGGGCACTGGATGCCGCCGAGGATCTCGGCGCAACGGTAGCTAAGGCCTTTTGGAAGGCGGTGAGACAGCGGGCCATTTGTGACAAAGTCGCCGGTGAGCAGCACGATGTCCGGATTGAGCATGTTGACGCGGCGGACTACCTCACGTACGAAATACGGCTCGGTAAATTCGTCGTAGTGGATGTCGCTGATTTGCGCAATGCGCAGTCCGTGGAATGCTTCGGGCAGGCGGCGCAACGCGATGATCTGCTCGCGAACTTCAAGATCGTGCCGGTCCCAGAAACCGGAGTAGGCCACGAGACCACCGCCCGCGGCCATGACCGAGAGGCCAAGGAACTGCCGGCGGGATATGGGTCGCTGTTCAGTGGCTGGAGCAGTCGTGATCACGTACCTTCAGGATAGGGCATCATCAGGCGCGGACCACGGGAATTCAGCAGATTCGCAGTACCTTCGGGCGCAAAGTAGGCGCTCACCGGGTGCAGCGCTGCAAACGTGAGATCGAGTTGCGAAACAAACCTACTCCGCACGCAGCGCATGTACCGGATCCACGGTGGCGGCGCGGCGTGAGGGTAGATAGCAGGCCACGTATGCGGTCGCGACCACGCCCACCGTGATGAGGATGTAGGTGACGGGGTCGACGGGACTGACGTTGAACAGGATGGAAGACATGAGCCGCATGGAGATGAAAGCGACCACGAGCCCGCATGCGACGCCGATACCGGTGAGCTGCAGCCCCTGGCGCACGAACATTGCGGTGAGCGTGGGACGCTGCGCTCCGAGCGCCATGCGGATGCCGATCTCCCGCGTGCGCTGTGAAACGGAGTAGGAGATGACGCCGTAGATGCCGACGACGCCGAGCAGAAGAGCCATGGCTCCGGCAATCGAGAGCATGACGAGCGTGAACGAGGTGCGAGCCATGGATTTGGTGTAGAGCTCGCCGACCGTGGCTGCGTTAGCGAGAGGTACGTCGGGATCGATGGACCAGACGGCGCGCTGCACCTCATTCATGAAGACTTGGGAGCCTGCACGCGGGCTGCGAATCTCAAACGCAATGCCGCGTTGCACGTATTCTTTCTGGCCTTCGAAGCGGTCCTGCATCAGGGGCCAATAAACCGTAGCGGGAGCAGGCAGGCTGACCCCGTCATCGTGCACATCGCCGGCCACGCCAACGATTTCGCGCCAGTCGTCGGTGGAGGCAACTCGGATGCGCTTGCCGAGTGCGTTCTGCGCGCTGTGCCAATACTCCTTTGCGAAATTCTCCGAGATCATGGCGACGGGAAGCCTCTGGTATGTGTCAGCCCAGGTGAGGTCGCGTCCGGCGATCAGCGGAGTGCCGAGCACGGCCAAGGATCCCGGCGCTACATGTCTGAAGCGGCGGATGGGCGGCAGCTCGCCCTCGCCGTAGACGTGGTCCTGCGCAAACAGAACATCGTTGTTGGAGCTTCCATCCAGGGGCACTCCACTGGAAAAGCTGACCGCGGTGACGCCGGGGATGGACGCGAGCTTGTCCTGAATCTGCTGATCAGTACGGATGAGGCGATCGCGCTGCGCATCAGGAATCTGGGTGTCCGGAATATAAAGGCGGAAGGTCTCAAGCGTGTTCGGCGAGGTAAAGCCGGGAGAGATCTGCATCATGGCGCGGAAGGTGCGGATCATCAGCCCGGAGCAGATGAGCAGCACCAGGGCCAACGCTACTTGAACGACTACAAGAGTCTTGCGCGCGCGATGGCGCTCGCGGCTCTGGCTCAGCGCGCGGCCACCTTCCCGCAGCCCGCTGGCGGAATTGCCGCCGGCATACTTCATCACCGGGATGAGGCCGATGAGCACACTGGTAAGCAAGGCAAGCCCGAGGGTGAAGAGCAGGACGGGAAGATTGATGCCAATCTCGTGAATGCGCGGAAGCCCGGTGGGCGCGATCGCCACCAGAACGCGCAGTGCGGCGTAGGCGAGCCCAAGACCGATCAGAGCGCCCGCAATGCCAAGCACGGCGCTTTCAAACAGGAGGTCCCCAGTGATGCGCTTCCAGCCCGCGCCAAGGGCAGAGCGGATCGCGAGCTCCTGGCGGCGGCCTTCCACGCGCACCAGCAACAGGTTCGCGACGTTGGCGCAGGCCACCAGCAGCACCATGATGATGGAGCCCATGAGCACCCACAGCACGTTGCCGACATCGCCCACCACATCCTGCTTGAGCGGGCGCAGGCTGGGTTGAAAATGCGCTTTTTCAAACAGAGCGGGACTAAAGCCGTCCGGGGCGGGGAAGCTGCGGATCGAAATGGGGAGCAGGCGCGCCATGTCGGCGCTGGCCTGCTCCATGCTGACGCCGGGCTTCAGCCGCGCAAGCGCGCGGTAGCTGAAGTTGCCGAGCTTCGTCTTGCTGCGGTCCCACTGCATCGGCATGTAGAGCGCATCGTTCTTGCGATCCAGAAACTGAAAACCGCGAGGTAGCACGCCGATGATCTCGTGGGGCTTGCCATCGATGGTGAGAGTGCGGCCGATGGCGGAAGCATTGCCGCCGAATTTCCGCTGCCAGTAGGCATAGGAGAGCAGCACTGTTGCGGGCGCTCCTGCGGTGTCATCGCGGCGGGTGAAGAGGCGGCCGAGCACGGGCTTGACACCGAGCAGGGGCAGCGTGCCGTCCGTGACGTCGAGGCCATCCACGTGCTCCGGCTGTCCCACGCCGGTGACGTTCGATGAGTCGCCGTCATAGACCCCGATGTCCTGAAACGTTGTGTTCTGCTCGCGATCGATGAAGTAGATCGACGGCGACATGTTCAGGTCCTTGATGTTGATGCCCGGCGCGGTGTGCCACACGCCGATCAACTCCTCCGGATGCGGGTAGGGAAGCGGCTTTAGCAATATGCCATCGACCACGCTGAAGATGACGGTGTTGGCGCCGATGGCGATCGCCAGCGTAAACAGCGTGACAGCGGTGAAAAGTGGCGCGCGCTTGAGCCTGCGCAGCACCTGCTTGAGCTGATCGGCGAAGATTGCCATGGACGCACTCCAGTGTGTTGCTCAGTGAAATATATACGCGGGGAGAGGGCGTTTGGTTCCGCGACGACTGGTATGCTGCCGTACATGAGCGCCACGTTGTTCCTGAAACTGATGCCGCCGCGGCCGACTTTTGCCACGGATATGACTTCCGGCGAGCGTGCCCCGATGCAGCAGCATGTTGCGTATATGGGCGAGCTCTTCGAGGCGGGGAAGGTGCTGGTCTACGGTCCGGTAATGGCCGCTGACGGATCATTCGGCATGGCTGTGCTGGATGTTGGGAATGAAGGCGAGGCGCGCAGCATAATGGACAATGACCCCACGGTGAAAGCGGAGCTGAACGCATATGAGCTGTCGCCGATGATTATCGGGAACGCGCAGGCGCGGCGCGGCTAGGATGTTCGATCGGAAGTGACGCCCGAAGAGGTGCGGTGAGACGGCATCCTGTTGTTTCCTACTTTGTGCTGGCGTTTGCGATTTCGTGGTTGGGTGCGCTTCTGGTTGCTGCCCCGCGGCTGGCTCACCACGAAGCACTCCCAAAATTCACCGGCATCCTGATGTTTCCCGCCATGCTGTTGGGGCCGTGCCTGGCGGGTTTTGTTCTGACGCGAGTGGTTGACGGCAAAGCCGGGCTGCGCCATCTGTTTTCCCGCATGGGAAGTGTGCGGTTTCCAGCCGCCTGGTATCTGGGGCTGCTGATCCCTCCGGTACTGGTCCTGACGGTCCTGCTTGCCATGACCGTGTTCGTCTCTCCTGTATATACGCCGAACTTTTTCCTGATCGGCATTTTGTTCGGCGTACCGGCGGGTTTTCTGGAAGAGATCGGATGGACCGGCTTCGCGTTTCCCAAGATGCGGTCTGAAGGCAAGTGGCTGAGTCCGAGCATCCTGCTCGGACTGCTGTGGTCGGCATGGCACTTGCCGGTGGTCAACTTTCTCGGAACGGCCAGCCCGCATGGCAGATACTGGCTGCCATTCTTCCTCGCATTCGCGCTGGCCATGACGGCGATGCGGGTGCTGATTACATGGCTGTACACCAACACGAAAAGCGTGCTGCTGGCGCAGTTCATGCATGTGAGCTCGACCGGTTCCCTGGTTGTCTTTAGTGCGCCGCGTGTCACGGCCGCGCAGGAGGTCTGCTGGTACTTGGTCTACGGGCTGGCGCTTTGGGCTCTGGTCGGAGTGGTCGTGAAGCTGAAGGGCACGGTATTGGCAGGTTGGCCCTGATCGTCCCCGCGTCGCAGGATCAGATCTCTGCCTTTGCTTCAGGCAATGCATGATGATTCAGGCGACTGAACACGACAGAAGTTTCTACGCGCATGACAAACGTCTGGTGGAAACGCTCCGAGATCACCCGCTTCAGATGTTCCATATTGCGAACCGCGACGTGCACAATCAAATCAAAATGGCCTGAAATCAGGTAGACGCTGCGCACTTCGGCAATAGCTGCGGTCTGTTGGAGATAATCATCCACTTGTTCAGCCCCGATCTTTGCCAACTGAATAAAGAGCAAAGCCTCAAGGAAGAAGCCGATGGCAGTTAGATCGACTTCTATATGTGAACCGAGCAGAACCCTCCTCTCCCGGAGTGTCTTGAGACGCTCATGACAGCTGGAAGGGGCTAGTCCAACAGCAGCTGCGAGTTCTTTATTGGAAATGCGAGCATTCTTCGCCAAGAGGCTCAAAATGGCGAGATCGGTTCGATCAACCGCAGCAAAATCGGCCATGTGCCAGAATTCTATTCGATAGACACCTGCTCCGCCGAACACTATACGTAAAACGGCATGGCAATTCGAATGTTTACTGTGGCTTTCATACTTCTTTTCGAACTGACTTTCTCATCGAAAATCGCAGAAAGCCAGAGCACGGCAGCATCGGTGCAGACCCGCTCAACTGTATCTGCCGACGGCGTCCGAATCGTATATGACGTTCGGGGACAAGGTGATATCACCTTGGTCTTCGTTCACTGCTGGGCATGCAATCGTTTCTTTTGGCGAAAGCAGGTGGATGTATTTTCGTCTCGCTATCGAGTTGTGACACTCGACCTGGCTGGTCACGGGCAATCTGGCGCAAATCGGCAGAACTGGACGGTTCTTGGTTCGGCACAAGATGTCGTTGCAGTAGCCAATGACCTGAAGTTGAAAAAGATGATTCTCATTGGCCACTCCATGGGGGGAAGAGTGTGCCTTCAGGCCGCCTCTTTGATGAAGGGTCGCGTTTTGGGAGTCATTCTTGTGGACATCATGCATGACGCCTCACAACGGGAAACAATGGCACAGGCTCAGGCCGATGTAGCGAATCTAAGACGCGACTTCAAAGGCTATTTCCGCGATCTTTCACCGCTGTTTTCAAAGAACTCCGATCCGGCAATCACGCACTGGGTTGAGAACCAGGCCATGGCTGCCGATCCAGCTCCGATGATCGCGCTGAAATTGGACATACCGAACGTGGTACCTGCCGAATTATTTGCTCGTGCCGGGGTTCCGATTCGAGCCATCAACGCGATGCCGCCACTATCGGACCGTACGAACATTGCAGAAAACAAAAAATTCGCCAACTACGATGCAATTTTGATTCCCGATGCCGGCCACTTTCTTCAGCTTGAGCGCCCCAACGAATTCAACGAGGCGCTAGAGAGATGGCTTCTCCAGCTGACACCCACTTCAAAATCATGACGTCAGGTGGAATGCCGGCCGGAGGCCATCGAGCATGATCTGAATTCCGATCGACAACGAAATGGCGATTGAGGCAAACCTTCATCCCATCGCAGCTGAATTTTGCTTGCGCACTGAGTTTTAGCTGGTTCCGAACCATGCAGCTACTGCAGCACACGGAGCCCGGCTGCGGGATCCTGATTTACATCAAGCTGCGGATGAAAATGCGCGTAGATCGCGTCGGCCACCTTCTTCGCAACGACTGACGTCAAGGCTTCGAGCGATGCCTGTTCCACCGCTCGCTGCGAGCCGAAGTGCTGTACGAGGCGCGTGCGGGTGCGCGCTCCGACACCGGGGATGTCGAGCAGCTCGGACTGGCGGTCGCGAATTTCGCGGCGCTTGCGGTGATACGTAATAGCGAAGCGGTGCGACTCGTCGCGGATGCGCTGGATGAGGTGCAGCACCGGCGAGCGGCGGTCGAGAACGATAGGATCGTCCTCCTGGCCGTAGAGATAGATCACCTCTTCGCGCTTGGCGATCGATGCCAGCGGTTGCGTGGTGAGGCCGAGCTCTTCGAGCGCCGCGGCGGCTGCGTGAAGCTGGCCGAGACCGCCGTCGACAAGGACGAGCGACGGCATCTTGCCTCGCTCGGCGCCATCTCGCACGCGTGCATCGCTGTCGGATGTCTCGACCAGCTCCGATGCGCTGGTCTCCTGCAGGACGCGCTTGTAGCGGCGGCCGACGATCTCTCGCATGGCGGCGAAATCGTCCACACCGGAGACGGTCTTTACCTGGAATTTGCGGTAGTCCGACTTCTTCATCGCACCGTTCTCCCACACGACCATGGATGCGACCGTCTCCGCGCCCTGGATGTGAGAGATGTCGAAGCATTCGATGCGGCGCGGCAGCTCGGGAAGCATGAGCAGGTCCTGCAGCGACTCCTGAATGGCCTTCTGTGAGGGCTGGAGCACCCGGAAGCGCTGGTCGTAACTCTGCTTGGCGTTCTGGCCGACCAGATCGACGAGCGAGCGCTTTTCCCCACGCTGCGGTGCGGCGATTTCCACTCGGTGGCCGGTGCGCTCAGCAAGCAGATGGCAGAGCGCGTCGCGGTCTGCGAAGTCCACCGGGACCAGAATGGAGCGGGGCACGTATTGCTGATCGATATAGAGCTGCTTGAGCAGGGCAGAGAAGAATGCCGGCGGATGGAATGAGCCCACAGTGTGAGCGCCCTCCGGGACAGTCGCATTCTCGGCATGATCGTCCTCAGCCTGAACCAGATCGCCAAGGTCCTCCCAGAAGAGATCGCGACGATCAACGATTTTGCCGCCGCGCATGTGAAATAGGTTCACGGCCAGCATGTCGTTTTCATAGTGATATCCGAAAACGTCCGCGTCATCACTGTCCGCGCTGGCAATGCGCTGCTTCTCCTGCACCTGATTCACGGTAATGAGCAGGTCGCGATATTTCGCAGCGAGCTCAAACTGCTCCGATGCGGCGGCAGCCTCCATGCGCGTTTCAAGCGAGCGGCCCAGCTCCTGCTGGCGGCCTTCCAGGAAAAGCTGCGCGTCGCGGACGGCTTCGCGGTACTGCTCCGGCGTGGTCAGGTCTTCCACGCACGGGCCCAGGCAGCGCTTGATGTAGTACTGCAGGCAAGGGCGCGGGTAGTAGCGCGTAAGGTCGAGCTTGCAACTGGGCAGCAGGAAGGACCGGTGCAGCAGGTCGGCCACGCGATAGGCCAGGTTGCCGGGGAAGTACGGGCCATAGTAGGCGCTCCCGTCCTTGCGCAGGCGGCGGGTGACGAAGACCTTCGGGTAGCGATCGGCCAGCGTGAGCTTGATGTAGGGATACGTCTTATCGTCGCGCAGCAGGATGTTGAATCGCGGCTTGCGCTGCTTGATGAAGTTGTTTTCCAGCGCAAGCGCCTCGCCCTCGTTGTCGACCAAGATGTAGTCGACGTCGACTGCCTCGCGCATCAGCGAGCCGGTTTTGGCATTGGCCTGCGCCGATTCGAGCAGATACGACCGCACCCGCGCGCGCAGATTCTTCGCCTTGCCAACGTAGATGACTTCGCCTTCGGCGTTTTTGTAGAGATACACGCCCGGCTGGGTTGGCAACGTGCGGATTTTCTGCTGTAGGTCCATTTCGGGTGCGAGTCTTGGATTGCGAGCGTGAGTCGACGGAGTAGCGGCTACTTTCAGTTTATCGCCCGCACCTACAGCGATGCGGGCGAGCTGGAAAGCGCGTAATAACTACACCGGCGGGGCACTTTCGTCCAGGAAATCGCTTGTAAGTGGTTGATGATATTATTGATATCGACAACGAAACGTTTTGGCACGCATCGTGCATCACAGAGACCAGGAGTTCTGCGTCCGGTGCCCCCGCTAACCAATGACAGAACCCGTTCGACAGTGCTTCGCGGTGTGTGCCGCGAGAGGGAGATTCACTTGAAGACAGATAGGAAGCGTCTTACGCAGATTTCAGGCTGCGCGGCGGGAGTGCTGGCGCTGCTACTTGCGAGCGGCTGCTCTTCGAAGAAGTATGTGCGGAGCCAGACCGCGCCGCTGATCCAGCACACGAACGAACTGGATGACCAGACCGCGACGAATAACCGCAATTTGAAGAATCTGGACGAGAAGACAACCACGGGGATCAACAAGGCGCAATCCTCGGCCGATGCCGCCCAGCAGAATGCGCAGCAGGCGAGCACCGCTTCTTCCGCAGCGCAGCAGAGCGCGCAGGAAGCCGTGAACCGCGCCGACTCATTGGCGAGTGTGGTAAGCAATCTGGACAGCTACAAGCAGGTTGGCGCCGCTTCCGTGACCTTCGGCTTCGATAAGAGCGTGCTCACGAAGAAGGACAAAGCGCAGCTGGACCAGCTTGGACCGCAACTGAGTCAAACCAAGGGGTATATCCTGGAAGTCACCGGTGGCACCGATTCGACCGGGAGCAAAGAATACAACTATGCGCTGAGCCAGCGCCGCGCGGAAGCTGTGGTGCAGTATCTGGCGTCGAAGTACAAAGTACCGCCGCATAAGTTCTATCTGATCGGCATTGGCAAGGATAAGGAAGTCGCCCCTAACACTACTGCGGAAGGCCGGGCGAAGAACCGCCGGGTCGATATTCAGGTGCTGTCAAACATGCAGCAGGGCGGAAGCACGGTATCTCAACTTCAGTCGCACTGACAGGGAGTCGGTTGTCGACTGCAAATGAAAAGGCCGGGGCCACAAGCTCCGGCCTTTTCATGTCTAAGCTCCGATTATGCAGAAGCCTCAACTGCAAAAAGCAATGGCGTGGGGGTCTCATTGACCCGAGCACCGATTCGACACACAGGAATTGAGCATCAGAATACAGGTTGGTTGGAGAGGAGAAACATATGGCTGACGTAAAGAAATGCGCGAATCCAGTGTGCAGCTGTACGACCAAAGATAAATTTTGCAGTCCACAGTGCGAAGCGGCGAAAGGTACGACCGAGATTGCCTGCCAGTGTGGGCACCCTGGTTGCAAGGCAGATCTCACATAGCTTGGTCTATCGCAAAGGGCGCCTCTATGGGCCTCCGTCACTGCTTCCCGGAGCGCGCGAGTGTCTGCTCCAGCAGTCGTATCAATCCAAGCTCTTCCTCGCGCAATCCGTGATCCTGCCCCGCTGATTTTTGTTCTGCACGCTTTAGGCTTTCCTTCAGGTGCTCGGAGATGGCTCCGTCCAGATAGCAATCCAGCAGCCCGGGATGCACATAGCATTTGCGGCAGACGGACGGCGTATTTCCCAGGCGCTCCGCGACAGCCTTGATGGTCTCGACGACGTTCTTCTTCGCCTGAGTGGCCGATTCGAACGGTTCGAGTTCGCGGAGCGTTGAATATGCCAATACAGACCCGGCCCAGGTTCGGAAATCCTTCGCGGTAAAATCGTGCTGGCTGATCTCACGCAGGTAGTCATTGACGTCCGCTGAGTCGACAGTGTGGGGCGTGCCTTCCTCATCTACATATTGGAAGAGCTCATAGCCGGGGATATCCTGGCATCGGCGAATGATCTTCGCCAGCCGCCGGTCGCGGACATCGATCTCGTGGAGCTTTCCGCTCTTTCCTCTGAATTTGAACCTCACGCTCGAGCCGTTCACCTGGGCATGGCGGTCGTGCATGGTGGTCAGGCCATAAGAGTGGTTGGTGCGCGCGTATTCCTCGTTGCCGACGCGGATAAGCGTCGTCTCCATCAGCCGCACGATCGTGGCCATGATCTTTTGGCGAGGCAGACCGGTCACGCTGATGTCCTGCTCCACCCGCTCACGGATCGTGGTCAGGACCGCTCCGAAGGAGAGCATCCGCTCGTATTTCGTTTCATCCCGCACTTCGCGCCAGCGAGGGTGATAGCGGCTCTGCTTCCTCCCCTTGGCATCGCGTCCAGTGGCCTGCAGGTGGCCGTTCGCGCTGGGACAAATCCACACATCTGTCCACGCCGGCGGAATGGCCAGTGACCGGATACGCGCGAGCGTTTTCGGATCGTGAATGGTTTCGCCGTTGGCTTCGGTATAGGTGAATCCTTTGCCGCGGCGTTTGCGACGGATGCCCGGCTGAGCGTCCGAGACATAGCGCAAACCGGCCTCTTTGGCCGATTCAGAGGGAGCAGGAGCAGTTTCTTCGGGCATGTGCGTGACAGGAGCCTGCGGTGTTTCCGGTCGCATAGCGGATCTTTAAACCACCGGCTGTTCTCTTTGGATGCACGCTGTGTGAGGGGAATATTCCGCGGCACGTTGCCACCCTGCCATCGCCGGACCCCGGGGTAGGCCCATGGAGTTTTTCCCGCCGTGCGATTTTATGGAAACACATTGCGGCGGATGCAACACAGAATCCTTCATCGCATCCAATCGTGTGGGAAGGTAGGTCCGACGGCGCCGCGTCCCGGCGGCTCGCGGCTCGCGGATCGAATCGCAGATACGCGGATGAAACAGACATCATATACAGGCGACCCGGCTATTCTTAGCTGCTGGAAGGACATTGCCCGCTATCTGGGCAAGGGCGTTCGCACCGTGCAGCGTTGGGAGCGTGAGTTCGATTTACCCGTGCGCCGGCCAAAGGGCGCGGACCGCAAGAGCGCCGTGGCCGCTGATCCACGCGATCTGGACGCATGGCTGACCTCGCGCTGGTCGCTGCGGGCAGATAACAATAAACGTAGCGATGGCAGTGACCATCATGCGATCACCTCTGAGATCAACCGCCGCATTGAAGCTGCGCGCTCACTGCGGGAACGGCATTGCATTCTGGTGCGTGAGCTTTCGGCCACGATGCAGATGTTAAGCCAGAACTGTCAGCGGCTGGTGAAGGGTGAACTACCCCTGCGTGTCCAATTCGGCGCTTATTCGCGGCTACCAAAATCTGACTTTCCCGGCGTGAGTTATCTGCCCACGCTGGCCGGTCCGCGGCAGCGGCCTGTAAGCGAAGAGCCGGACACCGGCGACGGTTTGCAGTCGATATCACACAGCAGGCCATCTTAGATACGCCATTTCATGCCATCACATCGAGATGGCGGCGGCGTTGCATTTGTTCCGGGGCAAGGGATCAGGTGGATCGCGTCCTATGTTCCTCGCATCCTAAGTGCTTGTGAGAACGATTCGCAAAATCGGGATCGGCGCTGGAGCGGTGCTCGCGGGCGCGGGTCTCGGCTGCGCCGGAGTCCGGGCTGTCGCTACTCGTGCGTTTCAATCGAATCGTCTTCGCGGAAAAGTTGTCGTGGTCACGGGCGGCTCGCGCGGACTGGGACTGGCGATGGCTGAAGAACTGGGGCGCGCGGGCGCAAAGCTTGCCTTATCTGCACGGGATAGCGAGGAGCTTGAGCGGGCGCGGAACCTTCTGCTTCAGCGACGCTGCGTGTGCAATCCGGAGGACGTTTTTCTCGCAGCGGCTGACCTGCGAAAGGTTGAAGAAGCGGAGTGGTTGATCTTAGAAACCTTCAGGCACTTCGGCCGGATCGACATTCTCATCAACAACGCAGGAATCATCAGTGTGGGCCCGGTCGAGAACCAGACACTCGAAGACTTCCATGAAGCGATGGATGCAAATTTCTTTTCCGGGCTTCACTGCACACTTGCGGTTCTCCCTGAAATGCTGGCACGCCACTCCGGAGCGATCGTCAACATCACATCCATCGGCGGCAAGGTGGCAGTTCCTCATTTGCTGCCGTATGTGGCCAGCAAGTTTGCTGCCGTGGGCCTGTCTGAAGGACTCAGCGCGGAGCTACGCGCGAAGGGAATACGAGTGACTACAGTGTGTCCCGGGCTGATGCGGACGGGATCGCATTTGAATGCTTACTTCAAAGGGAAAGCTGCGCACGAATATTCCTGGTTCAGCGTAGGTGCTGGCTTCCCCGGCCTCTCGACGTCTGCGCGCTCCGCCGCGCGCAAGATTGTGCGCGCCATTGTGTTCGGCAAGCGCGAGATTGCGATCACGCCACAGGCTATTCTCGCTGCGCGACTCGGCAATCTGATGCCCGCGATGACGTCCCGGCTTCTGCAGGCAGCCAACTTCGCGCTGCCTTCTGCCCTCTCTGGCTCAACCGAAAAGTATCGCGGCGCGGAGGTGAGCGAACTGGAGGTGAAGCCCCTGACAGTGTTGGCCAGTGCTGCCGCTCGCCGCTACAACCAGGTAGGATGATGGGCCACTGCGAATGCGACCTCAGCTCTGAAACACGCGGAGCCAGACTCTATCGCTGCGCTCGCGTGCGCTCCGTGCACCCAGACCTGAAAGAAATTTTTGCGGTGGAATAAGAATGCATTTCGTGATCTTTGGACTTTCCATTTCGTCTTCATGGGGAAACGGCCATGCCACCTTGTGGCGTGGAATGGTAAATGCCATGACGAAACGTGGCCACACCGTCTCATTTTACGAGAAGGATGTGCCCTACTACGCGACCACGCGTGACGGATGGTGCTGTCCTGCCGGGGCGAAGCTGCACCTGTACGAATCGCTTGATGAAATTCAGGGCAAAGCGATACAGGACCTCGATGCAGCCGATCTAGCCCTGTGGACGAGCTACTGCCCCGAGGGCGCCGTTGTTTCCGAGATGGTTCTGAGCTCACACGCGGCAATTCGGGGCTTTTACGATCTCGATACGCCCGTGACGCTTCGCGCCCTGCGTGCGGGAGACCCGGTCGAGTATCTGCCGCCAGATGGTTTGGGCGAATGCGACCTGGTGCTCAGCTATACAGGAGGCCGCGCGACCGGCGAATTGCAATCGTTGCTGCGCGCACGCTGCGTCGTGCCCCTCTATGGATGGTTCGCACCGGAGACACATCGTCCGGCCGCACCGATGGAGGAGTTTCGCGGTGCATTATCGTATCTGGGCACCTTTGCGGAAGACCGGCAGCGCGCAGTGCAGGAGCTATTTGTAACAACTGCGAGCCGCATGCGGCAGGAACGGTTTGTGCTTGCCGGCGCACAATATCCCCACGAATTTCCGTGGCAAAGCAACATGTACTTCGTACGCCATCTTTCTCCAACGCTCCACCCTGCCTTCTTCTGCTCGTCGCGCGCGACCTTGAACATCACGCGCAACTCCATGGCCGAGTATGGCTACTGTCCCTCCGGAAGGCTGTTTGAAGCGGCGGCTTGCGGCGCTCCAATTCTCAGCGACTGGTGGGAAGGACTGGAGATGTTCTTCACTCCGCGGGAGGAGATCCTGCGAGTGGAGTCGTCGGACGATGTGATTCAAGCGTTAGCACTGTCCGACCGGGAATTGCGCAACATTGCCGATGCCGCGCGGGAGCGGGCGCTGGAACAGCACACGGCGGCGAGCAGGATTACGGAACTGGAGTCTATTTGTGATGCAGTAATTTCGGGTCGAAAGCAGCCGGTCTTCCGCGGACAAGCGGAAGTGGCATGAAAGGCGGCAGTCACATATGTGGGGCATCATCCCAGCTGCAGGCGTCGGAAGCAGGATTCAGCCACTGGCCTTTTCGAAGGAGCTGCTCCCAGTAGGAAGCCGCGTGGAAGGCGGCGTGGAGCGGCCGCGAGCAGTCAGTGAGTACCTTGTCGAGCGGATGATCGCCGGAGGCGCCGATAAACTATGCTTCGTCATCGCTCCGGGAAAAACGGACATTCTGGAGTACTACGGCTCGCGCGTGTGGGGAGCGGATATTGCCTACGTGGTGCAGCCCGCGCCGGGCGGTTTGTGCGATGCGCTGTTCCGCGCCCTTCCTCTAGTAAACGAGAGCGAAACAGTGGCGATCGGTCTTCCCGATACAGTGTGGTCTCCTGATGATGGATTCTGTCATCTTCCCAACAATGCGCTCTCGTTTCTTCTTTTTCCAGTGCAGCGCCCGGAGCTGTTCGATGCCGTGGTTACGGATCAGCACGGGGCGGTGAAAAAGATTCAAGTGAAAGAGCGTGGCGCGGCGACACATTGGGTCTGGGGAGCCATCAAAATGCCGGGCTCTATCTTTCATGCGCTGCATAACCTCTGGCTGCGGCCAGAGCGGCGGGACGAATACTTTGGGACCTTGGTGAATGCGTGGCTGGCGGAAGGCGGGACCGCTGTGGGAGTGCCGGCGGGCCAGCAGTATGTAGACGTGGGCACCCTGCATGGATATAGGGCGGCGTTGCAGGCGCTGCAGGATCCCGATCACATTGCGTCCGCGATAAATGCCCAGGAAGGAGAACGTCAGGCAGATGCATATGTTACGACAGTTAGCGACCGATGATGAGGCGCTGAAGGAAGACATCGCTGCGCTGGCTCCATGGTTTCATAACCTCCGTCTGCACGGCTTGCAGACGGCGCCCGATCATTTCCTGGGCGATTATCCGGAGGTGAAGTTCGCTCATTTTCGGCATGCGATTCCGGAGGACCTCACAGGAAAAACCGTGCTCGATATCGGATGCAATGCCGGCTTCTATTCGCTGGAGATGAAGCGACGTGGCGCGGCTGAGGTCCTGGGAATTGACACGGATGAACACTATCTGCAGCAGGCGCGGTTTGCGGCGGAAATTCAGGAATGCGCAGTTGAGTTTCGTCGCATGGCCGTGTGGGATGTTGCAAGCCTTGGCCGAAAGTTCGATCTCGTCATCTTTATGGGCGTGCTCTATCATCTGCGGCACCCATTGCTCGCGCTGGATCTGATCCATGAGCACGTTGCAAAGGATATGTTGCTGTTTCAAAGCATGCAGCGCGGTAGCAGGGAACTTCTTCCCTTAGACGGGGACTACGAGTTCAATGCGGATGCGCCGTTCGACGCCCCCGCATTTCCGAAGATGCACTTCATCGAGCACCGCTACGCGCACGATGAGACGAACTGGTGGATCCCAAACCGCGCATGTGTGGAAGCCATGCTGCGGTCCTCGGGCTTTGTTATCGAACAGCAGCCGGAAGAGGAAGTCTATCTGTGCAGATGGCGACCGGTCGACTGTCCGCCCGACGGGCCGCATTGCGTATATCCGGCTCGTGGAAAGTCTGCAAATACCCGCGATGGCCACCGTTAATATGCGTGAAGACGCGCTCTTGAGCGCTGCGGAGAGTCTGCTCGAGCTCAGGCAGCTGGATGGTGTTCTGGACCTATTGTCCAGAGCGCAGGGCAGGGGTGCCGATCCAGATCGTTGTGCTGCATCCAGGTGGATGGCCGCCATGCTGCAAGGTGATTTCGAGTTGGCGTGGAGGGAAAGCGATGCGATCCGCAGGCGAGGCGCTCCGGACGAGCATCGCATGTGGCAAGGCGAAAACATTACCGGCAGGCGAGTGATCGTTCGCTGCCTGCACGGCTTCGGAGACACGGTACAGTTCTTGCGCTACGCTTGCTTGCTGAACCGGCGCGCGGCGAAGGTCATCTGGGAGATGTCGCCTGCGATGATCGATATAGCCCGCTGCTTTCATGGTGTAGAACACGTTTTGGCATGGGGCGCAGAGTGCGTCGCGGGTCGTGACTGGGACGTGCAGATCGAAGTTATGGAGCTGCCGTATATTTTCCGCACCACTGTTGCGGATTTACCGATCGCATCAAGTTATTTGCGGCTACCGGATGCGATCATTGGCCGGGTTGCGAAAGAGATGGGCCCGGGAGAACGCCCGCGCGTTGGCGTGGTATGGGGCGCAGGGACATGGAATGAGTCGCGCTCAATCCCGTTTCGCTTGCTGCACCCGCTGTTGGAGATAGGCGAGTGCGAGTTCTGGAATCTGCAGGGCGGCCCATGTCGCGCGGAACCTGAGGGGGCAGCACTGCTGCGAGATACCGCCGCATGCAATGACGGCATTCTGTGTCTTGCCGGAGTTATCTCGCAAATAGACCTTGTGCTGACAGTAGATACACTCGCCGCCCACCTTGCCGGTGCTCTCGGCGTTCCGGCGTGGCTGATGCTCCAGCATGCTGCGGATTGGCGCTGGATGGCAACTCGAACCGAGAGCCCCTGGTATCCATCGCTGCGTATCTTAAGGCAGCCGTCGCCCGGAGCATGGGACCATGTAGTTCATGCTGCTGTGGAGAGATTGCACATATGGCTGCAGCAAGAGCAAAGGCGTTCCGCGTGAAAAAATTATCGCGCCGTTGGGATGCCTTCGATGCATACCTGTTCGACATTGACGGAACGCTTCTCCGTTGCGAGGATGCGGTGCATTACTTTGCATTTTGCGAAGTCATGCAATCCATTGCGGGCAGACCGCTGACGCTGGAAGGCGTGGTCGCGCACGGCAATACAGATATCGGCATTCTACGGGATGCGTTTGCCCTCGCCGGCGTTTCCGAGAGCGCGTGGCGTCCAAGGCTTGAGCTGATCCGGCAGAGGATGTGTTCTTTCGTTTGCGCACGTGAGCAGGACCTGTGTGTTACCGTTCTGCCGTACGTACGCGATGTGCTCGAGCACCTGCAATCCCGGAAGGCTGTCATTGGAGTGGCCACAGGAAATCTGCAAAGCATTGGGAAGATGAAGCTCAAGCGCGCCGGTTTATTGGATTATTTTTCCTTCGGCGGATGGAGCGATGCCTGCGAGTACCGGAGTGATGTCTTTCGCAATGCTGTCGCTCAGGTGAAAGCCTTGACCCATGATGCTGCATCGATTTGCATGATCGGAGATACGCCGTCAGATATACGGGCAGCCCGCGAAAACAGCCTCGCCGTAATCGCGGTTGCAACCGGCATTTATTCTCTGGAACAGCTCAGTGCAGAAAGGCCGGATATGTGCGTTCAGTCGCTGGGAGAACTGGTCAGCGCTGCGGAAGCCTTACCCGCATAGCATTGCGCAACCACATCTTCAAACTGAGTGGCTCGATGTGCTGATGTATGTTCGGAGAGGATGCGCTCTCGCGCGTGCGTTCCAAGGCGGTTTCTCTCGTCCTCGGACATATCGCGAAGTATTGCCGCAACCTCATACTCATCCTGTGGAAGTAGAATCTCTTCATTCTGGGTAAGGAACTCGTCCAGACCCGGCCATGCGTCCGATAGGATCGCCGCGGCGCAGGCCGACGCTTCGAAGAGACGCACTGACGGTGAATAGCCCGCCGTGATCATGTCTGCACGTGTGAGGTTCAGCGTGAATCGCGACGATGAGTAAAATGAAGCGTGCTCGCGCGGTGAGAGATGGATGATGCGTTGTACGTTCGGCCGCCAGGAAATCTCAGGCGGATACTGTGGCCCGGCGACGATGAAGTCACCTGCGGGCATCAGTCCGGCCGTGTCGTCGAGAAGCCGTTTTAGCTTTGGCTGGCGATCCGCAGCATAGGTTCCAAGATAGCTCAGATCACACCTATAAATAGCCTGCGATGGAACCGGCCGGTATAAGTCAGGGTCGACAGAGCAGTAAAAGGGCACTGCGTTGGGAGATCCGAATCTATCCTTCAGCTCCCGAAGCACCGGGCCGCCCGTAAAGCTGAGATATGCAGAGTAGTGCGGAATCAGCGCGGAATCGAGATATTCCGTTCGGCCGCACGTGCGCAGGCGCGACATGGTGATCGGAGTATCGATATCGTAGAACAGGAGTGGGCCTACGCCGGCATCCATGAGTGCGTGCGCCACCGGAATCGCGTCAGGGAAGTAGGATCCAATCATGATTGCGTCTGCGTCCGCGCTGGCTTCGAGCAGGGAGGCGCCGCTGTCGCGCCATGAATCGTAGAGCTGTACCGAGCAGAAGGGTGGGTCGGGCATATCGCGATTGCTTCGATACCATTCCACGTCCTTCTCGATGAAGTGAATTCGATGGCCTCTATTAGCGAGCGCCTTCGCCAGAGAGCGGTATGTCGTGGCATGGCCATTGCCCCACGATGATGTGATCGTAAGGCCATAGATAACGATCTTCACGTCGGCTCCTCGTGTGTTTAAGCGGCGCTGCCTGCGAGTGGCGCAGCGGTTCTGGCCTCCAGGCAGGCCATGAACACACGCTCTGCGACTTCAGCCCGCTGTGCATAGGTGTGATCGCGAAGCGCTCGGGCGCGAAACGCTTTTCCGATTCGCTGTCGTGATGCCCCATCATAGTTCGCCAATGAGTCCACAACATCCTGCGCCGAGTGAACCACCAATATCTCCTCTCCGACGCGGAAACAATCCTCGATACCTGGCCAATCGTCGCACAACATACATCCGCCGGCTCCTGCAACTTCGAAAACTCGTGTAGGAGGCGAAAATCCGAAGCTGGCCATGGAAGATCGATTGATATTCATGACCATACCTGCGGAGCAGTTCATCCGGTTGTGATCGTCTGTAGAGACATGTCCGATCCAGCGGACATTCCTGGGTAACGGTTTGTCGCTCCATCCTTCGCCGCCCAATATAAAGGTCTTGTCCGGAGCAAGCTTTGCGGCGCTCAGAAATAGCTCTTCCACGCGTTGTTCCCGGTCGGGAAGACGATTGCCGAGAAAGATGACGTCGCACGTGAATGCGGGATCGGGAGCAGTCGGATGATGTGTCTCCGGGTCAAGGCCGTTGTAGATACTGTGATATCGGCGAGCGCCCAGCTTAAGATATTCGTCACGGCTAACCGGCCCGCCGCCGTAGGTAAGAATGGCGTCATATTGGGGAATTTGCCTATGAAACGGATCCTCATTGTCCGCGTGCAGGCGTCCGATGGTGGCCGGCGCGTCCACATCCCAAAAGATAACGGCGGAATGCCGGTTTAGCTCGAGCACGCGCTGCTCCAGCACGGCGTCATCTACTCCTAAGCCGCTGTGCTTAACGACGACATCAGCGCCAGCCGCACGTTCCAGCATCCGATCGATATCGACATACGGCTTATAGATAACGGAGCGAACATACGAATAATCGTCTGTATCGCGGTGCTCCTGACGCCCGTACGCGTCCGGTTCCGCGAATGTAATGTGATGGCCGCGCCGCGCGAGATACTTATAGATGCCGCGATAGTAGGTAGCGGCGCCATTCCAGTAGGAAGAGACGATGCTGGATCCAAAAACGAAGATTTTCATTTGAGCAATTCCTCGCAGATACACGTGAGTTCTTCTGCACGATGAGCGCACGTATGGCGTGACAGTATCGTTTCCAGACCGCGCAGAACTTGCGCTTCTGCTGCGGCCTTGTTTCGAAGCAGATGCTCGATGGCGCTCGTCATCTCGTCTGCATTCCTGACTACCAGAAAGTCGCCGTCTCGAAAAAGATGCTCCGTATCCTGCCAGGGTGAGCAGATCAGCGGTATGCCGCACGCCAGGGCTTCAAACACGCGGATGGTGGGAATGCCGGTCATGTCTATGGAGTACTGCTGGCGCGGGATATGCATCGTGAGGCGCGCAGCAGCGTATGCCCCCGGCGCCTCCAGATTAGCAAGATATCCTTTGTACTTCACTCCGGCATGGTGTAATTCATTCAGAGCCTCATCTGGATACCGCACGCCATAGACTGCGAAGCTGCGGTCGCGTAGCGCTGCGGCCGGTTTCAAAAGAAATTCGCGAATCTCATCTGCCCGCTCATTGTCTCCCCAGTTACCAATCCAAATCACATCCTGGGTCTTTGCTTCACGCGGATGTGGACGGAAGATGGTGGTGTCCGCCGCTTCGTGCAAAGTCCATGCGTTTGGAATGTTCAGCTGACTACTGTAAATCTGGCGCAGTGCCTCGCCAAAGACGATAACCCCGTCAAACCGTTCTATTCCAAATCTACGTATCTGCTCCGGCGATGATGACGCGCGATGGTGCGTATCGTGGAACAGCAGACGGAAGCCGAGCTGATCGCGCAACTCCAGGAGAACAATTGCTAATTCCGGCGGATTCCACTCGTGCAGGATGACGATCTCGCAATCCATCAGTGCCGAGCGCCAGAAATTGATATCTCCGGATTGTGAGCGTGTATATGTAGAAATTTGCAGCTCGGGGTATAGCTCCGAGAAGCGGCGAAGGGAAGCTTCTCCTTGTCCTTCCTCGCGCAGGTGCTCGATCGACCACCCGGTGCACGGCTCGAAAAGTCTGACTTCGTGGCCCATCGCAATCATGCTGCGCATCAGGCCGCGAAGAAAATGCGCGTTGCCGTTGTTCCAGTCAGAACGGAGCGAGTGCGCGAGATAGGCCAGGCTAAGGCTACGAGGCATAGACCATATCCTCGTGCGCCGCGAGCGCCGCTTGAAAGAGCCGGTAGTATCCAGATGCCATTCGCTCCGCGGTAAAGGTGCGGGCGCGCGCCAGGGACCGTTCCTGCGCAGCGGTGAGGAGGGCAACATCGTTGCTAAGCCGATGGAGAAGGAGGCTAAGAGAGTGGCCGCTGTCAAAGTACAAGGCAGCGGAATCCCATACTTCCCGCAATGAGGGAATATCGTATGCAAGCACTGCACACCCGCAGAGTGCTGCTTCCAGCGGTGCAAGGCCGAACGGTTCGTATCGCGAGGTGCAGATATAAATGGCGCTTTCGCGAAAGAGTGCGAGCAACTCTTCCGGCCCGAGGGTACCTAGCATGGTGACATTGTCGAGAGTGGTAGTCATTGTCGCAGAGTCGTGCACGCTCTCTCCGGCCGCCAGAATTGGCATCGGGTGACTGCAGGCCGGCGAGCAGCGAAAGGTTCTTGGCTTCGTCCCAGAGCCGGCCTGCTGTCACGGCCTGCAGCTTTCGGTTGCGGAGTTCGGTAGGGGGGGACAGCGTGCGGCCATTTGGGATGACGGCCGGCATTTGTGCCAGCGCGAAGCTGTTAGCGAGTGAAGTTGCCATCCATTGCGTGGGCGCAGTAACGGCATCGGTCTGGCGGAGACCCCTCGACACAAGGGCGGAGTAGCGAGTGAGCCAGTCCGATGGCGGCAACGCGCCACCGCGGCAAGCCTGCGCCCAGCTAAAAACATCGCTGTGCGCGGTGATGATCTTTGGTATGTCAACTGGCAGGGCACCGAAGCAGAATTGGTTGCTGTGCAGTAACTCTGCATTGAATTCTTCGATCAAAGTCAGCAGGCGCGGCGCGGCATCCTCGTAGGCACGTTCGTTACTCTGCATCCACTCGAGAGGCGCATCCACGTGCTCATAGCGAAACAAGTCCTGCCACGAGGACTGTGTGCGGTCGCACCAGGACTGTTGCGCCGCGGATGCTGACTGCCGCCCGATGCTCACGAGGCAAATGGCGCAGCCTTGCTGGAGCAGTGCGGCCGCAAGCTCCTCGGCAAACGTCCAGACACCGCCGACTGTGTCGGTGGTCATCAGGATCCGCATTCGAGCTCCGCCAGCGAGAGAGGATTCTGATCCTGAATATCGCTGTACCCCTTATCGGCAAAAAGATTTAAGTAGAATGAATGCGCGCGTTCCCATGCTTGATCGTCGGGCGCGCCGCCAAATGTCTGCACATATTCGGGACTGCCGGGGAAGGGGAACATGGGAACCGGCTCGCTCACCCATACTCCATGGGCCTTCAATCGCTTCTGCCACGCGGCTACCAGCCTGGGGTCGTCCTTCTCAGTCTTAATCAGATTAGCCTGCACCCATGGAATGCCTGCACGTGCGTGAATCAGGAGTTCGGAGATCCGGTCTGTAGAAAGACGGCAGTTCTTATTCATCTCATCGCGGCCTTCTTCGGTGATGGACTCGATGCCGCATTCAAACGACACGCAATGCGCTCTTCTCAACAAATCCAGCGTTTCTTCGTTCCACAGATCGATGCGAGTCTGGAATCCGATAGCCAGCGGCCGTATCGCGATCTCTTCCAGCAGCTGGCGAACGTTCTTTCCCACTCCGAAGATTTCGTCGATGAAGTAGACGTAATCCACTCCGCGCGCGATCAATTGATCGATTTCCGCCAGCACGGCGGATAGTTCGCGCTCGCGAAACTTGTTGCGGAACAGTGTTTTGTTGCAGAAGGTGCACGAATAGGGGCAGCCGCGCGCAAACTCGACCTCTGCGCCCAATTTCAGATGGTCGGCGCCGTTGCCTGGGAATACGTGATGACGATGAGCATGCCGCTCGACCGGATAATTGGAATAATTGAGAGTAGGGACGGCCTTCATATCCACCACGCCCAAACCCTGGCCGTAGCGGAAGCCCCCGGCACCATCGCGCCAGCAGCAGCCGGCGATCATCTCATACGGCAACTCCGCGAGCTGCGGTAGCGTCTGGTCTGGCTCGCCGCGCAGGACGATGTCGGCTCCCGTCTTTACAAGCGTCGCATGTGGCGTTACCGATCCATGCGGACCGATGACTACCTTCGTGGAAGGGCGATCGAGAGCAGCGATCCACTGGCGCGGAACGCGCAGCTCCGGTTGGGGGCAGCGCCAGAACAGATACGAAGGCGCCGTGGGGATGACGACAAAATCTTCATCGAAGCCGCGCAGCCGTTCGCGTACCTGATCCGGCGTCAGGCTCTCCATGAACGCGTCAATCAGCAGAACGTCATGTCCGGCTGCACGAAGCATCTCCTGCGCAGACAGCAGCTCTAACGGAAAATGCGGCTCGGGGCAGCCAAAATATGTTGAGCCGTGGAAGGTCCACACCGGATTGATGAGCGCATATCTCATGCCACTTCCATTTCCGGAGCTTCCGCCGCACGACGCGAACGTACAGACCGCGGATGCTCTATCGTCTCGTGATGTTCGAACCAGAACTGCTGAATTGCGGCCAGTGTGTCCGCAATGGATCGCCGCGCGCGCCATCCAGTTAGCCTCTCCAGCTTGGACGTATCGGAGATATAGAGAGGCTGATCTCCTGGGCGAACTTCGCAGAAGGTACGGCGCGGCGGCTTGCCTGTATGGTGCTCGATTGCTTTCAGCATCTCAATCACGGACACAGCGCGTTTTATGCCGCCGCCCAGATTGAAAATCTGCCCCCGGGTGCGATCCAGGGCCGTGCGCACGCGCATCATTCCATCGATCAGGTCATAGACGTGTAGAACATCCCGCACCTGATAACCATCTCCGTAAATTGTGATCGGCCGTTCGGAAAGTGCCGAATAAAGGAAATGTGCCACCCAGCCCTGATCCTCGTTTCCAAATTGACGCGGGCCCGCTATGCATGACATACGAAAGACCACAGTGGGCAGGCCATAGATACGCGCGTAATCACGCACATATTGATCCGCTGTACCCTTCGAACAACCGTAAGGCGAATGGAAGTCGAGCGGCTCGCTCTCATCCACGCCGTGAAAGCGGGGAACGGCGGCACAGTAGTGCGTGCCGCGAACTTCTACCGGAAGGCGGGAAAGCGCTCCGTACACTTTATTTGTCGATGTAAACAAGAGGAAAGGCTTGCGGCCGGATTGGCGCGCGGCTTCGAGCACGTTGAATGTACCTCTGGCATTCACATCAAAATCATGCGCCGGATCAGCGACTGAAGTTGTAACGGCGACCTGGGCCGCAAGGTGGTAAATCTCCGAAGCATCGGAGACAGCATTCTGCACGGCATGTGCATCGCGCACATCACCGGTTACAAGCTCGAGCCGGTCTGCTCCGGGCAACGAGCGCAGCCATCGGAGATTGTGCGATACGCCGCCGCGCGAAAGATTATCAAAGATCCTGACCCGTGTATGCGGGATGGTCAGTAAGCGCTCGGCCAAATTGGAGCCGATGAAACCCGCGCCGCCGGTAATAAGTACGGTGCGGTTTGGTGACTGTGCCATTGATCTCTTCCTTTCCTTCAATGTCAATGTGCTTGGGGGCAATGAAACTGGGGCGAAGCTGCGCGACGCGAACTAAGCCGTCAAACCATACGCGTTCAGCTCCTTCAACATGATCTCGGCCTTGTCCTCTGCTTGCTGCTGGCTTAGCCATTCGGCCAGCTCACGGAACCCTTCTTCGTGGGTGATCTGCGGTTCATATCCAAGCAGTGTGCGTGCCTTCGTGATATCCGCATAACAGTGGCGAATGTCGCCGGCGCGATACTTCTCTGTGATGACAGGCTGAATGTCTCTTTTGAGCGAACGTGCAAGAATCTCCGCCACCTGACGAATAGAGATTGGTGTGCCGCATCCGACATTGATCACCTGGTCGTCGGATTGAGGGCTCTCCATCGCCAGCATGTTGGCGCGTACCACGTCGTGTACGCTGACAAAATCACGCATCTGGCATCCGTCTTCGAAGACCAGCGGTGCCTGCCCATTGAGAAGGCGTGAGGCAAAGATCGCCGCGACACCCGTATAGGGATTGGAAAGCGCCTGTCGCGTTCCATAAATGTTGAAGAACCGAAGCGCCGTCACCGGCAGTCCATAGGTCCGGCCGTAGATAAGGCAGATCTCTTCCTGATCGCGCTTGGAGAGAGCGTAGACGGAGGTGAGCTCAGAGGGCTTGCTTTCGTCCGTAGCTCGTGGCTGAAGCGTGCCGCCACATCCATGGCAGTGGAGGTCCCATTGACCCAGCCGCAGTTCTGCCGTCGAGCGCACGCGAGGCGCCACCGTGATGTCGCACGCGGGGCATGCATAGCGTCCTTCGCCATAGATCGACATCGAGGAGGCCACGATGAGCTTTTCCGGAGCGGCGCGAAGATCCAGGAGCGCCTGCAGCAGCTCTGCCGTGCCCAGCGTGTTGACGCTCATATAGCGATTGATCTCGTACATGGATTGCCCTACGCCCACAGTGGCTGCGAAGTGAAAGATCACATCCACGCCGGCTAACGCGGTCTTTAAGCGTCGTGGGTCTCGCACGTCGCCGGTGACAATTTCCACGTCGGGTGACAAATACTCCGGAACTCCTGCCGGATGCACCTGCGGCGTCAGGTCGTCGAGAATGCGCACACGGTATCCCGCCTGCAGCAATCCATCTGCAAGGTGAGAACCGACAAACCCGGCGCCTCCGGTAATGAGGATCTGCTTACTCATGCTGTCATTGATCTCCTTTCCCATAGATTGCGGCCAGCTGCCGTGAGCTGCGGCGCATAGCGCCGCACGGCCCAGGCGGCAAAGTCGGCAAACTGCCGGTTGTCACGCGGCGGACTTGTATGGTGTTCCTCCAGTCCCAGATGCGCCGGCGTGAAGCAGAGCGTGAGACTGACATCGAAGGGCTCCAACGCGGATACCATGCGGTCAAACCACTCAGTGGCATTGGGGCGATAGGAATCCGCCCAGCTCAGCCCGGTGCGCACGTGGCGCACGCCGTGATCGCGCATCCATGCCACAGCGTCTTCGAGGCGGTGATCTTCAAAGTGAAACCACTGGCATATACCTACCGAGCCATCGGTCGGAAATAATTCAGCAGAGAGCTTCGGGGTCCCGTCGCTGTTCAGCAAACCAAGATGATAGTGGCGATAATAAGAGGAGCCCTCCGCCTCGCGGTGGCGCGTTTCAGCCGGCCATGCGGGTGGCAGATCAAAGAGGCTATACCAATGGATGCGGTCTGTTCTGGAGGCGATCAGATCGATAGTCCGCTGCAACCCGAATGCCTGCACTTCTTCCGCGCCGAAGGACGATGCACCCACCTCGAGCACCCAGACCGGTTTGCCAGATACCTCACCTGCCTCGTCGATGCGCTCCGGCCATTCCGTGATCGGCCAATGATTCCAATCCAGCGGAAAGCCATGCACCCCGACCACATCCACATAGTCCATGACTCCATAGCTGACCATCAGCCGCAGGAAGTCGCAGTCGCAGGCAGAGACGCCGCCTAGCACAATCGGCAGATCGGGATTCACCTCCCGAATGGCGACGGAGCTGACCTTTACCATATCGCTGAAGCGGCTCCAGTCCCGGTCGAGGTGAAAATTCCAATGGGAGAGGTTATTCGGTTCGTTCCAAACCACAACGGCTTCTACCACAAGCATCACCTCGGGCAATTGGTAGACCAGCGGGCGTAAGGGCCAGCTTTCAGGTCAGAAGGTACAAAGAAGGATCGGAGTTGTACCGCCTATTGCGATTGCAAACGACGTACGCATTGCTGGCGTAATATGGCGCAAAGCGGCGCTTGCATTTTGATTTCGGCATTTCGTTCGAAGTTTCCCGCGCCTTGTTTCTTGCGGTTGCTGACACGTTTCACGGCGGGTACTTTATTCACGAGGATTGGTGGTACGAAAATATGACACGGTTAGTACAACGTGCATCTGCGGTTACAGACAGAAGCATGAATGAAACATTTAAGTCATCAATATGAAGGCTGCTAGACAGGCTGTGAGATGAGAAATTCTGTTCGCCAGTGTTCGAGAAACCCGAGAAGCTGGTTCATGCGATGAAGCCAGGCTTCACGGTCATTCTGGTTGCATTGCTGTTCTGCCCCATCCTGTCCGCGCAAGCGCAAGGCGATATCCATGCCACGGCGGCCAGTGCCTCCTCCTGGATGACAGCTAAGACGCAGCACGGTGCACCAGCAGACTATGTCGGCGACCAGGCCTGTCACTCTTGTCATGCAGGCCAGGTGTCTTCCTATCACCAGACGGCGCACTACTTCACGTCCATGGCGCCTAGCCAGGAAACCATCCATGGCAAATTCACGGGCGGCGATAACATTCTGAAAACCGCAAACCCGAACCTGTATTTTCAGATGGACGTGAAGCAGACCGATGGAAAGGAAGGTCTCTTTCAGACCGCCGTGGCAGGAATGGCTCCGCACACGCACGCGCGTTCGGAGCGCATCGGGGTGGTCGTCGGCTCAGGCGAAAAAGGCCAGACGTATCTCTACTGGAGCGACGACCAGCTCTTCCAATTGCCGGTGTCCTGGTGGAAAAAAATCGGCTGGGTAAACAGCCCCGGCTATCGCGATGGCTTTGCGGACTTTGACCGGGCGATCATCCCGCGCTGTCTCGAATGTCACGCAACCTATTTTCAGTCTCTGCAGCCTCCCGTGAACCGCTACAGCACGGCAGATGTTTCACTCGGTATTCAGTGCGAAAAGTGCCACGGCCCGGGCGGGGAACACGTCGCACGCGAGAAATCGAAATCCGCTGCTGCCGCCGGTACCGCCATCCTGAACCCGGCGCGGTTCACGCGCGAGCGGCAAATGGACCTTTGTGCGTGGTGTCATGCTGGCCACGGGGAGGCTTTGCAGCCGGCATTTTCCTATCGCCCCGGCGATCCGTTGGATAAGTACATCCATTTCCCACCGGCTGATCCCGCAGCGCCCCTCGACGTTCATGGCAACCAGGTCGAACTGCTCAAGCAGAGCCGTTGCTATCGCTCTTCAAACATGACCTGCCTCACCTGCCACGATGTCCACACTGCGCAGCACGATGCCGCGGAATTTTCCAAACGCTGCCTGACGTGCCACAAACCGGACTCAGCCACCTTCGCGCGGCCGGAACATCCGGTTACGAAAAATTGCGTCAACTGCCATATGCCGAGACAGGAAACCAACCTGATCGTTTTTGATTGGAAGGGCACCAGCGTCCGGCCAGAGATGACAAACCACTGGATCAAGGTCTACCCGGCAGAGAAGCAGGCGTCTTCGAATCCGTAGTTCTCACGCATCGCGCAATTACGATTTACGAATGCCTTCGCTTTCCACGATCGTGATGTAGCGGTCGATCGGCAATTCGGTGAATTTCTCCGTTTTGCCGCTGGGTTCCGGCCACTTTATTTCCAGCCAGTCCACCTTCGTCCGCTTGCCGATGCCAAGCACCATGCGCGGGTCGTGGGAAGACAGATAACTGCCCCCGCCGACCTTCATCCGGAACCGCTTCAGATCGCCGGCCTGATAGGTAATGCGTGCGCCAATCGCGTCTCGATTTGCTTTCTTCCCGACTAGCTTGATACCCAGCCAGTGGTTGCCCTCTGCCGCCGTATTGCGCAGCAGCAGCGGCGCTGCATCGTTCACCGAGACAAGCACGTCGACAGCGCCGTCGTTATCGAAGTCTCCGATAGCAAGCCCTCTCGCGGAAAGATCTCTTGCGAAGATGGGTCCGCTCTCAGCGCTCACGTTGCGCAGCGTCTTGCCGTCGCTATGAAACAGCAGTAGCGGCTCCCGGTAGGTCACGTCCTGGCGCATGCTGTGGATCAATTCGTCCGGGTTGCCATTCGCGAGGAAAAGGTCGAGATTGCCGTCATTGTCATAATCGAAAAACTTCAGACCCCAGCCGCTCATCAGGCGAGTGGCCGCGCTCACTCCGGTTGGGCCAGCTTCATCATCGAACGTTTCATCGCGGTTGTTCTGATAGAGCGAATATCGTTCGTGGTCGATGTTGGCCACGAACAGGTCCATCCATCCATCTTGATTGAAGTCAGCCGAATCTGCTCCCATGCCGGAGCGTGCCCGTCCTGACTCACCGTAGGCGACACCGGCGAGTGGCCCGATCTCATCGAATTTGCCGTTGCCCCGGTTCATGAAAAGAAAATTCGGAGATGTATCGTTGGCTACGAAGAGATCCATCCTGCCGTCGTTATTGACATCGGTTGCAACCACGCCCAGGGCTTTGCCAAGATGCTTCGCGATCTCCGATGATTTGCTGACGTCCGTGAATGTCCCATCGCCATTGTTGTGAAACAGCCAGCTTGCCATTGGGGGATAGAGCGTCGGTATGCAATACCCCGGCTTATTGTCGGCCATGCAGGGAAGGTTCTTTTCCTTGCTGAACTCCACGTATTGGCAGACGAACAGGTCGAGGCGCCCATCATTGTCGTAGTCGAACCACACCGCGCTTGAAGACCATCCCGGGGCGGCGACGCCGGCCTTCTCCGTGACATCGGTGAATGTTCCATCGCCGTTGTTGTGATAAAGGATGCTCCGTCCGTACTGCGTCACGTACAGATCCGGAAAGCCATCGCCGTCGTAGTCGCCCACGGCAACGCCCTGCCCGTAGCCGCCGCTTCCGACGCCCGCCTTCCCGGTTACGTCGGTGAATGTGCCGTCCCGATTGTTACGGTAGAGCGCATTGCGCAATGGCGGCTTCGGATCGTAGAAGTCGCAGCGCCCGCTGTTGACCAGGTAGATGTCCATCCACCCGTCATTGTCGTAATCGAGAAAAGCGCAGCCTGCTCCGGTGGTTTCCGGTAGATACTTCTGCGGTGATTTGCCAGCCGTGTGCACCCACGTAATTCCGCTGGAGGAGGATGGCACTTCTGCGAACGGGTATGCGTGCGCAGCCGCTACACTTTCAGCAAAGCAGCGAAAGCCTGCGAATCCAGCGGCGCCGGCGACTCCCGCCAGAAAGCGCCTGCGCGACAGAAGCAGCTTGTCCACTCTCGAAGCGATCACTGCGGTGGCTGCGCTCCCGGACCGCCTGTGCGCGCTGCGGTCTCCTGCTGCAGAGCAAATTCCCGTTCTGCGTCCTCTTTGCGTCCGGTGCGCGCATAAGCGGTTGCGAGCCCGTAGTGCGCTGCCGGATTTTCGGGCTGGAGCTTGACCGCTGTCTGCAGCGGAGCCACCGAATCGGCGAAGTTCTTTTGAGCAAGCAACGACATACCCAGACCCAGATAGGCATCGCCAAATGTCGGGTTGATCTGCGTGGCCTTTTTGAAGTGCTGGATAGCATCCGGCAGATCCTGTGTCTCGCGCGCCAGCTCGCCCAGCACATACTCCGCGCCTGCATTCGCCGGATCGATCTCCAGTTCCTGTTGCAGCTCCTTCTTCGCCTGGTCCTGAAAATCAGGAGCAGGGTTAGGTTTGGAAAGCAGCAGCCGAGCCATGCGGAAGTGAACGCCCGGGTAATGCGGCTTCTCTTCCAGGATTTTGCGATAATCCTTCTCCGCTCGATCCCAATTGCCTTGCAACTCGTTCGCATCGGCATCCATCTCGAGCGCGGGAATCGACGTGGGCGCGGTTTGCGCGAGCTCACGCGCAGCGCTGCTCGAAAGATCCGAATACGCATGCGCCGTCACATACAGCACTTCCGGGTCATGAGGGAAGTGCTGATTCAGGACGCGCAGCAGGTCCAGCAGCGAACCATTCTGCTGCATCAGAGTGGCGCAACGCACGCCATCCAGACCCACGCGCTTTTGCAGCTCTTTGTCTGTAATATGCGCGGCCCCCTTGGCGAGCAGCGGAAGCGCCTCGGAGCAGTGGCCGCTCTCGGCGAGTGAGGCGGCATGCTCAGCCGCGGCGGGAGTAATGGCGCTACTGCCGCTATGAGCCTGCGCGCCGGCAGCAATCGCGAAGCAGAGCAGGGAAGTCAGAGAGAAAATTGTACGCATAAATGAAAAACGGGGCAGGCGCGGTGAGCGTCTGCCCCGTGAGTCTATCAGGGCGCCTAGAAGTACATCTTCAGGGCGAACTGAATGTTTCTTGCTGGTTGTGAGGTGTTGATCCGACCGAATGTAGTTGAGGTGGTGCTGAAGTTAGTATCTGGAACGCCCAGGTTTACGTTGTTGAAGGCGTTCAGGAAATCGCTCCGGAACTGCAGATACGTCGCTTCGGTGAAGTGGAAGTTCTTCATCAGCCCGATATCAGCATCGAAGTATCCCGGACCATTCACAGGTCCCTGTGCCGGACAGTTTCCAAAAGTACCAGGTGCAGGATCAGAAAAGCCCGAAGGGCTCATCCATTGAAAGCCGCCAAAATTTGCGGCTGGCCTGCTGCGTTTAAATACCTGTTGAATGCCACAGTTCGGACGGGCTCCGCGCGAGCCGGTTCCTGTGAAATCGCCGCTACCATAGACCGCCAGCGGGAATCCGGTATGCGTGGACACGATGGTGGATGCCTGCCAGCCACCCACCACCTGGTTGACGGCCGAGTTCATGTTGGCGCCAAAATGCTTCCCTCGTCCAACAGGCAGATCGTAGGTCGCATAGGCGGAGATGATGTTGTTGGAGTTGTAGTAGCAACTGGCGTAATCAGCGCGAGGGTTGTACAAGTTTTGAAAGTAGGGTGACGCTGTTGAAGACTGGCGAGCTCCTCCCCAGGTGCCGTAGTAGCCGCTGTTGTTGGTCAGGCAGTGCGACCAGGTATAAGCTAACTGTCCTTCCAACCCATTCGACATGCCGCTTCTGCAGAACTGCCTGCAACGAGTTGTAGTTCATGTAGCCGACCGAAGCAGTTCCAGATACCTTCGACCAAGGATCATTGATCAGTGCAGGGTTGTTGGCGAAGTAGAAGCGGCGTCGTGGCGACTCCATTGACCAGCTGCTTCTGCAGATAGGGCATCGGCACCATCAGGTGATCTGCCTTCTGGGCGACATATCCAATCTGGAAAGTCGTCGTGGGAGTCACCTGCTGCTGGAGCGTCAAATTCCACTCCTGGTCGATCGCCGGCTGGACCGTCTTGTCCCAGACGTACATGATGGCCCCCGCAAATGGGTCACCCGGAAGTGCACCTCCGGGGCCCGCCTGCAGTCTGAACCGTTGCAGTCGCATACTGTCGCCCCAACCTCAGGCGGAGTGAAAGGTGGATTCCTGGGAAGTCGCAGGTTGGTGCCTGTCCCTTCCAGGTAGGACGAAATGGTGTAGGCGCCGCGAACTACTGTCTTGCCGTGCATGGCTGCTGGCGACCAGGCAAAGCCGATGCGGGGTTGAACGTCCGGAAGACCGTACACCGAGTTGTACAGCGCGCGGCTGTTGCCGTTCACGCCTGCAAGCTCAAGTGCGCCTGTGGTCAGATCCAGGTTGGACTGGCGATTGTTGAGTTCCACCCAGGGCGTATGAGCTTCATAGCGCAGTCCCAGGTTTAGGGTCAAAGTTGGAGTAACGTGCCAGTCGTCCTGACCGTATCCCGCAAACAGCCAGGAGAATTGATGCCAGACAAAGCTGGTGCTCACGCCGATACCTCTTGCTTCCGGATAGCCGGTGAAGAAATCGGCTGCCGGGTCGCCGACGAAATCGACGTTACCAGTACCGCCGAAGGCCCGAAGAGGATATCGCCGTATTGGCCGGTGTTGCCGGTGTAGCCGGTGTTGATGCGATAACGCCACATCTGGAAGCCGGCCTTGAAGACATGCTTACCGTGAGTGATCGTTACGCCGTCATCGAACTGGATCACCGTATCGGCGAAGTCCTGGTTCACGATTTGGTTGCCGATGTTGGTGAGGGTTGTCGCCATCGCCGGGCTGGGGAGGCAGACCGCCGCCGAAGCCGAGCAGCAGCAAGCCGGGGCCGGAGCTGTTGGCGTTTGCGATTCCGAGTTGCGTGCCGAGGTTGCCGATGCTGGGATCGAAAGCGCTGCCGTTAGTTAAGAGTGACCCAGCTTGTGCCGAAGCGGGCTTCGTTCAGAATGTTCGGGCTGAAGGTGTGGGTCCAGGTGCCGACCACGTTGTGGATCGGAGCCTGCGCAAAGCCGTTGCCCAGGATCAACAGCGAGTTGCTTGAGGGATCGTTCTGGTACCCCTGCGAATAACGTCCCTCGAAGCGATCGTTCTGAGTGATGGTGTAGTCGACCTTTACGTCTCCCTGATCGGCGTTAAAGGCCTGGGTTACCGTGTTGATCGCATTGTTGGTCGTCTGGTTGTTGATCGGCGTTGGATAGTACTTCGAAGCAAACAGATTCGCCGCCACTATGTTTCTCCTGCGCTAGCGGAATCTGATTGCCGGGGTAAGGCGCTCCGTGTGGTGGGAGTTGTATTGAGCTGGTCGTGCGTGATCTGCGAGAAGTTGCCTTGCGCTCGGCATTCGTGAAAACAGTGATGAAGTTGCTGCTTGCAGGATGATCGAAGCGCTGTCCCTGATAGTCCACGAAGAAGAACAGCTTGTCTTTGATGATCGGGCCGCCGAGTGTGCCGCCAAACATGTTCCAGCGGACTGTCGGCTTCGCCAGCACGTTGCCTGGGTTCAGCTTGTTTTCCCACTGGTTGGCATTCAGGATGTCATTGCGGAAGAACTCCCAGGCATCGCCATGGAAGCTGTTCGTGCCCGACTTGATGGACGCATTGACAATGCCGCCCATGTAGTTACCGAAATCGGCGGAGGCATTGTTCGTAATGAGGTTGAACTCCTGGATGGCATCCGGTGAAGGCGTAAAGGCCAGCAGGTTATCCGAGGTCTGGTTGTTATCCATTCCGTCCAGGATGAAGTTGTTCGACTGCTCGCGGTTTCCGTTGATAAACGGGCGCGCACCGCTAGCGGTGTTGTCACCGTTGTTGAACGATGACGCGTCCGGATGAATGCTGCCCGGCGCCAGCAGCGTCAACTCGACATAATTGCGTGTAGCCAGCGGAATCGTCGGAGACCGTTTGGCGTCGATCAGCGTGCTGACCTGCGTGGTCTCCGATTGCAGTTGCGGTGCTTCGGAGGTGACCTGCGCTGTGGTGGTCACCGCGCCGACGTGCATCTTGAAATCGATACGCGCCGTCTGGTTCAGCACCAGGGTAAGACCGGACTGCACCGCCGACTGAAAGCCAGGCGCTTCGGTCTTCACCTGGTAGTTTCCGATCGGAACGCGCACAAAGATTGATAGGTGCCGCTCTCGTTTGATTTTCGCGGTGTAGATGGTTCCTCGATCAGTATCGGTCACCGTGATGGTTGCGCCGTTGATCGCGGCGCCGCCTTCGTCTACGACCGTGCCTGTGATCGCTGCTGTGGTCTGCTGGCCCCATGAGGGTTTGCCAACGCACAGACAGACTAGAAACATCCCAAGGGTGACCCCAAGTAAGATGATTCGCTTCATACTCGCCTCCTAAAGCACTCGCCAAATAGGTTGCAGCGGACAACGAAACCGCGTCTCCGGAACTGCAGATGCGGAAGGTCGTATCCCAAAAAGTCCGAACTTCGCCGAATGGAAATGTACTGTCTAACTTGTTCCCGCAGGCCCGAGTTCATCCAGGGGAGTTTTGTTTTTTCGAAAGCGGGAACTACGCCGCCAGGACTTCCATCTCTTGCTATAAATCTTCGGCAAAAGTTGGGCTCAAGCGTAGGACAAAATGACCAGCAAATGCAATGAAGAAATCGAAAGAAATCTTCAACCGAAGCCATTATGATCACTTTTTCCAGAATGATGGCACCATATGATCATTTTTTCTGATCGTTTGCCGCCCATCCCAGATTCGGCCGTTCTTTTTCAGACGCAGGTCACGCCACGCATACGGAAGACCCCAATATGGCATCTGACTCCTTCAGGAATTCGGGAGGCGTCGTGATCATTCTTCTTATCATTCTGATCTTGCTGTTTGGCTTCGGTGGATACCGTCTAGGTCCGGGAGTCGGCTACTACGGCGGAGGCAGTATCAGCCTCATTCTGCTCATCGTCCTTATTCTTCTGCTCTTGAGGGTGATCTGAGTAATAAGCCTGGCGATAGAGGGCATTCCGCGATGCGGAAATGCCCTCTATCCCAAAGTACTTCTATTCATAGACCGAGAAGCTCTGCGGCTGGGGCACAAAGCCTGTGTGCTGTGCGTCTTCCGGCACAGCACAAGCCGGCGCTGCGCTTTCGATCAGACGACTGATCGCCTCGCGAAGGAAGGCCTCCGGAGATCGCCCGCGAACGGGCAGCGAGGTTCGAGACTCGGAAGGCTAAATCAGGCGGCACCTGCATGGCTCTGAGCATGCTTCGGGCATGCCGCCCATCGCCATACCACATTGTGGTCTACACCCCGTCGGCCTCAGCGGGCATTCCCCGAATGGGAATGCAGCGGCTTCTACACCGCCGTAAGTAGTTGAAAACAAAAAATGCCGGTGGATCCGCTTCCAAATCGGACACACGATCGTCATCTGCCGGCACAAAGGTACTCGTAAACTAGGTGACTGGCTGGGTATGATGCATTCCAAGCGAGGCAGCTTATGACTTTACTGGTCTTTCTCGGAATCGTTGTCAGTCTGCTGATTCTCCGGTTGATCCCCGGCCTCCTGTTGCGGCTCGTGTTGGCCATCCCCCGCCACCACTTTGTCGCCCTTATGCGCCGGGTCCACACCCGCAAAATCAGCATCGCTCTGTCGCGTACCCGGGCCACCCCCCGCAGCCGTGTGAAGCTGGTGCTGGTTTCGTCTTCGCTGCTGGCGCTGGCTCTGCTGGTGACGACCGCATTCTGGAGCTGGCACTCCGCCAGCCTGATGATGCTCCTTCGCTAAACCCGGAACGAGATCCACAAGGCGCTCCCGTGCTGGTCGCGGGAGCGCTTTTCTGTATATGGCCGTCAATTTTCTTGACTCATTCCTGGTGCAATGCAACTATCGAGCCCAACGGGCCCGTCTGTCCTCATTCCATTTTCATGGCGGAATCTGTGCCGTGAGGAGTTGCCATTGGAGGCATGATGTACCGATCGATTGCGGCCGGGATAATGCTGCTGCCCGCCCTGGCGGCCTTTCCGACGCAGAAGCCGCGAACCAGAACAAATGCCTCTGTAAAGTTGTGGCTGGACAGCAGTAGCGGCGCCTCCTGCGAACAAGCGACACCCGCAAGCGCCGGATGGATGATTCGTAACAATGAAGAGCGGAATGTCTTTGTGACAGTGCATCGCACGATGACGCGCTCCGGCGTGACGAAGCAGGATGAGATGCGCGACACGCTTGGGCCGGGGGAGTCGCGCGACCTTGGCTGCGAGATTTCCGACGAGGGACACCAGACGCTGACGCTGGTGAAAGCCATCTACTGATTCAGCTCTGAGCGCAAACCGCCAGAACGGCGATACCCACCAGCAGTACGACGAACGGCACCCAGAAATGAATGTCTGTCAAAACGGCAAGCGCCAGCGGTTTCGCCGGCGCTTCGTTGTTCTCCGGCGCGCTCACCAGGCAAGCTTTCCGGGGAAGAACTCCGCGAACAGCTCGTCGTAGAAGGGCTTCAGCTCCTTCATGTCCGGCTTGGTGTGGCCCTTCGAGTAGAGGTCGTATGGATTGAATTTCTGCACCCACGGCAGCATCGCGCGGTCTTTTTCGTTCATCAGGTGCTGATACGCGCCGTGCTTGTGCCACGCGTAGAAGGAGTGGAAGCGCAGCATCGCCAGCCCTTCATCCGGCAGACGATTCTTCATCACTTCCGCGATGTATCCATCGTGCCCGAAGGACATGTGTACGTTCTCCAGGCCGCAGTTCGGCTCATAGATCCCGTACTTGGTCTGGTACTCGGCAACATTCCGGTCAGGATTGGCGGCAAAGTACTCCGGAAACACGATCTGGTCCGACCATGCGCAACCCACCGGGAAGGTATCGCCCACCACGCCCCATTGCGGCTCGCCATAGAGGCACAGGCACTTGCCCAGATCGTGGACAAAGCCCGTCGCAATCATCCAGCGCGGATGACCGTCGCGGCGGATAGCCTCGGAGGTCTGCAGCAGGTGCTCCATCTGCGTCAGGTCTGTATCCGGATCGCTGTCATCCACCAGCGTGTTCAGATATTCGCCCGCCTCCCAGATGGTCTTCTCGCCCCGTGTCAGCCCGAAGTATTCCTTCTCTTTGCGGAGCACGTATTCGACCGTCTGCTGCTCATGGTTGATGCGGTAGAACTCGGCAACCCCGGGGTTCGCCTGCTTGTCATACTGGCGAAACTCATCCTCCGACTTGCCTTCCTTGTAGCGGCCTTCGAGAAACTCATCCCAATTTTCGAGACTCTCCATCGGGCGTTCTGCAGGAGCAGTGGTCTGTTGTGTTGTCGCCATAAGGTCACCTCGGAACAGCGCTTCTTTGATCGTTTCAGTTAACGATTTCGCTACCTATCCACGATAGATAGGATGGCCAGCCATTGGCAAGCCGAAACAGCACGCGCGTTCTGACGGGATGTGCCAGTCCATTATCGAAAGCGGCTGTTTTCGGCTCATCAAGAGACACTGCCCTGGAGCACACCCAAATGAGACGAAACTTCGAGTCGCCCGTTACCAGACCACAATGGACGACAAGCCTCGAATCAGTACTGGGGACCTATTCGGAGTGGAGTGCCGTGATTGGATCGAGCCGCATGGCGCGAAGCGCTGGAATATAGCTCGCGGCAAGCGCGACGGCGGTCAGTACCAGGGTGACGCAGGCGAAGGTGGGCAGATCGGTAGGCGAAACGCCGTAGAGCAGTCCGGCCATGAGGTGAGAGACGATCAGCGCACCGGCCACTCCCAGCCCGGCGCCAGCGGCGGCCAGACCCAGCCCTCGGCGCAAAACCATCTTGAGGATATTGCCTCTTTGAGCTCCCAGCGCGAGCCGAATGGCAATCTCGCGTCTTTGTTCATTCACCACAAAGGAAATCGTTCCGTAGATTCCAAGTCCGGCCAGCAGCAAGGCAGTGGCCGCAAAACCTGCCACCATTTCCATCGAGAATCGCCTCACAGAAAGCGAGGTAGCGAGCACGTTATCCAGCGTCTCTGCATGGAAGACCGGAAGAGTCGCATCGATGGACTGGACCTGCTCGCGCACTTGTGCCGTGATGGTGCTTGGATCAGGTTGTCCGCGAAGAAAAATCTCCAGGTCTTTGGCGGGGCGCTGGTACACGCTGCGGTAGATCTGCGGAACTGCCGCGTCCGCCAGCGATTCCGTGCGGGCATCCGCTATCACGCCGATGATCGTGGTCCAGGCTGGCGTGGCAGAGCTCGACGGCTCGCGGCTATCCAGGTGCAAACGAACGCGTTTGCCAAGCGGGTCCTCGCCCTTCCCATCTTTGCCTGGCCAATAGGTACGAGCCGCGGCCTGATTGATGACAGCAACCTGGGGCGTACCCTCAATGTCCTGGTTGCTGAAAATGCGTCCGTGCTCAAGCGGCATGCCCAACAGGTGGAAGTATTCGGGCGAAACGATGCGACCATCGATCACGGGAGCCTGATTGTCCAGCGTCTCCATGCCTTCGCGTATCAGCGGCAGTTGCCTGGGGTGGCTGTGGCCCAGGGGAAGAGAGGCCTCGTCGCCGATGGCAGCTTCCTCTACGCCCGGCAGAGTTCGGCTGCGCCGAAGAATCTCGCGCAGCAAGACCGATTCCTGCGTGGCGGTTCGGTAGATATCCGTAGCGGGGTCGTTTGGCCCCGGCAGCCAGGTCTGAACGGCCATGACACGCTCAGGATTGAAACCCGGCTGCACCTGGAACAAGTCCCAGAAACTGCGCAGCAGAAGCCCGGCGGCGACCATCAGCACAAGGGAGAGCGCCAATTCACTGATGACCAGAATCTGGCGGGCGCGCGAGCGTCCAAGGGAGCCAATGGATCCGCGGCCTTCTTGTCTAAGCGTACCGATCAAATCGAAGCGGCTCATGAGCCAGGCTGGGGCAAGCCCAAAGACGGTTCCGGCGGCGACGGAGACAGCCACAGCAAATGCCAACACGCCCCAGTTGATCGAAATGTTGTTCAGGTGCGGAAGGCTCTCCGGAACAAGCCGCAGCAGGAACTTCCTCGCGAAGAACAGAATTGCAAAACCGGCAGACCCGCCCAGCAGGAAAAGCAGCAGACTCTCTGTCAAAAACTGGCGGATGAGTCGCGTCCTCTGTGCTCCCAAAGCCTGGCGAACCGCGATCTCGCGTCCTCGCGCACTGGCGCGCGCAAGCAGCAGATTGGAGACGTTGACGCAACTGATAAGGAGGACCAATCCTACCGCGCCGAACAGCAGAATAAGAGATTGGCGAACGCTGCCCACCACGCTTTCGCTAAGGGGACTTAGGCGCACGGTCCATGCGGCTTGTGCCGGATACTCCGCCGGGTATTGCTTTTTCAGCGATTCGACCAGTGCATCCAGGTGCCCCTGTGCGGCCGCAATCGAGAGACCGGGCCTCAGGCGCCCGACCACGCGACCCTGAATACGTGTGCCACGCAGCGGGGGCGGGAATGGCAGACCGGCCATCCCGGCCGCCAGCCACGTCTCCGTTTGCCGCTCCTCGCTGGTTGATCCCAGATCGCGAAAACCGCGCGGCATCACGCCCACAACGTGATACACGTCGTTGTCGAGCCGCAGAGCTTCGCCGACAATGTGCGGGTCAGCTCCGAATTCTCTCCGCCATAGCTCGTCGCTGATCACGGCCTCTAAGTTGAAGCCGGGAGTCGCATCGTGGGGATTGAATGTGCGGCCCAACTGCGCGTCCACACCGAACACCGCGAAGTAATTCGGGGTGACATGCTTGTAGCTGAGACGCTCGGGTTGCGCACTGCCGGTAAGGTTCACGTCTGCGCCGGTGCCGGAAACCGACACGGACTGGAATATCCCGGAACTTTCGAGGTCTCTCCACTCAGGGACGGAAATCCCTATGTTGTGCGCGCCTACGCCGGAAAGATCGTCCTGGATGCGGACTAGCTCGGCAGGGTTCGGATACGGCAATGGGTGCAGCAGGGTGGCATCGATCACGCTATAGATCGCGGTGGTGGCGCCGATACCCAGCGCGATTGTAGCGATCGAAACCACCGCAAATCCTGGGGACCTTCGCAACATCCGGACCGCGTACTTCAGGTCGAATAGCAGATTCTCGATCAGCGGCAGACTCTGCTCGGCGTGATGGCTCTCCCGTATCGCTTCGGCCGCGCCGAGCTTGAGCACAGCCTGCCGCCGCGCCTCAGCGGGCGACATGCCCGCGCGCAGATTCTCCTCGGTCTGGAATGCGAGATGTTGGGCGATCTCTTCCCGCAGACGCTGATCGGCACGCCGGCCGGTGGCGAAATTCGACAGTCGTATGAAGAAGCGTCGCAGCAATTTCACGGCAAGTCCTCCGCCCTGACATGGAAAAAACGCTCGATGATCGCCGCGGTTTGCTCCCAGTCGCGGGTCTCTGTCTGTAGTTGCTTCCTGCCGCCCGCGGTAAGTCGATAGAAACGGGCCCGTCGGTTGTTTTCCGATGCGCCCCACTCGGAAGCAACCGCCCCTTCATGCTCCAGTTTCAGCAGCAGGGGATAGAGCGTGCCCTGATTCACAGCCAGCAGGTCTCCGCTGATCTGCTCGATGCGCCGGGCAATTCCGTAGCCGTGCTGCGGCCCCAGAACATCCAGTGTCTTCAGAACCATCAGCGCCAGCGTTCCTTGCAGGACGTCGGGTTTTTCCTTCATGGCGAGTTAACCTTTAGGTTTCCAACAGGGATAATGACATGCTTCATTTTGGAAAGCAACAGGAGGTCTCAACTTTCGTTCGGTAACGAATCCAGAAGACCTGCGAGAAGGGATACTCCCGTCGCAAAACGTAAACTACCCGCATGGCCGCAATGCGACAGCAGTTATGGACTGTGGCTTTGGCATGCGCTGCACTGACAACCCCAGCAGCGCAGTCTCAGGTGCTGAAGCAGCGCTATCCTGGGCGCTCCGACTGCCCGGACACGCATCTCCGGCTCACCGCACGGCACGCGGACGGGTCACCGGCCGCAGGTTTGCATCCGCAGGACCTCTACCTCTGGTTCAGCACCGGGACGGCGGATATCCGCTCGATGGAGAGCGGGGCTGCGATCCCGAATACGAATCTTCTGATCGTGCTGCGACCGGGCGCGACGCTGGCGCAGAGCGACGCCGAGGCAGTGATGCGCAATCTGCGCGGGGCACCGAATCTTCACTGGAGAATTGCGGTGCTGGCGCCGGATGGCTCCGTGGGTCCCTTTACGGCAGCAACGGATGAGGAATCGCTGCACAATGCGTTGTCAAAAGCCGCAGCGGCTTTGCCCCGTGGTCTAAGCATCGCGGACTGGCCGGCTGCCGAGCGGAATGCGTTCCGTGAATTAAAGACGCGCCCGGGACGCCACGTCATTCTGGAACTCGCCCCGCCTACGGCTGCATCGGCCGCCGCAAGTAACAACCCCGACGTCTACGCCGGCGATCACACCCTCGACCTGCTGGCCCGCGATGACATGGCCCAAATCTATAGCCTGACAGCAGGAGGCAAAGAAGAGTTTGCAGCAACGGGCGGCCGCAGCGCGCCGACAATCGCCGCGCTCCTGCAGGGCATCATCGCCGATGCTCCGGGAAGCTATGACCTGACCATCCATCCGCGGTTCTCCTGCCAGCCAGGCTCCTCCTACTCGCTGCGCATCAAGTCCTTCCGTCCGGATGTGCAGCTTTTTTATCCAAGCGCCATTCGCATGGCGAAGTAGGCTCCAATGATCCCGTATTTTCCCAAAATGGGAATTGTTCCACGTGGAACAATTCTCGGGACGCTCAAAATGTTCCACGTGGAACATTCAAGCGAGATGACTGCCCGTACTGGCTGGAAGGGAAGGGGCTCTACTCCGCGCGTAAGGCCTTCATGGGTTCGACGGATGCAGCCCGCCGCGCCGGGAGATAACATGCCACCGTAGCGGATACAATAAGTGCAGACGAAACAGCGACGAGGGTTGCCGGGTTGTTGGCCTGCACCCCATAGAGCAGGCGAGAGAACGCGGTGAGCAAGCGGCCAAGGAGCAGCGTGGCGACTCCGCCGATGGCGACTCCAATGACGGCAAGCTGAAGCCCCTGGCCGATGACCATCCGAAAGATCGTTGCTTTCTCCGCACCGAGCGCGAGCCGGATACCGATCTCCCGCGTGCGCTGTGACACCGCATATGAGATCACCCCATAGATGCCGATAAAGCCAAGTGTGAGCGCCATGGTGCCCGCGATGCTGAGCATGACTAACGTGAACGATGTTCGCGCCATTGATTGGCCGTAGATGTCCTGCATGGTTCGCACAGAGGCCACCGGCACATTGGCATTCACCGACCAAACGGCCCGACGAATCTCACTCAGAAAGCTTTCCATTCCGGCGCGTTCACTGCGGACGATGAAGGTTGCCGATCGGGTAGCATCGAAGTTGCCAGGTCCATACGAGCGCATTGAAGGCCAGTAGACGATTGAGGGCGCCTTTTCCTGAACGCCGTTCTCGTAGACGTCTTGAACAACGCCGACGACCTCGTGCCACGGCATGCTTTGGAACTCCCGGATACGCTTGCCAATGGCAGCAGGTGGACTGCCCCACAGTTCGCGAGCGAGATTTTCCGAGACGAGAACGACCGGACGAAGGCCGTAGGTCTCAGGCCATGTGAGCTCGCGGCCTGCAACGATTCTTGTTTCCGCGGTGCAGAAAAAGCCGGGTGAAACATTTTTGAAGACGCGAAGCGCTTCGGGCTTGCCTGCGTAACTCTTGCCCTCGACAAAGATCTCGTCCCAGCCGGGTTCAATGCCCTCCATCGGCATCTCACTCGCGAATCCAGCCGAAGTGACGCCGGGGACGCCGGCGAGCTTGTCGGCAATCTCGTTCTGCAGTCGCGTTACCATCTGCGGGCTTGCGACGAGAGAGTCGGGGATAGAGATGCGCATGGTTTCGAGATGTCGCGCATCTGCAAATCCGGGATCAATAGTCCTCAGCTTCTGAAATGTGCGAATCATCAGTCCTGCACTTACCAACAGCACCACAGCCATCGCAACCTGAGCGACAACGAGAAGATTGCGAGCGTGATGACGCTCGCGGCTTACGCTGGCAGTGCGCCCGGCGCTTTGCAGCGCCGCAGGAGTCCACGATCCGGCATATCGGAGCACCGGAACCATACCGAACAGCACACCCGAGAGCAGCGACAACGCGAGCGAAAAGAGCAGTGCTCGCGCATCGAGAGCGATTTCGCTCAGGCGCGGCAGATTCTCCGGGCCGATTGCGACAAGCAGGCGAAGCCCTGCATAGGCGATGCCGACTCCGCCTGCGCCGCCGAGAATGCCGAGCAGGACGCTCTCTGTCAGAAGATCCCTCGCGATGCGCCCGCGCCCGGCGCCCAGCGCCACGCGAACCGCAAGCTCCTGCTGGCGAGCCTCTGCCCGCACGAGTTCCAGGTTCGCCACATTCGCACAGGTGATCAGCATGACGATGGCCAGCGTGCCCATCACTACCCAGAGCAGGCCACTGACATCGCCAACCACCAACTGTTTCAGCGGACGGATCGCCGCCACGATTCTCCACTGCTCATAAAAATGAGAATTCGTTCCCGGGCCATTTGACCAGGAGTCCATCCAGATCGGCAGCATGCGGGCGATGTCGGCGTCCGCTTCGGCAATAGTGACTGCGGGCCTGAGGCGCCCGATGCCCTGAAAGCCAAAGCCGGCCAGAATCTGCTTATTGCGATCGAAGGCCAGCGGCACGATGACATCGAAGTCCGCGCTGACGATGTGAAATCCACGAGGCATAACGCCGACGATCTCGCGTGATTGTGCATCGATGGTGATGTTGCGGCCGATTGCGGAGCGCTCTCCGCCGAAGCGGCGCTGCCAATAGCCGTAGCTCAGCACCACAGCCTTCGCTCCATGCGGATTCTGATCGGCCTTCGTGAGCCAGCGGCCGGCAGCAGGCGGAACGTCGAGAGACTGAAGCACGCCATCGCTGATCAAAGCCGTGCGCACCTGCTCAGGCTCGGCTATTCCGGTGACGTTCGCGGTGCCGGTGATCCACACTCCCAGCGATTGGAATGTGCGGTTCTGCTCGGAGAAGGTGAAATACATCGAAGGCGAGAGGCGAAGACCTTCGGAGAAGTTCGCGAGGCCCGCAGCACCCGGGGCATTCAGCCACAGTGCCACCAGCTGGTCAGGTTTCGGATAGGGCAGCGGCTTGATCAGGACACTGTTGAGCACGGTGAACACTGTGGTGTTCGCGCCGATTCCAATGGCCAGCGTGAGGATGACGGTAGCTGCGAAGCCGGGCGATCTTCGGAGACGCAGGAGCGCGTGTCTCACATCGGCCCAGAGGCTTTCGAGTGTGGGCCATTGCCACACTTCGCGGCTGCGCTCGGCGATCAGGGTCACGTTGCCGAATTCGCGGCGGGCCTTCTGCGCGGCTTCCTTACGTGACATGCCGTCGTCTATCAACTCTTCGGTCCGCTCGTCGATGTGCTCCTGGATGGAGACAGCGAGATCGTCATAGCGGCGGTTACGTGGACGAAGACGGCTGAGCCAGTGCATGAGTGGGCCTTAAGCCTTCTGCACTGCGAGCACGCGTGCGATGCCGGCAAACATGGTTTCGAAGCTGGCGAGTTCCTGCTCCAGCCGACGCCGGCCGGCAGGGGTGAGCCGGTAGATGCGCGTGGGCCGCCCCTTAGCAGAGACGCCCTCCTCGGATTTGAGCCAGCCTTCCTTGAGCATGCGCTGCAGCGCAGGGTAGAGCGAACCTTCCTCGATCTGCAGGAGGTCATCGGATATTTGCTGAATGTGTTTGACGAGGCCGTAGCCGTGCATCGGCTTCAGCCGGAGCGAATGGAGGATCATCATTTCGAGCGCGCCGGGAAACAAGTCGCGGCGGTCGGTGTTTCTGGCCATGGCCAGTACTGTAGACCAAGCATAGCTATTTTGGAAATAGGTATGTTGCCGAAAGCAGGCATAACGGGGCAAGAGTGTTGTTGTCTATTGGGACGGGATATGGATCAGGAAAAGCCGGTCTGGCGGCGCAGCCGCATGCCGCAGTAGATCAGGCTGACAACGAGCACAACGGCAAGCGCGAGCAGCCAGCCGTGGTTCATGGCGATCTCCGGCACGCGGGCCTGGGCGCCGAGCCAGAGAAAGACAGTGACGGCCGCCGCGACGATGACCCAGTCCCACCAGCGGCGGCGCTCGCCGGCATCGAACTCGCTGCCCACCTGAGAGGCGAGGACGGCGCCGTAGTCCAGTCCGTAGCGGTCGCATTCGCGCTCGACGGCAAGGTTGCGGGAGAGGTGTTCGCGCTCGCCAGCGACAGCGGTAGAGATGGCGAGCGCGCCGAGGATCATCACCACAGAGCCGCCCAGCACCATGAGCTTGTGCGCGAGGTCCGTACCGGTCAGCTCGCCAAAGACCAGCGCGCCCCAGGCCAGACCCCAGAGCTGATTCGTATTGGAGAGCGGAATGCCGCGGCCGATGCCGAGATACTTCGCCGTGAACTGCTGGAAGAGATCGCCGATGACCCAGACGAAGCCGCCGAGGAAGAGCCAGAAGAGGACGCCACGAAATTCCGAGAAGTGAAAGGCGCTCGAGTGCGTGCCGCCGTCCAGCCACCATACCAGCGCGAGCACGGAGCCGAGCTCGCCGAAGGTGAAGGCGGTCACGAAGGAGAGCGGGTTCATGCCGCTGATGTAGGCCTTGCGATACGGCACGTACATGGTGCCCCAGAGCGCGCTGGCGCCGATGGCGGCTGCGATGCCGCGACCGGCGTGCGATATCGTGTGGCCTCCGCCGTGAACGGTGCTGAAGCCAAGCAGGATGGCCGCGGCGACAATGGCAACCGCGCCCAGCACGACTTTCAGGATGCCGCCGCGGCTGGCGCCCTGAAGCTCGCGGAAGAGCACGCGGCCCCACAGCAGGCCGAAGAGGGAATTCGCGTTCCAGAGCGGAAAGGCGATGGCGAGTCCGACGTCGCGGATGGCGAAGACGGTGAGCGTGTTGGCTACGGCCCAGAGCGCGCCTGCGAGCAGCGCCCATACGATCAGGTGCTTCTTGTCGGCGAGGTCGCGAACGACATAGCTCGTGCCCTTGAGCAGCGTGGGGAAGGTCCAGCGCGCGGTGAAGACGCCGGCCACCATCCAGAGCGAAACGGCGAAGGGCGAGAGGCCGACGTTGACGAGCTTGGTGGGTGCCTCAGCCGCGCCCAGCCACACGCCGGCGGCGAGTCCGCAGGCAACGCCGAGGCGGTGCAGGGCGTGGGAGTCTTCATGGGAAACGGTGGGGATCGCGTTGGCCGGTTTTGTCTGCAAGTCAGAGCCGACGATAGAGGGCTGCGGATGGGACGTCAAGGAACGGGCAGCCGATCATGATGATAGAGCGCGCTTTCAGCGCGATGAGGCACGGGCGTGGTGAGCGGCCTTTACCATCTGCCGCCCATTCCGTGGCCGGGGATGACATGGAGCGTCAGCGCCAGCGCGGCCATCACGGCGACGTAGTAGAGCAGCGTGTCCCAACCTTCTTCTTCGGGGCGGTCGTTTGCGGATGGGCGCGCGAGGGTGAAGAGGCGCCACAACACACCCGCGGCAACGAACAGAAAGAGTCCTTCGCCGCCGAGCCACCACATTCCGACAGCGGCGCAGAGCAGCGCAAGCCGCGCGGTGCGGCCGAGTGCGTTGGCGGCCTGTGCGCCATCGAGCACCCAGATGGGGATCAGGTTCAGGACATTGAGCGCAGCGCCGGCGCGGGCGAGCGCGGCCCACACCATGGAGTGCGTCTGGAGATAGAGCCCCGCGCAAACTGCGGCGGCGAGCCAGCCGGCGAGCGGGCCGGCTAAGGCGATCTGCGCGCGCTGTGCCTGAGAGACGCCGAGCGCCTGCCACTTGACGTAGGCGCCGAGGCCGGGGAGGAAGACGGGCATCTCGGCTGGCAGGCCGCGGCGCTTGATGTCGATGTAGTGGCCCATCTCGTGGATCAGAATGGACGCCGCGAAGCCGATGCCAAACTTCCATCCATAGAGCGCCCAGTAGACACCGACGAAGGCGAAGAGGCTGAAGAGGAACTTCAGCTTGAAGAGGGCGAAGATGAGTCCTTTGCCTTTGAAGAGGACGAGCGCGATGGGGCCGAGCGGACCGAGACGCTTGAGCCACTTGGATTTTTCATCTGCGGGCCGCGGCAGGGCGGCGAGATGGCCGCGTATCCACTCGGCCTGTGTGGCGTCGGGCGGCAACAGGGCGAGAGCTTCGGACCAGAGCGCGCGAGCCCCGGCGATGTCGCCTGCGGCCTCGCGCTTTTTTGCTTCGGCGGAGAGGGCATCGAGCCGTTGTGAGTGGACAAGCGCATGGCAGCGCGGGCAGGCGCGCGCACCGGCGGCAAGGGGCGCGCCGCAAACGGCACAGTTTGCCGGACCGGCGGTTGCGCGAGTTGCGGAGGGGAAAACTGAGTCCATAGACAATGGACGCTCTAGCTGGCCGCAGGTGTCAGACGAAAGGGACCTTCCACCGCGACACGCTGGGGTGCGGTGCCACGCCACGCCAGGCTGAGGCCGACATACAGAATGACAGCATTGATGAGGCCGTGGACAGGACTGCGCATTTCGAGGATGGGCGACATGAGGCCAATCGGCAGCAATCGCACGGCGGCGGCAAGCATTCTCCCCGCGGGCAAACGCGCATGGAATTGCCAGAGGGCAATCGGGATTTCCGCGAGGGCGATGGCGAGATAGGTGAGGACGACTGCGGCAATCTGGTACGGACGGCCGCCGAGACCGCCGGAGCCGGCTTTCATTGCCCGGGCGACGATATATCCAACGCCGAGCGCAACGTAGCCGACGTAAAGATGTGTGGTGATGGTGAAGGCGGCGTAGCCGGCGAGGCCGACGATGGCGGCGCCGCTGCCGAAGAGCAGAGCGCGGCTGAAGGCGCTGCTATCGGAGCTGCCGGCCTGTCCACTTCGCGCTGCGGTCGCGCAGCTTGCACATGCGGCCTGTCCGCGGACGCGGTAGTACTCGGTGGCGAGCGGCGAGCTGCAGAAATGGCAGCGATCGATCTTCGGCGGGGTGGTGTATTCCGCGGTGGAGAATTGCGGTGTTTCGGGCATTGTGCCCCCTTGCTGGTGTGTGAGGGTAGCACGGCAACTATGTCGCCGAATCGAAGAAAACTTCGCAGAGGCCGGCGGTTTGCCCAAGCTGGGAATGGTGAGGCAGGATACGGAGGACGATCAGGAGGCGATATGCCGACATTGGCGGAGTTGTTGTTGCCGGAATTCGATGCGGAGATGGCGAGCACGCGACGGGTGCTCGAGGCGGTGCCGGAAGAAAGTTCGACTGGCGACCGCATGCGAAGTCGTTCACGATGGGGCGGCTGGCCGGGCATGTTGCGGAAATTTCAAGCTGGACGAGCGACACGCTCCAGAAGGGGCGGTTGGATATGGTCGCAGGAAACCAGCCCGAGAACACGACTTTCATGCCCAGCTCCCATGTTCAGCTGATGGAGAAGTTCGACGGCTGGGTGCGACAGGCGCGGATGGATCTGGCAGCGACGAACGACGCGGCGCTTGAAGAGACCTGGGTGATGACCTGGAATGGCCAGGAGATTCTTCGCCTGCCGCGGCGGGAAACGATCCGCACCTGGGTGCTGAACCACACCATCCACCATCGCGCGCAACTGGGTGTGTACCTCCGGCTCAACGAAGTGAAGGTGCCGGGTGTCTATGGGCCTTCGGCCGATGAGAAGTAGGGCTGATCGATTGCGGAAGCTGCCGAGGCTCTATCCCATCCTGGATGCTGATGCGCTGGCGCGGGCAGGTGTGCCGCTCGCGACCGCAGCGCAGGCGCTCTACGACGCCGGTTTGCGCTGGATACAGTACCGCGACAAGCAGGGGAGCGACGCGGCGATCGTCGAGAGGATGCGCGAGCTGCGGGCGATCTTTCCGGCGGGTGAGGCCGTGCTGATTCTCAATGATCGCGTGCATCTGTGCGCAGCCGTAGAGGCGGACGGCGTGCACATCGGGCAGGATGACATGGCTCCAGCGGAGGCGCGGGGGATATTAGGGTCCGAGCGGCTGCTGGGAGTTTCGACGCACAGCATCGCACAGATGCGCGCGGCATTGGCGACAGGCGCGCCGGACTACCTGGCCATCGGGCCGGTATACCCAACAGGGTCGAAAGAGAACCCGGACCCGGTAGTGGGACTGGAGGGCGTCCGCGCGGCCCGAGCCTTGACGCAATTGCCGCTGGTAGCGATCGGAGGCATCTCGCGCGAGACGGCGCGCGTGGTGATCGAGGCTGGTGCAGATGCTGTGGCCGTAATTTCCGCTCTGTTGCCGGACGGGGACCGCGACATGAGCAAGACGGTTCGGGACTTTCTTGCTTTTTTACGGTAGAACTGACTGTCGGAGTCCCTTGCCATTGATCGCCGAGGCGGGTGGCTCGATCGCGGCCAGGTTGCCCACTTTGCGCGGCGCGCGCACGACGATCCAAAACTCCGGAGGCATATTCGTTTGGCAAGACTTTTTGCAACCAAACCCCTCTCGCTCCTGACGGACGAGGCGCATGAGGAGGGGGAACACACGCTGAAGCGATCGCTGGGGCCGGTCAACCTGATCACTCTGGGAATCGGGGCGGTCATCGGCGCGGGCATCTTTGTTTTGACGGGGCAGGCCGCCGCCAAGTACGCCGGTCCGGCGGTAGCGCTCAGCTTCGTCCTCGCCGGCATTACCTGCGCCTTTGCAGGCCTCTGCTATGCGGAGTTTGCGTCGATCATCCCGATCGCCGGCTCGGCTTATACGTACGGCTATGCGACGCTGGGCGAGTTTGTGGCCTGGATCATTGGCTGGGACCTGTGCCTGGAGTACGCCTTCGGCGCCGCTACGGTGGCGTCTGGCTGGTCAGGGTATTTCATCTCGCTGCTGGAGCAGCTCCATATCTATCTCTCGCCGGGGATGGCGCGTTTTACCACCACGGCGGGCACGGTGCTCTACAACCTGAACGGCAGGTGGCTGCCAAAAGAGGCCGTCACGATGATGGTGCCGCACGGCACCAATCTTTCCACCCTGCCGCATGTGACGGGCGCGTTCAATCTGGTGGCGTTCCTGGTGATCCTGATCGTTACGGCGATTCTGGTGATCGGGATTCAGGAGTCGGCGAACTTCAACACGCTGATCGTGGCCGTGAAACTCACCTGTGTGTTCATCTTTATTGTTCTGGGCGCGGCTTTTCTTTTGAAGCACCCCGATCTGGCCAAGATGAACTGGCATCCCTTCATTCCTCCGCGGGATGCATCTGGGCACTTCGGCTTCAACGGCATTGCCGCGGGCGCGGCATCGGTGTTCTTCGCGTACATCGGGTTCGATGCGGTGTCGACGGCAGCGCAGGAGGCGAAGAACCCGCAGCGCGATATGCCGATCGGCATTCTCGGCTCGCTGGTGATCTGCACCATCCTGTACATCCTGGTTTCGGTGATACTCACCGGGCTGGTGAGCTATAAGGCGCTGAACGTCGGTGACCCGGTGGCGGTGGGCATCGACGTGACGGGCATCAGCTGGGGCAGCCTGCTGGTGAAGATCGGCGCGGTCTTCGGATTGGCGACAGTGATGCTGGTGATGTTGCTCGGCCAGTCGCGCGTCTTCTTCTCGATGTCCCGCGATGGCCTTTTGCCGAAGTGGGCGAGCGCCATCCATCCCAAGTTCCGCACCCCCTGGATTTCGAACATCCTGGTGGGCACGATCGTGGCCTTCCTGCCGGCGCTGCTGCCCATTGACCGGCTCTCGGAGTTGGTGAACATGGGTACGCTGCTGGCTTTCAGCATCGTGAGCGGAGGCGTATGGATCCTGCGGCGGCGCCATCCGGATCTGCATCGGCCGTTCAAAACACCATTGGTGCCGCTGGTGCCGATCCTGGGCATTATCAGCGCCTTCTATTTGATGATTTCTCTGCCGCGGATTACCTGGATCGTGGTGGGTATCTGGCTCGTGGTGGGCTTGGTGATCTACTTCAGTTATTCCACGCGGCACAGCAAGGTGCAGGCGCTACCAGCGCGGGAGACAACCGGGAGATAGCCGAAACGTAACCCGGGTGAAACGGCCTGCCGCTGATGGCAGGCCTTTTTTTGTTATATGTTGGCGACCGCGATAGCGAACGATTTCAAGGGGGAGTTATTAACGAGAAAGTAATTTAAGTAACTCGTTTTTCCCAAAATGAACCAAAGTAGCGCAGGATTCCCAGACTGGTAAACGATCCAGTCACATAGTTGGGCTACACTTCTTATCGTCAAGAACGTGTCTCGGTGCGATTCCCATTTCGGAAGAGCATGGGCGCATTGGTGCTGAAAGCGCCTCTGGCGTGCGAAATCAGCAGTACTGGTCCGGGACCCCACAGGGTCTACAAAAAATCCGTCGAGCAATTGCCAAAAAGAGGCGGCTGCAACAGAACGGAACCAACCGCAGCATGAACGATCTTTCAGGATGGCCATGTTCTCGAACCGTCTCGCAGCTTCACTCTCCCTCTGTGCGTCGCTTCTGACGTTAGGCCTCACGGTCCCAGCTTCGCATGGCCAGATGGCTTCGCTGGCCGCTCCGCGTGTTCTCGGGCCCGTGAACGAGTCGCAGGTAGCGACGATCCAGGGAAGGACTCTCCCGCTGGCGCAGGCGCGCTTTGATCGCGGCCGCGTGCCCGACAGCACGCCCACGGGTCACATGCTGATGCTGTTGCGGCGCAGCGATGCGCAGCAGCAGGCGCTGAACCGGCTGATTGCCGAGCAGAAGGACCCGAAGAGCGCGAATTATCGCAAATGGCTGACGCCGGAGCAGTTCGGCGCTCAATTCGGCGTTGCCGATGCAGACGTGCAGGCGGTCACGTCCTATCTGGCCTCGCAGGGATTTGCCGTGGGACGCGTCTTCAAGGACAAGACGGCAATCGAGTTTTCCGGTACCGCGGGGCAGGTCCGTTCGGCGTTTCGCACGGAGATCCACAGCTACGCCGTCAACGGGCATAACTTCCAGGCCAACGCGGCCGCGCCGCAGATTCCCGCCGCGCTTGCGCCGGTGGTGAAGAACATCACGCTGAACAATTACAAGACGCCGATGGCCCAGATGGGCCGGCCGATCATGCTGAACCGCAAGACAGGGACGTCGTGCAGCCGACGTTCGCGGAGACATTTTCCGACGGCACCGTAGCGCAGGATCTTTCGCCGGGCGATCTGTCGACTCTCTATGACATTCCTTCCACAGCTACGGGAAGCGGCGTCACCGTCGGGGTGATCGGTGATTCGAATATCAATGTTGCCATCCCGGCCAACTACCGGACATTGTTCGGTCTGCCGGCGAATGCTCCAACAGTGATCGTCGACGGCACAGATCCGGGCATCAATGATGACTGCGATCATCGCGTATGCAGAGATCGAAGCCGCTGGCAGCCACTGCCCCGCAGGCAAACGTGCTGTTCTATACGGCGGCGGATACCGATCTGGACACGGGCCTGGATTTTGCGGCGCTGCGCGCGGTGGAAGACAACAATGTGCAGGTGTTGCTGTTCGGGTTCGAAAGCTGTGAGGCCAATCTGGGAGCCGATTTGAATCCGTTCTTCTCCGATGCCTGGCAGCAGGCCGCGGCACAGGGAATATCCGTTATTGGGCAGAGCGGATCCGGCGGCGCGGCGGAATGCGATGCAGGGTATAACGGAGCGCAGCCGCCTACGACGGCGACGCACGGCCTGGCAGTGAACGGATACGCTTCGACGCCGTATGACACGGCCGTTGGCGCAAGCGACTTCTTCTACGGTCCTTCCGGAACCTTCGACCTGACGACGCTTGCGGGATTCCCGACGCAGTACTGGAGCCAGAGCAATGGCGGCGCCGACGGCTTCACGTCCGTGAAGTCTTACATTCCCGAGCAGCCCTGGAACTCCGACGATCAAGCGACAAACCAGATCACTTACTCGCCAACGTACGTGCAGGCCTCCGGCGGAGGCGTAAGCACGGTGGGTCAGACTGCTGACGACGGCACGCAGTCGCCGTATCCGCAGCCCTGCTACCAGGCAAGCGTCGCGGGCGGCATCTCGACTACCGCGCGTGTCATCCCGGATATCTCGTTCTTCGGCTCGAACGGAAACAACGGCAGCAACTACATGCTGTGCCTGCTATGCTTCGGACTGCGTGAATGGCACGCCCGACTCGCTGCAGTACAGTGAGGGCGGCGGCGGCGCGCTTGCCGCCGCCGGGTTTGCCGGTGTCGCGGCACTGGTGGTGCAGGCGCATGGCCCGCAGGGCAACCTGAACGATGGTCTGTATGCGACATACGCTGCCACGCCGAGCGCCTTCCACGACATCGCGAATGGAACCAATCAAGTGTGCACGGCTGGTGCTCCTTGCACCACCTTTACGACCACATCGGGCGGTGCGCCGGCATACAACGCGACCGCCGGCTATGACGCGGCATCCGGCCTGGGCAGCGTGGATGTTGCGAAGCTGATCAGCGGCTGGGTAAGCGGAACCGGCTCGGGCACACCCGCTGTCACCGTTTCGATCACAAAGAATGGAAGCCCGGTCACTTCGTTCCAGCACGATGATCCCGCGGTGCAACTCAGCGTTTCCGTCACGGGCGGCGCCGGCACTCCGCAGGGAGATGTGGCGATCACCCGCACGGCAACCGGGAATTCGACACAGGGCGTGCTCCGGTTGACGCTGGACAACACCGGCACGGCTGTTTTCCCGTATGGCGACATCGCGGGACTTCTGCCGGGCGGAAGCTATTCGGTTGTCGCGCGCTACGCGGGCAACTCGACCTATGCTCCCGCGGTTGCTTCGGCTCCGGTGGTCGTCTCCTCGGTGCCGGGCAAGCTGGTGATGCTGACCACCGATCAAAGCAATAATCCATTGCCGATCTTCAACGGCCAGTCTGAACCATACGGCACGAACGTCCACTTCACTTTCTTTGTCAGCGACGCGAACGACCCTGACGATCCGCAGTATGCGACCGGTTCCGTTACGTTGACCGACAATGGCAAGCAAGTGGCTGTATTGCCGCTGGATTCGGAAGGCTTTGCCAGTTTCAGCAGCAGCAACCTTGCCGCGGGCTCGCATCTCTTCAACGCCACTTATAGCGGCGATCCCACGTTCAATGCCGCCAACCTCACCGGGGCGGCGCCGTCGGTGACGATTACCGGCGTTCCCACGACAACGACCGTGATCTCCACCGATCCGAACCCATCGTCGGCGAACAACACGATGGTCCTGGTGGCGACCGTAACTCCGACTCAGGTCTGCGCCCCGCTCGCGCCATGTCCTGCAGGAGCAGCGCCGGCTGGAAAAATCCGCTTCAAGAACGGGAATAAGATCCTGGGCACGGTGACACTGGATCAGGGAGTCAATACGGGCTCGGCACCGACCTCTTCAGCCGCGCTGACGCTGTCTCAGGACACCTTCAACCTGAACACCTCGCATTCGATCACTGCAACATATATTCCGGCCAACACCGGAAACTACCTTGCGTCTACCTCCGCCCCGCTGACCATCACGGTTGGAGGCGCGCACGGCGAGGTGAATACCACCACAGCGCTGTCGACAACACCGGCGAATGCAATCAATTTCGAGGACACGTCGACGCTGACCTTCTATGCCATCGTGACCAATGCGGTGGTGGGAGGCTACGGCACACCGACCGGCAATGTCGCCTTCTTTTCGAACGGCACGGCACTCGGCAATGGAACGCCGGTGAGCGGCTCGCCGGGGACATGGAGCTTGACCATCCCCATGAACGACGATGATCTGCTGGAGCTGCCGCTGGGACAGAGCCGCATTCTGGCCCAGTACACCGGCGACAGTGGCCACGCACCATCCAGCGCGGCGTACACCATCAACGTGTACGACCAGAACTCGACGCCTGATTTCGCGATGCAGAGCAACCTGACATATCAGACGATCTCCTCCAGAAACCGGGCGGCGAAGTTCACGCTGCAGTTCACGTCGATGAACCACCTGTCGGCACTGGGAATACCAATTGCGCTTACGTACACTGCGCCTTCGGGAATCACCTGCAGCGGCGCACCGGCAGCTCCGAACTTCGGCAACAAGCTCTATGCGACGGTGAACTACACCTGCAAGGCGGCGACCGGGGTGAAGATCGGGCAGCTTGCAACCCCTGGCAGTCCACGCGGACTATGGATGGCCGAGGGCGGAGCGGCGCTGGCCTGCGTCTTCCTCTTCGGTTTGCCGGGACGCCGGCGCAGGTGGCAGACGCTGATGGGTTCGATGGCTCTGTTCGTGATTGCCTTTGGTGTGATGGGATGCGGAGCCGCCATGAACGCAACTTCTGCTCAGCAGATCAGCGATAGCCTTGGCGGCGGTGGTGCTTCCGCGCAGGCAGCTACTGTGCTGGCTCCGGGCACCTACACCGTGCTTGTGACCGGCACCGCTGCTGTCTACACCAGATCGCAGCCGAACACCACAGTAAACGTGGTGCACAACATACCGCTGAAGGTCGTGGTGCAGTAGGTCACGGTCCGAGGACGATGTTGATAAGGGCAAGCCTGGCTTGCCCTTTCTCTTTTGCGAATAGAGTAGGTGCTTGCAATGGGAAAGGTGCGTACGCGGCAGTGTGCAGCCCAGTGGTGTGCATCCAAGCCTGTGCATGCTAGTGCAGAGCGGAATCCCACCGGTAAATTTTCATCCGGCTGATTGCCCGCAGAGCTGCGACGATACTGTGAGAAGTAAAAAACTTGTAAAGGGGGCTGAACGATGGCCGTACGTTTGAGACACATCTCCGCGATCGTATTGATAGGTGACGGGCTGCTGGCCTTGCTGACGCCAGAACGGGACGCGCTGGCCTGGCGCATGGGGCCGGAACCATTTCGCTCGCTGATGAGTTATATGGCGAAGCGTCCGGCGCTGACGCGATGGGTGGGAGCGACGCAGATTGCCGTGGGTGTCTGGTGGGCACTGCGTGAAGAGCCGGCCGCGCCACCGCGCCGGGCGTGAGGTTACGTATCACTTCCGGGATCGCGATGGCTGTTCCCTTCAAGGAAAGTAACTTGAGATATAGCGTGAAGAGTGGAACTTCGCAGCACGTACCGCTATCATGAGCGCAATCATGCTGAACCGGCGAAAGTTCCTGGCACTCTCAGCGGCGGCCTGGCCCGCGATGGCTTTCGGCGCAGGAAAACATACTCCGCTTGGCGTGCAGCTCTACACGATTCGCGATCTGTTGAAGGGGAATAACCTGCCCCAGTTGCTGAAGCAGCTCCGCGCGATCGGCTATCAGGAGCTGGAACTGTTTCCGGCTGTGTACAAGCATACGGCGGTCGAGCTTTCGACCATGATTCGCCGGGCCGAACTCACCGCACCCAGCGGCCATTTCAACTATGAAGATTTTGTTTCGAAGATCCCGTATGCGCGGCGACTGGGATTGAAGTGGATGGTGTGCCCCATGCTGCCCAAGGCGCAGTGGGGCTCGCCGGAGGGCTTTCGCCGGGCGGCCGCAGCCTTCAACCAGTGGGGCAAGCAATGCCAGCAGCATGGCATGCGGTTCGCCTTCCATAACCACAACTATGAATTCCAGGACCTGAAGGGGACCACCGGATTCGACATTTTGTTGAAGGAGACCGATCCGGAACTGGTGTGGCTGGAGATGGACGCGTACTGGATCACGCAGGCGGGCCGTGACCCGGTGCTGCTGTTGAATCAGCTTGGCAAGCGAGTGCGCATGCTGCACCTGAAGGATCGCAAAGCCCATGTGCCAACGTCGCAGGTGCTGGACGACTCCGCCGAGCACTTTACGGAAGTCGGCAAAGGTACGATTGCGTGGCGGCCGCTGTTGGCGCTAGCGCAGAAGCTCGGCATCGAATACTACTTTGTCGAGCAGGACAAGAGCGACACGTCCCCGATGGACAGTTTGAAGATCAGCTACGAGTTTTTGCGGCAGATTCTCCCTTAAACCTTCGGCGCGGCGTTCCAGTCGCAAGCCACAGCGGCACGTTTTTCGCTACTCTCTCGCGCCCATTCAAGCAGCCGCAAAACGCGCCATGCGTCCACCAGCGTGACAGCCTGTTCCGCTTCACCCCGCAACGTATCGCGCACGTTCGCGTAAAAGCCGCGGTAGTCCCCGGGCAATGTGGGCACGGGCGCGTGCTGCGTTTGGCCGTTGGCGTCGAGCGAGGTGATGGCGCCCCACGCGCTCTCGGGGTCTACGCCCCAGGGCTTACTTTGGAAGAGATCACCGGCGCGCAGTGCGTCTTCCTGCGGATCGAGGTTGTCTTTGCAATAGCTGCCGCGCGTGCCTTCGAGCATAAAACGCATGGCAGGCAGCGGCGACAGTGATGTGGAGCGCAGCCAGACGGTGAGATCGGGATAGTAGAGCCGCAGGTCGAAGGCGTCATCCACGCGGGAGCCGGCGCGCTCTGAGCGGACATCGCCCCAGACCGCAGTGGGCAGGCCGAAGAGGACGAGCGCCTGATCGCCAAGATGCGAGCCGAGATCGAGCAGGATGCCGTTGCCGTGGCCTGTCTCCTCGCGCCATGCGCCGGATTTTGGTGCGGGGCGGAAGCGGTCGAAGTGCGATTCGAAGGTGCGCACAGTACCGAGCCGGTCTGTCTTGAGAAGCTGTTGCAGGGTAAGAAAGTCGCCGTCCCAGCGGCGGTTGTGATAGACGAAGACGCGCTTTCCCGATTGCCTCGCAACGTTGAAGAGTGAGGCACATTCCTCGGACGAAACAGCGACCGGCTTATCGATGACGACGTGCTTGCCGGCGCGCAGACACTGCGCGGCCATGGGCACGTGGGTGTCGTTGGGCGTAGCGACAACCACGAGATCGAGGGTGGCCTGGGCGAGCATCGCGTCGAGCGAGGGATATACGGGCACGCGGGGATAGGTTTTTTGCGCGGTGTCTCCACTGCGCTGAACGATAGCAGCGAGCTCCAGACCCTCAGTCGCGTCAATGACTGCCGAGTGAAAGACGCGTCCCGCGAGGCCAAAGCCGATCACGCCACAGCGAATGGGTTGTGCGGTCACTCTTTGTCCTCCGGTCCTGCTTCGTCGAGGTTCGTGTCCGGCTCCGCATTCAGTGAGCAGCATCATGGAGCGCCCGGAGACGATGACGGCGCCGTCCACTCTTCTGCGCTGAAATTCTTCATGCAGGTCGTCGGTGTTCATCATGCACTCCCAGTATCCATCACACGGGCACGGCGGAAGCTTGAACTCGACTCCTTCGTGGTAGGCATTGATCAGGATGAGAAAAGAATCGTCCATCACGGGATTGCCGTGCGCGTCTTTGGTGTTGAGTGTGCGGCCGTTCAGCATAAAGGCGAGGCTGTGCCCCCAGGGTGCGCTCCATGCGCCTTCATCCAGCTCCGCGCCGCTGGCCTCGTACCATGCGATATCGCGCACGGCGGAGTTGTGAATGGCCGCGCCCTGGAAGAATTTTCGCCGCCGAAAGTTGTTGTGCTTCCGGCGGATGTGGACGAGATGGCTGGTGAAGTCGATAAGCAGTTGCTTGCGTTCGCTGGGGCGCCAGTCATACCAACTGATCTGGTTGTCCTGGCAGAAGGCATTGTTGTTGCCGTATTGCGTGCGGCCGCGCTCGTCGCCGCCACAGATCATGGGCACCCCCTGCGAGAGGATCAGCGTGGCGAGGAAGTTGCGGATCTGCCGCTCGCGCGCGTGATTGATGGCCTCGTCGTCGGTGTCGCCTTCAACGCCCATGTTCCACGACTCGTTATCGTTGGTGCCGTCCTTGTTGTCTTCCTTATTGGCCTCGTTGTGCTTGTCGTTGTAGCTGACCAGATCGCGCAGCGTGAAGCCGTCGTGCGCAGTGACGAAATTGATGCTGGCGTAGGGACGGCGGCCATCGTGCTGGTAGAGATCGCTGGAGCCGGTGAGGCGATAGCCAAGATCGCTGAGCTGCCCTTCATCGCCCTTCCAGAACTTGCGCACGGTGTCGCGGTATTTGCCGTTCCACTCTGCCCAGATGACGGGGAAGTTGCCGACCTGGTAGCCGCCGTCGCCCACATCCCACGGCTCGGCAATGAGCTTGACGTCGGCGAGTGTCGGATCCTGGTTGATGATGTCGAAGAACCCGGAGAGACGATCGACATCATGCAGCTCGCGCGCGAGCGTGGCGGCGAGATCGAAACGGAAGCCGTCGACGTGCATCTCCGTGACCCAGTAGCGCAGCGAGTCCATGATGAGCTTGAGCACCTGCGGATGGCGCACATTGAGCGTGTTGCCGGTGCCGGTGTAGTCCATGTAGAAGCGGGGATCGCCCGCCATGGTGCGGTAATAGACGGTGTTGTCGATGCCTTTGAAGTTGAGCATGGGGCCCATCTGGTTGCCTTCGCAGGTGTGGTTGTAGACCACATCGAGGATGACTTCGATGCCCGCCTTATGCAGCTCCTTCACCATGCTCTTGAATTCGCGCACGCTGCCGCCCGGCGACCGGTCGGAGCTGTAGCGTTCCATCGGCGCAAAGTAGGCGAGCGTGTTGTAGCCCCAATAATTCGTGAGGCCCTGCTCGACCAGGTGCGCATCATTGATGAAGTGATGGACAGGCAGAAGCTCGACAGCAGTGATGCCGAGCTTCTTCAGATAAGCGATGCTTTCCGGGTGAGCGAGACCGGCGTAAGTGCCGCGCAGTTCTTCCGGTATCGCCGGATTGGTGATGGAGAAGCCGCGCACATGGACTTCGTAGATGATGGAATCGGCGAGGGCGATGCGCAGCCGGCGATCGCCCGCCCAGTCGAATGAGGGATCGATGACGACAGATTTGGGCATGCCCGGCCCGCTGTCTTCGTCATTCTTGTTCAGGTCGGCGTCGGTCCCGCCAAAGGTGTAAGGAAAGATGGACTGGTCCCACTGTACGGTCCCAAGGACGGCCTGTGCGTAAGGATCGACGAGCAGCTTGTTCTCGTTGAAGCGTTGCCCTTTGGCGGGATCCCATGTGCCGTGAACGCGATAGCCGTAGCGCTGTCCGGGGTGAATGCCGGGCACAAATCCGTGCCAGACAAAGGCGGTGCATTCTTCGAGACACAGTGATTCTGTCTGCTTGTTCTGCTCGTCGAAGAAGCAGAGCTCAACGCCTGTGGCGTTCTCGGAGTAAACGGCGAAGTTTGCTCCTCTGCCGTTCCATTTCGCGCCCAGCGGATAAGGCTTTCCGGGCAGTAGCGTGCGCGCCATTCGATGCTCTTTCTGAATACTGAAATGTTCTGCAGGGGTCCTTCGACTCAGAAGCGCGGGAGGCGGAGGATGTTGCTTCCCGAGTGCTGCACTGTGACAACGAGACGTCCTAGAGATTGCTGTGGGAGTTGGCTGTAATGTTGGATTGCAGCGGAAAAAAGAGCCGGAAGACGGTTCCACCCGGGCCATTCATGCGTTGCCGGACGCAACTGTGAATGTCGATGCGGCCGCCGTGTTTTTCAATGATGGTCTGGCTCACCCATAAGCCGAGGCCGGTGCCTGTGGTGCCTTTGGTTGAGAAAAACGGCTCGAAGATGCGGGTGCGTGTGGCTGCGTCCATTCCGCAACCTGTATCCGCAACGGTGACGTAAATGCCTTCTGCTCCCGTGCGAGCATCGCGGCCGCTGGAACTGCGAAGCAGGAGACGCCCGCCGTCGCGGTGCATGGCATCGATGGCGTTGCCAATGAAGTTTGCCAGCACCTGTCGGATTTCACCCTCATAGGCGTGCAGCGGGGGAACAGCCCGGTAGCGTCGCTCGATGTCGATCGAGTATCCGCGCAGGCGCGGCTCGTAGAGCGCGATCACGCTGTCCAGCAGCTCGTTCACATCGGATTCCACGGGCCGCGTGCTCTGGCGATAGAAGCGCAGAGTCTGCGTGGTGATGTGGGTGACGCGGTCGAGCTCCTGCTGGGCGATACGGAGAAATTCCCGGGAGCGCGCGTCGAGCTGACCGGAGCCGATGAGGAAGAGGCAGTTGGTGACGGCTTCGAGCGGGTTATTGATCTCGTGCGCGATGGAGGCGGCGAGCCGCCCGGTGGCCGCCAGCTTCTCGGTCCGGCGTATCACTTCTTCGCTGCGCTTCTGTTCTGTGAGATCAACGAAGAAGATAGCGATCTGCTCCGGCGCGGTATCCGAAGCATTCTCCGCGGCAAGCGGAGCAAGCGCGATCAGCACCGGGATGTAGTTGTTGTCGCGGGTGCGGCACAGTGCTTCGAAAGGCCGCGCCTCTATGGTGGCAACCAGCAGGCGGGAGAGCACGGCCGGCCCCTCAGCGCCAAAGATACTGCCCAGAGCAACGGCGCCGCTGCGCAGCTCCTGCTCGCCATGGCCCAGCAGCCGCTCAATCGTGGTATTCGCATAACGCACGGTGCCGCCCGGCTCGGCGATGATGAGGCCGACGGGCATGGCCTGGACGAGGCGCAGGAAGCGCTCCTGGCTGGTGCGAAGCGCCTGCTCGGCACTGATCTTGAGCCGGCGGGCGTGTGCTTCGCGCATCTCGCGCTCGATGGCAGGGATGAGCCGGGCCAGGTTCTGCTTGGAGACGTAGTCGTGCGCGCCGGCGCGCATGGCGGCCACGGCCGTTTCTTCACTGATTGCCCCCGACATGATGATGAATGGAACGTCGCGTCCGACTCGCTTTAGCAGGTGCAGGGCGGCCGGAGCGCTGAAGTTGGGAAGATTAAAATCGGCCAGCACGACATCCCACTCAGCGCCGGTCTGGCTAAGGGCCTGGTGCATCTCTTCCGCTGTTTCGACGCGCTGCAACGAAGGCGCGGTATCCCGCGCGTTCGAAGAGGCGGTTTAGCAGAGAGGCGTCGTCTTCGCTATCTTCCACCAGCAGGACACGTAGCGGAGCCCCGGCTGCCGGCTGGCTTTCGATCTGGTCCGGCTGCTGGTCTGGAGCACGCATCGAGTAAGGAGACGATAGATTTTACGGCAGCTTGCGGCTGCCCGAAGTGCAATCAGCGAAGCGGGAGAGGGGGCGCTTCGTTCAGGACCAGCCAGTACATGCCAAGCTGGCGGGTAGCTTCCGCGAAATCCGTGAAGTTGACCGGCTTGCGGATATAGCTGTTGACGCCGAGTTTGTAGCTGCGCATCACGTCGCTCTCCTCGTCGGAGGAGGTCAGCACCACGACCGGCAGCATGCGGGTGGCGTCCGATTCGCGGATGCGCCGAAGCACTTCAAGGCCATCGATCTTCGGCAGCTTCAGGTCCAGCAAGACGACCTGCGGCAGGTAGGGAAGCGAACCCCCGCCCTGGCCGAAGAGCATGTTGAGGGCCTCTTCACCATCGTGAGCGACACGGATATTGTTCGCGATATTCGCTTTCTTCAGTGCGCGGATGGTAAGCGCCTCATGGTCGGGATCGTCTTCCACGAGAAGAATCATGCGTTCGTTAACCGTCATCAGGAGGTATCGTACTCCATTCGTTATTTTGGAGGCTGACCGTCGATCATGGCTCCCGAATCAGCCTTCCAGCCGGTACTTCGTTTCGGCGAGTTGGAAGAGCGGCCGCCAGACGAGGCGATTGATGGTGACCACCATGAGCGCCATGATGATGGTCGCCATCAGCAGCATGTCGAACTGGCCGTGGTCGGTGGCGCGGCTGATTTCGGCGCCGAGGCCGAGCGTGGAGAGCGTCTGCCCGTGAAGGTGGAAGTATTCGGCGATGATGCTGGCGTTCCACGCACCGCCCGATGCCGTGACCAGACCAGTGATGAGATACGGAAAGATGCCGGGCAGGATGAGCGTGGTCCAGCGCTGCATGCTGGAGAAGTGAAACAGCCCGGAGACTTCCTTGAGGTCGGATGGAATGGCAATCGCGCCCGCGATGACGTTGAAGAGGATGTACCACTGGGTGCCGAGCAGCATGAGCAGGATGGAGCCGATGCCGAGGCCGCCGCCGGCACGCACAAGCGCAATCAACAAGACGGGAAAGAGCGCCGTGGCGGGTACAGAGGCCGCGATTTGCGCCAGCGGTTGTGCGATGCGCGCCAGGCGCGGGTTGAATCCGATGGCCACGCCGACCGGAATCGTCCAGAGCGCGGCGATGAGCAGCGAAGCATTGACGCGCAGGAATGTGGCGCCTGCGCCCTTGAGCAGCTCAAGGATTTCGGCTCCATGGAGCTGACGGAGCAGCAGCACAGCATGGAAGGCGGCGAAGATGGCGGCGACCAGAAGAGCGAGAAAGATGGTGCTGTTCGTGATGAGCGAGCGCTGCCGCGATGCAGCGCTGCGCTCCGGCCGGGCGATCGCGCGGAGACGACGCGCGGCGAGTCCGTGGTAAATGCGCTCGCCGAGAGGGACGATCGTCCGATCATGCAGCCAGCCGATCGCATTGGAGTTGCGGAGGGCATACAGAATGGGCGACGTGGGAGCTTTCGTGCTTTCCACCTGCTCGAACTTGAACTTGTCCGCCCAGGCGATGATGGGACGCCAGATGAACTGATCGGTGGCGACGATGATGGCGATCATCACGGCGAGGCCCCAAACCATGGCGCGCGTGTTGCCGTTGCCGGCGGCGGTCTGCAGGTAGGAGCCGAGACCAGGCAGGCGGAAGTCGCGATCGCCGAGCACGAACATCTCGCAGGCCATGAGAAAGAACCAGCCGCCGGCGACGGAGACCATGGAGTTCCAGACAAGCCCGATGGCGGAGAAGGGAAGCTCCAGTTGCCAGAATCGCTGCCACGCCGTGAATCCGTAAATCTGCGAGGCTTCGCGCAGCTCGCGGGGGATGCTGCGGATGGACGAGTAGAAGCTGAAGGCCATGTTCCAGACCTGGCCGGTGAAGATGAGCAGGATGGCGCCCATCTCGACGCCAAGCTGGCGCGTGGGCAAGAGCGAAACCATGACGAGCATGACGCCGGGCAGAAAGCTGAGCACCGGAATCGATTGCAGGATGTCGAGTACCGCGATCATGAAGGCTTCGACGCGCGGGTGATATGCGGCGTAGTAGCCGTAGCCGACCGCGAAGATCAGACTCAGCAGATACGCAACGCCGATGCGAACGACGGAATAGAACGCGTACAGCGGCAGCGCGCGGGCAGACTGCGAGATCTCCGCCGATGGGACGGGGTGCGAGAACCAGTAGCGGCCGAGCAGGACGACGCAGTAAAAGGCCGCGAGACAGAAGGCCGCGACGGCCATGTCCAGCATGACGGGCCACGAGCGCTCCAGCGCCCAGGTACGCGAGAGCGTGGGGATGCGCGAGACCTTCACGCAACGATCTCCTCGACTATGAGGATCACTCGACCGTCTCCTCGACGGGAGTCTCGGCAGTGTCCTCAACCTCCGGTTTGATGAAGCGCCGGCGGCCGGCATCGAAATCGAAGAGCTCGGCGTAACGGCCCCAGTTGATGGCCGTTTCGAGCTGGCGGAGCGTCTCTTCCTGCGAGAACTGCTCGTCGAGCATGTCGAGGAAGAACTCTTCGGGCACCGTGTGATCGCTCTTAGTATCGAGCGCCCGCGTGATCTGCCTGAGCAGCAGCACATGCTCGGTCGCCGCGTCGCGGAAGAGCTCCTTCTGCTTGAGAATTTCGGAGTCGGCGAAGTGACGGCCACTCTCCGTAATCGCAACGTCGCCCTCTTCCAGCTTTAGAAAGCCGAGCAACTGTGCGGCTTCGACGATGGGGAAGAGATCGTCGAGCTCGAAGCTGAGCTCGTCGGCGAGCTTATAGACATCGTCTTTGCCGCCACGATCGATGAGGATTTCCAGCAGGCCAGCAATGCCGCCGGGACGCGCGTGCGGGAGCATTTGATAGCGCATCTGGCGCTGGTCGCGGATAGCGACGCGCTCCGGCACGTTGCTGGGCTGCACGTCGGGGCGGGTAAGGACGGTATAGATGTAGTCGACGAGCTGAGTAAAGAGTGACGACTTGCGGTCGCGCGGCTGCGACAGAGTGACGCGGAAGTCCACGCGTACGTGGCCGGGATTGCGGCCAAGCACGATGATGCGATCGGCCAGCAGGACGGCCTCTTCGATGTTGTGAGTGACGAGGAAGATGGCGCGGGTGGGGATGGTCTTCTTCTGCCAGAGTTCCAGGAGTTCGCTGCGCAGGTTTTCCGCGGTGAGCACGTCGAGCGCGGAGAAAGGCTCATCCATGAAGAGGACTTCCGGTTCGACCACGAGGGCGCGCGCAAAGCCGACGCGCTGCCGCATGCCGCCGGAGAGCTCCTTGGGAAAGGCGGCCTCAAAGCCGTCCAGACCGACCGTGTCGATAATGCGCAGGCTGCGCTCGCGACGTTCTTCCGCGTCCATGCCGCGCGCCTTCAGCGGCGCGTCGACATTTTCAAGAACGGTGAGCCAGGGGAAGAGCGCGAAGCTCTGGAACACGATCGAGACGTTGGGATTGGCGCGGGAGATCGGTGCCTCATGCCAGTAGACTTCGCCGGCTGAGGGTTTACTGAGCCCGGTAAGCATGCGGAGCAGGGTGGATTTGCCGGAGCCGGAAGGGCCGAGCAACGCGACGATTTCGCCCGGGACGATCGACAGGTCGGTAGGGGCGATGACCTGAATGCGGTTCTCGCTCGGCTGTGCATAGTACTTCTCGACCTTCTCGGCGCGAATGATCGTTTCCGTCATAGAGCATCTACACTGCAGGCATAAAGCTGCGGAACGCGCCGTCGGGCAAAAATCACACCACGGCCTTCAGGCATGGGATCGGCACAGCTCACGTGCGGGGCTGGCTCGATCCGTTCCGTACCTGATTATCCTGTCTACTGTATGCGTTGTCTGTTTGCGGGGTGATGAAGCATCTCCCCACGGGAAGCGTATCATCTAGAGATAGAGCATTTTCCCTGCAGGTGCAGACGGCCGGTGACTGCTCCGATGCTTTTTCGCTCGGAGAGGCAACGGAAGGTGTCACTCCCGCGGCTGCGGGACAAGGAAATGCTGAAGCGAGTTTCGGCGCTGGCGCCATCCGGCAAGGGCGGCGAGTTTTGCGGCCAGCGCCGTGAGCAAAAGGGAGCGAATGTCCGAATCACAGGGAAAGCCAAAAGTCCTGGTAGCCGATGACGAACGCGTGATCGCCGATACCTTGTCCATCATCCTCAACCAGTCGGGCTTTGAAGCGACAGCCGTCTACAGCGGCGAAAAGGCGGTGGAGACGGCGAAGACGCTGAAGCCGGACATGCTGATCTCCGATGTAATCATGACGGACATGAATGGGATCGACGCAGCGATCAAAATTCGCGGGATGCTTCCGAGCTGCAAGATCCTGCTGTTCTCCGGCCAGGCGGCTACTGCCGATCTGCTGGATCGCGCGCGCGTGCAGGGGCATGAGTTTGAGATTCTGGCGAAGCCGGTGCACCCGCAGGATTTGCTGGCTCGGCTGCGGAGTTAAAGTTTAACTTTAAGTGACCACGACGCAAGCGCCGGCTTAGGCTGGCGCTTTGTTTTGGACGCTAGACGTCTCGCCGCCCTTCCAGAGCCCGCGTCATCGTGACCTCATCTGCGTATTCGATGTCGCTGCCCGCTGGCACGCCCGTGGCGATGCGTGTGATATGGAGCGCGTAGGGCTTCAGAAGATCGGCGAGCAATGAAGCTGTCGCTTCGCCTTCGAGCGTAGGGCTGGTGGCGAGGATGGCTTCGTCAATCTCACCGCGTTCAGCGCGCGCTGTGAGTGAGCCGGTGCGAAGGTGCTCCGGGCCCACGCCATGCAGCGGCGATAGCGTGCCGTGCAGCACGTGATAGACGCCGTTATAGTGTGTGCGTTCGATGACGCTGATGCTGGTCGGCTCCTCGACCACGCAGACCTGGCGCTGGTTGCGCGTGGGGCTGGCGCAATAGACGCACGGATCGACATCCGTAATGTTGTTGCAGATAGAGCAGAGGCGGAGCTTCGCCTTGAGCTCGCGCACGGCGTCGGAGAGCGCGGTGGCATCCGCTTCGCTGGAACGCAGGATGTGGAAGGCGAGGCGCTGCGCGCTTTTTGCGCCGATGCCGGGCAGCTTGCGCAGCTCTTCGATCAGGCGAGCCATCGGCTCTGCAAAGCGCGACATGATGGTTTTAGAAGCCCGGCAGGTTAAGGCCGCCAAGCATCCCGGAGATGCCGGATTGCAGGCTCTCGTCGGCGCGGCGGCCGGCTTCGTTAAGCGCGGCGACGATCAGGTCTTCAAGCATCTCGACGTCCGCTGTATTCGCGCTGCCGATCAGGCCGGTGACGGCGGTGGGGTCAATCTTCAACGAGAGCACCTGCTTCTTGCCGTTCATCTTTACGGTCACGGCGCCGCCGCCGGAGGTGGCTTCCACGACCGTGCTCGACAGGCGCTGCTCCATCTGCTGCTGCATCTCCTGCGCCTGTCCCAGCATTTTCTGAATATCCTGCGGGTTCAATCGAAGTCCTTCCTGTCGTCTGCCTCTGGATCGATATATCGATATTACGTCGCTATGGCTTGCGCCGCAGGTCAAGGACATCGCGCACCTCTGCGCGAAAGAGCTCCTGCGCCTGCTTCACCAGCGGGTTTTCGAGCGCATGAGCCTGCAGGCTGCCCTTGGCGGCAGGCGCGGCGGTTGGCACCGAGGAAGCGGCGCCGTCTCCCGGCAGGACCACGAGCTTCAAAGGACTGCCGGCCTGCTGGATGGCGGTGCGCGCGATGCGCTCCGCTTCCGGGTTCATGGTCAGCGAGAGCATGGTTTTTCTCACCCCAACCTCGACCACGATGCTGCCGTCGTTGACCTGCCAGCGTCCTCCGCGCAGGAGAGTGCTGGCGGTCTCGTGTCCCTTGTCGTGGAGCGCCTGCGTGATCGCGTCGCGCAGCTTGTCGGTCAGGCTCACAAATTCGCCGGCGGCCGGCGGCTCGGGCTGATCGTCGGAAGCGATCTCCTCTTCGAGATCAGCCGCAATGCGCTCTGCTTCAGGGGAGACATGGCCGCGAATCTGCGGATCGGGCGGTTCGTGGTGGCCGTTCTGCGATTCCTCGGCAACGAATGGCGCCGGCGCTCGTCCAGCGCGACGGCAATGCCTGTGTCCAACGGCGAACCAGCCGCGGTTGACTCATTCACGACAGCGGAGCCCGTCGGTCCTGAGCCCGACTTACGGCGGGTGTCTGATTCGAACGGCGAGAAGGCGGGTTGCGCCGGTTGTGGAGGCACGGACGAGGCAACAGATCCGCCTCGCGCCGCTTCGCTGCTAGCTACACTGCGCGGCGCAGCCGGCCGGGGTGGCGCAGAGGCTGGCGGGGCGGTCGGCCGGGGAAGCAGTACGCGCGGGCGATGCGGAAGAACGCTGCGGACTCGCTCCGCCGCCGGGAAGCTGGGTCATCAACTGCTCGAGCGGTATGAGTCGCTGCGTGTGAACGAGCTTCAGCAGTCCAAGCTCCAGGTGGAAGCGCGGCTCCTGCCGGTAGTTCATCTCGTCAAAGCTGCGCAGCATGATCTGGAGAAAGCGGGTGAGGTCTTCTTCGGCGAAGAGCATCGCGGTGCGCGCGACCCGGGCACGCTCGTCGGCGGAGATCTGCAGCAGTTCGGTCGATTCGCCGCCGAGCTTCGCCATCAACGCGTTGCGCAGATAGCGCACCATCTGGCGCGCGAGCTGCGACGGGCTGTTGCCGGCGTTGAGGAGCGTATCGATCTCCGTCATGACAGCGGCGCTATTGTTCTCGCCTACCCATTCGAGCAGCCGCTCGAAGACCGTGTTCGGCACGGTACCCATCAGCTCGCGAATCTGCGCGGCGTCCAGATGCGGGCGGCCATCTGCGCCGACGGGTGCGCTGGCGATGGCCTGGTCCATGATGGAGAGCGCGTCGCGCATGGAGCCATCGCCGGCTTCGGCCAGGAGGGCAAGCGCGGCTTCGTCCGCGTCAAGCTTTTCGTGGTCGGCAATGGAGCGCAACTGCGTGAGGATGTCCTCGAAGCGCACGGCGTGGAAGGCGTAGTGCTGGGAACGCGAGCGAATGGTCTGCGGGATGTCCTCGGGCTGCGTGGTCGCCATCATGAAGACGACGTGGTCGGGCGGCTCTTCGAGGGTCTTGAGCAGCGCGTTGAAGGCCGCGTCGGTGATCTGGTGCGCCTCGTCGAGGATGTAGATTTTGTAGCGGTCGCGTGCCGGGCGGTAACGGGCGGCATCGCGCAGCTCGCGGATCTCATCGATGCCGCGATTGGTGGCGGCGTCGATCTCGATGACATCGACCGCGGAGCCGGAACGAATCTCGGTGCAAGCATCGCAGACGCCGCAGGGCTCCGCGGTGGGGCGCTCCGGAGAGCCGATCGGGTGCTGGCAGTTCAGCGCCATGGCCAGGATGCGGGCGATGGTCGTCTTGCCGATGCCGCGGTGGCCGCTAAAGATGTAGCCGTGGGCGATGCGGCTCTGGGCCAGCGCGTTCAGCAGCGTGCGGGTGACGTGCTCCTGCCCGATGACATCACGGAAGAATTGAGGACGATATTTGCGGGCGAGAACCTGGTAGGCCATGCGGTCGGATCGGTGCTGGGTCTACAGCGATTGTAGTCCCGGGCGCTGTGGGAACCTCGCGTCGATTCAACGCGGGTGACGGGGTGAAGAACGACTCCGCAAAGAGCGGTATCGCTTTACTGAATTCCTGGTCCGCCTGACTATTTCTTCCTACTGCGCTTCGCCGCGCGCTCACGGCGGGCGACCTCGTCCGGGGAATACATGGTCTTGCGGCAATGGGGTGCGCCGCAGTTGCACGGCGCCTCATCTTCATCGCCGTCATAGAGGCAGTAGTCATAGGTGAGTTCTTCACCGGGCGCGATGTCGCGGATGGCCATGATCCAGACCCGGCCGCGGATCTCGTCTGTCTCGCAGTTGGGATCGCAGGAGTGATTGAGGAACATGGCTGCGCCGTGGCCATCGATGACAGTCGAGCGCGACCCGATGCCGAAGAGATACGTGATCGGCGAATCATCATAGATCCGGTCGGCCTCGGCCTTCTGCAGGCGCGGGCCGGTGTATTCGACCACGCGGGCGCCTTTGCGGATCGGGGTGGTGGTGTAACAGCCGGCAGCGTGGATGGCGGAGGAGCGAATCATCAGGCCCATTGGATGCCTCGGGAAGAGATCATTTGTCCAAGTATAGAAGCCCTATTCGGGGGCCCGCGCGTCTTATACCCTAGTGAAAGATGCAAGACGCTGGGACAGCACGGACCAAGTCAAAGAGCATGTGCCTGATGCCATGGGTGCGGCGCCCGGCGGCTGCGTTTGCGCTCGGCGGGTTATTGGCCCTGACCGCATTCGCGCAGCAATCCAGCACGCAGAACTCCTCGTCCACACAGAGCAGCAAGCAAACCCAGCAGACGCCTCCTGCACATAAGAGTGCGGCACAGGAGAACCCATTTCCGTCGGACGCTTCCCAGCGTGCCGCGCAGAAACCCCAGTCGAGCAAGAATGCGCCGGGTGCGGCCGATGCGGCCCAGCAGCCTCAGTCCGGACAGAAACCAGGCGGAGCCGCCCAAGACAATCCGTTCCCCGAAGACGTGTCGAAGAGCGCGGCCGCAGCGGCAGCGAAAGAAAACGATGCCGGCACTTCCAGCACCAATGGTGCCTCGAGCAGCAGCTCCAATCCGGGTGGCGAGGGCAATCCGGATGCTGATGTTCCACCCGATACCGGCCGGCGCAGGCTGAGGAAGCCAAGCGACAAGGATATCCAGAGCGGGTCGCTTGCGGGTGAAAGCAGAGCGCACGAGGATGTGCGGGTCGGCCGCTATTACCTAAATGACGGCAATTACAAAGGAGCGTACGGTCGCTTCTCCGAGGCGGTCCGGATGGACCCGGCAAACGTGGATGCGATTTACGGCCTGGCGGCGGCTGCCGATGGCCTGCACAACACGCAAGAGGCGCTAACGAACTACAAGCTTTATCTGGAAATCGCGCCTGACGGGGACAAGGCCAAATCGGCCCAGAAGGCGATTCGGGTCCTGACGAAGTAGCACAAATGGGGCATTCGATCGCGCAACAGTCTCCCACTTTTTCGTAGTTGCCCTGATTTGGCGGCAGGTCTATCGTGCCTTCAGTAACCCGCTTGTCCCATTTCAGGCGCAACGATGCACCCAGTCTTTCAGTCCGCATTTCGCGAAGTGACTGCCGAACTCGAGCAGTTCGACTCGACATCTGCGAATGTACATCCGTGGGGCCGTCCGCATTGCTGGTCTGTCCACCAGGTTGTGGAACATCTGGTGCTCTCGATGGGCTATACGCGCACTGTTCTTGAAGAGAGACTGGCCAAGGGCCGGCCGGGACGGAACCTGCAGCGCTCGCGCACGGAATGGGTTCTGCAGTTGATGATTTTGAGCGCGGGCCACATGCCGAAGGGCGTAGGAGCGCCGCACGAGACCACGCCCAAGGCGGCCATGCCACCCGTCGGCGTACGGGAATTGACTGAGCGCCTGGAGAACTCAATTGAACTGCTGGATGCGACCCTCGATCGATGCCGGCAGCGCTTCGGCATGGAGCGGGTGGGCAAGCACTTTCTGCTGGGACCTCTGCGTGTGGACCAGTGGCGGCGGTATCACGTTCTGCACCTGCGCCATCATTTGAGGCAAATCGCCGATGTGCGCGAGACCCTGTCGGACGAAGTGGTCGGCAAGCCGGCAATGGTAAGGATCTAGACGTCTGAGATTGAGCCAAATGAAGCCCGGAGCGACATGCTTCGGGTTTTGTTCTTGTCCCCTACTTCCCTTAGGCCTCTCAATGAAAGAAGCCGAGATACCACTGCAAGGTGATGTCCCCGAGGAATGAGCAGTAGATGCCGGCCAAGGCGAGAAATGTGCCGAAAGGGACGGCCAGCGGGCCTTCTGCCTTCGACCTCCGGTGACCGCGAAGCGCGAATATGACCAGTGCCGTCAGCGCGCCGGTTACCACAGCGAGGAAGAAGACAACACACATCTGGCGCGCGCCCAGCCAGGCGGCGATTGCCGCGGCAAGCTTTACATCGCCCAGACCGAGCCCCTGCCGCCGGCGCACGAGCGAGTAAATCCACCGCAGCAGCAGCAAGGCAACCGCGGTTACTCCTGCAGAAATCGCGCCTCGCAGGCCAAGCATCAACGCGGAGTGCCACGCAACCGCGGCGCCGCGATGCATCTCGCCGAGGCCATCGCCCGCCCGGTAGAGAATGCCAAGGACGAGCAGCGGCAGCGTAAGCGCGTCGGGCAACTGCATGGTTTCGGCGTCACACACGGCCAGCGCGAGCAGCAAGGCGCAGAAGATTGCGAAGGCTACGGACTCAAATGCCAGGCCGGTATACAGGAGATTGCCGACAGCGAGCGCGGCAACCCCGGCTTCCACAAAGGGATAGCGCCACGCAATTCGCTTTCCGCAGTTGCGGCAGCGACCGCGCAGGAGGAAATAGCTGACCAGCGGGATGTTGTCGCGGATGGCGATTGGCGCCTTGCAACGCGGGCAGTGCGAGGGCGGCCGCACGACCGATTCATGACGCGGCAGACGGCTGATGCAGACATTCAAAAAGCTGCCGAAGGCCAGCCCGATGAGCACTGCAAAGACGATCTCGATGGTCAACATCGGCAGCAGCGCTCCTCGCGCAACGCAATTGGTTGAAAACAGACTCGTTGCGCAGTATAGCGGGTACCGATCCACCGGAACGAGGCAGAGGCGGATCGAAAGACCGCGGGCATGCAGGGTCGGTTACAGTGGAGGCATGAGCCAGCAGAATGACAGCCGGCCGTCGAATGCCGGCGCGCTATTTGAGGAGAGCGTGGCGATTATGGCGCGGCTGCGCGGGCCTGATGGGTGTCCGTGGGACCGCGAGCAGAGTTTTGCCACCATCCGCAAATACACGCTGGAAGAGACATACGAGGTGCTCGACGCAATTGAGCGCGAGCATTGGGCGGATATGGCTGAAGAACTGGGCGATCTATTGCTGCAGGTGCTCTTCTACGCAGAAATGGGCGACGAGGCCGGCTATTTCTCGATCGTCGATGTGCTTGGCCATCTCAACCGCAAGCTCATCCGGCGGCATCCGCATGTCTTTGGCGAGGAGGCGAGCGCTGCGGCTGGGAACCGCGCCCAGGTCGACGCAGCCTCCGCGACCGAGGCGATCGGGGTGCTTGCGAACTGGGAGGCGATCAAACAGGCCGAAAAGACGAGCGCCGCGAAGCCAAAGAACGATTCTTCCTCATCGCTGCTGGACGAAGTGCCGCGCAGTTTTCCAGCGCTGCTCGAGGCGGCGAAGCTCGGAAGCAAGGCGGCAAAGGTCGGCTTCGACTGGCCGGATCGTACCGGGCTGCTGGAAAAGGTCGAGGAGGAGTGTCGCGAAATCGAAGTGGAGGTCGCGAACGGATTGTCGCCTGAAGCGGTCGAAGGTGAGCTTGGCGATCTGCTCTTTACAGTGGTTAACCTCGCGCGACACTTGAAGGTTGATCCGGAGCTTGCGCTCCGGCGTACGAACGCAAAATTTCGCCGGCGCTTTGCCGGCATGGAACAGGCGAGCGGCCGCGCGCTCAGCGAGCAGAGCGCCGCCGAACTTGAGGCATTGTGGGAACAAGCCAAGCAGCAGGAGGCGGTTGCGGCTGAATGATTACTGAAGACGCGAAGCATCTGGAAACGCAACTTGAGGTGCGCGCCTGCCAGGCCTTTGAAGAGATGGAAGCGTGCGTGGCTCTACAGATCGCGACCTGGGGCTACGACGAGATGGATGTGATTCCGCGGCGCATGTTCACGGTGGCGCGGCGCATCGGCGGTCAGGTAATGGGCGCGTTCACCCCGGACGGCCTGCTGGCCGGTTTCGCGATGGCGATTCCCGGCATTCGCAACGGCGCGCCGTACCTGCACTCGCACATGCTGGCCGTCCATGGGAAATTCCGTAATGCCGGTGTGGGCCGCCGGTTAAAGCTGGCGCAGCGCGAGGATGCCCTGAAACGCGGCATTCGGTTGATGGAGTGGACCTTCGATCCACTCGAAATCAAGAACGCATTCTTCAACATTGAGAAACTGGGCGCGATTACGCGCAGCTACACGCCGAATTTTTATGGCGCATCGTCAGCGCGGATTCAGGGCGGGCGTCCCACGGATCGCCTGCATGCCGAATGGTGGCTGGACAGTGAGCGCGTGGAAGAGGCCATTGCCGGACGGCGTGCTCCGCGCGGGAGGGTGGAGATGCGCATTGAACTGCCACACCAGGTGATGCAGTGGAAAGAATCGGCCGAGGGCGCCGCGCAGGCGATGGCGCTGCAAAGGGCGAATCAGGAACAGTTTACCGAGGCGTTTGCCCGCGGCCTGGCCGTGACGGGCTTTTCGCGCGACCAGGAGGGAAACGGCTGGTTCGAACTGAGCCGTTGGCCGGGTGATGCAGAAATCCACAAGGGCGGTCGGGCAGTATCCTAGCCAGACACATGGCCAGACACAGGAAACGAGCGACGGAAACAGGAAAGAGTCTATGAGAATCGACGCGATCGTGTTGCGCGAGATCCGGATGCCGCTGGTGGAGCCGTTCGTGACCAGCTTTGGCAAGACCACCGACCGCCGCGTGCTGCTGGCAGAGATAAAAGCCCAGGGGCTTACAGGCTGGGGCGAGTGCGTGGCCGGGGAGCATCCGTACTTTTCCCCGGAATCCATCGATACGGCATGGGTAGTTCTGTTGCAGGAGCTTGCACCGATGCTCGCATCGAGTCCGGTGGAGCATGGCGGCGATTGCCCGAAGATTTTTAAAAAGGTCCGTGGCAATCCGATGGCAAAGGCCGCGCTTGAGAACGCCATCTGGGACCTGGAAGCGCAGATTGAGAATGCGCCGCTGTATGAACTGCTCGGCGGGACGCAGAAGCGCATTGCGTGCGGCGTCTCGATCGGCATTCAGCCCACGATGGAGCAGCAGTTGCAAAAGGTGGAGCGCGAGGTCAACGCTGGCTATCGTCGCATCAAGCTGAAGTGCCAGCCCGGCTGGGACATCGAAATGCTGGAAGCGGTGCGTAAGCGCTGGCCGAAGATACTACTGAGCGTCGATGCGAACTCGGCCTATCGCATGCGCGACTTTGATCATCTGGTGGACTTCGACCGTTTCGACCTGCTGATGATCGAGCAGCCGCTGTGGGCCGATGATTTCTATTACCACTCCATGCTGCAGAAGCGGCTGGAGACGGCGATCTGCCTGGACGAATCGATCCGCAATCGCCGTGATGCGCTCGCAGCGATTGATATGGAATCCTGCCGCATCATCAATATCAAAAATGGCCGAGTGGGCGGCTTCTCCGAGGCGATCGCCGTGCACAATGCGGCGATGGAGCGCGGAGTTCCGGTGTGGTGTGGCGGCATGCTCGAGACCGGCATAGGCCGCGCTCACAACATCGCACTCTCCACGTTGCCGGGCTTTACGCTGCCGGGAGATGTCTCGGCCTCGAAGCGCTATTGGGCGGAAGACATCATCGAGCCGGAGGTCGAGGTTTCGAGTAAAGGCGAGATCACGGTGCCGGACATCACTGGCCGTGGATTTGAAGTGAAGACCGGCCTGGTGGAGAAGCTCACGGTGCGCAAGGAAGAAGTGCGCGCGCTGCAGCCTGCTTAGCGTCACACCGGAACTTCGCTTACCCCGATTGCGTTCTCACATCTAAGAGGTAGGCTGCGCATGATGCGCATGGCCGGAGATGGAGAGACGATGACCCCGCAGGAACAGAAGATGCTGGACGATCTGATCGCGCATGTGGACAGCACGCGGTTGGAGGAGAAGGACGCTGACGCCACGCAGCGAATCGAAGAGTGGTCCGGTCGCAATCCGGATGCCACCTATATCCTGGCGCAGACCGTATTGGTGCAGAACTACGCGCTGGAGCAGGCGAAGGCGCAGATTCAGCATTTGCAGGAGCAGGTGGCGCAGCATCCGGCCCTGGCGCAGCAATCGAAATCTACAAGCTTTCTCGGCGGCCTCTTCGGCCATAGGGAAGACTCAGGACCGCAGTCCGGAACGCCGCACGCCTCACCGCAACAACAACCACCCGGCTACGCGCCGGTCCCGCAATACGCTGGGCCGCAGCAGTACGGGCAGCCTGCCGGGTATCCGCCGCCCGCATATGGTGCGCCCCAAGCATTTCCAGCCAGTGGCGGGTCCAGCTTTCTGCGCTCGGCCGCGACGACCGCCGCGGGCGTGGCTGCGGGAGCGCTTGCGTTTCAAGGCATCGAGTCGCTGATGCACGGCTTCGGACACACGGCGGGATTTGGCGGCTACGGCGGATCGGGCCTTGGCGACTTCGGCGGCAGGCCGGAAGAGACCGTGATCAACAACTACTACGACTCGCCTGCGCCCGGACAGGAAAACAGGAGCGCCGACGTCCAGCAATTCGCGCACGAAGGCGACAGCAGCCTGAGCCCGCAGCAGGACCTGGCAAACGACGTGAACGTAGACGACAGCGACACGCAATTGCAGGCTGATACTGCCGATCTGCCCAACATTGATGACAGCGGCTCATTTGACGATGCTTCCATGGATGATGGCGGCTCGTTTGACGACAGCTTCGACAATTCCTGATACGCAACTTACGTTGTGACCTGAAGGCGCGCCCCGTTGTGAGCGCCTTCGCGTTCCAACGCTCTGCTAGACTGAGGCGCCGCTTTTCTGGAGGAACGCACTAGGCATGCCGGTGGTCGATCTTGATCGGGTCTCGAAGTTCTACAGCAGCAAAGCAGCGGTCCGGGAGCTGAGCCTGCAGATAGAGCCGGGCAGCATGTTCGGGCTGCTAGGACCGAACGGCGCAGGCAAGACATCCACGATCCGCATGATTGTCGGCATGACGCTTCCAGACTCCGGCGCGGTGCGGCTGTTCGATGAGCCATTCCGCCGCGAGCACCTGCGGCGTGTCGGCTACCTGCCGGAGGAGCGCGGGCTCTACAAGCGGATGAAGGTGATCGATCAGCTTGTCTTCATGGGCGAGCTGCACGGGCTTAGCGCCGCCGCAGCGGCTGAGCGCGCGCGCCGTTGGTGCGAGCGTATGGACATCGCCGAATCGATGGAGAAGAAGACGCAGGAGCTCTCGAAGGGCATGCAGCAGAAAATCCAGTTCATCGCGACACTGCTGCACGATCCGGAGCTGATCATTATGGACGAGCCATCCTCCGGGCTGGACCCGGTGAATGTCTCGCTGCTCGAAGAAATCTTGCTGGAGCTGAAGAACAAGGGGCGGACAATCCTGTTCTCGACCCATCGCATGGAGCAGGTGGAGAAATTGTGCGACTCCATCTGCCTGGTCGATCAGGGCAAAGCGGTGCTGGAAGGCACGATGCGGGAGGTGAAGTGCCGCTACGCCCGCAACCGCGTCGTCATTGAGTACGCGGGCGATGCATCGTTCCTCACCGATCCATCGATCACCGAACTGCGGGAGTATCCCGGCCGCGCCGAGTTCAGGTTGCGCGATGGCGCGGACGGCCAGGCGTTGCTGCACTCCGCCGCGCGGCATGCGCAGATCTTTCGCTTTGAGCTGGTGGAGCCGTCGCTCGAAGAGATATTCATCCGCACGGTAGGAGGCAAGGCCAATGCATGAGGTGTTGCTGATTGCCCGGCGCGAATATCTGGAACGCGTGCGCAGCCGTGCCTTCCTGATGATGACGATCCTGTTTCCGCTGTTCATCGGATTGATGATCGGCGGAAGCATCTTTGCTGGCAAGCTCAGCTCCGGCGTGAAGGAGATCGCGATCGCGTCGAACGACGCGGTGCTGGCGCGCGAGGTAGCGGCCGAAGTGGAAGCTGTTAGAGGCAGGCCGCCGGGAGTAGTGACGCCCGCGTCGGATGCGCAGCGCGCAGAGCTGAACCAGCGGGTGGAGAGCAAGGCGCTGGATGGTTATCTATGGCTGGAGCAGGCGGCGGGCGCGACCAGTCCTAAGGTGAGCTTTGTTTCTCGCTCTGCCGGAAATTTGTTTTCTCTGGGAGGAATGCAATCAGCTATCGACCGCGGGATCGAACGGGCGGAGCTCCTCCGGCATGGAGCGACAAGCGCGGAAGTTGCCGCGACCTCGCATCATCCGGATATAGAGACGATGCAGATTCGCAATGGCCAACTGATCCCGTCGAACTCGCTGAAGAGCTTTTTCGGCGCGTACGCGATGATGTTTCTCATCTATTTCACGGTCGTTTTCTACGGCATGAATGTGGCGCGCTCGGTGGTTGAGGAGAAGACGTCGCGCATTTTCGAGGTGCTGCTTTCGACGGTGCAGCCGCAGTCTCTGATGGCGGGAAAATTGCTTGGCGTGGGCGCCGCGGGGCTCACGCAGATGGGCATCTGGTTCGTGCTGATTGCGGGGATTATTGGCACATCGGCGAGCACGGCCGTTGCGCAGGGTGGCTTGGGCGCCTTCGGCATTCACCCGCAGCAGATCTTTTTTCTGCTTGCCTATTTTCTCCTCGGATTTTTCTTTTACAGCGCGATTGCCGCCGCCGTCGGCGCAAGCGTCAGCAGCGAGCAGGAGATTCAGCAGTTCAGCATGGTGATCGTCGCGCCGCTAACTGTGGGCATGGTGATGATCAGCTACATTGTGAGCAATCCGACAGCGTTGCCAGTGGTGCTGCTGTCGCTGTTTCCGCCGTGCGCACCGATCGTGATGTTTCTGCGTATGTCCTCGCAGATGCCGCCGGCATGGCAGATCGCGCTCTCCATGCTGTTGATGTTGGTCTTCATCTGGGCGGCGATCTGGTTTGCTTCGCGCATCTATCGTGTGGGCATTCTGATGTACGGTAAGCGGGCGACGCTGCCAGAGATCCTGCGCTGGATGCGGTATAGCTAGCGAGTCATCGGATCGGCAAGTCGGCCATTTTCATGACAGGTGAAGTACACTCGCGTGCATGAAACGGTTTCTTTTTCTGCTGGTGATGTGTGCCGTCGCCCTCTGGACTTCTCCTGCTCAACCTGCCGCAAATCATCCTCTGCTTCTTGAACCTGCGCAGGTTTGGACGGCGGGCGAGCCGCTCCATAGTGGCTGGGTGGTGTTGATTGAAGGCGATCAGATCAAGGCTGTGGGGCCGAGGTCCAGTGTGACAGCTCCGCCGGATGCGGAGCGCATCGCTCTGCCTGGCATGACGGTGCTGCCGGGCCTGATGGACCTGCATTCGCACATCTTCCTGCACCCATACAACGAGAAGCTGTGGGACCTGCAGGTGCTTACAGAGCCGCCGATGTATCGCGCTGTGCTGGCGACAAAGCACTCCGAGGATACGCTGATGGCCGGCTTTACCACGCTGCGCGATTTGGGCACGGAGGGCGCGGGCTTTGGCGATGTCGCGATCAAGCGCGCGATCCATGAGGGTGTCATCCCGGGGCCGCGCCTCTGGGTGGCGACGCGCGCTATCGTCGCGACCGGCGCGTACGGGCCTGCGGTGCGCAACTATCGGCCGGACATCTCGTTGCCGCAGGGCGCGCAGGAGTGCACCGGTGCTGCTGAATGCGTGGCCGCGGTGCGCGAGCAGGCAGCGCGCGGCGCTGACTGGATCAAAATCTATGGCGATTACCGCACCGGTCCGCACGGCGAAACGCGGCCCACCTTCTCTCAGGAAGAGATGAATGCGATGGTAGCTGCCGCGCATGATAGTGGGCGGCCGGTTGCTGTGCATACGGCTTCCGACGAGGGAATGCGGCGTGCGGCGCTGGCCGGTGTCGATACGATTGAGCACGGTTTTTACGGAACAGAGGCGACCTTTCGCCTCATGGCGGAGAAGCACGTCGCATTCATGCCGACGCTGACTGCCAGCGAAGCCTATGGAATCTACTTCGAGCATTACGTGCCAGGCACGAGCGCGCCTACCGAGGAGATGCAGCAGGCAGCGCATGCGTTCGAGCTGGCACGGAAGGCCGGCGTGACGATCGGCTGCGGCAGCGATGTAGGCGTCTTCAAACACGGCGAGAACTGGCGCGAGCTGGCCTGGATGGTGCGCGATGGCATGACCCCGGTAGAGGCGCTGACAGCGGCGACCGCGACCGATGCCAGCGTGATCGGTATGAGCAAGCAGCTCGGCGGCCTGCATCCGGGCATGCTGGCGGACGTGATCGCGGTAGCCGGCGATCCGACGCAGAAGATCGAGGCGGTGAAAGATGTGCGGCTCGTGATTAAGGATGGCGTGGTGTATCGGCGGCCTTAAATCTGAGAGCGCTGAATGAAGCAGATCTCTCCACTGCGCGCCTGCGGCGCTCCGGTCGAGATGACGAAGGTATATGGATTCGCTCCGGTCGAGATGACGAGGTGTGGAGTCACGCCGCAACGGCATCCCCGACCCGGCGTGTCGGCTGAGCTACGGCTCGTCGTTGTAGATGGCAATTGTCGGCTGGCCGCCCTGGCTCATGCGGGCGCGATACATGCCGGGCGTATTGAAGCTCCAGGCCATCTCGCCATCCGTTGCGATCGCGATTACACCGCCGTCACCATGCAGATCCTGAAGCTGCTTGTGGATGACTTCGTCAGCCGCGGCCTGGAGCTTCATATGCTTGTCTTCAACCAGCGCGCAGATCTCGCGCGCGACGGTAAGGCGGATGAAATATTCGCCGGTGCCGGTGCCGGAAACAGCGCAGGAATGGTTCGACGCATACGTGCCCGCGCCGATGATGGGCGAGTCGCCAATGCGCCCCGGCAGCTTTGCCTGCAGGCCGCCGGTCGATGTGCCAGCGGCGATGTCGCCCGCTTCATCGAGCGCGACCACGCCGACCGTGCCCCACTTGTGCGCGTCAGGTGGTTCAAGCATTGCGAGCGGCTTTGCCGGAGCGGGCGGTGCGCCTTCAGGCCGCGGCGGGATCGGCTTGCCTTCCTTCTGCAGTTGCTTGATCAGGCCCTGCCAGCGCCGCTCGGTAAAGAAGTAGCTGTTGGGCACCTGCTCCAGACCTTTGCTCGCGGCAAACCTGTCGGCATCTGGGCCGGCCAGCATCACGGCGGGCGATTGCTCCATGACCATTCGCGCCGCCGCAATGGGGTGGCGCGTATCCGTAATTTGCGCGACCGCACCGGCCTTGAGCGTTGCGCCATCCATAATGGCGGAGTCGAGCTCATTGCGGCCATCGGAGGTGAAGACGGCGCCTTTGCCGGCGTTGAAGAGCGGATTGTCTTCGAGATACTGGATGGTTGCCTGCACCGCGTCGAGCGAGGTGCCGCCCTTCTCAAGCACGGCTGCGCCGGTCTCGATGGCCGTTTTCATCGCGGCACGGTATGCGGCTTCTGTCTCGGGCGGCATCGATTTGCGCTCGATGACCCCAGCGCCGCCGTGCACGACGATCGACCATTTGTGCGATGTCGTTTGGGGAGCAGTCTGGACTGTCTGAGTCATGGCGGAGAGCGTGACGGCAAACAGCGCAGCGGGAACAAGCAGAGCGCGTAGCATCATGCCGGGAATACTAAATCACTCAGCGCAGAGCCGGCAGACATCCGCGCCGAAGCGCTCCAGCTTGGCCGCGCCCACCCCATGCACCGCGGCCAGTGCGGTGAGATTCGTTGGCTTCGCATGCGCGATCGAGCGCAGCACACTATCCCCGAAGACAAAAAAGGCGGGCTTGCCTTCCTTTTTCGCTATGCCCGTCCGCCATTCGCGGAGGCGCTGTTCGAGCGCGGCGCTTGCGGGAGAAAGCTCGATGGGCGCCTTCTCCGGCCCTTTCGCCGGATTGTTCGCCGCGGGTTTCTCCGGCTTGCGCTTCTTTGGCGTGCTGCTGCGCGCGTCTCGTTCGCGCAGCGATAGGTCGAGCGGCGCGCCTTCGATGAACTCCTCGCCTTCGCGGGTCAGTGCGGCCTTGCGGTAGTTCACCGGCTTGCCGTCCTTTTCGAAGCTTGCTTCCTCGATCCGCACAAGGCCAGCAGCGGCAAGCGCCCCCAGTACGGCATCAAAGTCATTTCGGCGCAGATCTTCGCGCGGGTAGAGCTCTTTGTAGAGGCGGCCGGTTGAAGGCGACGGGCCGCTACGCAGCGACTTCATGATGCCGCGCGCGGCCTGCTCCTCCTGTGAAGTCAGACCGCGGAAGCTCTGCGCGATGGCGCGCTCGGGCGAGCAGAAGTCGCATTGGCCGCAAAGGCGACGGCTATCCGCCGTGTCGCCGAAATGGCCCACCAGCGATGCCATGCGGCAGGCGTGGCCTTCGGCATAGCGCGTCACTAAATCGAGCTGCCGCCGACGATGGTCCGCCTGCGAGCGATACGTCTTGCGCCAGGCTGACGCATCCGGGCCCAGGCTGACCATGTCGTCATACGTAACATTCACTGCGCCATGAATGTAGAGCTTCTCCAGCGCCTTCTCAAAGATCTCCGCGTCCATGCGCAGAGCCGCCTGCAATTGCTGGCGGGGCAGGGGCTCGGCATTGAGTCGACGATGAATGCGTTCCAACTCGTCCACCGCGGGATAATCGCGCTCCAGAAAGAACTCGTGCGTGCGCCGGTCGGCGTAGGAGTGCATCAGGATGGTGCGGCTCGTAGCGCCATCACGTCCGGCGCGTCCGATCTCCTGGTAGTAGGCTTCGAGGCTCGCGGGCAGCGCGGTGTGGATGACGGTGCGGACGTCAGCCTTGTCGATGCCCATGCCGAAGGCAATCGTCGCGACGACAACCTCAAGCGCGCCATCCAGAAACGCGCGCTGCACGCGCTCGCGCAGCTCCGCGTCCTGCCCGGCGTGATACGCGGCAGCAGGGAAGTGCCTGCCCAGCGTGGCCGCAGTCTCCTCGGCATCTTTGCGGGTTGGCGCGTAGACAATGGCGGGACGACGGCCGGCATCGCGCAACAGATCGAGGGTCCGCTCGGTCCGCATAGGCTTCGGCACTTCGACCACTTCGATGGCGAGATTGTCGCGGCGAAATCCGTGAATGAAGCGGGCCGCATCTTCCAGAGCAAGCTGCGCGAGAATGTCGTTCTGCACGACCGGCGTCGCGGTGGCGGTCAGGGCCAGCACCGGCGCCGGGCGCAGCAGGTGCAGGTGTTGGCCGAGCATGCGGTAGTCGGGGCGAAAGTCATGTCCCCATTGCGAGATGCAGTGCGCCTCGTCGATGGCGATGAGCGACGGTTTGCGCTTGCCGAGCATCTGGGCAAAACCGGGGACGCGCAGCCGCTCCGGCGCGATGAAAAGGAACTGCAGGTCGCCATTCAGATAGTCGATGCAGGCCTGGCGCGAGCTCTGACGGTCCCGGCCGGAATGAATGCGCGCGACCGCAAGCCCGCGTGCCGCGAGCTTGGCGGCCTGGTCTTCCATCAGCGCGATGAGCGGGCTGATGACCAGCGCGGTGCCGCCTCTTGCAACGGCAGGCAACTGGTAGCAGAGCGACTTTCCCGCGCCCGTGGGCATCACCAGCAGGACGTCGCGTCCGGCGATCGCCGCCTGGCAGACCTCTTCCTGATTGGCGCGGAAGGCCGGGAAACCGAATGTACGGGCGAGCAGGCCGGTGAGGGAATTCTGGGACATGAAGCTCTCTCATCGTCGCATACTGCGCGGTGGAGAAGCCGGGCGTCTTTTAGGGAGCTAAGCGGTGTGGAGCGGCTGGGCGCCTCGCGTCCTGGTAGCGCGGGAATTTGGCTTGCCGCCGGTATCGTGGTACCCGGTGTCATGGGTTTGGGCCGCCGGTGTACGGCGGAAGTGCAGCCAGGGCTCCAGTAACGCGCGCAGCACAAGCAGACACACGACCAGCGTGAAGGCGAGCCCCACAGTAATCGCGAGCAAGCTAGCCATGGGCTTGCTCCGAAGCACAAAACGTTTTACCCGCAGTCGACGAAGAAACGCTCAAAAGCACATACCCATCCCGGGATTCCCGGTCTCTGTCTTTGTCTTGCGACGGATGCAGCGCCTTCCCGAAGGAGTGGCTGGGAAGGCGTCTACGTAATCGCTAACTCGCCCACAGGGTACTGTGGGAATCAGGTCAGGTCGATACAGCGAAAGGGGCAGCGACTCCCCCGGAAGGAACGTGACGAGGGTAAGGCTGCTCGATTCAGCGCTTGAAGAGCCGGCCGAAGAAGCTGGACCGGTTGGCGGCCCGGCGATGCGGCTCCACGGAATGGGGCGTCGCGGGCCCGGGTTGCGCCTCCAGCGGTTCGCCATAAAACACTGCGCGGGGATTCGCGATGCACAGCCGTTCAGCTGTCGCCGCGCCGTACTGCTCAGTCAGAAGATCGAAGGCGGCCCGCAGCAGCGGCGGTCGCGATTGCGTGTTGTGCGCATCGGTGGCGAGGAAGTGCACCCACTGATGCTCCAGCAGCCAGATGGCTGCCTGCTCCGCGGCCTGTCCGAAGCGGCCGGTCAGGGAGCTTGCCGTGACCTGAATCAGCGCGCCGGCCTTCAGCCAGTCCAGCATCCGCTCCGGCTGCCGGGCGAGGATGGGGTTGCGCTCGGGATGGGTGATGATCGGGGTCATGCCTGAGAGCGAGAGTTGATAGAAGGTCTGCGCAGTATTGGGCGAGATTGCGCTATCCGGGAACTCGACCAGCAGATAGTTGTGACCATTGATCGTGTAGCGAGTCGGGTGGCGCTGGGCGTCCTCAATGTTGTCGAACATCAAGTGGAAATCGCAACCCAGGCCGAGCGTGATCAGCTCGCCGAATCGTTTCGTCACCGCATCCTGCAGCTCGGCAAAGAGAGCGGCATTGTGCTCCGGGTCGAAAAAGTAACGATGGTTCGCATGCGGAGTGCAGGCAATGTGCGTGATGCCATCGGCAATTGCCATCTCCACCATCGCTAGCGACGTATCCAGGTCGCGAGCGCCATCGTCCAGTCCGGGGAGCAGATGATGGTGGATATCGATCATGCTAATTGGCGATACCGGCGGCGATACCACTCAAGAGCGCGGTCCCGGAAGGCGTGACCCCGCTGAGCGCCTGAACCATGGACTGAAAGACGGGGAAACCGTCTGCCGAGCCCAGCAGTGCCTCGCTGGAGCGGTCCGGGTGCGGCATCATGCCGAGCACGTTGCGGCCTTCGTTGAGGATGCCGGCAATGTTCTCAAGCGAGCCGTTCGGATTGGCTTCGCGGGTGATCTCGCCCGTGGGCATCGCATAGCGGAAGGCGATGCGGTCTTCCCGCGTCAGCGTGGCCAGAGTGGATTCGTCACAGAAGTAGTTGCCTTCCATGTGGCCGATAGGGATCTGCAGCACCTGCCCTTTGCTGAGCGCGTTGGTAAAAGGCGAATCGGTGGTTTCTGTGCGCAGATGAACCTGCTTGCAGATGTACTTCAGGCCGGCGTTGCGCATGAGCGCCCCGGGCAGTAGTCCGGACTCGCAGAGGATCTGGAATCCATTGCAGATGCCCAGTACCAGGCCGCCGGAGGCGGCGAAGCGCTTCACTGACTGCATCATCGGCGCAAAGTGTGCGATGGCGCCGGTGCGCAGGTAGTCACCATAGGCAAAGCCACCCGGGATAAGGATCGCGTCGCAACCCTCCAAATCTTCCGACTCATGCCACAGCATGGTGACCGGCTGCTGCGCAATCTGCTCGATGACGTTGTAGGTGTCGTGGTCGCAGTTGGAGCCGGGGAAGACGAGGACGCCGAATTTCATACTTCTAGGGTAACAAAGCGGGTTCCGGCGTGAGTGTCAGGAGATGGCCCGCAGCATTGCCGCCTTGGAGTCCCTGGCGAAACGATGCTGTGCGGCGCGGGAGAGCGGCTTAGCGAGCCGCGCCAGCGGGTGTTTAGGCCGCGAGAAGGCAAGGATGTCATACCAGACCGAGCCGTCCCGGCGATGGTGCTCAACCGTAAACCTTTCTTCTCCCGTTTCTACGTGGTGCTGCAGGGTGCCATAACAGAATCCCCAGCGTTGCGTCTCGCCATCGTCGCTATCGATCATGGCCACGACCCGACTGGCACTTAGCGAGTAGAGCTTCCAGGTATGCGCAAGGATCAGCACCGTCTGGCCGGGTGCAACGGGAGACGATGGATGCATCAGTTCTACCCAGCCCAGATCGAACATCCTCCACTCCGAGAGCGCCGTGCAGGCGCGCTCAAAGACAATCTCGCCATTGCCCAGACAAACGCGATTGTGGTCGACGGCATAACCGGACGGGAGAGGACCTTCGAGAGTGGCGCGAAGCGCGTCATAGGAGAAGGAATCCAGCTCCACCAGCTTTCGGAAGCGCTCGATGATCTGCGGCGAAGGGCGCTGAAAGAAGAACATGTAGAGGGGCTAACGCTGCTCGTTGCTCGAGTGCTCAGTGTCTGTTTCTACCCGATTGCCATGCGTCGCTGCGTCGCGCCACCACAAAGAAGCCCACGAAGAGCGCAATCGCCGGAACAGCGAGCACCGGAATCGCTTTGCGCAGGCCGGTGCGTATTTCGGGAGCAGAGCCGGCGGTGGTATCGCGACACATGCTGCATCCTTGTGCGTGCGCGGCAAGGGGAAGCAGGAATAAGAGTGCGGTCAGACAAATGCCAAACCACTGGGTCTTCAACAGGCGAGGCATCGTCACGCTACTGGAAGAACACGAGCAGGGTGAAGAGAAAGATCCAAAAAACACCCATGGAGTGCCAGTACCAGGCGGTGCAGTCCACAAAGATCTGCCGCAACTCCAGGCGATGCAACAGCGTCAGGGACGCCAACGCGGCGACCAGCGCCATCACGCCGAGGACCAGGTGTGCGCCGTGGGCGCCGGTAATGAGGTAGAAGAAATGGCTGCTGGGGTTTGAGGCGAAGAAGAAGCCTTGTGTCGCGAGGTCTTTCCAGGCCATCCACTGACCGACCAGAAAGGCGATGCCGAGCGCGACCGTAGCAGCGAGCCACGGAGCAGCGCGCCGGGCGGCGGGACGACCCATGCCCAGCCATTCTTCCATCACGTCCAGCTCGTGGAAGAGCTGCCGCCGCGCCATCTCCATCGTGACGCTGGAGAGGAGGAGGATGGCGGTGTTGATGTAGAGAATGGGCGGAATGTCGAGACGGTGCCAGTCCAGGATGTAGGCGCCGTGCATATCGAAATGGCCGGCGGATTGGCGGAAGAAGAAAGCCGTGACCAGCGCCATGAAGAACATGAGGTCGCCGGCGAGAGCGGAAAAGATGCCCATGCGATAGCGGGTGAGCAGGGCACGCGGACCGCGGCCGTTCCGGTGGTGGTCCCAGTTCTCGTCGCCGCCGCCACCTCCTGTGGGGCGGCGGTCTACCGGTGGGCGGCCACCAAATCCCGGATCTTTTCTTTCACGATCGACATCGACAACCGACCGAGGAGTGAAAGTGGCGGGCATGGGAGACTCCGTGCGAATACAGCTTACTCCTGTTGGGATGCCGTCTCCCACTGTGGAGTGAAGTCGCGGTCGCGCGCTCCGTTTTGATACTCATACGGGCCGCGTTCCACCGTGATGGGGAGCGGCATGGGTTGCCATTCGAGCGTGGTGGCCTGCCAGGGATTCTCGCCCGCGGGTGCGCCGCGGCGGGCGCTCCAGAAGAGGTTGATCAGGAAGAGAATTTGCGCCGCGCCGAGCACGAATGCCGCCCAGGTAACGCCGCGTTCCATGGGCAGCAATCCGGCGAGCGAAGAGGTGCTGCCGGTGACCTGGGCGTAGTGGCGCGGCCGGCCTGCCAGGCCCTCCAGATGCATGGGAAAGAAAGTGCCATAGGCGGCGATCAGTGAGAGCCAGAAGTGCCAGCGGCCCAGACGCTCGCTCATTCGGCGGCCGGTCATGAGCGGGAACCAGTAGTAGACGCCCGCGAAGATGGAGAAAGCGCCTGCCATCGCCATGATCAGGTGAAAATGCGCGACCACGAAGAACGTGTTGTGCAGATACTGATCGAGCGCCGGCAGGGCGAGAATCGGGCCGGTGACACCGCCGGCGATGAAGAGCGACAGAAAGCCGAGCGCGAAGAGCATCGGCGTCTTGCGCTCGAGACCACCGCCCCATAGCGTGCCCAGCCAACTGAAGACCTTGGCCGTCGAAGGGACGGCAATCGCCATGGTGGTGAGCGCGAAGGCGCTGCCCGCGTACGGGTTCATGCCGCTGACGAACATGTGATGTCCCCAGACGACGAAGCCAAGCAGCCCGATCAGCACGGTCGTCGCGGCCATCATGCGATAGCCGACGATGGGACGGCGGCTGAAGTTGGCAAACAGGCTGCTCGCAAGCCCCATGCCGGGCAGGATGGCGATGTACACCTCGGGGTGTCCGAAAAACCAGAAGAGATGGAGCCAGAGCAGCGGTGAGCCGTCGCCGCGCGAGATGACCTGCCCGCTGATCCAGTCGCCCTGCGGGATGAAGAACGCGGTGCCAAGATGGCGATCGCAGAAGAGCAGCACGATGGCAGCAAAGAGCACCAGGAAGGCGAGCAGGATGAGGATGGATGTGACGAACCACGACCACACGGTCAGCGGCATCCGGCCCAGGGTCATGCCGCGCGCTCGCTCGGTCAGCACGGTGACCAGAACATTGATCGCGCTGAACCACGAGCCGATGCAGAAGAGGCCGATGCTGAGAAGCCAGCAGTCCATGCCGCCGCCCTGTCCCGGACCGGCTGCGGCGACAGCGCTGAGCGGCGGGTAGTTGGTCCATCCGGCGATGGGTCCGCCTGCGGGCAGCAGAAACGCGGAGAGCAGGACGACAAGGGCAAGCGCAACGATCCAGAAGCCGAGCGCGTTCAACCATGGCATAGCCATACGGCGTGCGCCGATCTGTTGCGGCAGGACAAGGCTGGCGAAGCCGCTCTGCGGCGCGGTGGTCAGAACGAAGAAGACCATCAACGTGCCGTGCATCGTGACCAGCGAGAGATATTCCTCCGGCAGCATCGGGCCGTGAAACGGCCAGTGGATCCCTGGCCACGCCAGCTGCGTCCGCATACCGAGCGAGAGCAGCGTGCCGGCGGCAACCGCGATCAGCGAGAGCAGCAGATAATGAATGCCGATGGCGCGGTCGTCTGTCGTGAAGATGCGTCGCAGGAGCGATCGATGGATGCTCATTGCACGGCCTTCCTCGCGCGCGATGCGAGCCATGCTTTGTAAGCGGCTGGTGAAACGACGCGCATCCGCGCCTGCATGCGCGCGTGGCCGGAGCCGCAGACCTGCGAGCAGAGGATGGGAAAGATGCCTTCGCGCACTGCCGTGAAGTGAACGTGCAGCGTCGCGCCGGGCACGGCGTTCTGCTTCAGGCGCATCTCCGGAACAAAGAAGCCGTGGATCACGTCGAGCGAGCGCAACTGCAGATCAACTTCGCGGTCGATGGGAAGAACCAGCTCGCTTGCGACAATGTCGTCCTTGCCGTGATCGTCTGCGGGATCGAGGCCGATCGGATTGCCGAGCGCGGCATTGACGAGCTGCGGCTGGCTTACACCGTACGTGGCATCGGTGCCGGGATAGTGAAAGTACCACTGGAACTGCTCGCCGATCACTTCGACATGCATGGCAGCGGGAGCCGCGCCCTCAAAACGCTCTCGCGCCCAGAGATGTTCCGCCGTGACCGTCATCACGATGTAGACAACTACGAGAAGACCGAGAGGCATGAATTCGACTCGCCAGGATGATGGCGCGGAGGAAGTGCGGCGCGGGCGGAGAAACAGCCAGACGAGGAGAAGGTTCGCGGCCAGAAAGCAGACCGTCATTGCGCCCACGTCCCAGCGCATCAGCCGATCGACGGCGACACCATGGGCAGCGGCGTTCGGAGGCATCCACCAGTCGCGCAGCGTCAGTCCGCAGAAGAGGATGCCGCGCAGCATGGCCGGTCAGCTCTTCCGGTGCGCTGCGTTGCTCGCCTCGCGCACCATGTCGACGAAGTAGCGATGGATGCGCCGGTCGGAGGAGAGCTCGGGGTGAAAGGTCGCGGCCAGCAGATGATCCTGGCGTACCAGGACAGGGAAGCCGTCGCGCTCGGCGAGGACGGAGACATTCTTGCCAACCTGCTGGATGCGCGGCGCGCGGATGTAGACCATCTCCAGAGGGCCGCTGTCATAGCTACTGCCCAATGCGGTTGAACCTTCCTGAATCGAGCTGTCGATCTGGCGACCGTACGCATTGCGCTCGACCGTTGCGTCCAGCACGCCAAGGCTGGGCTGCGGCGGGTGCAGCACTTTCGACGAAAGCAGAATGCAACCGGCACAGGTACCAAAGGTCGGCGTCGCCTTGGTGAAGGCACGCAACGCATCCAGGAAGCCGTCGCGCTCCAGGAACTTCAAAAACGTGGTGGACTCACCGCCGGGGATGATGAGGCCGTCTAGCCCTTGAAGCTGATCCGGCTTGCGGACCAGCACCGGTTCGGCGCCCGCCTCGCGAAGCGCGCCGGCGTGCGCATCGTAGTCGCCCTGGATGGCGAGCACGCCGATGCGTGGCCTTGCGGTTTCCTTGAGGGAATTCTGCTCTGGCAAATCGCCGTCTTTCTGCTACCAGCCGCGCGTCTGCAGAAGCTGGCTCTCCTCGAGAGCTGCCACGGCGAGGCCCTTCATGGTGCCGGTGACCTGCTCGCTGGCCTCGGCCAGAATCTTCGGATCGTTGTAGTGCGTGGTCGCGATCACGATTGCCTTCGCACGCGACTCAGCTTCCGCGCGTTCTTGGGAATTGTTCAGCCGGCCATTCGCATCGCACTCGACATCGAGCGGCGTGGCGCGCTCCTTCATGAAGATGCCCGAGCCCACGAAGACCGACTCCGCGCCAAGCTGCATCATCAAAGCGGCGTCGGCAGGTGTCGCGATGCCGCCGGCGGAAAAGTTCGGCACAGGGAGCTTGCCCGTCTTGGCAACCATGCGGACCAGCTCGTACGGGGCGCGATGCTCCTTGGCTGCAACGTACAGCTCCTGTTCACTGAGCACGGTCAGCGCTTTCATCTCCCGCACAATCTGCCGCATGTGCTTCACCGCGTGCACCACGTCGCCGGTACCGGCCTCGCCCTTGGTGCGGATCATCGCGGCGCCCTCGGCAATGCGCCGCAGAGCCTCGCCCAGATCGCGCGCTCCGCAGACAAAGGGTGTCTTGAAGGCATGCTTGTCGATGTGGTGTGCCTCGTCGGCCGGGGTGAGCACTTCCGACTCATCGATGAAATCGACGCCGAGCTCCTGCAGGATCTGCGCTTCGGCAAAATGTCCGATGCGGGCCTTGGCCATCACCGGAATCGAGACCGCTTCGATGATCCCCTTGATGAGCTTTGGATTGGCCATGCGGGCAACGCCGCCTTCGGCGCGGATCATCGCCGGAACGCGCTCCAGCGCCATGACGGCCACGGCGCCGGCCTGCTCGGCAATCTTCGCCTGCTCGACGTTCATCACGTCCATGATGACGCCGCCCTTCAACATCTCGGCGAGGCCGACCTTCAGCCTGAGTCCATGATTGTCGCTGCCGTTTGCCTTGTGACCGTTGTGCTCTTTCATTCGCAACCCCTGACTCGCGGGCAGTTTGCTACTGCCGCCAACACTTCAGTTTAGCAGTTCGAGGGAGCTGTCCTTCATCCGGGCGAGATCAGTTCTGAGGGATATCGGGAAGGTCGACCCATAACGCACCACAACTCTCACACCGCCAACCTCGCGCTGGAAAGGAAACAGGTAATTCGGATGACGGCATGGGTGTGCGCACCATCCGTTCATCGACTGGCTGCGTATCAATATCCAGCGAGCCGCAACGCGGGCAGCGAGGTTGATCGTACGGAATTTCGTCGCCGGTCTGAATCTGCTCGAGGGATGGGTTGCGATAGCACAGCCTCCGCTGCGGCTCGCGATCTTCTTCGCGCACCTGAAGCCGGACGCCACCCATCAGGTTCGACCACAGCCATTGGGTGCGAACCGTGTTTTCGTCACGGAGGTAGCACGGGATCCCCGCAGATTCGAGTACGCCCTTTGCAAGCTGGGCGTCCGCGAGATCACGATATTGTTGAACCGTCACGACCCGTGATAAATCCGGTGTCGCAGTGGCTTCGGGAACTTCGGGCGGCTCGAGGCCGCGCCGCTCGAACTCGGCGCGCAGCGTGCGTTGGGCGATCTCCGTCAGGGAGTCGTAGGTCAGTGCGAGGTCGATCAGCTGGTGGTCGGTAGCGGATCGATATGTTGCGCGCAGTTCGTCTTCCCGGGGCAAGTCCATGAGAGGTTCTATCGTCAGCCCGGCACCGGCGTTCTGTCGAGCCGCCGCGAGATCTTCCTCGGGCGACGGCACGTCGGGACTTGCGGCCATAGGCGGCGGAAGAAGAACATGTGTGCCAATGGACGAGCCCGAATCAGAAGACAATTCAATCGCCCCTCTGCCGCCTGAGCCCGAGCCCCCGGCCATCCAGCAGCAGCCGGAGCAGCCGGTTGGCTATACGAGAGTGCAGCGGCCCCTGGAGCCCGCTGCCTCTACGCTCACCGGACGGCCGGGCCCGGCGCAGCATCTGCGCACTGCCGGCACAGCGCTGGTGAACTGGTGGCGCGCCATGTCGATCGATGCCTTGTGCGTGGCGGTGTTGTGGCTGATCGGTCTCGAGATCCTTCGCGTGCCGCTCGCCCCGGCATGGGCGCTGGTTGCGGGGCTGATGGCCTTCGTGCCGAACATCGGCGGCGTCATTGCGCTGATCGGTCCGACGTTTTGCATTCTGGTCCAGGGCAGGGACCTGGAGCGGCTCGCCTTCCTGCTCGGCATTTACGCCATCATCGTCGTCATCGAGCAGCTTGTGCTGCAGCCCTGGCTGATGAAGAAGACGACGCGCGTGCCGATCTGGGCGTCGATCCTGGTGCCGATCGTGCTGGGTATCGTGATCCCGTTCTGGGGCGTACTGCTGGCTCCGCCGCTGCTGGCCATCATTTATGCCTTCCGCAGGCCGAAAATGAAGCGGGCTGGTTAAGTCATTTGCGCGAGGTTGCTGCGAGTTATTCGGCTCGGAGCGTCATGACAGAGTCTCGCCGCATCGGGAATGGAAATTCTTCTCACCCTGTCGGCAGAAACAGCACGGCGGAGAAAGACGCTCTCTTGCAGCACATTCTATTTCGTAAAAAAGATTTTCTTATTGATTTGCAAGCGTGTACGAGATGTGTATTATCCGCAGTAACAAATCAATACAAAATCTCCGTTCCAGAGCACATACACAAGAGCGGAAATTCAAGGATGCCCAGTCCACCCATCGCGGCGCTGCGGTTTTCCACTTCTATTCGCGCTGATCTGCGTTGCAGGATTTAGTCAGCGTCTGCGCCTGCCTTCGATTACATAAAAAGTTCTGCCTGGTATACGGCGATCCTTTGTTCGCACATTGCGGCGAACACGGTCGGCCATTGTTGTACTGCGCGTTGTGATTCGTAGCTTCGCATCCGGTGCGCGGTTACGGGGCCAAAAGATTATTGATTCCCCAGGAGAACTGCATTGTTCATGCAACGGCTGTCTAGTTCCATTTTGGGCCTGGTGTTTCGTCGCTGCGTAATTCTTTCCGCTGTGACGGCGCTGTCCGGGTTCGCGTTATCGCAACCATCCTTTGCATCCGATATCACGGTCGCCGCTCCTGTAAACGGCACTAATGTTTCCTCCCCCGTATGGGTGCGCGCACATAACGTGGGATGCGATGGCCTGACGCCCACCTCTTTCGGGTATTCGGTCGACAACAGCTCCACGCTCATCAGAGGCGTCACGAGCTACGACATCGACACCAAGGCCAGCATTTCGGCCGGCACGCACACTATCCATTACAAGTCCTGGGTGAACGGCATGGCCTGTCCTGTCGTCAGCACTACGTTCAAGGTGGGCAGCAGCAGCGGCAGTAGCAGCAGTAGCGGCGGCTCTACCTCCGGGTCTTCCACCGGATCAGACGCGGCGATGTCCCTTCCTTCCAACGCCGTCGCTTCTGGTCTGTTGGATGGCATGGGTGGCTGGAGCGGAGAGCATGATTCAGGCACCCCCGGCTCATCGAGAGGCTCGATGGACTATCCGGCAACGACGCCCTCCTACGACAAGGCCCGCGAATTTTACATGACGTATTCGAAGGGTGCCGGCGAGCGCTGGCATGTCTCCTTCGCAAACAATCCCACCGCGATGAATTTCGTTCTGGATACGTATGTCTATCTCGTGAATCCGACGCAGGTGGCGAACCTGGAGTTAGATCTGAACCAGGTGACTTCCTCCGGCAAAACGATGATGTTTGACACGCAGTGCTCCAGCTATTCAAAGACGTGGGAGTACACGGTTGTATCGGGCAGCACGAACCATTGGACGAGATCCAACATCTACTGCAATCCGCTGACGTGGAAGGCGAAAACCTGGCATCACATCCAGATCGGAATGCACCGCGACAGCAGCGGCAATATCACCCACGACTGGGTCAATCTGGACGGCACGCATAGCGTGTTCAAGAACGCCAAAGGCTACGGCACCAGAAGCCTCGGTTGGGCGAAAGGTACGCTTCTCACCAACTTCCAGATCGACGGATTGAGCAAGGGCAGTGGATCCATCACCACCTACATCCACAACATGGTCTTCTATCACTGGTAGGACGGTGGTATAAGTCACTGCTGTATCAAGGCCGCCGGTCACATGACCGGCGGCCTTTTTCTTTCGCAAACAATTTCCTGGCATCGATCGTTCCAGGCAAATATTCGGCTGCCATAGCCTTTGGCGATGAGTGTCGATGCCGATTGGATAGATTATTGCTGAACGAAGATCGATCCCAATCCCCGCTCAGATACATAAGCCCAATCAGGGAAGAACCTTCAGGTTTTTGTTGCCAAGGCAGAATACCTCGGATATTCTGCCACTCGGTCGAGCCCTACCCCTCCCTCATCGATCGCGGGACCCCCCAAAAAAATCAGCGGATCTGCTTAGCCTGGTGGCCGATGGCTGGCTTAGATCTCGTTCCGTCAAGCGAGGACCGGAGTTGCAATGAGATCGTACGTATTGTTAGCCGCAGCGTTTCTCTTTTACCCCATATTTCTCTATGCGCAGCCAGACACGATGCAGGAGATGCCTGTCTTCACCAGCAGTCGCGCGACTGCTTCTCTGGACCTGCTGATGGTGGCAAAGCCAAAGCCGATCGAACTCGCCGGCAGCCACCCCATTGCTTGGGTATACGAGATATGTCCCCGCGCCGTGGCTGTCAATGATCGTTGTCCGGCCAATGCGCGTACCGCATCTCCATATGGCGGAGTGCGATTGCAACTCCAGCCCGGGGATCATCTTCGCATCCGCCTGGTGAATCAACTGCCGCCGGCGCCCCCCGACTCCGAACATGCGTACGATTCCGATCCGATGGATGAGGAGATGCTGCAACCCAATCCGACCAATCTGCATACGCATGGATTGATCGTCGAACCGCGTAAGGCTGATAAAGCAGATCCAACCTACGGCGATTACATTTATGTGCTCGGATATCGTTCGGGAACCAAGCCGAAGATGGTGCATCCGGGTCTGGCCTACACCGATAAGCCGATCGATTACGACATCTATATCCCCAGGAACCATCCATCCGGTGTCTTCTGGTTTCACCCGCACATCCATGGGCTTTCGCTGAACCAGGTGTCTGAGGGAATGTCCGGAGTCATCACGATAGGCAATCCTGACAGCTATCTCGGCGACCGCGAGGGTTCCTACGGGCTGCATGGCGTGAATGTCCGCCATCTTCTGCTCAAGGACATCGAAGTGGAGCGGGACAACACAGTCGACACACAGGAAGACCCGGATTTTTGCGATCCAGATTCCGGCGCCGTGCGTCCGGGCTATTGTGCCGGCGTAAAGGTCGATTCCGATGGTGGGCCAGTGGACCACACAGGCGGCAAATGGATCTTCTCGGTCAGCGGGCAGGTCTTCCCGTCCGCGACAATCCGTGGCCAGGGTGAGATATGGCGGCTGATCAGCGGCTCGGGCAGCCGGGGCTATTCGCTTGCGCTCCGAGATGACGATACAGGTGAACTCCTTCCGTTCCAGATCTTGTCGCTGGATGGCGTTGCCATCGATTCCACCAGCTCGAACACACAGGGCTTTGCTGCGAAGGCGGGAAACCGCTTCGTCCAGGCTGCCTGCGGCTCGGATCGGACGCATCTATCGCACCCCGTCTGTGCAACCGTGCTGCGCATGATGCCAAGCGCACGCACAGAAATCTTCATCCCTGCACATCTCGGCCAGACGAAGCACGCAACCTTCGTCACCCAGGCATTGCAGACGGGACCTGCCGGCGATACCTGGCCCTCCGTCGGCTTGGTGAGACTCACATTGGACGGAAGCAGTGCACCCGATCACGCGATGCTGGAAGTTCGTCCCGTCGCGCGGGAAATCCTCAGCGATCAAGGTCTATTGGGTGGCCCGGTAAAGATCTCCGTGCGGGGCGTAAAGGACGCGCTGAGCGTGACCGAGGCAGCTCACGTCACGGGCATGGCCGAGCATGTTTCCTCGCTGCGTGACAACAACTGCAAGGCCCTGGCGCCGGGACACATGCGCCGGATTTATTTCGGCGTGCCAGCGGGAAATCCGGATGGCTTTGGTCTGGGCTACGAGGAGCTGGATCAACATGGCAAGCCGGTCCCCGGTTCCTTCAAGGACATCGAGGCATTTGATCACCTCACCATCAGCGTCTGCCTGCCACTTGCAGCTGGGAACAGGCCGGTGACCGAACGCTGGGAGCTGGTGAATGTCGCCGGCGAGGACCACAACTTCCATGTTCACCAGACCCGCTTCCGCGTATTGCCGGCCAATGCACCGCGTGGCGACGGCGGCGGTTTGATGGATAACGTGCCGGTGTATCACGGCAGTCCGGAATGCGACGGCAGCATCGCGACCTGGAAGAGCGGAGCCTGCAAGGTGGCGTCCGTCCAAGTCGAGATTCCCTTCGCGGAGATTGGCGATTTTGTTTATCACTGCCACATCCTTGAACATGAGGACGGCGGCATGATGGCGCACATTCGCGTTGTTCCACATCCCTGATATGGATGAGGAGCGCGATAGGCAGGCGAGTGTCCGCGCTCGCTCGTTTGCCTATGCGCGAGTGCTACAATCGAGTGTCCCGGCGGGGTTTATCTCTGCCTGTGCGAGCGCAGGCGACAGGCCGGTCGACACACTTCCGAGAGTTGCAGAGGTCCTATGTCAGGCCACTCTAAATGGGCCACCATCAAGCACAAAAAGGGCGCGATGGACGCCAAGCGCGGCAAAATCTTTACCCGTCTGATCAAGGAAATCAGCATGGCCGCGCGCGGCGGCGGCGATCCGGACGGCAATCCTCGCCTGCGTACGGCCATCCTGGCGGCCAAGGCCGAGAACATGCCGCAGGACAACATCAAGCGCGCCATCCAGCGCGGCACCGGTGAGTTGCCCGGGGCGCAGTATGAAGAGATCACCTTCGAGGGCTATGGTCCCGGCGGCGTGGCGTTGCTGGTCGAAACCTCGACCGACAACCGCAACCGGACAGTGAGCGAAGTGCGCCATGCCTTTTCGAAGAACGGTGGCAACCTCGGAACGGAAGGCTCGGTTCGCTTCCTCTTTACGAAGAAGGGGCTGATCGCCGTTCCCAAAGAAAACGCCGATGAAGAGAAGCTGATGAACATCGTTCTCGAAAACGGCGGCGACGATCTGAATGACGAAGGCGATACCTGGGAGATCCTGACCGACCCCAATGCGTACCACGCGGTGCTCGATGCAATCCATGCCGCGAAGATTGAGACCTCGGTGGCCGAGATCACGATGATCGCTTCCACTTACACCAAACTTGAAGGCCCGGCGGCCAACCAGATGCTGCGCCTGCTCGAAGCGCTGGAGGATCACGACGACGTGCAGAACGTCTACTCCAACTTCGACATGGACGCGAAGCAACTGGAAGAAGTGGCCGGCTGAACGTTCATCGCATAAAACAGGGCCGCCGGCTCCTCGAACTGGCGGCCTTTTCTCTGTCACTTTGCGCTGTTTTACACATATTCGCGCGGGTCTGAGTACCGGATCCCGATGCATTCATGAGACGCATGCCTCTTTTTCGCTTTCGCTTTTTGCCCGCAGCGCTGTTGCTGATCGCGATCTCTCCCGTCGTTGCGCTGGCGCAGTCCAGCAGTGGTCTGAGAGCGCCCGCAACTTCGGTATCGCTCTCGCCGTTGCGCGAGACGATGAGCCGCCATCCATGGAACTGGGGAGCGTTCTTCGACGGGGGCTTCAGCGCCGGCGTTTCGCCTAGCTCCAGTTATCTGAGCATCGGCGCACGCGCCGGCAAGGTGTTGACCGATCCATCCGGTCCCGGACTTCTGCGTGGCCAGTTTGAATACAGTGCGGAGGTGATGCCCTGGTGGCAGGGCCGGACGGGGACATTTCAGCGTTACAACCTCTACGCGACTGACAATCCCGATCTCGCGGTTGCGACCGGCCCTTACAAAACGGGAGGCGCATACAACGGGATCAGCCTCACACCCATCGTGCTGCGCTGGGATCTCGCCACCGGCACGCGGCGCATCCTGCCCTTTGTGCAGGGAGCCGGCGGCCTGATCTGGACAAACCACAAGTTTCCGCCTGTAGGCCCGTATCCTTTACCGGGGCATCAGGGTACGAGCGTATGGAACTTTACGCCGCAGTTTGGAGTGGGCTTTCAGTATTTCCTCAAGCCAAAGCGCTCGATTACCTTCAACGCAAACGCGGTGCATATTTCCAATGCCTCGCTCGGCGATGCCAATCCCGGCGTGAACGCGACGGTGCAGTTCCAGATCGGCTATAGCTGGTGGAAGTAGGAAGATGAGTCAGGCCATCATCGAGTGCGTGCCGAACTTCTCGGAGGGCGTTGACCGGGCGCGCGTGCTCGCAATCGTCCGCGCCATGCGGGTGCCGGGCGTGTCGCTGCTGGACTGGTCGCAGGATGCAGACCACAATCGTTCCGTAGTCACAATCGCCGGGCCTCCTGCCGCAGTGGTCGAAGCGGCAGTCCTCGCTGCCGGCAAGGCGGCGGAGCTGATCGACCTGACGCGGCAGAGCGGCGTTCATCCTCGGATCGGCGCCGCGGACGTGATCCCATTCGTGCCCGTGCGCGATATTTCGCTTGAACATTGTGCCCTGCTGGCGCGGCAGGCGGGCGAGGAGATATGGCGTCGCTACAGCGTGCCCGTGTACTTCTACGAGGCGGCGGCGGCCCGGCCCGACCGGGCGCGTCTGGAGGATGTCCGCCAAGGGCAGTTTGAAGGGCTGCGCGATGCTGTCCGGCGCGATCCGGCACGCCGGCCCGACGTGGGCGGCCCGGAACTGCATCCCACCGCGGGCGCGAGTGCGGTCGGCGCGCGGCGCTTCCTGATCGCCTGGAACGTCTTCCTGGACAGGCCGGATGTGGCTCTGGCTCGCTCGCTGGCCCGCGAGGTCCGGGATTCGGGCGGCGGGCTGAAAGGGGTCAAGGCCTTGGGGGCCCTGGTGCGCGGACGCGCCCAGATCTCTATGAATCTGACCGACTTCCGCGTCAGCTCACCCAGCGATGTCTATGCCGACCTGAAGCGGCGGGTTGAGGGCCGGGGCGCCCGCATCGTCGAGGGCGAACTGATTGGGCTGATTCCCGAGGCCGCAGTCGAGCAAAATAGCGAATGGGTGCGTCAGTTAGAAGACTTCTCCACTGAGACGAAGATCCTGGAGCGGCGGATGGAGCGGCCGCTCGAATGGCCATGAAAGGCCCAGACACCAGTTATGGTTACAAACTTTGTAACGATGAACTGGTTAACGGGTTCTCACCCAGAAGTGAAATACAGCGGTCTCCGAACGCAGTCTAAGATGATAACGGCGGGCGGATGCGCGGTGCCCAGGTTGGGCGGGCGTCTGTCCGGAAGGAAGTGAAGTAGAGATGAAGAACCTTGCGAAGATGAAGAGATTGAGCGGCGGCATGGCCGCTCTGTGCCTTGGCCTTGCTGCGGCGCTGCCGGCCTCTGCTGCTCAACTGAGCGGCGATGCCCGGGCGGCTATCCCCCATGATGTGCAGCAGTTGATCGTCATCGATTACCGGGCGATGCAGAACTCGCCTGCGGCCATGCAGCTCAAGAACAAGGTCATGCCTCCGGAGCTGAAGAGCCTGGAGAAGGCATTGCAGGTCTCCGGCATGAACGACAATCATGATGTCGATCAGCTGGCCTTCGCCTCCTTCCGCCCGAAAGGTGCGACCGGCGACTCCACGCGGATTATCGGTCTCGCGCAGGGTCAGTTCTCGCTCGATGACATCATGGCTAACTTCAAGAAGAAGAAGGTCAAGCCGGTGGTGCTGCGCGATAACAGGATCTACCCGATGGGCGGCTCCGGCATGCAGGTCGCATTCCTGAACCCCACCACGATGGTCTTTGGCCAGAGCGATTCGCTAAAACAGGCGCTGGATGCGCGTGATGGCCTGCAGACGAACTTCCTCACGAACAATGCAATGACTGACATGATGGCTTCCGTGCAGGACGAGCCACTGTGGAGCATCCTGGATCAGAAGGGCACGCAGACGATGATGCGCTCCCTGATGGGGCAGGCCGCCCAGATGGGCGATTTCGAGACCATCCAGAAGCGGATTCTGAGCTCGTGGTACACGATGGACTTTCAGAACGGTGTCCAGTTCAACCTGGATGTCCTGACGCCGGATACCTTCACCGCGGCGACCATGGCGTCCCTGCTGAACGCCGCCGCGCTCTACAAGAAGATGAGCGGCACGGATATCGAAAAGCAGGCGATTGATGGAACCAAGATCGACTCCAGCTCGGGCAAGCTGATCGTGAGCTATCAGTCGAGCGATCAGCAGTTCGCAACGCTTTTGCAGTCGAGTCTGTTCCAGTCTGTCGTTCACTAGGGGCGTAACCGCAGTTAGAGAGAGCCGCTCTTCGGAGCGGCTCTTTCTGTTTCCGTTGTTTGTCGGTCTCGATTCACGGCATAGGTTTTCGCAATCGTCCAAGGTCTGAAATCGTGATAATTTTCTGGCTTCGATAACGTGATCATGCTATTCAGGTCTGCGTTGCCTGTTCATGACTCGTGACGTTGGAGCCTATGCCCGAATCACTGACGCACGAAGCAAGTACTGCTCGGCGCCGCAAGCTGGCTATCACACTGCCCCAGCAGGTTGTTCTCGGCGCCATCTTGGGGATTGCTGCCGGCATCATCTTCGGTGAGCGGACGGCGGTGCTTCAACCCCTCGGGAACGCATACGGAGCGATGCTGCAGATCGCCGTATTTCCGTACATCCTTTGTTCCTTGATGCACGGGTTGGGTTCCTTGAGCCCGGCTGTTGCCCGAAGGATGCTGCGCGCTGGCTGGCTTCCGTTCCTGTTTCTCTGGATTCTTACTTTTGCCTCTATTTGGCTACTGGCGCATGCCATTCCACCGGCGCGTTCGCCTGCGTTCTTGAGCACCGCGACGGACAGTCAGAGTGTTCCTTTGACTCAGTTGCTGATTCCGTCGAATCCATTTTCCGCATTGCGTGACAACTATGTTCCGGCCGTAGTTGTGTTTGCCATTATTTATGGCATTGCACTCCAGAAAATAGCTCAGAAAAATACATTGCTGGAGATCCTGAGTGCCGTGAAGGTTGCGAGCGTCACGATTTGGCGCTGGGTGATCATTCTCGCTCCAATTGGCGTCTTCGCCCTTCTGGCAACCACTGCCGGCACAGTGCACCCTGACCGACTCACCGGATTGCTTGTGTATGTGGGTCTCTATCTTGCTGGGGCTGCAATTCTTGGCCTGGTCGTGATACCGATGCTGCTTTCTGCCATTGTGCCGCTGGGGTATCGCGAGATTCTGCGGGGACTTCGGCCGGCGATGGTCATTGCGATCGGAACAACCTTGTCCGTGGCAGCATTGCCCCTGGTCCAGCATGAGACTGAGTCCATTCTCGATCGCGTGGGCGCTCCAAAAAGCGAGGAGCGGGACAGCCTTGTACAAACAGCTCTGTCTCTAAGCTACGTCTTCGCGCAACTTGGAAACTATTTTGTTTATCTTCTGATTTTCTATTCCGGCTATGTCGCCGACCTTTCCTTCACATTAGCGGAGAAAATCACACTGCCCTTGATGACCCTTCTCTCCTGTTTGGGATCGCCAAGCGCAACTTACGATTCCGTCGATTTTCTGAGCAATTGGCTGCACCTCCCGCCTTCTGTGTTCACCTTATACGTAGAGACTTCTGCGATTACTCGCTTCGGCCAGGTCCTGGTGTCTGTCGCCGGCTTTGCCTTCATTACGCTGGTCATTCCGCTGGTTTACCTAAAAAGAGCCCGGTTCCGGGCAAGGCCCTTCGTGGCAGCCATCGCCACATGCCTTGTCCTGTGTGCCGGCGTAGCCATGGGAGCAATATCGTCTCGTAGCCTCCTCTTCCCGCCGAGAGAGCATCAGTATGCATCCCTGAAACTTGATCCGCAGCTCACAAATGGCGTGTCGTGGAAGATTGCTCCCATTCAGCCGTCAAGCGGCAGGACGCCTGCTGAATCGGATGGCTTATCGCTTGCGAGTATCAGAAAACGAGGAGTTCTTCGCGTTGGCTTTAATCCAGAGATCATTCCGTTCAGCTACAAGAACGCAAACGATGATTTGGTCGGATTCGACATTGCGTTTGCCTATCGCCTGGCGCGCGATCTCGGTGTAAGTCTGGAATTCGTACCATTCACGTGGCCCGATCTAACCCAGGACCTCCGCAATCATCGTTTCGACATCGCGATGTCGGGGCTCTATGAGACTGACGAGCGGCTTCAGTCGCTCACCATCTCGTCCCCGTACTACCAGAGCCGCGTGGCACTCCTGGTACCTTCCCGGCGCGCATGGAAATTTGCTGACGAGAGCCGCAACGAGATGAGCGCCGGATTGAAATTAGCCGTCTTCAATGACCCCGTGCTGTTGAAGTTGAGCCGCACAGCTTTTCCAGATGCTCAATTTGTCACAATAGAAAGCTATTCCCAACTGCCCGCAATGATGACGAGGGTTGACGCTGCGGTATGGACTCTTGAACAGGCAACGGCTTGGTCTGCACAGCATCCCGGGTTCACCGCGGTTGTGCCGAAAGGTACTTCTATCCTTGTCCCCATTGTATACGCGCTGCCGCCGGACTCAGGGGATCTGGGAGCCTACGTGCGCCAATGGCTTCAGTTGCGGATAGATGACGGCTTCCGAGACCAGCAAATTGAGTATTGGATACGGTTGCGCAGGATTGATCAAGGGCTGCCGCGATGGAATCTGCTGGACTATTGGGAACGCAAGTATCACCAGCGGGCCCGCACACCCCCAGAATTCGATGCAGGAGCTATCCGCAGATGAAATGCAAATCCGCCTCGGCGTCTGCCGTGCGTTCTATTCGCTAGACCCCCAGCGATAAATCGCCAGATCATTCAGGTACGCATCCATCGTGCCTGACTTGTGCGAGCCGTCAATCTGGAAATTCAGGAGCAGCTCGCCCGGCGACCAGCCCAGCGATTGCGTGGAGAAGACGGTCGCTCCCTGAAAGTCGCTGTAGGCGCCATCAAAATTCACCCAATCGTACGTCACGTTTCCGTCGTCGTCGCGATGGTAGGCGATCTGGACCTTGTGCCACTTCTTGGTGCCCCAGGTCTGCGGATTGCACGGAATGTTGGATGGACGCCAGTGCGTCCCTGTGCTGTTGACGTAGGTGTACTCCCAGCTCTTGGAGTGGACCGAGCACTGAGTGCCGAAGATAACGGTCCTGCCGTCTGCGAGCACCTGGTTCATATCCATCTCGACTGCCGCAATTTCAGCAGGCTCGACGAGATAGACATTCGCTTCATAGACGAAGTGGGTTGCGTTTGGATCACGTCCGAAAACGAGGTGGTAGCGTTCGCCGCCATTGCCGGTGTACCAGGTGACGAACTGACGCCCGGGGAGCCCGTTCTTGCCGTCGGGATAAATCGGATAGTTCGAATTTCCAGTGGAGGCGCCGCGTGTCTGCTCGTCATGGACCCATTTCCACGCAACGCTGGTTTCCAGTCCGACAGAGCGAATCGCAATGTCGGGAATACGTGACGAGTCCGCCGGGGGCGGTGCAGCCGGCGGCGGAGCCGGGTTCTGCGCCCCGGCTGCTGCGGCAAAAAGAGAAAGAGCTGCGAAGGCAAAGAATTGTTGATGGCGCATCCGTGATTTCACTTATCTCACAGACGCAGTTGCGGCGTGAGTGTTACCGCACAGGATTGAGCGCGCAGAGTGGGTCAGCTCGGCTGGTCCGGAAGGGCCTCGAAAACGATGCCTTCGTCCTCACCGATGGAGATGACGAGGTCCTTATGCATGCCTTCCTGCACCACTGGGCCGGTCGCGGTATGACTCTTGCCCTTGGAGTCGTTGAATGTCACCTTCACCGGCCCGGACCCTATGAGCTTGGGCGGGTAATCGAAGCTGGCGCCGCTGGGGACGGCATCGCGGCCAAAGCTTGCGTTGGGATAATCGACTTCCAATTGATGGATGTCGGGCCCCTGATTTCTCACCGTGATGAGAAACGCTGCCTCCGGACGGCCGCGGCTGGGACGGGCATGACAACCCGCCAGCAGGAAAGGAAGCACCAGCGAGGCAGAGCAGAGAAACGCAACTCTCATAGTTCCTTATTCGATCGCATCATGGACATGGACTACAGGTCGTCTTGCGTTCTCGACGCCGACAGTGTGGTCTTGCGTTCCCCCACGCTTTAGAGCGTGGTCTTCCGTTCTAGGATGCGGGCCGTCAGCACGACACCCGTCTGATTATTGTGCAGTGCGATGGGGAAGGCCAGCACGTTCCACACCCAGCCCTCGCCTTTCCGCGGAAGGTTGAGAAGGCCGCGATAGGTGCGGTCAATATAGGTCTCACGCTCGATGGCGACGGTGCGCAGAATTTCGCGCCAGTCCGGCGCCAGCTCCGGCATCTCGACAAACATGTTCTTGCCGATAAACCAGTCGCGCGGCTGCTCCAGCAGGCGTGCGCAGGTGTCATTCACGTACTGCCAGTTGCCGTTCGCATCCAGGATCTCGAGCACCACGTCGTCGCCCATCGCCATGTTGATGCGGGAGTAGAAGAAGTCGCGTGCATCGACGACGACCGGCTTGCCGCGTCGCTTGGCTTCGAAGGAGCGCAATGCCGACACCAGGTCGTCAATGGAGCTGTAGCCTTTCAGCAGATGCATATCCTCGATGCCGCCAAAGCGCCGCTCCAGTGTGGCGGAGAGGATGATGATCGGCACCTCGGGACGGCGCTCACGCAGCTCGGCAGCGACATCGGTGCCGAAGCGCCCATGGCCGAGGTGGTAATCGAGCACGGCGATATCGATGCGGTCGAGCAGCTTTTCTGCCTCTTCGACCGAGTCGGCGGTTTCGGTGATGTAGCCGTGCTTGCGCAAAATTGTCGAGCGCAGCAGCAGATTCTCCGGGTGGTCGTCCAGTAGAAGGACGCGAACCGGCGCTTCCTGCACAGCCTCGATTACCGTGCCAGCGGGTTTGATTTCCTCGATGTCGGACATTGAGTGGTTACGATACGTGGATGCATGCCCGTGCCGCCGGGCTTTCCGGGTTTGTGGTTTTCGTCGAATTATTTGCCTGCATCATTTTCCTTTTGGGACGCATCAACGCCGGGCTTTCTGGGTAGACGGCGCAGCAGATCCGGCAGCCGCTGGAAAACAGCCGAGGCCCGCAGCCACTGACGGTTATCGATGGCCGGGTAGCCGCTCACGACTTTACCAGCAGCAACATCGTTCGGGATGCCGGATTGTGCGGTGGCGACCACGCCGTCTCCGATCCTGCAGTGTCCGGCAACGCCCACCTGTCCGGCCAGAACCACATCGCGGCCAACTTCCGTCGATCCTGCGAGCCCCACTTGCGCGCATAGCAGCGTATTTTCACCCACGCTTGAGCCATGGCCGACCTGGACCAGGTTGTCGATCTTTGCGCCGTTGGCGATCGTGGTCGCCCCCACACTGGCGCGGTCGATACAGGCGTTGGCCTGGATTTCCACGTCCGAGCCGATGCGCACCGGGCCAGACTGGGGGATCTTTTGCCAGGAGCCGTCATCCCGCTTGGCAAAGCCGAAGCCGTCGCCGCCCACCACAACACCGTTCTGGAGGATCACGCGGTCGCCCAGCACGCACTCCTCGCGAACCACGGCATGGGCATGGGCGAAGAACTCGCGTCCCGCCTGAACTCCTGGATAAAGAACGACATGAGGCAGCAGCACCGCCCTGTCGCCCAGACGTACGCGCTCGCCTACCACGACATAGGCGCCAATATGCGGGTCAGCCCCGATGCTCGCCGTGGGATCGATGACGGCAGTCGGGTCTATGCCGGGCGGGTAAACCGGCGAGGGATGCAGCAGAGCGATAGCCTGCGCAAAGGCCAGATAGGGATTCGCCAGCCGAAGGGTCGAGGCGGCGATCTCTGGAAACTCAGGTGCAACCAGCACCGCGCTGGCCTGCGTGGTCTTTGCTGCGGCGGCATAGCGGGGATTGGAGACGAAGGTGATCTGGCCCGGGGCGGCCTCCTCAATGCCCGCCACGCCGGTGATCTCGACCTCTCCATCACCGTGGAGAGTGGCACCGAGGCGCGCGGCAAGATCGCGAAGCTTCATTCTCTGCATGGTAACGGACGGACTCACCGTTCGGGACATGCGCGGCTGGCGCGTGCTGTGGGGTTCATTCCGGATGGCCGTTCGCGAGGGAGCTCCCGCCAGCGCCTTCTAGAGCGCTTTCGGCGTGGAGACGGGGAAGAGATCGGCCTGCTGACGATCGGATGCCGGGGGCTTGCGCTTGATTGGCGATGCCGCGGCAGCGCCGATCACCGCGATGACCAAGAGCTCTGTAATGCTGGTGCGCGGGAGAAAAATGCGCTGGGTGTTGGAACGGGTATCCGGCGGCGTCAGGAGCAGTCCACCCGGATCGAGGAGCGTGAGGTCGTTCGCAGCCATGCCTTCGAGGACGCTTTCATCCTTGAGCGTCATCCGCAGCCACAGGCCGGCCAGCCGGGGACGGCCGGAAAAGGTGGTGCGCAGCAGCCGTTCCGGGTTGGAAGGCTCGCCGGAATTGAAGTCGCGGACAAAGCAGGCCCATTTGAGGGATGGCAGGGGGACAGACTGGCGGCGAGCGGAGAGGTCGAGCAGCTCGATGCTGCCTTGCCGCGTAAAGCCGGCTGGAGGCAGGTAGCCCGCGAGCCAGCTCCCGTCATGCATGCGAAGCACGGCTTTTTTCTGTGTGCTGCCCATAAGGAACGCGCTCTAGCCAAAGGCTCGCGGGATTGTCTCACATCGGGCAACCATGTGCAGCGGAAAGTGTGCAGAATGGTAGCCAAGATAGTCACACTATGATACCGTTAGGCGTTGACCAGTAGCTCGTACGGAGAATAAGTCTCCCAGAAAGAGTGACATAGAGCCTGCCGACACACTAGTGTGGGCGGCTCAAGGCACGAACATGCCCGATTACGTTTATTTGCTGGAGCATCGCCTGTCTCCGGCGCAGCGCAGCGCCCTCAGACTGATCCGCGATGCCGCCCGAGCGGAAGGCATGACAAGTTTCCTTACTGGAGGCGCTGTCCGCGACCTCACCAGTGGCCACCCGGTGCGCGACTTTGATGTAACGGTTCAAGGAAATGCCTTGAACATACGGCAAGCACTGGAATCTGCCGGGTTTATCTACTGGGGATCGCATGCTCCTTCGCAGACGCTTTTCCTCCGCTATCCCGGAGGGGTGCGGCTGGAGGTATCGAGCGCCCGCAAGGAGACCTTCCCGAAGCCCGCGCACCCGGTCTATGAATGGACCAATATCCTTGAAGATCTGCGCCGTCGCGACTTTACCGTCAATGCCATGGCCCTCTCGCTGAATGAGGGCTCTTACGGCCTGCTGATGGACCCCACCAACGGCGTGGCCGATATCGAAATGCGCACGCTGCGGCTGGTGAGCAATTACGGCTTCCTCGAAGACCCGATCCGGCTCTTCCGCGCCGTTCGCCTGGGCACCCGGCTGGGCTGGCAGATGGACGAGCGGACGAAGCAGCGCTTTGACAATGCGACGGAGGAGGGCGTCTTCTCCCTGATTACGAATTTCCAGCGCGGGTACGAGCTGGAGGAGATCGCCCACGAAGAGAGCCCGCTCGAGATGCTGAAGACGCTGGAGCAACAGGGCTGGATGAAGCAGCTCTTCCCGGCATGGTCGGCGAGCAAGGCCGACAGTCAGGGGATGGCGCAACTTCATGAGTTGCAGACCCGGCTCCAGATGGAAGGCATCTATCCCGACATCTCCGCCGCCGCCATGGAACTGTTGACGGCGCGCATGCCGCCGAAAGACACCGCCGCGCTGAAGAAGCTCTTCGTTCGGCCGGGCTTTGTGAAGGAATGGGAGCGGCTGGATAAGGACGCTGAGGCCTTTGCCGCCAGGCTGACTGCCAAGGAAGCAAGTGCGCCCTCTGCCTCCTGGAAGCTATTGACGCTCTCTTCGGCAGAGCCGGTCTTGTGGCTGGGGCTGACGGGCAAGGGTGCCGCGATCCAGAATAAATTCAAAAACTTCTTCAATGTCTGGCCGGAAGCCCGCCAGAAGGTGCCGACCGCTCTGATGCTGGAAATGCGCATCACGCCGGAGATCGAGCGCTATCCGGAGCTCCTGGAGCAGTTGTTCTTTCAGACCCTGGACAACAAACTGAACGATGAGGCCGCGCTCCGCGCGTTTCTGGAACCGTACTCGCCGCCCGCACCTCCGCCGCCGGTCAACCTGCGCAAGCAGCGCGCTTCAAAGAAGAAAGCAGCCAAGAAGGAGGAGGCTGTTGCGGTTGCGGCGACACCGCAACCCGCAGGCTCTGAGGCTGCTGGGAAGGGCAAGCCATCTGCCGCGGCCAAGGCTGGCGAGGCAAAGCCGGCGGAAGCCAAAGCGGCGCAGAAGCCGACTGCTGCAAAGGCGGCACCGGCAAAACCCGCAGTTCCGGCCAAACAAGCTCCGGCCAAACAAGCTCCCGCCAAGGCGCCGGTGAAACCGGCCAAGCACGAAGCTACCCAGGCGCCGAAAGCTCTTGCTGCGAAGAAGACTCCGCCCGCAAAGAAGGCGCCAGTCAAGGCTGCCGCCAAGAAGGTTGCAGCAAAGAAACCCGCAGCCAAGTCGAAGCCGGCAAAGGCAGCCAAGCCTGGGAAGGTTCAAAAGAAAGCAGCACCTGCCAAAAAGCCGGCCGCGAAGAAGGCCGTTGCAAAGAAGGCTCTTGCCAAAAAGCAGGCGGCAAAGAAGAAACGCTAATCAAATCAACTGATCTGTGGTGACAGAGGCGAGCGAGATGCTTGCCTCTTTTATCTGCGAGGACGCGATTTCCTCATCGTGTACCCGGAACGCACAGCACGTTAGCGCCACGGCTCGCGTGCGCGCGGAAATAAAATGAAGTCAGAGTATGGCTGAGTTTACCCATCTTCATCTGCACACCGACTATTCACTGCTGGACGGTGCCTGTGACGTAGAAAAGCTGGTGGCGCGCGTGGATTCGATCGGCCAGAAGGCCGTCGCGATCACCGATCACGGCAATATCTATGGTGCGGTCCATTTCTTTGACGCGGCAAAGGCGAAGGGCGTCAAGCCGATCCTGGGCTGCGAGCTCTACGTGTGCAAGAAAGAGGATCATCGCGCCGATCCGCAGGGCGATGATTACAACCACCTGCTGGTGCTGGCTGAGAATGAAGAGGGCTACCGCAACCTGGTCCGCATCACGTCGGAGGCCTCGCTGCATGGCTTCTATCGCAAGCCGCGCATCTCGAAGCGTTATCTTGCGGAGCATTCGGCGGGTTTGATTGGCTTCTCCGGATGCCTGGCCGGGGAGTTCTGCGAGAACCTGATGGCAGGGAAGTACGAGGCGGCGCGCAATGTGGCCGCGGGCTACCAGGACATCTTCGGCAAAGGGAACTTCTTCCTCGAAATCCAGGACCAGGGGCTGGAGCTCGAAAAAAAGATCCACGCGGACATGTTCCGTATGGAGAAGGAGCTCGGCATCCCGCTGGTCGCCACGAACGACAGCCACTATCTGTGCGAGGACGATCATCACGCGCACGAAGTGCTGTTGTGCGTGCAGACCGCCGGCTCGATCCATGATCCGAAGCGCTTCAAGTTCGACTCGGACCAGTTCTATGTGAAGTCGGCCGAGGAGATGGAGCGGCTCTTCTCGCACGCTCCGGAAGTCGTCAGCCGCACGATGCAATTTGCCGAGCGCTGCCAGCTCAAGCTGAATAAGGTGGACAACCCGTTCCCGGAGTTCGCGGTACCGGCCGGACACACCATCGACAGCTACTTCGAGCAGGTATGCCGCGCCGGATTCGAGAAGCGGCTGCAGACGGCGATCCAGCACCTGAAGGACCGCGGCCTGCTGCGCAAGAATGAGGCCGATTATCGGGAGCGGCTGGAGCGCGAGATTCAATGCATTAAGCAAATGAAGTTCCCCGGCTACTTCCTGATCGTGTGGGATTTCATCAAGTACGCGAAGGAGCACGACATTCCGGTCGGCCCGGGACGCGGGTCGGCTGCCGGATCGCTGGTCGCCTATGTCATGGAGATCACCGACATCGATCCGCTGCAAAACGAGTTGCTCTTCGAGCGCTTTCTCAATCCGGAGCGCGTCTCGATGCCGGATATTGATATTGACTTCTGCATGAACCGCCGCGGGGAAGTCATCGAGTACGTCACGCGCAAGTACGGGCGCGAACAGGTGGCGCAGATCATCACCTTCAATACGATGGCGGCGAAAGCGGCGATCAAGGACGTAGGCCGCGCGCTCGATATGCCATATGGCGACGTGGACCGCATCGCCAAGCTGGTCCCGACGACGATCGGCATCACCATCGAGCAGGCTCTGAAAGATTCGCACCAACTGCAGGCCGCATACGAAGCGGACCCGACGGTGCGCGAGCTGGTAGACACGGCGCGCAAGCTCGAAGGGCTGGCGCGTGGCGCAGGCGTGCATGCCGCTGGTGTGGTGATTGCTCCGAAGCCGCTTACCGAACTGGTGCCGGTGTGCCGCTCGAAGAACGATGAAATCGTCACCGCCTATGACATGAAGGCGGTGGAAAAGATGGGCCTGCTCAAGATGGATTTTCTTGGGCTGACCACACTGACCGTCATCGACGACTGCCTGAAGTTGATCCGCCGCAATCAGAACGTCGAACTCAACATGGCAACTGTGCCACTGGACGATCAGACGACCTACGAGCAGGTCTTCCACAAAGCGCTCACGTCCGGCGTCTTCCAGTTTGAGTCGGGCGGTATGCGCGATGTGCTGCGCCGCTACCGTCCGACGACGGTCGAAGACCTGACGGCGCTGAATGCGCTCTACCGCCCCGGGCCGATCCAGGGCGGTATGATCGACGACTTCATCGAGCGCAAGCACGGCCGGCGCAGAGTGGAGTACGAGCTGCCGGAATTGGAGATGCTGCTCAAGGAGACGCTGGGAGTCATCGTCTACCAGGAGCAGGTGATGCAGATCGCGAACGTGCTCGCCGGCTATTCGTTGGGCGAAGCTGATCTGCTGCGCCGCGCGATGGGCAAGAAAAATGCCGAGGAGATGGCTAAGCAGCGCGAGCGCTTCGCCACCGGTGCGGCCAGGAACAAACATCCCAAGGATAAAGCGGCGCACATTTTTGATTTGATGGAGCAGTTCGCCGGGTATGGCTTCAACAAGTCGCACTCGGCTGCCTATGCGCTGCTTGCGTATCACACGGCCTATCTCAAAACGCATTATCCGGTCGAGTTCATGGCGGCGCTGCTGACCAGCGAAATCTCCAAGCCGGAGAACGTGGTTAAGTACATTGGCGAGTGCCGCGAGATGGAGATTGCAGTCGAGCCGCCGAACGTGCAGGTGTCGGATGCGGACTTCACGCCGGATGGCAAGGTCATCCGCTTCGGCCTGACGGCGATCAAGAACGTTGGCCGCAATGCGATTGATTCGATCCTGGCGGCACGGGCGAAGCTTGCCGAGGAACAGGGGCGCGGCTTCCAATCGCTGTGGGAGTTCTGCGAAGTGGTGGACCTGCGTCTTCTGAACAAGCGCGTCATCGAATCGCTGATCAAGGCGGGTGCTCTCGACAGCTTTGGTCAGCGCGCACGGCTGATGGCTGCCGTCGATAGAGCGATGGAGCGCGCGCAGAAATCGCAGCGCGATCTGGCTGCAGGGCAGCATGGACTCTTCGGCGGACTGGGCGCCATTTTCGACGAAGCACCTGTGAACGGAACGGGCGGGATGGCGCACGGGGACGATCCGTTGCCCAACGTGCCGGACTGGGATGAGAACCAGAGGCTGCAGTCGGAGAAGGAAGTACTGGGCTTCTTTGTCTCCGGCCACCCGATGGACAAGTACGCGGACAAGATCAAGAACCTGAAGGCAGTGAGCACAGCCGATGCGCTGGAGATGAAGCCTGCGCCGCCCACTCGCCGCGGCGAGCAGCGGCCGGAGAACGACATTGCTATCGCGGGCGTGATCGTTGGACTCAAAGTAGGAAAGTCAAAACGCTCCGGCGAGCTGTATGCGCAGGCCGCGCTCGAAGACACTGTCGGCAAGATTGACCTGATTGCGTTTCCCAAGGATTATGCGCGATTGGCCGAGCAGCTCAAGATCGATGTGCCGGTGCTGGTGCGCGGGCAGCTCCGCGCTGAAGAAGATGCGGCGCCGAAGCTGGCGGTCTCTTCCATCCAGGCGCTGGAAGACGTAAAGGTGAAGCTGCCGCAAAACGTGCGCATCAAGGTGACGTTGGATCGCGCTACCGACCAGACGCTGATTTCGCTGCAAGCCATGATCCGCGAAGCGCCCGGGCCAGGAAAGCTGATGATCAACCTGGAGCAAAGCGGCGAGTTCATCGTGATGCTCGAGCCGGAGGGAGTCACCGTGGGAGCTGACCGCATCTTCATTGAGCGCGCGGAGGAGTTGCTGGGCCGCAATAGTGTGACGGCCATCGACTAAAGTTGCGGCCCGGTGCCTGTGCCCGGTGCGGAGCCGACCCGGCCTGAGATCCCTAAAATCCCGCCCCTGTCCTGGTCCTCCCCATCGTAGACAGCCTGCCGGAAGCGGTATATCAGTAATTCATTCGACATCCTCTGCCCGGGCTGATTTGTCTCTGTAACTGCCCTTCCATACAATCGAAGCGTGGCCCAGGGAACCTTGATACCCTCAACGACACCGCAGAGCAGTGATCAGCCGGATGGAAAGGCGGAGCCGAAGCTCGCAGCTGCCCAGGAACCTCAGCCGACGGCATGGCTGAAGACGGAACTGGCGCGGAATGCGCAGCGGCCATACCCTATGGACTTTATCCGGACGATCTTCACCGATCTGAGTGAGATCCACGGCGACCGCAACTTCGCGGATGACCCGGCGTTGCAGTGCAGCATGGCCCGCTTCCATGGGGAAGAGGTGCTGGTCGTCTCCAATGTGAAGGGCCGGACTACGAAAGATAATGTGAAGTTCAACTTCGGGTTACCGAATCCCGAAGGCTATCGCAAGGCGCTGCGCGTGATGAAGATCGCGGAGAAGTTCGGCCGGCCCATCTTCACCTTTATCGATCTGCTGGGCGCTAATCCCGGTCTGGGCGCGGAAGAGCGCGGCCAGGGTGAGGCGATTGCGCGCAATCTGCTGGAGATGTCGCGGCTTACCGTGCCGACCATCGCGACGGTCACGGGCGAGGGCGGCTCGGGCGGCGCTCTTGCGCTGGCGGTTGCAGATCGCGTCCTGATGCTCGAAAACGCGGTCTACTCGGTGATTTCGCCCGAGGGCTGTGCCTCCATCATGTGGCGCGATGCTACCAAGCGTGCAAAGGCGGCAGAGGCCCTGAAAACCACTTCGGAAGATGTGAAGATGCTGGGCTGCGTGGACGACATCGTGCCGGAGCCGCCGGGCGGCGCGCATCTCGATCCGGAAACGGCAGCGCGCATGCTCGACGAGAAGCTGAGCTGGCATCTCAGTGAATTGAAGATTCTGTCTCCGGAAGAGCGCCTGGCCCTTCGGCGCGAGAAGTTCCGCAATATTGCGCAGTTCTACACTACGTAGCTCTGGTTTCCTTGGTTACCACACCAGCCACGCCGCCGCCGCATTCGCATTCTTCCCGCGTGCGCTCGTTCTGCGTCTTCGTCGTTGCGCTGATGTACGCCTTTTTTGCCGAAGTGGTGTCGCACCATGCAGCGAACGGATTGAGCTCCGGCGACTGGGTACCGGTCACCGACCGGCTCATTTTCCTGTTCCTGTTGCTGGTCGGTTTCAGCGGGTTGGGTATCGCCTTCTCTCGCCAGCGAGAGCCAAGACGCGCGATGGGGCTGGTCACGCGTCCCGGCATGCTGCGCGAGTTCGGCACCGGAACGGCTGTGGGATGGGGGCTGCTGCTGCTGACCATCGTGCCGTCGGTCTTCATCGGCGGTCTTGGTGTGACGTTGTGGACCGGGTCGCACCAGTGGTTTCTGCTGATCCTCGATCTGCTGGTGCTGGCCGTGGCGGCGCTCTGCGAAGAGCTGATCTTCCGCGGCTATCCCTTCCAGCGGCTCATCGACGCAATCGGCACTACGCTCGCGACGGTGCTGATCTCCATCTGCTTCGTGGTGGTGCACTATTCGCCGGACATGCCGCACGCGGCTGTCTTCGCCCTCTTCCTGCTCAGTCTCATCCTGTGCATCGCCTATCTGCGGACGCGCGCGTTGTGGCTGCCCTGGGGGCTGCATTTCGCCTGGAATGCGGCGATGGGACCGCTCTTCGGATTGCCTCTCAGCGGCTATCACGGCTTCAGCAACGGATTCTCGCCGGTGGTGCAGAGCTTGCCGCTCGGGCCCGACGCGCTCACCGGTGCGGACTACGGGCCGGAGGGCAGCGTGGTCGCCGTGCTGGTCTTGTGCTTCGGGCTGTGGCTCATCATGCGAGTGACCCGCGAATACGCTTCCCGGTTCGGTTTCCCCGAGATCATCCCAGGCGGCATTCCGGTAGACATCGACGCGGCGGCCCGGCGCCAGCACGAGGCAGCCATGGGGCCGGTCCAACCGGCTGCGCCGAAGCTGGTTCAGATCGGGGAGCTGCCCCCGGCCGCGGCTCCTCCGGCACCTGCGCAGCCCGAAGTGCCGCCGCAGGATGAACAAAGGCGCGAATAGGAGGTCTCCTCCTCTTTACCCGGATTCGATTTCGTCCATAGGCTCGTCACTCAGGGTCTTGTCAGTGATGCCCGCAGAAGCGCATCATGCCGCTATAGAGGGTGAGTCATGGGCGCTCGGAACAGGTTGCGGAAGGCTGGTCAGCCGATCGCTCTTGCCGTATGTGCCATGGCGTTTGCGATCTCAGCACCTGGCGCGTTTGCACAGACGCAGGTCTTTATCGTGCAGACGGAACACCAGAAGAACATCCCCCCGTTCCAGGCCACTCACGTCAATCTGGACCAGCGGAAGCTGACGCCGCGCGACCGCCGCGAGCTGATCGTGGCATTCACGGCCGAGCAGGGCTTTGCCCGGCGGCCGCTGCCACTCGATACTCATGGGCTGGTGCTGCGCGCAAACGGCGATCTCAAGCCGGATGGCCTGGATTACGAGTCGATGCTGCAGCGCCACGGGATCAGCTCCAAAGCAGGCGACCGGCTGGTGGTTTCCGATATCAAGATCGACTCGGACAAGATCGTATTTCTCTTCAACGGCGGCCCGGACCATAAGCACAAGTTTCTCCGCCATATCCAAATCGGCGCCGGCATGGGCACGTCGCCCGTCGTGCAGGACGATGGACAGGAGCCGGTCGGCTCGCGCCTCACATTGGTCTTCGAAAAATATGTGCCGGATATCACGCCGGATCAGCTTCGCGCGCTGATCCAACCGGTGATGGACTTCAACGTAAAGACGCCGATGGAAGCCTACGTCGATACGCTGCCGCCAAAGCTGAAAGAGGCCATCCTGAATCACCACGTGCTGGTCGGCATGGACCGGAAGATGGTGGTCTATGCGCTGGGCCAGCCGCACGACAAGACACGGGAGCAGGACAACGGGGTTCCCTTCGAGGAATGGATTTTCGGCGAGGCACCGCAGCCCACCCAGTTCGTTCGCTTCGTGGGCGATAAGGTGGTGCGCGTGGAAGTTGCCGCGGTCGGTCAGGATCTGATCGTGCGCAACCAGGATGAGACGGGCGGCTATACCGCGAGCTCTGATGTGCATGAAGTGAAGATGGGCGATGCCGCGCCCCCTGCGACGGAAGGCGAGAGCGCCAAGCGTAAGGCGCCGAGCCTCCGGCTGCCAGGCGAAGAGCTCCCGGGCACCATGCAGCCGGTCAGCACGCCGGGCCAGCCGGAGACAAAGCCCCAGCCGATACCGCCGCCACCTGGCTCTTCGCCCGGGCCAACGTCGGCGCCGGCGGGACACTGGAGCACCGCGCAGAGCACGGTTGGAAGCCACTGGCCGAACTAGGTCGGCTCATCCTTCGTGTACACTTGAAGAAGCGGTACGCGCCGCCTTCTGCCTCGCTCCAAGCCACCACTGACGAGAAAGAGTTGCAGGGTCCAAAAGGCCATCAGGCCGCACTCTGATGCGGTTCGAAGTTGCGTGCCGGAATCGGGTTTGAGGAGTTACGGAGAGTCATGGCAAAGGTTGCGAAGACGGCAGATCGCAAAAAGGTGATGGACACATCCAAGAGCACGGATTGTCCCAAGTGCAGCAAGCCCACGCGCATTGTGAAGCGCGTGAAGGACCGTGAGCGCGGCGTTCCAGGCGGAGTCTATATCTCCTGCTCGGCCTGCGATTTCTACGAGAAGCTCTAAGCGCCGAAAGTCGCCGGAACGGTGAGCCTGGTCCTATGGATCAGGCTCGTTTCATTTGCTGGGGTTGCTCTTCGCCATGTCGTTGAGAATGGCCTGCGCCGCGCCTTTCGGATCGGCGGCTGCCGTGATGGGACGTCCGATCACCAGCATGCTGGCGCCCGCGGCCAACGCAAACTGTGGCGTCGCAACCCGCTTCTGGTCGCCTGCCTCTGAGCCGGCGGGGCGTATGCCGGGCGTGACCAGAAGCGCTTTGGGCAAGGCACTATGCAGGGCGGCGGCTTCCGCCGGCGAGCAGACCATGCCCTCGATCCCGCACTCCGCAGCCAGCCGCGCGAGGCGCAGAGCCTGTTCCATGGGAGCGGCGGGTACGCCCGTCTCGGCCAGCGCCACAGTATCCAGACTGGTCAGCACGGTGACGGCGAGAAGACGCGGCGGTTTGGGCAGAGAGCGGGCAGCTTCGGCCGCAGCCTGAAGCATCGCTCGGCCACCAGCAGCATGAACGGTGAGCAGATCCGGCTCCAGGCGCGCCAATGCGCGAATGGCAGAGGCCGCGGTATTGGGGATGTCGTGCAGCTTGAGATCGAGAAAGACCGAATGTCCGCGCTTCTTCAGCTCGCTGACCACGCCGTCACCGCTTGCGAGATAGAGTTCGAGCCCGACCTTAAACCAGGAGACGGAACCTGCAAGCTGGTCCGCGCAGGCCAGCGCTGCTGCGGCATCGGGGAAGTCGAGCGCGACGATCAGCCGGTCTGCTGCTCGCAGGGTGGCTGTCTGCACCGGAGAGGTTGGCGGCAGAGTCGTTACCATAATGGGAATCTTAGCGGCTTCGGCGCTGTGAAGAACGCGGCTGCTGTTGCTGAAGATGGGGACCGGACGGGCGCCGGATGGGCCTACATCCCGGACTTTGTCAGCATCGAGACTTCCGTTGGAGAAGGCCGGGCGTCGATCAAATCCAGGCGGACCCGAACCGTACCCCGGTGGCTGAAACCAAGTCGCTTGGCCGCTCCGTAGGAGAGATCGACGACGCGCGACTCGATCATGGGACCGCGATCGTTGACCCGCACCACCAGAGATCGGTGATTGCGCAGGTTGGTGACCCGCACCAGCGAACCCAGGGGCAGCGTACGGTGAGCGCAGGTCATCGCGTTCATGTCGTAAGCCTCGCCGTTAGCAGTGGGCAGGCCCTGCAAAGCATGGCCGTACCACGACGCGCGTCCAAACTGGAACCAGTGCTGATGGTGGACGGTCTGTGACTTTGCCGCATCGCTGGCCGTCTGCTCGGCATGGACAGAAATGCCCGTGTGAGCGCTCGTCAGGAAGAATCCCGCCGCCAGAAGCATCGCCGCAACGATAGGAAATCGTAGAGAGCGATTCGTATTGGTGATGGCTGTATTCATCATCGACTCTTCGTATTTTACGGAGGGCAGGACCTCCAAAGCAAACAATTCAGGCAATTTATTTGCCCAAAAACGGTTGCAATCTGACCGGGAATATGTTACTTCGGTCACGAAAATCGCATAGATAATACAACCATATAGACGATTTCCGGGCGGGGTCGCTCGAATCCTGCCGCGCGGCGCCAATGCGCGTGCTGATTGTGGGTCAGCCCAAGGCGCCAGGGCTGCTAAAACTGGAACCGCATCGCGAACTGCAGTTGCCGCGAAGACCCGGCATCGCCGATTGCCGTACGCGTCGCGGTGATCTGGCCGAATGTGCTGGTGGGGGCGCCGCTCGCCGTCAGATTGGGATTGGCGAAATTGGTGTGGTTCAACAGGTCGAAGGCGTCTACGCGGATGACCAGCGCGGCGCTTTCAGCAATTCTGGTTGTCTTTTCCAGTGACACGTCCGAATCCGCAAAGCCCGGTCCGGTGAGCGCATTGCGGCGGAGCGTACCGAAGCCCTTCGGCTGGGCAAAGAAGGCGCAGCCTGGCGTGAGAGTTGCACATGCTGTCCCATGGATGAACGCCACGTTGCCATTGGCAAGGGTTACGCCGCGGCCCGTCGTGTAATGACCGACCAGTGTCGGCCGAACAGTGTTGGAAACGCCATTGTAGGTGGACGTGGTGATGACGTTCATGGGGTTGCCGCTCTGCAGTTGCGTGATGTTGGCAAGCAGCCACCCCTCAACCAGGCGATTTCCGTGGAAGGGCAGGTTCCACGTTCCGGAGAAGACGAAGTGATTGCGCGCATCGAAGTCCGACAACCCGTAGTCTCCCTTGGGATTGAAGTTGTTCTGCAACGTGTAACCGCCCTGCGAGCCAAGCGAATTCAGGTCCTGCGATTTCGACCACGTATAGCTCGAATTCACCTGGAGTCCATGAGCTAGGGACTTACGCACGGTGAACCATAGAGCGTTGTAATTCGATAACGAATCGGAGTCGATATAAGCGATGTTTCCCAGGCCGGCGCCGGGCCGGATGCCGCTGGCGAGCGAAAGCTGGGCGAACGGTCGGATCGCAGTGCCGCCGGGATAGATGAACTGATTGAGATTCCGCTGGATGCGCAGGTGCTTGCCTTCGGAACCGATATATCCCACCTCCATCACGACACCCTGCCCGAACTGCTGCTGCAGGTTCAGGTTGTAACTCTCGGTGTAGGCATTGCTCAGTCTGGGATTGGTGGCGTTGGGCGCAAGTGAGGCCAGCGCCGCACTCGAATACAGCGTGCCGACGGGTAGGGTTCCGGTCTGACTGACCGGGTTCGCATTGGGCGGATTGCTGGCAAGACCGGTGACCACGCCGCTGACCGGCTCATCCGCAAGCAAGCCATAGCCGCCGCGCAGGATTGTGTTGTTGTTCCCGAACACATCAAAGATGAAACCGACCCGCGGCTCATAGTTGTAATTCTGGTTGTAGGGCTCACTTACATGCACCAGGGTGTCGGTGTTGGCGTCGAAGTTGACCAGACGCCCGCCCCCTTCCGTGGGCGTTCCATTCCATTCGAAGCGAAGCCCTAACTCTGCCTGAAAGCGCGGAGTGAACTTGTAGTTGTCGGACAAAAATGCGCCGACCGAATTCTCAAAGATACGGCTGGTGACCTGCGTTGGGGTCACGCTGAAGGCGCTGGCAGTACCACTGATGAAGTTTGCAGTCGAGCTGAAGGTCAGGATGCCTGGAGTTTGGGCGAACGAGGAGGCGATAAAGCGCCGGTACTCGCCACCCGCCTTGATGGTGTGCTTGCCTCGATTCCAGGAGAGTGTGTCCGAGAAGACGCCCGTCGTATCAAACCGGCCCTGCGGAAACCCCGAAGGGCCGCCGAAGTTGAGCCCGATGTCTTGGACGGTGATCTGAGGCAGAGCGTTGTTGTAAGCCACGCCATTCTGAATTCCGAAACTGAGCGGGTTTTCCGGCGTGTTTGGTACGAAGGAAATGGCGATCCGGTTGAATCCCAGTCGCGCCTCGTTAACCACGCTGGGGGAGAAGATGTGAACCTCGTTAACTGTGCCCACCTGCCGATGCGCGGTGCGGTGATCCCCGAAACCGGGGATGGTGTTGCCCTGCAGGTTTGGCTCGGTGCGCGCGTCCTGCTGCCAGGCATAGTAGGCGTGCACATTGTCCTTGGTTGAAATTGTGTGGAACAGGTCACCCGAGAACTGATCGGTCTTCACCGGCCCCGGCGAGGATCCCTGAAAGACAGTGCCGGTGGCGTTATTTCCGGCCGGGATCAGATTGACCAGTTGGGCGTAGGCAGGACCTGCCGGAGTAGCTGCGAAAGACGCCCGCTGCGCAGGACTGAGCACGGTTCCGTTAAAGAGAAGACTCTGCTGCTGGCGGAGTCCTTCGTAGCTAAGGAAGAAGAATGTTCGATCCTTAAAGATCGGACCGGAGAAGGCGCCCCCAAAATTATTGCGGATAAAGGAATTCTGCCGCGACGGCTTGCGGTTAAAGAAGTTCCGTGCGTCGAAGTAATTGTTCCGGAGGTAGTCGAAAGCTTCCCCGTGAAAGCTATTCGTGCCCGAGCGGGTTGCTACATTCACAATGGCGCCCGATGAGCGGCCGTACTCTGCCGAATAGGTCGAATTGGATATCTTAAATTCCGCCGTCGTGTTGATCGATGGTTGAAACGTGATCTGGTTCTGGGACAAATCGTTCAGATTGATGCCATTGATCATGAAGTTGACGGAGTCTTCACGCTGGCCTGCCGTGTCAAAGGAATTTGCGCCCAGGCCGCGGCTGGCGCTCGTCAGGTTGCCGGTAACTGGCGGCACGACAGTGCCCGGCGTGAGGTTGGTCAGATCCAGGAAGTGACGGCCGTTCAGCGGAATCTTCTGTACGGTCGTCTGATCGATGACCTGGCCCATCGTGATGGTTTGCGCATCGATGAGCGGCGCCACGCCTTGCACCTGTACAACCTGGCCGGCTGAAGCCACCCCCAGCTTCACATTCGCCGTGACGTTCTGGTCGACCTGCAACGTCACGCTCGCCAGTTTGTAATCGGCGAAGCCGGGGGCGTGCACGGTGACGCTGTAGTTGCCGGGTTGCAGCGAGGGCACGGTATAGCTGCCTGCGGGGTCAGAAGCTACGCTGCGATCGATACCGGTAGACAGGCCGTGCACTGTGACCTGTGCCTGAGGGACAACTGCGCCGGAGGGATCGATGATCGTGCCGGAAATCGTGGCCGTCGACTGGGCGTAAGCCCCAGCCGAGCCGGTTGCGAGTATGAGAGCGATAATCTTGCAAATGCGATGGGGGCGCATAGCAGGAACCTCCAGGTTCGTTGTCACGATCAGCAGCCGCAGAAAAGGGACTGCCTGCCAGCGTTCGCAGAAGGGGGAATTCTGAATGAAGCGGCTCTACCTGAAGGCCGTATGTGGATGCTTCTTCGCATCCTATTTTGCGGGATCTTACTAAAAATTACAGCCTCGAATGTCACTCGAATGTCAGCAAGCGCGAGATGATTTTGACTTTGCATCGCGATAGGTCCATCGCGTTGGGACAGAAGATCAGGATTTCGGTTCGGATTCCCTGAGCAGCTCGACGAGATAGTCCTTCCAGATGGCAGCCTGCGTATGCGTGCCGTGGCCTCGCGTCGCATCGGAGATGGGAATCAGCACAAATTTTGCACGCGGCATCTGCTTCGCGAGCTTCTCCGCAATGCCGAGCTCCGGCGGATTGATGAAGTCATCGGCGGAGTTGATGTACATGACTGGAACAGTAATGCGGCCGAGTTGCGCGCTGGGATCATAATTTCGCGAGGCATCGACGTAGTAGATCAAGTTGTTAGCATCGGTTCTGGCCACTGCGCGCGCCAGATATGTGTCGACATACTCCTCCGCGGCCTGGCGTGTCGGTGCGGCCTTCTGCATGACCAGTGGAGCGGAGCCCATAATAAGCAGCATTTCGTTTGCAGTGCGAAGACCCAGAGCAGGCTCGGTGACATAATTGCCGTTCTGCCATGCAGGATCGTTCTTGATGTTCTCAATAGCCAGATAACGCATCATGCGATTGCGCCCGGCAATTGCAGTGGGCAGGCAGGCAAGAGGCATCAGCGCGTCGGCAAAGCCGGGATAGGTCTCGCCCCAGACGAAGCTCTGCATGCAGCCCATGGATGTGCCGAGGATGAGGCGAAGGTGATCCACTCCCAGGCCTTCGAGCAACATCTGGTGTTGGGAGCGGACCATATCGTCGTAATCGTAGTGTGGAAACTTCATACGAAGACCGTCCGACGGCTTCGATGAATCGCCATGGCCGATGTCATCGGGAAGGATGAGGAAGTAACGCGTAATGTCCAGTGGCTGGCCGGGGCCGAACAGAACATTGGAGAACTGCGGTACAAGCAACGTCCGGCGATTGCCGCCTGTGCCATGAAGCAGCAGGACCGCATTGTCGATGTGACCGGCGGCATTGCGATGCGGAATGCCCAGGGTGAGATAGCGCAGCTTCAGTTCAGGTAAAGACTCGCCGCTGCCAAAGCGGAAATTGTGCGCGACATAGAGATTGTCTTTGACCGGCCACTGTGTCGCTGCGGCAGGCGCAACAGTAGTGGTGGATGGGGTTTGCGCTACCGCGCTGGCGGCGATGAGAAAGACGCTAAGAAGGGCGAGGAAGCGCATGATTTGGGTCCTTGAGAAGGCGAGTTCAGCATAAGTGCGAATTTAGCCATTGCCAAGCGCGCGGCATCCACGACAGTTCTTGATGCCGCATAACGCCTCTCATTCATCGGAAGTGAATCACGGCGCGACGATGGGTGTAACCGAAAGCATCGGGCGAACCGCCGCGGTCCAGATCGACTTCATACAAATCATCGGCCACTGAATGGATCGAGCCGCCCTCCACGGAAGCTGCTTTCCATGGTGTCTCGATCTCAAAGGACGCCGGTCCCTGCTGGTTCACGTCGGCTTCGACAATCAGAGATCCATCTTTCAGATCGACATCAGTGATTTTGATGCCCGTGCTTGGATTGCCGAGAAGCGGAACGGCATGTGGCGGAATCACGTCGACTCCGCCTTGGAATCGAATCTCGCAATGCATTGTTTCTTGCGGTGCTGTAAAGACGAGACGGGCGTGTTCGTCATGCGCGTTGCGCTCGATAGCAGAGGTAACGCGACGGTTATCGCACTGGGAGCTGAGGAGGCCGGCGCCGAGAGGAATCTGAGGATCGAAGACGAACGAAACCGGCTGCCCGTGATTTGTTGTGGTAAGGTCCATCATCCCTTCGCTGCGGTTCAGCTTCAAATCCAGCGCAGCATGCTGTGTCCGGACATTGCGCACCGTAACTCCGTGCCACTCGGGCGGAAGATGCGGAGCAAATACGATCTGGTTTGAAACCGAATCGATGTGAAGGCCCAGGAGCCCGTGTGTGGCGGCAGAGATAAATCCGGCGGATGACCACGTCTGCTCCGGAACAGACTCGGTCTGCTGGTGGTAAACATCGCCGGCCAAAACCTCGTGGATGTGTCCGAGGGAATCCAGCCGCGTCCATGGAACGACGGCGCGCCAGATGGAAAACGCCGCAGCGGGCCGGTGCTCATTCCAGAATGTTTCAGCCGTGTCCGTAGCGTTCAGAGCAAAGACGCTGCCCTTCGCATAGGAGTCCGGATCGAAAGCGGCGGAACTGGATGAGAGACCGCGCGAGCCCCAGTCAGTCTGAAATTTCGAGGACGCGATCTTGTCGAGCAGGATTTCGTTCTGCTGCGACGAGAAGACGCCTTGCGAGATAAGGCCGCCGGGCTGACTGCGTTCATCAAATATCTCTTTGCCATGGGCTGTGTGGCCGCTGATCCAGAACTGGCGTCCGCTATCCCAATAACGCGCGGCAATCGATGCGCGCGCCGGCTGGAGGGCATGCATGGCCTCCGTTTTGTCGTCGGAATGGGAGGTCCAGCCCGCTAAGTTTCGCGAACCCCGAAGCAGCATCGAGCCACGCGGCGGAAAGGCCCAATTCGTCGCTTTCGCGATCCTGTTCGTTGCTGCCTTCCTTGTCTGCGGGAATGCGCGGCAGGCTTGTCGCGGGATCGATGACGGACTGGCAGTATCGATAGGCGGACTCGATTGCAGGCCAGTGCTGCTTCGCAAAATCGATGTCGCCGCTGGCCTCAACGTATCGCGACAGAGCACTGAGAAACTGAAACGTGATGTCCACATGGACGAACATGTAGGGATACTTGCCGGCCCAATCGATATAGCCGGCGCTCTGTGAGAGCTCATGCCAGATCATGCCTGTTTTTCGGTCCTGATACTTCAGGATGAATTCGAGCTCCGCGCGAGCACGGTCGTATTCGCCCGCTGCAAGCAGGCCGTCCATCGCAATCAGGCCGTCTCCGGCGAAGAACCACGCATATTGCGGACGCCGCGCGTTGCGCGAAGGGCCGTAGCCCGCGACCAGGCCGCAGCCCAGATCCGGGTTGCACACCCAGGCCTGATCGAGCGCGATCTCTGACCATGCAAGTGCGCGATTGATCTCTTCGTCCGGAGTTTCAATCTGCAGCGCGTTGCGCGTGAGTTCGGCGTAATGTGCGGCCGCTTGTTGTTCCAGCGCGGTTTCGTCCGTAGCTAATTGCTTTAGTGACGTCGCTGGATCGCGCGGTCGGATTCAGAGCGACAAATATATGCGCAGAGTGGTCCGCCCGGATAGCAAAGGAAACCGTGTCGCTATGGATCGCGCTGTTCTCCGTATCGTCATGCGAAACGATATCGGGCGAGCTGATCGTCGCGGTGTTGCGGTTCGTTCCCTCGGAGATGACGTACCCGGAAATCGCCTGGGGTCCCTGCACGTTGTTCCATGCTGTACTTTGTCCGCCGACACTCGCGGGCCACATCAGATTGAGCACGGGTGTGAAGTGAACTGCTATCTCCACGTGGCCCCGCCCTTCCACCGTGTAGGTGATGATCGCAGCGGGCTGATCGAGAGGTACGAAGAGCTTTTCCCGGACAACGAAGTCCGGTCCGATATAGATTCGGGTCACAGCGTCGGGAGCATATTCGATGCGCCGCAGCAGTCGATCGCCGTCGGTCTCAGTAGCTGCGCCCCGGGAACGAATGCCGATGCGATATCCGCTGAGGATTTGAAATGGCCACGCCCAGATCTCCAATCCATTCTCCGGATATCCGAGAATGGCGGATCGGCGGCCATGCACGGCCACAAAGCGCGCGGGTTCGACCGAATCGGTGGAGAGCGTCAGGCCGGAATTGGCCGGCGGTTCGGATGCCGCTTGTGGCGATGCGGGAGATGCGGCGAGCAAGATGCAGAGCATCACCCAGGCGGCAAAGCTCATCGCCTTAGTGTCGATAGGATGCGGGAGGCGCGTTCGGGAAGGCTCATCTGCCATTCGCCGATTATCTCGTAACCACGCCTCCGGCCCCGCCAGTTCTACATCGCGATGCCGAGGGCCTGCTGGCGAGTCTCCATCGGCACGAGTGTGGAACTCTGCGCTTCACCGCTGATAGAGGTCTGCGCAATCGCTACCTGCGCTGCCGGAATACGTGCCGGCGAGCAGGACACATAATTCAGATCGAGGCTCAGCAGAAATTCGATCGATTCCGGATCGCCTCCGTGTTCGCCACAGACTCCGATTTTGATGGCCGGGTTCGCCTGGCGTGCCTGCTCGATCGCCATCTGCATCAGCGCTCCCACTCCCTCACGATCCAGCGTGATGAAAGGGTCCTTCTTCAGAATCCCGGCTTCGATGTACGCATCCAGATATTTGCGCGCATCGTCCCGCGAGAATCCAAACGTCATCTGCGTGAGATCATTCGTGCCGAAGGAGAGGAAGTCCACCTCCTTCGCGATCGACCCGGCGCACACCGCAGCGCGCGGCAGTTCGATCATCGCGCCGAACTTGTACGGCACAGACTGCCGCAGCTCGGCAAAGACAGCCTCCGCCGTCTCTTCCACAAGTCTGCGGATAGCGCGAACCTCATCCACGCCGGCGACCAGCGGCACCATGATCTCCGGTACTGTCCGGACGCCCTTCCTCTCGACCGCAATTGCCGCCTCCAGGATCGCTGTTACCTGCATCACGATGATCTCCGGATGCGTGATGCCCAGGCGGCAACCGCGATGTCCCATCATCGGATTCGTCTCCTGCAGGTCTCGCGTGCGCGCACGCAGTCCTTCCAACGCCGCGATCTCTCCCACATGGAGACCGCGCTGGCGCGCGCGTCGCAGGCGCTCGTCAATTTCCTCCAGCCGCGGCAGAAACTCGTGCAGCGGTGGATCGATGAGACGGATGGTGACCGGCAGGCCATCCATGCTGCGGAAGAGAGCTTCGAAATCGGCTTTCTGCATCGGCAGCAAATGATTGAGCGCCTGCTGCCGCTGGTCCGGGTCTTCGGTCAGGATCATGGCGCGAATCCATTCGAGCCGCTCGGGTGCGAAAAACATGTGCTCCGTCCGGCACAGGCCGATGCCCGTAGCTCCGGCGCGCCTTGCGCGTTCCGCGTCCTCCGGCGTATCCGCATTGGCGCGTATCGGAGTCATGCTGGCACACTTCGCCCAGCCAAGAAATTCATGCAGCATGGCATTGTGCATCGAGGCCGCGCGCAGCGGCACTTTGCATGCAAACACCTGTCCGGTGAGTCCATCGAGCGACAACCAGTCACCCTCGCGCAGCAGCAGGTCGCCAATCTTCACCGTGTGCGTCTGCTCGTTCACCACCACCGCGCCGGCCCCCGTGATGCAGCACTTGCCCATGCCGCGCGCGACCACCGCAGCATGGCTGGTTGCTCCGCCATGCGCGGTCAGGAACCCGACCGACGCCTCCATGCCGTGAATATCGTCCGCCACTGTCTCCTGCCGCACCATGATGATGGGCGTCTCCCGATGTTTGCCGGCCATGGTCACAGCACGGTCCGCTGTCAGCGCGATCTTGCCAACAGCCGAGCCGGGCGACGCCGGCAGCCCGCGCGTCACTGGCGCGACGTCTACCTCGGAGAGATCAAGCTGCGGTGAAAGAATCTCGTTCACCTGCTCCGGATTCACGCGCTGCAGCGCTTCCGTCCTGGAGATAAGCCCTTCATGGGCCATGTCCACCGCACAGCGCAACGCTGCGAGCGCACTGCGCTTGGCTGTTCTGGTTTGCAGCAGGAAGAGCTCGCCCTTCTGCACCGTGAACTCGAAATCCTGTACCTCGTGCAGTTGCGTTTCCAGTCTTTTGGTGACGGTTCGAAGCTGTCCGTACGCTGCCGGCATCGTCTTCGCGAGCTCTGAAATCGGCAGCGGCGTGCGGACACCGGCAACAATGTCCTCGCCCTGCGCATTGGGCAGAAATTCCCCAAAGAGCTCCGGGTCACCCGTGATCGGATTGCGCGTGAAACCCACTCCCGTGCCGCTGTCCATCCCGGAGTTCCCAAAGACCATCGCCTGCACGGTCACGGCCGTTCCTGCGTCCTCCGGGATGTCGTACATACGGCGGTAGTGCTGGGCGCGCGTATTCGTCCACGATTGAAAGACCGCTTCAGTCGCCATCAGAAGCTGTTCCCGTGCGTCTTCCGGAAATGGCCGGCCCGCATGCCGCAGTACGCATGCCTTGAATTCGGTAATGACGGTGCGTAGAGCGTCTTCGTTCAATTCGAAATCAAATGTGGCGTTGTGCTCATGCTTCACGCGTTCCAGGATTGCGTCGAACTGCGTCTTCGGCACCTGCAGGACCACTCCGCCAAACATCTGGATCAGCCTGCGATAGGAATCGAGCGCAAAGCGTAAGCCGCCATTCGCTGCGGCGAGCCCTTCCACATTGGCCTCGGTCAGCCCCACGTTCAGGATGGTGTCCATCATGCCCGGCATCGAAACCGCCGCGCCCGAGCGCACACTCACCAATAGCGGCTCCTCAGTGCCGCCGAACGTTTGGTTCTGTTTCTTCTCCAGCCAGCAGACGGCTGCGTCCACAGCGTGCTTCAAATCTTCCGGGAGCCGCTGGTGCTTCAGGTAATAGCGACACACGCTTGTCGGGATCGTGAAGCCCGGAGGCACAGGGATGCCGAGCCGCGCCATCACAGCCAGGCCCGCGCCTTTGCCTCCGAGCAGCGCCTTCATGTTTCCTTCTCCGTCGGTAGTCTCTGCGCTGAAACGATAGACGCTGGACTTGCTGACGGATGTGCTCCCATTCGTATTCATTGAGGCCTTGTTCATGGACGCGATAGACATGGATGACTCCTGAATGAAGGGCTGGCGTGCTGCCGCCGATTCCGTATTGCGGCCGACAGACGGAGTAGACGCGACCAGCGATCGCAGCGGCAAGCCTGGGAGGGCCAAAACGGACACCCGTCCGATTCGGACGAGCAATATTCATCTGGCGCAAAACCACAAAAGACATCCGTTTTCTATTCGACCGTATCGGATATGTGCTCTTACAATGGAACGCCATGTCTGCAAGCCCCATCACTGCCGGTCTGCTGCAAAGGCTGAGCGATGCGATTGAAGAGCGACGGGTGCAGGAGGGCGTGGCGCTGCTCCACCGCCTGAATTGCAATCGGATCACGTTGAGCACTTCGGATACTCTGCAAGCCCCATTCCTGCTGTGTCTGGCGCAGTGGGTGGACCTGGGCTATCAGTCGCCCCAACTCGTGGACGATCTGCTGCAGCAGCTTTCTCCGGAGATTCGCGCGCAGATGCCGTTGCGCGACTTTCTGATGGTTCGCATGTCCGAGGCATTTGCCGCCATGGCGCATGAGGATACGGACCGCGCGATTGACCTGCTCGGGTTTGTCCTTGCCGCGGAGCGCGAGTTGGGAAGCAAACACCTGAGCGTGCTCGCGCACTTCTGGAAAGGCCGTGCCCACCGCAAAAAAGGCGAGTATCAGAAAGCTTCGGAAGACATCGTAGCCGCGCGACAGTTGGCCCAGCACCTCGAGCTGAAGAAGCTCGCAGCGGCCATCCAGATCCAGGAAGCGTGGCTGGCCTTTCAGCGCGCAGAGCCAAAGGAGGCCTGGTCGCTGCTCGACCAGGCCGAAGAGCAGCTCCGCACGACCGACGATGACATCTCGCTCGGCAACATCAGCTCTGCCCGCGGCAGAATCGTGCGCCGGACCGGCGAATATGCCGAGTCTCTTGCGCACTACGAACGCGCAGTCGCCATCTACCAGCGGCACAATGCCGATCATCGAAACCTTGCGCGCACGCTGGTGAATGCGGCCTATGTAAAACGCCTGCTTGCGCTGAACCTGCGCAAGCAGTTGGACAGGCCCGCGCGCAACTCGGCGAGCGGCGGCCCACCCGCATCGAATGGGAGCGGGAGCGTGAAGCGCCGCTACATGGCGCTCTGCCATCAGGCCCTCGCCGATCTGGAAGAGGCGGGAAGGATCTACGCTCTGCATCAGCATCACGGCGGGACAGGATCGGTGCTGGTCAATGGCGGCCACCTGCATCTCGATCTCGGCGATATCGAACGTGCTGCCGTCGAAGGCGCCAAGGCGTACGAGCTGGCGCGCAGCAAACACGATCTCATCCTGATGGCCCGTGCCCGCATCCTCGAAGCCTATGCGGAAAACGCCCGCGTGGAAGAAGAACTCGGCGAGGATGCAAACATCGCAACCCACGCGCACCAGGCTCGCCGTTATGCAGAGGAGGCGGTGCAGCTCGCGTTGCAGACCCAGAACCGCCGTCTGCTGGCTGGCGCGCACATCGCCTGCGGCATGGTGGCGGCAAGCGACTTTTTCTGCGAATGGGAAGAAGCCCGCCGCTGCGAATTGGAATCCGCGGCGCTCCTGCGATCCTACGATCGAGATCATCTCGGAGAAGAGCTGGCGATTCTCAAATCGAAGATCATGCGCGCTATCGGCATCGATGAGACATTACGCGCATGGTCGCAAGGGATTGTCGGCCGCAAAACATTTCAGCAGATGACGGAGGAGTTCGCCGAGGTAGTGATACCGCAGGTATGGCTGCGCGAAGGGAAGAAGGTGTCCCGCGTTGCCGAGCGACTGTCTATCTCGCCGAAAAAAGTGCGCCGCATCCTGCGGAATGTTGGCCTGCTCCATGCGACGTGATCGCGCGAAGCTCAGCGCCAAGCCGCCTATGCCACCTGCAGACCATGCCGGCCACGCGCCTGCGATAGCAGCGAGCGCACCTCTTCGTCGGTTGTCTGTGTGAAATCCCGGTAGAACGCGCCGACGGCAAAGAAGTGCTCAGGCGTATTCGCGCAGATCACCTCATCCACTTCCCCGCGGAGTTCGCTGCAGGTGCTCTCTGCGGATACCGGCACGGCCACGATGACCCGCTCCGCTTTCGGACGCAGCGCACGCGCCGCCGCCAGCATGCTCGCGCCGGTCGCCAGCCCGTCATCGACCAGAATTGCCGTGCGATCCTCAACACGGATGGGAGGATAGCCGTTGCGGTAGGTGCGTTCACGGCGCTCGATCTCGACCTCCTCCCGCTGCACGGCCGTCTGGACGACCTCGGGAGAGATGCCCAGGTGATGGACAATCGACGGGTTGATGACCACCGTTCTGCCGCTCGCCACGGCGCCCATCGCGAGCTCTTCCTCTCCTGGCACGCCGAGCTTGCGCACGATAAAAACATCCAGCGGCAGGTTCAGTTGGCACGCCACTTCATAGGCGACCGGTACACCGCCGCGTGGCAATCCAAGCACAATCCCGTCGTGCAAGTCGCGCGCCTTCGCAACGATTCGCGCCAGCATCCGCCCGGCATCTCTGCGGTCCTGGAACATCTCCAGCGCCCTCATTGAAGCGATGCGGTTCCATCGCTCGCAGATGCCCCTCTTCTTGCCTGGGTGGCTAAGGCGACATCTGGCCTGAAATGAACGGCATCTCACTTCCCAGCTACTCCGGAGGATCGTGATGCCGAGGAAATCCACTGTCAAAGCAGCCAAACGCGACTTGCGGGAAGGCAAGTCGGCGTCGACCGCCGCTGGGGAATTCGTGCGTGAAGAGATTGAGCATGTGCGTGAGGGCAAGCACGGAGCGCGATCGCCGCAGCAGGCGATCGCGATTGGCCTGAGCAAGGCGCGGCGAGCGGGCGTTCCGTTGAAGCCGCCCGCTCGTGGAAAAACCAGCGAGGCGACGCGGAAGCGTTCCGAGCGGGATTATGAGAAGGGGCAGAGCGAACCGAAGACGCGTGATGAGGGCTCTACGAAACGTGGCCGTGCCCGCGTCGCGGCGCTGAAACGCGAGCCCAAAAGCACTGCTTCTCACAGCGCCTTGTCGCGCCACGCGAAGAAGGCCGCGCGGCAGCGAGGCCAGACCGTACACAAGACTGCCTGAGCTGAGAATGGTGCGTTGCGCCCGCTCATGGCAAAACTTGCAAATCTACAATAGAGCTCATGGACAGGATGCCCAGCGGCGCACCAAGCGATCCTTCCGCCACGCCCCCGGTATGTCTCACGATCGCCGGCTTCGATCCGTCGTCAGGGGCTGGTGTTACCGCCGATCTCAAGACCTTTGCCGCATATGGAATCTATGGCATCGCGGCCATCACCGCGCTGACCGTTCAGTCGACGCAAGGTGTGCGCGAGATCGATCCGGTACGGCCTTCGCTGCTTCTGGAAACCCTCGAATATTTGGCGTCAGATATCGAAGTTGCAGGCGTAAAGCTGGGTATGCTGGCCGGCGCAGGTTTGGTGGCGGAGGCGGAGCACTTTCTGCGGGCGCGGCCTGAGCTGCGGCGCCGCGTCGTGCTCGATCCGGTGTTGCGATCAAGCTCCGGCGCGGCGCTGCTGGATGCAGAGGGCACGGCGCTGCTGCGAGAGCGGCTGCTCGGTGTGGTGGGCTGGATCACACCCAATCTCGATGAGCTGGCGCTGCTGACCGGTGTTGAGGTGCGAAGCCGGGAGCGGGTGGAAGCCGCCGCGAAACGGCTGGCGATGCAGGCGGCGAATGCGGGCAATCCTGGTCTTGCGATTGTGGTGACGGGCGGTCATCTCGACCGGCCGGACGACTTCCTGCTCTTGGACGGGCAGGGAAGCTGGCTCGCCGGAGAGCGGGTCGAGACGCGTTCTACCCATGGGACAGGATGCGCTTTTTCGAGCGCGCTTCTGGCCGAACTGGTGCTGGGGCGGCCGCGCAGCGAGGCAGTCGAAGGGGCGAAACGCTATGTCCGAGAAGCTTTGCGGGCTGCCTATCCGGTGGGCCAGGGTCACGGCCCGCTGCATCATCTGTTCGCGTACAAGCCGCCCTGCTAATTAGGCCGGGCGACCGTGTGCCGCCCGGAACTCACCGCCGGCGCTTCACTTGGAATCGGAGGATCTACCGGCGCCACCGGCGGTCGCGCCTGTTGCGCCGCCACGATATCCTCCTGCAGCACGACGAACCGGCGGATGTACTTGAGCGGATGGGGTGCTTCTGCCATCTCGCGGAGGTGATAGAGCCATGAGTCGGCCTTGAGCGTGCGGCGTGCAAACGCGCGCCGGTGCACCATCACGATCTGGCCATCTTTCCGCCGCTGCGGGTAACTCACCGCGGGCACCATGAAGCTCATCTGCTGGCCGCCCTTCCAGAAGGCCTGCGCAAACTCATGGGAAAACAGCAGGACATAGCAGTTGCGGCCCTGGCAGAGATGGTCAATGGCCTCATCAAACCCCAGCCATTCCGGTGCGGCATAGGAACGGTACCACGCGCGAAAGTCGAACCCGTTGGAGCGCGCCTGCAAAGCGATATGCCGAAGTACTTCCTGCCTGGTCATGTCCGTCCTCCCGGGGGTGGAGTGCGGGTTGAGCGTGAGCGGTTGACGAAGACGGCGAAATTTCTGCAAGCATACTCAAATTGTGCGGCGTCCGATAGCCAATACTTTTCGTCAGTTGAATCAGGGGAAGTGTCAGTGTTGCCATTCGCGTAAGGACGCCGTAGCGCATAGCTTGGATGGAACAGGGGTCTTGAGTCATTGAAGGAAGCTGCCCGACAGATCGGAATGCGCTGGTGGGTTTGCCTCACCGGGGCGGCGCTTGGCTTGGTGTGCCCCTTCGCAATCGCGGTCCAGCCGCGTGCCATCCACACAAATCCGCTGAATCGGGAGCCCGAGGTACGTGCGGCGTACGACCGCTTTTACACGCTGGATTACGACGGCGCTCTCCGCGGTTTTGAAAAGATCGAGCGGGCGCATCCGGACGATCCAATGGCCGCGGATTACGTACTGGAGACCGTGCTCTTCCATGAGCTGTATAACCTGGACCTGCTGGACACGACGCTGTACGCGCACGATGGATTCCTGAGCGGCAAACACCAGGTCCAGGAGGATAAGGCGTTTTCGGCTCACATCGAGGAGCTTTCCGGGAACGCTGTGCAATTGGCCGAGGCGCGGCTCAAGAGCAATCCCAAAGACGTGGATGCGCTGTATGCGCGCGCCTGGTCGAAGAGCCTGCGCGCGACCTACATGGGGCTGGTGCAGCGCTCGTTCATCTCGGCCCTTCGGCTAGCTCTGCAGGCGCGTGCAGACGATGACAAGGTGCTCGACCTCGATCCGGACTACGTAGATGCGGAGCTGGTAATAGGCGTGCATCAGTACGTAATCGGATCACTGCCTCTCCCCATCAAGCTGATGGCCGGCGTCGCCGGCATTCATGGCAGCAAAGACAAAGGGTTGGCCCTCCTGCGGGATGATGGCGAGCATGGTGTGACCACGTCGGTGGAGGCGCGAACCGCGCTGGCTTTGTTTCTGCGCCGCGAGGCGAAATACGACGAAGCCGCGCAGTGGAACGAGTCCCTGAAAAAGCAGTACCCGCACAATTTCCTGTTCTGGCTTGAGTCGGCGAACCTGCAGAAGGACGCCGGCCGGGCGCACGAGGCGATCGCGATCTACCGTTCGTTGCTGCACCAGGCCGAGTCCACGGGATACTTTACGAACGCGCACTTGCAGTTGGCATGGTATGGTCTGGCAGATACGCTGCGCGGACAGAGGGACGCGGCCGGCTCCGCGGATGCTTTCGAGCACGTCCTGGTGCAGCCGACTGTCAGCCCCGATTTGAAGCGGCGCGCCCAGCTTGGTGCGGGCATGGAGTACGACGTATTGGGCAAGCGCGAACAGGCCGAAGCGGCGTATCGTGATGTGTTGGCGCTCGGGGATAGTGCACAAGCCTCGGATGCGCGGCGCTATCTGAAGACGCCGTACAAGGGCTGATGGTCTGGGAAATAAATGGCGCGACTTTCTGGAACTTCGGGCCTTGCATTTGCGTCCTTTCGAGTAAGGCTTAATAATTCCATTTCCTATGCGGGGGAGAGGCGATGGCGTACTACTGCAGCAGTTGCGGCAAACCAATAGCGACCGACGCGCGGCATTGTCCGAATTGCGGGCACGCGGTGGGCGGTGCTTTCAGCGGAGCGCAGAGTGTGCCGCCGCCATCCGGTGCGCAGCGTCGCCTCGTGCGTCCACGGGTTGGCCGCATGATTGCCGGCGTGTGCCAGGGAGTGGCACTGACATACGGTTGGGACCCCACGCTGGTGCGCGTCATCTTTGTACTGCTGGCGTGCTTCAGCGGCATCGGACTGATCCTCTATGTAGTGCTCTGGGTCGCCGCGCCGGAAGAGCCTTTGCTGCTGCAGGCTGCAGCCACCTATCCTCCCCCGGCAAACCCTCAGGCATAGCTGCCGGATAGAGCTGAAACTTTATCGCAGGATGAGCGAGCTCCTTCATCACGAGGATCACGGCAACGGGCCGTGCGTCGTTTTTCTGCACCCCACGCCTGTCGATCATTGCTTTTGGCAGCCGGTGACGGCTCTGTTCGAGCCGGACTACCGTGTCATCCTGCCCGATCTGCCTGGTCACGGGCTCTCGCCATTGGGCGGCGAGACGGCGAGCATGCAGACTATGGCGCGCGCCATGCTTCGCCTGCTGGATGCGCTTTCTATCGATCGGGCGATCTTCTGCGGCTGTTCGATAGGCGGCTATCTGCTGTACGAGCTATGGAGGCAGGCGCCGGAACGCATGCGCGCCCTCGCCATTTGCAGCGCCAAGCCGCACGCCGACACGGAAGAGGCGCGGCGTGCCCGAGAGCAGACCATTGCAGGGATTGCGCAGCGCGGCACAGGCCCGTTCTTCGAGGCGATGCTGGACACGCTGGTCGGTGCGCCGGCCAAAGAGCGCGATCCGGACATCTTGCATCGATTGCGCACCATGATGGAGCGCATGTCCGCCGCGTCAGCGATTGCGGTACAGCGTGCACTGGCTGCGCGGCCGGATTCGCGCTCGGCCGCCGCAACCATAAACGTGCCGACGGCTGTCCTGGCGGCGGCGCTCGATCGCGGCTCCACTCCGGCGGAGATGCGCGAGCTAGCGAATACCGTCCCCAATTCAAGCTTCTATTTGCTGCAGGAGATGGGGCACTACGCGCCCTATGAACAGCCAAGCCTGGTAGGCGCGCTGCTGCGTCGCTTCGTCGACGAGCTTCCCACCCACTGACTGTCGAATGCAAAGTTTCCCGCGTGTGAAAAGATGGGAGCATGTTTTTGTTCGCACGAGGAAACTCTCTTGCCACCTAGATCAAGGAAGAGATCGAAAGATATTGCGGCGCGGCCCTTCCGCTACAACGCGGATGGTCAGCTTGCGTGCGACGCCGTCCCGCTGGAGAAGCTGGCTGAACGATACGGCACGCCGCTCTATTGCTACAGTGCTTCGCAAGTGCGCGAGCGGCTTGCGCTTTTCCGCAAACACTTTGCCCGGCAGGAACATCTGATCTGCTACGCGGTGAAGGCGAATTCGAACCTGTCACTGTTGCGCATGATTGCGCGCGAGGGCGCAGGCTTCGATATCGTCTCCGGAGGCGAGTTGGAGCGGGTGCGGCGGGCCGACAAGCGCGCGGTGAAGCGCACCGTCTTTTCCGGAGTCGGGAAGACGGTGGAAGAAATGGATCTGGCGCTGCGCGCGGACATCCTGCTGTTCAACGTGGAGAGCGAGCAGGAGCTGGACCTGCTGGCCGAGCGGGCGGCGAAGTTGCGCAAGCTCGCGCGGATCGCGCTGCGGGTGAACCCGGATGTCTTCGCGGAGACGCATCCGTATATCTCAACCGGACTGCGCGAGCACAAGTTCGGCATCGATATCAGTCGCGCGCGCGAAGTGTACGCCCGCGCCGCGAAGAGCAAATGGCTCTCGCCCGAGGGTGTGAGTGTGCACATCGGCTCGCAGATTCGCAGCGCTGCGCCCTTTGGCGCCGCGCTGGCCCGCGTGCGAGGCCTGGTGGAAGAGCTGACCGCAGACGGTCTACGAATTCGCTCCGTGGATGCGGGTGGCGGCTTGGGCATCGACTACACGGCGCAGCTCGGAGCCGAGGAATTCGACGCCGAGAAAGAGGTCTCCGAATATGCAGCGGCGCTGGCCGAAGGACTGCGCGGGCTGCGGGTAAAACTGCTGCTTGAGCCGGGGCGCTTCCTGGTGGCGCAGGCGGGCGCGCTGGTGGCGCGCGTGCTCTACCGCAAGCGCAATGGCGCAAAGGAATTTCTGATCACGGATGCGGGAATGAACGATCTGATCCGGCCGGCGCTGTACGGCGCGCATCACGAGATCGTTCCGGTCGAGCAGCCGGCCAACGCATCCCAGAACTCGATGATGGACGTCGTCGGGCCGGTATGCGAGACAGGGGACTTCTTCGCGCGCGATCGCGCCATGGCCGATGTGCAGCCGGGCGCGCTGATCGCATTGCTGGATGCCGGTGCGTACGCAATGTCGATTGCGTCGAACTACAATTCGCGCGGCCGCGCCGCCGAGGTGCTGGTGGACGGAAAGAAGACGAAGCTGGCGCGCCGGCGGGAGACGATTGAAGATCAGTTGCAGTTCGAAGTGTAGGGATGCTCCAGGAAAGCTGCTCCTGAAAGCAAAGGAAAAGGCCCGCTGAGCGGGCCTTTCGATGTAGTGCGTTTTCGCCTTACTGGGAGATCGAGTGCACGGAGGCGAGCGTTCCAGCTTCGGCGGAATCAGCAGCGGGAATCCGGTAGGTGTTCGCCGGTAGCGGCTGGCTGCTTGCGGTGCTGGGGCCAAGGCCGAGCGCGATCAGCGCGCGCGAATCCGGCGTCAGCTTGGTCTGCCAGCCATGATCCGCCTGGTACTTCTGCATGGCGGTTTCCGTCTGGGAGTCCCACTGGCCACTGGGTGTGCCGGTCAGGTAATTTGCGTGAATCAGCGCATTCTGGATCTCGGTAGCCCGCTCGGGCGCGATGCCGCGCTGGCCCATCGGGTGCGCCATCCGATGACGGATGCGATGACCGACACGCCGCACAGTGCTGCTCTTGGAGGCGTGATGAGAAGTGGCTGCGAAGGCGGGTCCCGCGATGAGTGCCAGGGTAAGGGCCAACGTCGAGCCGGCAGAAAAACGAATCATGCGGGTTCCTCGTCCGGGGGTAGGAAGATCGCGTTCTGGTGAGACTATCGGCATATTCATGAGATTGCAACCCAACATAGATCGGCACCCACGAAAGTTGTGGGTGCCGGTCTATTTGGGTAACACAAACGGGTTACTGATGGTGTTTCACGTGAAGCACATGAACCCTTTTTAGGGCAGTGTTCCACCGCGGAAGAAGTTGCCGTTCGGTTGCCGCGGATCGACGATGCTGACCACAACATCTTGTTTGCTCTTCAGTGCAGAGACCGCATTGTTGTAATCAGTCTTGTTGTTGATGTCCGTGTTGTTGATTTTGTTGATCACAACGCCGGAGGAGAGACCGATCTCGTCGGCAAACGAGCCAGGTTTCACCTGCTGGATCAGCACTCCGTGGACACCCTTGCTGGCGAATTGCTGCGGTATGTTAACGGCTGTGATGCCCAGCTTGTCGGGACCCGATTCCTCTTCACCGCCCGGTCCGTTTTCGTTCGGTCCGTTATTGTCCGGGCCGTTGAGCGCACTGACGGTCTTGTTGCGATCTGCAATGCCAACTGTGGCGGTCTGCTGCTGCCCGTTGCGCAGATAGCCTATCTTCACAGTGCTTCCAGGATGCTTGGCTGTGATGATGTCCACCAGTTCGTCGCCGTTCTTGATTGGTTTGCCGTCGACGGAGGTGATGATGTCACCCACTTTGAGACCAGCTTGCTCTGCCGGACCACCCTTGCCGACCGCACTGATCAGCACACCAGACTTGAAGCCGTAGACGCGTCCCACGGCCGCCGGCAGATCCTGCTGGAAGGAGATGCCGATCGAGCCGCGGACAACCTTGTGCTCCGGTCCGATGAGATCGTTGTAGGTCTGGATGACGATGTTGGATGGCATCGCGAATCCAATACCCATATAGCCGGCAGACTGCGTGTAGATGGCCGTGTTCACGCCAATGACCTGGCCATCCATGTTGATGAGCGGCCCGCCGGAGTTGCCGGGATTGATCGCCGCATCGGTCTGGATGAAGTGTTGGAACTGAGTCTTATATCCCCCCGGAAGCGTGCGGTTCTTGGCCGAGATGATGCCGGCAGTGACCGTCTTCGAGAGTTCGAATGGCTCACCGATGGCGACCACCCACTCACCGACCTGCGTGCTGTCGGAATTGCCCATCTTCACCGTGGGAAGCGAGCTCGGCGCATCAATCTTGATGACCGCGATGTCGGTGTCTGGATCGACGCCCACAACCTTGGCCGGACGGCCATGATCGGTCGGGTTCTCCGGATCCGTCGCGAGCTTCACGTAGATTTTGTCGGCTTTTTCCACCACGTGATTGTTGGTGATGATGTAGCCGCGCGCGTCGACGATGAAGCCGGAGCCGAGCGATTCACGGATGCCGCCACCCATACCGCCGCCATCATCTGGTCCCTGCCCGCCGGGGCCGCCGAAGAAGCGATTAAAAAAGTCTTGAAAATTGTTGTCTGGACCCTGTTGCTGATCGTCATCGCCAGGGCCCTGTTGATCGTCGGGCGCATTCGGCTGCATCGGCATTCCGCGATGGCGCTGCACGCGGTGTTCCTTGGGCAACTGCTCTGTGTAGATGTTCACGACCGCCGGACCAACCTGGTCGGCTATCTTTGTGAATTCTGTGCCCAGGTGCACGGGATCGGGAATTTTTAGCGGTGTGGCGTCGGAACTGTTGACCTGGTTCTCGCTGCCTTTCACGCCGTGGACGGCTACCGAGCCAATGAGGATGCCGGCGGAAAGAGTGGACAGTACAACAAACGTCGGAGCCAGACGGTTGAGCTTGATCCGTCTCAGAAAAGAGTTCATATGCAGGTCTAACCTCAGTGAGATATCGCGATAGCTGTCGCGTCGCGGCGAATATGCCGGGGTGGTGGAATTGCCTTGACAATTCAGTATAGATGCTACGGACGGTCGTCTATCCAGGCACCGCTGCTTTCTTAGACGCCGCACGGGAAATTCGGTTTTATCTGGGATTCAAGATGATTGCTGCTCTCAGGCAACCGGAGCTTCATGCGCTGTGGCGCGCGTTCCTGCTGGGAGCAGCTCTGTAAAGGCGATTCCGCCCAGGATCAATAAAGCACCGACAGAAGCGCGGGCAGAAAGTCGCTCTCCGTAAAACAGGAAGGATGTCATAAAGGCAAAAACGGGTTCGAGCGCCAGAATCAGGGCGGTGCGCGTCGCGGAAAGACGCTGCTGCGCCCAGGATTGCACCGTAAATGCCACAGCAGTGGCGACTACGCCAGTGATGAGCAGGGCTGTAACCAGCCGCGGTGACAAATCAAGCCGTGGCCGCTCGAAGACGGGAAGCGCGACAGCCATGATCAGGGTGCAGAAGGCGAGTTGCAGCACGGCGAGCGCGCCCAGCGGCAGGCGCGGTGAAACATGCGCCAGTGCGACCACGTGCAGGGCAAAGCCGAGCGCGCAGACCAGCGTAAGCAGGTCGCCGGGATTGATGCTGCGCAGCAAAGAAGCCCAGGGTGTGTGGGGAGGCGTAGTGAGCAGCAGAATGCCGCCAAAGGCCATGATGGCGCCGCTGAACGCCGGCATGCCCGGACGGTGCATGGTCGCGGAACGCAGCAGAGGGATGGCACAGAGCAGCGGCACGATCACGACGATAAGCCCGGTGATGAATGCGGATTTGGCCGGCGTGGTGCGAGCCAGACCCGCGGTCTGGAAGCTGTAGCCCGCAGCCAGGCAGAGACCCACCAGGGCGCCCCCGGCAAGATAGCTTGGTTTGAGACGGCGCAAATCGCGATGGTAGATCGCCGCAAGAACAACCGTCGCGACGATCATGCGCAGCAGGTTGAAGAGCAGTGGAGAGGCGTCGTGCAGAGCGTCCTTCACCAGCACAAACGTGGAGCCCCAGATGGCGGCTGTGACGATCAGCAGCAGGGAGGCGCTGCGCGTGTGCTTCGCGCTCATCTAGCGCGTGACCACATTCGCGAAATACGTTGGATGGCCGGCCACGACGGTGCGCAGCACCTTGGTGCCGAGGATGTCGTGCGGCGCGATCTTCGTGATATCGCGATCGAGTACGACGAAGTCCGCAACCATGCCCGGCTTTAACATCCCTTTGTAACTTTCACTGAATTCTGCGTAAGCCGAGCCCTGTGTGTAGGCGTAGAGCGCCTGCGCGATGGTCAGCTTCTCTTCCGGAAAGTAGCTCTGTGTGCCCGCTTCGTTCTCCCGCGTGATCGCGGCGTAGACGCCGCGGAAGGGCGTGATGGGCTCGACCGGATAGTCGGTACCGAAGGCAAGCGGCACGCCGTGATCCAGGAAGCTCTTCCACGCATAGGAGTAGCGCGCGCGATCATGGCCAAGTCGCTGCTCCGCCCACGCCATGTCGGTAAGCAGGTGATTCGGCTGCATGGATGCGATGACGCCAAGCTCCTTGTAACGTGCGAAATCGGGGGCGTCGAGGACCTGTGAGTGCTCAATGCGCGGCCGCGGGATGCACGGATTGCTGCTCATCACCTTCCCGTCAACCCCGGTCCGGCACACGTGGTTTTTCTCTGTCGCGAAAGCATCGAGCGCCATTTCTACCGCGCGGTCTCCGATCGCATGAAAGCCTATCTGGAATTGTGCGGCAGCGCGCTCCTTGGTCATTGCATCCAGCTTCGCCTGGTCGAAGCGCGGGATACCACGGTTCCCGGGATCATCGCTGTACGGTGCGTTGAGCGCCGCGGTGCGCGAGCCAAGCGAGCCATCCATAAAGCCCTTTAGCATGCCTGTGTGCAGCATGTGATCGTCCGCCGGATGATGCGCGCGATGTTCTTTCAACGTCTCGACCGAATCAGCAAAGGTCAGCCATTCTGAGATGCGCACCGGCAGGTGATCTTCGCGCTCCAACTGCTCCATCACCAGGAAGTCGTCCCACTCGGAGTAGTCCTGCGCGCTGGTGATGCCATGGATTGATGCGTCGGAGAGCGCTAGCGACAGCGCGCGTTTGCGTTCGGCCGGCGTCGGCGGCGGGATCACTTTGAAGACCATCTCCATCGCCGGGTCTTCACGCACGATGCCGGTGAGCTCGCCTTGTGCGTCGTGATCAAACTTGCCGCCCTGTGGATCGGGCGTTGTCCGCGTAATATCCGCCGCCTGAAGGGCAGCAGTATTCGCGATCGCGATATGGCCGTCCACGCGTTCAAAGATCGCCGGATGGCCATGCGTTACTGCGTCAAGCTGCTGCCGCGTAGGCAGAATCTTCTCGGGCCATAGCGTGTGGTCCCATCCGCCGCCCTGCAGCCATTTGCCGGCAGACGCAGCCTTGGCCGCGCGCTCGATCCAGTCGAGCATCTCCTGCAGCGATTTGCACCCGGTGAGATCGACAGAGAGCTGAAGACGGCCCGCATCCCCCAGATGCGTGTGCGCATCGTTGAAGCCGGGCATCACGAATGCGTCATTCAGGTTGACGAGACGCGTGTTTGCCCCTTTCACCTTCAGCAGCTCCTCATCCCTGCCAGTGTCGGTGATGATTCCGTCGCGCATGGCAATCGCACTCACGAAATCAAACTTGCCCTCGCCGAGCCCAACGCCGGTCAAAATGTGGCCGTGATAGTAGATGGTGTCCGGCGCGGCGGATTGAGCCGTGAGCGGCATCGTGACAGCAAGAAGTGCAGTGGTGGCAAGCAGGCAGCGCATAGCTCGGAGTATAGGGGACCGCCCGTCCCGTCTACGTTGCCTGCGAGCGATGAATTCAGCAGCGCTCTGCAGTCAGCATCAGCAACAGCAGGATGCGCTTCAGCGCCAGCTCGCGGTGTGCGGCGTCGTACCATTCGTTGCTGGTGTGGATGCCTCCGCCGTCGCCGCCGGCGCCAATGCTGATTGCGGCAATCCCGAGCGAGAGAGGAATATTCGCGTCCGTGGAAGCGATGCGCGGCTCGGTGCGGATACTGAGGTGGCGGTCAACCGCGAGCAGATCATCGTACAGCGCCGCGCCATTGGCTGTGGCCGCCAGACGGCCGGCGGGCCGGTCACCGATACGCTCGATCGCAAAGGAAGCTTGCGCATTCGGACGGCGCTTGCGCAGCGCTGCTGCTGCCGCATTTGCGGCCAGCACAGCGTCTTCTATGGCCCGATGCAATTCGACTTCCAGGCACACCAGCTCCTCGGCCGAAGTGGAGCGGAGATCGAAGCGCGCGCTGGCGTGCTCGGGAATTGCGTTGACGGAGCTGCCGCCTTCAATGGTGCCAACATTCAGCGTAGTACGCGTTTCGTGCGCGTGACCAGTTTGCGCGAGGGCAGCGATGGCCCGGCTGAGAATGACGATTGGGTTGGGCACGCCGGAGTCCGTCCAGGAGTGGCCGCCTGGGCCTGTCACCGAGGCCAGAAACCGCCGGCTGCCCAGCGCCTCTGTCACGGCGACCTCGTGTCCCGCGCCGTCGAGCACAATATGTGCCGCGATACGGTCCCCCCAGGCCGAGCGTTGATAGAGATGACGCATGCCGCGAAGATCGCCTTCACCCTCCTCACCTACATTGCCGACGAAGAGCACCGGGCAGGGAAGCGTGATGGAGGCGTCGATCAGCGCGGCGGCGATGGCGAGCAGCCCGGTCACTCCTGCCGCGTTGTCGCAGGCGCCCGGTGCGACAAGGCGCGTGCCTTTTGCCTGCGGAGCAAGCTCCGTTCCGGCGGGGAAAACGGTGTCGATGTGCGCGGAGAGCACGACGGCACGCTTGTTCTGGACCTTTGGATCCGGCGCGGCGAGCAGGCCAAGCACGTTGCCCTCGTCATCGATGCTTGTTTCGGCAAGACCCAGTGATCGGAATTGTTCCAGCAGCCACGCGGCGCGCCCGGCCTCGCCGAATGGCGGTGCCGGAATGCCAACCAGCGTGCGCTGCCAATCCATGAGCAATCCGTCATGCAGATGAAGCCAGCGAAAGGCCTGGTGCACGCGCCGCTGGGCGGCAAGCTGAGGAACCTGGCCGAGCGGATTGAGGGAAAGAAAGGACTGCATGGGGCTGCGCCTAGCCAAGCGTAGCACCGCTCTCCGGGTAGGTGACGGAGTGCAGGAACAGGCCGCGCGCAGGCGCTGTCGCTCCCGCAGCCATGCGGTTGCAACACGCGAGTAACTCAGGAAGGTCGGCGGCGCTGCGGCGTCCACGCCCGACTTCCAGAAATGTGCCGGCAAGATTGCGCACCATGTGGTGAAGGAACCCGTTACCGCGCACCGTATAGATGAGCAAATCGCCATCCTCATGCCAGCCGGAGTGCGTGAGGGTGCGGACATTGTCGATCTCCGGATTCGTTGCCATGCGCGCGGCGCGATCGGGGTCAAATGCGGCGAAGGAGGAGAAATCGTGCCTGCCCAGCACCAGTGCGGCGGCCTGCTGCATAGCCGCGAGATTGAGCGGCTGCGGCATGGCAAAGACATAACGCGCCAGGTGCGGAGGGCAGATCTCCCCGCGATAGATGCGGTACTCGTATTGCTTGGAGAGGGCGGAATGGCGCGCATGGAATCCATGCGGTGCGTGTGCCGCTTCCAGAACGCGGATGGAGGCGGGTAGCGTGCGGTTCAGCGCGCGCCGCAGATTCGCCGGCGGAATCCGCGACTCCAGCGCAACCGACGCGACCTGCGCCAGCGCGTGTACCCCGGCGTCGGTCCGGCCGGAGCCCTGAGGCAGCGTTCGCTCGCCGAATATGCGCTCGATCGCCGCCGCCAGCTCACCCTGAACGGTCGTCAGACCGGGCTGCACCTGCCAGCCGTGAAAGTCCGTGCCGTCGTACGCGAGCACGAGCTTCCACATCTGCCAGCCTTCGTGCGAAGTTACGTATGACGGGGACAACTCCATACACAGCCTGAGCATAGCGTAGGGCCCCGGCCCTGCTGGGATATACTTTTGCTGCCGCTCGCGAACGATGTTCTGCATACGCGCAGGCGATTTTTGAGGGAACGAGCAGCGGCGCTCGAACGTAAGCACTACCAGCAGTTACAGCCGATCGCATGGTCCACAAGCTTTGACATCGAGGCAGGTTTGCCTGACGGGTGGCGGCTCCTGGCGGAGTCCTGGGAGCGGTTTGCGCCGTCTTTACGTGGACGTGGCATTTGGATTGGATGGGGGCGAATGAACTCTTTGAAGCAGCATGAAGCAGGCCGAGTGAGTAGCGATCTGGAGAGCGGTTCGGGATGGACCGCACGGCGGCTGGCAGGATGGGCGGCGATTGCCGCGACCATGCTCTCCACGTTCGCGCCGGTTGCCGAAGCCCAGCAGCAGAGCAATCAGCAGCAAATCAATCCGGGTTCAGCCACCTCGGGTCTGCCCAGTGAGCCTGCGCCCAACGCGACTCTGCCGTTGTATATGCGGCCGCCCGGGCGCGATTTCCAGGACACTCCCTCGCACTTCCCGAATCCGATTGCACCCTATCTCGGGACTTCGATCGACACTCCCAGCGTCTTCAATTCTCCACGGCTTACAGATCTGCTGAAGAGCGGCAAGATCTACTTGAGCCTGAGCGACGCCGTCATGCTTGCCCTGGAGAACAACTTCGATATTGCGATCGCCCGCTATAACCTCAATATCTCCGACACGGACATCGTGCGCTCCCGTGCCGGTGCATCACTGCTGGGGTCTCCGGCTGGCCTGGTGACGGGAACGGAAAGCGGGAACAGCACCACCATCACAGCCGGAGGCGGTCCCGGAGGCACATCGGCAGGCGCTTCAGGTGCCGGTGCTGGCGCAAGCGGCCTGGTGTTGACGGCCAACGGGCAAGGTCCTGCGCCAACTATCTCCGATCCGCTGTTGAGCGGAACTGTCCAGTTCGAGCGCGCCACCACGCCAGAGCCGAACCAGTTCATCACCGGCGCCCCGACCCTGATTCAGAACACCAACTCGTATAACTTCCAGTATCAGCAGGGCTATCGCACGGGAACAACGCTCGCCGTCGGCTTTCAGAATTCGCGTGTTACCACGAACAGCTTCCGCAGCGGCTACAGCCCTGAACTCTTCTCCAATTTCAAGGCAACGATTACACAACATCTCCTCAATGGCTTTGGCATCGGAGTGAATACCCGCTTCATCGCACAGGCAATCAACAACCGGCGGATCACGGATTCGGCATTCCGTCAGCAGCTGCTTTACACCATCAACCAGGTAGAGAACATTTATTGGAACCTGGTGAGCGCGTATGAAAGCGTTCAGTCAGCGCAGCGCGCTTTGGATCAGTCCACTCAGGTCGCGTCCGATAATCGCAAGCAACTGCAGATCGGAACGCTGGCCCCCCTGGATGTTATGAACGCTGATAATCAAGTTGCGCAAGACAAGCAGACGCTCATTTCAGCGCAGTCCACTTTGGAATTTCAGCAACTGATTATCAAGCAGGCTATCGCACGAAACCTTGACGACCCGGGTCTATCGCAAGCTCCGGTGATTCCGACGGATCGCGTCTCCCTGGTCGAAATGCCCGAAGAAACCGCGGCCGTGGAAGACCTGGTGAAAGAGGCTGACCAGAACCGGCCGGAGCTCGAACAGGCTGTTCTGAACCTGAAGAACGATCGCATCACGCTGAAAGGCGTGAAGAATGGACTGCTGCCCACGGTCGATCTGTATGGATTCTACGGATCGACCGCATTGGGTGGCGCAGCGAATCCGGCCTGCAGTCCTACGGAGAACGGCCCGGAAGGTTGCGCGATCACCCCTGGGAATTACGGGAATGTCTTCACGGGTATGTTTAACGGGAATACGCCGGACCGTGGCGTAGGCGTCAACGTCACAATTCCATTGCGGAATCGCCCTGCACAGGCTTTGCACGAGCGGTCCCTGCTTGAATTCCGCCAGGACCAGCTCAAGCTGCAGCAGCTTTATACGCAGATCCGCATCGGCGTCATCAACGCGCAGTACGCGTTGACCAACGATCGCGCCGCGGTGCAGGCCGCCACTGCCACACGCGAGTACAACAGCCAGGCGCTCGATGCGGAGAAGAAGAAGTTTAAGTACGGCGCTTCCACCACCGCGCTGGTGCTGCAGCAGGAGCGCAGCCTCGCAGCGGCGGAGAACACTGTGACCTCCGCGATGGCGACCTATGCGAAGGACCGGGCTTCGCTCGAACAGACTCTCGCCAACACGCTGCAGAAGTACAACATCAGCATCGGCGATGGCGTCTCCGGCACGGTGACGCAGCAGGTCAACATCCCGGGGCTCGAGCCCGCACCAAACGCACCCGCGGCGCCGCTGCCTTCGCAGCAGCAGCAGTTGCATACTCCGCCGGTTCAGCGGCCTGCACCGCTGCCTCCGACGGCGCCGCAACAACCTCAGCAACAGCAGCAACAACCACCGCCGCAGCAGTAGGAAGTATCAGTCTTCCAGCCAGGTAGTCTCAAACGTGGGGTGCAGGTGAATGTCGATCTGACGCAACTGCCCCTCACCGCTGTTCATAAAACCGTGCGGCTCGCCGGCGTGCACCACAACCGTATCGCCTGCCGTGGCAATCACCCGCTGTCCGCCAATCGTCCACGTGGACTGGCCCTCAAGGACGTGCACGACCTCGTCATAATCATGCTTGTGGAGGCGAACCCGCTGCCCCGGCTTGCTTGTGCTCACCAGGAAGAACGAGATGCCCGTCCGGCCCTGCTCCCTCCCGACAAACTCATGAGACATGCCAACCAGTGGCAGCTCGGTTTTGTGCACGATGTGCATAGCGGCCTCTAACGCACGGCGACCTGATCGAGCAGACTGAAGAACTCCGGGAATGAGATGTCTGCCGATTCGGCGCCGTGAATCGTCGATTCGCCGCTCGCGCGAAGTGCGGCTACGGAAAATGCCATGGCGATGCGATGGTCGTCGCCGGAATCGATCTCAGCGCCATGCAGCGCCTGGCCGCCCGGGACATCCATCCCGTCTTCCACCTCAGTCACCTCCGCGCCCATGCGGCGCAGATTCTCCGCCACCAGCGCGATCCGGTCTGACTCCTTCACGCGCAATTCCTTTGCATCGCGGATGCGGATACCGTTCCGCGTATAGGGCGCAATGGCGGCGAGCACCGGCAGCTCATCGATAAGCTGCGCGGCCAGCGCGCCCGAGATAGTAGCGCCGCTCAAGCCATCTTTCGGAGCGATCAACTGCACCGTCCCGGCGAGCTCCCCGTTGCGCTGCTCGAGATTCAGCACCGATGTCTTCGCGCCCAGCGTGGCCAGCACATCCAGCAGCGTAGCCCGCGTCGGGTTCAGCCCCAGGTTGTCCAGCAGCAGGCCGGAGTCGGGGAAGAGCGCCGCGGCGCAGAGGAAAAACGCAGCCGAGGAGATGTCGCCCGGGATCACGGCATCGACGCCCTGCAGATGCTGCCCGCCGGCAATGCTCACCGCCTCCTGCTTGCGCATAAGTGTCACGCCGAAGGCTTCGAGCGCAATCTCGCCGTGGTCGCGGGTGCGCACGGATTCGCGGACAGTCGTGGTGCCCTCGGCATTCAGACCGGCAAAGAGCACAGCCGTCTTCACCTGCGCGCTAGGCACAGGCGTCGTGTAGTCGATCGCCTTCAGGGGCCGGCCTTCGATGATGAGAGGAGCGCGCCCATCGGTTAACGCGATGCGCGCACCCATGGCTTCGAGCGGCCTGCGAATGCGCTCCATGGGACGGCGGCTCAGCGAGGCATCGCCGATCAGCGTGAAGCTGCCTTTCTGCGCGGCAAGCAGGCCGGCAAGCATGCGCATGGTCGAGCCGGAGTTGCCGCAATCGAGCGGCGCGCCGGCTGGCTGGAATCTGCCGCCACAGCCCTCGATGGTCACGCTTGCGCCATCGCGCTGCACCTTCGCACCGAGCGCGGCAACACAGCCCAGACTGCTCGCCGGGTCCGCGCCGGTCGAAAAATTTTCCAGATGCGTAGTGCCGTGGGCCAGACCGCCGAGCAGTGCGTAGCGGTGCGAGATGCTCTTATCGCCGGGCAGACGCAGGCTGCCAAGCAGGTTGCGGGCTGGCGCAATGACGCGGGTCGCTGTTGCAAGAGGCAAGCGAAAAGGCTCCGATCCAGAGGGTTCTCTTCAGGGTACAACGGTGCTGACCACGCGGGCGATGCGCCGGTGGCGGGACTGGCCGTCCGGGCAAATGCGCCTGCGGCGCGAGTGGCTTGGGCTCGCTTTCTTCGGTCGCTCGCATCGAGATTCCAGGGTGAGTTGACGAACCCCAGGTCCTTCGCTTCACCCGGAATGACTACGACGTGGAGACAGCCCACAGCGTCGTTCACGCGCAGCACAATCAGGGTCTCGTCGTCGAAGTGCTCGGCGCCCGCCTGGAAATTGCTGATCGCATCCATGACAAGGTCGGCAAGCTCATTCGCGCCAAGCGAGGCATTCCGTTGCACCAGCTCGCAGAGCTGCTCGGTTCCGAACATCTCGCCGTCCGGATTCTGCGCGTCGGCGAGGCCATCGCTGAAGAAGACAACGGAATCGCCGGGGCGCAGCGACAGCGTGAACTGCTCGTAGGAAACATCCGGGAACAAGCCGAGCGGAAAGCCCTCCGCATGGATCGTCTCGACCTCGCCGTTACGGGAGATCAGCGGCTGCACCGCGCCGGCGTTTGAGATCTCCAGCGTCTGGTCCTCGTCGTTCCACACCGCATAGACCATAGTGACGTACTGCGCGTCCACGCGGCGCTCTTGCAGGGAATCGTTCAGCAGGCGCAGCATCTCTTCCGGATGCAGCGCTCGCGGCGCAGCAGCGCGCATGATGCCGCTGACCAAAGCGGCGTAAAGCGCGGCCGGGGCGGCCTTGCCGCTGGCATCGCCCAGCGCGATCCCGGTGCGGCGACTGCTGTAGGGAAGAAAGTCGTACATATCGCCGCCGATAGTGCGCGCCGGCAGGAATCGCGCGGCAAATTCGGCGGCGTGCAGCTTCGGAAGCGACTGCGGCAGCAGACGAAGCTGCACTTCGCGAGCCATCTCCAGATCGTGTTCCAGCCGCTGCTCCTGCTGCGCGACGCGCTGGTAGAGTCGCGCGTTCTCAATGGCGATGGCGATCTGCGCCGCCAGCGTCACGATGATGCGCTGATGGTCCTCGTTGAAGTAGTTGGCGCGGGTGTGCTCCAGGTCGAGCACGCCGATCACCTTCTTCTTGTAGATCAGCGGCACCGCCAGCTCCGATCGCGTCAGCGGATTGACCATGTGATAGCGCTGGTCGCGGCGCACATCCGGCGAGTACACAGGCGCATGCGTCTTCATCGCCATGCCCACCAGGCCGCGTCCGCGCGGCACACGTTCCAGCGGCACGTATCGCTCGCCGAAGCGGACGGCAAACTGCGTCTCCAGCATCTGATCGCGCTCATTGAGCAACAGAATGGAGAACATCTGATAATCGATCAGCCGCCGGAGCAGTTGTCCGATGCGCTCCAGCAGCTCATCCAGATCGAGGATGGAGCTGATGTCGCGGGAGATTTCGGTGAGCACCGCAAGTGTCTGCGCCTGGCGGGAGACCCGCGTGTAGAGCCGCGCGTTCTCGATCGCTACGGCAACACGCGACGCGGTCAGCTCCAGCAGTTGGAGCTGCTCTTCCTGGAAGTAGCCGACCTCCTCGCTCTCGATGTCGATCACACCGATGACGCGGCCCTTCACGATGAGCGGCACCGCCAGTTCGGAGCGCACAGCGTCGTTCGCGGAGACATAGTTCTCCGCGCTGCGTACGTCGTTCACCAGCACAGGCTCTTTGCGGGAGGCGGCCTCGCCAATGATGCCTTCGCCGATGCGGAAGCGGCGGCGCTCCGTCTCCGGCGTATGGCCGATCTGGTAGCGCATCCGCAGATCGTTCGTGCGGTCGTTCAGCAGCAGGATGGCGAAGATGCGGAAATCGAGGACCGCGCGCACCAGCTCGGCCGTCTGCTGCATGATGGTCTGCAGGTCCAGCGTGGCGTTAAGCGCGTTTGCCAGCCGCATGAGAAATGCGAGCTGGATCGGCTCCGTGCGTGCCGGCACACGTGCGGTGACGCCCTCGTTGGCGGGGCGGTAGTCGCCTTCGAAACTTTCCCCAGACCGGTCACGTGGCCGATCCTGCTGGCCGTCATCCTTCACAAAGCGCTCCATCACCTGACGCCCCAGAACAGGGCGGGCAATCGAGTCATCATAGCGCAGCGGACAGCGGCGACAGGGCCCGCGGAGGTTGCATAGAGGGTGCCCAGAGGTTGTTTAGACGGGTGCCGCAGTTGCCGCAATGGCGAGCGATGCATTCAGTTCCTCAAGAATGCGCACGCTCGCACTGGCGCCGATACGGCTGGCTCCGGCTTCGAGCATGATGCGGGCATCACTCAGGGTCCGGATACCTCCGGACGCCTTTACGCCGCAGCAGTCTCCGGCAATGCCTCGCAGCAGCGCCACGTCGGCCGCGGTGGCTCCGCCCGTGGAAAATCCGGTGCTGGTCTTCAGGAAATCCGCGCCGGCGGCGATGACGATCTCGGCTGCGCGCAGCTTCTCGGGAATGGAGAGCAGGCAGGTTTCCAGAATCACTTTGACCAGAGCGCCTGCGGCGTGGCCCACCTCAACCACCGAGCGGATGTCCGTCTCCACCTGATCGTACAAACCACTCTTCAGCATGCCGATATTCAGGACCATGTCAAGTTCGCGCGCGCCAAGTTTGACCATCTCCCGGGCCTCGTCACGCTTCGTGGTGGAAAGATTCGCGCCGAGCGGGAACCCGACGACAACCCCAACCGGTACTCTGGTCCCGCCGAGGATCGACGTCGCCAGCGGAACCCATGTTGGGTTCACCATCGCGCAGGCAAAGCGGTGCTCTGCGGCCTCCCGGCACAAAGCGAGCACCTGCTCGCGCGTCGCCTCCGGCTTCAGCAGTGTGTGGTCGAGAATGGCGGCCAGGCTGGCCGGTGTCTCCAGTGTTCTTGTTGCAAAGGCAGCCGCATCAAAAGTGCCGCGCGCTGCTGTGACAACTTCGTCCGCGGTGTTCGGTTCCATCACTCTCATGTTCGCATCCACTCTCCGGCCTGGGGCCCTTGGGTCGGGCCAGCCCATCCTGATGGACGCAGAAGGTGTAGCAGAGTTGCCAGACGTTTTTCAATCGGCGGCATCTGGCGGAAAGATGCAGATGTCCGGCAGATTGCGATAACGCTCCGCGTAGTCCATCCCGTATCCGATGACGAAATGGTTGGGGATGCTGAACCCCACGTACTCAGCCTGGATCGGCTCCAGGCGTCGCTCCGGCTTGTCGAGAAGCGCCGCCACCCGCAATGAGCGCGGCTGGTGCTGCATGAGCATCCGCTTGAGAAAGGACAGCGTAAGGCCAGTGTCAAGAATATCCTCGACCAGAATGATGTTGCGTCCTTCGATCGGGTGGTCGAGATCCTTGATGAGCTTGACCGCTCCGCTCGATCGCGAGCCTTTGCCGTAGCTGGAGACAGCGACGAAATCGAAGGTGCACTGGACGCTGATGGCGCGCGCGAGATCGGAGAGAAAGATAGCTGCGCCCTTGAGCACACCAACCAGCAGGACGGATTCATGGGCGAAGTCCCGGTCGATCTGCGCGCCGAGCTCGGCGATGCGGTCTCGGATGGCGTCACGGCTGATCAGAACAGGCAAGCCAACCGGTGACAGCGCGCGGTGAGCGGAGGTGGCCATACGCTATCTTCTCCCATGACCGCGCCTTCTGCCAGCGACGGCTCGCTATACTCATAGAGAACCCTCGCATGTATCCATATATTCATCTTGGCCCGCTTACCGTCGGCACCTTCGGTCTCATGTTATGGCTGGCCGCAGTCTGCGCTGCCTGGGTGCTTCACCTCAATTTCCGGCGTTTTCATGTTGAAGCAGACGCGATCAGCGTCGTCGCGTTCGTCACGGTCATCGGTGTCATCGGCGCCAAGTTGTGGCACGTCTTCGAAGATCCGTCGGCCCTGTTTCACGATCCGGCAGGGATGCTCTTCGACCGCGCCGGCTTCGCCTGGTACGGCGGCCTTATCGCCGGCATTCTCACGCTGATGTGGCAGGGACGCGCGGCAAAGACGGGCGCTCTCGGCATGCTGGACCTGGCCGCTCCGGCGGCTGCCGTGGGATATGGCGTTGGCCGCATCGGCTGCCTGACTTCTGGGGATGGCGACTACGGCATTCCGACCAGCCTGCCGTGGGGCATGAGCTTTCCCCACGGTCTTGTGCCGACGACGCAGCATGTGCATCCGACGCCGATCTATGAATTGATCGCCGCGCTCATCATCGCGTTCATTCTGTGGAAGCGCGGCAAGCGGCCCACAGGCGAAATCACCGGAGACTACCTCGTGCTCTCCGGTCTGGCACGATTTCTGGTGGAGTTCATCCGCATCAACCCGCGGATTTATTTCGGCATGAGCAATGCGCAGGTGGCGAGCATCGGCTCCATGATCGTGGGTATCGCGATGATCGTCTGGGCGCGACGCCATGCTGCGGCACGTGTGGCAGCCCCGGCCTGACGGTCCGTTTCGGAACTGTATCCACAGTAGTTTCGAATTCCTGCCACTTTATTTAGCTCCGATTCGCTACACTGGAAATAGACGCCTCCAGCAGAGGCAAAGCCACCTACCATGGTGGCTTTTTCATTTTGCGAGAAATCTGCTAATTTGCTGCTCCTAAGTCCTTTGGAATGAAGAATAAACCGATAAACCATTTAGAAAGACGATTTTGGCCCTCGGGAGGCCGTCGATCCTATAGCAAGCAAAAGAGTTACAAGCCAGCCTCCGGTAACGGGAGGGGGGGTGCTCGGTGAGAATGACACGGAACTAGGACATGGCTGCGGCTGGATGAAATACGACATACACCACGAGAGAAGACTTAAAGCTGCTTCAGATAGCGCTTCGCCGCTTCGAGTTCTGGAAAACGGCGCTCGTCCTCCTGAAATGCGCGGGAGTGCACGCACCGCCGCCCAGCACGTACCGTGACCGGATGCTTCAGGTGCAGCATCTCGTGGTAGAGGAGATATTCAACCGCGCAGCGTGGCGTATTGCGGCGATCAAAGACGCGGCTGACCACGATGGTGTTGTGCGCCGCGTCATAGTGGCCCAGGCTGCGGCGGGCCATGTGGCTGCTCCAGGTCAGCAGCGGGCGCCCCATCAACCCGTGGAAGAAGCGCTGGTTCAGGCTTTCGAAGACCTCGTTCAGATCGTAGTACTGGCCCTTGGTGCCAAGGATGGTTTTGCGGCCTCGCATCTGCCGGATCAGCTCCGTCTGCCGCATGACGGATTCGCTGGATGAGAAAACCCGGTAGCGCCGCGTGTGGCGCGCGTCGAGCGGCTTGCGATACAGCTTCGCGATCAGGATGTGTGCAATGGCGCGCAATACCGGCTCCGGCGCGCCCTCCAGGATGTCGGAGAGCGAGACATGCAGGCAGCCTTCACGCAGCCGGATGGTTGTGTTGAGGGTAGTGAAGCGGCGAAAGCGCACATGAAGGGACGGCATAGGCGCGCGCGGGCGGACAACGCGGTATTCGTCCAAAAAAATCTGCTGCAGCTCGGGACTCACGACAAGGTCAGCCTAGCATTTTGTGCGAATGCACATGACATCGTGATGGATACAGACCGGCCATCTCATCTGGTTCCGAGAAGCCGCGCAACGGTAAAGAAACAAAGCCCGGCCACGCCGAAGAGGCACATGCGTACCGCCCAGGCAGCAGCCGGACGCGCGAGACGGCCGCGGTCTGCAATCTGAAAGCACTGGTACAGCGCAAAAATGCCAACGGCAGCGAGTAGCAGCCGTTCGAGAAAAGGTAGAGCGGCTTCCATGGTTCTCCTGGTAAATAGATGCACCAGTCAGGGCGAAGACGCAACGGTCGCTATGACTCAGGAGGTTTCGGAGCTGCCTTCTCGGGCTTGTGCTTGCTGAAATACTCCTCCTGCGACTTCAGCAGCTCGCTTGCCGATTGCGTGAGGTTCTCCACGGCATCCGTCGCGCTCTTGCGGCCGAACTCATACTCCGGCGATTCCTTCGGCTCCTGCAGAGCGGTCCGCCATTTCGCGATGTGCTCCAGCAGAACCTTGAGCGACTTGCGGACATCGTCGTGCGACTCATCGTAGGCGTCAAGGTTGTCCTGCAGCTCGTCCACCAGGCTGGTGAACTCGTTGAGAGCATCGTGAATCTCGACGCCGGGATGCTGCGTAGCCGGGCGCACAACGGCGTGATGAATGGCGTCCGTCCGCTGCTCGATAAATTTGATGAAGAGCTTGACGCGCTCATCAGGTTGATCCGCTACCGCCCGGACCTGCTCCTCCTGGTCCGGCGTAAGCGGATCTTTCGAGCGCTGCGCGTGCGCGGCCGATGCGAAAAAGAAAAACGCAGCCGCAAGCGGAATGGTGATTTGCAGCATTCCGCGCAGGCTGCGTGTTGTTATGCGGGCGGCCAAATGAAGTTCAGTGACGGAACACCTGAATCATAAGCTCGTTTTGCACCTGATTCAGCGTCTTCAACGTCGATTCGAGCAGCGGTCGATCGTCGAGCGCGGCCGAATGCAGAATCTCGTTCAGCCGGAAGGCTGTGTGTTCCATCAGGATCTGAGCGTTCTTCAGCTTCTTGTTGTCATTGGCTTCGCCCAGATGGATCTTCTGCGTGTACTCGCGCACCGCGCGCAGCGTAGCAGACGGATCCTCACCCTGGCTCAGTTGATGGCCGGCAAACTCGGTCATCTGGTGCACCAGTTCCGCATAGAGGAAGCACTGGTCCTTCGGTGACGCCATGCTCGCCTTGGTGGCAAGCGCGGAGAGCGCAACCGGATCGACTGGCTTTTTATCCATGCCGGAGGCACGACAAAGCGGAGGAAGAAGAAGCGCGGTAAACAGGAGCAGACCGATTGGACGCATAGCGCACCTCGGACTTTCCGTGCGCGGTCAGTGGCCGTGTCCCAGGGTCACCAGCCGGTGTTTCGCCTGCCATTCCTCGTTCGGGTATTTGCCGCGGGCGGCCGCGAGGAACCGTTCATAATACTCGATCGCCTGCTTTATCTGGTGCAGATTATCGTACGAAGTTGCCCACAGAAACAATGTTTCTGGTGTATCTTGCGAGATTTTTTGCCGTGCAGCAAGATCCTTCAGCACTGCCGAATCCTGGTGGAGCTGGGAATGCGTGAAGGCCAGACCGCCCCAGGCCTCCTGATCGCTCGGGTCGGCGGAGACGGCGCGCTCCAAAATGGGAATGGCAGAGGCGAATTGCTTGGTGTAGATCAGGCTTTGGCCGTAGCTGGTAAGCAGGCTGGCGTTCGTCGGTAAGGCCTGCACGGCGTCGGCCAGCAGCGGGGCAGCCTTCTCAGGCGCGCCGTTGCGAAGGTACGCATCGGCTAGCATTGCGGTGACATCGGTGTTGGCCGGCTGAAGCTGGTGCAGCTTTTCGAGCGTGGCGATGGCCTCGGCATCGTTGTTCTCGGCTGCGAGCGCTGTCGCAAGCTGGGCAGTCAGGCCGGCATCTTCCGGGTGCTTGGCGATGGCGGCGCGCAGCAGCGGCTCAGCCTCCTGTGGCTTCTGCTCTTTGAGCAGCAGATGCGCAAGGCCGGAGGTTGCACCTGCCGATGTCGGATCCTGCGCCAGAGCGCGTTTGTAGGCGGTCGCGGCGTCGTCCGGATCGCCGTTGGCTTCGGCAATCCGGCCGGTAAGGATCAGGTCCGCCGGGGTATCCTGGCCGGGGACGAGCTGCAGAGCCTTGAGCAGGGACTGCTTCGCGGCAGCCGGATCGCGTGAGAGCTGGAGTTGAGCGAGGCTTCGCCACACCTGCGCCTTTGCCGCCGGATCGTGGCTTGCCGGTTCAAGCTGGCTTGCAGCCTCGAGTTCGGGGAGCGCCTTGTCGGCGCGGTTGGTCTGCGCATAGAGCAGCCCGAGCGCGGCATGGGACTCGAACTGCTTTGGATCGGCTGCGAGAGCTTTGTTGTAATCCCGCTCCGCCGCATCCTGCTGGCCCGTGGAATCCTCGACGAATCCGAGATCGAAGAGTCCGCGCGCATCCATGGGGTGCTGTCCCAGATACGAGAGCAGCAGGGGGCGGGCGCCATCATAGTCGTGGGCTTCAATCTTGTCTTCGGCAGCGGCGAGCGCAGGCGCGATCCCGGCCGGCTTTGCAGAAGAGAGCGTGGTCGAAGGAGGATTCTGCCCGTCAGGGTCGTGCGAGCCGGGCGGGAGGGACGTTTGTTGCGCAATAGCGTTCATGCACAGCAATAAGCCACATAAAACCAAATACTTCATCAAGATCCTTAAACTGCTACTTCGGTCTGCTCGGGTACCGTTTTGAGCAGGCGGCTGAGCCAGAATCCGGTGTGCGAGCCCTTGCTTGCGGCGATCTCTTCTGGAGTTCCGGTGGCCACAATCTCGCCTCCGCCATTGCCGCCTTCGGGACCCATGTCGATAACCCAGTCGGCGGACTTGATGACGTCCAGATTGTGCTCGATCACCAGCAGCGAGCCGCCGCCGTCGATGAGCTTGCGGAAGGCGTGGAGAAGCTTGCCTACATCGTCGAAGTGCAGACCGGTGGTGGGCTCGTCCAGGATATAGAGCGTGCGCGAGCGCCCGGCCTTCCCGTTTGTAGTCCGAACGTTGGCGAGATGAGCGGCCAGCTTGACGCGCTGGGCTTCGCCGCCGGACAGCGTGGTGGCAGACTGGCCGAGGCGCACGTAGCCCAGACCGACCTCATCGAGAACCGCTAACTTGTCGAGGATCCGAGGATGCCCCGCGAAGAAGCGCAGTGCCTCCTTGACCGAGAGCTGCAGGACTTCGGAGATGTTCTTGCCCTTATAGCGAATTTCCAGCGTGGACGCCTTGTAGCGCGTGGCATTGCATTCCTCGCAGGGAAGCTCAACGTCCGCGAGGAACTGCATCTCGACGGTGACGGTGCCATCGCCCTCGCAGACGTCGCAGCGTCCGCCCGGGACATTGAACGAGAAATGTCCGGCCGCATAGCCGCGCCGCTCTGCTTCCGGTTGGGAAGCAAAGAGCTCGCGGATTGCGTCGAATGCCTTGATGTAAGTGACGGGGTTGGAACGCGGCGTGCGGCCGATGGGGTTCTGATCGACCAGCACAACGTCGTTCAGCCGCTCCACGCCGGTGAGTTCGCGGTAGAGACCGGTCGGGTCGCCGCCTTCGGTCTGTCCAAGCGCGTGCGCAATGGCGCGATACAGCACCTGGTGGACGAGCGTGGATTTGCCCGAGCCGGAAACGCCGGTGACGCATACCAGCAGCCCGAGCGGGATTTCGACATCGATGCCGCGCAGGTTGTGGACACGGGCTCCGCGCAGGACGAGCTTTTCGCGTCCCGGCTCTCGGCGGCGCGTGGGGACCGGAATGGTCAGTGCACCGGAAAGATAGCGGCCGGTGAGCGAATCGTGGTTCCCCTCGACTTCCTCGACGGTGCCGGCCGCGAGAAGCTTGCCCCCGTACTCGCCCGCGCCGGGACCGAGATCCATCAGATAATCAGCGGCGCGCAGGACATCTGGATCGTGCTCGACGACCAGGATGGTGTTGCCGAGATCGCGCAGATTTTCGAGGATGCGGATGAGCTTGGCAGTGTCGCGGGTATGCAGGCCGATGGAAGGCTCGTCGAGAACGTAGAGCGCGCCGACAAGCTGCGATCCAAGCGAAGTGGCCAGTTGGATGCGCTGCGCCTCTCCGCCGGAAAGCGTGGAGGCCAGACGGTCCAGCGTAAGGTAATCCAGGCCAACGGAATCGAGAAAACGTAAGCGCTGCTGTACCTCTTTCAGGATAGAGCCGGCGATCTCCTCCTGCTCTCTTGTGAGTTGCAGGGCGGAGAAGAACTGGTGCGCAGCCGCGATGGTGAGCGCGGCTGCCTGGCAGATGTTGCGACCATCGAGAAGCACGGCGCGGGCTTCGGCGCGAAGACGCTCGCCCTTGCACTCCGGGCAGCGCGCGTAGCCGCGGTATTTCGAAAGCATGACGCGGACGTGCAGCTTGTACTTCTTGCGCTCCATCAACTGGAAAAAGCCGTTTATGCCGGGAAAAGCCCCTTTGCCTTCGAGCACGAAACTCTGCTGCGCGGCGGTGAGATCGAACCACGGCACGTTCATCGGAATGCCTTGTTCGCGCGCGGCGCGGCGCAGTTCCGTCTGGTACGGACGGTACTTGGGCCGCGTCCACGGATCGATCGCGCCGTCGTCGAGGGACTTACCCTTATCCGGAATGATGAGGTCGAGATCGAAATCGATCGTGTTGCCGAAGCCCTGGCAGCGCGGGCATGCTCCATAGGGGTTGTTGAAGGAGAAGAGGCGCGGCTCGGGCTCGCGATAAAGGCGATGGCAGTGCTTGCACTCATACTCGCGCGAGAAGCGAAGGCGCTGCCGCCGTTGGCCGTCCTCTTCGCGCGGCACCACTTCGAAAATGATCTCCCCGGACTCGCGATAGCCGATCTCGGCCGCGTCGACGATGCGCGCGCGAGATTCGGGGGACACAGCAATGCGATCGACAAGGACGAAGACCGGCTGCGTGAAGTCGATTTCGAGCAGCGACTCGGGCGTGGAGAACTCGAAGATGCGGTTCTGCTGGTAGAGGCGGTTGAAGCCGCGGGTGCGCAGATCGGTGAGGCGCTGACGTAGGGCGTCCGAAATGGGCTCAGGAGCGGCCTTTGCCGCTGCGGTCTTCGTCTTCTTTGCAGCACGCTTCGGCTTTACCGGCTCGTCCTTGGGATGCTCGCTGACGGCGAGGTCTTCCGATGTTGGCGGACGCCGCTGCTCCACAGGAAAGAGCGCATGAAGCCGGGTACCGTCGCCAAGCGCGAGGACGGCTGCGGCGATCTCATCCACCGAATCGCGGCGGACAAGATTGTTGCAGACGATGCAGTGCATCGTGCCGCAGCGCGCGTACAGCAGCCGCATGTAGTCGTATATTTCGGTTGCGGTCGCTACGGTAGAACGCGGATTGCGCGTCGTGTTCTTCTGCTTGATCGCGATGGCCGGAGCGAGGCCGTCGATCAGGTCGACATCTGGTTTCTCTATACGCTCCAGGAATTGTCGCGCGTAGGCGGAGAGCGATTCGACGTAGCGCCGCTGGCCCTCGGCATAGATGGTATCGAAGGCGAGCGAAGACTTACCCGAGCCGGAGACGCCGGAGACAACCGTAAGCTTCCCGTGCGGGATCTCGCAGTCGATGCCTTTCAGGTTGTGGGTCCGCGCGCCGCGAATCACGATAGCGTCGTTCACTGGAGGCGTATCCGTAATGCTCTTCGGGGGTTTGGGATGCACTCTTCAGTATAGGGCTTGCCGCGCGGGCGATGGCCCTCGCGGCGCGATTTGCGATGGCGGCTTCCGTTGCTCGCAGCCGCGGGCTTATGGTTCTCGGGCAGCCACCAGCGAGTGCAGCACCAGCAGGATGCCGCCGATCACAATGCAGGAGTCGGCCACATTGAAGTCGGGCCAGTGGTAATGGACGATGTGGACTTCCAGAAAGTCGATGACCGCGCCGGTGCGCATGCGATCCCACACGTTGCCGATCGCCCCGCCCAGGATCAGCGCGAGCCCGAAGGTGGTCGCCGTGATGCGGCGGCCGATGCGCATGAGCACGATGCCAATGATGACGGCTGCGATCAGCGAAAAGCCGACCAGCAGCCAGCGTACGCGCTCCGGCGACGCGGTATCGCCGAAGAGCGAAAAGGCCGCGCCCGTGTTGAGCACGTGCGAAATCCAGAAGACTTTCGGAATCACCACATGCTGCGCCACCCAGAGGCAGCATGTGCGCGACCGCGACCTTGGTGGCGCGGTCGAGCAGGATGACGAGCGCAGAGATGAGGAAGAGAATGCCGCGGCGGTCGTGCCGTTGGGACGCGCCGCGGTGGCGGTTGCGTGGGACATCAGTCAGCGTCCTCTTCGTTGAGAGGTGGAAAGCCGATTTCATCGAGCGCGCCGGCGCAGCGTCCGCAGACGGTTGGCCAGCGCTGGTCTGCGCCAATGTCGGTGCGGTAGTTCCAGCAGCGGGCGCATTTGGCGCCGTCCGCTGGATGGGTGGACGCACCGATCTGATCAGTACTGGTACTGACGATCTCTACCTGAGAGACGTTCAGCAGCTCTTTCAGACTGGACTGGTAGCGTTGGGCAACCGTCCAGCTCTTCCCCGGAGAGTTCCAGTATCAGCTTCGCATCGAGTGCTTTTCCGATGCGCTTGTCCCGGCGTGCCGCTTCGAGGCTAAGCAGCGCTGTATCGCGGATGTGCAGTAGCCGCGCCCAGTCGGCGACTAGCGATTCCTGAGCCGCGGGCGCGAGTTCGTCCGCTGCAGAAAAATTCGCGAGATGCACGCTTGTCTCGCGTTTTGAATCCGCCGGAAGATACTGCCACACCTCGTCGGCGAGGAAGCTCAGGATCGGCGCGACCAAACGCGCGAGAGCATCGGTGATCTTCCACAGCACGGTCTGCGCGGCGCGGCGCTCACGGCTATTTGGCGCGAAAGTATAGAGACGGTCTTTGAGCACGTCCGCGTAGAGCGCACTGAGATCGACGATCGCAAATTCGTTGATCGCATGATAGATACGGTGGAACTCGAACTGCTCGTACCACGCGAGCACTTTTGTAGTGAGTTCGCGCGCGCGGACCAGCATGTATTGGTCGAGTGGTTCGAGCTTCTCCCACGCGACGGCGTGTTGCGCCGGATCGAAATCATGCAGGTTGCCGAGCAGAAAACGGAAAGTATTGCGCAGCTTGCGATAGTTATCCGCCACACGCTGCATCAGGTTTTCGCTGGCCGAAACATCCTCGCGGAAGTCGACCGAGGCGACCCACAGGCGCACAATCTCGCCGCCCAGGCGTTTCGCGATGTCGACGGGATCGACACCGTTGCCGAGCGATTTGGAAAAAGCGCGTCCCTGCTCGTCAAGCGTCCAGCCGGAAGTGGCGACGACTTTGTAGGGCGCTGTGTCGCGCAAGCCCACCGAGAACAATAAGGAAGAGTGAAACCATCCGCGATGCTGATCGCCGCCTTCGGTGTAGAGGTCGCACGGGAAGCGCAGCTCGGGCTCGGTTTCGAGCACAGCGGCCCAACTGGTGCCGGAGTCGATCCAGACGTCGAGAATGTCGGTCTCGCGGCGGAATTCGGTACCGCCGCAGCCGGCGCACTTCGCGTCTGCGGGCAACAGGTTCTCTGCGCGTGCGGTCGTACCACGCGTCGGCGCCGTGCTCTCGAAAGAGCTCAACTACCTGTGCGTAGATCTCCGGCGATTCGAGCGGCCGATTGCATTTGGTGCACAGGAACAACGCGATCGGCACGCCCCAGATGCGCTGGCGGGAGATGCACCAGTCAGGCCGGGTGGCGATCATGTTGGAGATGCGCTCCTCGCCCCATGCCGGATCCCACTTGACGCGCTTGATCTCATCGAGAGCGCGCTGACGAAAGCTGACAGTGCTCCCGTCCGGCCGCTGAATCGGCGTCTCCATGGAGATGAACCACTGCTCGGTCGCGCGGAAGATCACCGGGTTGTGGCAGCGCCAGCAGTGCGGATAGGAGTGATAGATGTCGTTACGGGCCAGCAGCGCACCGCGGGCCTCAAGCAGCTTCGACGATCTCCGGATTGGCCTTAAAGACCTGCAGCCCGTTGTACTCGGGCAGCCCGTCCTGGATGCGGCCTGCGGCATCGACTTTGGTGGTCTGGTCCAGACCATATCGTTCGCCGGTGTAGAAGTCGTCCACTCCATGGGCAGGCGCGGTGTGAACGGCGCCGGTGCCCTGGTCGGCAGTCACGTAGTTCGCGAGCACGCCAAGAATGGAGCGGTCGAGAAAGGGATGCTGGAAGGTGGCGCGCTCGAGCTGCGTGCCTTTGAAGCGTGCGATCTCCTTCGCCGACTCGAGATGGCAGGCCTCCTTGACCGCATCGGCCAGCGCAGCGGCGACAAGATAGACGTTGCCATCGGTGTTTTCGAGCGCGACGTACTCGAAATCCGGCTGGAAGGCGATCGCTAACGAAGCGGGCAGGGTCCAGGGGGTCGTCGTCCAGATGATCGCGTAGACGGCCTTTCCGGCGAGCGCCGGCGAGAGCGCTTCCGGCGAGCTCGTCAGCGCGTAGCGCACGTAGATGCTGGGGCTGGTGTGCATCTCGTACTCAACCTCGGCTTCAGCCAGCGCGGTGCGGTCGTGCCAGCACCAGTAGACGGGCTTCAGCCCGCGGTAGACGAAGCCGCGCTCGAAAAGCTCATAGAACGCCTTGAGCGTGGTGGCCTCGTACTGGTTGGACATGGTTGTGTAGGGATTCTGCCAGCGGCCGAGGACGCCGATGCGCTCGAATTGCGTGCGTTGCAGATCGATAAACTTTTGCGCGTAGGCACGACAGGCGGCTCGGACGGCAATGGGATCCATCTCGAGCTTTTTCCGGCCCAACTGTTCGTCTACTTTGATTTCGATGGGCAGGCCGTGGCAGTCCCATCCCGGGACATAGGGAGAGTCGAAGCCGGCCATGGTCTTCGACTTTACGATGAAGTCCTTGAGGCACTTGTTGAGCGCGTGGCCGAGGTGGATGGGGCCATTGGCGTACGGCGGACCATCGTGCAGGATGTACTTCGGGGCGCCCTTGCGCGCCCGACGAATCTGCTCGTACAGGCCGACATTCTGCCACTCCTGGAGCCGTTTTGGCTCGTTTTCGGGCAGGTTGGCCTTCATGGGGAAGGGGGTGCGAGGCAGCAGGAGGGTGGACTTCAGCTCCGGCCGGCCTCCTTCGGGAGACGATTTGGGCTCTGGGGTGGTCACTGGGTCACGCAAAGTCATGATCTGGAAAGGACTATTGTAGAACGCCGGCCCCGGGTCACTTTTCTGAGTGACCAATCAGCGCAACTCCTCGTCTCACACAATATTGGTTTATTGCCCGGCAGGAGCTGCACATGACTCCCGTTACCTGTTGGCGTCCATTTTGGTGTAGGAGACCCCCGCAAATCGAAGACATTGGGGAGTGCATTCATAGATAATCGACAAATCACAGCCGGCACGCCGCAGGCTGCCGGCCGGTAAGGTCACGAAGTGCATATGACAAATCAGGTCCTGCCCCCGCCCGACGTTGAGTCCGAAATACGCACAGCTCCCCCCGAGCCGCAATTGTTCAATCCGGTGGTGGATGAGCCGGCATGGCGGACGATGCTGGGCAATGTGCGCGGGTTATTTCATCGGGAGAAGCTGCCGCCGCTGGTGCTGACGTCGCATGCGGTGGCGGTGGCGGATCCCTTCCGCGTCAAGCGCAGCCCGCTGTCGACATCGCTGTCGGTCGGCGCGCACGTGGCCATCATCGGCCTGATCATTTTTCTGATCATCGAAGCGCGCATGCATCCCAAGCCGGTGCCGCCCAGGCCGCAGGTGGCCAATATCGATATCTCGCCCTTCCGTCCCATCGCGCCCAAGGGCCCGGCCATGGGCGGCGGCGGCGGCGGTGGCGCGCACGAGCTGGTGCAGGCGCCCAAAGGCCGTCTGCCCAAGTTTTCTGAAACCCCCATCACGCCGCCCATGCTGGCCGTGAATCCGCATCCCAAGCTCGCGGTCGAGCCCACCATCAAGATGCCGCCCAATATCGCGCTGCCCAACAACAATCTGCCCAACCTGGGCGATCCGCGGACCAACATCGTCGGCCCCGCAGCCAACGGCACCGGCTCGGGCGCAGGCCTCGGCTCGGGTGATGGCGGCGGCATCGGCTCCGGTTCCGGCGCAGGCTACGGACCGGGCCAGGGCGGTGGCTATGGCGGCGGCTTGTATCACGTCGGTGGCGGCGTCTCGCCGCCGGTGCTGATCTACTCCGTCGACGCCGAGTTCTCTGACGAAGCGCGCCGCGCCAAGTATCAGGGCGTCTCCGTCGTGAGCCTCATCGTGGACGCGCACGGCATGCCGCAGCGCATCCGCGTCGTCCGCAAGCTGGGCATGGGGCTCGACGAAAAGGCCGTCGAAGCCGTGCGCCAGTACAAGTTCAAACCCTCCATGTACCAGGGCCACCCCGTCCCCGTAGAGATCACCATCGAAGTCAATTTCCACATCTACTGAGGTCTGAATGAGCGGAGTGCAAGCGCCTCCGCTCGTTTGATTTCATCCACTCCTCTTGCTATCCTCAGTGAGTCCCACCTGTTGTGCGCCCATAGCTCAGTTGGATAGAGCGACTGACTACGAATCAGTAGGCCGGAGGTTCGAATCCTTCTGGGCGCACCATTCCCATACGCCCATTCAGAGCATTCTTCGAGTCATCGTCGAGCGTTGATTGATTGCTCTTTGCCGTGAAGCTCGCCTGTACCATGGGGCTGATGTCGCTTCGGCCATGGTCTCGTCCTCTCTTTCTGCTGCTGCTGGTTACCGGGCTTTTCACCTTCCTGATCCAGTCGGGCGAGCTTGGCACGTCGGACACCACCCATCGGCTGCAGGTGACGCACTCGCTGTGGACTGGACAGCCGCAGGTCCTTCCTAACGAGTACCCGGAATTCGGGCTGCACGGGCGCGGTGGCCGGCTTTATGCCTGGTATGGGATCGGGCAATCGCTGCTCATGCTGCCGGCTGACCTGATCGGCTCGGCTGCGAGTCATCTGCCGTTCTGGCGCGACTACGTTGAGAGCCAGGCAGACCCGGCGATCCGCAGCATTTTCGTCAGCGTGAGCACCAATATTCTGGTGAACGTCCTCACGGCGCTTGCCGCGTTCCGTCTGCTGGAGTTATTGGGCTTTTCCGAAGGCGAATCTGTCGCCGGCACCCTGGGTCTGCTTTGCGCAACGACGCATCTGCACTATGCGCAGAACATGCAGGAGAACAATTATGTTCTGCTGCTGACGATCACCGGCTTCGCGCTGCAATACAAGTGGCTGAAAACAGGCGACCGGCGGGCGCTGTTCTGGGGTTCGGCGGCGCTGGGGCTGAATCTGCTGACGCGGCTTACCACCATCCTCGATCTTTTTGCAGCGGGCTGTTTCATCCTGCTTGCGGGGATCTTTGCCAGGCGTGATACCGCCATCGAGCGTGGTTCTCGCCCGGCATTTGCAGGCGAATATCTCCGTGGCGCTCTTCCGATCTACGCGGTGTTTTTGCTGCTCGATCGGATCTATCAGTACATCCGGTTCGGCTCGTGGACAAATACGTACGTTGCCGTTTTCGCGCGAGAACAGCGGCAAATGGACCCGACGCTACCGGCAAATTTTCCATTCAACCGCGGTTGGTTCGAGGGTGGGTTGCATTCCGGCATTCTCGGGCCGTTTTTCATGCCGGAGAAGACGATCTTCGTGTTTGACCCGCTGTTTGTGTTGATGCTGCTGCTCACGATTCTGTTGTGGAAACGCCTTACCATCGGCGGTGCGCGCGTTTCTTGTTGCCACCTTCATCATGCTTGCGGCATATATCGTTTTTTACGCGCGCTACAACTGGTGGGCCGGCGACTTTGCCTGGGGCGATCGCTATATCTCCAGCGCAGTGGAACTCATCACACTGCCGGCGATCGCGCTGCTGCTCCGCTATCGAAAAAGCCTGGGAAAGGCGATCTGGTCGTTGGGGCTGGCGATCACGGCGCTCAGTTTTGTCATCCAGTGCGCATCCCTGGCGTTCTGGCTGCCGTTGGAGATTTACCAGATGGAAACCCTCGGGCACCCCACCTGGGTTGTGTTCCTGCGCTTCAAGAACATCCTGGCCTTCGCGCTTCACAAACGGGCTGCCTGGGGACTGAATACACCGTCCATGTTTCAAGATTCGTGGGATGCGACGCACATCACAACCTGGAATTTTCTGCCCTCACTGCTGCGCCACGTGGGCGTCGCGCCGTCTATGGACTGTGCATGTGCTTGTATGCTGCTATGGATCGCGGTGGGGCTTGCGCTCATTCTTTCGGCCGGGCGGTTGGCCTATATCCTTATGCGGCGGCCGCTCATTGAGGCAGCGGAAGCCTGAGTGCGCCGGCTCTGCCGGCCGCATATCTGGCCCTGCCGCCGGGCCACGTCAAAGCGCAAGGGGTGATGTTCGCCCCAGCGCGGAGTTCTTAGTTGCGCGCCTGCCTCGAAGAGGAATAAAACTGCGGGGGCTGTAACCTCATCCGTCCAATCGACTCTTACGGGATGCCAGGCATTGCGGTCTCGCTAGAGATGGTTGTGCCGGACTTTTCTGACTGGATTGCCAAAGACTTGCAATCCGCAGATGCGGTAGACAACGTACTCCGGATGGTCTCAGATCGTTTTCACAGAGGCGGTATCCGCCGAGCAATCGCGAAGAGCAGCTTGTCTTGACAGAAAAGCTGCGTCCTGTTTGATTCAGTGGCTGCACTTTTGTGAAAACGATCTAACCCCGCAGGTTCGAACAATCTGCGGAATTTCAACAAGGAAGGTTTTGCGATGAACTCCAGTGTTAAGACTCTGATTCTGACTGCGGCCGTGACCGGTCTCTTCGGTGGCACATCCGCTCGCCTCAATGCTCAGCCCGCTACCCAGCCGAACGGACAGACCAGCGTGAGCGCAAGCTCGAACGTGGGCACTGCCGTGCACCTGAAGAGCAATTACCAGGACACCAGCAAGCACTCCTGCAAAGGCAAGAACGACTGTAAAGGCCAGGGCGGATGCAAATCGAGCGACAATGGCTGCAAAGGCAAGAACAGCTGCAAAGGCAAAGGCGGCTGCGCGACTGACGGCTCCAAGCATACCGACGTAATCACTCACCTCGCGCGAGGGCCGCCCTGAAAAAGTGGCCCTCGCACAAACTCCCTGCATGCCGTGACTGCAAGTAAGACCGTTCCTGACCAGGATTTAGGAATGCCTGCCAATCGATTCAATGGATTTACGGATTATGGAGTGGGGATCGGACTGCGAATCCCGCACTATCAGCACATCTTCGAAAAGAAGCCGGTCGTCGACTGGTTTGAGATCATCTCCGAGAACTACATGGTGGATGGCGGTCGTCCGCTGCAGGTGCTGGATCAGATTCTTGATCGATATCGCGTAGTGCAGCATGGCGTTTCGATGTACTTTGGCTCGGCGCAGCCGTTGAGCCGCGAGCACCTGAAGCGGCTGAAAACGCTGGTACGCCGGACCAAAACGCCGGCTCTCCGACCACCTCTGCTGGGGAAGCGGTGGCTTTCCGACCACCTCTGCTGGGGCAGCGTGGATGGCCGCTACACGCACGATCTGCTGCCGATCCCATATACATGGGAGGCAGTGAAGGTGACGGCGAAGCGCATTCGCCAGGTGCAGGACTATCTCGAAGTGCCCATCGTTGTCGAGAACGTGAGCAGTTACGCCGAGTATCACGAAAGCGAGATGACGGAGTGGGAGTTTCTGAACGAAGTGGTGGAGGCGGCGGACTGCGGCATTCTGCTGGATGTGAACAACATCTACGTCTCCTCGCAGAACCATGATTTCGATCCGCTGACCTACGTGAACAGCGTTCCAAGCTGGCGCGTGGCGCAGATTCACATCGCGGGGCATTCGAAATACCGCAAATACATTTTGGACACGCACGATCACCCGGTGATCGATCCGGTGTGGACGCTCTATGCGCGTGCGATCGAGCGCTGCGGTCCAACAGCGACCTTGCTGGAGTGGGACGACAACATTCCTAGCTTTGAAGAAGTGCATGCAGAAGCACTGAAGGCAAATCGGTACCTGAAGCGGGCAGAGACGCCGGCTCTGCCGATGTCCGTACAGACGGAACAAGCGCGGCTGCTGGAGTCTGTGCGATGACTCTGCTGGAGCTGCAACGCAGGATGGCGGAGGCAGTGATGCTGCCCCTTACGCGCGACGAGAACATGCAGCGGAAGACGCGCGACGGCCGCTCGATGAAGTCGGAAGCCGCAGCTTTCATCAAACCGAACAGCCGGCTCACGTCATTTGAGCGACTGGAGATTTACAACCGTCAGTACTGGTTCCGTATTCTTTCCGCGTTCGCAGAGGATTTTCCGGGCCTTGCGGCGGTCATCGGTCAGACGGCCTTTGACAAGCTTACCCACGCATATCTGGCTGAGTGCCCCTCGCAGTCCTTTACGTTGCGCAACCTGGGATCACAGCTGGAGAGCTGGCTGCAGAAACATCCCGAATACACGGGGAAAAAATCAGCGTTGGCTCTCGATGTCGTGCGCCTGGAATGGGCCTACATTGAAGCTTTTGACAATGCAGAGGAGCGCGCGCTTACGCTCGCTGACATGGGCCAGCTCGATGGCGAATCGCAGCTTTCGCTGCAGCCGCACCTGCGCTTGCTGCATCTGGCGCACGCGGTGGATGATTTCGTCATCGAGGTGCATCGGCAGCAAGGATCGCAGGGGGTGGCCAGCAACGCGGTGACAGAGGCGAAGCACTCCCGCAGTCGCCGTTTGCCACTCTCTCTCAAGAGCGGTGAGATTTTTCTCTGCGTGCACCGATTTGAAAATGCTGTCTATTACAAACGGCTGGAGCGCGAGGAATACCAACTGCTGCTTGCTTTGAGCGGAGGCAGCACGCTGGGGGAAGCGCTTGATTGTGCATTTATGTCGTCCAGGTTACCCGAAGCAGAGCGCCCCGCGCGTGTGCAGTCGTGGTTTGCGAACTGGGCGGAACTGGGTTGGTTCTGCCGTCACAAACCGGCTGCCGCAAGGCGGCCGCCGAGAAAGCGCGTGAACTGATGACGGAAGCCAAAGATTCGAATCGAATCATTGCGCTCGTATGCGCAGTTCCGCCGTGCCGCCTCCTCATTGCAATCGCCGTTTCTACTATTGGTACGGCTGTATTGGGGCTGGCAGTTTGCGCAGGCAGGCTGGGGGAGGTTGCACCATCTTCCGCAGGCAACGCAGTTCTTCGCGAGTCTCCACATCCCGTTTCCCGGTGCGAACGTCGTATTCGTCTCAACCCTGGAGTTCATCGGTGGCATATTGCTCATCGTTGGGCTAGGATCCCGCATTATTGGCCTGCTGCTGGCCTGCGACATGATCGTCGCCTATGTCACAGCAGCGCCGGAGGCATTGCGCGCGATTTTTTCCGATCCCGGGAAGTTCTATAACGCTGATCCGTACACCTTCCTGTTTGCGTCGCTGCTCATCCTGATTTTCGGTCCGGGGCGGTTTGCCGTGGACTGGCTGCTGCGACGCAGGCAAGAGCAACCGGCGCCGGTGCGGGTCGCCGTCTGACGCGTTCTCTTGCGACAAGAAGAAGTGGAAAGCGCTGACTATTTGACGGCAGCGGGCGGCTGGGAAGCATCCGGGTGCTCGAGCGGGTTCTGCGGCGCAATGAGCGGCACCTCTTCCAGGATGCTGATACCGCCTCGACGAAGCAGGTTTGCTACCACGGCCGGAGTGAGGCGGGTGGCATCGTACTCTACGCGGATCGTCTTTGCCGGCTGATCGATCTCAATGCGGCGGATGCCATATACCTCTTTGAGATTGCCGAGCGCGAACATTGCGGCCTCAGAGGGCTGCTGCTCGTACCGGAATAGGACATCGACGTTCGTCATGGAGCATTCCCCTTATTGCAAGATTCTGAACGAGCGAGAGATGAGGCGACGCTGGAGTATTTGGAACGATTCAGCCTGGCCCCAATCCGTGCAGTGCGGTTGCCCGGAAGTAAAAGCACGTCTACCGCATGATAGATCATTTCCTGAAGATTAGCGTAGAGGCCTCGGCGCGTCGCGCTCTAAAGGCGCCGCAAGTAGTCGAGGATCTCGGGACTGGTCCAGTCCTGCGCGCCGATGAACTTGCGCCGGATCACCCCGTGCTGGTCGATAACGTAGGTTTCCGGCCACCTGTAGGTACCGAACAAGTCGGCCGAGTGGTGTGCGGCGTCGTTCACCGTGACCAGCGTGATCTTGTGCTGGACCAGATAGTCCCGATAGGCCTGCGGATCCGCGTCCACGCTGACGGCCAGCACCTGGACGTCGGGAAGCTGCCGCTGCATCTCCATGAGGGAAGGCAGCTCGGCGATGCAGGGTATGCACCAGGTTGCCCAGAAGTTGAGCACGACGATCTTGCCGCGGTAATCGGCCAGATGGACGCTGCGGCTGCCGTCCGTTACTGTGAAATCAGGCGCCGGGCGGCCCGTTTGACGGGGATGGCTGCCGCGGTCGCAGCCGGCGGTAAGGAGCAGAAAAGCAATCAGGATGAAACAGGCGTGCTTCACTGAATTCATGATAGGTGAACTGCCGGACCTGCCGGAAGATGAAGCCAATCCGCTGCGCGGAACATCCATATAGGACAGATATGACGGACCGAGCATGATTTTATTGACCCGAAAGGCAGAATTCTCTGCCGCCCACTATTACTGGAACGACGCCTGGGGCGAGGCGGAGAATCAGCGCGTCTTCGGCAAATGCGCGAATCGCAACGGGCACGGCCACAACTACACGTTAGAGGTAACGGTAGGCGGAACGGTGGATCCGCAGACGGGCTTCGTCGTGGACTTGAAGCAATTGAAGGACGTGATGCATCGTGAGGTGGTGGACGTCTACGATCACCGCCATCTGAACCTGGAAATTCCGGAGTTCCGCGAGCGCGTGCCAACGGTCGAGAACATCGCGGTGAGCGCGTGGGAGCGGCTGGACGGGAAGATTCCCGGCGCGACGCTGCAGCGCGTGCGCGTGTACGAGACGCCGGATCTATATGCGGATTGTTTCGGGCCGGAGGCTGCGCGATGAAGGTGACGTTCACGCGCCGCTATCATTTCAGCGCGTCCCATCGGCTGGACTGCGCGGCATTGAGCCCCGAAGTGAACCGCGACGTCTATGGAAAGTGCAACAATCCTCATGGCCATGGGCACAATTACCGGCTGGAAGTATCGGTGCGTGGACCGGTGGATCGCGCGACGGGCATGGTCATGAATATGGCGGACCTCGATGGGGTCGTAGGCAAGTCGGTGGTCACGCGGTTTCATCTTGCGAACCTCAACATGGATGGGCTATTTCAGCAGGAAGTGCCGACGACGGAGAATCTGTGCCGGGCTATCTATCGTCTGCTTGCGACGGAATTGCCGCCCGGCAAACTCGACCGAATCCGAATCGAAGAGACAGAGAACAACTTCTTTGAGTACGCAGGGGAGGCGATGCATGGCTAAAGAGAGACGTGCAGCCGCACACGCCGGAGCAACCATCCAGACCATTCACAAACTGCCGGTGAGCAGAACAGAGCCCGTTGAAGGCTTGGAACGCTACACGACCCAGCAGCTCTATGCGGAGTTGCTGACGCGCTTCGACGAAGATCCGACGCGCGATGGGTTGCTAAAGACGCCGGAGCGCGTAGAGAAGGCGATGACGTTTCTGACGCAGGGATATCGGCAGCATCCGCAGGAGCTCCTGCGCTCCGCGCTGTTTGACGTGGACTACGACGAGATGGTGATGGTGAAGGACATCGAGATGTTCTCGCTCTGCGAGCACCACTTACTGCCGTTTTTCGGCAAGGTGCACATCGCGTATATTCCGAAAGGCAAAGTGGTTGGGCTGAGCAAGCTGCCGCGGTTGGTGGACGTCTTTGCACGAAGGCTGCAAGTGCAGGAGCGCATGACGCGCGAGATCGCAAACGCATTGCAGGAGGCGATTGCGCCGCAGGGCGTGGGCGTCGTCGTCGAGGCGCGGCACCTTTGCATGATGATGCGTGGAGTGGAAAAGCAGAACTCATCCACGGTGACGTCTGCCATGTCGGGAGTGTTTCTGGAAGACAAGACGCGCGCGGAATTCCTGTCCCTGGTGCGGGATCACGGGCGCGGCTCCTTCTAAAGGCAGGCCGGTATAGTGGGGAAGTGAACGGCCTGCTGATTCTCGACAAGCCGGCGGGGTTGACCTCGCATGATGTGGTGGCGCGCACGCGCCGCATCCTGAATGAGCGCTCGATCGGTCATCTGGGAACGCTCGATCCCATGGCCACCGGAGTCCTGCCGTTACTGCTGGGCCGCTATACGCGCCTCGCGCAATTTTTCGGGCGCATGGAAAAGTCTTATACGGGCACGATCCGCTTCGGTCAGGCGACGACTACGTACGATGCGGAAGGCGAGGCTGTAGGTCCGCATACGCCGGTTTCGCTGAACCCGGAAGAACTGAGGGCGCATGCAGAGCATTTTCGTGGTGAGCTGCTACAGACTCCGCCCGCCTACAGTGCTAAGAAGATCGGCGGACGGGCAGCGTACTCGCTCGCCCGAGCCGGAAAGGCGGTGGACCTTGCGCCCGTGCGGATACTCGTCCACGATTTCACGATCACATCCGTCGATGGAGACACGGCAGCATTCCACGCGACCGTCTCTGCCGGTGGATACATCCGTTCACTCGCGCACGATCTGGGCCAGCGGATGAGCTGCGGAGCGCATCTGGCATCGCTGCGGCGCATTGCCGCCGGGCCGTTCACGGAACACGCGGCGCTTACCCTGGAAGAGCTGGCGATGCTGGCCACGACAGGGCAAGTGGAAGAACATCTTCCGCATCCGCGTACGCTGCTGCCCGAGTTACCCGCGACCACTGCCGATGCGCACACGGCAGGTCGCATGCGGAATGGCGCGATGTGCAATCTGGCTGACTTTTCCGCCGCCACGCACGTCAAGGTATTTGCGGACCGGCACGAACTCATCGGCATTGCGCAACGGATTGCGGGCACCATGTTCCAGCCGGTCGTGGTGATCGGCTGAAGGCCTATCGTTTATGCAGCAGGGGAGTGATCAGCGGCAGCAGATTGCGCGCTACCTGCTGATTGCCCTGCGTTGTAGCGTGGATTCCATCGGCCTGCATGCTGCCGGGCACGCCGTAGACGTCCTTGAGCAGAAAGGGAAGCAGCGGCACATGATACTGCCGAGCCAACATCGCGTAGGTCTCGTTGAACTGGCGAATGTAGTCCGGTCCATAGTTGGGCGGCAGCGTGATGCCGCCGAGTACGACCTTGATGCCGGCGCGCTGCAGCGTAGAGACGATTTGATCGAGATTCCTGCGCGTGCTGTCGATGGGGAGGCCGCGCAGACCATCATTGCCGCCGAACGCGACGATAACGACAACAGGCTTAAGCGCAAGCACGTCATCCAGCCGGTCCAGACCGTCTTTGGTTGTGTTGCCGCTGATGCCGGCATTTACGACGTGATAGTGAAAGCCTTCCCCGTTGAGGTCCTTCTCCAGGAAATCGGGATAGCTGTTGCCGGCATCGGTTCCATAGCCCGCTGTAAGGCTGTCGCCGAACGCGACAATGACCGGACGATCATCATGGGCCTGCGGAGTGGACGGCGCAGGCGCAGCAGCCGGTGTGGCGGCTTCCGGCGCCGGAGTGGCCTTTCCCTTGCAGCCTGCGATCGCCATCGCAAGAGCAATACCAAGGCAAAGCCGCAAACGGGAACTCCGGGAGCACGTCACACGTTCAATCTAGCAGCAGAGTGCCGGCGAGATGAAGGCACGAGAGGCGAAGGGGCGGCATGATCGAAGTGCGGGGCTTGAAGAAGTCGATTCATAACGGTACGAACCTGGTGGAGATCCTTCGTGGCATCGACCTGACGATTCCCGAAGGTCAGTTCGCCGCGATCATGGGCGCTTCGGGCAGCGGAAAAAGCACGCTGCTGGGATTGCTGGCGGGACTGGATGCTCCAACAGAAGGCGAGGTGATATTGGACGGCACGCCGATCTCGCGCCTGAACGAAGACGAGCTTGCGGAAATCCGCGGCAAAAAGCTTGGGTTCGTTTTTCAGTCCTACCAACTGATCCCGATGCTGACGGCGCTCGAAAATGTGCTGCTTCCGTTCGAGCTGAATGGGTCGGGCAGTGGTCGGGCACGTGCGACCGAACTGCTGGAAAGCGTAGGGCTCGCGGACCGGTTAGATCATTATCCGGTGCAACTCTCCGGTGGAGAGCAGCAGCGCGTCGCCCTGGCGCGTGCTTTCATGCTGGAGCCGCCGATTGTGCTGGCGGATGAGCCGACCGGCAATCTCGATTCCCAGAATGGCGAGCATGTGCTGGAGCTGCTGCTGCGCCGTCATCGGGAGAGCGGTACGACGCTCGTCATGGTGACGCACGATCCGCAGATCTCTGAGCGGGCCGAACGGCGGATAATACTGCGCGACGGCCTCGTGGTCGAAGACACACTGGCCGTGCAGTCGGTGACTGCTGCAGAGGTGGAGTTGTGAACGCGCCGGCAAGCAATGCTCAGCGAAGCTCAATTCGCTGGAGTACCGCTTTTCGTATCGCATGGCGCGAATTTCAGTCTGCGCCTGCAAAATTTCTATTTGTCATCGTATCGGTAGCAATTGGAGTTGCGGCGCTGACCGGTGTGCGTGGCTTTGTCAATTCCTTCCAGAAGACCCTTACCGCCCAGGCGCGCACGATCATGGCCGCCGATGTTTCGGCGCGCATGTTCCGCCAGCCATCCGCCAAGGAGCTTGCAGGGCTGAACGCCCTGCAGGGCGTCGATCGTACCCAGGTAACGGAGATGGTATCAATGGCATCAACGCCATCCGATCCGATTCCGCTGCTGGTGTCCTTGAAGGCAGTCGATCCGGCGAAGTATCCCTTCTACGGGGAATACAAGCTTCGCCCGATGGGCACGCTACGCGCGGAGCTGACGCCGCAGACGGTTCTCGTAGGCGAGGATCTGCTGATCCGGCTGCACGCGCAGATTGGCGATTCGCTGAAGGTAGGCAACAGTGCCTTCCGTATTGCGGGAGTGATCGAACGCGAGCCGGACCGAATGAATTCGAGCATGGGCATCGGACCGCGTGTGCTGATCACGCGAAAGGGACTGGCCGAGAGCGGGCTACTGCAGCCAGGAAGCCGCGCGGGAGAGCGCTTCCTGATGCGTCTCGACCCCAACGCAACGAGCGTAAAAGACCTTCACGCGCGCGTGGAAAAAATTCTCCCTGAAGCGCAAGTCACAGATTTCCGCGAAGCCAATCCTGCGCTGACACAGGGCCTGGATCGAGCGAGCAGCATGCTGAGCCTGATCTGCCTGGTCGCCATGGTGCTCGGCGCCATCGGGGTGGCGATGTCGATGCGCGCTCACCTGGAGCAGCGTATGGACATTCTGGCGACCATGAAATCCATCGGCGCGCGCTCCTCCGACATTCTGCGCATTTATCTGCTGCAGACCCTGCTTCTTGGGCTAGTCGGCGGCCTCGTCGGTGTCGTGGCGGGCTTCGGTGTGGAGTGGACGATCCCGCTGCTTGCGGCGAAGCTGCTGCCGATCGAACCGACGCTGCACCTGCCTGTCCGCGCCGGCCTCGCCGGTCTGGGCACGGGCATGCTGACGACGCTACTGTTTTGTCTGCCTCCGCTGCTGGATATCCGTCGCGTGAAGCCGAATTTAGTGTTGCGGCGACAGGTGGAGGCCCCGCCGGAGATGTCGCTGAAGGAGCGCTGGCAGCATCGGCGCATTCAGTGGATCCTCACGGCCGTCATTCTGCTCGCCCTTGCCGCCATTGCCGCTGGTCTCACCAGCTCGCTCATGGTCGCCGGCTGGTTTACCGTTGCGCTGGTCGCGCTGCTGCTGTTCATTACGCTGCTCGCGCGAACCCTGCTGCGGCTCTTGCGGGCGGTGCTGACACGCACGCGGCTCAGTCTGCCCTCTGCTGTGCGCCATGGATTATCGAATCTCTATCGGCCGGGGAACCAGTCCATTGCGGTCCTCACCGCGCTCGGCGCGGGGATCATGCTGATCCTGACCGTCTTTCTCATGCAGAATGCGGTGCTTCGTGATTTACAACAGACGCTCGGTAGAGGGCTACCGAACATCTTCCTCATCGACATAGCGACGGATGAGTTGGAGGGAGTATCTTCGTTGATCGCGAAGCAGCCCGGCGTGCATGGAGCCATGGAGCGTTTGCCATTGGTTGCGGGGCGATTGCAGGAAGTGAACGGCAAGGGCGCCGATCAGTTGAAACAGGAAAACATACCACGACATCTTTTGCAGTCGGTGAGCCTCACTTGGTCCGATCGCGTTCCGGCGGGCACGAAGCTCCACGCGGGAACGTGGTGGAAGCCGGGTGAGGAAGGGAAAGTTGCCGTCAGAGAGGGTCTGGCGAAGCGAATGCAAGTGGGGGTGGGCTCGATATTAGTCTTCACAGCGCAGGAGCGGCGCATTCCTGTAACCGTGACTGCGCTCTACGCAAACGACGGGCAGCACGTTTTCGGGAGAAGCGAATTCATTCTTTCCGAGCGTTCACTCGTACATCTGCCGGTGGTCTGGTACGGAGCGGTGCATGTGAACACACCGCAGATTCCCGAGATGCAGCGAGCACTGTTCGCTGCGTATCCGACTGTAACCGTGATCAATATTGCCGATTTGCTGGACACGGTGGCGGGGATTGTTCACCAGGTCACGATGATCGTGCGTTTTCTGGCGGCTTTTTCAATCCTCTCCGGACTGGTGATCCTGGCCTCCAGCGTGGCCAGCACACGCTTCCGGCGCATTCGCGAAGTCGTGGTGCTGAAGACGCTCGGAGCGCGTCGCGCGCGAGTGGCGGCGGTCTTCAGCGTGGAGTTTACCGTCCTCGGTCTGCTGGCCGGATGCGTCGGCGTCCTCTTCGCTAACATGCTCACATTCATTCTGTTGCACCGGCTGGATGTGTCGTATCGTCCGGAATGGCTGGCCGCGCTTGTGGCGGCAGCCGGGACTGCGATCTTAGCCGTCCTTACCGGGTGGCTCGCCAGCGTCCGCATCCTCGGGCAGCGGCCGCTGGAAGTGCTGCGCGAGGAGTAGCTTTCCCAACTCCAGTGGACTGGGTGGCCCACCATCCTGTGGCTCATCGCCGTCGCCATTGTCCTCATCGCCCCGGTCTGGGTTGCGATCTACCGGCGCCCACTTGCGGGCCATTAGCGGGACGAGAAAGAGAACGGCGAAGACGGTAGTCACAGTTCCCCCTACGACCACGCGTGCCAGCGGCTTTTGTGTTTGCGAGCCTATGCCGGATGCGACCGCAGCGGGCAATAAGCCCAATCCAGCAGCCATGCACGCCATGACGATCGGTCGCATCTCGTCAAGCGCACCGAGGAAGACGCCGCGATCGCGCCCATGATCGTGCTGCTGGTGACGTAGTCCGGTAAGGAATACGACGGTGCACAATGTGTTTAGTCCGAGCAAGGAGGTGAAGCCCACTGCCGCCGAGATGCTGAAGGACGTGTGTGTGAGTCCCAGCGTGAAGATGCCGCCGATGGCGCCGAACGGCAATGTTGCGAGCACGATCAATGCATCCCGGAAGGACTGGAAGAGAAGGTAGAGCAGCAGCAGCACAATGAGGAGCGAGATCGGCACGATGAACGCGAGCCGGTGCAGCTCCTTCTGCAGGCTGTCGTATTCGCCGGCCCAGGTATAGGTGTACCCGGCGGGCAGCTTGATCTGGTGTGCGAGAACGCTCTTCAGCTCCTCGATGGTGCTCTGCAGATCGCGTCCGCGCACGCTGAACTTGATCGGAATGTAGCGGCGTCCACCTTCGCGATAAATCATAAAGGCGCCGTTGTGCAAGGTAACATCGGCGACGTCGCCCAGCGGTACCTGGTTGCCATCCGGCGTAGGTAGCAGAATTTTTCGGATCGCCTCGGGCGTGTCTCGATATTGCGGACTGAAGCGAACGGCGAAGTCGAAGCGCCGTTCGCCTTCGATGATCTGTGTCACCGCTGCGCCGCCTACAGCGGCCTGCACGGCATTGTTGATGTCGCCCGCGGCGATGCCGTAGCGGGCTGCTTCGGCGCGGTTAATGGAGATAAGCAGACTGGGCTGGCCGCCGACATCGAATACGCCCACGTCCGTCACGCCGTGAACATGGGTCATGATCTGATAAATCCGATCCGCTGTGTTGGTGAGCGTATCGAAGTCATCGCCGAAGAGCTTCAGCGAGTTCTCGCCTTTCACGCCGGACATCGCCTCTTCCACGTTGTCCTGAATGTTCTGGGAGAAGTTGAAGTCGATACCGGGATACTGGCGAAACTTCTTCTGGATGGCTGCGATCAACTCTTCCTTCTTGCCGTGGAACTGCGGCCGCCATTCGCCTGCCGGTTTCAGATCGGCCAGAAACTCGATGTTGTTGAATGTGCTTACGTCGGTGCCATCATCGGGGCGCCCCATCTGTGAGAGGCATTGCGTTATCTCAGGGAAGCTGCGCAGCACACTGCGGATCTGGTCGGCGAGCTCCGCTGATTGCGGGAAGGCCATGTCCTGCTGCGTGGTCGCGCGAATCCACAGGTTGCCTTCTTCGAGTGCTGGCATGAATTCGCCACCGATCTGGCTGAATGCGAAACCGGCACAGACCAGCAGCAGGAGTGCCGCAGTCCAGACCAGAAAAGATTTTCTGAGCGCAAACTGCAGCGCTCTCTCATACGTCCGACGGATGCGGGCGATGAGCCAGGTGTCCTTCCCTGAGACATGTTTTGGGGAAGAGAGGAAGCACAGGACCGGCGCGAAGAGGAATGCATAGAGCAGTGCCCCAATAAGCGCGAACCCATAGGCCTGGGACATGGGGGCGAAGATCTTCCCCGGCACACCCTGCATGGTAAACAGCGGGATGAACGAAACGAGGATGATGAGCGTGGCAAAGATGACCGGCCGCGATCCATCCGCAACACCGGCAACGATGACGTCCGACAAGGTCTCGCCGTGGTGGCGGCGACTCAGTTTGCGATAGATGTTTTCGAGGATGATGATGGATGCGTCAACAAGGATGCCGAAATCGATCGCGCCGATAGAGATGAGATTGGCCGAGCTGCCCTCGAGCACCATGAGGCTGAAGGCGAAGAGCAGTGCAAACGGTATGGTGAGCGCGGCGATGGTGGTGATGCGCACGTCTCCGAGTGTGATGTAAAGCACGATCGTGACGAGGACCATGCCCATCAGCACGATGTGCTGCACGGTCTCCGTTGTGCGGTTCACCAGCCTGCTGCGGTTATAGATGGTCTTGATCTGCATGCCTGGCGGCAGCAGATTGCCGGAATTGAGCTCGTCAATTTTCTTTCGGAGGGCTTTGAGCGCGGGAAGAGACTGCTCGCCTTTCTGCAACAGCACGATACCCTCAACAATGTCGGGGTTTTCATTGAAGCCAACCTTTCCCAGGCGGGGGAGATGTCCTTCCTTCACGGTCGCGACATCGCGCAGCAGAATCGGCGTGCCATTGCGCTCGGCGACGACAATATCGTTCATATCGGTGAGCGATTTCAGCAGCCCGATGCCACGCACGTTCACACTCTGGCTCCCCATCGTCAGGTAGTTACCGCCAGCGTTGGCATTGCTGTTTTGGATGGCGCTCACAACTTGTGTCATGGTGACGCCCATCGCCAAAAGCCGGTTGGGGTCAATCTCCGCCTGATATTGCCGCGTGGTCCCGCCGAATGTGGCAACGTCTATGATGCCGGGTACGGACTTGATCTGCCGGACGACGAACCAGTCCTGTTCGGCCTTCAGCTCATTGAGCGAGTAGCTGGGTCCGATGAGCTGGTAGCGATAGATTTCGCCGACCGGCGACTCTGGTGACAACTGCGGTTGCAGATTATTTGGCAGCGTGAGCGATTGCAGCCGGTTCAGTGCCTCCTGCCGGTCGACGAAGTATGAAGAGTTAAAGTCGAAGTAGAGCTTGACGTCGCTGAGCCCGAAGATGCTGATGGAGCGGACCTCGGTGAGCCGCGGTGTGCCATTGAGCACGGTCTCGACCGGAATCGTGACTTGCTGTTCCATTTCTTCCGCGGACCACGCTGGATTTTGCGTGATGAACTCGACCATCGGTGGCGAGGGGTCCGGATAAGCCTCGATGTCGAGCTGCGAGAAAGCGAATCCGCCGGCAGCCAGGGCCACGAGAAAAAGAATCAGGACGATGGTGCGGTACTGCAGCAGCGCGCGTGTGAGTCCCTGCATAGCTACTCCGACCCCGCGCCGCGCAGCAGCTCTGCGCCAGTACTGATGACACGATCGCCTTCATTCAGGCCACCGGTAATCTCGACCGTCGCATCATGTGTCTCGCCTACACGAACATCGCGGCGCTCGTATTTGTTATCGGCGGTCTGCACGAAGACGTAGTTGCTGACGCCATCGCGGATGACGGCGGTGGCCGGAACCACAATCGCATTGCGATGCTGATTGGTAATCGAAACAGTGGCGTACATCTGTGGTTTGAGCCGGTGGTGCGGATTGGGCAGAACGATTCGCACTTTTAAGGTGAGGGTCTGCGGGTCAACAGCGTCAGAGATGTTGTCGACTGCGCCGTGGAAGACGGTGTCCGGGTAGCCGTTCACGCGTACATCGACAGGCTGGCCGCGGCGGACAGCCTGGACGTCGCGCGGATATAGATCGGCGACGACCCAGACATCGTTGATGTTCGCGATGGTAGCTATCGATGTGGCATTGTCAAGCGAACGCTGCAACTCCCCGCTTGCAGTGTTCACGTCGAGTACAACGCCCTGAATCGGAGACCGGATTGCGACCAGATCCGAGGTGTCGGTCTCCTTATAGCCGAGGATGTGAAGGGTCTGAAGGGCACGTGCGAGCTCCGCATGTGCGGCCTCATCGACCGCGTTGAGATCGTCGAAGTCCTTCTGCGCCATCACCTGGTGCTGCAGCAGGTCGCGACCGCGATTCAATTGCAAATCGGCGCGGGCTGCCTCGATCTTCGCCTTCTCGTAGTCGGATCGTGCCTGCTGAAGATCGGTGCTTTGCAGCATGCCTACGATCTGTCCCTTTGCGACTTCCTGGCCCGGGAGGACCTTGAGCGCAAGGACACGCCCGCTGATGGGCGGGTAGATGTGCACCACCGTTGTCGGATTTGCTTGGACGCGCGCGGATAAAGTGAGGGCATCGTGCACCGGCTGCACGTGCGCGACGACGCTATCCAGCACGCGGTACTGCGGCGCGGGCGTATCCGATGCGTCGGCAGATTTGTGGCTTGCGCACCCGGTGAAAAGCAGCAGCGCCGAAGCGGCGAACAGAAGGGAACAGACTTGCAAAGCTCTCATGGGACGATCTCCGTAGCAGCGGCAAAGCTCACCTGATGCAGGCTGAGCCACACCTGCATGTTGGCGTTCAGCGCATCCAGGTTTACCTGGCGATAGTCCTGCAATGCGCTTAGATAATCGAGCAGCGTGGTGCCGCCGTGGCGGTAGCTGTACTCGAGGTTGTCACGTACCTCGCGCGCCTCCTGCAGGTAGTGGCCGTTGTAGCGACGTGCCAGCGTAAGCTCATCTTCGTAACCAGCCCAGGCCTGATCCACATCCGAAATCACTTGGTTACGGGCGGCCGTCTCTGCAAAGCGGCTGGACTGCGCTTCGTATTTCGTGCGCGCCTTCTCGCCCTGGTTGCGGTCGAAAACGCGCAGCGGAATGCCGATCTGGAAGCCGGCCGAGTTTGCTGTTCCGGCGCGGTCGTATTCGCCTTCAAGCGTCGGGTCGGTGGTGCCTTCGGCGTAAGCGAGCTTGACGTTCGAATCTGCAAGGCGGACAGACTGTTGTGCCGCTAAGTAGTCAGGGCGTGCCCGCAGTGCTTTTTGCTCGGTCTCAGCCAGCGTCGCGGTCACGTTCGGCGGCTCGAGAGAGCCCGTGATCTCGAATCCCGTATGAGGCCGGTCGTAGCCGAGCAGTGTCTGTAGCTGCTCCGAGGCCTGTACCAGGTTCGTATGCGCGTTGTCGTAATCGGATTCGAACTGCGCCAGTTGCAGATCAAGGCGCTTGAAATCCGTGGCACTGATATCCCCGGCCCGCAGTCGTTCACGGCTTAGATCGAGCGTCTTGCGATAGTCGTCCAGGTTCTGCGTAGCCAAATCGAATGCGCCCTTTGCTCCCAGCATTTGGGTGAACGCGGTCTTCACGGCGAGCACCACCTGGCGTTCCTGATCGGCATACTGACTGCGCGTCACGTCCGTGGTGGAGCGAGCGATGTCCAAGCGCCAGCGGCGCTTCTGTCCACGTTCAAACAGCCGCGAGACCTGCGCGGAGTAGAAGTAGGGATTGTTCGAATTAGCCGCGAGCGATACATCGGAGCCGGTGAGATTGAAATTCGGATTGGCGCGGAGCCCCGCAGTGATCTCTGATTGCCTGGTGGCGGTGACGTGTGCCTGAGTGGCAAGCAGGGAAGGGTTCTGCATGCGGGCAAGATCGACTGCTTGCTGCATAGACAAGGGAGCAGGCGTCTGGGCGATGCACGCCGTCGTGAACAGCAGCAGGGCCGCAATCCGGCGCGACGTTGATGAAAGAACTCCGCGTACCCATCGCAATGGGAGCGGAAAAATCAACTGAACTTTGAGCAAATGCACCTCTGCGGACACTCATTGCCGCGCGCGCGGAATCCAGGAGTGTCGTTGTGTGAGTGGCTGATCGGGGCGCGGCAGTAGCATCCACCGCCTTGCAGTGCGATCGGCTTAGAGTGAGGTCGGCGGCGGACGCGATTCGACGGGGAGACGCGTTCCTGCAAGCTGGGTGACCAGCTTGACTTCACGCTCGACGGGACGGCTGGGTCCCATGTGCAGCATCCCAGCCAGCAGGTCCATCCAGGCCATCGTTGGTGGCAGAAGGGCTTGTGTAGGCTGTGATCCATCGAGCGGATCATGAAGACGAAGCGCCCGTTCGGCATCGCGGGGAGCCGTGCACATGGCGATATCGTCTGTAAGCGAGATGACCGGGAAAAGCAGAATGACCAGCAGCAGGAGCGCGGTGAATTGCAGCCCGCGAGAAGGCAGCAGGCTATCTGGCCTGGATGAGTTCCTCCGCCATGTGTGGGCGGACCACGCTGAGATCAGCGACAGCCCAAGCAACAGCCACACACAATTAAGGAGAATTTCCACCTGTTGAGATTGTAATGGAAGGAAGGGGAGAAAACCGTTTAGAACCCCTTAAGAAGCTGTAACAAAAGGGTTAGCAATGATGGGGCATTGACCGCACCGGCCAGCGCACTTATCATCATCAAGGCACGACGTTTGCACGTGCTCCAGCCTCATTGCCCCCTCGTTCAATGGTAGGACAGCTGACTCTGGATCAGCATATCGGGGTTCGAATCCCTGGGGGGCAACCAAAACAGAACTTCCCCGCACTCTCCTGAACTTCTTCGTCATTCAAAAAGCTGGCAATTCGGCGATTTTGCGTTCGCTAACGTTCCTAGAGGTGCGCCAGGAGCCGTTTTAAAACCGGGGGGTGGTCTGCTGGCAAGTCTCCCCGCCACGCTGACTATGTCTTGCGACTGTTGGAGGCGGATGTCTTCCCCGCGTTAGGTCGCAAGTTTATCGATGACGTGACCGCTGCGGACGTTCGGGAACTCATGCTCGTCATCGAGCGTCGCGGTGCCAGAGACGTTTCAAAGCGCTCCCACGAGACGACAGGGCAGATGTTCCGCTATGCAATTGTCCGGGGCATCGCCACCCGGAATCCTGCTGCTGATTTCAAGCCCAGCGATATTCTCTCGGACGCCAGCTCAGAGAACTTTGCCCGAGTGGATGCCAAAGAACTGCCCGCGTTGCTGGTTAAGGTGGAGAACTATGATGGCGATGCGCTTATCGTTTCGCGCATTTGGACAATGGGTAGCGGTTGCGTTCTCCGGCTCCACGGCTGCAGCAATATCGCCAGGCGAACGGGCACTTTTCAAATGGCTAAGCGCATTCCGGCGAACTGCCATCGTGTTGCTGGCGGGAAGAAATTACGATAGCTAGCACGCACATGATCCGCAGGTGTGACACAGGAACCGCCACGCAAGATCATCTGACCCGACATGAATTTTCCGTTGTATTCGCCCAATACACCTGGAAAGGGTTTGTATCCCGGGTAGCCGACGTAAGGACTCGCGGTCCATTCCCAGCAGTCTCCGAAGAGCTGGTCAATGCCCTCCCCGCTAGCCACTGCCGGATGTAGCCTTCCCTCATCGAGCAGATTGCCGCTACACGGTTCGTGACTGGCTACCAGCTCCCATTCCGCTTCCGTGGGAAGCCGACAGCCACGCCAGCGCGCGAATGCGTCGGCCTCGAAAAAGCTGATGTGGCACACTGCCGTATCCAGTAGTTCTGAGAGACCATGCCAGCCTCTCAGCGTGAATACGCGCCAGCCCGTCGCGTCGCCGGCATCACGCTCCCAATAGAGCGGCGCCTCCCATTCCTGCTGCTTCACCATTTCCCAGCCGTCAAACAGCCAGAGCCCCGGGTGCGCGTATCCGTCATCCGACATAAACTCCAGATACTCACGACACGTAACATCGCGGTTTGTGATCTGGAATGGTTCCAGGTAGACCTTGTGGCGTGGGGTTTCGTTATCAAAACAAAAGGCCAGAGGGTCCTCGCCCTTCGAAGGATGACCGATGTCAATGAATCCACCCTGGACCGTGTGCCATGTGAGCTGCGGAATCGAGCCGTCGGACTCACTGGCGAGGGAAGCCTCCCTATAGGAGGGACGCAAAGGATTCGAGAAAAACGCATGCTTGATATCCGTCAGTGTCAGTTCCTGGTGCTGCTGCTCGTGCTGCAGCCCCAGGATGATGCGCCGTAACGCCTCCTTATCTATCGAGTGTGCCAACAGTCTCCCCATTTCGTGGTCTACATGTGCGCGGAAGGCCAGCACCTCATCCAGCGAAGGCCGGGAAAAGGCCGCACGCAGATTTTTCCGGGGAATCTCCTCACCGAGGGACAGGTAATAGCTGTTGAAGAGGCGATTGAAGTCGTCACGGAAGGGTTTGTAGTCAGTCAGAAATGGACGCAGCACGAATGTCTCGAAGAACCATGTCGTATGGGCCTGATGCCATTTCACGGGACTGGCTTCCGGAGATGACTGGATCATCTGATCTTCCGCGGACAAATTCGCCGCGAGAGAACGCGTCATGGAGCGGACGGTTTTGTATTTCGAGTCGAGAGTCGACATGGTGTTGTTTTATCCGCCGAGACTCTGAACGTAGTCTCTTCTGCCCCGCCCGCGGCCCGGGATCGCAGCCGCGGCGGCTTGTAGCCACCCGCCAGGTTTGAAGTAGACGAACAGTGTGACTAAAGAGCGGCAACGTTCGGAGTGATGCGAAACGTGTCGATATTGTTCGGCACACGTTCCGTGACCGAAAGGAATTCGTCGTCAGGGCTGATAGATTGCCGGTAGGTAATCACTTCATTTCGCTTCGCGGCATTGGCCATCACGAACACAGTCTCTCTTGCAGTTTGCGCTCTCGCGTTCAATGTCGTCGCAGCACCGACAATCCCGATAACTGCAATACCTTCGCTACGAATGATTCTGTGCATTCACTGCTCTCCCTCTGGAGTCGACAGGATCTGCCAGCTCAATACGGCTGTTCGTAGCAATCAGCCTGCCAAAGCGGAGAGCAACTCGAAACGAAAGGGGCGCTGGAACTAAGCCATGCGTTTGTAAGGACATGGGCTTGCGGGTGTCCGGACACGCTCGCAACGTTGCTGACGAACTTGTGACCGATGTCCGTCACTGACAGCTTCTCGTCGCATCGGCTGTCACGCCCATCATGTGCATCGAAACCGAAACGGCCTAGCGTAGCTGTTCCTGGGTTTCTTTCTGTTGCCCTGACGCGGGTCGGCTTATCCGGAACTTCTGCATTTTATACACCAATGATGTCCGCTTCATTCCTAGTCGTTCTGCCGCGCCATTGCGGCCGCCTACGACCCAATTGCTTGCTTCAAGTACGCGCAGGATATGATCTCGTTCCAGCTCATCCAGGCCTGTTATGGGCACATTCGATGCCCTGTGTGCGCTGAATGGTTCCAACTCTGAAGTTGGGGCGCGCAATACAGTATGAGGAGAAAGAATCACGGCGCGCTCGATGAAGTTCTGCAGTTCCCGAACGTTTCCCGGCCAGCGATACCGAATTATCGCCTCCATGGTTTCTGAGGGAATCTCATCAATGGCTTTATTCATTCGCCGCGCATAGATTCGTATGAAATGCCGAACCAGTTTCGGAATGTCCTCCGTGCGCTGTCGTAGTGCCGGAACGTGAATTGGAAATACCTTCAGCCGATAATAGAGGTCTTCCCGAAACGTCCCCTGCTTCACCATGGCAGGTAGATCGCGATGTGTGGCGGCAATCAGGCGAACATCCACCTTATGCGTGTGGTTGCTACCCAGTCTCTCGAATTCCTGTTCCTGCAGGACTCGCAGCAGTTTCGCTTGAAGCTCCAATGGGATATCGCCGACTTCATCGAGGAAGAGTGTGCCCCTATGCGCCAGTTCAAAGCGTCCCGTCTTCTGTGCAATGGCTCCTGTGAAGGCACCTTTTTCATGCCCGAACAACTCACTCTCCAGTAGCCCAAGCGGGATCGCGGCGCAATTTAATTTGACAAACGCGCGTTCGCGGCGACTGCTCAGGTTGTGAATCGCGCGCGCAATAAGCTCCTTTCCGGTTCCTGTTTCGCCCATGATCAGCACACTGGAATCCGTGGGTGCGACTACCGACACCAGGTTCAAGGCAGATTTTAGAGCCGGACTGTCGCCAACGATGTCTCCAAACTCAGCTCGTATTTCTTCCTCGAGATAGAGTCTTTGATTTGTCTCTCGAACTTTGTCTTCCGTGGCTTTCTCGAAGTCCAATGCATTTTCAACAGCGTTGGCCACCTGTGCGGCCATTTGTTCCAGAAAGGAATACTCGTCCTCGCTGAAAGCTCTTTCGGACCGGCTGAAAGCCCCTAAAACACCGATCACGCCTTTTCGACCCACCAGCGGCAGTTCGCACCCAGACTTCAGACCTTCCGCCATGACTCGCTCGAAAAATAGTTTCCCCTCGTTGCTTGCGAAGCTTTCAGAGTCTTGCTCGAGGTCCGCGAGCCTATCGATCCGCAGATTCTTGCCAGACAGAAATGCTTTACCGCAGGTTGAGCCCTTGACGGGGACCAAACCGCCGTCAGTGATGGCGCCTCGAGCTTCCGGGTTGTACAGGAGAGTGGTACGCAATTGGCGGCCATCTGCGTGCGGCAAGAGCAAGGCGCAAAAATCGCAACGCGTTACGCTGAACAAATTTGTTGAAAGTGCCTTGAGCAAATGGCCGAGATTCAGCTTGGACGTCATGCTGTTCGTAATCTTAAGGAGCAAGCGCAGCCGATCGCGTTCATGCCGTAACTTCTGCTCATTCATGTGGCGTTCAATGGCAATTCCCGCGATGTGGCCAGCATTCTCGATCAAATGAAGATCGCCGGCTTCCGGGCTACGTGCTTCACGATAGTGAATGGCGAAAGTCCCAAGGACTCTGCCATCGCTGGTAAACAGGGGTCGCGACCACACTGCACGAATCCCATATAGTTCTGATCGATAGTCGTCATCGACGACGAAGATAACGGGATCGTCTGGATTCATGTCTGCTGAGGTCCTGTCCATTCGTTTGTATGCAGCGGGAGTGTGAAATGGAAGGTCGTCCCAAATGTGCTGTTCGAGGTTGCCCACAACTTTCCGTTATGCCCCTCCGCGATGGAGCGACAGATCGTAAGGCCCATGCCCATCCCATGCTCCTTTGTCGTGAAGAAGGGCTCGAAAACTTTCTCGCAATCGCGGAGACCGATGCCGCTGTCCTCAATTTCGACGAGAGCCATAGCCGGGTTACTTTGTTGCGATCGGATCACGATACTCTTGGGCCGATCGCCGAGGGAGTCCATCGCGTCTAGACCGTTCATCAGCAGGTTAAGAACGAGTTGTTGAATCTGGACACGATCGCCGAGGACCGGTTGCAAATCCTTTTGTAGTTCGGTCTCCATGGTTACGCGACGTTTTGATGATTCAGCGGCAAGAAGCTGGACCACCTCGACGATGAGAGCATTCAGATCAAGCGCAACATGCTGAACTGGCGTGCGCTTGAACAGCGCTCGAATCCGCGCCACCACGTCGCCAGTCGCTTTCCCATCACGCACAATTCTTTCCGCGGCTTCCCGAGCTCTGCCAAGGTTCGCTGACTCGCCTGAAAGCCAGCGCAGGCACGCATAGCCGTTCGTGACAACTGCTCCCAGCGGCTGGTTGATTTCGTGCGCAATGGATGCTGCAAGTTCCCCGACAGTGGCGATCTGCGTCGCTCTGAGAAGGCGCGTCTCCGTACGGCGCAGCGCTTCTTCAATACTCTTTCGCTCGTCGATGTCGATCAACAGGCCATACCACTGCGCCACGTGACCTGCGGCGTCCGCCATTGCCTGGCCGAGCACATGAAACCAGCGATAGGTGCCGTCATATTTTCGGAGCCTGTACTGAACGTCATGCGGCTTGCCGGATTGAACAGCATCGGACCACATTGCCACCGTATGCTGGACATCGTCGGGATGAAGAAAGCTGACCCAGCCCGCTCTGGCCAAATCTCCAAGAGATGCACCTGTATAGTCCAGAATTCGCTGGTTCACGTAGGTAAGCTCACCATCGGGCGACGCGCACCACACTAGAGCGGGAATGGTCTCGACGATCCGTCGAAAGCTGAGCTCGCTACTCCGTGCCGAGTCTTCTGCGCGTTTGCGGTCTTCTATATCAACGTTGGTCCCATACCATCTGACTGTTTTGTCAGACTCGTCACACAAAGGGCTTGCCCGGAACAGAAACCAACGGTATTCGCCGTCGAAACGGCGAAGCCTCGCTTCAATTTCACCCGGGGCTTCAGAAGCAAGCATGGATCGGTAGTACTCGACCAGCCTGTTGAGATCTTCTGGATGGACGACTTTAACCCATCCCCAATCCCGCAGCTCCTCGTACGGAAGGCCTGCATAGTCCAACCAGGGGCGATTGAAGAATTCTGCGGAACCGTCTGGCCGGGCCGACCAGACTAGCGCTGGAATTGTTTCGATGATTGCGCGAAGTTGTTCATGGGGAATACTCATCTATGCAATCGTTCGCATCCGCAAACCCAGGCCCTTGCCGGCACAGCGTGAAAGGTTCCACGTGCCGTCTTGTTAGACTGCGCGCTGGGCGGTGGGTTACATCGAATTACGGGAAAGTTGTCCTCGACATCGCAAAACTAGATTTTTCAAGGCTTATGCTTATGCCAGTTCGAATCCGGGAGTTGACAGGGCCACTCCATATCAGGCCAATGCACTCATTGAACATCGCTGACAGCGGATATGGCCCATCCGATGATCAATGTAATCTTAAGAAGTATTTGCGGCTAACCGAAGTTGTGCGGATGCAACAGTGCCATCTGGAACCTTTTCCACGCCGGAAGGTCGCCCCTGAAGCGCTGCGTAGAAGAGTTAATCTCGACGTTTTTGTGCTGCCCCACGCAGATCGAACGAGCACTGATCGTAGCGTTCAAGGCTTCCATCATCACCTGCAGGCACGGGGCAGTCCAAGCAAGCTGAGCGCGTATGGGTGGATCGCGGCCATGCAAGGGAAGGGGCCGCTCTCGAAATCCATGGAGGCAGCAGAGACGAACGGCAAATCAGCAGTCTTTAGAGGAAAGCGTGTCCATACTAAAGAACCCGGGAGGCCACACCCAGGATCGGACCGCCAGGGCCCTGCTGAAGAAAGGCGACGAGATGCCAGCCTTCGCCCCCGATGGCTTGGGGTACATCGAGAGATAGGGTCCCGGCGTAAGCTGAACCATGCTTGACGCTAGCAATCTCGCGGAGCGTACGGGCTATCTGTACATGCCGAAGAGTGCGACCCCCATTCTCACCGTTGGCGACGTGCTCGATGCCTTCATCCCGTGCCAGCACCACCAGGAGCTGCGCCTCCTTGTCAACCGTACCAGTCTGCAGCGAAAAGACCACGTGACTGTGCGTAGCCTTCAAGTCCGAGATGGCGAGCGGAACGGTCGTGCCTGCAGCAGCCTGGCGAAGGGCTTGTGCCGCAGCGCCCGCGTCACTGCCTACGAATTCGTATCGGCCGTTGACGACCATCTGCGGGGTATAGTTGCTGCTCAAGCCCATGTGCTGTACATAGTTGGTCTGGCGTTCGGTCGAATCCTGCGAAGAATACGGATCTCTCCACCCGAGGCCGTTCCAGTAGGTTACGTGCTCGGAGAGAACGACGGCATTCGGGTCGGCCTGTTGAATCCTCGCCAGCAACTGGTCGGCGGGAGGACAACTGGAGCAGCCCTCCGAGGTGAATAACTCGACCAGCACGGCTGAGTTTACGTTGGCAGCACCGGACACTTTGTGCGGCGAAGCCAGAAGCATGGCAAGTGCAATCGTTCCAGAGATACCGCTTGCAATCGCTCTACCAGGGTGCTCCATCTAAATTCACCTTAACCATGTGACATGACGAGGAAGTCAGTGGTTACAGAGCTGCGTCTTACTTGTGCTGCAAGTTTTCAGGGACGCGCTCGCGGTCCAACTGCTTTAAGCCAATGGTCCACGCCACGGGAACACTGGTGGGAGGAAAGCAAACCTTCGATGTGCAGGGTTGATAATCCACGACGCCCTCGATCTGCAGGCTGGGGTTTTTGGCAAACAGAGGAATTGTCCTCCTGTCGACCACCGCAGCTACGGAGGTAGATAGGAGCGTCGTACCGGTATAGACCGGGACCGTCTGGCCCAGGTCCGGAAAGTTCATCAACTGAGCCCTGGGATAACTTGTTTCGGCGGCGATGTAGAGATCGGAGGAGCGGATGGTTAGGGAAGCGACATGATAGTGCAGCTTTTCCGCGCCTGGTGCATAAATGTGAGTATCGAGCCCAGGCTTAATGACGACAGCTAGCCGGACCACCGCGCCAGGAGTGACCTCGGCATCCGACTGTATTGTTGAGATGACCACGTGCGGCGTAGCGTCCAATGTTTTGGAGGGTGCGGGAATGGCGAAGCTTCCAAAGAGATTGCCATAGAGATTGCTCGCGGTCAGGCGATTGACATAAGCAGTTTCGAAGAAGCGTCTCTGGATCATTCCGTCACGACCAATCAAATAGTAGCCGGGATAAGGAATGCCGGCTTCCGCCCCCGTGCCGTCGGGGTTGCGAATGCCGAAGGCATCGATCAACGAAGAAGAGGTATCGGAAAGCAGTGGGTAGGTGATCGATCTTCGATTGGCAAAGTCCGCCAGGATAGCCGTCGAATCATAGCTCACCGCGGCAATGTTGATGCCCTTTGCCGCAAATGCCTTCTGCGAGCCCTCCAGATCGACCAACTGCCCTTTGCAGAAGGGGCACCAGTCGGCGGAACGGAAGAAGAGCAGAAGCAGGCCGTTGGGGCCGCTGAGCGTAGTGAGGGATTGTTGCCTGCCACGTTCATCCTTGAGATGGATGTCTGGCGCCTTCGCGCCGGGCTGCAGACCGTTGAGACTCTGTGCGGAGATGTTGAACGACGGAACAATGATGCCGAAGACGAGGGGCAGAAGGACGTCGAATAGCCGTTGCCGTCGCAATGAGGGTCTCCACCGCGGGAAGAGATGAGGAAGCTGTTATGGGACGCGGTATTCGCCGTTTGGTTACGAGTTTAAATGCCTGACAGCCGGCTGGTTATAGTGCCCCGGAACAAGAGTTCCGCTCCGGCCATAATAAATTAGCGATTCTCATGCCTGTTTGCAGTCCATGTAGCGCTCCGCAATTCGCACGGAACCGGATCTGCTCAAGCTAGTCCGCGATTATGACCGAACCCACCACAGTTCGCCGAAGCTCATGTGGCGTCTAGCAGCCGCGTCTAAAGTCGCCTTATGCCGACGCGCTTGTGTTGAGTGACGTCACTCGTTAGATAAGAATGAATCCACGGGTGCCCCACATCTCTCACTTGCGATGTGGGACAAAGCAGGTCGCCCGCACTCCCAACCTGAGTGACCAAAGGAAAGCGAACAAAACAAAACGCGCCAAGGGCGCCTCTGCCTGGACGGCAAATCCCGAGCCCCCCATCTCGCTTTTGAGATGTGGCTGGAAAAGCTGGCAATAAAAAAGCGGCCGCCGACTCAGCACATCGGCAGGCACATATTCCCAAGCATTGATCAGTCCAGCCGCTGCACAATCGGACAGTTGATCGAGAACCCGGAACTTCCAAACGCCGCTCCACCCGGTCCGGTAATCAGACCATCCTGCACAAACGTGAGGATCTGAAACTCCTCTCGCACCTGTCCGCGAAACCCGCGGCTGATCGCATTCGGTGTCCATTCATACAACTGCGCATCCCATGCCGGACTGTAATCGAGCGCAATCGTCGGAATGCCGCCAAGCACATTGTTCGGCCTGAATCCATCCGCGAGATCTGCAGATAAGCCCTGCCGCAGTGGATTGTCGCAGCTCTCGTTCTCCGGTCCATTGGTGGCGATAAAGATGCGCTCAATCGGACTCGAGAAGCTGTCATCGTGGCCCAGCACCAGCTTGCCCATCAGCGGCGCGTAGGTGTTGTGCTCAATTGATGCTGCCAGCGGTATGCTCGCGTCCATCGACACGTACCACACCGGCCGGCCGAAGCTGAAGCCGTTGATCAGGTTCAGAGTCACTGTCATGTTCGCCGGATCAATCGCTACTACTTGGTCATGCACTTTCGAGTAATCCACATTGCCGTTGGGGAAGCTGATCTGGCTCGCGTCCACATCGAAGGCCACCATCGGCGCGTTGTAAATCACATTCGCCGCATTCTCAATGCGTACAAACGGACTATAGTTCGCATCGCCCACCTCTCCCGGCGTAAACGACTTCGGCGGAAACTCCGCTCCCGTGGGGCCGGGAACGATATTCCGCTTGGGCGCAAAGTTCACTGTTCCTTTGTCGAAAACAATATTCCCGTTCGCATCCAGGTTTCCTATACGCGCGGCATTCGATGCGAAGGTCAGCTTCGCCGAATAATTCAGACCAAGCTCCGCTGCGACTCCCTGGTCGTCCACATCTGTCAGGATGTACCAGACATTCTTCTTCGTGCCCTTCAGCGTGCCCTTATAAAGCGGCAGCGTGATCGTGCCATGTGCCGCATCGACCGTCCCAGACTTCAACAGTTGCACCGGCCCCACCAGGCTCGGGTTCGTCGTCGATGGCGACGGACCGAAGTAAGTCAACGGCACCGACGCGCCTACGGACGCTGGTGCGGGAAACAGATCGCAGCCCGGACCAGAACCGATTGGACCCGGACCCGGGCCTTGCTCCGAATTGAAAGTGGTCGGATCTACTGTCGAGGAGAGTGGGTTCTCCACATTCTCTCGGGGCGCAGCCAGGTCCCGCTTCGCACGAACATGAACTGCCATGGCCTCCGATGAAATTGGGGGCTTCGCTGCCACCTGAGCGATACCCGTAAGAGGTGACATCACGCTAACACCAGCAACCAGCGTCAGCAGGCCCCGAGTGATTCTGATCATATGTTGCTCCTGATTTGAAAAATAGGCGCGCGACCGAGCAGCAATGGCACGTTGTGTCACCCCGCGTCGCGATCGATCGAAGCGCGCAAAGGTGAGAGTCAGCGTGCGGCCAAAGGTTACAGGCACAAGTGCAAATGGTTAGAAAATATTCGTCGTTTGATTTCCAGCGAACATCGAAGATCTATACAGCATGCTCTAGACAACGCATCGGATCGGGGTGAATCACAGGCGCACTGTTTCTCCGGAAGAAACCTTAACCACTCCATACGAAGGGACTCGTACGAAACATAGGGTTCTGTCATTGCTCGCAGCCATATCGTTGGCGATTCCATTGCTGTCGTGCTGCTCATGGGGTAGTTCTCCGTTTGCGAATGGCCATGGTGTGTTTTCTAGCAAAGCACGCCTTGATCATTGGGTTGGCCAACCTGATGCTGGCTCGAGCGACCTCGCGAGAAAAAGAATGCCGGCCTTCACATTCGTATTCAGGAGTTCATAAGGCACGAGGACGACCTACCGCTCTGCGTGGTCGTAACGAGTTGGCCCGGGAGACGTCGCGACCTGAATTGCTGGTTTGATTCGCCAATAGGACCAACACCAGAGTCGCAAGCCGAGCGTGTACCCAGGTTCGCGCTCAGTTGAAGATCATCCCTCAAAGCACGAACACTCATTTCTGGCGTGAGGAACTGGGGGATTGGCTAAAGACCGACACATAGCACGTTTCGTCGAGCAATGGAATGCCAGCCAGAGGAGAAAATCCCGGAGGGCGATATCTGGACGTACGGAGCTGAAGCTGGATGACTAACGGATCGAAGCCGTGAAATCGGATGGCAAGGCTACACTCTACTCCCGCCGCGGAACTGATCTCTCACGGCAATTCGAATATGTCGCTTCAGCTTTGGACCGTCTACCCGATGAGACTGTCCTCGACGGCGAAATCGTCAAGCTCCATGGCGGAGGCAGTTGGCGATTTCTCTGCAGGACGTCCCACCACCGTCCTTATGCATTGCCGCTGAGAGTGCACGCTGTCCCCAATTGGCAATTGTGAAACGTCATTTCCTTCTAGATTGCGCACGAGGTACGTGCGAGTGTTCTTTTTTCAAACGTGCCCCCCTGCCCCCGCGCCGTTGTGTTGATCTGCGCACGACCAGCTCTGGTTGCATTACGACGTTCTCCAGTTTTGGTAAGACTTTCGAGTTCAGTATCCCGAGCGCAATACGCGCAGCTTCCTGTCCAATTCGCCGGCTATGTTGGTCGATACTCGAAAGTGGTACGCTAAGCGCGTCATCGTAGTGAAGATTTCCGCAACCGATGACTGCGAGATCCTCCGGGATCCGTACCCCCTGATCCAGTGCGTAGTTCATTGCACCCATTGCTATAGGATCATTGAAGCAGAACACTCCGTCAGGCCGTGGCTTGATGCTCAAGAGCTGGCGCATGGCTTCTTCACCGCGCTGTCTCGTCTCTACATCTCCCTTAGGTTCCGAGATGATGTAATCATCGATGACTTTAAGGCCGCTTTGACTCAGCGCGCGTTTATATCCTTCCAATCGACGAATGCCGGGACTCGTTTCTGGTCCCCGAATATGCGCGATTTTTTTGCAACCCATCTCGATCAGATGCTTAGTGGCAAGAGCGCCAACCGCTTCGTCATCCACTCCGACGAAATTCGCCGGAAGTCCGGGCAAAGCGCGATCTATCAAAATATACGGTGTTTTCTGTCTTTCGATGCGAAAGAACAAGTCCACCGTGGAACGACAAGAGGCGATGATCAATGCATCGAGCCGCCGAGCCAGGAGTTGGTTGATCTCCTGTTCCTCCAGATCCGAGTCTTCGTCAGAGGAAGAGACGATTAAGTAATAGCCGCTCTCCCGCAAAACTTCAGAGAGAGCTTTGGCAATCTCCGCAAAGAAGGGGTGGAGCAGGTCTGGGACTACCAAACCAATCAAGTAAGTTCGTCCGGTAGCGAGGCTCCGAGCCGCCAAGTTGGGACGGTAATCAAGCTCTTTCACCCGGGCCAGAACTCGTTCTCGAGTCTCGTCTCCTACGTCGGGATGATTGCGTAGCACCTTGGAAATGGTGATCACCGATACCCCAAGGTCCCTAGCGATGTCCTTCATCCGTATACTCATAGGCTTTCAGTGAGTATAGAACGTAGCTAACGAATCCAAAGCGATGACTGTATCGGAGCTTCACTCTCCATCTGAAGCCCACTGACTGCTACTGCTGATCTCGTACAGGCCCATTGCCAAGTTCCACCCTGATTTGGTCCCCGGCCGCAACTTCAAGGCGTCGCCGCGGCGGAATAATACTTCTCGTCTAACCGATCCGATCGCGCTTGTAAGAGTCCTGGGGCATTGCTCGCCGGCGAAGATGACATGTGATTGACACCGGTAACTGTACCGGTTATCGTCATTGCCAGCAAAGGTCCTGTCTTCCGATCGGATGTTCCGTGACTGGGCTAGAGGAGATTGTGAGGAACAGGATGAAAGTTCCGAGCGCATCCGGGTTGTTGACAAATGGCTGTGTTGATCCCGCACTCGTGCCTCAGCGAGTTCTGTACAGCGGAGCCAGGATGCCAGCCATCGGTTTGGGAACATTTGGCTCTGACCATGTTTCACCTGCTGACGTTGCGGCGGCTGTGGAGGGGGCCGCGGCGTTCGGCTACCGGCATTTCGATTGCGCATCGATTTACGGGAACGAGCACCAGATTGGGTACGCACTTCAACAAGCTTTGCGGTCCGGTATCCAGCGCGAGCAGCTATGGATTACCTCGAAGCTTTGGAATGACAAGCACGGGGAAGATGACGTGATCCCTTCCTGCAGGCAGTCTCTATCGGATCTGAGGCTGGATTATCTCGATCTCTACCTGGTGCACTGGCCTTTCCCGAATCACCACCCTCCAGGCTGCGAGGTAACTTCCCGCAGCGAAGATTCCAAGCCCTACATCCACACGGATTTCATGAAGACCTGGCGAAAGATGGAGGAGTTGGTGGAATCGGGTTTGGTTCGACACATTGGCACATCCAATATGACGATTCCCAAACTGAAGCTCCTGCTCTCTGACGCCCGTATTAAGCCCGCCGTAAATGAAATGGAGTCGCATCCGCATTTTCAGCAGCCTGCGCTATTCGAGTTCCTGCGAGCTAACGCCATCGTCCCGGTAGGCTATTCTCCGATCGGTTCGCCAGGGCGTCCAGATCGAGATCGTACGGTCGAAGACAGTGTGCCGACTCAGGATCCGGTGATTGTCAAAATCGCAAACCGGCTGGGGGTCCACCCCGCAGTGGTGTGTGTGAAATGGGCGGTCCAGCGTGGACAAGTCCCGATTCCGTTCTCAATCAATCGCAATCATTATCGCGCCAATCTGGAGGGCGTTATAAGCGAACCACTTACAAAAGTCGACATGCGTGAGATCACCGCGATTGACCGTAACTGCCGACTTATCAAAGGTCAGGTGTTTCTGTGGAAGGAAGGACAGTCGTGGGAGGATCTTTGGGACGTGAACGGGGAGATCACACCTCCATGACGTGGAATTCCACGACCTTGCCAAACGTCGAGCATATGGCGATTACCCAGCAGAAGATGCGGGCTGCGTTCCTGCCGGGAAATGACAAAGTCGAACTTCGCACTTTGCCGATACCTCGCCCCGCCCACGGGGAAGTTTTGCTCCGGATCAAGGCGTCCACTATATGTGGTTCCGACATTCGCTGCATTTATCACGAGCATCTTGGCAAGGGTCCCGAAGGATATCAAGGAGTTGTTGCGGGCCATGAGCCCAGCGGCCAAATCGTAGAAGTCGGACCTGGCTGCCGTCGATTTGTTGTCGGCGACCGCGTAATCGTATATCACATTTCCGGTTGCGGCGTTTGCAACGATTGTCGGCGCGGATACATGATCTCCTGCACAAGCGAGAAGTATCGTCGCGCCTACGGTTGGCAGCGCGATGGCGGAATGGCTGACTACATGATCGCGGAAGAGAAGGACCTCATTGCGCTGCCGGACGAACTCTCCTACGCCGACGGTGCCCAGGTTGCGTGTGGCTTCGGAACAGTTTACGAAGCACTGGAAAAGATTGGGATCAACGGTAATCACTCCGTTCTCATCACCGGACTTGGGCCGGTAGGCCTCGCCGCCGCAGCATTATGCCGGAAGCTGGGTGCCCACATGATCATCGGAGTTGACGTCGTTCCCGAACGCTTGGAACTTGCGCGATCGCTCCGGCTGTGCGACTTCGTCCTCGGCTCCGGTCCCGGCAACGAGACTGAAATCAGAGATCTGACTCACAGTCATGGAGTCGAGCGGGCAGTAGATTGCTCGGCTAACAAAACGGCCCGCGCTACTGCTATTCGAGCCACGCGCAAGTGGGGAAAAATTGCGTTTGTCGGTGAGGGAGGAACAGTAGAGTTCAACCCATCTCCCGATATCATTCACGATCAGAAAACGATCTACGGCTCGTGGGTGACAACGACTTGGCTGATGGATGAATTGGTGGACCGCCTCGTCCGGTGGGATCTGCACCCGGCTGACATCATCACGCATCGCTTTGCCCTTCAGGATGCCGCTGAAGCATATTCGCTCATGGCTGCGGGTAAGTGCGGCAAGGTGGCTGTTTGTTTCGATGAGGAGTTGGCCCTCTAATGAACTCGAGCTGGCAAGCTCTTCTGAAGGATCGCCTGCAACTCTTTGGGCATCGCAATTGGCTAATCATTGCGGACTCAGCCTATCCAGCACAGTCAAGGCACGGTATCGAAACGATTGTGGCGGACGAAGAGCAAACAACTGCACTCGTTAACATGTTCGAGATTCTTCATGAATGCAAGCACGTCAGACCAAGGATCTACACCGACGCAGAATTGCCGTTCGTCTCGGAGGAGGATGCACCAGGTATCACTTCATACAGGAAACAGCTCTGCGGTCTTTTGAGCGGATATGAAGTTCAGGCCCTGTTGCACGAAGAGATCATCTCCAGGCTTGATCGGATGAGCGAAGTCTTTCGAGTGCTCTCGATCAAGACAAAAATGCGAATTCCATATACCTCGGTGTTTGTCGAACTGGATTGCGGATATTGGAGTGCGCAAGCCGAAGATAGACTCCGTGCAGCAATGCGGGCCAAAAACCAAGAGCTGGATGTCCCAAACCGAGCGTAAGGCCTTCTTCGCTGAATCTAGATCACATCCAAACATGAACGCCCTAGTGCTACAAAGCCCAGGAATGGCTTCCATTGATACCGTCTCCGAACCAGTGCTGGATCAAGGCGTATTGCTGAGAGTCCGAATGGTGAGACTCTGTGGAAGCGATCTAAATTCGTTTCGCGGATTAAACCCACTCGTTTCCTTTCCGAGAATTCTTGGCCATGAGGTGTGTGCCACAGTCGTGCAGGGGGACAGCGGCCTTCCTGCTGGCACGGATGTCGCTCTCTTGCCCTACACAAGCTGCGGTCAATGCGCATCGTGCCGACGGGGACGTCCGAATGCCTGTCAGTTCAACCAGACTCTTGGCGTGCAGAGGGATGGAGCCCCCACTGAGTTCATCGTGGCGGAACGTCAGACTATTAGATGGCCGGCCATTTCGGCATAGGTACCGGTAATCCCCCACCACAATCCCACCTAAAGAACGTCCTTGACATCCCCATATTAATTGATATTGAATGCTGACACTCCGGTACAGTTACCGGTAACCGTAAAAGGCCTTTTCCGGCTCATAGCGGGCAGGAACAAAGAACAGATGTGCTGCTGGCAGTCCCTTTAGGAGGAATGATGCTGCAAAGAGGAAAAAGCGTCTTCGGGTATGTGCTGTTGGGACTTTCAATCGTATGCATCTGTAGCTTGCCCCTTGCTGTCCTAGCGCAAGTCATACACGGATCAATCTATGGGCAGGTCACGGATACTACGGGCGCCGCTGTTCCCAAAGCAACTATCACAGTAACTGACGTGAGCAAGGGAACGACAGTCCAGGTGACCACGAATGAGTCGGGCGAGTACACCGTCCAGAATCTTATTCCGGACGTGTACAACGTCAAGGCGTCCGCGACGGGTTTCGGCACCGTCGAGCAGCCTGGAATCCAGGTCGCGGCTGATACGTCGCCGAAGATAGACCTGAAGCTCACCGTCGGCGGCTCAAGCCAAACGATAACTGTCACCACCCAGCCTCCACAACTTCAAACCGATAAAGCGGAAGTGGGGAGCGTTTTTAATGAAAGAACCATTTCCGGCCTGCCCATACCCAATCGCAATTTCGCCAGCCTTCAATTGTTGATTCCGGGCGCCCAGGCGATGGGATGGACGCAGAACAACGCCGAGGACGCGCAGGGCAGCCCGACCGTTAACATTCAGGGTCAGTTCTTCGCCGGTGTCGGGTATCTGCTCGACGGTGCCTCGAATCAGGATCCGATTCTGGGCCAGATCGTTATCAATCCGCCGCTGGATGCTATCGGAGAGGCCAAGATCCTGGTGCAAAGCTACGACGCGGAGTTCGGGCAATCGGTCGCCGCCGTGGTGAACGCGCAGACGAAGTCGGGAACCAATAATTTCCACGGCAACGCATTCTTGTACAGGCGAAGCGGGGCCCAGTTAGCACGAAATCCTTACAACCAGTTTGCACCGTATTCCGCTACGTCGACTCGCTTGACTCCGCCGGCGCTCTACAACCAATTTGGCGGGTCGGTAGGTGGGCCGATTCTGAAGAATAAGCTGTTCTTCTTCGGCGACTATCAGGGCGTCAGGCAACGGAACGGAGCTTCCGCTCAAGTGACCGTTCCAACGGCCCTCGCACACAATTCGTGTTTGTCAGGAGCTGGATGCGATCTGAGCCAATTCTTGTCGGGTCGTGGGCCACTCCAGGGGCAGATCTACAACCCCCGTATCATCGATCCGGTTACAGGCCCGGCGCCGTTTGTGAACAACTTCATTCCGAGCCAGTATGTCTCTCCGCAGGCGCTTTACCTCCTCAACCTGATTCCGCTACCGAATGCGCCCGGTACGCAGGATGGCACGGCTAATAACTACAATGCAGGCGGCAATGGGGTGACAAACCAGAACCAGTTCGATGTGCGCATCGACCACGAGGTTCGCGAAGGGATGCACGCCTTTGGCCGCTACAGCTATTTCGACAATGCAAACTCGGCTAACGTTATCTTTGGAGCGGCCGGGGGCACGGGATTCTCGTCCATCACAAACAACTTTGGCGGTTCCGCCGCCGCGCGCAACCAAAGCGCGGTCGCCGGCATGGACATCGCGTTGAATCCTAAGTTCCTCACCGATTTCCGTCTGGGATACTTGCGCTATCACGTCTCCACTCAAAAGTATGATGGCGAACAGGATTTGGCCACCATGGCAGGCATCCCCGGCCTCAATCTGGGGACGACCTTCACCTCCGGGGCCCCCGGCTTCTTCATAAATAATGCGAGCGGCGGAAGCGGGGACGGACTGTCAAGTTTCGGTTCGAGTTTGCAGGTAAATGCGTGCAATTGCCATCTGCTTGAGACGGAAGACCAATATCAGATAGTGAATAACTGGACAAAGATCATTGGCAATCACAACGTAAGGTTTGGCGCGGATCTGCGCTATGCCCGGAATCTGCGTGTCCCCAGCGATAGCAATCGAGCCGGCGAGGTGAGCTTTAGCGCCACCGACACGGAAAACACAAACCTGAGCACACCCGGAGGACTGGGGCTGGCAACATTCCTGTTGGGCGATGTCACAAATCTCGCCCGTTATGTGAGCACTTCAACAAATGCGAAGGAAACGCAGAAGATTCTCTTCAGTTACGTGCAGGACTCCTGGCGTGTCACTCCCAATTTGACCGTCAACCTGGGGCTTCGTTGGGAGATCTATTTCCCCGAGGCAGTCAACGGCAGAGGGCAGGGCGGCTTCGCCGACCTCACAACCGGCGCAATTCGCGTTGCGGGGTACGGCCCATTCGACACAGCCATGAATGTTAACAAGGATTTCCGCAAATTTGCTCCGCGCGTCGGCATCACCTATCAGCTCGACCCGAAAACGGTGATTCGTAGCGGCTATGGAAGAAGCTTCGACATCGGAGTTTTCGGCACGCTCTTCGGTCACGTCGTAACCCAGAATCTCCCCGTGTTGGCCAATCAAAACCTCACCAACTCGGGCGCGAATACCGCCGCCTTTAATCTTGCCGTCGGTCCCGCCCCATTTGTTTTTCCCGCTATTCCCTCCAGCGGCCAAATCCCAATCCCAAATGGCTTGAGTGCCAAAGTCCGCGATAACCCCCAGCTTTTACCCACCGTGGACGCATGGAATTTGAGCATACAGCGGCAACTTACCCAGTCGGTGTCCGCGACCCTCGCTTACGTCGGCAACAAGGGCACTCATACCTTTGCCGGTGACGGGCAAACCCTCAATCTAAATGCGGTTGCCGCCTGCATTCCGGCAAACGAGAGTATTACCGGTCAAGGGCTCTGCTGGAATCCCGCTGCCCCGGCGGGTTCACTAACCGAGACCAGCAATACGAACTACCTCCGAAAGTACTATTCCCAGTTCGGTTGGACCCAAAACCTAACCTACTACCGCGATGCCTTCGACTCTCATTACAACGCCCTGCAAGCGACATTGGATAAGCGATTCTCCGAAGGCTTGCAATTTACCGCGAGGTACACGTGGCAAGCGGCGTTTAACTACGGAAACAATGATTATGCTCTGATCGACAAAAGGGTCGTTTATCAAAGAAACGATGACCTGCGGCAACAAGAGTTCCAGTTCTATGGGAACTACAATCTGCCTTTCGGAAATAATCAGAGGTTTCTCAGCGGAACTCCGAAGTGGGCGAATTATCTCATCAGCGGATACCAGCTAAACCCGTCTTTGAACTGGTCGAGCGGTCTGCCCTACACTCCGAGCTATGGCGAGTGCGGATCCGACATACCGAACGGTCCCTGCATGCCCAATAAAGCAGGTGGGCGTCTGCCAACACATCTCACCTCTTTCGATACTGCTTCCCATAGCCGGACGTTCTTCACTCCAGTTGCTCCAATGCTCGCAAACGGATCGGTTTCCGGACCATTTTCCAGGCCTAACCTCGATCAATTCGGTAATGTCGGACGTAACAATTACTTTGGCCCATCGTTCTTCAATACTGATCTGTCCGTATCGAAGAACACTGCGATCCATGAGAACATCACAGCTCAGTTTCGTATGGATGCTTTCAATGTCTTCAACTACATCAGTCCGGGAAATCCAGGAAACACTTGCATCGATTGCAGTGGCGCCGGGATCATCACCGGGATGGCTCTCGGACAAAGTCCACGGCAACTGGAGTTCTCAGTGACACTTAGTTTTTGAGTTGCTCGCAACTACGAGATCGGCGATTGGCCAATTGTTGTTGAAGCCCAGCTGCTTCGGCTCAACCGCAAGCCCGGCCATCGCCGTAAGGTGTAGGCCTCCCAAGCCGCGCTTTGTTCAACATCGCGCGGCTTCTTTTTCGGCCATCCGACTCGCTGTACAGAGACGGCAAGGCAAATCCGTTCATTACGATTGTTGGCAGCTAGGTGGGAAATGCGAATTTGGTGTTTGATGTACGGCCTGGGGCCGCGCGAGTGGTTTTATTTGATGGGCAAGTTTCTTGCATACGGGATGAGCGCGACGCTCCTGGCGATGTTGCCGGGCAGCGTGGCGATGGCCCAGGGTGGTCCGCTGGTGCTGGAGCGCGAGGGACGAGTGATTTCGCTGGTGCCCTATGCTCCGAACATCGTGCGCGTAACCATGAGCATCGACAAAGCTGCGGCTGCGGGCGATCCGGGATACGGGTTTGTGGCGAAGCCGTCGGCAGAGGGGTGGACGCACGAGCGCGATGCAGAAGGATACGATGTGTACCGATCCGCCCGGATAGTAGTGCGCGTGGCTCCGGGAGATTTGCCTAAGGACAAGCTGCCTCGGCCGATGCCGCTCGACGCGCTGAATCTCGAGCTGCGCCGCCATTATTTTGGCGGCGGTGGTGGGGGGAACGGTCCGAACGACGGCGGCCGTGGTCCGCATGATGATGCCTTGCTGGTAACAACGACGGAAGGCAAGACACTTTTGCAGATGCGCACCTGGGAAATGAGGCCGGAGAGTGCGGAAGTGGCGGCGACCGACGCGGGCACAAAAGGCTACCGGGTTGCGGCCATGTTCGACTCGCCGGCAGGCGAGCATTACTACGGATTAGGGCAGCAGCAGAAAGGCTGGATGGATCTGCGTGATCACCAGATCCGCTGCTGGCATGACTACACGGCGATTGGCGGCCAGGATGTTTGTGTGCCCTTCATGATATCGAGCCGCGGCTATGGACTTGTGTGGGATAACCCTTCAAAGACGACGGTGGACCTGGGATTCAACGGCCAGAACGTCTGGCGGTCGGAGGTTGGAGACCGCGTGTCCTATTTCGTCATCGCCGGAAACACCAGCGATGAAATTTACGAGGGTTATCGTCTGCTGACGGGCGTGACGCACCTGCTCCCAAAGGCGGTGTACGGCTACATTCAGAGCAAAGCGATCTACCCGACACAAGAACAGATTCTGGATGTGGCGAAGGAATATCGCGCAAGGAGGTTGCCATTGGACGTGATCGTGGTGGACTTCCTGAACATGACGAGGCAAGGCGAACTGGACCTGGACCCGACGCGCTGGCCGGATCCGGCGGCGATGAATCGTGAACTGCACGCGATGAATGTAAACACACTATTGAGTGTGTGGCCGCACTTTGCGCCGGGAACGCAGTTCTATGACATGCTGCAGAGCAAAGGTTGGCTGGTACATACGCCGGATGGGAAACCCGATTCGGGTACCTTCAAGAATGCGATTGGACCGAATATCGATACGACTAACCCCGACGCAGCCAGGTGGTTCTGGGAAGAAATTCGCGACCGATATGTGAAACCGTACGGGTTCGATTACATATGGCTGGATGAAACAGAGCCCGATATCGATCCGGCGAAGGACGTGTTCTCCGTTGGATCGGGAACGCGGTTTTATAACGTCTATCCGCTGTTTCACACGGCTTCGGTATACGAGGGCTTCCGGCGAGACTTTGGAGATAGCCGGCGGGTCATGATCCTGGCGCGGGCGGCGTATCTGGGGGCACAGCGCAACGGCACCGTATTCTGGTCGAGCGATATCGTTTCCACCTGGGACATGCTGAGGCGTTCGATTCCGGCGGGGCTGAACTTCACCGCAACTGGACTTCCGTACTGGGACACGGATATCGCAGGATTCTTCTCGCCATCCATTCCGGCCGACTATCACCCGGCACACAAACCGCTGATCGATGGGTCGGATGTACGTGCCACGATTGGCAATTACGAGGATTATCCCGAGCTATTTGTGCGTTGGTTCGAGTGGGGTTCGTTTCAGCCGGTCATGCGGGCGCACGGCGAGAGAATGCACAATGAGGTCTGGTCGTACGGCAAGCAGGCGGAGCCGATTCTGGCGAAGTATCTAAAACTGCGCTACCAGCTTCTGCCATACACGTATTCCGTCGCCTACCGCAGTTATCAGACAGGCGCTCCGTATATGCGGGCGCTCTTCATGGATTTTCCCGAAGACCCGAAGGCTGCAAATATTCCGGATGAATATATGTACGGACCGGCTTTCCTCGTGGCTCCGGTCACGGAGCAGGGTGCCACTCAAAGGACCGTATATCTGCCCGCAGGTTGTGACTGGTACAACTACTGGACCAATGAGCGGCTGCACGGTGGACAGACGATTGTGGCGGACGCTCCGGTCGATACACTACCGCTGTTTGTGAGAGCAGGAAGCATCGTGCCGCTTGGGTCGGAGGTACAGAGCGCACAACAGCCGCAGACGATCGCGTCAGTACGGGTATACCCGGGCACAAATGGAAGCTTTACGCTTTTTCAGGACGACGGGAAGACCTATACGTACGAAAAGACAGGTGGCTCGGTTACGAAGCTGATCTGGGATGACGCTGCGCATCAACTGAAGCACGAAGGCGCGCCAGCGTGGACTGAATCGGATAACTCCGTAGTGACGGTAGTGGGTAGGTAAACGGGACAACAGAGGATCGCTTGAGTCATCTCGGTCGACGAAACCCACTCCTGTTTCTATATCCGGCGATCCTTGCGGGAACTCTTATCTGGTCAGCATCTGCCAATGTTGCCGCTCAGGGCCCACCGAGTGGATCCATCAGGCGGACTGAATCTGGCGTCGAAATCAGCACGAAGGCTTGCGTTCTTACCATACGCCCCATCACTGCGAGTGCGATGCGGGTTCGCTGCGCGAAGCAAGCGGCGCTCGAGAGCCCGAGTCTTGTTCTGCTTCCGCAACCCTCAGCGCCGGCCTTCCAAGTCTCGCAAGATAAGACCCGCATTGTGATTGCGACAGCAAAGATGAGAGCCGTCTTCGATCGTCACGATGACGCTCTCCACTTTACCGATAGCTCGGGAAAAACGTTCTTGTCCGAAGTTGCTGGGACACGCCGCTTAGATCCGGCCACGATACAGGGCGAAGCGACCTTTGCAGCGCAGCAGGCCTTTGTCTCCCCACCTGGCGAACACCTGTTCGGAAGTGGAGAATTTCAGGACGGATTCCTGGATATTCGAAATCTCCCCCGGCGACTGACTCAGGTCAATAGCCAAATCGCCATTCCTTTCCTGCTGTCGAGCAGAGGATACGGAATTCTCTGGCATAACTATGGTTTGACTGACTTGAACCCGGCGGATGAACGTGTGCAGTTGACGCGAACGTCGACTGGCAGCGAAACAGCGGCCAACGTCACCACAGCCGAAGGCGTGAGACGAGAAATCCGGCGTGAGGCTGAATTTGCCGGAACTCTGGAGATTCCCCGCGATGGACGATTTGCCTTCATGCTGGATGTGGGGCAAAAGATGGCTCGCCGGTACCATGTTGAAATCGACGGAAAGGTCGTCATCGACTTCGCTAACTTCTGGCTTCCTCCCACGACGAGCTGGTTTGGCGATCTCTCTTCGGGCCGCCATACCATCCGGGTTATCGGCGCGCAAAATGACCAGCCGGTGCTGTTTTGGAGGCCCATCGACGACCGCACGGTGTTACGGTCTCCCGTAGCGGAAGCCGTCGATTACGTCGTATTCGCGGGGCCGACTCCTGATCAGGTGATCGCCACCTACCGCCAGGTAACAGGACCAGCACCGTTGATGCCGTTATGGGCGTATGGCTATATTCACTGCCGGGAGCGGTTCCATTCCAGTCAGGAAATTCTGGACACGGCGGAGGAATTCAGAAAGCGCCAATTGCCGCTCGATCTCATAGTGCAGGACTGGCAGTACTGGGGCAAGTACGGCTGGAATGCAATGAAATGGGACGAACGCTACTATCCGGATCCTAAGGGTATGATCGACCGCCTCCATGCCATGAACGTCAAGTTAATGGTTTCGGTGTGGTCCAAAATCGATCCGGAGACCGAAGTAGGAAAGCAATTCGCGGCCAAAGGGTATTACATACCCGGAACTCAGTGGATCGACTTCTTCAACCCCGCCGCTTCAGCGCTTTATTGGAAGAATTTCAGTGAACGCATGTTATCGCTCGGAATCGATGCGTGGTGGCAAGACGCTACCGAACCGGAGAACGATGACCTGGCTGGGAGAAGCACTTTCGCCGGTCCCGGCGATAAGGTGCGTCTGCTCTTTCCGTTGTTCGTGAACAAGACCGTCTACGAAGGACAAAGAAAAGATGCGCCGACGAGTCGGGTCTTCATCTTGAGCCGCTCCGCCTTTTTGGGCCAGCAGCGTTATGCCTCAGCGACATGGTCCGGCGACGTCGGCAACAGTTGGGAGACACTTCGGAGGCAAATTACTGCCGGCCTGGGTTACACCGCCAGTGGTTTGCCATACTGGACTACGGACGCCGGGGGCTTTTTCCGTCCGGGCCCTAGTCAATATACCGATCCTGAGTATCACGAGCGGTTCCTGAGGTGGTTCCAGTTCTCAACCCTTTCACCTCTGCAACGTGTTCATGGCTTCCAAACGGATACAGAGCCCTGGCGTTATGGCGACAAGGTTGAAAGTGAAGTACGCAGCTATCTCGACCTTCGCCAACAGTTGCTGCCCTACATCTATTCCCAGGCAGCCGCAGTGACCTTTCAGGGATCGACGCTGATGCGTCCCCTTGTGATGGACTTCCCGCATGACGATAGAGCGCTCACGCAGAAATATGAGTACATGTTCGGCCCCGCCTTCCTGGTCTCTCCGGTGCTGCAAGCAGGAGCAGTGCGCTGGTCTGTCTACGCACCCGCTACTCCGGGAGGTTGGTACAACTTCTGGACGGGGAACCCGGTGCCTTCAGGAAGCGTCGACATCCCCGCTCCTCTTGAGCAGATACCGTTGCTTGTCAGAGCCGGGAGCATCGTTCCAATCGGTCCTGTCGAGCAGTACGCCGGCGAGAAACCGGCCGCAGACCTGGAAATCCGCGTCTACCCCGGGGCGGACGGGGACTTCACTCTCTATGAAGATGAAGGCACGAATTACAACTACGAAAAGGGAATGCGAAGCACGATCCACTTCCATTGGAACGACGCCAAGAGAGAGCTCTTGATAGGACGCCGTAGCGGGCAATTCTCTGGAATGCTGCACGCCAGGAAATTCAACGTCATAGCCGTGCCGTCCGGCGTTTCGTACCAGGTTTCATATAAGGGAGGAAAGATGGTATGCCGTATACCTCACGGAACTTTGGAATAGAATTGCGGTTGATTCCATGTCAAGGCTTCTTACCTGTCGGTTCGCGCTCCTGGCAATAGTTGGAACGGTCCTACCGCTAGGTGTTCCTTTCGTGTATTCGCAAACCGCAACACCTGCGGAGACTGCGGAAGCGCAAAAGCTCCTCGACCATGGCCAGTTTGATGATGCGCTCAAGACACTCGACTCACTAGCGACACGGCAGCCCGAGCCAGCAGGAACGGAGCGCTTGCGTGGCATGGCTTTCTACAGCAAAGGCCAAATCCAGTCAGCGGAAGAGGCTTTTTCGAAAGCTGTGGCCCAGGATCCCGCTGATCGCGAAGCCATGCAAATGGAGGGCGTTGCTCTGTTCCGCATGGGCAGATCAGCAGCCGCCATTCCTCTCCTCGAGAAAGCCAATCTCGCGGTACCTGCCAGCAATATCGATAACAACTACGTCTTGGGTCTTTGTTACCTCGATGCTCGCCGCTACGACGATGCCCGCCACGCATTTGCGATCCAATATCATTTTCCGCCCGAATCGCCTTCGGCTTATTTGCTCGTGGCAAGGATGATGCTACGGCGGGACTATCTTCCGACAGCCGAAAGTACCGCGGAAAAAGCGCTCGCTCTCAACCAGAATCTGCCGATGGCACATCTTCTGCTGGGGCAAATACGGCTGGCACGCTCGCAGTTTCCGGAAGCGATAGCAGAGTTTGAGGCGGAGCGTACCCTGAATCCGCTTTTCGGCGAAGTATACGACCGGCTCGGAGACACCTACATCCGTACTGGCGACTACCTGAAGGCGCAGGAAGCGCTCGATCAGGCTGTTCTCCTTGAGCCGACTTCTCCGGTTCCTTTCATCTTGCTCGGCAAGGTGCTTTTGAAAGAACGGGACTTGGTAATGGCCCAGCAGTATCTCCAGAAGGCGCTCGCGATGGATCCACGAAGCTACATTGCGCATGCGTTGCTTGGGCAGACTTACCGTTCGCTCGGCCAAACCGACCAGGCTACGCACGAATTTCAACTGGCAGAGGAAATCCAAGCAGCCGCTCAACCGAAGATCGAGCCGTTCAAGTAAGTACCCGTACTGAGCTGCGACGACGTGCGTTGGCCGGATGTGAATGCATGTACCTCTCGTAAAGTTGTGGGGAGGACCTGTACACGACGGGCTCACTTTCGGATTTTGGATCTTACTTGGAATTGAGCCGGGCGCTCGGACGCCTATTCAGACACATGTTCCTTCGGTAGCGCTTGAAGTTGCACGAAGGCGGCTACTGCGTCGCGGGCACGTTTCGCGATTTCGTGGTGGATCGGTTCCTGGGCGGCATGAAATCGATGGGACGCAGGAGATTCAATGTCCGGCACTGATGGAAGCACTGGTAAATCTCAATTGTCCCGCGTACATTGCGCACGAATTCGTGCCGACAAGCGATCCTCTGACTTCATTGGGCCACGTCGTGGGCATTTGTGATGTGTAGCCGCTTTCAGTGAAACAGCACGCAGTGTAGAGAGCGCGGCTCGGGAGGAGAGCGCTGCGCTCTCCTTTTCAGGACGCACGCCAGGGGTTATTCTTGTTGCCAATCAGACAAAGCTTGTCGTAGAGAGGCGACCCCTTGCGTCTTCCCTGGAAATACGTTTGTTCTTTCCTTATTGCGCCGATGCTGGGGGCGCTCAGTCTGGCCAATGCGCAGGCTGCAGCGCCGAGCGCTAAGCAGGTGCATCTCAAGCACGTTCTCGTGATTGGCGAAACGAAGGGCTTTGAGCACGACTCCATCTCGGCTGCTATGGATGCCGTGTACACCATGGGCAAGGAAAGCGGCCTTTGGGACACCGAGATGCGCACCGATACGGAGTTGCTGACGAAGAAGAACCTCGGCCGCAACGCGAAGAACCTAACCTATTTTGACGCGATTGTCTTTGCCAGTACCACCGGCGAGCTGGACATGGACGCGAGTCAGAAGCAGGACATGCTCTCCGCGATCAAGGAGGACGGCAAGGGCTTTGTAGGCATTCACGCTGCTCTGGACACAAACTACACCTGGCCGGAATACGGCGAGATGATAGGCGGATGGTTCGATCAGCATCCGTGGATGACGTTTCAGGCGCCGATCGTGAATGAGGATCCTGAATTCCCGGCGGTGCGCCATTTCCCAAAGGAATTCACTAAATACGATGAAATCTACCAGCCGAAGGATTGGTCGCGTGACAAGGTGCATGTGCTCCTGAGCCTTGATCCAACCAAGCTGGACTACGCAAACAACCCACGCATTCATCGCACCGATCACGATTTTGCCGTGGCATGGAGCAAGATGTATGGCAAGGGGCGTGTTTTTTATTCCACCCTCGGTCATACGGAAGAGTCGTGGCAGGATCCGGACATTCGCAAGATGTATTTTGAGGCGATCCGGTGGGTGCTTGGCATGACCGAAGGCAGCACGGCGCCGCATCCGCGCGTGACACCCTGAGCTTTGTGAAGAGGGAGTGATTGGGCAGGCATGAAGAAGATCGGAATGGGGTTGGTGGGGCCGGGCTTCGTCGCAGGACACCATATCGATGCGGTTCGGCGGCTTGGCGATGTGGAAGTCGTGGCTATTGCCGGGTCGTCGCAGCAGTCGGCGGAGAAAAAAGCACGCGAGTATAAGGTGGATCGCGCCTATGGCGATTACAAGGCGCTGATTGCGGATCCTGATATCCAGGTGATTCACAATACGACGCCGAACTACCTGCATTTGCCTGTTACGCTGGCAGCACTCCACGCGGGTAAGCACGTCATTTCCGACAAACCGCTTGCCTTGAATGCTGAGGAGGGCCGCAAGTTACGCGATGCAGCGGTAGCGGCCAAGGTCGCGCACGTTGTCACCTTCAATTATCGCGGGAACCCGCTGGTGCAGCAGGCACGCGGGATGGTGGCGCGTGGCGAAACAGGTCCGTTAAGCTTCGTACGCGGCTACTATCTGCAGGACTGGATGAGCGACCCGAACGTCTATTCGTGGCGTTCTGATCCTGCCAAAGGCGGAGTCACATCCGCGCTGGGCGATATTGGTTCCCATTGGTGTGATCTTGCTGAGCATGTCGCAGGAGCGAAGATCGTGTCGGTGCTGGCCGACTTGGCGACGGTCATTCCGGTGCGCTATTCCTCCGGGGCATCAGCGGAGGCGTTTGCGGTCACGAGCACTGGTGACCGGCAGCCCGTGCAGGTAAACGCTGAAGATCTGGCAAGTGTCCTGCTCCGCTTTGATAACGGCGCAAGAGGCTGTTTTTCGGTTGGCCAGGTGCTGCCTGGGCATAAAAACGATCTAGAGCTTGAAGTCAACGGCAGAGCGCTTTCGCTCAAGTGGCGGCAGGAGCAACAGAACGAGCTGTGGATCGGGCGGCACAACCAGTCCAATCTGAATCTGGCCAAAGACCCCTCACTCGTGAGCCCGGACGTGCTTCCGTATGTTCACCTGCCTGGAGGGCACCAGGAGTCATGGGCAGACGCGTTCCGCAATCTGCTGAGCGATGCCTATCAATGGATACGAGAGGATGGGCGTCCGGAAGCAAAACCCGCGCCGTTACCGACCTTTGAGGATGGCTATCGTTCAACTTGTCTGGTGGAGACCATGTTGCGAAGCCATGCGGCAGGCGGACGATGGGAACAGGTACAGCAGTAGCTGAGGAGACCGGATGAGGCTCGGAGTATTTACGCCGTTGCTGTCGCATCTTCGCCTCGAAGATGCATTGGCAATATTGAAGTCACTCCAGATCGATACAGTAGAGCTGGGGACTGGGAACTATCCAGGCGATGCTCATTGCAAGCTGTCGATGCTGGAGGATGCATCCGCCCTCAAGGAATTCCAGCAGAAGCTGAAGGACCATGGCATATCCATCAGCGCGCTCAGTTGCCATGGCAACGCGCTACACCCGCAGCAGGCGCTGGCGGAAAAAGCAAGGGAAGTCAGCCGGAAAACCATTCTGCTTGCGGAAAAGCTTGGCGTCTCCACCGTTGTCGATTTCTCAGGGTGCCCCGGCGATTCCCATGCTGCGCAGTCGCCGAATTGGGTGACATGTCCATGGCCGCCGGAGTACCTGGACCTGCTGCGATGGCAATGGGACGAGGTGGTCACTCCCTATTGGACGCAGCATGCAAAGTTCGCGGCCGATCACGGCGTGAAGATCGCCATTGAGATGCATCCCGGGTTTGTGGTCTATAGCCCGGAAACCCTGCTTCGGTTGCGTACGATTGCGGGCCCGTCGATTGGCTGCAATTACGATCCCAGTCACATGTTCTGGCAGGGCATTGATCCCATTGCCGCTGTGCGGCTGCTTGGCGAGGCCATCTTCCATGTTCATGCGAAAGACACGCAGATGTATTCGGCGAATCTTTCCCTGACGGGAGTTCTGGATACCAAGCCATATACAGATGAGCGCAACCGGGGCTGGATCTTCCGCACCTGTGGCTATGGACACGGCGCGGAGTGGTGGAAGGAGTTCGTTTCCACCCTGCGCATGTATGGCTACGACGGCGCGCTTTCGATTGAGCACGAGGATAGTCTGCTCTCCCCCGGGGAGGGACTGGCGCGCGCAGCGCACTTTCTGAGCGAAGTTATTCTGAAGGAGAAGCCTGCGGCAGCGTGGTGGGTGTAACCGCGCATACCTTGTCAATGATCGAAGGAGCACGTTGGCGAGGACTCCGTGCCGTTTCTGGAAATGTGATGGAATGGGGACGTCCCACTGGTGGCAAATATCTTGATGAATCGCAGAAGCTTTCTTTCAGCGACAGGAAGCCTGGTTGCTGGCACTTCATTGCATGCCCTGATGCCGCGCATGTTCGCAGGCTCGGCAGGGAAACCTGATCACAGCCTGCGCATTGAGCCATGCACGCTCGATATTGGGCCTGGCGTCTCGATCAAAACTGTGGCGTACAACGGGCAGGTACCGGGACCGCTGCTCCGGTTGCGCCAGGGTGTCCCGGTTTCCATTGATGTGACGAACGCAACCGCCAATAGCGATATCGTCCATTGGCACGGGCTCGCGATCGATTCCCTCAACGATGGCGCCATGGAAGAAGGCTCGCCGATGATTCCGGCGGGCACAACACACCGCTATTCGTTCACTCCCAATCCGGCCGGGACCCGCTGGTATCACACGCATGCTCCTTCGTACGGCGACCTCTCAGTCAGCACTTATACCGGTCAGTTCGGCTTTTTGCTGATTGAAGGCCACGACCAGCCCGAAAAGTATGACCAGGAAATGAATCTGGCGATCCATCACTGGGAGCCATCCTTTGTGCCGATGGTGGAAACGATGCGCGAGCAATCATCCAATATTCCCCTGACAAGCGGATCGGATGTCGGTTACAAGTACGCAACGATCAATGCGCATATGTTAGGAGCCGGCGAACCGATACGTGTGAAGAAGGGACAGCGGGTGCTGATGCGCCTGCTCAATGCCAGCGCAACGGAAAATGTTGTTCTCGCGCTGCCGGGTCACACCTTCCAGATCATCGCGATGGACGGCAACCCAGTCCCGAATCCGCGATCCGTGGAGACCATCTCGCTTGCAGTGGCAGAACGCGTGGATGCCATCGTGACTATGAATTCTCCCGGCGTATGGGTCCTTGGCTCCGTACTCGAAAAAGAACACCAAATGGGACTAGGCGTCGTGGTGGAATACGCGGGGAAGAAGGGAGACCCTGTCTGGAAGGCTCCCACCTCCACCGAATGGGATTACGCGCAATTTGCCAATGCGCCTGCGGCCACGAAGCCGGACGAAACATTTACGCTTACATTCCGTGATATCGGCCCGACCGGTAAATCGAAATTCGATACCTGGACCATCAATAACAAGTCCTGGCCGAAGATTGATCCACTTATGGTTCAAAGCGGCAAACGCTACCGTCTTGTCTTGCGCAACGGCAGTGGCGATCAGCATCCCATTCATCTGCACCGGCATACGTTTGAGGTCACCCGTATCGGCGAGAAGCAGATCAGCGGACTGAAGAAGGATGTGATCAATGTGATGCCGCTGGACACGGTCGAAGTCGATTTCACGGCGGACAATCCAGGCGATACGCTCTGGCACTGCCACCAGCAGTTACACATGGATTATGGATTTATGCAGCTTATTCGATATTCAGGATAGCTGTGTAGAAGGACACAGTCGTTTTGGGAATAATGAAGCGAATATATGCTTTTATATTTTTCGCAGCCGCTGTTGTGACTCTTCCGGCTTCGATTCACGTTCATGCTCAGGAACTGCAGAACCACGCAGGAGCTGCATCCTATGCAAAGCACTGCTCCATTTGCCATGGTGATCAGAGGGAGGGGAATCTTCCTGGGTTTCCGCCATTGCTGGATGTAGGCCGTCAGTTGACGCCGCAACAGATCGAGAGCCTCGTCCGTACAGGAAAAGGCCGCATGCCGGCATTTCCGAAGCTACCGCAGCAGGAGATGACGTCTTTGTTGCGATTCATCACGGCCAGCGAGCCTTCCAGCAGCGAGTCAAATGGTTCTACCAGCCTTGCTGAGGCTGGGCGGCATCTCTTCCAGCGCAACTGCGCATTCTGCCATGGGCGCGATGCTGCGGGTGGAGAAACCGGCCCCGATCTGACCCGCTCCAAGCTTGTGCTTGCGGATGTGAATGGGAATCAGATCTCGGAAGTGATCCGAAATGGGCGCCCGGGCACAAAGATGCCGGCATTTCGTTTATCCAATGAGGAGATGCGTGGCGTTGCCGCGTTTATTCATCATGAGGCGGGCTCTTCCCGTCCTGGAGGGAGGCGTGGGGTTGATGTCACCGATCTGCAGACTGGAGATGTTGCGGCGGGCAAATCGTACTTCAATGGAGCCGGTGGATGTGCAAAGTGCCATTCACCGACAGGTGATCTTGCCGGTATCGCTTCACACTTTCAGGGCCTCAAGCTGGAAGAGCGAATGCTATATCCAGAGGACGCAAAGAGTCATGTGACCGTTGCTCTTCCAAGCGGTCAGCAGATTACCGGCTTGCTCGCCTACCGCGATGAATTCACGATCGGGTTGCGTGATAGCAACGGCGTGTATCACTCGTGGCCAGTCAGACGGATCCACTTCACCGTGGATTCTCCAGTGGATGCCCATGTCGATCTCTTCAGTAAATATACGGATGACGATATTCACAACCTGATGGCATACATACAAACTCTGCGCTAATGAGGTTGGATCTTATGAAGTTCCGGAAACACGCCCTGGTTGTGGCTGCTGCGGCTCTTGCTGGATTGCCTCATCCGGGGATTGCGCAGTCACTGGACGCTGCTGCCATCGTGCATCCTCTTCAGGATAGCTGGCCTACATATCATGGTGATTATTCCGGCAGACGGCATAGCGCGCTCACGCAGATTACCCGGCAGAATGTCGGATATCTCGCGCTTTCATGGGCGTTCCAGACCAATCAAAATGCTGAGATCAAATCCACGCCTCTGCTGGTTGACGGCATTCTTTATTTCACGGTTCCGGACAATATCTGGGCTGTGGATGCGCGCTCCGGACACATGCTTTGGCACTATAACAAGCCGACGGAGGATGGAGATCATATCGGGCAGCGTGGCGTCGCCATATATAAGGAGTGGCTCTATTTCCTTATGCCCAATGGCCATCTCGTCTCACTGAATTCCAAAGATGGAAGCGTTCGGTGGGATGTGGTGGTAGCGGACGTCAACAAGGGCTACTGGACGACGATGGCTCCGCTTGTGGTGGGAAATCACGTGATCATTGGTGTCTCCGGCGACCTGGATAATCTTCCCGGCTATCTTCGCGCGGTTGACGCTGAGAACGGCAAGACCCAATGGCAATGGGACAGCACGCCGCCTGCCGGAACTCCGAATGCCACAACCGGCGGCATGACATGGATTACCGGCACCTATGATAAGGAGTTGAACCTGATTTATTGGGGAACCGGCAATCCGACGCCCGTACTCAACGGAAAAACCCGTCCAGGAGAGAACCTCTATACCTGCAGTATTGTGGCCATCAATCCAGATACAGGGAAGCTTGCCTGGGGCTTCTCAGCTTCGCCACACGATACCCATGATTGGGATGCAGTGGAAGTGCCTGTTCTTGTCGATGGAAATTTTCATGGACGTCCGCATAAGATGCTCATGCAGGCATCGCGTAATGGCTACTTTTTTGTATTGGATCGCACCAATGGCAAGAGCCTGCTGACTGCGCCATTTGGTCCCGTGAACTGGACCCTCGGTGTGGACAAGGACGGACATCCCGTCCCGAACCCGGCAAAGGAGCCGGCACCGGATGGACGCCTGATTGCGCCGGATGAAGGCGGTCTTACGAACTTCCGCTCGCCTAGCTTTGATCCGAAGACGGGGCTCTTTCTGGTGGATGCACATCCGAGTTACAGCCTCTATTTCACGAAGCCAGCCGATGGCGCCTATGGCTGGGCAGGTGCAGATTACGGATTGTGGGGTAAAGGTGTCCTCGAGGCGATCGACTACCAGACGGGCAAGCTGCGCTGGACCCATAATCTGGGTGCGGATGGTTCCGGGGCTGGCGTGCTTACAACTGATTCCCGCCTGACGTTCACCGGTGATGCATATGGGAACGTCATGGCGTTGGATACAAGAAACGGCAAGACCCTTTGGCATGCCGGTACCGGCGTAGGGATGGCCAGCTCACCCATTACATATGAATTGGATGGCCGTCAGTATGTGTTGACCAGCAGCGGCGGAGTCCTTTTTGCATGGGCGCTCCCCGATGCTGCAATCAGGACGGCGCCTGCGCGGCACAAATAGAATAGAAGGAGCCCGGATGCGTCCTTTTACTTCCAAGATCGGTTCGATGGTACTGTTTGCGGGGAACTTGCTGTTCGCAGCGCACCTCTACGCGCAACCAGACAAGGAGCAGGAGCAAGCCCCACTGGTGGTTACAGCGGATTTCAACCACGACGGTATCGCAGACATTGCGAGTGTCTCTGCAAACGGCAGGCTGACCGTCCGGCTCGGCCGGTCGGATGGCACCTTCCAGGAAACAGCATCCATGCCAGTATCAGCGCGCAAGCCCCGAGTCCTGGTTGCGGGTGACTTTAATAGCGATGGCATACCGGATCTTCTGATTGGTAACGAAGATGGCACGGTAATGTCGTTTCTAAGCGACGGAACCGGGCGCTTTGCTCCGGGCCGGGAGATTGCTCGCCTGCAGTCGGTTACATCAATTGCGGTGGCTGATTTCAATAAGGATGGCATTGCAGATATTGCTGTGTCCGATTGGCGGGCCAGCACCGTCACCATTTATTTCGGATCAGGTAAAGGCTCCTTCGAACACACGTGGTCGTTCCCACTACGCATGCGAGGCACCGCGCCGCAGATTACGACTGCAGACTTCAATGGCGATGGCATTCCCGATCTTGCGGTTGTTTATGGTGACGATAACGACCCGACATTTGATGTGATGCTCGGGAACGGCAATGGCACGTTTACGATTGCACCGGAGCGGGGATTTAGCAGGAGCCCGAAGTCGCATTGCGATACCCTGACAGGGAATTGAATCAGTGTGCTATTGAGGTCTTTGATCCATATCTCTTTGCGCCGATAACGTGCCTGGTGACATCTGTTGCTGACAAGGTGAGCGGTTTGCAATCCGGCTACTTGAATTTCTACAAAGCGCTCATTGGGGTGCTCCTGGTGCCGATTGTCGCATTGACCCTGTTCTACTAGTGACCGGGATTGATTGCTAGCGGTTCGTGTTGCCATGCGAGATGGCCGCGGCGCGGAACGCGAAACTATGAGTACTGACATGAATCTCAGCCGCTGGCGCTCGCTGGAGGAGCAGAACCCATGAACGAGAATTGCCCCGCTGCAAAGCTCATATCGTCTGCAATCCTTTTAGCAGCGGCGGCTCTGGCCCCCGCTGCCAGCTTTGCCACGGAAAACTCTGCGCGGATGCCAGAGATGCGTTGGCGCATGATCGGGCCCTTTCGCGGTGGCCGCACGCGTGCCGCAGCGGGCGTGCCCGATCAACCAAACGTCTTCTACGTAGGCCAGGTAGATGGTGGTGTCTGGAAATCCACGGATTACGGGCGCACATGGAACCCGATCTTCGATGGTCAGGACACACAGTCCATCGGAGCCATTGCTGTCGCACCAGCCCGATAGCAACGTCATTTACGTTGCGAGTGGAGAAGGTCTGCATCGTCCTGACCTGTCTGTCGGTGATGGCATCTATCGTTCTGCCGATGCGGGCAGGACCTGGACGCACCTCGGTCTTCGCGATGGGCAGCAAATTCCTGCCCTTGCTGTCGATCCCTCCAATCCCAATCGGCTCTTCGCTGCTGTCCTGGGCCATCCGTATGGACCGAACGCCGAGCGTGGTATTTTTCGCTCGCAGGACGGCGGCGAAACCTGGGAAAAAGTCCTCTACAAAGACGAGAACACCGGCGGCTCCGATATCGCCATTGACCCAAAGAATCCGCAGATCGTTTATGCCGCGATGTGGGATGCACGGCTCGGCCCCTGGGAAGATAAGAACAGTTACGAAGGCACGCGCGGCGGCCTCTTCAAATCCACTGATGGCGGCACTACCTGGAACCAGCTGACGAATGGCTTGCCCAAAGACCTGGTGCAAATCAACATAGCTGTCGCTGCAAGCGATCCCACCCGCATCTACGCAACCCTATCGACGAAAGAGGAAGGTGCGTACGCGTCCAGCAAAGGCTTGGGCGTCTATCGTTCCGACGACGCGGGCATGAGTTGGCGCAAGATTACCGATGACCCACGTCCAGCCATGAAGATAGGTGGCGGCGACCTCCCAGTTCCAAGAGTCGATCCGCAAAATCCAGATGTTGTCTATAGCACAAGCATTGTGACGTGTAAGTCCACCGATGGCGGCCAGACGTGGATCAGCCTGCGCGGCGCACCGGGCGGCGACGATTACCAGAACCTGTGGATCAATCCGCGCAATCCAAACATCCTGCTGCTTGTCAGCGATCAGGGAGCGGTGGTGAGCGTGAACGGCGGCGAAAGCTGGAGTTCCTGGTACAACCAGCCCACCGCGCAGCTTTACCATGTGGCCGCGACGAATGGCTTCCCCTACCAGGTATGTGCCGGGCAGCAGGAAAGCGGCTCGGTCTGCACCTCGACGCGCGGCAATGACGGCCAGATCACCTTCCGTGAGTGGCATCCCGCCGGCATCATCGAATATGGTTACGCAGCGCCCGATCCGCTCCATCCAGGCATCATCTACGGCGCGGGCAGGACGGAAGTCTCGCGCTATGACTCGCTCACCGGCCAAGTCCAGAACGTAACCCCTCTTCCCATGCGCAAGAAGGACTTCCGCGCAGACCGTACCGAGCCGATCCTATTCTCTCCAGTTGATCCGCACATCATGTACTACGCTGCGAACCATCTCTTTGTGACAGACGATGGCGGTGCGGACTGGAAGACCATCAGCCCGGACCTGAGCAGAGAGACCACTGGCCAACTCTCAACGGTGCCAAACCTCACACCTGACGAGATGAAGGAACGCCGCGGCGTTATCTACTCGGTTGCTGCTTCCTACAAAACGACGCAAACGATCTGGGCGGGAACGGACGACGGATTGGTTTGGGTCACGAGAGATGGCGGTTCGAACTGGACACAAATCACGCCACCCGGCGTTGCGCCTTGGAGCAAGATCGCGCAGATCGATGCGTCACGCTTCGATGACAACTCGGCCTACGTGGCGGTGAATCGCATGCGTGTCGATGATCTACGCCCGTACATCTATCGTACTCACGACGGTGGCAAAAACTGGGATCCCATCAGCGCCGGTCTTCCTGAAGATGCGCCGGTGAATGCGGTCCGCGCAGATCCGGTACAGCCTGGTCTGCTTTATGCCGCCACCGAACACGCCGTGTGGACCTCATTCGATGACGGGGCACACTGGCGTCCGCTGCAATACAACCTGCCGTCCACGTCCATGCGCGATCTGCTGGTCAAAGATGACGATTTGATTGTCGCGACGCATGGGCGTTCTTTCTGGGTGCTGGATGATGTGAGCCCATTGCGCCAATTGGCGGCTGTCGCGGGGAACATAAAAGATCATTTGTTTGCACCCGCCGCAGCATGGCGCGTGCGCCGCGACACAAATACCGATACACCGCTGCCGGCCGATGAGCCTGCGGGTGAGAACCCTCCGGACGGCGCCATTATCGACTACGATCTCCCGCAGGATGCACGCGGCAGCGTCTCGCTGGAAGTGCTGGACGGCGCCGGCAACCTGCTGCGCAAATACACCAGCGATGATCCGGTCACGCCAACGCCAAAGGAGCTGCGCTCACAACTCATCCCGGCCTATTGGCCACTGCATCATGGTCCTCTACCGAAAATTGCGGGCATGCACCGCTGGGTCTGGGACCTCCGCGCCGCGCCGCCAACCGCCACGCACTACGACTATCCCATCGCCGCCGTCCCGCATCGGACGCCGCTCGCTCCGCAAGGTCCGCTCGTCGTGCCGGGTATCTACACCGTTAGGCTGACCGTCGATGGCAAGAGCCAGACTGCTCCGCTCACCGTGAGGATGGACCCGCGCGTCCACATGTCGCAGGCGGAGCTTGAGTCCTTGCATGCAGCCCAGGTAACGATGGCGTCATCACTGGATGCTCTCGGAAAAGCAGATCTCGAAGCGCATTCGGTGATGGAGCAACTGAACGCTGTTCAAGACAAAACCCTGGCCGCTCAGCTTGCGACCTTCCATGCGGCGCTGGGGACAATCCTCGATGGCACCAAGGACGGCACCAAAGCCGATGAGGTGAAACAGCTCCCAGGCATCGACGAGGTAAGCGGTGAAGCGGGTCAACTCTACAATGAGCTCGAACAGGCCGATGCAAATCCCACAGCCGCACTTCTTACCGCGGCCGCGCATGTCCAACAGGAAGGCAAAGAGGTTCTACCGGGCTGGGAAAATTTCAAACAGACTCAAATTCTGGAGATGAATCGCCAACTGCAGCGCGAGCATCATCCTGCCATTCAGCCGAACCAGCATCCGGCCAATATGCCAGAGGAGGGGGATGAGGATTAGTCATCAAGTCAGTGGAACAGCTTCAACTGCGCCCATGTTGTGCCCACAGCAATAATTTCTCAACGCCTCGATTGCGGCGCCCGGTCGTTTCAATGAATATCCTAGCGGTGCTCTGTGGATTACCGATCGTGTCTCGGAATAGATCGCTGGATCGCTTGTGCTTGATCTACCCATCTCCACGTGCCCGGTGAATCGACGAAGGGAGTGTGTCGTCGGATTTCACGGTCATGTCGTACCATCCTCGCGTGGGATCTCCCGCTACTCAGCGATTCGGAAAATACCGGTGACAACAGGGCTATCCTTTTTGCCTGGCGCGGATGCGAACGCTTTGATCGTCAAAGCCGTACCTGTCACCATTACCGGGGCACTATAAGTCGGAGAAGAGTTAAGCGGTTGCGACCCGTTCACCGTGAAATGCATCGTTGCGTGAGGAGTCCTGCACGCCAGGGTCACCGCCGTATCGCCTTTCAAGAGACCAGGTGCAGGCGAAAAGGCTGGCTCGGCAGTGATATCCGCGTCCTGATGAGTTGCTGTGACCGTTTGCCCGGAATATTGAGTGGCAGGCTTGATGTCCCAGAATAATGATTTAAGATATGCCCGCTGAAACTCGTGGACAGGCCAGCCTTGATAGTCCTCATTCCAGTCCGCTAAAAGCGCATGTGCTTCTACAAAAGACTTCTTAAAGGCAACTTCACGCGCGGAATCCACCGCGGCGACGAATAGGTCGATCCGGGGCGTGCCAAGATGATCAAAAATTGTTACGTCGTAAAGCCCGGAAGAAGGCAAGGGAAGCGTGATTGCGTGGGACGTCTTCTTCAATGTCATGCCGGATTGGTGAGGGAATTTCCCGTTCAGGGGCCAGAGACTATAGGTGTACTCACCGTTGGGCAGAGCTGCCGCCAGCCCTCCAGCTACAACTTGATTGGAGGGACCAAGTGCCGCCAAAACTTCATCGCTCGGCAGCGATAGCTCGCGGCGCTCGCCGGAATTCTGATCCTGCTCCTGGCGGCTCAGCACCTGGTGAATACGAGCAATCAGATCTACAGCAGAGGGTTCCGGAGTTCGGTAAAGCCGGGGAACGCGAAAACTGTGCGCACAATCCTCAGCAAGAAAGCACTCGTAGAGGATGCGTTGGCCGCCCGGCAACAGAATCAGGATAGAGTGGCGGCCACCGGTTTCTTCCGGATGCACTAAAGTTCCGGGCCATATAGCGTCCCCGCTGACGATGCTCCGGCCCTGAGGCTCAGCCCTCCATTGCCCCTCCACCCGCCAGGCAATTCCGAATGCGTTCGCATCCTGCTTTTGTTGGACTGGGGCGGCAGGAAGGACCGCAGTCAAGAAAATGCTGAAAAAAACAATCAACATCGACAGGTTGATCAATCTCTTAATACCCCGGCGTGTCAGAAAATACTTGCCAATCGTGCGCATGGCATTAGTTTGCCACGCTGCATCTGTATGTCGATGCGGCAGACTGCACAAGTACGTGCGGTAGTAACACTTAAGGCGAAACTGACGATTAGGGTCAGGAAAGATTTTCAATGGAAGCGACCAAAAGGGTCGGTCATACTAGGCCCAATCTAAGCAGCGTTTGATACAGCCTTCATCCATGAGTGCTTCCATACTCATGTCCGCGACTCTCTCCCCCGGCGGACGTAAAGGCAATTCATTATCACGCGGGGTCCATTGCAATGCTTTCCAGATTTCTCGGATTTGTGGCTCGTCCTGTCTCCTTATCTGCCATAAGAGCTCTCGTCGCGAAATGTCACGTGCCGTCAGCATGTGTGCTTTTGCTGCTTACTTGTGCGTCTGTTATGTCGGCGCAGACCGCGACGCCCGTGCCGGTATCGACCTGGCGCTATGACTTGACGCACGCCGGGCAAAATACGAACGAGACACTGCTGACGCCTTCGAACGTAAACGGGAACTCGTTTGGCAAGCTGTTTTCGATGCGCGTAGACAGCACCGTATATGCGCAGCCGCTATATGTGCCGGGGCTGACCATGAGCGATGGTCAGGTGCACAACGTGCTTTTCGTGGCGACGGAGAACGACTCGATATACGCTTTTGATGCCGACTCCAACGGTGGCGCGAACGCAAAGCCGATCTGGCAGATTAGCCTGCTCACCTCCGCTTACGGCGCCGGAGCGGGCGCGACGGCAGTCGATTGGCATGACAGTGGGTCGCCGGATGTCGCGCCGACCGTCGGTATCACTGGCACGCCGACCATCAACCTGGCAACCAACACCATGTATGTAGTCGGCTCCACGAAGGAGAATGGCGTCTATTATTCGCGTCTGCACGCGATCAACATCATCCATGGAACAGAGCAGCCGAATAGTCCGGTCAATATCACTGCAAGCGTGGCGGGCACGGGCAATGGCAGCTCCGGCGGCCAGTTGGCCTTCGATCCCTTATGGGAGAACCAGCGCACTGCGCTCAACTATTACAAGGGATACGTCTACTTCGGCTATGGCGCACACGGCGACGACGGTCCGTGGCACGGATGGCTGTTCGCCTATGATGCGACCACGCTGAAACAGACTGCAGCACTATGTACGACTCCCAATGGGGTAGGGGCGGGAATCTGGGCGGCCGGAGCAGGCTTGCCTATTGATGCAGACGGTCCCGGCGGAGCCGCGCGAATGTTTCTGGTCACAGGGAACGGCACCCCAAATTCTCCGACGTTCAATACAAAAAATGGATTTGGCGAGAGTATCGTCGGCTTCGATATTTCAAATGGCAATCTCACACCTATCGATTCGTTTACATCCTTCAATTTTCAAACGCTGAACGATCACGACTGGGACCAGGGTTCCGGCGGCATTTTAATGGTGCCCGATAACAACGGCCCCAACCCGCACATGCTCATCCAGGCTGGCAAAGAAGGCCGAATTCTGGTGCTGAACCGCGACAACCTGGGTGGCTATGTGTCCGGGGCCAATACCAATGCCCTTCAGGAGATTCCTCCCATAATTCCTGGGCAGGATGGTGGTGTCATCCCGCAAAGCAAGGGATTCTGGAGCACAGCGGCCTACTGGAACGGTAACGTATATCTCTGGGCCGAGAACAATGTGCCGATGTTATTCAAACTCAACGATGGCGTTCTAAGTACGCAACCGGACAGTAAATCTTCGATCACATCCGCCTTCCCGGATCCTTCCTTCTCGATCTCCTCCAACGGCACGGAAAACGGCATCGCATGGGCAGTACGCGCGGACCAATTTAATACTCATGGACCCGCAGTCCTTTACGCCTGGGATGCCAATGACCTCACGTCTACGCTGTACGAAAGCGACACCAATTCGAAGCGTGATGCGGCTGGGGCTGCCAACAAATTTTCCATTCCTGTCGTCACAAACGGCAAGGTATATGTCGCCGCCAATGGGGAAGTCGACGTATATGGTCTCTTTAACGGAGAGCCCAACGCGGCGGCACCCGTAATCAGTCCAGACGGCGGGTCCTTCGAGTCGAGCCAGAATGTTCAGCTTTCCAGCGCAACGGCTTCCGCCAGCATCTACTACACGCTGGATGGTTCTACACCCACTCCGTCATCCACGCTTTACACCGCTCCTATCACGATCAGCACCGAGACAACGATCAAGGCGCTTGCAAGCGCGCCCGGATATGTGCAGAGCGGCGTAAGCACAGCCACATTCAGCTTCATCAGCCAGGCGCCGCCGGTCGTTGCATCGCCTGCGGGCGGAACGTATCTCACCGCTCAAACAGTCACTCTCTCCGTCAGCGATCCGAGCGCCAGGATCTACTACACCACCGACGGCTCGATCCCGTCTGCAAAGTCCACTCTGTATACAGGCCCAATCCAGATAGGCCTTTCGGAGACACTGAAAGCAATCGCCATCGATCCTGCGCTTCAAAACAGCAATATCGATACCGAGGTCTACGTTATCCAGAACGGCGGCACCTCGATTGACTTCGGAAGTGGCTTTTCCTCGACGACAGGTCTTGTCCTGAATGGCAGTACCGTAGCCAACAATGACACTCGCCTCCAGTTGACCAACGGCGGCTTGAACCAGGCCGGCAGCGTGTTCTGGACTGTGCCGATCAATGTTCAGGCGTTTACAACAACCTTCGAGTTTCAATTGTCGGATGCGCTGGGAAATGGCTTTACGTTCACCATTCAGAACGTGGCACCCACTGCGCTCGGCGGCAACTCCGCGGGACTCGGATATCAGGGCATCCAGAAGAGCGTCGCGGTCAAATTCAACTTCTATGACTTTCAAAACGAGGGGAGCGATTCGACCGGCATATATACCAACGGCCAAGCACCCGTTCAGCCCACCGTCGATCTGACTTCAAGCGGAATTGTCCTTGGCAGCGGCGATTCTATTCAGGCACAGGTGAATTATGACGGCACGGCGCTGACCCTTAATCTGCTGGACCTGGTCACCAATAAAACATTCACCATGTCCCAACTCATCAACATTCCTCAAATCGTAGGTGGCAACACGGCCTATGTCGGTTTCACCGGCGGCACTGGTGGCTTGTCATCCAGTCAGAAGATTCTGACATGGACGTATACGACAGAGGCCGTTCCGCCCGCGTTTTCTCCGGCTCCCGGCACGTACACAAGTCCGCAGACTATTTCGCTGAACAGTGCTACGTCCGATGCCGTCATCTACTACACCACCGACGGATCGCAACCGACGGCCGCTGCCACCCGATATACAGGTCCGATTCAGGTCACCCAATCGGAAACGGCCAAGGCGATCGCCATCAGCAAAGCCTACGGCACTAGCAACGTTGCCAGCGCTGCCTATGTTATCCAGCCGATTCAGCCGGGTACATTCTCGCTGAATGCGAGTCAGGCCACCCCGGTAACTTCAGGAACTACGGCCACATCGAATATTACGATCACTCCGGCCAACGGGTTCACGGGCCTCGTAAGTCTCACTTGTGCGGTCAATGGGCCGTCCGGTGCAACAGATGCGCCCTCATGTTCGGTAAGCCAGGCCATGCCAATTGCCGGCAGTTCGGCAGTGGCCGCCGTCCTGACTGTGAATACCCACGTTGATACAACGCCCGGCACTTATACAGTCATGGTTACCGGAAGCTCGCAGGGCGAACAGGCCCAGACGAGTCTTCAAGTCATTGTCACAGGTCCAACCGCGACACCGATGTTTGCACTCAGTGGTCCGAGCATCAGCATTCCGTCCGCAGGAGGGAACGCCACCTCGGCAATCACGATCACACCCAGCGGCGGATTTACAGGCAGCGTTGCCCTTAGTTGTGCCGTCACTGGGCCATCCGGTGCCACGGACGCCCCAACATGCTCCGTAAGCCAGTCCACACCGGTTTCCGGCAGTTTGGCAGTGACCGCGACACTTACTGTGAACACGCAATCTGATACAACTCCGGGTACCTATACGGTCACAATTACCGGAAATTCGGGAGGCATCACAGCGACGGCGAGCATTCAACTCACAATCGCCGGCCCCGCTGCCACACCGCTGTTCACCTTGGGCGGTTCAAACATCAGCATCTCGTCCGCGGGAGGAAACGCCACCTCGACAATCACCGTCACGCCCAGCGGAGGGTTTACCGGCGCTGTCGTCCTCACTTGTGCCGTCGCCGGACCGGCTGGCGCAGTCAATCCGCCGACATGCTCCATGAGCCAGCCGCAGGCCATTGCTGGAACACAGGCCGTGAGTGCGACCCTGACTGTGAGCACGAAGGGTGCAACGACAGCCATGCTCAACGATCAGAAACACGGACCGGTTGGGCTAGGTGGCGGCATAATAGCCGCTCTGGCGCTCTTCTGTATTCCCATGCCGCGCCGTAGGTGGCACGGCATCGTATGCCTGCTGTTTATCGCCATTGTGGTCGCCGCGGCCACTGGGTGCGGCGGAAGCAGCACACAAAGTGCGCCTGCCAGTTCGACTCCGTCGGACCCAGCCAGCACGGCCACCAATCCAGGCACATACACCGTGACGGTGACCGGCATCAGTGGAAGTCAGCAGGCAACAGCTACTGTTGCGGTGATAGTTCAGTAGCAAGCTACTTTAGAATCGCAATCGAACACCATCAGTTACGGCGGCCCCTTCGAGCAGAACATTCTCGAACGGGCCGGCCGAACTATTTTTGTTCTATTGAACGGATGGCAGGGTCACTGCTTTGCATTGCCGCACTGAATCGAGATTTACAAAAGGCTCTCGCCTTGGCATCGCGTGGGGCTCGCTTTTTTTCATATTGGGAATACTGTCTGCGATTTTTGATTTCATGTCGACGCAATCCCGCTTTTACCTTCCGCAGCGCGCAATTCGACGACCTGCGCTGTAATTCTTACAGGACTTATTCAGCCAGCCTTGTTACTACTGCGAGAGCAGTCAAATCTATTTGCCGGCTGAGCAGAGTTCGTGTAACTATCTCCGGTAGCCTTTACAGAACATCTTTGAATTTTGTTGTCCATTCGTCCGCGGCAGCGTAGCGGAGCGATAGTTGACATGCCTGCCTGCAGTCCACCTGCCTGAGTAATTATGTTTGATCGCAATGCCGGATTTGATATAACCGGCGACTCCGTCTGCCCGCTTGCGCCCAAATGGCAGATACGAAGTCGCTGCGGAACAAAGACTCACTTGTACGAAGGGAATTCAGATGAATCTTTTTAAGAGGTTGACTGTCGCCTGCTGCGTTACATTTGCATTGGCTGCAAACGCGTTGGCGGGCGTCACTGTCAATAGTCCGGCCAACAATTCCGATGTCTCCTCACCTTTCACGTTGTCCGCCTCGGCCAGCACTTGCTCGTCAAAGAGTGTCGCCTCCATGGGCTATTCATTTGACAGCAGCTCCAGCACCACCATCATTCACGATCAGTCGATCGAGACATCGATCCCGGCCAGCTCAGGGGCACACACGTTGCACGTGAAAGCGTGGGCCGGCAGCAGCGTATGCGTAACCGATGTGAAGATCACGGTGCAGGCTGGTGCTGATGGAGGTTCTGGCGATAACGCAAATGCGGTAGTCCCGCCGTATGCCGATTCCGTAAGCAACATACAGGCGTTGAGCAGTTGGCAGGCGAAGCACGATACCGGTGCTTCCGGCTCTTCCAGTGGGTCAACGTCGATCGTTTCTTCGCCCTCCCTGTATGGCAGCACTCGCAGATTCGTCAGCTCATTCTCGAGCAATGGAGACCAGAGATTCTCTGTCGTTTTCTCGGACAACACCACCGCCACAAATTACTTCTATGACGGCTGGATCTATCTCACAAGTTCCGCAAGCAAGATAGGCAACATAGAGATGGATCTGAACCAGGTAATGCCGAACGGGCAAACTGCAATGATGGGATTTCAGTGTGATGGGTATTCGGGTAACTGGGCATATAACGTAAATCTTGGAAGTGCCAGCAGCTTCAAACCTCATTGGCAAAGCAAGAGCGGGACAACATGCAATCCTCGCAATTGGACGCGAAACGCATGGCATCATGTTCAGGCGAGCCTCTCACGCGACGACTCCGGCCACGTGACCTATCACTCCATCTGGCTGGACGGCAAAGAGACCAAGATGAACGTCCTGGCGTTCGTCGCAGACGATAATCATTGGGGTCCGGTAATCCAAACGCAATTTCAGTTGGATGGACTCGGCAGCGGGACCGTCACCGCCTATTTGGACGATCTAACCATCTCGATGTGGTGAGGCTTTGCTGAAGCACTTGCGTCAGAGCACTTGGCGCGACCCCGGGGAATAGACCGCTGTCATTGGCCATGCGATAGCTACGGTGTTGTCATCAGCGCGCCGGGAGATTCGCCATGGCAAAAATGTCATAGGGACTCTGGATCTGGCGGACGAAGGCCTCGGCTCTCGTATAGCCACACTGCACCCCGCGAAACCGGGCGACCGAGTCCTGCAGTGCGTAGTAGCGGTCCGGAGTCTGACTGGCATGGGCATAGCAGGCCGATCGCTTCTCGGGCTCGGTTTCTGAAATATCGATGAAGTGGGTGGGCGCGAACTGCAGGGTATCTTCGCCGTCGGAAACTTCGTAGTAGTAGAGCGCAAATCTTCTTCCCGACTGTTTCCATGCGTCGTACGTGAGCATGGAAATTGCGCGGTGGTCGCGATGATTGTCGATGGGCCACTGGTTGAATACGGCATCCGGCTTTTCGGCATCGACTATCTTCTGATAAGCCTCGTAATGCGCATTATCGACGATGGCATGCCCGTTGGCCTGGCCCGCATATGCCGGGCGCGCCTTCAGGATTTCACAGGCCTTCTTGGCTTCGGCGATGCGCGTGTCCGGCGGAGTCGGAGGCCAACCTCCATCGTTCAAATAGAGCAGGACCACCTCATGGCCCAGCGCGGTAAAGCGTGCGACTGTGCCGCCGCAGCCATATTCGGGATCGCCCGGATGGCCGCCGGTGACCATGATCTTCAATTTCCGCGCGGGCTCCGCGGCAGGGGAGAGAGACTGGGCGGCCGCGCCGATGGCGGCTGCTCCTGTAACTATGGCAGGTGCGAGTTTGCCTGCGCCAATCAAAAGCTGGCGTCGATTCATTGGATATTCTCCCTTGCTCCGTAGGTGAAAAGAACGTCGAAGGCTTTCAGGCGAAAACGACGCGCCCAACCACAACAACTATCGCGGAGGAGAATCCATGAAGCAGCGCAGGATCTGCGCGCTCGAAGGGAACACATTGGCCTCCGGAGGCGCTATCGTAGCGTTCCCATGTGAGCCCTGTTTTCTCGCATGTGTTGCTTCCGGCCAATCGATTGCATCGCAATAGGGATAGCCATCGGTCCCGAACAATGCCTTCTTCGGCTCAAACTCCAGCCACTCCCGCAACACTGCGCCTCTGCATGTGAAGGGATGACCAGATCCTGCAACGAATGTCGAGATAGATAGTCGGCTTCTGTAGCAGTGCCGCAATTTACCGGCACGCAAGGCCATCCGCCATGTAGCAGAACAAACTCGATCTGCATTATTTGCGCAGGTAAGCGTCAGTGCCATTGATCCAATCGGCGCGCGGGGGGCAGAAGATATCCAGATCGAGAGTATCCTCCAGAGCCTCCGCGCTGTGCGGAACCTGCGAAGGAATGACCAGCACTTCTCCGGCGCGGACCAGGATTTCTTTGCCTTGAATGATGAATTTCAATGCGCCTTCCAGGATGTAGGTGATCTGCTCATTTTCATGACTATGCATTGGCACAACGCAGCCCCTTCGCAAAATCAGTCTTGCGAGCATGCTTTTTTCGCCGGCGACGAACTGCCGATCGATCAGTGGATTCAGGTGTTCCATGGGCATGTTCTCCAATCGGATGTGCTGGAGTCTCGACGCCTGTTCTACTTCGGATGTGCTCATAAGTGATATCCCTGCCTTTGTGCGGCCAAGTATAGCAGCCAACAGAGCGGGGTAGATGCGAGGCAACGCGCCTGTCTAGCTATACTCAGCGTATGGAAACCGGACTGCGAAACCGAGTCGCAATTGTCGCCGCTTCGAGCAAGGGAATTGGTCGCGCGACGGCACTGGCACTCGCGGCCGAAGGTGCAAAGCTTGCTCTCTGCGCGCGGAACGCGGAGGCGCTTACACAAGTTGCCGAAGAAGCGCGAAGCGTGTCCGGCGTGGAGGTCTATACCGAGACATTCGATGTTGCCGACGACGATCGGGTGCGCCAGTTTGTCGAGGCTGTCTCCCGCCGCTTTGGCTCTGTCGACATTTGCGTGACAAACGCAGGTGGACCCCCGGCGAAACCATTTGTCGAAACCACTATGGCAGAGTGGGACCATGCATATGCGTTGAATCTGCGGAGCATCGTTTCGTTTGCACACGCGGTGCTGCCGCATATGCAGCAGCGCCGCTGGGGAAGGTTCATCACCATCACCTCCATGGCAGTGAAACAGCCTGTGCTGGAGCTTGTTCTTTCGAATGCAGTCCGCGCGGGCGTGCTCGGGTTAGTGCGTTCTCTGGCTACGCAATACGGTCCGCACAACATCACGATCAATAATGTGGGGCCTGGTTACACGGCCACTGATCGCATCAAGAGCCTGGCGCGGACAAGAGCGCATACAACCGGCCGTTCTGCCGCTGAATACGAAGCCGAGCTGGCAAAAGACATTCCAATGCGTCGTCTGGCCATGCCTGAGGAGATTGCTGATGCAATTGTCTGGCTCGCCTCCGAACGCGCTGCATACATTACGGGGCAAACGATTCTGGTTGACGGCGGCGTATATCGGGGACTCTAGTTTTCGCAACTCCGTCGGCCGATGCGACCCCGAGCTCTGTCGATCGCTTAGGACGATTGTGCGTTCGGTTCAAGAAGCCGAATAGGTCGAGTTTGCCCCTGATCCGGCTGCCGCACCGCTGAGCGCAAAGACGAATGTGCCGAGCAGATCCAGCGCGATCAGAAAAGCTCCCTTGGCAGAGCTGCATCCTTCTCACGTCGGCTTCTTTCATAGGAGTGCTCGCAGGCCATCGAGCCGCCCTGCGCTTAGCGCAACCTAAATCCCGAAATAGGCAGCAAAAGGGTGTCCAGGCAGCGCTGACGCAGGGCCGTCTTCGATGGTCTGAGGGGTACGCTATCGCCCAGCACCTTGGCTGGCAGCCAAATACAACAACAAAGAGCTACTTACGCTAGTGCTTCCATCCTAGGAACCACCGCGAAAGCTCCTGATTCCCTGCGCATACAGGGGCCGGAAGAGCATCCTGCCGGCCCAAAATCATTGGTTCAACCACCTGCTGCGCCAGCAAATAATTGCCAGATTCCGCGGGCAAAAAATTGGGGCTTTACTTTTGGCTGTTGTCAAAGCCAACCTTGTAGAAGCAGCTTAGAATCGAACCTTGAGCCGTGAGGCTTGGCCAGTTTGGCGTTTATCGGGAAAATGGGAATGATATGGAAAAGTGCCTTGGAACTGTTGTTGGGATGCTAGCTTTACTGGGTTCTCTCTGGAGCAGGAACACATTGCCGGCGGCCGCTACAAGCCGCGAAAACAGAACGCGTAAGAGCAGCCAAGGACGACAACGTTCGTCATTGCGACTCGGCATGATCGGCTCGCTCGCAACGTATTCAAAAATTCTGTTTTGCTTGGTGGCAATTTCACCGCTTATTGCCGTAACAGGCTGCGGTTCGGCCTCAGCTTCGGGGCCCGGTGCAGGTTCAGGCTCAGGCAATCCCCCGGCGGCCGCGACGCCGACTCTTGTGTTTTCGGCCAGTGCCAACAGCATCACATCAGGGCAGACGGTAACGTTGACTTGGCAAACGACCAATGCCAGTTCAGTGACGATTACCGCGACCGGTGCGGACGGCACCGCGCGGCAAATTTCCACCAACTCCCAGCTGAGCGGCAGCGCTCAGGACACGCCCACTCAGAGCACCACCTATGCTGCGGCGGCCAGCGGAGCAGGTGGAAGCGCTCAGCAGCAAGCGAAGGTCGCCGTGAACCAGGCGCTGCCCACTCTGACCTTCAGCGCAGATCAAAATACCATCATGGTCGGCGATACAGTGAATCTGAGCTGGCAAACGACCAATGCGACTTCGATCACAATCACAGCTGTGGGCGCAGATGGAGTTACAAGGCAGATATCAACCGCGAAAAATCCAGCTCCGGACCAGCCGACAGAAGATACAACCTACACTGCAGTAGCCACGGGTCCTGGTGGCAGTACTCCACCCCAGAAGGTATCCGTTGCTGTTACATCAGGTGTGCCGCAGATAACACAATTCACCGCAAGTCCCACAGCCGTTGTTGCGGGCGCATCCACAACGTTGACCTGGGAGACGAGCAACGCTACCTCGGTGGTCTTTTCACCTGCGCTTCCCCAGGCCGACTCGGATGAGTCTGGCCCTCTGCCGCCTTCCAATCCTACCGGTATCCCTATCCCAGTCTCGGCGACGGTTACATACACCATGGTCGCCAAAAACTCTGACGGCGAGCAAAGTCTGCCTGCCTCCGTCACCATTACTGCGGTCAACATAAATCTGACTGCGTCCCCGGCCACTTCCACGGCCAATCAACCCGTCACACTTAGCTGGAATGTCGACAGCTCTGTAACTGCGCTGACGATTGACAATGGTGCTTGCGCTCCCTGTGCACCGCTGCCCAAGGGCTCAATCACGGTCACACCAAGTGCGACCACTACCTACACCGCGACGGCTACCCTCGCAAATGGTACGCAGTTGAAACAGACTGTTACGGTCACGGTGAACTCAGGGGCGACCGGCAAGATCAAGCATATCTTTTTCATGCTGCAGGAGAACCGGTCGTTCGACAACTACTTCGGCGTTCTCGGCGCGTATCGCGCGCAACGTTTACAGCCGTTCGGCATTCAGGCCAGTCCATCGGATGTAGACGGGTTCAATCCAAACGTAGTGCTCACGAATCACCATGACGGCAGGAAAGTCCAGCCATTCCATCAGCAAACGGTCTGCACCCAGAACCCGACGCCTTCCTGGGACGAGAGCCATCACAATGTGGCGTTAAAAGGCGGAGATTCTGCGTGGCTAACCACCAGCAAGTACACAAGCAGCTCATTTGCTATGAACAACTTCCTGGACACGGCCAACGGCGGTCTTAGCGGTAACGAGACCAATTACGATCCCGAAGGTAGCCGCGTCATGGGCTATTACAACCAGAACGACCTGCCGTACTACTACGATCTGGCGACCTTCTTCGCCACCAGTGATCGCTGGTTTTCGCCTGTCCTGACCGCAACCTATCCCAACCGCATGTATATAGAGGCCGCAAGCTCATTCGGTCACGAATACGGGGATTCGGACGCGAGCCATCCACAATACAGCGCCGAAACCATCTTTCGCGCGATGAATCAAGCTAACGTGAGCTGGCGTTACTACTACCAGGACGGTATGTTTTTGCCTAACTTCCTGGACTATAACGATCCCGTCACGCAGAGCAAAACCTACCATCTTACTTATCTGATGAATCTACTTGCAGGCAGTTGCAGCGGTGCGCCCTGCGATCCCGACAAGTCGTTGCCCCAGGTCGTCTTCATCGAAGCCGCCTCTGGTAAGAGCGCCCTTGACGAACACCCCGACAACAATATTCAAAAAGGCGCGGCTTACGTCCAGTCCATCATCAGCGCGCTGATGAATAGCGACGCCTGGCAGGATTCGGTATTCATTCTGACCTACGATGAGGAAGGCGGGCTGTACGACCATGTGCCGCCGCTCACGGTGCCGGTTCCGGATGCGTACTCGCAAGGGCAGTGCCCGGATGCGAACAACGGGTCATATGGCTACTGCCACACTGGCGCCGACGCGAAGGCGTTCACCGCTCCGACCCCGGACAACGGCGGCTACGATATGTTCAACCTGACTGGCCTTCGAGTGCCTCTGATGGTGATTTCACCGTATGTAAAGCCTCACTATGTCTCGCACGCTCCCATGGACCACACCGCCATCCTGGCATTCATTGAGAAGACATTCAATGTTCCGCCGCTGACAAACCGCGATAAATACTGGCTGAATAACGGGGACATGAGTGATTTCTTCGATTTCAGTGCTCCGGCGATGCTCAACCCGCCCAATGCTACCGGTGGAGGGGCAGCATGGGTGAACTTCTTGCCCACGCAACCCACTGACGGTGTCTGTGACAAGACCAAAGAAACAGGGGGATTTGTGAACTAGTGGGTAAGCCATTTACTTCACGTCCACACAATCAGGCAATCTGGCTCACCCGGATTTCAAGTCCGGGTGAGTTTTGGTCTCGCTTAGATCAGCGATTTAGGCTGAGCGAACCTACGATGGAAAAGGGATTGGTTCGACCTTTTGGTCTGGACTAACAGGCGAGACTTGCAAACGTTGTGCCAATGAAGTGCTGATTATTCCACTGAAGGGCCAAGCTTCTTACAGTTAAGGCAGAGAAGCGCGAAGTGCTCACACGTGTACACTCCGTCCGGAGGACGGATACAGGTGAGATCAGTTCCAGGCACAGCGCTTCGCACAGTAGGCCTTGCTGGGCTCGTTTTTCTGACGAGTGGGTTGACCCTTCCGCTCATTGCCCAGAATGAAATGTCGGCACCCGCTCGAAGGCTCTCTTCGAGTACACTTCCCAACTCCGCGCCCCGTGTCTCCTCAGAGTACCAGGCAGTGCAGCGACGGCTGGCGACAGGTTGGAACACCTGGGATGTAAACAGCGTGACAACGCAGGTCCTCCTCCCGGAAGGGCTCGCGATTCACCTCGGTCTAAAGCACAACACGACTGAGTCCCGCGAGGCCTTCCTCGGAGATACGCTGATCGGTCGCCTCCGTCCGGATGCAGAGCAGGTCTTTCCGGGACCGCACGCCTGGAATGGCAGATACACCGATCTGCGCATCTCCTGGAACGGTCACAACTGGCGCGTGCAAAGCGCGCAGGACGGAGCCGACCTGGTGTTCCTGGCAACCCCGCAGCCAGATCAGTCAAGCGAAGCTCTTCCGCCCACCATCGTCTTTTCTGTCAATTTTCTCTGGAACAGGAAAGGCACGGTTCTGAAGCGGCGGGGGATCATCGAGACCCAAGGAGCCTCCGGCGAGGTCCGCGTCTACTGTACATGCGAATCCGCAGATACAGCGCCCGAAGCCGCTTCGCCGAAGCTTGCCGGTGAACGTGTTCATTTGCCTGTCTCAGGACCCTATTTCGCCGTTGACTTCACCCATCCCGTCGCCATCAGCACCGGCAAGGCTCGGACGCTGGCAGAGGTGCATACAATTCTGGAGCGCGAGCACACGGCCTATGAGCACTCGCTCTCGGGCGCAAAAGATACTGAGCCGATTACAGATGCCATCGAGACCACGCTTGGCTGGGACACTATCTTTGAGCCGTCCGGACAGAGAGTAATCTCTCCGGTGAGCCGCGTCTGGAGTGTGGATTGGGGCGGTTATGTAATCTTCGATTGGGATACTTTCTTCGCTGCGACCATGGCATCCATCGGTGACCGTGACCTTGCATACGCGGATGCCATCGAGACCCTCCGCGAATCCACAGCAGAAGGTTTCGTACCAAACTACGCGCGGGCAGGAAACTGGAAGAGCTTTGACCGGTCCGAGCCGCCAGTGGGTTCCATCACCGTTCTGGGGCTGTATCGAAAGTTCGGCGACCGCTGGTTCTTGGAAGAGGCATTCCCGGCACTTCTGCGTTGGAACCGTTGGTGGGCGCAGCACCGCGACCTGGACGGCTATCTGGTCTGGGGCAGCGATGGACAGAACCTGCCGGGAAACCTGGATGACAATTCCCGTGGCACTCGAGTCGGCGCCATCCTCGAATCTGGGCTGGACAACAGCCCTATGTATGACGACGCTGCGTATGATCCCAGGACGCATCTGCTTCAGTTCGCCGACGTCGGACTGATGAGCATGTACATAGCCGATTGCGATGCGCTGGCAGTGATTGCCGAGACTCTCCATCGCGCGGACGAGGCTCGCGAGCTACGCGCCCGGAGCACAAGCTATCGACGCAAGCTTCAAACCCTGTGGAGCCCTCAAACCGGCATCTTTCTGAACAAGGATCTACATACCGGGGCATTCAGCAATCGTCTGTCTCCGACCAATTTCTATCCAATGCTGGCGCACGCGGCAACCCCCGCTCAGGCGCAAACCATGGTTCAGAAGCATCTGCTTAATCCAAATGAGTTTTGGGGCGAGTGGGTCATACCCTCCATCGCGCGCGATGACCCGGCATTTCACGATCAGAACTACTGGCGAGGTCGAATCTGGGGACCGATGAACTACCTCGTGTATCTAGGTCTGCGCAACTACGACGACCCGAAGGCGCGAAGTGGATTCGCGGAAAAATCCTACGCCCTATTCCTGAAGGAGTGGCATGACAAGGGCCACGTTCATGAAAACTACAATGCAATTCTAGGAACTGGCGATGATGTCCAAAACAGTGACCGGTTTTACCATTGGGGAGCACTGCTAGGCTACGTTCAATACCTCGAAAAGCTTGATCCAGCACCGGATGCTCATCCGCAATCTCTGTCAGCACAATGACAACGAGGTGCAAACGAGAGAAGATCCAGCGACAAGCGGAAGGGAGCCCGCGCCCTGAATCCAATTAGCGATCCTTCACCGTAACGCTCTGACCGTCGTACGCAACCTCCTGATCGACATCTTTCGACTCAAGCGGCCCGGCGCCATGGCCAGGAGTCACGAATACCACTCGAAATTTGCGACGCTCCACCATCCCTGGGAAGCTGCCTTGCCGAGCGCCAATCGTGAGCTGGCCTGCCTTGTCATTCCAGCTCATCGGAATGATTGTGTGCTGCCCCGTCTGATAGTCGTAGGTATCGCCGCTGTCCTCGTAGAGTTCGAAGTGGCCATCGGCGCCGCGGTAAATGCGGAGCTCGATCGGCGCATCGGGCTTCTCTCCGGTGTATTCAATCTCCGGTCCAAGCGGCACGATCGAACCTGCGCGAACATAAAGCGGCATGGTGTCCAGCGGCGCCTCGACATCTAAATAGCGCCCGCCCGCGGTCTTCTCCGCAGTCCAGAAGTCGTACCATCCTGGCGACTCCGGCAGATACAGCCTGCGCTTCGTGGCATCCTGTTCGAGAACGGGGCTGACGAGCAGCGCCGGTCCGAACATGAATTGGTCGCCCACGCTTCGCACCTTCGGGTCCTCGCGCCAGTCCATCACCAATGGCCGTTGGATGGTGTAGTCATCGTTGGTGACGCGCCATGCCAGTGAGTAGATATAGGGCATCAGCCGATAACGCAACTTGTCGTACTTCAGCAGAATGGGTTCGACATGGTTGTATGTCCACAGCTCATTGTGGTCGCGATGTCCATGCGTTCGGAAGATCGGGCAGAATGTCCCGTACTCGAACCAACGGGCGTAGAGATCCTGGTACGCCGGGTCGAACTGCGTCTTACCAGGATCGGGCTGGTGATAGCCGCCGATGTCCGTTGTCCAATAGGGCAAACCGGACACAGCAAAGTTCAGGCCCGCAGGTACTTGGTGCTGCAACGCCCAGTAAGTGCTGTAGACATCGCCCGACCACGTAGTAGCTCCCACTCGTTGTTGCCCAAGGAAAGCCGACCGGGTAAGCAGGTAAACCCGCTTTTGCTTTGTAGTCGCCTTCCAATGGTTCTGGATGCCGAGCGTGTGTTCGAAAGGGAATACGTTCGTGTAGCTCATGCCATTCCCGATCGCCATCTGCTTGTCGCGAAGAATGGCATCACCGTAGTGGGGCCAGTATTCCTCGGGCTCCGCACTGTCCAGCCAAAACGCATCCCAGCCCTGCGCAAAGAGCTTCCCTGCAAGTCTGTCCCAGTAGAAATCACGCGCAGCAGGATTGGTCGCGTCGTATACGTTGGCTCCGGAGATGTCGTAATGCTTCACGTGGAGGTCACGGAAGTTATCCGAGGATGGATCGAAGAGCCCCCACACGGAAATCATCGCGTGTATGTGCTCGTCATGCAGCTTCTTTATATCCCCGGCGACGTCATGGTAGTTGGAGTTGAAAACAGGATCGCCCTCCTTCTTCCACCAGAACCAGTCCTGCACAATTGCGTCCAGCGGAATATGCTCGGCGCGGTAGCGGTTCGCAACGTCCAGAAGCTCCTGTGTGGAGACATACCGGTCCTTGGACTGAAAGAATCCGTACGCCCATCGCGGCAGAAGCGGAGTGTGTCCCGTCAGGTTTCGATATTGATGGATAATCTCATCCATCTCCGGGCCAAAGATCAGGTAATAGTCAATGTTGTCGCTGGCGTTGGAGGTGAAGCGGAACTCCAGCGGGAAGCGATTGTCGGCGTAACTGAAGGCCGCTGTATTCCACATCACCGCATAACCTTTGCTCGAGACGAGAAAAGGTATGGCGACGTCGGTGTTGTCCTGCGCCAGCAGGACCGTGCTTCCACGGTAGTTGAACATCCCGCTCTGGTGCTGACCCAGCCCGTACAGACCTTCTGTGGCATCTGGCGAGAACCGGTCCTCAACTTCGTAGGTCTTCTCGCCATTCACCTCCCTGGGCTTGTACGTGCGAGGCAGAGATCCTCCCTCGCGCAGCAGCGTGGATCCGGTGAGTGAGGTATAGGAGAAGTCTCCTTTCTCCAGCGACAGTTGAACTTTAAGGGCGGCCGTCGTCAGCGTCACATCCTTCGGCGTGCTCGCGAAAGAGAAGTGCGCGCCCGGGCAGGCCTCATTGACGGCCAGCATCCAAGGTTGAGGCGGTATCTTTCCGGAAGCCTGTGCCGCGTGTGAGACAAAGTGAATCACGGAATCGCGGCACACCGTGATTTCGATGGTTTCCGCGCTGGAGACAGCGGAGAACCCGGTCTTCGTCTCATGGACGGTGATGGTTGGCTGCGGTGGCGGAGATCCCGGCAGTTGAGCCGGCAAATTGCTAGACAAGCAAAGCGCTGCCGGTACGAGAACAGAAAAGGTTCTCTGCGCAAATCTGAGAAGAGTGTGGAAGCGAGCTTGCACGAGTCGTCCTTATGAAAATCCAGGTTGCAATGAAAAAGAACGAGCAACGTCTGCAATAACTCGCTCTTCGATCCTGCCGACTTGCATCAGATCTGAAGTCGACGGACCATGTCACTGTCTCGAACTCAGCTGCACTACGATCACGATTTTCACGTGGATTGGAGACGGCCGGGCCCGACGAACAGATATCCGGTGTTCTGTGCCTGAAGACAGTACATGTGTCCACGCAAGGTTGGCAAGTCCGGACCGGCCACCCATGTTCATCATTGAGGAGCAGTCGGTATACTGAAAAGTTATGTCGATTCCAGAAATTTTGAAGCAGATTGATGCCGAGATCGCCCTTCTCAGGGAGGCTCGCAAAATCCTGGCAGGTGACGCCCGGCAACCCCGAACCGCGAGGAAGCCCACGCTTTCTGCAGAGGCACGAGAGCGAGTGCCCGCATCGCAGCGCCGCCGCGTGGCAGCCAAAAGAACGCCCGTAGTCATCGTCATTCCTCCGGTCATTCCTCGCACGCGAGTGGCGCAATCCAAAGGTGTCGTCGCTCCTAGCAGCGCGCTAAGCAGCGCGGTCCCTGCCGGTCCGGTCGCGGTGCGAGCTGCGGACATACCTGTGCGCGTGCTTACCCAGCCGCCCTCGCCGCGCCGCGGTCTTCTGGACGCTGCCAATTTCGCAAGCTGAAGAGCTCGACGAAGGCTGACTTTGTGGCGGATAAATCGTACCGCGTCCCTTCGCCGGCGAGCATACCGGGACCGCCGGCGCTGGAACAGTCCACCCGCAACAGATTCCCAAACGCCGATCGCTGCTTATCCGAGGAATCCAAGCGTAGGCTGCGAAAAATTGCTCAGGCTTGGCAGCACGTAGGGAAGATCAGCTGTCGATACGCCGAACCACTGCGCCAGCGTTGCCGCATACTGTGAAGATGAGGTCGTCGGAATCCACCGGCCATTCTTCTCCGAATCGTCCGGGCCGCCCAGCGAGCGCCAGCGTGACAACCTTCCATTTCAGCACGGGAGGTGGAGGAGGAGGCTTCAACTTCAGCGACCCGAACGATATCTTCGCTAATTTTGCCAGAAGCGGTGGCGCAGGCTTTGGCGGTGGCGGAAGCTATGGTGGCGGCGATGAGGACATCTACAACCTATTTTCGGGATTCGGTTCAACGGGGGGGGCGGGAGATCGAGTGACAGTAGGAGGAGCATGGGCGGCGGGATGAGACCGCAAAGAGAACAAACGCCGGAAGTTACCGTGGTGGAAAAGCCGTTGCCCATCTCGCTGGAGGAGCTATTCAAAGGCTGTCACAAGAAATTGAAGGTCAAACGAAAAACCTACGATGAGATGACCGGGGTAAGGAGCGTACAAGACAAAATCGTCGAGATGGACATCAAGCCTGGCCTGAAAGCTGGATCAAAAATCAAATTCAAAGGGATGGGAGATCAAGAAGAGGGCGGGACCCAGGATCTGCATTTCATTGTCGAGGAGAAACCTCATCCAACGTTAAAGCGAGAGGGAGACAACTTGAGAACAACTATCGAGCTGAATCTCAAAGAGGCCTTAACAGGCTGGAAGAAAACTGTAACGACAATCGACGGGAAGCAATTATCCGTATCAGGCGGTGGGCCTACTCAGCCTGGCTACGAAGAACGATTTCCAAACCTTGGCATGCCCCTGCCAAAGAAACCCGGCGAAAGAGGCGAGTTTATCGTACAAGTCAAAGTGAACTTCCCGAGAACTTTGACGGCAGCACAGAAAGCCAAACTGAAAGAAGACTTGCCTTGATTTTGCGCGAATGTTGAAAAGGCGTTCGGGTTCGGCGGTTTGATGCAACTACCAGGATGATGTCAAGGAAAGGACTCGCTAAGATTCGCCATACAACATGGAAATGATTTAGAGGTAAACCCGGCAACGTCCCATCTATCACGTCTGGTCAGATGAGGAGCCTACGACTTTTCCCATCTACTACGACTGAGTTTGTGGTGTGGAAATGCCACTGGGATTGAGGTATGTCCTAGAAATTGGGCGGTTATCATCGAGAAGGAATAATGTGTTTAGCCTTGGAGTTCGAAATACATGATGCAGGCACTGAATTGTTGAACGCACTTCATTGTGTTATTTTTTAAAAGGAAGAGTTGTATTGTTTCTCTACACTTCTTGAATTAGCGGAAGCGGAAATTTATTCAAAAAGGTGGGCGTGCGTGCGTGCGTGAGCGGATTGAGTAATCCGATAGATAGGTTCGAATAATTATTGAATTTGTACCAGGTGCGATGATTCTTCCAGACAGAGATCTTGGGCGAATGAATAAATTTCTACTTTGTAATCATAGTACTAACATCGTGATCAACTACTCAACCGAGTCTCGAGGCTCAACTCTCGTAGTTTGTAATAAGTGGTAAAATGTGTCTTTGAATTATGCTACAACAGAATGAACGTAGGTAGGCTCTAGGGGTAGGCTAAGCCTTCCACGCGGTAACGACCTGGACGACATCCTCGTCGGCGACGAGATGGCCCAGGCCGACTCTCTGGGGGACATGCTTTGCACTGGCGCCCCAGACGAGGGCATACTTGAAGGTGTCCTTGAGGGAGCGATGGATGCTGTCGCAGACGTCCTCGATGGAGCTGTCGCTGCGCACGATCAGGGCCTCGGAGAAGTCCGGGTCGATGCCCTGGCGCTTGGTGTAGATGCGGATGAGGCGCAGCCCAGCCAGCACCGCTCCACCACGTCCTGCATGCCGAGGTCCAGCTCGCAGCTCATCACGCACGTGTGCGGCTCGCGCGCCAGCGCGTCCAGGTACGGCAGCGACACCGCGTCGATCTTGTTGTACACGTACAGGCACGGGATGTACGTCCGGTGGTCCGCCATGATCACGTCGATCAGGTCGTCTACTGTCGCCGCCTCGTCGCGGATCAGGATCTCCGCGTTGAGCATTTTGTAGTCGCGCAGGATCGTGTGCACCAGCTTTTCGGACAGGTGTTGCGGCGGCGACGCGAACGTGATCTTCATCCCGCCTGCTTTCTTGACTCGCAGGGTGATGTTGGGTGGTGATCGGTTTAGCCGGATCCCAACCGCTTCGAGTTCCGCGGAGAGGAGTGCTCGCTGCTCGGCCTTCTTTGTCGCGTCGAGGATCATCAGGACTAAGTCGGAGGTCTAGATATGATGAGTGATGATGTGTGAAGGGAACTTGGCAGGGGCTTAGGCGACGTAAGGGAGACGAAGGATGGGAATTCGTCAATGGTTTCGCTGGCTTACCTTTGCGGCGCTGATCACCTGTCGGCCTCTACCTTTGCCTTCCGAGGCACCCTCGATGATGCCAGGCAGATCGAGAATTTGGATTTCAGCACCTCCATATTCGAGAACGCCAGGAATTGCCGTCAACGTTGTAAACGAGTAGGCGGCAACTTCGGATTTGGTTTTGGTTATCTTTGAGAGAAAGGTGGATTTGCCGACGGATGGAAAACCGACGAGGGCGATACGGGCATCTCCGGATTTGGAGACATCGAAGCCAGAGCCACCTCCCGCACCAGCCCCGGGAGTTGGTTCAAGAAGTTGAGCTCGTAGTCGGGCGAGTTTTCTGCCATTCAGCAAAAATTTGAGCATCGTGGTTGATATAATAACAGTACTGACAAAAAGCCCATAGGAATGTCAGATGTGACAGAGAAGGTAGTTTCATGCTTCATGTCTCCGAAGAAGATATTCTACTTACCCTTTTAAAAGACCCAAATGATATTCTGTACCTGCTCAGCAATCTGGAGGGGCGAATACATTGGATTTGTCGCACCTGTAGCCTTGTTTTCTACCTAAGGTTAGCATGGAACATGCCAACTGAAGGCCGGGATTTATATTTCGTACTTTGGGTCCGCCTCATCTCCTCCTCGATCCTGGAGAACATTAGAAGCAAAGCCTTGTTCAGAAAAGGGGCATGGCTCACTCCTTGATCTTGTCCGTGATATTCACCATCTTGCCTGCTCTCTCTTATGGTAATATTTCGAAAGTTGTTGATTTTGGTGGGAATCATTCATCACAAGTAAGAAAGGGAAGAAGGAGAAATCAAGACTAAATGAACTCGCTGAATGTATAACTGGGTATCAAAGAAGCAAGTGATCTGGAATATCAAGGGGAAACAGTTGTAGATTTTCACAATTCCATTCCTCGATGACGGAACCGAAGTCCACCCAGCACTCTGCAGGCTGTTTGCCGAGTTTGCAGGTCTTGGCACGCCCTTGGGCTATTTTCTGTATTATGGGCGTAGACCATTCCAGTCATACTCTTATTTCAAGATCGAACAGCAACACTTGCGGAGCAAAATGGCTGAACACAATGATGGCTAGAAGACAGCAGCTCTGGCTGCGCGTGTCTTCTCTCAAGTTTTGCTGAACTTGATAGATCGGCGCACGTTTCGAACTGCACCCGTATTCGAATTTTGCCATTAAAGCTTGAAATGCCTCCAAAGAAACAACATGATACCCCCGCCATTGCTCCTAAGCAAGAGAATGTTCCTCCAAGAAAGGGTGTTAACATCTCCTGCAGCTCCGAACATGGAGCTGACCGACTATGCTGGAACCCAGAGAGACGAACGAGATGCACTAGAATCAATCTACATGGAAGAATTCCAACATATCGAAAGCAAGCCTGCTGCTTGGAATGTAAGCACCTCCAAATTTGACTTCCTAACGTTTTATCTCATTCATTATAGAAATCACCAGAGATAGCTTTCAAGATTCGACTCAGGTCACGTGATGATCCAAAAGTTGCTGCCACGCTTTCTGTGAAGCTACCTGCAACGTATCCCAAGACATTCCCAGTTCTGAGCATCCAAGATGTTGAGTCTGGAAATCCGGAAGTTCCAAAGAGGCTGCGAAGCATCATCGAGAGTCGACCCAAAGAACTTCTTGGTTCGGTGATGATTTTCGATATCCTCGATTTACTGCAAGATGTTCTGGACGACGCCGCTAGATTGAAAGCTGCTAATGAGGGGGGAAACGATCTTTTGGAAGAGAGAAAGGCTCAAGAAGCAGCTATAGAGAAACAGGCATTGGAGCGTGAGCAAGACCTACTTCGCCAAAGAAACGATGAGACAGCAGAGGAAGACCGCATTTTAGCCGAACAAGTGAAGCTAGAGTTACAACGCCAGGAGAGAACCCGCTTTCATAAACGTCAATTAACTGCTAACCATACAGCCGCTGGCGAGATACCTCAAGAATCCGTTACTTTCGATCAGCCTATGACTACTCGAGACGTGAAAGGTCACAATCCTTTCCAATTTCGATCAGTATGGGGCCGATTCGTCATATTCAAGGCCAAAGACAAGAAAATTACCATTGTGAACCCAGTGACAGAAGAGGATGTTCTCGTACCTCAGTTACTTCTGAAAGACATCTACCTTACCGAAAAGCCATCTGAAACTGTGAAGTTCCGACGAGAAATGCAGGACATTGAAGAATTACTCGAGTCTTCAAAGATACATCGACATGCAAATGTAGTTGAGTTGCTAGGCTACAAAATCAAACGTTCAATCCCCACCGCAGACTCCGGAGGCTCGGTGGCACTATGGGAGCTGTCCATTCTCTCAGAATACGCCAACAGAGGTTCTCTATTAGAATTATTGGAGATTGCTGGGAGCCTCGGGGCCCAAAAAGTAAGGTCTTGGACTCACCAAATCTTGGATGCGCTTGAATTTTTCGATCAACATGGGTATGTTCATCCTGCGGTTCATCCGGGCAACATCCTTCTGTTTAGATCACAAAGCGGTGCAATAATTGTCAAGCTCTCAGATGGGTACGGTACCGTGCTTAAAAATCTGGTCATGGAATCGAAACAAGAACATGGATATGTTGCATCAGAAACCCCATTCTGGACAGCTCCAGAACTGACACAGAAACAATTACATCGCAGCAACAAAACTTGCATCTGGGACCTAGGAGTGGTCATTTTGCAAATGGTATTTGGCAAAGACGTTACTAGCATGTATACATCCCCCAGCAACTGTATGGCTGGAAACGACCTGTCAATCCCTCTTGAAGATATGCTTGACAAGATGTTCCAGTCTGAACCAAGAAAACGACCCAAAGCTTTCGATCTAACCAACATGAGGTTCATTCATGACGATCATGGCCCTTTGCTTAATTCAAATTCCCCTACCATGCCGTCAACTCCGTATAGGCGACCCCGAAATGGGTCTTCCTATATACTTCCGGCCCTTTCGCGTTACGAGACTGAATGGGAACAGTTTGAATTACTTGGTAAGGGTGGCTTTGGAGAAGTTGTCAAAGCAAGAAACAGAATGGATGGCCAATTCTATGCTGTCAAGAAAGTGGTTTGCGAGTCAGACGAAGCTCTTGGTATGATGTTATCTGAGACGAAGCTTCTTTCACGACTCAATCATCCCTTCGTCGTTCGTTATTTCAATGCTTGGGACGAGAAGGAACGTTCTGCAGACTATGAAACACCCCAACAGTCCACAAATTTTAGTGAAGAAGATACTTCTGCCTTTGAAACAGATCCTTTTGCAATGTCAAGCATCGGCCACGATTTTATGAGTTCGTCAAATTACCGGAACATTGGCATCCAATTTGGTGGGTCCTGCGCTGGGCGGGCCTGTCGGATGTGCGGGCGACCGACGGCGGGCTTGCGGCCTGGGTGGCAGGCGGCGGCACGCTGAGTGCGGGCGACAGCCGGCCGGGCGACGGCGATATCACCGCCCGGCCCGGCGCACTGCCGACCGTCGATGTCGAGGAGGTCACCGCACTGGCGCGGCGCGGCACCTGCTCGACGCGCGGTCGGCGCCCGACTATCTGGGCCGCGCCGGCTCGATCGGCCACATCCCCGGCGCCGCAAGCGCTTCGGTGCTCGACGATCTCACCGCCGAGGGCACGCTGCGCGAGCACGCACGACTGGCCGATCGGTACCGCGACCCCGAAGCGCTCGACCCGGATACGCCGGTGGCCTGCCACGGCGGCAGCGGCGTCGCCGCCGCGCTGCAGGTCCTCGTACTGGCCACTCTCGGTGTGGACGCGGCGCTGTATCCCGGATCGCTGACGCAGTGGGTCGCGGATCCGGCCCGGCTCGTGATTCGCGATAGTCTCGCCGCGCCACGGGGTTCGGTCGCGGTGCGGCGGGGGAGCCCGGTCCGGACGCGCATTCGACGTGGGAGCAGGCGTGAGCGGGCGCGAGGGCGGACACGTCATCCTCAACGCGAACCTCATCCCCGGTGGGGTCATCGGCAGCCCGTGGCGCCGATCCGGCCGTCCCGGAGAGCATTTCGTATTCATCGAGCACTACGTCGAGGTGGCGCAGGTCGCCGAGCGCGGCCTGCTCGACGCGGTATTCCTCGCGGACGCACCGGATCTGCACGCCAAGGATTGGAATGCGCCGAGGCCGGCTGCTCGATCCTATCGTGGCGCATGCCGTGCTCTCGGCGCATACCGAACGGATCGGGCTCATCGTCACCGCGACGACCTCCTACAACGATCCGTACAACCTCGCTCGTCAATTCGCCGCCCTGGCAGCGGTTTCGCACGGACGCGCGGGCTGGAACGTCGTGGTCACGGGGGGCGACGCCGCGGCACGCAACTACTCGCTCGACGCAGCGCCCGCGAAGGCGGATCGCGACGACCGCGCTGCGGAGTTCCTCGATGTGGTTGCCGCACTGTGGGATTCGTGGTCGCCGGGAGCGCTGGTGGCCGATCGCGGCACCGGACGCTATCTCGATCCGGCGCTGATACGACCGATCGACCACGTGGGCAAGCACTTTCGCGTGGCGGACCGTGAAAGCGCCGCCGCTGCCGGGGGGCAGGCCGGTGCTGATCCAGGCCGGCGCCTCCACCCACGGCGTCGAATTCGGCGCACGAACCGCCGATGCCATATACACCGCGCACGCCGACGCGGATTCGGCCCGGCGGCGGCGCGAGGAGGTGCGCGCGCTGGCGACGGCCGCGGGCCGGAACCCGGATACGGTCAAACTGCTGCCGGGCCTGATCATCGTTCTCGCCGACACCGAGGCGGCCGCGCACGCCCGCGAACGCGAACTGGCCGACCTTATCCCCGACGATGTGCAGATCGCAAATCTCGCCGACCGTCTCGGTGTGCGGGAACAGGACCCTCGATCTGAACGGGCCGATCCCGTGGGACAAGGTGGCGCCGGAGGCGGCCGGGTCACGCGGGCAGCGCGCGGTATTCCTGACTTTCGTGCGCGAACGCGGTCTGGACACCAGGGGAGCGGCGCGGCTGCTGGCCACCGGCGGACTGCACGCGACGATCGTCGGCACGCCGGAGCAGGTCGCCGATCACGTCGAGAGCTGGTACCGCTCGGGAGCCTGCGACGGATTCAATCTCATGATCGACGAATTACCTTCCGGGCTGGCCACATTCGTCGACACGGTGGTGCCGTTACTGCAGCGGCGCGGACTGTTCCGCACCGAGTACGCCACCGGCACGCTGCGAGGACACTACGGACTGTGAGCGCAACGACCCATCTCGGGACCCGCCGGTGCGCACTGTTCGTACAGGTGCGCACCGGGCCGCCGGCCGCGCAGCTCTATCGTCGCGCGATCGCGGTCGCCGTCGAGGCCGAACGCTCGGTTCGCCACCGTCTGGTTCGCCACCCGGCACTTCGGGGCTCATCACGCCGCGCTGCCCACGGTGTTTCCGCTGCTGGCGGCTGTCGCTCAGCACACCGAGCGGATCCGACTGGGCAGCGGTGTGGTCGCGTTGCCCTTCGAGAATCCGGTACGCCTGGTCGAGGACGCGGCGGTCACCGACGAACTCGCGGGCGGGCGACTGGAACTCGGTGTCGGCAAGGGATTGGGCTTCGGCCTGTCGGCCACCACCTACGCCGGATTCGGTCTGGCACAGGCGGATCGGGAGACCCTCTACACCGAACGACTGGCAACGCTGCATACCCTGCTGGAACGCGGTGTGGTCGCGCCGGATGTGCCGCTCTATCCCGACCCGGCCGCCCTGCGTGCGCGCATCTGGCAGTCCACCGGGAATGCGGAAACCGCTCGCCGCGCGGCCCGTGCCGGGGACGGGCTGCTGCCACACGCCAATTCCGAGGCCAACGGCCAGGGTGGTGCCGAGCGGCTGATCGACGCCTACCTCGGCGCATGCGGGCCGGATCGCCCGCCGCGCATCGGCGCCTCGGTCGCGCTGCTCCGGGCGCGACCGACGCCGATGCCCGCGCCCTCTTCGATGCCGACGTGCGGCGCAGCCCGGCGTACTACGCGGGCAAACTGAACGACGGCGACCCGGACCGCTACCGGCGCGACCTGTCGATCCGCTGCGCCGGGACCGACCGTCTCGTCGAGGAACTGCTCGACACTCCGTCGCTCCTGGCAGCGACCGAGTGGCTTTTCCATGTGCCGCTTGCCCTCGAACACGACCGCTACCTGGAATGCTTGCAACGTATCGCGCAGGACATCGTGCCCGAGCTGAGCTCGGCCGTCGCCGTCTGAGCTCGTTCGTTCATCACGGTTCGGGCTTCGTCCGGAATCCGGGCCGAGCGGCGGTCCACGCCTGTGCGATGTGCCGTGCGATGCCCTGTGCGACAGGGCAATTCATCGTGCACGGCTCCGCATGGGCGTGGCCGTGCCGGAGGCTCTCGACCTCGATCAGCACGGTCACGGCCGGTTGCGGGATCGCTTGCGCGAGGGGAACAACGAAGCCACCGCTGTCGAGTGGCCCGTTCGGTTTCACGTTCAGGATCGTCGACACTGGTCCCGCTCCGGGGCTCGCGGGCGTCGTATCTCCGGCGCTCGTGCGTTCAGTCGAGGAATTCGCGGTGTACGGTGCCGGCGACCGCGGCGACGGCGTCGGCGAGTTCGCCGATGCCCTGCGGGTCGTCCGGTAGTTGCGGGATCGCGATTCGCAAGCGGCCCTGGGTGATCGGGCCGACGAAGGAGCGGGCGCCGGTGCCGACGTTGATGCCGTGGCGGGCCAGCTCGATCAACGCGCCGGTCTCATCCTTCACCTCGACCCAGACCACCAGACTGTTCGGCCCGGAGCGGGCCGCGATACCCCGCTCGCACAGCGCCGCGACCAATGCCGTTCGCCGGGACTGATAGCGCGTGCGCGCGGTACTCACCACGGCCCGGGCGTCCGCATCGCCGACCAGGTGGACCAGCGCGTTCTGCAGAATGCGGCTGTTGGCGGCGATACCGTGCACGCGCAGCCGGATCGCACGTTGGATGAGATGCGCGCTGCCGCCGATCACGCAGGTCTTGAGGTCCATCCCGTAGGCCTTGCAGTAACTGCGCACCCGCACGGTCGACTCGGGGAAGACCGCACCGAGCGACGGGGCCTGGGCATGGGCCAGCGGTCCGACCGCGTCGTCCTCCACGATCCATGGCCGATGCTCCGCCGCGGTCAGGACCGCGGCCAGTTCCGCGGCTCGCTCCGAGGTCAGCGAGCCCGACTCGGCGTAGGCGCCTTCGGGTTGCAGCACCACCACCGCTGGACGTTGCCGCAGCGCCTCGGCCAATGAGTCGGGCCGTGCGCCGCGCTCGTCGGAGTCGATCCCGATCACTCGGTAGCCGACCTCCGCGAGTGTGTCGAGGAAGCCCGGGATCACCGGTTCCTCCACGGCGACAAGGGCATTCGGCGGGGCGGCAGCCTCCACGGCCAGCAGCAGCCCCTCCGATCCGCCGCTGGCGGTCACCAGCGACTCGGGCCGGAACGGCCAATCCGCGATCACCGCGGCGCGGAGGCGATCGGTGATGTACTCCCGGCCGGGATTGTTGAGCTGATCGGTCCGCAGGCCGGCCAGCATCGCGGCGGCCAGATCGGGTTGCAGATCGTAGTCTGGACTCCCGGTCAGCAGATCGCGTTCGGCCCAGGTCCGGGACGGCAAACCGGCCGTGCCGGCCACGACGGTGCCGCCCCGGCGTTTGGTCTCGATGAGTCCCTCGCGGCGCAACGCCCCCCACGCGGCGACGATGACCCGGGTGCTGAGGCCGGACCGCAGCGCGAGCTGGCGGATCGTCGGCAATCGGGTGCCGACCGCGAGTGAGCCGTCACGGATCAGTTCCGCGGCGACATCGCGCACCTGCTCACCCGTCTTCGGCCCGTGCTCTGCCAGTGACGCGACCAGCAGGTCCGCCCCGTCGAGAGCCGTCATCGGCACACCCAGGAAGTCATACTTCTCAGCATGCCCAACACATAACCCTCCGGTCGAGTATTTCTTTCCGCAACTCTGAAAACATATCAGGTGAGCGGCGCATATCCGCGTCCGCCTACTCGGCTGCCTCGGAAAGCTCGATACCACGGCACAGGGCGCGACCGTGTCCGACGACTTTCCGAGATATCACCCGAACCACTGCGCATGTCTTCGACGGTGGACATCCGGTTGCGGTCGAGGACGTTCGTCAACGTGTCGAGTCCGCCCGCGGGTCGGCGAGCGAGCAGGGCCAACGTGTGACTGCACCCCACGCGAGGTCCCCGGTTCGGCCCGGGTGCGCTGATACCTTCGCAGGACCGTGCCGTTGCTTCGCAGACCACCGCCCGGCGAGGAGGTCGGCCCATGCCGCTACGTGTGATCGAGAATTGCCGTCGAATGCTGCGCGAGGTCGTGCTGCGCGCGGCTGTGGTGTCGTGTGCGGCGGTATTGCCGGCGGCGGTGATCGTGCCGGCCCGTGCGGAACCATTCGCCCCGGCGCCGGGCGCACTCGTGGGCTGGGATACCTATCGACAGCTGGATCGGTTGCCGTACCTGGCCCCCGGAGTGCGGACGCAGCAGTTCTCCAGTTATGACCGCAGCGGTGGCAACAACGACGGCAGCGGCATCTGCCTGCACGCCGGTGGTGCGGGGTGTGTGGTGGCCGAGGATCACGGCCCGGGAGAGATCGATTCGATCTGGTTCACGCGCGATCGCGGGAATGTCGCGTCCATGGGCAACATTCGCATCGAACTGGATGGGACCACCGTCCTGGATGCGCCGTTGCAGGCGGTGGTGCGCGGCGCGGCCGGAGCGCCGTTCGCCTTTCCGCTGGTGGCCGACGCCACTCGATCGCCGGGTGGTGTGTACATCAAAGTGCCTATGCCGTACCGGGATTCGATGCGCGTGAGTATCACGAGGAATTTGCAGTACTACCACGTGACCTACCGCCGGTTCCCGGATCCGATCGGTGTGCGGACCTTCGATCGCTCGGACCGCGCCGAGGATGTGCTGGCCATGCTCCGCAGAGCGGGGACGAGTGATCCCAAGCCGCCCCAGGCGAACGCGCAAAGACACACGCGCACAGTCGATATCGCGCCGGGTGCGACCGTGCCGGTGGCCCGGGCGGCAGGTCCGGGCGCTGTGTCGGCACTGCGGCTGCGGATGCCCAGCGCGGCCGCGTTCACCGGGCTACGCCTGCGGATCGACTTCGACGGTCAGCAGACCGTCGACGCCCCCGTCGCGGAGTTCTTCGGCATCGGGCTCGGTACCGCCGGCGCGATTCCGGTGCGGTCGCTGATGTTCGCGGCCGATCCCCGGCCCGGCGGATGGCTTTCGTCGTGGTGGCCGATGCCGTTCGTCGCCGGCGTCACCGTGAGCCTGGTGAACACCTCGCCGGCGCCCGTGGTCGGCGTCGACACCGATATGGTTGTCGACCCGGATCCACAATGGGCGGTGGCGTTGAGCACCGGCTCGGCGGGACGTTTCACCACTCGCTCACACGCGGGACCGACTGTGCCGGGCCAGGATTGGAACTTCGCCGACGAACCGGGGCACGGCAAGTTCGTCGGAGTCTCGCATACGATGCGTGGCCACCGAATCGCCACGCCATCGGGTTTCCGGTGGCCGGCGTTCCTGGAGGGGAATGAACGCGCGTATGTCGACGGTGCGCCGTCTCCGCAAATCCCTGGAACCGGCACCGAGGACTTCTACGAGGGCGGGTGGTTCTTCGATTTCGGGCGGCGCTTCAGCCTGCCGCTCACCGGTTCGCCGACCGAGCGGACGAGCGGCCCGGAATGCGCCGATTACTGCCTCACCGCATACCGCTTGATGCTCCCCGACGCCGTGAACTACCTGTTCTCCCTACGGTTCGGAATTCAGCACGGTCCCTTCGACGACGATCAGCAGGCCGACTACGGCTCGACCGCCTTCCTGTACCGGTAGTCCGGCGGCCGAGTACCCACACCCGTTTCTTCCGATCGGTAACGCCCCGGCGGCGGTCTACGACATTGCCTGTACAACAACATACTTCGGCAGCTCCGGCGCTACCGGACCGGTGAACTCTCGGGAGAGTACATGAAAGCACGCACCTTCTTCGGCGTGGCGGTCGCCGCGCTCGCGGTCTCGATGACCGGCAACGCGGTCGCGGATGCCGCGCCGCCCGGTGTCGACGTGACACCGTATCTGGTCGGCGCCACCGCCTACTTCAGCGCGGACGGCGCGAACTGCTCGATTCAGTCGAACGGTGACGTCGGCTGTGACATCCCGGCGGGTATGGCCAAGTGGTACAACGTCATTCCGATCACCGACCTGGCGATCGACGTGCCGTTCCTGCCCGCGCACCCCACCTTCGGGCTCCTCGGGCAGCATGGGCGAGCCGGCAGCCTGGCGTTGCCGGCGGGGGACGGGTACGGCAGCACTATCAGCTACGCGGGAGCGACCTGTTCCGGCGGCGGCCGCGGCGCGGTCAGTTGCAGCTCGAAGGGGCACAGCTTCAGCTTCGGCTGGTCGGGCACTCAGACCAGTTCAGCGGCCCCGCGGCCGGTACGCGAAGCTGGTCGAGACCGCGGCGGCGAAACCTCGCCGCCGCGTGGCCGGGCGCCGGAAGGTCCTTCGTGCCCGGGCCGCGGGTAGTTCGACCCTGGCCGCGACCGTGACATCGGGAGTGTGCTGAGAGTATGTCGAAGAATCGGAAGACCTACCAGGACCATCGGACGTTGACCCGGGCCGAGCTGGCTGCCGAACTTCGCCGCCTGGCCGGCGACCTCGACGCTGGTGGGGAGCTGGGCTATGCCGGAATGGGCGGCGCCGTCAGCGTGCCCCAGCGGGTGACACGGGAACTGGAGATCGAACGCAGCAAGGACGACACCGGCTGGAAGGTCGAGGTCGAGTTCACCTGGGCCGACCGCCAGACGGCGTTGGAAACGATCGCCGCCCAGCCGGACCACTCCGCGCAGCCGCGGTAAGCCCGCGGCGGGGACGCATTCCTCACCCTGCCGGGCATGGAACCGCAGGCCGGGTCCGCCCAGGCAGAGATCCTCGAATTCCTCGGCGATCCGGCGCAGGGCCTTCGCTGCGCGAGCATGACGGCGGCCGGCCTCGAATTCCCTTGCGGCACATCGTTCCCGGTGACCGGTCGAGGTGGCGGGGTGCTCGGGCGCGTAGCGGGTACTCTCACTTGGTGCAGTTCAACCTGGCGGAAGTGTTCGAAACCGTGGCCGCGGCGGTGCCCGAGCGGACGGCGCTGACGTACGAGAACGAGAATTTGACCTATGTTCGCCTGGAAGGTGAAGCCAACCAGGTGGCACAAATGTTCGCCGGGGCCGGTATCGGATCGGGGGAGCATGTCGCACTGTTTCTGAAGAACAGTGTCGAGCATGTCACGAGCATTCTGGGGCTGATCAAGATCCGCGCGGTGCCCATCAACGTCAATTACCGGTACACGCCCGCGGAACTCGAGTACATCTTCACCAATTCGGATTCCGTTGCGGTTGTCGTCGAACTTCCCGAACATCAGAACGTCTTGGCCGCACTGCTCGGATCCTGTCCGCTGCTGCGAACGGTGATCGTCACAGGCGCGATAACGGATGAGCTGCGTGAGTCGGCAACGGGCCGTGGCGTTTCGGTGGTGTCGTTCTCGGACTCGCGGCGTCTGCCGACGACCGCCGAGTTCGCCCCGCGCACCGGTGATGACCTCTACGTGCTCTATACCGGTGGTACCACCGGTTATCCGAAGGGCGTAATGTGGCGTCACGACGATTTCTTCCGCAAACCGCTGTCGGGCGGAAATCCCTACGGCGCCGAAGCCCGGCAGAGCCTCGATGAAATTGCTGGGGCCGCAAGGGAATTCCCGGAGCTGTCCTATCTCATCGCCGCCCCGTTGATGCACGGGGCGGCGCTGTTCTCGCTGTTCACCTTCTTCACTCTCGGCGCTCGGGTGGTGCTGATGCGTGATTTCGAACCGCGCGCGGTGGTCGAGGCGATCGAGCGGGAGTCGTTACAGGTGATCCTGATCGTCGGCGATGGTATGGGTTTGCCGTTGGTCGACGAGATGGAGCGTCGCCAGGACGATATCGACTTCGGTTCGCTCTACTCGATCACCTCGGGCGGGGCCATCTGGTCGGTCGGTGTCCGGCAGCGGATGCTCGCGGTCAAACCAGATCTGTTGCTACGCGACAATTTCGGCGCCTCGGAAACCGGCAGCGACGGCGCCTTCGTCGTAGACGAGGCCGGAAATCTGCGAATGCCGAAGTCTCGCAACCTGATCGTGGTCGACGAAGAGCTGAACGAATTGACGCCGGGATCGCCGGAGGAGGGATACATCGCGCGCATCGGCAACATCCCACTCGGCTATTACAAGGACGCCGAGAAGTCCGCACGCACCTTTCCGACGCGCGCCGACGGCACCCGGTTGGCGGTGCTGGGGGACATGGGCCGCGTCGAATCCGACGGCGCCATCGTCTTTCTCGGCCGCGGTTCGCAATGTATCAACACCGGCGGCGAGAAGGTTTTCGCCGAAGAGGTCGAGGCGGCGTTGCATGCCCACCCCGCGATCGCCGATGCCCTGGTCGTCCCGGTTCCCGACGAGCGGATGGGGCAACGCGTCGCCGCCGTTGCCGAGGTCTACGCCGCCGTATCCGAGCCCAGTCTGGACGACATCCAGGAGCACTGCCGAAAAACGCTGGCAGGATACAAGATTCCGCGTTCGATCGTGTGGGTGGACAAGGTGAGGCGCACGCCGGCGGGTAAGGCCGACTATCGCTGGGCCACCGCGGTGGCCTCGGCTGCTTCCCGCTGATCGATCCGGGTCGGCGACCGATTCACGTCGGGTCCGACTCCGCCTCGTCAGCGCCGGGTGCCGTCGTATTCACTCGGGGAGGGCCGGCATCTCGTGCGTCGGCGCGGACGGCCGCTGTCGCGCGGCCTCGGATTCACACTGCGGTTTGGGTTGTTCGGGCAGGCCCAGGCGGAGGTGTTCGCTGTGGTAGACGGCCTCGTCGAGCAGTTGGGCGACGTGGTTGTCGTACAGGCTGTACACGATGGATCGGCCCGCGCGCGTGCCCGTGACAAGACCGAGATTGCGTAGCAGCCGCAGCTGGTGGGAGACCGCGGATTGTTCCATGCCGATCGCGTCGGCCAGCTCGCTCACCGGCCGGGCCTTGCCGTAGTTCGGTGAGGATGAGCAACCGGCTGGGGGTGGCCAGCGCCTGCAGAGTCGTTGCGACTTGGGCGGCGGCGTCGGCGTCCAAGCGCGCGGCGGGGCGCGCGCGGCCCTCGACTCCATGTCCCATACCGCAGCATCCTAGCTCACCGATTTGGAACAAATGAAGAGATGTACATGTGTTCTGTTATGGTCAAGGGGTTCAGTACTCGTTGTCCGGAGGTGACTCGTGGTCGCGCCGACCGCCGTATCGACCCGCCCGCCCGCTGCGCCCGCGGTGCTGCCGGTGCGCCACACGAAACTGTTCGCGCTGCCGGAGATGCGTTGGGCGGCAGCAGCATTGACATTGTTCCTGCTCGGTTTGATCGCTCGGATCGCGGGCGGACCGTCGTGGGTGTGGTGGGGGTTGTATCTGGCCTGCTATGCCGCGGGCGGCTGGGAGCCGGGTCTGGCCGGGCTGCAAGCCCTGTGGAAGAAGACCCTGGACGTGGATCTGCTGATGGTGGTCGCCGCGATCGGCGCGGCGTGTATCGGCCAGATCACCGACGGCGCGTTACTGATCGTCATCTTCGCCACCTCCGGTGCCCTGGAAGCCCTGGCCACCGCACGTACCGAGGACTCGGTGCGTGGACTGTTGGACCTTGCACCGGAAACCGCGAACCGGGTGAATGCCGTGGGCGAAGAACACACGGTGGCCGCGGCTGATCTGGAGGCCGGGGACCTGCTGGTGGTGCGTCCGGGGGAGCGAATCCCCGCCGATGCCACGGTGATCGGCGGGGGGAGTGAGGTCGATCAGGCCACGATCACCGGGGAGCCGTTGCCGGTGAACAAGATCGCAGGTGATGAGGTGTTCGCGGGAACGACCAACGGGACCGGCGTGCTGCGGCTGCGGGTGGATCGTCGCGCCGCCGATTCGGTGGTGGCGCGGATCGCCGCGCTGGTGCAGGAGGCGAGCCGGACCAAGGCTCGCACGCAGTTGTTCATCGAGAAGGTCGAGCAGCGGTATTCGGTGGGCATGGTCGCGGTGACGATCGCGGTGTTCGTGATCCCGTTGCTGTTCGGCGATTCGCTGCAACGGGCGTTGTTGCGGGCGATGACGTTCATGATCGTCGCCTCGCCGTGTGCGGTCGTGCTGGCCACGATGCCGCCGCTGCTGGCCGCGATCGCCAACGCCGGGCGTCACGGTGTGCTGGCCAAGTCCGCGGTGGTGATGGAACAGCTGGGTACTGTGACCCGCGTCG
>CAVTQV010000013.1:0-311245 GCA_963736915.1 uncultured Acidobacteriaceae bacterium | reverse complement strand
CATCCGGGCCGGAGAGGCGCACGATGCCGATGCCGCCGCGGCCGGGGGGCGTGGCGATGGCTACGATGGTGTCGTTGCTCGCGGTGCTGGCGGTCATGGGTTGAATTCGGAGGTCGCTTCGCTCCGACCGGATTGCGGGACTACCCCACCCTAGCCTACGGCTAGAGTAGGGCACCCGGCGGAGTGGCCGTCCGGGGCGATTGCGCCTGCGGCGCGTTCCATTGGGCTTGCTTCCTTTGGTCGCTCACGATCATGGGTCACCGGCACACATGCAGGTCCTTCGCTTCGCTCAGGATGACGCGGCGACGAATGCGACGCTCTAGCGGCGGGGGCCTCGCGGGCCTCGGCGATCATCTCTATTTCCTGGACCGCGGCGGTCATCTCTGCGTCCGGGGCCACGGCCTCCGCCGCGGGAATCGCGGCCGCCGCGGCCGCGCTGGAAGGACGGCGCTGCCGCTACCGGGGGGATATGCTTGTCGCCCTTGCGGTAGACCACGACAAAGCGGCGCAGACCTTCGCCGCTCGATTCGGTCTCGAGATCGTCGAACTGGCGGAACGCCAGATGGAGCATGCGGCGTTCGCGCGAGCTGATCGGCTGGAAGCTGTAGGGTGCGCCCGAGCGGCGTACGCGTTCGGCGGCTGCGTCGGCGGCCATCTTCATTTCGCGGGCGCGGATGGCTTTGAAGTTGCCGCTGTCGAAGGAGATGCGGTCGTGCTCTTCCGGCTCGAGGTGGACCATCTTGGCGGCGATGTGCTCGAGCGCGCGCAGCAGCTCGCCGTTGCGCTGGGTGACCAGCGGCGCGTCCGGGCCGGCGATCTCTACATAGATCTCGCGGGCTTCGAGTCCGTCAGGATCGGCGGCGCCTTCGCCTGCCGTGATGCGGTACTTCAGACGGAGTCCGCCGGTGGCGACCAGCATCTTCAGGAAATCGGAAATTGTGGTGGCCGCGGCGCGGTAGTCTTCGATCGGCATAGTTCTCTATCCTAGTGCGTTTTCACAAATTCTGTGTCCCCGCTTGACTCTGCGAGGAGCAGATTTTCTTCACAAGTTCGAGGTCGCTGCGCTCCGACTGAACTGTCGGGAACTACCCCACCCTAGCCTTCGGCTAGAGTAGGGCACCCGCTTCGTGGCACTGTACGCGAACTGCCGAGGGCTCATGCGGTACGGCGACCGGCTCGCGGGAGTTTTTTTGCTGCTCGCTTGGCGGCGATCTCCTTCATCTGTTTGCCCATGCCGGTGCGGTTCATGATGATCTGCATGCCGGTGGTGATGAGGTTGCTGGCCGCCCAGTAGAGCGCCACGCCCGACCCGATGTTGAGCATGATGAAGCCGAACATCAGCGGCATCATGAAGGCCATCATCTTCTGCTGCGCGGGGTCTACGCCGGGGGACGGCGACAGGTACGACGTGGTGAACATAGTGACGATGACGAAGATGGGCAGGATGTAGAGCGCGTCCGGGGCGGCGAGATCGTGCAGCCAGAGCCAGTGCGCGTGGCGGAGCTCGATGACGTTCTCCAGCATCTCGTAGAAGCCGTAGAGCAGCGGGTACTGGATGAGCATGGGCAGGCAGCCGCCGAACATGTTGACGCCCTCGCGGCGCTGCAGCTCCATGATCTCCTTGTTCATGTCCTGACGGCGGGGATCGGTGGCTTTGTACTTCTTGTATCGCTCCTTGATCTGCTGCATTTCCGGCTGAATGCGCTGCATTTTGAGCGCGGACTTCATCATGGTGATGCGCGTGGGCAGCATCAGCACGTTCAGCAGCAGGGTGAGGATGAGGATGGACCAGCCCCAGTTGGGGACGACGTGGTCGTAGGTGAAGCGCAGCACGACGAAGAGCGGCTTGGCAATCCAGCCGAACCAGCCGAAGTTGAGGATGGGCTCGATATTCGGGCCGGTCTCGGTGCCGCTTGCGGAGGTGGCGCGCACACTGCTGAGGACCGAGATGACCTTGGGTCCGGCGAAGATGCGCAGGGATACCGGCGTGCTCATGGAGCCAACCGCGGCGCCCAGCACAGAGACGGTCTCGGTGGCGCCCTTGGGCTGCTTGGGATCCTTGGGGATGCTCCACGGGTTGCTCAGGGAGACGACAGAGGTCTGGTCCGGCTGATCGGGGAGGAAGATCGCGCCGAAGTAGAGGTCGCTGATGCCCGCGTAGTCGAAGGGGCCATTCAGGGTGGCGCCCCCGCTGACCTTTTTGAGTGCCGTCTTGTCGAACTTGCCGTTCTGCGAGGTGTCGAACTGCGCCTTGGAATAGGACGGGAGGGTGCTCTGGTCGCCGATGCCGGCAGGCCAGGAGATGAGCGTGGGGGACGGGCTGCCGTTATTCGTCACCGATGCGGTGACATGCACCACATAGCTGGAATCGAAGCCGAAGGTCTTCCTGACCACCAGGCCGCCGCTTGCGTAATTGAAGGTAAGCTCGCCCGGCGCGGTAAGCGTCCCGGTTGCCGATGGCACGTAGAGCGCGGTGGCGAGGCGCTGGCGCATGCCCGCGTCATAGCTGTAGAGGGAGAGCGGATAGCCGAACTTCGCTGCTGTTTCCGCGTTCACCAGGTCAAGCGGCTTGCCGTTGTCATCCTCGTAACGCTTCAGCACCCAGCTCTTGACCTGGGCGCCGCGATTGGTGAAGACGATGCGGTAGTTTTCGTTTTCGACCGTCGTGGTCTGCTCGGCTGTGGCGGTGACGGCCGGGATTGCTGACGGCGCGGCCGCACCTGCTTTGCTCTTGGCTTTTGTTTCCTGCGGAGCCGGATTGCTGTCAGCCGGAGCAGGCTCGGCGGCGGGCGTGGCTGGTGTCGCGCTCTGCTGCTGTTGCTGCTTCTGCTGGGCGGGCTGCGGCTCCGGCTTTTTCGGCCGGAAGTACTGCAAGGCCAGCAACATCACCACGAAGACCAGCGAAAAGATGAGGAACGAGCGGGAGTCCTGCTGCTTGCCACCGCTCTGTTGGTTGGGATTGCGTATCTCTGCCAAGGAAACTGTGCTCGCTCTTTCTTCTGACTTGCCTGTGAGGGCTCGTCTTACTTCTTTTGGATCGGATAATCGGTCGAGGGCGCAAAAAGGGGAATCGACCCGGTTTGGCCGGCTGCCAGCGGCGCCGCCTCTCACATCATGGTAAATGCATTACGTCACGGGGGGATGGCCTGTTCCCGACGGCGTCATAGCCGGTGCCGGGAACCGGGTCAAAGCCTCCCCGGCATAGCGGATGGCAGCGGAGCACGCGCCGGATGGCGAGCCAGCCGCCATGCAGCGGCCCGTAGGTGGCGATGGCGAGCGCGGCGTACTCGGAACAGGTCGGCTGGAAGCGGCACGCGCCGGTGACTCCGGCTACGCTGTGCAGCACGGGCGAGAGGGTGCGCTTGTAGAGCCAGAGCCATCCGCGCGTCATGACATTTGCTCATCCGGGAGTCTTTGCTCCCGGGAATTTGACTCCGGAAGTCTCTGCTTCCGGGACTTTTGTTCCGGGAGTGTCTGATCGGGAATTGTCGGGCTGGGTGCGCTTTGCGCGTGTCCCTGTTCGATCTTTACGAAGATGCGGCGCACTTCGTTCCGCAGCGCGGTCCATTCGGCGGTGAGCACGGCGCGTTTGGGATGGAGCACCACGTCGACATGGCTCGACAATGCATCGAGATTTGCGGTGATGGCCGCGCGCATGCGCCGCTTGATGCGGTTGCGCTCGACGGCCTTGCCCAGCACTTTGCCTGCGGTGATGCCGATGCGGGGGGCCGGATAGGGCTGCTCCGGATAGCTATGCTCTGCGGGCTGCGGCGCGACGAAGTACGTCAAGAGCGAAGCAAACTGCTTCCGGCTGGCCTGGTAGACGCGCTGGTAGTCGGCGTGTTTGTGCAGCCGCCAGTCGCGAGGCTTGACTGTCTGCGTGCGCGGCATGGCAGACGATGACGGATTTCTGGACAGCGGAGTGGCAGTGAAAAGAGGCACTGCGGCAGGAGTCTCGCGTCCTGCCGGGACCTGATCATGCAAACCAGGGCGGGAGGACGCGACGGTATCCAGATTAGTCGCGGTAGCCTGGGGAGACGGAGACACGATGCCGTCCCTTGGCGCGACGGCGCGACAGCACAGCGGCGCCGGCCTTGGTCTTCATGCGCGTGCGGAAGCCATGCACCTTGCTGCGGTGGCGGCGGTTGGGTTGAAAGGTACGCTTGGGCATCGAACTGTCCTGAGTATGAGAATCACTGCCGTATGGGCAAGTTTTGAGTATATCCGATCCTGTGCAAATCGGGCAAAGACGTTACCTGAGTGACGGGTGCGCAGGCGCGATGCCGGGTTGAGCATTTGGTATCGGTGTGGCCCATTGAGCGCCCGCACCGTTGCTTTCTGTTAACGAAAGGCCACATCGAGTGAGTCTTGCGGTCCACCGTGTTGCCGAAAATGCTTTCGAGGTTTCGAGCAGGGCGACACGACTCGAATCGCCTGTCGAAGTTTTCGTCGTCAACTCGCCACAAAATATGCGCATCTGAGAATTCAGTTTCGGAGTTCAGTCCACACGTCTTCACAAGCAGTGGTGCAACATAATTTTTTGCCGACAATGCTACCCACGCAACACTCGCGTCTGTGCTAGTATCGGCTCCGTTCACAACTGAATTTTCTGGCGTCACCCCCAATCCTGGATCGAACACAGCGTCTCTCGAAGAAGTTCCACCTCGTGTGACGCGATTCTGGTAGAGGAGCCATCGAAGCAAACCGCAGGCGCTGCCTGCACCCACCGCGTCTCCTGCCGAGGAGGCGCGCTGTTGCTTCTTTCTCATCTGCCGATCGTCCTTGCGGGCGCGACACGCCAGCCGAAGGAAGCGCATGTCTTTTGTTCCAACCAGCTCGACCATCATCGATCCATGGACACGCATCCTCGGGGCTCTGGAGAAGAAAGTAAATCGGCACTCCTTCAACACCTGGCTGAAGCCGACGCGGATCAGCCATCAGAACGGCCGCATTCTCTTCGTGCGCATTCCTTCGGCGGATTTCCAGCATGTGGGTGACCGCTATGGCGATCTGATCCAGGAGGCGATCGACAAGCTGGAGCTGGAGCTGGACGAAGTGCAGTTCGTCACGCTGGAGAATGACCCTTCCGTACCGCAGCGCCCGCGCGAGCCACGCGAAGACGGCGGCTTTCCACCCTCCTCCTCACACGCACCCGGCGCGCCGCGTCAGCCGGGTCAGCGTCCCGCGCCCGCTCCGAATGCGCAGCAGACGCGCTTTGACTGGAACAGCGCATCGCAGCTCAATCCGCGCTACAACTTCGACGGCTTTGTCTCCGGTGCGGGAAACCAGTTTGCGCGCGCTGCGGCGGAAGCGGTTGCGGAGCGGCCATCGAAGGCGTACAACCCGCTGTTCCTGTACGGCGGCGTGGGTCTGGGCAAGACGCACCTGATGCATGCGATCGGCCACGAGGTGAAGCGGCGGCAACCGCAGTCTGCGATCTGCTACGTCTCGAGCGAGAAATTCACAAACGAGATGATCTCGTATGTGCGCAACGAGAAGATGTCGAGCTTCCGCGACAAATATCGCGGCGTGGACGTGCTGCTGATCGACGACATTCAGTTTCTCGCCTCGAAGGAGCGCACGCAGGACGAGTTCTTCCACACCTTCAACGCGCTGCACGAGAGCGACAAGCAGATCGTGATCGCCTCCGATCGTCCGCCAAAGGACTTGGCCGGCCTGGAAGAGCGGCTGCGCTCGCGCTTCGAGTGGGGATTGATCGCAGACATCCAGCCGCCCGATCTGGAAACGAAGGTGGCCATCCTGCAGCAGAAAGCAGAGAGCGAGCAGTGCGCGCTGCCGATGGATGTTGCGCTGTACATGGCGACCAACATCCGGACGAACATCCGCGAGCTGGAGGGCGCGTTCACGCGGCTGCTCGCGTGGAGCTCGCTGAACGGCGTGGAGATCACGCTCTCGACCGCGCAGCAGGCGCTGAAGCAGTTTATCGACACGCAGGTGCGCAAGATCACGATTGAGGCCATCCAGCGCAGTGTGGCTGAGCACTTCGGCATGAAAGTGACCGAGCTGAAGCAGAAGAACAACTCACGCTCCGTAGTGGTACCGCGGCAGATCGCGATGTACCTGGCGAAGCAGATGACCGAGGCTTCGCTGCCCGAGATTGGGCGGCAGTTCGGCGGGAAACATCACACCACGGTGATGCACTCCATTGGCAAGATCGACGAAGAGAAGCGCACGGACAAGGATTTGAATCGGACGCTGAATAAGCTGATGGAGACGCTGAACAACTAGCGTATGTCCTTCAGGACAGGCTTTCGTTGATCCGCTCAGTCTTGCTGTCCAAGTCCCAGCGGTTCTCCTAAGAACGCGAATCCGATGAGAAGGCCTGCCAGCCCGAGGCCGATGAAAACGGAAGCAACAAACATCAAACGGCCCATTGGCAGCGCGCCACTACCCTCGCTCATCTCGCCCCAAAAAACGAAAGCGCCGATCAGGCATCCTACAATCAGGACAATCCCCCATCGCTGCCCGGCAGTTGAGAATCTGCTGGATGCCGCTGTGGTCTCAATCATCCCTTGGTCTGCTTTGAACGGCACGAGTGCCTTCAGCAGAAATCGCATCGGCGCGAAAAGCACTATATCGCCCACAATCACGGTGAGGAGATGGGTGGCGGTGCCGTTGATGAGTTTTTCCGGATAAAACGCCAGGGCCAGTATGGCCAATAGCGTGGCAATCGCGGCAGATTGCCAACGTTTCATCCGGCCCTCCGGGAGCTTCTCTTGCGAGGCGCGGATGAGCAACTGCACGGCAAAAGTAACAACCGCGATAGCCCCGAGAAGCGCTACTAGCCGGTCCCGCGACGCAGCGCCGATCCACATATGAGGATGTCGCGCCATAGCGACAAGATCCGCCACAAGCGTGATGAGAACGGAGAGAACGACCGCGACCTGTGACCGGACGAGATACACCCGTTGCGCTGTGGATGGAAGGTGTTTGCGGTAGGGGCGAAACGCACGCAGGAGTGACAGCAGCGCGATCAGCACTCCGGCTATGACGCCGAATGAACCAACCGCGTCGTACGGGTCCGTGCCGAATGGGATTATGTCGCGCAGGGACGGATCGTGCTTGGCGAGCATGAAGGACCAATAGAACAGGACGGCGAGGCCGAACACGATGACCGCATTGCGCTTGAGGGCCTTTGGCATGGTTCAAATCTCAATCTCAGTAGCGTATTCGAGAACGCAACCAGCCGGTAATCGGTATTATCTGTAACGCGGATCGTTCCTCCTGAAGAGAACTGCTGCCCGGAGATGGCGACGATACGCAGAACGGAAGGTTGACGATGGGTTTGTCCTTCGTTGTTTGCGCGAGCCGCGCGATGCTGGGACTCCTGCTCTTCGCTGTTCCTCTGTCAGGACAGAAGTCGAACGCGCCGGAGCCCGATCAGTTCACGCCTGTCATTGCATCGCCTCTGACCAGCAGCACGCGGTCATTTCTTGCGACTGACGGCAAATACCACCTGGACTATGAATTGGTGGTGACGAACTCCAGGCCGACAACGGCTACGCTGAAATCTATCCAGGTCCTTGATGGTGGCAAGCCCGCTGGAAGTCCCTCTGCGGTAATCGCGTCCTACGACGGGGAGCATTTGGTGTCGCGGCTACGCATGATGTCGAACGCGCCCGCCGGCAAGCCGGAGATTGAATTCAACGGAACGCGTCTCTTCCTGATCGATCTTGCTTTTGACACGCGCGCGCAGGTTCCCACGCGGCTGCTGCATCGCTTTGCCGTGCTCGGGGCTTCCTCACCGGCTCCGGTGCCGGTGACCCCGGTCGCACTGAGCTATACCATCGCGCCGCTCGAGATTTCCTCCAAACAGATAGAGATTGGGCCTCCGCTGGCGGGAAAGGGATGGGTGGCCCTGAATGGATGTTGCGACCTAGGTGGCGCACATCGGCCAAGCGGTTTCGCCGTGAATGGCGGGGTGTATTTCGCTCAGCGCTTCGCGATTGACTGGATGCGCCTGGATGATGCGGGCCATCTGGTGAAGGGCGATCCGGCAGATGTGCACAACTATGCCGACTACGGTGCGGATGTGCTCGCGGTGGCAGACGGCACGGTGGTATCGATATTGAATACGCTGGAGGACCAGGTACCAGGCAAGCTGCCCGATCCGGCGACGATGACGATCGCCAACGTCGATGGAAACCACGTGGTGCTTGATTTGGGCGGCGGTGTTTTCGCCTTCTATGCACACATGAGGAAGGGCTCGGTGACGGTTGTTCCGGGACAGACGGTAAAGCGGGGGCAGGTTCTGGGCAAGCTGGGCAACACGGGGAATACGAGCGCGCCGCATCTGCACTTCCACCTTATGGAAGGGTCGTCCGTGCTGGGATCCAACGGAATACCGTATGAGATTGACAGCTTCGCTCTCGCCGGAAGGCCTGCGCCAAAAGATGTTGCCGCTGCTTACGACACAATGATCGAGCGGAGTTGGAAGGGCGATCTTTTTCCCACTCCGAGCCCCCGACATGGGCAATTTCCGCTGGACCTTGATGTCGTGGATTTCTGAAGTGATTGATTTCTGAAGCGACGGACTGTCGAAAGAGCTGCTTCGCAAGAAAAGAAGGGCCGCTTTGCGAGCGGCCCTGGAGAATCCCCGAAGGAGGGTGTCGGATTGCGGTGCTGGCTTCTAGGCCGCAGCGGCAGTGGTGTTGGCGCGTTGCGAAATTGAGGTCAGCAGCTCGTCTGCGTGCTTCTCCTCATCCAGCGTTCTTTGCAGCAGCTCTGCATGCTGCGTCAGGCCAAGGAGCTTCGCCCAGTCGCGGGCGGAGCCGTAGGACGCGATCTCGTAGTGCTCGACCTTCTGGGCACTGGCGATGAGTCCGGCATCACGCACTGGGCCTTCGTCGGACTCGCTCACGATGTTTTCGCCAGAGCCGAGCAGGGCCGTAATGATGGCGTCCTTTTTATCGTCAACGTCGCCCGCGTTCACTTCGCCAATCATCTTTTCGAGACGTTGCGCGTGAACCTCGGTTTCCTGCAGGTGCGACTGGAAGGCCTGCTGTAACTGGGGATCGTTTGCGTGCTCGATCATGCTCTTGAGACCTTTCACGATCTGGTTTTCCGCAGAGAGCAGATAGCGAAGCTGCAGAGTGTAGAGCGACTGAAAATCTTTGATCTGATTCGGTGTGAGCAAACCCATTGAGACCTCGCCGGGGTAGTGACCCCGTACGGAGTAAGAGTGCCGGGCGACAGGAGCCGTTGGCCTGACGCGGGAAGCGCTTCTTGTAAGGCGGAAAAGTGGCTTCATCGGATGACGGGCACTCGTGGCGGGCGGGGCAACACGAGCGCAGACAGCTCAAAATGCAGCAAATGCGGGCCTGGGTCTGTCCTGGCCGGCTTTTCGATACGGATGGATCGATTCGTTTGCCGGCGTACCGTCCGCGTCACAGAAGGCGTTGGCTGCGATATCCTCCAGCCATGCGCCGTTGCTGTTCCCTGGCCAGCGTCCTGCTTGCCCCAGTTCTCGCTGTTGCCCTCAACGCCAGCCCGCTTGCGGCGCGAGCCAGTGCATTGCCTTCCGCTCAGGCTGTGAACCGTCCGGCCGAACACACCGCCGGGCGAGTGGATCATCCGGTTACGGCGGCTGCGCCGACACGTGAGCCGCAGCGCCCGGTCATTCATCCGCAGGACACCGGTTTTCTGAATCGCGTCATCCTGATCAACGGCGTCAGCTATCGTTACGTGGTTTACCTGCCGATTGAGTATGACGGACGCCGCCCCTGGCCGGTGATTTTGTTCCTGCATGGCGCGGGGGAGCGCGGCTCCGACGGCATGGACGAGACGCAGGTGGGGCTGCCGAATGCGATCCGCGCGCATCCGGAGCGCTGGCCGTTCGTCGTGGTGATGCCGCAGCTGCCGTACAGCCATCACCACTGGACCGATCCGGACATGATGCAGATGGCGCTGGCGGCGCTGGATGCGGAGATGAAGGAGTTCCACGGCGACCCGGAGCGCGTGTACCTGACCGGGCTGTCGCTGGGCGGGTACGGCGTGTGGGAGATCGCGAAGGACTACCCGGGCCGCTTTGCGGCGATTGTGCCTGTATCGGGTGGGATCTTCTGGTCGTATGAGCCGCAGCGCTGGAAGCAGTCGAGCATCCTGCCGGAGGCCTATGTGCGTGCGGTGGGCAAGACGCCGGTGTGGATGTTCCACGGGACGCTTGATCCGGTGGTGCCGCCGAAGGAGTCGCAGATTATGTACCAGGCGCTGCAGGCGGCGGGCGGCGATGTGCGGCTATGGCTGTATGAGGGGTGGCACCATAATTCGTGGGACAAGGCGTATGGGGAGCGGTCGCTGCCGCAGTGGCTGCTGGCGCATCGGCTTTCAGATATTGCGAGCGCGCATGCGCAGGCGCAGCAGCTGACGGTGCCGCTGCATCCGGTGCCGGCGAAGGTCGATCCGGATATTTACGACGACTATGTGGGCGACTACTACGACGGCGATGTGCGGCAGGTGACGATCCTGGTAGAAGGCGACAAGCTCTTCTCGCGCAACCGGACGAATGATTTGAATGAGCTATTGCCGGAAAATCCGACTACGTTTTTCTATCCGAGCGGGAGCCCGACGCGGATTATTTTTCAGAAGGATTCCAGTGGCCGGGTTACCGGGATTGTTTATCACGATGACCGGCATGAGGAGCGGTGGGAACGGCGGTGAAATATCAGCTCATTTTGCAATTCACTGCCAACGCGACCGCCGACTTCGATCAACTTGTGGCTCTCGAGGAAAAGCTCATCGCAGGTCTGGATGAAACTGCGGTGGTCGACGGCCACGACTTCGGACAATCAGAATTCGATATTTTCATCCTGACAGATGAGCCGGGGATGGCTTTCGACAAAGCACATCAGATCGTTCGCAATCAGAAGCTGCAACAAGCTATGCGGGCCGCATACCGCGAATCAGACGACGAAGACTACATAGTTCTTTGGCCCCTAACTCTTGGCGAGTTCGCGATTCTGTGACTGGCATGATGCCTGTATTACAATGTCATACAGGAGATGAGCTATGGCTGCCAATACTCTTGTGCAGGCGCGCATTGATGGTGCGGTGAAGGAAGAAGCGGCGACCGTGCTGGCTGCTATGGGGCTCACCGTCTCCGATGCGGTGCGCATGCTGCTGACCCGTGTTGCGCACGATCATGCCTTGCCCTTCGATCCGCTGATTCCTAACAAGAAGACGATCAAAGCCATGAAGGAGGCGCGCGCGGGGAAGCTGCGTTCGTTCCGCTCGACGGCGGCTCTCATGGCGGACCTCGATGCGGACGATTGAGCGGACTACTCAGTTCAAAAGAGACTACAAGCGCGAGGCCAAAGGACAGCATCGCGCCACTCTTGCGCAGGATCTGGTGAGCATTGTGAATGCGCTGGCAGAAGACCAACCATTGGCGGAGCGGCATCGCGACCACGCTCTTGCCGGCGCGTGGAAGGATCATCGCGATTGCCATATCAAGCCCGACCTTGTCCTGATCTATCGCAAGCCAGACGCGGAACGTCTGCAACTTGTCCGACTCGGATCGCACGCAGAGCTGAGCCTTTAAGGCGGCCGGCGAGTTAGCATAGCCACGCCGGAGGGACGTGCCGTTTGTGTGCCACCCATCCCATCCCCTTCTGGCGAATTCAGTCACGATATTGGTGGAAGGCGATATGACCGGCATGAGGAGCGTTGGGAGCGGCGGTGAGTGAGTCGTCTGCGAGATTTCAAAGAAAACAGTAGCGTGTGGTGCGTGGCTTCGGCTTTACTGTGGAGCACTCGGATTCCGGAGGAGATTTCTATGAAACGCCTTGCGCTCGCGCTTCTTGCTGTGGCTGTTGCCATGCCTGCATTTGCTTACAAAGTGCAGACCGATTACGACCACAACGTGAATTTTGAGCAGTTTCATAATTACTGCTGGGGGCGGGTCAGGACTTCGAATCCTTTCTATGCGAGCCGCATTCGCGAGGCCGTCGATCGCAATCTGCAGGCGAAGGGGTGGCAGCTTGGTACCTCCAACTGCGACGCGACTCTCTTCGCGAACGACCAGGTGCGCAACCAGCGGCAGGTACAAACGCTCTACAACGGCGGATGGGGGATGAGACGATGGGGCGGCGGGGGGATGGCCACGAGGACCGTTTACAACCAGAGTGTCGGCCATGTTCTGGTTGATATCTTCTCGACCAAGGACAAGGAGCTGGTGTGGCGCGGCATCACGGAGCGGGACCTGTCCACAAACAGCGACAAGAACACCAAGGCGCTCAACAACGACATCAATTCGATGTTCAAGAAATTCCCACCGAAGTGATCCCCGGCGCGTGGAGGCAGTAGCAGGGCGGCTCAATCAAATTGACCTCGACGGAGGGGCGCGCTAGTAAGCTGTGTTCGTTCCGCTCGACTGATGCTCCTTATGGCGGACCTGAATGCGGACGATTGAAGATTCAAAGCGTTGGCCTTGGCACTTCATCGGAGCGATAGCGGCGGCTTCACTCCTGTTGATATGGTTCCCGCTGTTCTTTCATCATCTTCGTGTTCCGCATATAGCCACGTTGTGGGTTATCGGATGGTTCACGATTTCGGGACTTCTATCCATCATTGCAGGCTATAGAGCGTCCAGGTGGTGGTTTCTGACCACCGCGTGCTTCGGCTTGACGCTATTTCTTGTTTGGATCGGTCAGGCCGTTTTGGAATATCGCGCTGCACCTCATTGAAGCCGCGAGTTAGGATAGACACCCAAAGAGGAGCCTTGTGCCACCGATCACATCACCTACCGCGGAGAAGCTTGGCGAACTGGGACTTCCTGCGCCTTTGCGCGAACTGGCTGCTAAGACTTGGGATGTCATTGTTGTTGGCGCGGGGCACAATGGGTTAGCTTGTGCTGCTTATCTGGCGCGGGCGGGCAAGCGGGTGCTGGTGCTGGAGGCGCGCCCGCGTGTTGGCGGAGCCTGCACGATTGAAGAGCCGTTCCCCGGCGTGAAGATGTCGCCGTGCGCTTATCTTGCGGGACTGCTGCATCCGCTGGTGGTGGAAGAGCTTGGGCTGCCGGCGCGGGGATTCCGCTGGACTCCGGCGGTGAATGGGCTGTTCGTTCCCTTCCTTGATGGCTCGAGTATTCAGCTTTGGGATGATGACGAGCGATGCGAGGCCGAGGTACGGCGCTTTTCGCCGGGCGACGTTGAGGGCTGGAAGGCGATGAACGCGACGCTGTGCCGGTTGCGTGATGCTTTGCGGCCGGCAAAGGGCGTTGCCGGGGGAAACGGCGGAGCTCGCGATTTCTGGATTGGGGATGCGCCGACGCCGGAAGAGATCGACGGTCGGCTGGGCGATGACCAGGAAGCGCGGCACCTGCTGTACGACTGGTCGATGGCGGAGTTTGTGGAGCACTATCTGCGCGACGCGCGGCTGCAGTCGGCGTATCTGGGTCAGGGCGTGATTGGGACGAACGCGAGTCCGTTCGATCCGGGCACGGCGTCGATCCGCTTTCATCATGCTTCGGGGCGGCTGGGCGGCATGCCGGGGATGTGGGGGTATGTTGCAGGCGGCATGGGGATGGTGTCGTTCTATATCGCCGATGCGGCGCAGGAGGCAGGCGCGGTGATTGCCGCGGGCGTGCCGGTGGCCGAGATATTGCCGGGCGAGGGTGTGCGGCTGGAGTCGGGCGAGCGCATTGCCGCTCCGGTGGTGATCTCGAACGCCGATCCGGTACGGACGCTGGCGATGCTTGGCGAAGACGCCGACACGGGCTGGCGCGAGCGCATTGAAGCTGTGCCGATCCAGGGCTGCACGGTGAAGCTGAACGTCCTGCTGTCGGAGCTGCCGGATTTCATTTCTCGTCCGGGACAGAACAAGCCGCACCACTATGGACAGATCAATGCGCCGCTGACCCATGCCGAGTGGCAGGCAGGATTCGCGGCGGCGAAGCGCGGCTATCTGCCGGAGCATCTTTGGTGCGAGCTGTACTTCCAGAGCGCGCATGATTCGACCGTGGCGCCGGCGGGGCAGCACACGATGTCCGTGTTTGCGCAGTATGTGCCCTATACCTTCCGCGATGGCGACTGGGATTCGCGACGTGACGAGGTGCGCGCGCTGGCGCTGCGTTCGCTTGGCCGCTTCTGCTCGAACATCGAGGGGCCGAACTCGGCCGTCATCGATGCGCAGGTGATGGGGCCGCCGGATATTGAGCAGAAGGTTGGGCTGACGGGCGGACACATCTTCCAGGGTGAGTGCCTGCCGCCGTATATGTGGTCGAATCGCCTCTCCGCGCGCACGCCGATGGCTGGGTTTTACATGTGCGGAGCGTGCACGCATCCGGGCGGCTCGGTGATTGCCATCAATGGCCGCAATGCGGCGATGGCTGTGCTCGCCGACACACAGCGGCGCAGCATGCTGGCCGACACGCAACAACGCAGTACGACTGCAATCTCCCCCGATCGCACGTTGCGAACGGCGGACACGCTTGGCTGATCTCGCATCACCGCCACATGAGCCGAGCAGTCCTGGATTGCATGTGGGACTGAAGCGATCGCTGGGTCTGCGCGATCTTACGGTCCTCTTCATCCTGACCACGCTCAGCATCCGGTGGATTGCCACTGCGGCTGCGGCCGGCCCGGGAACGCTGCTGGTCTGGATTGGCGGGCTGCTCTGCTTCTTTCTGCCGCTCGCCGTGAGCGTGCTGGCACTGGGGACGCAGTTTCCGGAGGAGGGCGGGCTGTATGTGTGGACGCGCGAGGCCTTCGGCGATCGGACGGCGTTCGTAACCGCGTGGACCTACTGGATGTCCAATCTGCCGTACTTCCCCGGCATTCTCTACTTTGGGGCGAGCGCGATGCTGGTGGCCTTTGGCACGCGCGGACATGCGCTGGCCGGCAGTGCGGTCTGGCACATGGGATTCGCTGTCTTCTGGCTGGCCGTGATTGTCGCGCTGAACATCCGCGGCATTGAGGCGGGCAAGTGGCTGAACAACGTCTGCTCGGTTGGCAACTGGCTTCCGGTGCTTGTCCTGGTGCTGCTGGCGGCAGTGGTGGGGGCCCGCTACGGCTCGGCTACGCACTTCACCATCGGCTCGCTGGCGCCGCACCTGACGCTGCGCAATGCGGTCTTCTGGTCGACGATTGTGTTTGCGTTCTCCGGATGCGAAACGGGTTCGCTGATGGGCGACGAGATCCGGGATGCGCAGCGGACGCTGCCGCGCGCTCTTTTGCTGGCCGGCGTTATCGTTGCGCTTGCGTACATTGCCGGCACTGCGGCGATGCTGGTGGCGCTGCCCGGCGATGCGGTCTCCGGCCTGGACGGATTTATGCGCGGCGTCGCGCTGCTGTGCGATCGGCTGTCGCTGCACTGGCTGTCGCCCGTCGTTGCCCTGCTGGTGGCGCTTAGCGCGGTGGGTGGGGCGGCTGGTTATCTTGCGGCGACCTCGCGGCTGCCGTTTGTCGCCGGGCTGGATCGATGCCTGCCGGCGGCCTTTGGATATATTCATCGGCGCTACAAAACGCCGTGGGTGGCCATCCTGGTCTACGGGTTGGCGGGCATCGTGGTCGCCATACTGGGCCAGGCGGGCACCAGTGTGCGCGGCGCGTACGACGTGCTTGTCAGCCTGACCGTGGTCACGACGTTCCTGCCCTTCCTGCTGCTCTTCGCTGCGCTGATCCGGTTGGCGCTGCGGGGTAGTCTCCGACGCTATCCGCTGCCGGGGGGAGCGCCGGTTGCGATTGCGCTGGCCGCGGTCGGCTTTTTTGCGACGGCTGCGACGATCGTTCTCTCGGCGATTCCGTCGCCCGACGATGCGAATCCACCGCTTGCCTTTGCCAAGGTGCTGCTTTCGACGCTGGTGATCGTAGTCACCGGTCTCGCGGTGTTTGCGGTGGGACGACGGCATCGAATTCATCCGCAATGAAAGCCATTCCTCCACAGGCGTGGACTTTCTGTGGATACGCTGCAAAGCGCGGTACCGATCCTCTGGCCGTGGAAATCCGAGTCCTTGCATGTGCGCTCCAGATGCAGAGCGCGACTATATTTCCACGCATTCACCAAAGCGGGATTGCGGATTGCGCGTCCCGGCCTGTGGACGCTGTTGGAGATCTGGACGACTTTCGCCGGCGAGTCACCGGTTCTCCAGCACTCCCACATTCGGGGTGTCCCGATTTGGAAATCCGGCACATTGGTTTCGCGCAACAGCCATGGGGTTTCGCCGCGTATTCCCACTTCCCCACAGCAAACGACTACGGCGGCTATCTATACATACCTGTTTAGATATTCAGTAGTAGTAGTCGCGGTCTGGCCTCCGAGGCGAAGGCTCCTGCTGCGCGAAACACCCGCGAAAATCCGGGCTTTGCGGGCTTCTTCCGTGACATAATTCCTGCGAATCCCCCCGTTCGCATCCTGCAGCATGAGAGGAGTCGTCATGTCGTTTGCGAGCTTTCTGGGCAAACAGTTCATCGACGTCATCCAGTGGAACGAGCCCGAGCCCGGCATTCTGGTTTGGCGCTATCCGATGCTCGACGCAGAGATCCAGAACGGTGGCCAACTCACCGTGCGCGAGTCTGAGATGGCCATGTTCCTCGACCAGGGACGCATCGCGGATGTCTTCCGGCCGGGTCTCTACACGCTGAACACTGCGAACCTGCCGATCCTCACTGACCTGAAGAACTGGGCCAAGGATTTCGAGTCGCCCTTCAAATCGGACGTCTACTTCTTCTCGACACACCTGCAGATCGATCAGAAGTGGGGCACTGCGACGCCCATCACTTTCCGCGACACCGAGTTCGGCGCCATCCGGCTGCGCTCTTACGGCATCTACTCCTACCGCATCGCCGATCCGCGAACGTTCTTCACGCAGATCAGCGGCACGCGCCAGATTTATTCCGCCTTCGAGCTGGAAGACCAGCTTCGCAACACTATCGTCGCGCGGATGACTGACATCTTCGCCAACAGCGGCCTCAAATATCTGGACATGACGGCGAACGCCACCGTGCTACAGCAGAAGATCTTCGATGACATGAAGCCTTCCTTCGCGACGCTGGGCCTGGAGCTTACGCAGTTTCTCGTTGAAAACATTTCGCTGCCGGAAGACCTGCAGCGCTCGCTCGACAAGCGCATCGGTATGAACATCGTCGGCGATCTCGCTAAGTTCACGCAGTTCGCCGCCGCGCAATCGATGACGCTTGCCGCGGCCAATACCGGCGGTGGCGCAGGTATCGGCATGGGCCTGGGCGCCGGAGCAGCAGTAGCACAGGTCATGGCCGCGCATTTGCAGGCGCCCGCAAACGAAACGCCTGCAGGTGCCGCAAACGCGGCGACTCACTTCTGCATTTCCTGCGGCCACGCCATTCCACACGAAGCCCACTTCTGCCCGGACTGCGGAAAGCCCCAGCAATGAATTGCCCTTCCTGCGGCGCTCAGATGCGCGTCTCCGGCGATACCTTCCAGTGCGACTACTGCCGCACGATCGTAGTCCCCGAAAAGAACGACGAAGGCATTACCCTTCTGGGCGATGGCCCCGGAGACGAGTGCCCGCTCTGCCATATCGCGCTCGCCCAGGGCTCGGTCGCCAAGACGCCCGTCCTCTTCTGCAGCAAATGCAGCGGCCTGCTCGTCTCCATGGACTTCTTCCCGGAGCTCGTCGAGAATGTGCGCGCTCAGCAGCACGCGAGCATTCCCGTCGGGGCTGCAGCCAACCCAGACGATCTCCGCCGCCACATTGCCTGCCCGCACTGCCGCCGGCCCATGGAGGCCCACTTCTACGCAGGCCCAGGCAATGTCGTGCTCGACTCCTGCGACTTGTGCAATCTCAACTGGCTCGACCACGGCGAGCTCATGCGCATCGCCCGCGCACCCGATTACTTCGACCAGGCCCTGCGCGAGGACGATGGGTGGGGTAGCGCTCCATCTGGACATGACCTGGGCGATGGCGGATGATCTCCAGTCCCTCTATTTCCCGAGAAACTACCTACCTTTCCACGGCATGACCGCCGCTAGAATGGTGCTGTTCGGATTCCTGCACTTCTGCCATGCGTCTGGTGTAGAGTGTGGGCAATCCAGTCACGTACCGCAGCCCATTCCAGGGAGCCGCACATGCCCGCCGTAGGACTCGAAGCAGACAAGAACACCGTTCAGGGATTCGCCATGGAGATCTCCGTCAGCAAACAGGAGCTGCTTCGCGAGCTCACTGCCACGCAGTCCGTTGTCGAGCGCAAGACCACGATTCCCATCCTGTCGAATTTTCTGCTCGAGGCCGACGAGGCGGAAGGCCGGCTGACGATCACGGCTACTGATCTGGATCAGTCGATCAAGACCTCGTGCAGCGCGAAGGTGAAGAAGCCGGGCTCCTGCACCATTCCGGCGCGCAAGCTGTACGACTACATCAAGCTGCTGCCGGACGGGGATATCTCGATCAAGCTGCAGGATAACCACTGGGTGCAGATCCGGAGCGGCCGCTCCAACACGAAGATGGTGGGCATGGCGCGCGCGAATTTCCCGCAGGTGCCGGAGTTCCCTACCGTCTCGGTGGTGGCGCTGCCGGTGGCTTCGCTGCGCAATTTGATCTCGAAGACGATCTTCGCCATCTCGAACGAAGAATCGCGCTACACGCTGAACGGCGCGCTGCTGATCCTGAAGCCAGAATCGCTGGCGATGGTGGCGACCGACGGCCACCGGCTGGCGCATATCGAGAAGCAGGGCGAGACCCTGACCGGCATCCCGGGCGGGGAGAAGAAGACGCTGATCCCGCGGAAGGCGCTGGCGGAGCTGCAGTCGCTGCTTTCGAACACCGACGCGGAGCAGGTGGAATTTGCCGATGATGAGAACCAGCTTTTCTTCCGCATCGGCAAGCGGGTGCTGACCTCGCGCAAGCTGACCGGACAGTTCCCCAACTATGAGGCGGTGCTGCCGCGGGACAACAACAAGTTCATCATCATCCGCTGTGAAGACCTTTCGAGCTCTATCCAGCGCGTGGCGCAGTTTGCGGACGAGCGCTCCGGCGCGATCAAGATTCGCATGGAGCAGAACGAGCTGCGCATTTCGAGCTCGTCGACGGAGTCGGGAGAGTCGGAAGACACGATCGAGGCGCCGTACCAATTCGACGCGCTGGTGGTGGGCTTCAACTCGGCTTACATGCTGGACTTCCTGAAGGCCGTCGGCAACACCGGCGAGGTGCGGCTGGAGTTCAAAGACGCGCAGTCGGCGGGGCAGATGCGGCCTGAGGATCCGGCTGATGATTACAAGTACCGGTACATCATCATGCCGATGCGTATCTGAGTGCTGGCCGTTCTCAGAGCTGGTTCCCGGACTGGGAGCTACGGCTCGCGCGATACGACGATGTCCGTCATGTCGAAGCTACCCGTGTTCTCGAAGCCCTTCCACAGTTTGATGGAACCAAACTGCAGCGATAGAAAATGAAACGGCTGGGGTATCGTGTAGTCCTGCTCGCCGGATGCTCCGCCGCCCGAAACCACGACGTGCGCTGTGGATGTAGCTGCGGAAATATTCAGCGTCACCTGCAGAAGGAAGACCTGATTGCGTACGAACGAACCGATCACGACGAGGTCGTCGATGCGCACCGTGCTGGTCGATGTGAAATCGATGTGCATGAATTCCTGCTGGGTTGCCGTGGCGAAACTGATGGAGGCGACATCGGAGTCCGGAACATTCGAGCCGCCCGGAACAAACACCGCTGCGGAAAAGTTGTAGACGCCCTCGCCGTCGACCTCGGTAAGCATGCCCCAGAAAGCTGGGGAGTTTGCCGGTTTTGGGATCGGGCGGCATTCCCGTGATCTGCACCCATTTGTCCGTATGCGGAAACGGCGGATCCACGACAATCACACTTCGGGGCGCGCCCTCGACAACCGCGGTTCCCACGGCCTGCACGGAGGATGGCGGCACATTGTCCGGCGTGGGATCGAAGTCTGAGCTGAACAGTATTTTGGGGGTGGTGAGGAACACAATTTTTCCGAGGAGGGTGACGTTGTAACCGATGCGGTAGATCCAGGCGTCGGTATCGCGAACGGCAACATCGACGTTGACGCCGGTAAAGATGTTGTTGACTGGCGCATGCGTAAAGGCATCTGTGCCGGTAGCAAAATGATTCGGCCGCCAAACGTTTACAGAGAAACCTGCATCGATGGACTGGGCCTGATCGTAGATCGAACTGAGCGAGACGAACGGCGCCCACTCTTCCAGCGAGAATTGAATGGTGAAGCTCTGGCCGGGCGGCCTGGGGATGCCCCATCGTTGGATGGCCCAATTCAATGGGCCGGAATTCTGCGGGCCTGCCATGTCGGGAAGGAAGGAGAGTGTTTCCTGGAGCCACTGCGAACCACTGTTGCCTTCGAGGTTCGCGATCGCCACGCCAGACAGAACGAGCAGGAATTTCTGATCATGGATGCTCGCGGGCGGGTTTTCTCCGTGGGCGAGGGCAGCCGGTGTGATGAGCCAGTTCTGGCCTGCGAAATCGGTGAGCACTTTCATGGAACGCCTCCATAGGCCCGTACGTGTTAGTGACGCGGACCTGGAGAGCGTTGCAAAACGGGATCGATGGAGCGAAATCCGGCTTGGTACGTGGCGTGCGCCGGGGATCATTACGCCTTCGGAGAGAGAACGGACAGCGAAAGTCGTATTCGCTACGTTTACGGGAGCCGATACGCTCCGGTGCATGGAAACGATTCTCAGAATCCGTGAAGCTTCCCCGTCTGAATTGTTTGCTGAGCGCCTGGAGCGCGAAGCGCAACTTGCATCCCGCGACAGCCCGGAGCAGGCTGCTGATTATCGCCGGCAGGCGCAGATGCTGCGGGAGATGGCGGCTACTCCGTTAGCAGTCGCGCGTTATATCGGGACCGTTCGTGGGACGAGTCGTTAGTTCGCAGCAGTGATGTTTGGTTGAGCGCGCTTCGGTTGGAGGAAAGTAGTCGCTTCCTGCCCCAATCTGCGAACACCGCGCAGGATAGGGACCCCGGCCATCGCGAAGTCTTTTACGCTTCTATCAGCGCCGGAATTGGCTCCAGTGGCTGTTCGGCAGGACCGAAGCGGTAGGGTCCGAGGAATGCCAGTAGCGCAACGGCGCCGACTGCGGCGATGGCCGCAGTGACAAGCCCGGCTCCGTAGGAGTGGAAGCGATCGAAGACGGCTCCCATCATCAGCGGACCGAGCGCGCCAGCGATCATGAAGGCGGCGAATGCGTAACCGTAGACGGTAGCGAATGAGCGCAGGCCGAAGTAGCGGCTGGCGAGGTAGGCGATCATGTCCACTTCAGCGCCCATGCCGAGCCCAATCAGGAATGCTGCCAGAAACGCGGACGGTCCGCCGCGGCCAGCCAAGAGAAGGATGAGGCCCGCGGCTGTTAGCGTGTAGAAAGACATACCCACGCGCGGCGCGAAGAGGCGATCCATCAGCCAGCCGGACACAACCCTGCCGCATATCACCGCGATGCCGACGATGGAGCTGGCGAGCGCTGCCCGTTGTGGGGTGAAACCGCGATCCCTCAACAGTGCCGGCAGATGCAGGATGCCGGCATGCAGGCTTGCGCTGGCCAGCACAAAGGCGCTGATCATGATCCAGAAGGCGGGCTGGCGAAGAACTTCAGACCAGACAAGGCCCGCGGGTTGCTGAGTTGTGGTGCGGGCGAGCTGCACGGCTGCACCATCGGGCGAGAGGCCCATCTCCGCAGGATCGTTGCGCAGAACGAGCAGGACGACGGGGATGGCGATGAGGAGATTTGCTGCTCCGAAGATGGAGTAGGCCATGTGCCATCCGAAGCGGCCGATGAGCCATTGCGATAGCAGAGGCACCGTCAATGCGCCGACGCCCACGGCGAGCCCCATCAGGCCGAGCGCCAAGCCTCTCCTGCGGTCAAACCAATGCGCGACGACAACGCCGAAGCCCATCGGCCCGGGCAGCATCCAGCCCAGCAGCGCGTAGAAGATGTAGAAGGCCCAGAGCGTGTGGACCAGCCAGGGCGCGGAGAGCAGCACGATGGCGAAGGCGAATGTGATGGAAAGCAGAACGCGTCGCGCACCGTAGCGGTCGATGAGACGGCCCATGAGCGGGAGCCATAGCGCTCCGACGATGTTGTGCAGCGTGAATGCGAAAGAGATAGCCGCGCGGGTCGCGTGGAATTCGTGGACCAGGGATGGGAAGAAGACGGCGAAGGAAAAGACGGTGACGGAGGGGCCGAAGAAGGTGCCCATGGCGCACGCGAGAACAATCCACCATCCGTAAAAGACACGTGGGTGCGCTTGGGTCAAAGTCGCTCCAGAAAACTGATTTCAGCGTGGCCCTGGGGGATTGTGGCGTAGACGTTAGCACCGGGCTGGTTGGGTTGTCACGAGGTTCGCGGTATCCCACGCTTTCGACAAACTCAGCGCAGACTCTTCACTCCACTTTGGGTCACGTCCAGGATGACGGAAGGCAAGAGGTCGCTTCGCCCCGACTGAATACACCTACCCTACCTGCGGTAGGATGGGGCACCCGACGATTTGGCGCTACGTTTTTGTTGCTTTGACCATCACGAATGCATGCGGCAAGCTGACGACTGGCCACACTAGTCGTTTGCGTCGGCGCTGGCGAGGAGTACTGCGGAGCGGCGAGCTTCGGAGTTGTAGTAGTGGACGAAGCGCTGCGGCTCGGCGGCGCTGTAGGGCTCGAGGTTATGGGCCCAGCGAAAACCTATCGGCTGATACCAGAGCTCTGCGCGCACGTGGAAGGGGCCGGGTGCGGCGGCGGTGTTGATCATGTAGCGTGTCGTGCTTCCCCTGTCGGTGAAGTTGGGATCGTTGAGCGCGTCGCCGACGACGGCGATCTCTCGCGGGCCGGATAGCTTGTCGAAGCCGCTGGGGAGCAGGCGGTTGTCCTTGAGATAGCCGACGGCGGAGAGCAGGCCGGTAGTTACGTTTCCGTGCGCATCGCCGAGGATGGGCTCGAAGATTTCCACCTGTTGGGAATTGGTGATCTCGCGATAGTGCGGCTCGTAGCGATGCGGGTCGGCGTCGTTGTCATTGCCGACGATCGAGCCATCGGGGTTGAGAGCGCCGGATTCGAAGATGGTTCGGCCATCGCGGTCCTCGACCACGACGTGCAGCCAGGCACGGCGCGATGGGTAGGCTGTCGGCAGCTTGTGGCCGGTGAGGTTCTCTACGTGAACTTCAAGAGAGAGCTGACCGGATTGCTGCCGGACACTCTGCAGCGTAACGCGGGCGGACTGTGATTTGAGGAATTCAATCGTGCGGCCGGAGGCGGCGACGAGCTCCTGCGGGAGCGCGGCGGTGTGGAGATCGCCGCGATAGTCGTTGAGCATCTGCTGGACGAGAAAGTTTCCGCCGATGAATTCGTGGCGGTGCATGCCCTGGCGCAGCGGTCCGAAGATGGCGGTGACGGCGACGGGTTCCTGAACCTCCGGCATGTGGCATGACTGGCAGGTCTGGCGCTGGGGATAGTCGCTGTGCAGCCATTCGAGATAGGGCATCTGCTCCGGGAAGGTGCCGATCTGCTGCCCGCCGGGGCCGAGCGCCTTGGTGTAGAGCGTGTGACAACTGCCGCATAGCGCGGAGTCGCGAATGTGGTCGGCGGCCTGCGGCACCATGCCGTTGGTGGAGGATTGCATGACGCGCTGGTGACCCTGATCGACCACGAAGGGACCGTACTCGGGACGCTGATGCGCGTTGTGGATGCTGGCGAAGGTGAGGCCGCCGCTGAATGACGCGGGCGTGCCGAGGCCGGTCTTTTCCACCTGATGGCAGATGGAGCAGGAGACGCCATCGGCGGCGGCGCCATCCTTGCTGGGCGGTGAGGAGAGCGGAAGGTGCGAGAAGACTTCGGCCTTGCGGCCTTCTGCATGCGCAGTGAAGTGCGACAGAGGCATGTGGCAGGTGGAGCACTCGTCCTCGATGGCGGCCTGAGAGGCGGGGTGGTCGATGGATTCGCGGCGCACGCTGCCCTGCCAGTAGGGATCGCGCGAGGAGTTGGCCATGATGCTGGCGCGCCAGGCGAAGCCGATGGAGATGTCCTCGCCGGATTTGGTCTTGAGGCCGTTGTGGCAGGCGACGCAGCGGTCGGAGGTGCGGAACTCGACCTTGAAGTCCTTGTCAGATGTTCGGACCTGCGAGCATAGCGGTGCGGCTGCGGAGGCGATCAGCAGCAGTGCGAGGGTGAAGCGCAGGCGAGTCATTTCCAGCCCTTCCACAATTTTCCATCTGCCCAGTCCCACAGGACGTACATGGTGACGGTGGGTGTGCGGCCTCGGGTGTCAGTGAAAGGCGCGCGCACGCCGACCGCGGCGCGAACATGCTGGCGGCGGCTGATGGTGACCTGCATCTCCGGCAGGATGTCCCAGTCGGTCTTTGCGCCATCGACCAGATTGCGAGTGGCGAGGAATTCGACCATGGGCGACCACATGCGGCCGAGGAGATGGTCGGGCGCGAAGGTTTGCCCGATGGCGGTGCGATAGAAGATGGATTGCGGCGTGATGTCCGGATGGCGCGGCAGATCGGCGCCCATCTGGAACTGCACGAAGGTGTTGGTGGGAAAGAGCTGGTCGAATGCGGCGAAGGGCTCGAAGGTGGTGGTGCCGTTGCCGAAGCCGCGCCTGCTGTCGCCGGTGGGGGGCAGGATGCCGCCCTGAAGGCTGAGGATGGAGCCGGTGCGGAGGTTGGAGTACATGACGCGCTTGAGGCCGAAGGTGATGTCGCCGGGGCCGTTCTGCCACTGATGATTCTGAACCTGATTGTTGAGGGGGAAGTCGACTTCGAGCTGGTTCTTTACGCCGAAGCGCTGCTCGTGGATGAAGTCGGTGGTGAGGCCGGGCGCGCCGGTGGCGTTGACGGCGGTGGAGATGACGAATTCGTCCTCCGGATAGGCTTTTTCGGTGACCAGGGCGCGGGGGAGATTGAGCTCTCCGCGGGGCCAGTGCGGATTGGTGCAGAAGGTGCGCAGGTAGGCGATGACGTCGTCGATGTCCGCAGAGGAAAGCAGCTGGCCAAAGGCCGGCATGATGGTGGAGAAGCCGCGCGAGGGGCCGCCGTGAACGATGATGGCCTTCCAGGTGGCGTTGGCTTCGGCTGTGGTCTGCGAGCACTGCGTGAAGTCGGGGAAGGTGCTGGGGCGCAGGAACTCTGTGCTGGACCGGGGAGCGCCTTTGCCGAGATCGCCGTGACAGGCGACGCAGCCGCTGTTGTAAATCTGCTTGCCGTGCGTGGCGCTGGGCGGTTTGGGATAGCGGAGGGTTTGCGAGCGGGAGATCAGCGTGGTTGCACAGATGGCGAGGCAAAGGAAGACCAGCAATGCGAAGGCGTGCCCGGAATGCGACGGGAAACAATTGCGGGAAGCGCCTCTGCCTGGCGCGGCGCGGCGGAGCAGGAGCGTCCGGCGTTTCTGACTTTGGCTGGAACCAGCCTCATTCCGCATCAGAATCGGTGCTTCCTTCCTGTAGGCAGTCGCAATGCGCTCGTGGTCGTGAATCCATGCTTGGACCCGTGCTTCCATCTTGAATGTAGAGGGGCCGGGATGCCAAACATCTGTCGGACTTTCGGTTGTGATGCAACACCCAATCAGGACTATTACGGTCGGTGAAGCAGCATCACCGTCGGCGGCGAGTGAGCGCGGGGCATCAAGCAACTATGGCGGTCACCTTTGTTTGCCTTCGCCGGACAGCAATAGCTTCAGCTCAATAATTCTTCTCGTAAACGAGGTGACGGAACCCCGCCTTCGCGCCATCCCACCAGAAGACCCTCAGGAGGGATCCCTGATGTATCACCACGTGAAGAAACTTATGTATGACGTCAATGTCGGCGAGCCCGATCCGCGCTTCGGAAAGATCCTTCTGGAGCAGTTCGGGGGCGCTAACGGCGAACTGGCCGCAGCCATGCAATACACGATCCAGGGCTGGGGTTGCGACGATCCGCAGCGCAAAGATCTGTTGATGGACATCGGCACGGAAGAGATCAGCCACCTGGAAGTTGTGGGCGCGCTGATCCGCATGCATTTCATGCCGGTGAAAAAGGAATTGGAAGACGCCGAACAGGACCCGCTGGTGGCGGTGACGGGTGGCGGCGGCCTGAACCTGTTCAACTCCGCCGGCAATCCGTGGACGGCGGACTACCTGAAAATTTCCGGCGAGCTGGACGTGGATTTGCGCAACAACATTGCCGCCGAAGCGCGCGCCAAGATTACGTACGAACGGCTGATGCACCTGACCGACGATGCGGGCTCGAAGGCAGCGCTGCAGTTCCTGATGACGCGCGAGATCACCCACATGAAAGCCTTCACGGCTGCGCTCGACAGCCTGGGCACGGGCCGCTTCTCAATCGGCAAACTGCCGCCGACACCCGGCGTTGTGGATGAGTACTACAACGATTCCACCGGCGAAGGCCCGCTGGGCACGGACGGCGTGGGCAAGTGGATCAGCCAGGATGGTCTGCACGTTGCGGACACTCCGGAGTTCATCCAGGCAATCGGCGAGAGCATCCGCAAGGGCGAAGACCTGGCACGCAAGTCCAGCCGCTTCTCTCCTGACCCGGAACAGCTTCCGAAGTCTGCTTAGCGTTGGAACTTCGTTACCGGGACATTTTGGTGGAGCGGGAGTTCATTGAGAGAAAGAGGTCGCTTCGCTCCGACTGAATACACCCACCCTACCTGCGGCAGGATGGGGCACCCGGCTACAAATCTGTCGTGCGCGGCATAGCTGCTCACCCTTGGCTTGCCGCGCAGCGCCTGAACAGATGGATATACTGGGCGGCGACCATGCTGCCCAGTAAATTTCGTCCGCAGGCTTTCTGCCTGGCTGCTTTTCTTCTGCCCTCTTTTGCTTTTGCGCAGGCGCAGGGCACGATTCCCACATTCAAGCGAACGGTGGGTGGAAATACCTATACGCTCGCCGGGCGCGATCCGGCGCAAAAGGGCACTACGGTTATTCCTACCGTACTTGTGCCCGTCACGCTTACGTTTGCGGGCAAGAGCGTGCGCGTGAGTGCGGAGCCGGATGTGCCGCGCATTTTGAAATCGCCGATCTTTTCGAAGTTTGCTTATCCGGGCGGAGAAAAGACCCAGTATGCGGATGCCCTGATTCAGGTCACCTTTCCCGCGGACACGAAGGGCCACACGCGGCTGGGCAAGCCTGAGATAAAGCCGGTGACGATTGCGGTGCCGGCGGACTCCGGCTATCTGCTTACCTCGAAGAGCAGCGGCAGATCGTTTGCCGTGGTGGACTCGGAGTTTGTGGAGAAGGAGATCTTTCGGCAGATTCCGCGTCAGGATGGCAAGCTCATTCTGGCGGTCACGCACAACACTACTTTCTATGCGGCCGGCGATGCGACGGTGTGCTGCGGATGGGGAACGCATGGCGTCGATGCTGCGACGGGGAATTCTTTTGTGCTTGGCTCCTATCTTGCGGATGCGCCCGCGATTGTGATGGATCGCGACATCCAGCCGCTGACGCAGCAGCTTGCGGAGTTCATGAACGATCCGCTGCACGATCCGCAAATCTACTTCCGCACCGCGACCGCTCCGGGCAACTACTTTGCCGCCTGGGTCTCCGAGCAGGATGAATCCGGATGTGGCGGAGGGGGCGTGGGCTCGAACTACTTCCTGCTTGAGCCCACGAATACGAATGCGAAGAACGGCTTTCCTGCATCGGCGCCCTTCCCTGCCCGCACCGGCGGATTTACGTATCACCTGCAGAACGTGGCGCTGCTGCCGTGGTATTTGGGCGCAACTGCGCCTGCGGGCAGCGTCTATAGCTTCCCTGATGGGCACGCGCTGGCCGCACCGGCAACGCCTTGCCCGGATCGCATGGCTCGCATGAATGGCGCCGAGCCGACGGCGACGCCCGCGCCTACGAACGGGGCCAGCAATGGCGGGAACGGGCACCGGCTGATCGGCTACTGGACCGGTTCGCGCTACAGCTCGGCTGCGCCATTTCCGCTTCACGAAGTTGCGCCGCAGTGGGACCTGATCCTGGTGGCCTTTGCTTCGCCGCAGAAGAACGCGCCGGAGGGCACGCTGCAGTTCCGGCTGCCGCGCGGCATTACGGCGGATGAGTTAAAGGCCGATGTCGCGCAACTCAAGAGCCAGGGCAAGAAGGTGATGATCTCGCTTGGCGGCGGCGGGGAGTACTTCAAGCTGGATACCGTGCAGGACATTCCCAACTTCGTCAATTCTGTCACCAGCATTGTTACGGAGTACGGCTTTGATGGCGTGGATATTGACTTTGAGACGCCGTCGCTCGATCTGGCGCCGGGGGATACCGACTTCCGGCATCCTACGACGCCTTCTATCGTCAACCTGATCACGGGCCTTCGCCAACTACGCGAGCACTTCGGACCGGGTTTCATGATCAGCCTGGTGCCGGAGGGAACGCAGATTCCATCCGGATATGTCACATACGGCGGACAGTTTGGGTCGTATCTGCCGCTGCTCTACGGCCTGCGCGACATTCTCTCCTTCGTTGATGTGCAGGACTACAACACGCCTCCGCTGGAGGGGCTGGACGGGGAGATCTACCAGTCCAGCTCGGTTGACTATCACGCGGCGATGACCGAGTTACTGCTGCACGGCTTCAATGTCGGCGGCGATCCTGCGCACTTCTTCCCGGCGATGCCGGCGGACAAGGTTGCGGTCGGATTTCTGACCGGCTACAACAAGCCGGATGTCGTGAGCCAGGCGATGGACTACATCATCACGGGCAAAGCGCCTGCGGGAAGCACTTACAAGCTGCTCCAGCCCTCGGGCTATCCATCGCTGATTGGCGCGATGTTCTGGACGATCGATGCCGATCGCCACGAGAATTACAGATACTCCAACCTGATTGGGCCGCAGCTTCACAGTTATCCGGCTCATTAACTATGTGCTGGCCGCTCCAGTCCGTCGCGTCGATTGCTCTTACGGCTCTCATCGCGTCCGGCGCGGCTTGCGCGCAACCGACTATTCAACGCCACGATTTTTTCATCGCCAGCGATCCGGGAGTCCGGCTGTTTGTGCGCGAGGTCTCCGCGTCGCACGCTACTTCGCACGAGCCTATCGTGCTGATCCATGGCGCGCGTATTCCGGGCATACCGTCCTTCGATCTGCCGGTGCCCGGCGGCTCGCTGGCGGCGGACCTGGCGACGCGCGGCTTCGATGTGTATGTTCTGGATATTCGCGGGTATGGGCGGTCCAGCCGGCCGGCGGAGATGGACGCGCCACCCTCCGCGCATCCACCGCTGGTGCGCTCAAACGAAGCTGTGCACGACATTTCTGCTGCCGTTGACTGGATTTCGCATCGCGAACATGTAACTGCCGTTGCGCTGTTTGGATGGGCTACCGGAGCGCAGTGGGCGGGCTACTATGCCAGTCTTTATCCGGAGAAGGTGTCCGCGCTCATTCTGCTCAACGCACTCTATCGCGGCGATGCAGCGCAGCCGCTGGTCGGCCATGGCTCCGAGCTCGAAGATCCGGCGCACGCGGGCCGATATAACGACGGTGGCTGCGGAGCTTACCGCTGGAATACCGCCGATTCACTGACGCGCGGCTGGGATCGTAATATTCCCATTGCGGACAAGGATCAATGGCGCGATCCGGCAGTGGCGCAGGCGCTTGTGCAGCAATCGCTGGCGAGCGATCCCGAGAGCACGTCGCAGCATCTGGCCGCCTTCCGCTCGCCGTGCGGCGCGCTGGAAGACAGCTTCTATCTGGCGACAGGCCACGAATTGTGGGATGCGACGCTTATCACGGCACCCACGCTGATCCTGGTGTCAGAGCGCGACTTCTGGTCGCGGCCCATCGATCGCGAGAATCTTGTCCGCGATCTGGTGCATGCAAAACGCGTGAAGCTGGTCATTCTTCCGAATGCGACGCATTTCGTGCATCTGGATCGGCCGGAGCGTGGGAGGAATCAGCTCATCGAGGAGATGACGGCTTTCGCGAAGGCCGGCGCCAACATTGTTGAAGGGTGTCGTTCATTCGCATATAAGGACGTCGCTTCGCTCCAACTGAATACACCCACCCTACCTGCGGGTAGGATGGGGCACGCGGCTGTGCATTGAAGGGACGCAGCATAGTTGGAATGGACCATTGCCGCTGGTTTGTGGAGGGCTTACACTCGCTCCCCGGCTGGATACTTCCACGCATCGGAGCTCTATGCGCCTCCCCCGTAGCCTTGTCCGCCGTCTCCTTTCACATCGTTTGTCTTGCGCCGGCATTTGCTTTGGTGCAGGCGCAGTCGCAACCTGCCGTGCCGGCGAACTACAATTTCCCGCATAGCTATACCAATCCGCTGACGCTTGAACTAACGAACGGGCAACCGGCGGTCAGTTGTCCTGACCCTGCGATCTATCACCAGCAGCAGCGCGGCGGCGACACCTGGTACCTGTACTGCACGGGCGATCCGCTGAACGCGCAGGACCTTGATACGAATGGCAATCCGCGTGCGCACCTGATCACGCAGTTCCGGTCCTGGGACCTGATTCATTGGACCTACATCGGCGATGCCTTTGCGCAGACGCCGGCATGGGTGGGTAATGCGACGGCGCAGTTCTGGGCACCTGCAGTGAAGTTTCTGAATGGCAAGTACTACATGTACTATGTCGCGCCGAATACGCTTGCCGGTGGCGCGGCGATTGGCGTTGCTACGGCGTCGTCACCCGCCGGGCCGTGGACCGATGCCGGCGCACCTGCCGTTCCGAATGAGGCGGCCTTCTGCTGTGCCGGGTCGCAACGCGCGGTGATCGATCCCGATGTCATCGCCGACAATTCCGGCCAGCTCTATATCTCCTATGGCTCGTTCTTCGGCGGCATCAGCGTGCGCAAGCTTTCCGCCGACGGCCTTACTTCCGATCCATCTTCGGAAAAGCTGATCGGCATCGACAACTTTGGCGAGGGCGGGACTTTCTGGAAGCACGACGGGTGGTTCTACTTCTTCTTTTCGACTTCAAACTGCTGCGATGGGCCGCTGACAGGCTACACGGTGATGGTGGGGCGCGCGCGGACGCCGATGGGACCTTTCCTCGATAAGAACGGGATTGACCTGACGAACTTTGCGCCTGGCGGCACATTCTCCATCGCGGCCAACGGCAACAGCTTTGTTGGGCCAGGTGGGAATGTCGTCTTCACTGACGACAGCGGGCAGGACTACATGCTGTATCACGCGGTCAGCACGGTGACGCCGTATCTTGCCGGCTTCCCGGGTGTGACTATCCGGCCGGCGCTGATGGATCCTATCGACTGGGTGAATGGCTGGCCCGTGGTTCGCGGCGGGTATGGTCCATCGAATACGCCACAGCCAGCGCCGGCGGCGCAGCCATGGGAGTACAACACCTATCGCACGCGCATCCGCCCGGACGATGAGCCGGGCAAGCTGATTGCATCGCTTTCGGATGAGTTCAATGCGAATACGCTTTCGCCGCAGTGGCATTTCCTGCATCCCGATGCGGATAACAGCTATGTGCTGACCGGATCGAGCTACCAGGTGGAGACGCAGGGTCCGGACGAGAATTCCGACCCGCAGCATGTGTCCATCCTGAGCGAACCCACGCCGCCGGGCGACTGGATAGTGGAAACCAAGATGACCACCAGCGTGCCTTTCGATAACAGCTGCTGCTACAACTTTGCGCAGGGCGCGCTGTTCATCTACGGCAACGACCAGAACTCGATCAAGCTCGATGTGTTTCCGAACTTCGATGTGCGGGTGACGGAGTTTGGCAAGCAGATGGGGCCGGTGCCGGCGAATTATCCGACTTACGATCATCAATACGTCGGCCAGGCGGGCGCCACTACGTGGCTGCGCATTGCGAAGCACAGCAATGGCGGCAATGGCGAGCTCTATACGGCCTACACCTCGACTGATGGCGAGCATTGGATTCGCGGCGGCACATGGCAGCACACGCTTGGCTCTGGCGCCGAGATCGGTATTGCTGCGGAGAACGCTGCCGGCTTCACCATCGATTTCGACTATGTGCGCGTGTATACCCTTTTCACCAATGCAGCGTTCGGCAGCGAGCGGTAACGAGCAGCTTTTTCGCCAACCGGATGACTCGGAAAGACACTCGTCCAGTGCTTAGGTCAAGGAGCCTTCGGGGATGATTCCACCCAAATTGTTCCGACTAAACTTTCGATCATCTCGCCATAGCTGGCCACGATCGTCTCAGTAGTCGATCTTCCGAAAGCATGAGAGTGGCTGACGCGCCCACCGTCCCCAACGACAAGCTGCAGCAAGAGGCCAACGCACAATTCCATTTTGGGATGCCCGTTGAGACTAACTATTGTGCTCAAGATCTGTAAGTAAGTTGTAAGTCACTGGAGAACCATTTCGGGAATCTCGCGGGTGGCCACCCAAGTGACATCCGGCCGCATTGAAAGCTCGAGACATGCACGCCATGGGAGGTAATGTCGTTGGGATTTTCATGTTGCACCAAGGACCCCGGCGTCACGCGGAACGAGTTTCAACGCCTGTCAAGTTGCTGGCGACCTAGCCTAGCTAGTTACTAACGACTCGCGAGCAAGTAGCCGAGCGTGACGTTGATTCAGCTAAGTGCCAACGCTACCGTGCGAGCTATGGGCAATCTTGGGAGCTTGAAATCGGTAGGAATCGTGCAAGCTACTCCCCAGAGAAAAAGGCTGCTCGAAAAACGAGAGATCCCACGACAAGAACGCGCGGCATTAAAGACTGAATTCTTCGAGCAACTAGCGCGTCCCAGGGTCTTTCGTAAAGCCTCTCGCCTCGCAGACACATGGCCAGAATGGCAGAATCTCTCGCGATGGTGCCTCTTCGTTCTCTTCTACGGAGCCCTTGCAAACATTCCCTTTTGGGTCACGGCCAAATTCCTTCGGATCGAGCGAAATGGCTGGTTTTGCCTGGACTATCTTTGCGTCGGGATCCTGTCGCTCTTTGTGCCGAGAATCGTTGCCGGGACGCTCATGTTCGGTAGCATTGTTGTCGACACGCTGTGCGCGATCAGCGAATCGTATTTTCTTTCTCCTTCTGATTGCCTGAGGAGCATTTCGTTTCTTCGCGAATTGCCTGAGGAGCGCCTCAGATATGTAATCGCGGCTGCTTTGCTAACGATCTTGATTTCCTCCCTCGCGGCGCTGCTGCCGAAGCCAGTGATCAGGGGAATGCAGCGTTTTTATGCAGCGGGGTGCATGATCGGTCTTGCTGCGGTTCTTTTGTTTGCCGATTGTGCAAGGGTCTATCACCAAGCAGGAGCGCTGCCGAGCGCGCTGGGATTCCGACTCTCACCGGACGCAAGAAACGCCAGCTTGTTCAAGTTCAATGAAAGCCGACTCTGTCGTTTATCGATGAAGCGACTGATTCAGGATGAGATTGCCCGCCGAGAAGAGAGCCGCCAGCGGCACTCTGCCGCAAACATTGGAGCTCGCCTGCCCAGCGCAGTGGCAAGAGCGGGGTTCTCCACGACGATGCCAGCCAAAATGCTAACCGTGGCAACTGAGGACGAAAGGCCGAATCTCGTCGTCGTCCTGGTGGAATCGTGGGGACTCGTTGCAAATCATCCTGATTTTCGGGATTCGTTAGTGCGACCTTACCTGGACCCACAGCTGCAGGAGCATTACCGTGTACTGCAAGGCACGGTTCCATTCTACGGATCGACCATTGCCGGCGAGGCGAGAGAATTGTGCGGCAGCTATATGGGATTTCATCTGCTTGATGCATCACACGAAGAAATCAGGGGATGTCTTCCCTACCGTCTCGCGGCACTCGGGTATCATACGGTCGGAATCCACGGACATGCTGGCCGCATGTTTCGGCGCTCGACCTGGTACCGCACGATAGGTTTTCAGGAAACGTGGTTCGAAGATCGATTTCAGCAGATGGGGCTTCCGGAATGTGCTGCTGGATTTACCGGAATATGCGACGCGGACATTGCACAGTGGATTGGAAATCGTCTGCATCAGCGCAATACACAACCGAGCTTTCTCTATTGGGTCACGCTGAACTCGCATCTGCCGGTTCCGATTCCATCTAATGTAAAGGGCGCGGCATCCTGTGCGACGATTCCATCGGGACAGCAGTATCCGGCACTTTGCTCCTGGTTCCAGCTTGTCTCAAACGTTCATCGCTCTGTGGCGCAGATCGCACTGTCGGATCCATCTCGCCCGACAGTTTTTGTCATTGTCGGCGATCACGCACCACCGTTCGCCAGTCCATTTCTGCACAGTCAATTCTCAGATTCCGTGGTTCCTTATATCATCCTTGAGCCTCGGATGAAAACGTCGCCTTTTCGAGAAAACATTGTAGCTAGTGGAGCTCAGAGTGACTGGACTCTCCGCGAACATCATCCAATTCGCCCGGGGGGTTGACACCGCTGGCTAAAAACAATGAAAGAACGGGACCGCTTCGCGCTCCCTCGATCCACGAGATCTGGTGCAGCGGCAAATCAGGCTGACTCAGGACCCAAATCTCAGAGCGGCTTTGACATCAGGATGAAATGTCCTGGGATGGTCATTTTGTCTATTAGTACGGGCGGGTACTCCTGCGTGCCGGTTTCCGCATAGCCCAGCTTGCGATAGATGGGCAGCAGCACTTCTGCTCGCGGACTGACTACGCGGAGGTCCATCCAGCGGCAGCCCTGGCTGTGCGCGAACTCTTCTGCTGCGGCGTTCAACTGCTTGCCGAGTCCAGTGCCCTGCCGCGACGGATCGATGGAGAGCAGTCCGAGGTATGCGCGGTCGTCTCGCGGCTCTATGTACACGCAACCGGCCAGCGAACCGTTCTCTTCTTTTACGAGGAAGGCGCCGCGCTCCCAGAGGCCCTCGTACTCGCCATCGTTCTGCAGGCGGTCGCCTCCGCCTTTCTTCAGGAAGCGCTCTATCTCGAATGCCTGGTTGATGAGTTGCCGGATTGCTTCGCGGTCTGCGTCGGTTGCCATCCGGATTGAGTTTTCGGTCGCGACTTCCGATTCCCCGGCGCGAGTCTTGCTGTACCCCACCTGCACGTCACTCATATGCAATAGATTCTCCAACAGCGCAGGCGATTCGTGTAACCTCCCCTTCCCGGCGCCGTCTCACGGATGGAGATCGCGCTGAGGGGCATCTATAAAGCGGCATGGCTGCGTACTCCGAATGAGGTTTTGTTTATGCGTATTCTGCTTGCCTTCGCTCTTGCTATTTCTCTGACCGGCTGCATGGCCCATGCGGCATCGCATGCGCCTATCCCGCCGGCGAACACCGATGTGTCTCTTGCAAAATCCAGCGGCAAACAGACGGCGGTCTTTGCCGGGGGCTGCTTTTGGGGGACGCAGGCTGTCTTCGAGCGGGTGAGGGGCGTGGTGAAGACCACGGCGGGCTACTCCGGCGGATCGGCCTCCACGGCAACTTACGATCAGGTGACTACGGAGACGACCGGGCAGGCCGAATCCGTGCAGGTGGTCTACGATCCGTCGAAGATCACTTATGGGCAACTGCTGCGCATCTTCTTTTCCGTCGCGCACGATCCGACGCAGCTCAATCGCCAGGGACCGGATGTGGGTACGTCGTACCGCTCGGCGATTTTCTACGCCAACGATGAGCAGAAGCGGCTGGCCACGGCATATATTCAGCAGCTTGACGCGGCGCACGTTTTTCCGGCGCGCATCGTGACTCAGGTGGTGCCGCTGAAGGGCTTCTATCGCGCCGAGGACTACCACCAAGATTATGCGCTGCACAATCCGGGGAACCCATACATACTGGTATGTGATCGGCCCAAGATTGCGGCGCTGAAGGAGCAGTTCCCGGATTTGTTTGTCGATTACAAGGGCAACAAATAAAACGCTGCTATAGAAAGCAGATCCCTCCACTTCGCCGATCTCGCATGCGCGAGATGGCTCCGGTCGGGATGACGGAAGGGGGATGGAGGAGCCATCTCGCCGCGATTCAGGGCTGCGCGTAATATCCGGTGTTGGTGCGGGCCGTCAGCCCCGGCTTGTCCAGGCTGACCTGCAGCGCGTGGTAGACATCCACCCTTTCGGCCGGCGCGGAGTCGAAAGATAGCTCGTAATAGGCGTCTGCATCCGCGACACAACGGACGATGCCTCCATAGATGTCGCCGGTTGGACCGATGGCCCGGCCGCCACTCTGCTCCGCCAACACCTGCAGCGAAAGATTGCCCGCATCGGCTTGCTTTGCCGACACCACGCCCTTCATGAAGTTCTGATAAATGAAGGCGCGGGCCTCATTTCCCATGTTCAGGTCCAGCGGAATCACGCCATACAGAGTCATGCGGGCTTCGCGCAGGCTGGTTGAGAGATCGACGATGGAATGAAAGAAGCTGCTCTGGTTCTGGGGGTCCATGTGATATCGCGTACTGGAGAGCATAGGCCAGCCGCTGCCAACCCAGATGATCAGCTTTCGTCCCGGCCTGGTTGCTTCATAGCGCGTCATCTGGCTCAAGGCGTCGACGGACCGGCCAAAGCGCAGCATCAGGCCATCGAACCCCTGCGCGCTGTTGATCACATGCACGGGCGGCGGCAGCTTCTCGATATCGGCGGCCAGGGCGTTGCCATCGCGCGTCGCCTGGTTCGCCTTGACGCCGGTATCGGTGAGGAAGATTGCGGAGACCGGCAGCGCGAGATGTCCGCCATTTTGCCGCAGGAACTTCTCCACACCCTGACGCACCGCGGCCATCTGCTGGAACGAGGTGTTCATTGTATCCAGAACCAGCACGACCTCGACGGGCGGCTCTGCCGTGAGCCCATCCACGGGGCGGAAGGACGCGATCGCCTGTGCGCGGTTGTCGTCCAGGACGGTGAAGTCCGAATTCTGCAGTCCGCTGAGCGGGTGGCCGGACTCGTCGGTCACAACGACGTCCAGATGAATGCGGCGTTCCGCCTTTGCGGTCTGCTTCACAACCTGCGGAGTGCGCTGGACCAGGGCGGGTGTGCGCGCCGCGGCGGACGCCGTCGCGGACGGAGGGGTCATGGACGGCGGAGGCGCTGGTGTGGCCGCCGTGGACGGTTGTTGCGGGGCGCTGGGACTGCTTAGCGATATCTCCCGCGTGCCCGCCTGCGCCGTGCGCCAGTCGTAGACGCCCGTGGCGAGCGACGCCGCATCCTTGGGTACATCAATTTCCATGTGAGTCCGAAGGCCCGTTTGCCGGGCTGTCGCATCGTCGGCGGGCGTCAGGTTCAATGCGCCTGCCTGCCAGTTCAACGGCTTGCCGGCTGCATCGTAGGCAATCACCTCTACCTGCATCCGGTCTTTGTGCGCGCTGTCCGGCGTTGGCGTTGTCCCTCTGTGAATCACGAAGTCGGCACGATAGCGCGTGACCGGTCCCGTCATCACCTTTGCGTTGCCACCCACGCGCGCGGCATCCGCGGCAGGCTGCGGCGTCACAGGCTGGAGGTGTACTTCATACCGCACGTCGGTCGCATCGGCCATTCCGCTGCGCATGCGCGGCGACAGCGGATCACCGGTGACGGCCGTGGCCTTCGCGGTATTCGTCGCTACATTCGTTGCCGGACTCAGCGATGCGTCGGTCGCGTAGTAGCCGCGGCGATACGCCAACTGATACTCGCCGCCGCGCAGCGTAACCACAATGCGCCGGAAGCTGCCATCTGCCCTGGTGTTGGTCGGCGTGTAGCTCAACGTGTAGTACTGCGAGCCGTTGCTGATGGCGCGTGCCAGCATCCGGCCCAGGTCGTTGCTGGTGGGCAGCGCTTCGCCGCCGGTCGCGGAGGCCAGCGCGTTCATCGCAGCAAAATTTGCCGCGTGCGCGCTATCCTCATGCCGCAACCCACTCGATACTGCTCCGTATTGGTAGTTGTCGCCGCCGCTAGTTTGCGCGCTGGTGCCCGATGGCGGCGCTTCGCCGGGTGCCGGCTGCGCCTGCCGGGCCATTCCAAAGTGATCGCTGGCATCGCCCGTAGTCTCGACCGCGACACCCTGCGCGCTTACCGGATAGATTGCCACTCTTGTCTGCGCCAGCAGGTCGGTCGTGTCCTTGATCTGCTGGTTCTGCCTCGCCGTTGCCAGCGAGCCCCGCTCGCCCGGCTCGGGAAACAGCGCGATGGGAAACGAGCTCGAAAACCAGATGAGGTTCTTTCGCCCCGGCGTCTTCGCCAGGTACCGCGCCAAGCGCTCGAGATCCGCAAGCGTCATCGCAATGCGCCGGTCGCTCTGGTAGGTCTTGTGCATGTCCTGCGCATTCCTGACCATATCCACGCCGTTGGGTGGCGCCTGCGCGGAGTTGAGCATTTCGGCGCGCTCGCTGTCGTCCGCATCATCCTGTGGCATGTTGGACGCCGGGCTCGACTCGGACCATGCGCCCATCTTCTTGTCGTTAACCGCCGCTAACAGCATCGCGCGATCGGTGGTGAATCCCTGCACCATGCGCAGTGTCTGCCCGAGCGAGAAGACCGCCAGCGAAGCTCCCGCCGGCATCTTCTTGAGATAGTCCGCGACCTGCCTGCGGGCGAAGGCGAGGTCTTCTCTGGGTGTATTCAGGGTGTCGATCAGCAACACATTGGTCGCAGTATCGGGCTGGCCGGTCCCCGCGGGGTGTTCTTCAAAAAATGTAGCTGTCTGCGGGCTGCCATCCTCCGTGATCGCGAAGTCTTCCTTGCGAAGCCCCTTCACCGGCTCGCCATGGCTATCGAGGACTACGACATCAACTTCGACGGCACGCGTCTCCGTTTTGAAGGTGGCTGCGGGCGCCTGCCCTTCAGCGGAAACAGTCTGAGCATGGAGTGGGAGAGTGCAGGAGAGAAGTGCGAATTGTATGAGGCCCCAACGCAGGTGCACCTAGCTCACCTCAACGCTAAGAGACTGGGGCAGAGGGGCGAAAGTCTCAATCTTCCGCGCTCTGCCTCAATAGATATGGAAATTGACTTCGATGGTGATCTCTACGGGGACGGGGTGACCCTGGTACATGGAGGGTTTGAACTTGTACTGGCGCACGGCTTCGACCGCCTTTTCGTCGAGCCCCATGCCCAGTTTGCGGACGACGCGGATGCGCTGCGGCATGCCGTGCGCGTCCACGATCAGCGAGACCACGGAAACGCCCTGGTACTTCGCGCGGCGCGCTTCGTCGGAGAACTCGGCGTCGACGGAGTAGATCAGCACCGGCGGCGAGACGCCGCCTCCGACGTGATACAAGCCGCCGCCGTAGCCGCCGCCCTGGCCCGGTCCGTAGCCTGCGCCGGAACCGGAGCCGATGCCGCCGCCGTCACCCGAGCCGAGGCCTGCGCCCGAGCCGGTGCCGTTGGCTGCCGGGCCGACGATGTTGGTCCGCGGGTCGCCCAGGTTGGGCAGATTGTTGTTGGGCAGCGCGATGTTGGGCGGCATCTTGATGGTGGGCTCGACCGCCAGCTTGGGATGCGGATTTACCGCCAGCATGGGCGGCGTGATGGGGGTTTCAGAAAACTTGGGCAGACGGCCTTTGGGCGCCTGCACCAGCTCGTGCGCGCCGCCGCCGCCACCGCCGCCCATGGCCGGGCCCTTGGGTGCGATGGGACGGAAGGGCGAGATATCGATGTTGGCCACCTGCGGTTTGGGCGGCACCGGTTTGGGATGCATGCGCGCTTCGATGATCAGAAAAATGATCAGGCCGATGATGGCCACGTGCGCGCCGACCGACAGCGATGTCGACAGCGGGCTGCGCTTGACGCGGAAGGGATCCGCCACCGCGACCGCATGCGACGTCAGCACCAGCGGCGGCAGCTTCTCCCGATGAAATAAGCCGCGCACATTGCCCAGCATCGTCCGCCATGCCGGCTCATCCACCACCGGATTGAACAACAGCGGCTCGGGCGCGCGGTTGAGGACGGGCGCACCGTCGCCGTTCATGCCTGTGCCATTCGTCTGGGCGGCGTTCATGGGGTGCCGTTCATTTGGGCCTCTATTCCAGAGGCTAACGAGGCCGGCGCGGCTTCGCGCCTGAGCGCGTGACGAAGCTGATCTTCAAACTCCAATCCATTCGGATTGGGCAACTCTTCGACTTCATTCGGATTGCGCGTTATTCGCGACATAGGAGAACTTCAACCTCTCAATTGGCCGGCCGCTGCGCCCCTCCGCGTATTGGCCGCTGTTGCATCCTGGCCCGCAATACCTTTAAAGCCCGTTGCAGATGGCTTTTTACTGTGGCCACCGGCATACCAAGCAGCTCCGCAATCTCCTCCGGCCCCAGCTCTTCCTGGTAGCGGAGCACGATGACGGTTCGCGGCACGATGGGCAGTGCCGCAATCCTTTGCCGCAACCGCTCCGCCATCCATGGATCCGTTTCCTGCGCTGCCGCCGCGGGCTCGGCAACACCAGAATCTTCGAAACTCACTGCAGCGTGGTCCTGGGGACGCCGCAGACGCCGCCGCGCCTCGTCGATGGCACGATGCACGGTCACCCGGCGCAGCCAGTGGACCACATGATCTTCAGATGCAAGCGCGGGGAGTTCGTCATGGAGCTGCAAAAACACATCCTGCGCTACCTCCTCAGCCAGCGAGGGATCGCGAACGATGCGCCGCGCGATGCTGAACACCATTGACTGGTGCTGCCGCAGCAGCACGGGAAAGCTTTCATGCGATCGTTGCAGGTGGCCACCCTGAGGCCGACGGCCGTGCCGAAGTTTGATTGCGACCTTCACTCTGAAATACGCACGGGCGAGAAAAGAGTATGCAGTTTTTTTCGCGCGCCTCGGAATATCACTTGAGATGCCCCGCCAGGAACTTCGCCATGGCCCGATTTGCCTCCATGGACTCGGGCAGCTCCGGGTCGTACCAGAAGGCGTGCGGCAGCCCGTCAAAGACCATGAGGCGGGCGTCGGCGCCTGCGCGGAGGAAGGCGCGATGGAGGTCCGTCGTCCCGCTCAGCAGCAGGTCGCGTCCGCTGGTCACAAAGAGTGTCGGCGGCATGCCTTTGAGATCAGCATAGACCGGCGAAAGCACCGGGTCTTTGGGATCGGTGCTGCCTACATAGGGGGAGAGCGGCTTTTCATCGCCTGGGGGCGCCAGGTATCCGCTGAACCCGCGCAGGGCATAGAGATGCATCGAATCGCCCTGTCGCGCGAAGTCTCCAGTGCCGCTGAAGATGCCCAGGGCTGCGGGCTCGGGCAGCGATAACTGCTTCAACTTGACGGCGACTTCGCCGGTCAGGATCGCGCCCGCAGATGTTCCGTAGATCGCGATCTGCTCGGGCTTGTGGGTCTTGAGCAGCTCACGGTAGACCGCCACTGCGTCGTCTACCGCCGCGGGGAATGGATGCTCCGGAGCGAGGCGGTAGAGCGCGGCCACGACCGGAATGCGCGCATAGTGCGCGATGGGAATCGACTCCGTGTAGCTGCCGGAATCGGAATCGAAGCCGCCGCCGTGGAGGTCCAGCAGGACCTTGTCCGCGTTGGCCTTCGGCAGATGCAGGGGCGTGACGCGCCGCACCGGAACGCCGGCCATGGTGTCGTTGGCAACGGTTACCGGGCATATCTTCCGCCATTGTTTTTCCGCGCGCGCGGTATACGCGTCTGTGGATGCGCGCCGCTGCGCCAGCGTGATATCGGTCTTCGCATCCGTGACGGGACGACGCAGCGTGGCCTGCGCCTGCGGGCTGAGAGACTGCGGCACCGGCACGATGCGGCCCACGTGCGCCGTGCCATTGGGCTCGATGTAACTCGAATTGTGCGAGACCGCTGTTGCGGCGGTGGTGGCTGTTTGTCCCGAGGCCGGCCAGGCGGCCAGCATCCCCAACGCGCAAGCGAACACCGCAACGCGGCACTCGATCCCAGACTGCTTCATCCAGCGGTCCCCTCCGGAGTTCCTGTTCCGTCAATGTACTCCTGCGGGGACTGCGCGTCCCGCGGGACTCGCCGTCCGGGCGATTGCGCCTGCGGCGCGTTTTGTGGGGTTCGCTTCCTTTGGTCGCTCACGGCGGGTGTTGCGGTGGAACAGCAGATCCCTCCACTTCGCGGCGGCGCTACGCGCCACGGCTCCGGTCGGGATGACGAATTTTAGTAGCTTCGCTTTCGATCGAGATGACGAGTCGTGGTGTTGCTTCGCTTCGGTCGAGATGACGAGCATGTCGAGAGCAGGATGACGAATGTAGATGGGCTTACTGGAAGGCCATCGACAGATCAGCGGCCCGGAGGCGGCTGGCGAAGCGCTTGCGCAGCTCCAGGCGCGCGCGATGCCGGCGGGATTTTACGGTTGCGACCGGACGTTCCATGTGGGCCGCGATCTCTTCGAGCGAGCGCTCGTCAAAGAACTGCATCCGCAGCACGGAGCGGAGCGACTCCGGCAGCGAGCGCAGCGCTGCATGCACCAGCCGGTTGCGCTCCATGAGCAACAGCCGCTGTTCCTGGGAGATCGGCCGGCGCGACCTCGCGCTGCCTGCCTCCAGCACGGCGGTCAACGTGGTGGCGTCCGCCATCTCTTCGAGGCGCATCCGTGCACGCTTCCGCCGCGACTGGAAGACTTCGTTCATCAGCACGCGCGTGATCCAGGTGGCAAAGCGCGACTCTCCGCGGAAGCTGCCCAGCCCCCGCCATGCCTTGAGCATGGTCTGCTGCACGGCGTCCTCGGCATCCTGCGCGGTGAGCCGGTGCTGCAGCGCCAACTTGAGCAGGCGACCATGGTGCCGCGTGAACAATTCGGAGAACGCACCTTCGCTGCCGGTGCGTGCTGCGGTTACAAGCTGTTCGTCAGTCAAATGCATGGAGTCCTCTAAAACACTTAGTGCATTGCCGCGCCGCCCCGCGATTTCCGCATGACAAACGGCAGCGGGATCATGCAGAGTGCCGCGATGGCGAAGAAGCGGATGATGTCGATGTAGGAAAGCATGGCGGCCTGCCGCTGCAATTGTTCGTACAGCCGGAGCATCGCTGCTGCATGTGCGCCGGGTATGGAGAGTCCGCCGGCCACCAGCTGGTGGCCCATCTGGGTTGTGGCGCGGAGATACGGCGCGGCTCCGCCGGTGATGTGCGCGCCGAGATAGGACTGATGGCGCTGCGCCTGCCGGGCCAACATGGTGGAGACAATTGCGGTGCCTACCGAGCCGCCCATGTTGCGCGCCAGGTTGGTGAGGCCGGAGACATCGTTGTTGTTTTCCATCGGCACACCCACGTAGGAGAGCGTCTGGATGGGAATGAAGAGGAAGCCCAGGCCGCATGCCTGGAAGAAGCGCAGCCACGCGGTGTAACCGAGACTCATCGAGAGATGAATCGTGGTCATATGGAACAGCGCGAGCGACGTGATGGTGAAGCCGAAGGCCAGCAGGTAGCGTGCGTCGACCCGCGCAATCAGAATCCCGACGATGGGCATGCAGATCAGGGTGGCGATGCCGCCGAGGGAGAGCGTCTTGCCCGCATTCAGCGCGGTGTAGCCCATGATGGTTTGCAGCATCTGCGGAATCAGGATGGTCGTTCCGTAGAGCGCGATGCCGAGGATGAACATCATGAGGAAGGAGAGCGCGAAGGTGCGGCTGCGGAAGAGGCGCAGCTCGATGACCGGCTTGCGTCCCTGCCGGATCTGCCACAGCTCCCACACGATGAGCGCCGCGATGCTGGCGATGCAGATGATGGTGAAGGTGGTGATGAAGTGCGAGCCGAACCAGTCATCCTCCTGGCCCTTGTCCAGCACCACTTCGAGGCAGCCGAAGCCGAGCGCGGTTAAAGCGAAGCCGGTGTAGTCGATTTTGATCAGGCCGGCGCGCGCCTTCCTTACGGCTTCGACCAGATGCGGCGGGTCTTCCACCACGCGGTTGGTCAGGTACATGGAGATGAGCGCTACCGGCACGTTGATGAAAAAGATCCATCGCCACTGGTAGTTGTCGGTGATCCATCCGCCCACGAGCGGCCCAATCGCAGGCGCCGTGACCACTGCGAGTCCATACAGCGCGAAGGCCTGGCCGCGCTTCTTCGGCTCAAATGTATCGGCGAGAATTGCCTGTTCGGATGTCGCGAGGCCACCGCCGCCGAGGCCCTGCAGCACGCGGAAAAAAAGGAGCATTCCGAGGGAGGGCGCGAGGCCACACAAGAGCGAGCTGGCGCCGAAGATTGCCACGCAGCTCATGTAGAAGCGCTTGCGCCCGATCAGCGTGGCGAGATAGCCGCTGATGGGCAGGATGACGGCGTTGGCGACCAGATAGCAGCTGATGACCCAGGTTGCTTCATCCTGGCTGGCCGCGAGCGAGCCGGCGATGTGCGGCAGCGACACGTTGGCGATGGAGGTGTCCAGCACTTCCATGAAGGTCGCCAGCGTGACGGTGAGGGCGATGGCCCATGGATTGTGGTGCGGCTTCCATACTGCCTGTTGGGTTGGCTGCTGGGCCGTGGTTGCCATATCGACAAAATAGTACCAAGCGGTACATTAATGCAAGTTCGAGAACCCGCAGCTGGTCACATTTCGCTATGCTGGATTTCATGAAAGGCAAGAAGGCGCGGCGGGCACCCCGCAAAACCGCTGGGACAAAGCGGAAGTCCGCCCGCGGCCGGCCGCCGGTGCGCGAGGCCGCGATGCGCGCCGAGACTCTGCTCGATGTCGCGACGGAGGTCTTTCTCGACAAGGGATACAAGGGCGCCAGCATGAGCGAGATCGCCCGCCGCGCCGGCGCATCCAAGCAGACGCTCTACGCGCGCTATCCCAGCAAGGCCGAGCTGTTCGCCGCGCTGATTGAGCGCAAGGCGGCACATCTGTTTGAAGCGATCGGTCCGCTCGAAGGCCGCGGCCTGCGCGAAACGCTTGTCCATTGCGGCTCGGCGCTGCTGGAGTTGATCGTTTCGGAAGAAGCACGAGGCGTGCATCGCGTGGTTATCGCGGAGTGCATGGAGTTTCCCGAGCTGGGCGAGATCTTCTGGGAGCGCGGTCCGGGAAGAACGCGCGCGATGCTTGCCGACTACCTGCGCGCGCAAGACAAGTCAGGGAAGATCCGCTGCGATGATCCCGAGCAGGCGGTGGAGGTTCTGCTCGGCCTCATCGTTAGCGGAGCGAGCCTGCGCGCGTGGCTTGGCATTCAGCCAACGTTTGTCAGCACGGCTGCGCAGCGAACGGCGTGGGTGAACCATGCGGTGGATACATTCCTTCTTACGCTGTCCTAACCCAGCCATGCACGGACGAGCCAGGTTTGCCGCCAATGCGGACGAGATCTTCTTTCTGCAATCCATGAGGCGATACACTCGCCGCAGAGGACCGCCGCCGATGGCCCTGATCTTTCTGCTTACCCGCCGCATCGCCGCAACGCGCGCTCCCGTTGCTTTTGTCCTCATGTTCGCGTTCGCTCTGCTGCCACTGGCTTCCACTGTGGGCTGCACGAGCGCGTACTACACGGCGATGCGCAAGCTGGGCAAAGAGAAACGCGACATTCTCGTATCCCGCGTGAAGGATGCGAAGAAGGACCAGCAGGAAACCAAAGAGCAGATCCAGACCACGATGGAATCCTTTCAGGCGCTCACCGGCTTCCAGGGCGGATCGCTGGAAAAGTCTTATAAACGGCTGAATTCGGAGTATGAGAAGGCTGCCGACCAGGCGAACAAGCTGCACAACCGCATCCAGTCCATCGATCAGGTTTCCGGAGATCTCTTCAAAGAGTGGCAGGGCGAAATCAATTCCATGAACAACGCGAAGCTGAAGGCGCAGAGCACCACCATGCTGCGCAATGCGCGCGTGCGGCAGGCGGCGTACATGCGGTCCATGCGGCAGACCGAAGATCGCCTGACGCCGGTTCTCGGCGCTTTTCACGACCAGGTGCTTTTTCTGAAGCACAACCTGAACGCACGCGCGATTGGCTCGCTGAAGGGGACATCCGTTTCGATCGGCAACGACGTCACTGACCTGGTGCAGTCGATTGACGGCTCGATGCAGGAAGCCGACAAGCTCATCGCCTCACTCTCGACGGACGATAACTCCTGAGTCGGCTTTATCCCCACATGCGCGCGGCCCACGCGGCAAAGGTGTGCCACGCTCCGGTCGTCGCGAACGGCATCCGTGTTTCTTCGATCAGAATCAAGAAAAGGCTCGACCAAAGCGTTGCCTTGTTCACGCGGCGGGTGGACCAGTAGTCATATGCCATCAGGATCGCGAGGAAGAGATAGACCATCAGGTCTACGACATGGATGCGCGCGTGGACCCAGCTCATGGGAAGGCGAAAGATTGCTGCGCCCATGAGTGTGGCGGTCGCGACATAGATGAGCCGCTTGTGCTCAGCAGGGCGGCGGCGGGCGCGGTACGCGGAGACCAGGAGCACGGCAAAGATCAGCATCTCCGACAGCGAGACGATGTAGAACTCTTCGGTCGCGATGCGGTTTTCAGGGATGTGGCGCACCATCGAATCCGTAGCCGCGAGCACGCCGAGCACAACCATGAATACGCCCAGCGCGAAAGTGCCGAAGCCGAGCCATTGATGGATTTTGATGCGGTGCGAGGCCACCAGAACGGACTGGACGACCAAGAGCACTACCCAGGCGGTGAATGCCGCGCCGTGAACATGCAGGATAGGACTGGCCAGATGCGCGCGGGTCATGCCTGCAAGAAAGTAAGTGGGCGCGAAGCCGGCAAAGACAGTCGCAAGCATGACGACCGACATGGTGGTGAAGAACAGGTGGTCATAACGCCGGCCAGGCAGGCGGGAGACCTTGCTCGCGGGCGCGACGGGTGCGGTAGCCATGATCGCTCCAGGTGGCCCGAAATCGATTGTTCGCAAGGGGATGCTGCATCGTAAGACGATCTCCCCGGAACGGCAAGCTCGAAGGTGAGAAGGCGCAGGTTAAGGCATTGTTTGCAGGACGACAGCAGATCTTTCCACTGCGCGCCTGCGCTGCTTCAGCCGAGATGACGATGCGGATTGGTGAACTCGCTGCTTCGCTCGAGATGACAGATCTTGTCGGAATTGCTTCAACGCAGAGAGGCCGTGCTGATCGCGCTAGGCAGCGGGGCGCCTTCCAATGCGGCGAACTTTGCGGGCGTGCAGCAGGCTTTCGCGAGCAATGCGCGGTCCTTCTGCATTGCTTTGTCGGTCTTGAGGGATGCGAGCGTCTGCTCGAGGATTTGCGCGGCACCGGGAGTGGGTGGGGTCACGATGCGGTAGTGCATCCACTTGCCCTCGCGCCGCGCGGCCACGAGTCCTGCACGGCGCAGGTAGGCGAGATGCCGGGAGATTTTCGGCTGGGGTTGCTGGAGCACTTCGACGAGATAGCAGACGCAGAGCTCCTGTCCGCCCATCAGGTTCAGCAGCCGGAGCCGGGTGCGGTCGCCGAGCGCCTGGAAGAAGCGTTCCATCGTGAAGGAGGATTTGATCGCCATCGAGATAATTATATCTGGCTTGACGAATGTATGCATGCGAAGAATACATTCGCCATAACGTATATGTCAGGAGAAGACATCATGGCTGAACTGCTCGATTCCGTAAAGGCAAAATATGGCGCTGTTGCCGAAAGCACGCTTTCCAGCAACCACGAAGGCGTTCGGGCTGTCGCCGAGGCGTTTGGCTACTCGGCGGAGGAGCTTACTTCGATTCCCGCGGCGGCCAATATGGGCTTATCGTGCGGCAATCCCACGGCCACCGCGCACCTTCGGCCGGGCGAGGTGGTGGTTGATCTGGGCTCGGGCGGCGGGCTCGATGTGTTTCTTGCAGCGCAGCAGGTGGGACCGGCGGGCCGCGCGATCGGCATTGATATGACTCCGGAGATGATTGACCGCGCTCGCGCCAATGCTGCCGCAGGCGGCTACACCAATGTGGAGTTTCATCTGGCCAACATTGACCGCCTGCCGCTGGCGGATGCTTCGGCGGACTGCGTGATCAGCAATTGCGTCCTGAACCTGGCGCCGGACAAGCCGGCGGTGTTTCGCGAGATCTTTCGCGTGCTCAAGCCGGGCGGACGGCTTGCCGTGAGCGATATCGCGCTGAAGGGCGAGCTGCCCGAGGCGATCGCGAAGAGCCTGGCTGCGTATGTCGGATGTATCGCGGGCGCTATCCGCATCGAGGACTACCGCAGCGGGCTGCTCGATGCGGGATTCGAGTTTGTCGAAATTGTGGATAGCGGTGCCGACCTGAACGCGTATGCCAAGGTGGAAGGGCAGTCCGGGTGCTGCTCATCTGCGATGGAGGATGGCGACATTTGCTGCACACCGGCGGAGACGCTTCATAACGAGCTCGCTGCGCTGCTTGCGAAGTACGACGTGAACGCGGCGGCGGCGAGCGTGAAGGTCTATGCGCTGAAACCACAGGCGAAGTCCTGTTGCGGTCCGGAGTGCTGCGGTCCGTCCAAAGTGGAGAGTCATGCCTGACGTGCTTTTTCTGTGCACCGGGAACTCCTGCCGCAGCCAGATGGCCGAGGGATGGCTGCGGCATCTTGCGGGTGACCGTTTCCGCGCCTATAGCGCCGGCCTGAGGCCCGGCGTGGTGCATCCGCTGGCGATTGAAGTGATGCGCGAGGCGGGTGTCGATATCTCGGGCCAGCAGTCGAAGGATGTATCCACGCTGCTTGGACGGCACTTCGCTTACGTCATCACGGTTTGCGACCGTGCGCGGGATAGCTGTCCGATTTTTCCGGGGCCTTCGGTGCGCGAGCACTGGCCTATCGAAGATCCGGCGACGGCGGAAGGCTCGCATGAGGAGCGGATGCGGGTGTTCCGCGCGGTGCGGGATGAGATTGCTGAGCGGGTGCGGGGATTCGTAAGCACTACTTGATTGATGTCCTGTGTTCAATCGCGACGCAGGTGTGCTTACATTGGCCGCACGGCCACGAAGTTGACGGTGGTGTTGAGTCTTACGTTGACCGGATTGCCATTTTTCAGAACAGGCAAGAACACCCACTGCATCATCGAATGGCGAAGATTTTCTTCCAGTGTCGGCGAAGGGGGCTTCTGAATTTGGACCTCTTCAACCAACCCATTCTTATCGATGAGCAAAGTTGCCTTCAGGGCGTAACGGCCATTCGCCTTTGTGTCGACATACACTGACTGGAGGCCACATGAAATGCACTGGATTGCATTGGTGGGGTTCGGTTTCATCAATGCTTGCGCGTCAAGAGACGGCGTAGGTCCTGACATCTTTGTTGGATCCGCATTTGGATCGACCTTCGTTCCCGCGCACCGTAGCTGTTCACCTACAAAGCAAATCGTGTCCTCTGTCATGGCCCATCTCAAGGTCAAATCCGGATTGGAAGGAAATGCAATTCGCTTTGCGTTGTCGTCGAAGACGGGCAGCACGAGACCGGAGGCTGCAAGACATCCTTGATCGGTACATCTGCCACCACAGCCTTCCCAGTGACACATTTGAATGTCATGGTTACTGTGCTCCCAGCGTGCTCCATCACTTGAATAGAGCAATAAAGGAACAGCGTAACCGCCGCCCGGCCGCTCTTTGTGAATAACCTCTGATCCAACCGCCCAATATTTGTCCGCTTGAATCAACAACGTCGTAATCGTGGTGCTTGGTACCTGCGCCAGGGTCCAACTTGCGCCGGAATCGTTTGTGTAAAGAAAGCCGCTTCCCGACGGCGGGGGTTCGGAAATGTGCACCGCCATATGTTTCTCATCCAGTGCAGCAACGCTAAGGACGTAAGGATATTTGGCAAAATCGCTCGGATACTTCGCGGTGATGGACGACCAGGTCTTTCCATCTCCAGTCGCCAAAACGGCGCTCCTTGTTTGCAGCAGGCCATGGCTCGAATCAGAAAAGGACGCAGACAGCACGTCTTTGAATGGAATCACGGAATGCTGCCATGTCGCGCCGCCATCGTTTGTGAAAGCAATAAAACCCGTGGTTCCGACCGCGTAGCCGAAGGAGCCGCGAAATCGAAGGAAAAGAAGGAGACCGCCATCCTTTGTCTGATCGCGGATTTCCCAATGTGCACCGCTATCCTTTGATACCGCGATAGATGCGTCGTTTCCGCAGGCCCATAGCGTGGAGTTGGCACCATTGGTGAGGTCAAGTGCCCGAAAACCTGCGTCGCTCTGGTGCCAGCCGGCCTCGCTGCCGAATGCCGGTAAAGCTATGGCGAGAGTAAAAACGACTATCCATGAAAACAAAACCTTTCGCATGCTGTCGTCCTGGGCGTGAGTATTCGACGATCCAATATAGCCGCCACTGTCTCAAAGAGAGCGAAACGGAGGCACCATTTGGTCCACGGCAGTGGCCTTCTTGTGCCACTTTGGGACGTAGGGGTGCAGGGGTTTCATTACTCCGCACAGGTGAGCGAAGCAGACGATCAGCGCTTAGGCGCGGGGGGCGTTTGGGGCGGGAGCGAAATCGGGCTCGGCGGCGCTGACTGAGGCGGTTCCGGAAACGGGGCCGGGGCTGGAGGCGGACCGGATGGGCACTGGGTTGGGATCCACGCCGGGCCGTGTTGACGGGCGGGGCGCGTCGAGCGCGAGGTTCTTTGCCATGGTGTAGGTGTAGGAGATGCGGTGAATGACGGTGATGGTAGAGAGCACAGCCAACACCCATAGCACGGGCGCCATGACGCCCCAGCGCTCGAAGAGTGCGCCGAGGATGATGAGCACGACGCGCTCCGGGCGCTCCATAAAGCCGACTTTGCAGGAGCCGATGAGGGCTTCGGAACGGGCGCGGGTGTAGCTGACCATGAGCGACGTGATCATGACGAAGGCGACGAGCACGACGTAGAAGAAGCGGTTGCCGCGGGCGTAGAAGACGAGCAGTCCGAAGAAGAGGACGACGTCGGAGTAGCGGTCGATGACGGAGTCGAAGAAGGCGCCGAAGACGGTGACCTGATCGGTCTGACGGGCGACCCGGCCGTCGACCATGTCGAAGATGCCGGCGCCGATGATGACCAGACCGGCGTAGAGGAAGAAGCGGATGTAGTTGTGGCTGTTGGCGAAGCCGAAGAAGATGGCGGCGGCGGTATTGATGACCAGCCCGATGAAGGTGAGGACGTTGGGCGAGATGCGGGTGAGCGCGAGGCCATTGACGATGGCCTGGAGGATGACGCCGCAGCCGCGACCGAAGGCGCTAGTCCATGTCATCGGGTCCGCCATCCTTGGATCATCGAGGGAATCATCCTCCCGAGCTACTTCGGCTCGCCCTGCGCGGCCTGGTCGTGGATGGTGGTGAGCTTCAGCACTTCCAGCTCGCGCTTTCCATTGGGTGTCACGACGGTGACGGTGTCGCCTACCTGCTTGCCGACCAGCGAGCGGCCGATGGGCGAGGTGGTGGAGATGAGGCCTTTGCTCACGTCGGACTCTTCGGAGGTGACGAGCTTGTATTCCAGCTCCTCGTCCTTGGTGGTGTCGAAGACGCGCACGGTGGAGCCGAAGGCGATGCGGTCATGGGGGATGTTGGCGAGATTGACGAGGGAGAGCTCCGCCATGCGCTTCTTGAGCTGACCGAGGCGGGCGTTGACGAACTCCTGGCGCTGCTTGGCCATGTGGTACTCGGCGTTCTCGCTGAGGTCGCCGAGCGCAGCGGCCTTCTTGATCTCCTGCGGCAGCTCATGCTGGAGCTCATGCTCCATCTGCCGAATCTCTTCTTCCAGTTTTTTCTTGATGTGTTCAGGCATGGAAATATCCGGGACGGCCTGGGAAAAACACAAGCCGCAAGGAACGGCAGGGATCCTGTATCCGCCAAAAGCCAATTATACGACGGCGAATTCGCTCAACCAGGAGGAGTGCTGTCAGAGCGGCCGGACAGCAGATCGCTCCACTGCGCCAGTCCCGCATACGCGGGATGGCTCCGGTCGAGATGGCGAATCGGAGTTCTCTAAGTATCCGACGGCAGGAGAGTTACGATGCCGCTTTGTGCATCCAGCCAGCCCTGCAGGATGATGGCGGCAGCGAGCTGATCGACGCGGTGAAGGCGGATGTCCCGGTCTGCATGGCGGTCTGCCGGGTCGTGACCGGCGGCCTGGAGGACGGCATGGGCCTCGGCGGTGGAGAGGCGCTCGTCCCAGAGATGGATGGGGAGCGGTGGGTGGCCGGATTCTGCAATGAGCGCTTTGAGCTCGTCGACGAAGCGATGGACGCGCTCGGTTTGGCGGCTGGCGTCTCCGGAGAGGTGGAGCGGGTTGCCGACGACGATGCCGGCACAGCCATGGCGGCGGGCGAGGCGGAGGATGGAGCGCTGGTCGCGGCGGGGCTGAGTGCGTTCGAGGGTGAGCAGCGGCTGCGCGATGCCAAGGGCGTTGGAGAGCGCGACACCGATGCGGCGGGTGCCGATGTCGAGGCCGAGCCAGGGCTGGGGTTGTGCGGGCATCCCGCTCATCATAGCTAGGAGGGATAGGACGAGGACGGATGACGTGGGCGGAGGTCGCTTCGCTCCGACTGGATTGTTGGGAACTACCCCACCCTACGCTTCGCGTAGAGTAGGGCACCCGGTTTGGTGCGAGTGCCGGCATTTGCCCTTTTATCCGAAAATCCTCCAGGCTTCGCGTGGAACGGGGCACCCGGTTCGTGGCATTTTCCAGCGTGATTAGAATCAATACAGTGCTTCGATGGACCGATTGACCCGCGAAGGGATCTGACCGCTCTTGCGTCGCTTTCTGCTGCTTCTCCTGCTGCTGGTGCTGGGCTCTGGCGCCTGGTTTCTCCTTGCGCCCGCGGGGCCGCATCTGGAGACCTTTGTCGAGATTGCGCCGGGCACGTCTTCGAAGGGGATGGCGCGGCAGCTCGAAGAGCGCGGGATCATCCGCAGCCGGTATGCCTTCGATGTGGTGCGGATGCTGAAGCATGGCACGCTGAAGGCCGGCGAGTATCGCTTCGATCATCCAGCGAGCGTGTTCGATGTGTACGACCGGCTGCGCCGCGGCGATGTGTACTACCGCGTGGTGACGGTGCCGGAGGGCTACAACCTTTTTGATATCGCAAACGTGGTGGAAGCGGCGCAACTGGCGACACGCGACGATTTTCTAACCGCGGCGCACAAAGACACCGCATTGATCCATGATCTCGATCCGGCGGCCACGAGCCTGGAGGGGTATCTCTATCCGGACACGTATCGCTTCCAGCGCAGCGACACGCCGATGACGATGCTGCATGCGATGGTGAAGCGGTTCCGGCAGGAGGCAGCGCAGATCGGCCTGACGGGCGATATGCACCGGACGGTGACGCTGGCTTCGCTGGTGGAGAAGGAGACGCCGGTGGCGAGCGACAGGCCGCTGGTGGCGAGCGTGATGGAGAACCGCCTGCGCGCCAATATGCCGCTGATGACCGATCCGACGGTGATTTACGCGGCGATGCTGGAGAACCGGTATCGCGGAACGATTTATCAATCCGATCTGCAGCGCGATTCGGCTTACAACACCTATCGTCACGCGGGGCTGCCGCCCGGGCCGATCTGCAGTCCGGGGGCGGCGTCGCTGAAGGCGGCCTTACATCCGGCGGCGACGGAGTATCTGTATTTCGTTGCCGATCCTGCGGCGAGCGGGCATTCCCGGTTTGCGAAGACGCTTGAAGAGCACCAGCGCAATGTTGCGGCGTATCGGCAGGCGCAGCGGGCGGGCGGGGCGACTCCGTAGGATAGGAGCCGGCTTCGATCGACAATGACGGGACTCTCAGAGGCTTCTCAGCCCGGCCCGTCTATACTTAAGGTTTGCTGGCCTGATCGGAACATTTCTCCTGAGGATGTGACGTGGTGAGAGATGCCCGGCGTGGCCTTTCCTAAGGAAAGGCCACAGGAACCTTCGTTCAGACCCTGATGCCTGCAGGAGAACAGCCCTAGACCCGTGATGCAAAGACGATGGTGGAGTGTGGCATTACTGGCAGTGTTGCCGTGTCTAAGCGGCTGCCTTTGGCACACCCATAAAGTGGAGAAAACCACGCTCGCGGGTCCTCCGATGGATGCGAGCGTGGCACAGCTCGTCAATGGCGTGAATGACCGCTATGACGCGGTCCATAGCCTGACGGCGACGGTGGACTTCCAGGCAACGACGGGCGGCGCGCGTCAGGGGAAGCAGACCGACATTACGCCGTTCCACGGATACATACTGCTGCGCAAGCCGGCGATGCTGCGCGTCTTGGCGCTTCTGCCCGTAGTGCGGACCCACGCCTTCGACCTGGCAAGCGACGGAAAGACGTTCAAGCTGGTGATTCCGCCGAAGAGCCGGGCGATTGTCGGCAGCAATACGGTCTCGAAGCCCTCCACAAATTCGCTTGAGAATCTGCGGCCGAATATCTTTCTGGATTCGGTGCTGATCCAGTCGATTACGCCGGAGCGGCTGGTGTACCTGACCACCACGTCCGAGATACACAGACAGGGCAAAAAACTGGTGGAGACGCCGGAATACGATCTGCACATTGGCGAAGAAGAACCGGCGACGGACACTCATCTGCAGGTGCGGGTGATCAAGCCGACGCGCGTCATCCGCTTCAGCCGGCTGACGCTGATGCCGATTGGCCAGGACATCTATGGCGAGGACGGCGGCGTGGAAACGCACGTGGAGTATGGGCCGTACAAGCAGTTTGGCGCGGCGCGGATGCCGAGCTCGATCGTGATCGACCGGCCGCGCGAGGCGTATCGCATCACGATCACGGTGCAGAAGGTCGTGCTCAATCAGCCGCTGGGCGATGAGCAGTTTGCGCTGAAGATTCCTCCCGACTACAAAGTACAAACACTCCAGTAGGACTGCGCGTCCCGCGGATTGCGCCTGCGGCGCGTGTTGCGGGGTTCGCTCCGTTTGGTCGCTCACGTTTGCATTCGTGTTTTGCGCGGACGAGCTGCGGGTTCTGATAGCGAAGGTCGCTTCGCTCCGACTGGATTGCTGGGAACTTCCCCACCCTTCGACAGGCTCAGGGCAGGCTCCTAGCCTTCGGCTAGAGTAGGGCACCCTGCGGTATTGTTGGCTTCGCTTTCTTTTATGAAACACGGCAGATTCCTCCACTTCGCGGTCACGCTGCGCGTGACGGCTCCGGTCGGGATGACGATGTGGTGGGTGTTTCGCTCCCGACGGGATGACGATGCTGCAAAGCTTGAACGCGAATGCGTCTATACGAAGCGGTCGAGGTGGGCTCGGGTGGCGTGTTCCTGGATGGCGGCGTTGATGTCCAGCGCGAGTGCGAGCGCGGCGCGGCCCTGCTCGCCGGTGACGGCCGGCTGGCGCCGGGTGCGGACCGCTTCGAGGAAGGATTCGATTTCGAGGCGCAGAGGCTCGCCGGGGGTAACGGTGGGCTTCGAAACGGCGAGGCCGCTGAGGATAGCGGCTGGGTCTGGCGGCTGAGGCTGTGCCCTCGGGTCTTGCGGCTTTACGTCGATGAAGAGCAGATCCTGGCGGGCGTAATCGATGGAGACGTATTGATGAGGCTGGAAGAAGCGGAGTTTGCGGACGCGCTCGGTGCTGACGCGGCTGGCGGTGAAGTTGGCAACGCATCCGGACTCGAACTCGACGCGGACATTGGCGATATCGACCTTGCGTGAGAGGACGGGAAGCCCGACGGCCTGGAGCGAGTGGACCGGCGATTCGACGAGGCTGAGCACGATATCGAGATCGTGGATCATGAGGTCGAGGATGACGTCGACGTCGAGCGAGCGCGGGGTAAAGATGCTGAGCCGGTGCGCCTCAAAGAACATCGGCATGTGGATGTAGGGCTTGACGGCGAGGACTGCGGGATTGAAGCGCTCCAAATGGCCGACCTGAAGGATGCGGTGATGGCGCGCTGCGAGCTGGATAAGCCGATCGGCTTCGGCCAGCGAGGCGGCGATGGGCTTTTCGACGAGAACGTCGATGCCGGATTCGAGGAGTGCGGCGGCGACTTTGGCGTGAGCGCTGGTGGGCACGCAGACGGATGCGGCGTGAAGCGCAAACTCGCCTGCGGTGCGGGCGGCGAGGCAGGCATCCAGATCGCGGAAGGTGCGGACACCGGGGAACTCCGATTCCAGTGCGTGGGCGCGGGCGGCATCGCTTTCGACGATGGCGGCGAGGCGCACCGGAGCGCCCGGTGCGGCGCTCAGTTCGCGGATGACGCGGAGATGATTGCTGCCGAAGGCGCCGGCGCCGATGACGGCGAAGCCGATGGGCGCCAGATCATGAGCTGCCACCCTAAATCAGCGGCCGCTCTTGCCTTCGACGACCTGGAGGCAGCGTGTGTAGAGCTCGAGCAGGTGCGCGACCTGGTCATCGGCCTTGGCGCTCGTTGGAGCGGTAAAGCCGGTGGAGGCGGCCGCGGGACGGCCGACGTTGGTCGTGGTCGCGATGAATTTGAGGAGATCGAGGGCGATGTCTTCGTTGCGGCGAGCAGCGCTGGAGAGGGTTCCAGGTTGTTCCATGAGCATCCTCCGAAACCGATGCTACCAGAGTGCTTGCCGGGACTGCGCGTCCGGCGAATTGCGCCTGCGGCGCGTGTTGCTGGGTTCGCTCCCTTTGGTCGCTCACGTATGGATGTAGTGGTTGATCTGATTACTGTGTGTTCTTTGCTTTGCTCGGAGTGACGGGTTTATTTGTCGGGGTTCTTCATTCGGGCGTGCGCCTGCGGCGGACTGCGCGTCCGGCGTGCGCCTGCGGCGCGTGTTGCGGGGTTCGCTCCCTTTGGTCGCTCACGCGTGATGTTGGGGTTGATCCGATGACTGCGGGTTCTTTGCTTCGCTCGGAATGATGGGTCTTATTTGTCGCGGTTCTTCATTCGGGACGAATTGCGTTGCTTCGGTGCAGATGACGAGTTTTCGGACCCGTGCCAATTCATGTGCGGCGATCCTATTGGTTGAGCGGCGCTTTGCGCCGATATTGAACGATACGTGCAGCAGGTCGCTCACTCTATCTTTGGTTCCGTTCACGATCACAAGAAGGAAGGAAGTCGCTTCGCTCCGAACTGAATACACCCACCCTACCTGGCGGTAGGATGGCACCCGGCGCGCGCCGTTAGGTTCGCTCCCGTTGGGTTGCTCACGCTTTTTCGGAGCAGAACAGCAGGTCTCTCCACTTCGCGCCTTTCCACCCCGTTGACGAAGACCTGTCGCCGGGGACCCCGGATCTGCGGCGCTTCGGTCGAGATGACGAAGTTTGTAAAGATCGCTTCGTGTCCGTCGAGATGACGAAGTTTGGAAGGGGTTTCGGTTCGCGCACGTGTCTGGTGGAGATGACGGCGGTTGCGCATTGCTACTGACGGCAGCTACGGAATCGGGGCGAGGGTGAGGCAGACGCGGCCGATGATCAGGTCGGAGGGCACCTCGTGCGGGCCGAGGGCCAGGAGTTGCACGGAGGCGTCGAGCTCCAACGGCCGGAGGATGAGGCGGTTGTTCTCGAATTCGGCGAGGCGGAACTGCAGGGCGTTGCCGACGCGCACGGCGAAGATGGATGGGTGCGGCGGCTGATAAGCGACCGGGGAGTTGTAGTGGCGGTCGATGACGGCAATGGTGTTGGGCGGCAGCAGCGGTTGCATGCCGGCGGCCTGCTGGGAGGTAACGCGTACGGAGACGAAGCGGGACCATCCGCGGCGTGAGGTGGCGCGCCGGGTGCGCATGTGCTCGAGCAGGCCGAGCGGCAACTGAATGAGATCGAGAGTTGCGGATGCGGGCGGCACGGCGTCGTGGATGGCGGCAGCGGGTGTCACAACGGGAACGGTGGTGTGCGTTGTGCCCCGGATGCCCTCACGCGGTGTGGATGTGTCGTCAAGCGCGAGCAGGTCGGCGACGGTGAGCATCTGCGCGGCGAGAAGGCGGTCGAGGCCGCTGAGACTGAGAGTCCTGCGGCGGCGCAGAAAATTGGAGATGTGCGAGGGCTGAAATCCTGTCTGCCGTGCGAGGAGAGCTCCATTCACACTGCCTCGATCGATCCGCCGAAGAAGTTCCTGGCGGAGGCGCTCTTGCAGTTGGGTGAAGTTCATTGTGGAAAGTTAGCCAGCAGATAAAGATGCCATAGTGAAGGATTGTCTCAGCGAAACGTAACCGTATGCGGTTCCTGTGGTAATCGGCATTCGGGAATGGACTGCCACGCTGCACTCTCCTAACAAGGCCGGCATCGTTGACGCTGGCGATCTCTGTCTTTAGAGTCGCACTTGCTTTCACCTGCAATAGCGGAATTGCCTCGATTAGCGAAGTAGACAACTGTTGTTACCACCTTTGTGGCAGCAGGAGAGTTCGCGCGAAATCAGCGGCAATAAATTGCGACATTTCACCTGGAAGCGATCTGCGCGCACATGGGTGCCGCGTGTTGCCCGAAATGGGAGATACGACGGCATGCCGAAACAAACTGCCGGACGTCCGATGCGGACGCGAAAGAGCAGTCCATAGAAAACGAGCCTGCCGCGACAGCTCCATTGAGAGATGGGGTGCGACGGCGAGCCTGAAACGGGCCTTGGAGAAACGATGGAGTATTTGCGCGTTCAATTGAAGGTATGTGAAGGGTGCGGAAACCTTTGGTTCCGCACACAGAATGCAGATGTTTACGGAAACTGCTGCGCTGGAAAGCTGGCACAGCACGCCAAAGCGATGCCGGAGGAGCGGCGCGGAAGACCGCGCGGCAAGCACAGCGTGCGCGCGGTGCGCGGGGGTGCAGCGTGAGCGCCGCCCTGGTAGTGCAGTGTGTGCAGGCAAAGAGCGCTGCTCAGCAACACGAGCAGGCGACGCCGGGGGCCGCGCGCGAGACCGCGGCGGAGCTGGCCTTCTATCGCAAATACACCGAGGGAATGCTGCGGCGATATATGTATCGCTCGATGGAGATCGGGCGAGTGCCGGCGCTGTTGGGAGATTTTTCGTTTCGCGGACGGGCCACGCATAAGAATGGGTATACGTTCGAGGACTCGGTGATTTTTGTGCACGATGTGGAGCGGTGCCTGACAAAGCTGAATGCGGTGGAGCGGGAGCTGGTAAAGCGGCTTGCGCTGCAGGAGTACACGCTGGCGGAGACGGCTACGCTGACCGGGATGAGCATACGGACGGTGGGACGGCGGTATGCGGACGCACTGGATCGGATGACTGAGGTGTTTTTGCGGCTGAAGCTGATGCAGGTTCCGGGCGCATGCTGAACCGTGTCAATCCCCAGGGCAGAGCTGACTGGGAGCTAACTACTGGTAATGGTAGGAGTTACATTCAAGCAAAAAATTGCCAGTTAATTTTGTGCCGCTTGATATTCTTAACTTAAGAGTTGAGACAAGAAAGAGGGGTGGAGCCGAGCGCTCCACCCTTTTGTTTTTTGTCTGGTTTGGATGTGGATTGGACGTGGGAACGAAGAAGGTATTGCTTGATGTTGAGGCGGCAGCGGGCGGGTTAGAAGAAGACAGCGAGAAAGCAGTGGCTGCGACAGGAGAGGCGGTCGCAGAGAACACAGCGCCGGGCGTTGAAGAGAAGAAGCAGATGAGACCGGGAGAGGGCTTCCGCGAGTATACGGACCGCGAGTTCCGGGAGGCGTACCCGCAAATCTGCGATGCACTGATTGCGAAAGCCATCGACGCCGACGTAGCGAAGATCAAGATGCTGCTTGAGATTATTTTCGGCAAGTATGGCGGTCCGGAGCAGGCAAAGCAGCAGGGCGGCAAGAGCCTGAGCGAGCTGCTGATGGATGAGCTGAAGCGACGGCAGGATGAGCGGGAAGCGGCAGCGGATGCCGCGAAGACAGAAGAGCAGGTCGCGAACGATGCGGGCAACAGTGATGCAGGCAATGAGGGAGCGAAGAGTGGCGGCGAAGCTGAATCGATGCGTGGATAAGTGCCGGTGGGGACGTGGCGTGCTTTTGCTTGGCGGTCTGTTGCTGCTGGTGCCGGGGAGCGGTCTGGCGGTACAGACGACGGCGGTGCAGGGCGTGGTGTACAGGGCAGACGGCACGGTGGCGCAGGGAACCATGCTGGTGAGCTGGCCGGCATTTACCGCGGTGGACGGCAGTGCAATTGCGGCGGGGAGCACGACGGCGACGATTGCGCCGGACGGCAGTGTGAGCATGACGCTGGCGCCGAATGCGGGTGCGAATCCGCAGGGGACCTACTACACGGTCGTGTACCACATGAACGACGGCACGGTGCAGAAGGAGTACTGGGTGGTGCCGCAGGCGGCGACGGCAACGATCTCCGAGATGCGGGCGCGGGTGGTGCCGGCGGCGGTGGCGCAGCAGACGGTGACGCAGCAGTATGTGGATGCATCGATCAACACACTGCAGGGGGCGCTGCAAGGAAGCTTTCTGCAACTGAAGGGCGGCACGATGAACGGGGCGCTGAGCCTGTCAAGCGATCCGGCGAGCCCGATGCAGGCGGCGACCAAAGCATATGTGGACGCGCATTCCGGAGCGCAGCTGCCGCAGGCGCAGAACGTGATTGCGGGCAGGGGCGACGGCGGCGCGGTATCGCTGGCGGAGAAGGGCGTCACCGTCACGGGTTCGAATGGGCAGGTGGCCTGGAATGACGACCTGAATGCCGGGGTATACGACCCGCGCGATCCGCGTTGGGCCGGGGGAGTTTTTGGCCCCACTCCGGCGGCGGCGGCGCAGGCGATGTCGAACCAGATGGCGTGCGATCTGGCGATGGGGAAGGTGAAGCATGCCACAGCGAAGTGGCCGCAGGGCGTCTTCCTGATCGACCAGCTTCAACTCGCTCCAGGGTCGGATTGGGAGGGCGTTCCCCAAGCCGATGGCGGCACGACCTGGCATTCGCAATACAACAATCATTCGCTGGTAACGGCGCCGACCACGATGACCCTGACGTGCTCGGACGGCCAGAGCCATACGGACAGTCTCGGCTTTACCCATGTTCAGCATTTCACCCTGGTGGGCTGCGGGGCGGGGGGATGTTCCAATGCCGCAGGCGATACACCTAATTATCTGAACGGCGGACCTGGCAACACTGGCCTGCTTATGAACTCCAACGGCATCGTGGAGCATGTCTACGCTGAATACTTTGGCGGCTACGGCATCAAGATGGCTGGCCAGGACGACAAGATATTCCACAGTCGCCTGGCGAGCAATGACGAGTGGTATGTCTTTGGCAGCTATAAGGGCGTCAATGAATCAGCGACGAGCTCTGAAGTTAGCGCGACGACAACGGGATCTACTGGTTCGGTAGCACTGGCCTGGCCTGCGGTTACGAATGCCACAGGGTATGTCATCTATCGCGGCTCGACGGCGGGCGGTGAATCCGCCTTCTTTCTCAGCAGCACGAACTCATTCACGGACACTGGAGCGACCGGCACAGCCGGCATCGTGACCAATGTTGTGACACAGACCACAACGGGGGCGCCCGGAACAGTTACGCCGACGCCGAGCACAACTGGCGGCACGCTGGCCGCCGGCACCCACTACTACAAGATCACTGCCACTACGGCAGATGGCTGGCACGGCAGCATTGAGTTGGGCGGCCTGGATGGCATGGGGGACTGGATTGAGGCGTATGGTTTCCAAGACCTTCCGACCATCTACAACTATCACCATCTTGCGGACATCGTCGGCAGTGGGGGTGACAGTCACTACGATCATCTCTGGCCGCAGCTTGGCCAGGTAGGCATAGCGCAGCCTTTTGCCGCAGGAGCGGGAGATACATACACCAACGTTCGCATTGATGGAACCAGGTTAGAAGGGTTCTGGACGAACGACGATGCTGTCACCGTTAGCGGCGGCATTATCGACAATAGTTGTACCGGCTCGAATGCGGTAACGATCAATACTGGTCAAGGTGGCGCACGCTTTGCCGGGCAATGTAATCAGTATTTTGCCGACGGGAGTAAAGACAACCTCAGTAATGTCTGGTTCTCCAATAACGCTGGAGTCTTCGGACCCACCTATGCGACAGCCGACATCATGAGCGAAGGAGGAAACTCCTCCGTACGCAATGTGCGCGACGCAACATACCAGACGATATCTACAGAAGGTATCGCAGGAGGAGGTTGGTGGGAGCCAACTACTCTTGCCCTCACGAATGTAAACATAACTCCAACTTACAACGTGATGAACATTACTGGTCTGAAGTATGTCAATCCATCGGATACCACTCCCATGGGCATGTGGGGCTTTGTGGGTGCCAGAGCCGGACAGGAGTTCTACGTCAAAGGTGGCAACAGCAATGTCACCATGCTTCATTCGGTGAATATAGTTACTTGCTCCGGACAGGATATAAATCTTGGCACTATTCCTGGCTATTTGCATTTCCTGGTAACTGCAGGCAGCACGGACCTAATGTATAGTGCCGGCAGAGTGTCGGAGGTTTGTAACACTCCGCAACAGACGGTGGCTAGTTCTGAGACGGTAACTTTCTCGGCGACGCCGAAATTCTCAATCTCCACCCGAGCGAGCTACATCGTCCTCACCGGCAATGTGACCAGCTTTACGCTGGCGGCGGGCGTGGATGGTCAAGAGAAGACGCTGACTTTCTGCCAGAACGCGACGGGCGGTTACACAGTGGCAGCCCCTGCGAATATGCGGGGCTTCTTCAGTGTCGGCACGACGGCGAGCAAGTGCAGCTCGCAACACTTTACGTATTCGGCGGCGCAGTCAGCGTGGCTGGCGGACTCGTCTGGCGTCACGAACGAATAGAAGGGTCAGGGAATTAGAAGGATAGGAAATAGGAAATCAGGAAATAGGGATCAGGGAATAGGTGGCCCCGCGAGCGAATCGCGGGGCTTTTGCTTTTGTGGTGGACCTCCGGGTCTGAATGCGGATGAAGAGAAAAGAGGAAGTCGATGGGAATGAATCATGTTTTTTCGGAGATCGGTCATGGTGTGGAAACGGTGGCCAAGGACATAGCGAAGGGCGCCGAGGATGTGTTGACGGTGGGTGGCAAGGTGCTCAAGGTGATCGCCGATGTGAAGGCGATCTCTCCTGAGTTCAAGTCGAACCTGGCGACGCTGGTGGATGATGCGAAGGCGATTGCGGTTCCGCTGGCGCCGGTGCTGGCGACGGGTGGAGAGAACGTTGCTGCCGACCTGGCAGCGCTGATGCCGGTTACGCAGGACGTGATGAAGCTGGTGAAGGATTTCATCGCTTTCCTTCCGAGCATCGAGGCTGCGCTGAAGAAGGTGAATGCGGATCTGATGGCGTAAGGACGGGCCGTGATCGGCTCCGGCCGGGATGACGAGTCGAGATAGAGGCACTTGTTTCGTATCGCCTGCCTTCGCTTCGCTCAGGATCACAGGTCATTGGATTGGAGATGACATCGAGGAATGTATAGCGATCTGAATGAGCTGTCGACGCTGGGGCGGTTGCTGGATGAGCCGGCGGAGACTGTGGGAGGGACGACGACGGGGATCTTTCTGGCCGCGGCTCTGTTGAAGGTGCGGACGCGCGAGGGGGCGTTCGCACCGCTGCGGCCGAATCGTGCGCAGCGGGAATTTGAGCGGCGGCGGGGGCGGTCGAATATTGTGCTGAAGGCGCGGCAGATGGGCATCAGCACCTGGGTGGCGGCGCGATTTTTTCTGAAGACGGTGACGCAGCCGGGCACGCTGAGCATGCAGGTGGCGCACACGCAGGAGGCGGCGGAGGAGATCTTCCGCGTGGTGCGGCGGTTTTACGATCTGCTGCCGCAGGAGTTGCGTGAGGGTGCGCTGCGGACGTCACGGGCGAATGCGCGGTCGCTGGCATTTCCGGAACTGGACAGCGAGTACCGCGTGGAGACAGCGGCCGATCCGAATGCGGGACGCGGGCTGACGGTGCAGAACCTGCACTGCTCTGAGGTGGCGCGATGGCGGGGCGATGCGCAGGCGACGCTGGCGGGATTGCTGGCGACGATGCCGGCGAGAGGCGGCGAGGTGGTGCTGGAGTCAACGGCGCAGGGCGCGCATGGCTGCTTCTATGAAGCGTGGAGGAGCGCGGAAGAGAACGGGTGGGTGCGGCATTTCTTTCCGTGGTGGTGGGAGGACAGCTACTGCCTGCAGTCGGGGGAAGATGCGGCCTCGGAGGAAGAGCAGGCGCTGGCGGCGGCGCATGGATTGACGCGCGAGCAGATTGCGTTTCGACGACGGCTGCAGCGGCAGTTTGGAGTGCTGGCGCGGCAGGAATATCCGGAGAGTGAGGATGATTGCTTTCTGGCGAGCGGAAGCTGCGTATTCGATGTGGAGGCGATTGACCGGCGAATGCGGGAGCTTCCGCTGCCGGTGGAGAGGCGCTGGGCCGGCGCGCTGGAGGTGTGGCTGGGGCCGATGCCAGGGCGCGAGTACCTGTTGGCGGTGGATCCGGCGGGCGGCGGCAGTGAAGGCGACTATGGTGCGATGCAGGTGCTGGACGCGGCGACTGGACTACAGTGCGCGGAGTTCCAGGGGCGATGCGGGCTGATGGAGCTGTCCGAGCGAGCCGCGGCGCTGGCGCGCGAGTACAACAGCGCGCTGATGATTGTGGAGCGGAACAATCATGGCGCAGCGGTGATTGCCTATCTGCAAACCGCGCTTAATTATGACCGGCTGTATCAGCAGGATGGGCAGGCGGGCTGGCTTACGACGGCGATGTCGCGGCCGCGGGTGTTGCAGCAGGTGGAGCAGATGATGGCCGAGGGAGCGCAGGGCGTGATGAGCGCGCGGCTGCTGCGGGAGATGAAGACGTTTGTGCGCGATGAGCGAGGCCGGACGGGCGCGGCGCAGGGGCAGCATGATGACCTGGTGATGGCGATGGGGATCGCCTTAGCGGCGCGGGATCGTTGAGGGAACAGGGAATAGGGGCGCTATTCCCCGACCCAGATACTTCGCCCGGTAGAATCGCTGCGAGGAGAATGGCGCGTGGCGGTGCTGGCGGTGCAGCAGATTCGGGCGATGCGGGGCGGGGCGCAGAGTCACCTGATGCTGGGTTCGGACGAGAACCTGTGGGTGGTGAAGTTCCAGAACAACCCGCAGCACACACGGGTGCTGGCGAATGAGTATCTGGCGACGCGGCTGGCGGCGAGCGTCGGACTGACGGTGCCGGCGAGCGATGTGGTGGAAGTGACGGAGTGGCTGATTGCGAATACGCCGGAGCTGCTGATCCAGTTGCCGAGTGGACGCGCGCCGGGCGGACGCGAGCGCTGCCGCGCAGGATTGCATTTCGGATCGCGGTTTGTGGGCGGCCTGATGCCGGGGCAGGTGGTGGATACGCTGCCGGAGGCGCAGCTTGCGGAGATAAAGAATCTGCGTGAGTTTGCGGGGATGCTGGTGATCGATAAGTGGACGTCCAATGTGAATGGGCGGCAGGCGGTGTTTGGCAAGCGCCCGCGCGAGCGGCGGTATACGGCGACGTTTATCGATCAGGGATATTGCTTCAATGCGGGGGAGTGGAAGCTGATCGATGCACCGCTGCGCGGCGTCTTCCGGAGCAACCTGGTATACGAACAGGTGACCGGATGGGAGAGCTTTGAGCCGTGGCTGGGGCGGGTGGAGAAGATGGAGTTGCAGACGGTGTGGTCGGCGGCGGAATCGATTCCGCCGGAGTGGTACGGCGGCGATACTGCGGAGCTGGAGAGACTGGTGGAGGCGCTGATGGCGCGGCGCGGCAGGATACGGGAACTGATCGATGGATTTCGCGAGTCCGACCGGAGACCCTTTCCGAACTGGGGGAGACAGGCTGCCGAAGTGGCGCTGGCGATCTTTGCGGAACCATTCCCAAAGGGGGAGTGGAGGTCGAAAACGGGTGCGGGCAAGCTGGTGATGTAGGTTGTGTGGGTGGAAGAATGTGGTTGGGTGGGATATTGCTTGAGGCTGGAGAAGGCGTTGCGAAGCGGGTTGAGCATTGACAGTGGACGCGGTGTTAGGCAGGGATGACGTCGGATGTGCGACGCGGCAACGGTGTGAGTTCTCGCTGATCCGGTATGTGCCGGACCCGGTGAAGAACGAGTTCGTCAATATTGGCGTACTGCTGCGAGGCGAAGACGCGCGGGCAGCGGTGCGTTTTACGCGCGACTGGAGCCGCGTGCGCTGCGTAGATCCGGATGCCGATACGGGGATGCTGGAGGCGCTCGAGGCGGAGATTGGACGGCGGCTGGCCGAGGACGCGCGGGCGGGAGTAGCGTCGCTTGAGGATGCGCTGTCGAATGCGGTGCAGTTGAGCGAGTCGAAGGCGTGCTTGGCGGAGTCGTTTGCCACGGAGCTGGAAAGCCTGATGGCGTTGTATGTGTTGACTGCGAAGCGGAAGCGGGAGACGCGGGCGAAGGGTCGTGCGGCGCTGGTGGCGCGGATGCGCACGGAGTTTGAGCGGGCGGGTGTGTGGGAGCTGATGCAGCGGAGGATCCAGGCGGCGCGGTATACGCGGCCCGGCGATCCGCTGCGCATTGATTGCGGCTATCGGCCGAATGGCGTGGTGCGGATGTTCCAGGCGATCTCGCTGGGAGGCGATATGGAGAGCGCGAAGGTGCTGGCGTTTTCCGCAGGCGATTTGATGGAGGGTGTGGCACGTGTGGAGCAGGCGACGCTGGAGCTGACGGCGATTGTGGAGCCGCTGCGCGAGGTCGCCGGCGAGGAAGAGGATGCGTACCGATTTGGTGTGGAGACGATGGAGCGCGAGCAGATCCGTGTGCTGACGGCGGCGGACCTGGGGCGGGTGGCGGAGACGGCGCGACGGGAGCTGCGGGTGTAGCGGAAGAAAGTCGGAGGTCGCTTCGCGACTACGGGATACTGCCCATCCTGGCCTCCGGCCAGGATGGGGCACCCGGCTGACGTAACTGAACAGTTTGCGATGGACACGAGGGTGAAGCTATAGGCTTCGCCCTTTTTCTTTTGCGGTGTGAGACGTGGAACCGGGAACGACAGGGAACCGACAGATGAAACCAGGGGGAGCGAGGGCGGATGAGTGTGCAATCGAATGTGCGTGATCTTTGGCGCAAAGTGAGTGCGATGGCCGCGGGCGGTGAAGCGGCTGCGTTGCCGCGGCAGACCCAGACACTGCCGCTGATGCTGAACACCTATCACGCGGGACAGGCGTTGCTGCCCAAGCCGACGCCGGAGAACCTGCGGCGGTTTGCCGAAACTCCGGTGGTGCGGCGCGCGATCAACCTTATTAAGGATCGGGTGGCGGCGATGCAGTGGCAGGTACGTGTGCACGCGCATTGCGCCGTGCCGGCGGACGCAGCGGAGCGGATGACGGCGCTGCGGCGGTCCCTGGAGGAGCCGAACGAGGCCGACTCGCTGCGCACGTTGCTGGAGCAGGTGCTCGAAGACATGCTGGTGGGCGGCTTCGGCGCGATCGAGATGGAGCTGACCGGCGATGCGGAGCGGCCGGTGGCGCTGTGGCCGGTGGATGGCGCGACCATCCGGATCAATCCCAAGTGGAAAGGCGGCAGCGATGTGCCGCGCTATGCGCAGGCGAGCCTGCTGCAGAGTCCGGAGAAGGCGATTCCGCTCGATGATGACCAGTTGATGTACATCCGGATGAATCCGCGGACGCATACGCCGTTCGGATTAGGACCGCTGGAAGTTGCGTTCGAGACGGTGAACAGCCTGCTGAGCGCGCAGCGGTTCGCGGGCAAGCTGGCGAGCAATGCGGTGGTGCAGTATGCGCTGTGGCTGAACGAGGCGACACCTGCTGAGCACGAACGATTGATCCGCTGGTGGCAGGACGAGATCGAGGGCACGGGGCGGGTGCCGGTACTGAGCACGGAGCAGAAGCCGGAGGTGCTGCGCTTCGGCAGCGGCACGGACGCCGATCTGCGGATGGAGTGGCAGACGTTCCTGATCCGCATGGTGGCGAATGCGTTTGGATTGCCGCCGATGCTGCTCGGCCTGGAGAACGATGTGAACCGGGCGAGCTCTTCGGAGTTTGGCGATGAGGCATTCCGCGGCGCGATTGTGCCGGTGGCGCGGCTGCTGGAGCAGCACATCACGCGCGATGTCTTTCGCAAACGGCTGGGCTGGCGCGAATTCGAGTTCCGGTTTACGGAGCTGGAGTCGCGCGATGAAATGACGGAGCTGCAGATCCAGATGGAGTTGTTGAAAGCAGGAGTGCTGACGGTGAGCGAGGTGAGGGCGTTGCGCGGACTGGGAGCGGTGCCGAGTCCGGAGCAGGGGCCGGCAGAGGAGATCACGCAGGAGATGCAGGAGGGCGGGGACAACGAATGAAGCTGGATGCAATGGCGGTGACCATGCCGCTGGTACGGAACCATCCCAACCGGGTGCCGTTCGAAGGCGTGCTGACGTATGTAGACGTGCCGAGCGATCGCGCTCCTTCGGGATCGCGGGGCCGGCGGGTGATTCTGACGCGGGCGGCGGCGGATGCGGCGCTTCCATCGCTGCTGGGCATGGCGGTGGATTTCTGTCCTGGCTGGGACGGTCACGATGCGCGGCGGAAGTGCGGCATTATCACGGACGCGGAGATTGTGAGCTCACGAGGGGTGAGCAGCGAGATCCGCGTGGCGGGATACCTGTTCGCGCGGGATTTTCCCGAGGTGGAGAAACAGTTGCGCACGATTCCGACTGAGCAGATGGGCATGAGCTACGAACTGGCGGATGCCCATGTGGAAGACATGCGGGCGGCGGTGTGGCGATTGACGAAGGTGACCTTTACGGGCGCAGCGATCCTGCTGCGTGAGAAGGCTGCGTACGGACGGACGTCGTTCCGTTTGCGCGCAGCGAAACCCGGCAGTGAAGCAAGGCAGGCACTGGCAGCACGCCGAGCTTAGTTGGACGCAGGAACAAGCGCAGTGCGAAAGCGAGGAAAGAATGGACGAAAACAACGGACGTGAGATGGAGTCTGCGGAGCGCCTGGAGGCTGCGGCCGACCGGCTGGAGAAGACGGTGGCGTGGCTGGAAGAGCGGCAGGCGGCGATGACCGGAGACGTTGCGAAGATCGTCGCGACGGTGGATGCGACGGCGGATGCGCGGCAGCGCGACCTGGAGCGGAAGCTGGAAGAGGCCGAGCAGCAGATTGCGGAGCTGAAGGCACAGGCTGTGGCAGCGAACGGACGCAAGACGCTGCCGGTGGCGACCATGCAGTTGCTGGCCAAGCAGGGCATCGGCAGCGTGGACGGGCTGGAAGCGGGATCGCTGGATGCCGCGCTGACCGGGCTGAGCCTGGAGCAGCGGGTTGCGGTGAAGGCGCAGTTGATTCGCGCCGGCGCGCTGGCTTAAGCGGCTGCAGCACCGGTGGAGGAAGAGGAACAGCAGAGCCCTCCACTTCGCGGTCACGCTGCGCGTGACGGCTCCGGTCGGGATGACGAATGTGAAGGGCCGGGATGGCGAGTTATTCGTTGGGCGTTGCCGAATCTGGCAGCGCCTTTTGTGTTTCGTAACAGGCATTGCTCTTTATGAGCGAAAGGAAGAACCATGAACGCACAGTTTCTCGATATCCACTCGGCGGCTGACTACATCGGGCCCGGCGCGGTGGAGGTTCCGTTTTATCAGACCGAGATCACCGACCTGGTCCGCCGCCGCGGCATGTTCGGGCAGCGCATCAAGCAGGTGCCGGCCACCGGACATCCCTCGCGCTACTTCGAACAGACAGCGATCCCGAACCCGGGGACGGCCGGCTTTGTCGATCCGCGCAACATCACGCCTTCGCTGGTCACACCGACACGCGTGGAGCGCAGCGTTCCGCTGAAGGGCCTGGTGGCACAGCTCAACTACAACCTGTTCGATATGGAACTGGGCGCCCAGCAGAAGCAGTTTGCGTATCTGCAGGCGAAGGACCTGATCGACACAGTGGATGGCGTGCTGCACACCCATGATGTCGCGTTGTGGAACGGCAACGACACGTCACTGACTGCGCCGAGCACGACGCAGTACTTTGGCGCGGCGGGTCAGATCGCGGCTGGCGGCAATGAGGCCACGATCACGGCGACGGAGAGCATCGTGGACGGGATCAAGTCGCAGATTGCGCAGATGGTGTCGAACACCAACTTCGCCGTCCGTCCGACCGCGATCTATGCCAACCCGGTGCTGCTGGACCTGATCGACCGCGAAATGAAGACCGAGTTCAATGTGGTGCTGAATTCGCGCGAGATCAACGGCGGCTTCACGGTGAAGACGCTGTCGACCCAGGCGGGCGAGCTGCCGCTGATTCCGGAGTGGGCACTGAGCTACACCGGCACACCGGGCTCGGGCAGCGCGTCGCTTCCGGCGTACATCGTGACCGAGGACCTGATCGAGTACCACTGGCTGAGCGATGCTGCTCCGCGCATCTTCCAGCTTGGCCTGCCGAACTCGCTGGCTTCGCAGTATGTGGTGGTGAAGTTTGGCGGCCTGGTGGTGAAGGGCGCGAGCTATGCACATGCGCAGGTGACGGTGCAGCGGTAAACCACGAACGCTGCTCGAACCTGGGCAGCGATCGGTAGGTGGCGTGAGAGGGGCGGTGTGCTGCCGCCCCTTTTCGCGTGGAACGATGCCGGGGATGCGACTACGCGGCGCAGCACAAGACTGCGGATGAGGAGAGATGCGGATGGCCTACTTAGAGACGACGGAGTACGAGAGCTATGGTCTGGCGCCCGACACGACCGATGACTGGGTGGCGCTGGCATCCGGGATGATCGATGCGTACTGCCGGCGGGCGAGTGTGCTGGCGACGCAGTATGTGGAGCGCATGCGCATCGTGGAGGGCAGCCAGACGGTGCGGCTGAGTTATCTGCCGCTGCTGGCGGTGGCGCCCGCGACGATTCCGCTGCTGACGGTGCGCGGACGATACACGCGACCGCGCCGGGGCGAGCTGTGGCCGGTCGGACTGGATGCGGTGGCCTATGCATTCTCGCTGCCGGGAGCGTGGACGCAGGTGGATCCGGCGTCGATTGATTTCATGCCCGACACGGGCGAGCTGACGCTGCCCTACAACGTGCTGGGGCTGCCGTACAGCGAGGTCGAAGTGACCTATACGGCGGGATGCGCGGCTGTGCCGCAGGCGGTGAAGATTGCGTGCGCGCAACTGGTGAAGAATGCGCAGGCGACGCCGGGGCTGAATGTGAAGTCCAGCAAGATGGACACGATGTGGATGCAGTACTTCTCGAATTCGCTGATGGATGCGCAGGTGCAGCAGTTGCTGCGGCCGTATGTGGCTTCGAGGCTGGGATAAACCATGAGCGGACAAGGGGGGTGGCAACGAATGACAGATGCACTGCTGCGCTCGCTTGGCGGATCGGTGGCATTGCTGCGCATGCCGGTAGCGGCAAGCAGCGCGATTGGAGAACAACTGGGAGCTCCAACGGCCGGGTTTGCCGATTTGCCACTGTCACCTGCGGCATTCCGCAAGGTGCGCGTGACGGTTACGGATGGCAACCAGGCGAAGTATGAGCTGCTGATTTCCGCTTCCGCGGTGGAGGCGCAGGTGTCGCAGCTTGGCCTTACCTCGGCGGAGGTGCTGTTCGCGATGGGGTTGGGCATCACGGTCGGCAAGGACTTCTTCCTGATCGAAGGCGTTTCCTTTACCAGCGCCGCGGGGCTGGCCTGCGTGTACCGGGTGCTGCTGCGGGAAGCTGCAACGCAGACCTATTGAAAGGAACCGAATGAAGAAGGCGCGTGATTCTTTTTACGTAGCGCTGCGTGACCGGCTGCAGGCGCTGAATCCTGCACGGCAGGTATTGGTGCGCGGCGTGTGGCGGCCGGGCGTGCTGGTGGAGGAGAACGAGAGCTTTGCCGCGGTGGCGCCGGACAACGTGTTCGTGCTGCGCTGGACCAAGGCGACGGTGGATGAGCAGCACGCGCTGGCGCGCACGGAACAAACCTGCGAGATCCAGTACCAGACGGCGGGGACGGCTTCTGCCGGCGGTCTGGACCGCGGAACGCTGCTGACGGCGATGGATGCCGAGCTGCTGTCGATATTGCAACCGCAGCAGGTACAGAAGACCGACTACACATTGACGCCGCCCGCTGCGATGGGCACGCGCCTGTTCTGGGCAGGACCGGTGTTTGCGCCTGTGGTGCGCGAGCGCGACCGCCTGGTGCGCAAGGCGGAGATGACGGTGGTGAGCTACGAGGAGGCAGGAGAGCTATGAGCACGCCAGCACTGGTTATGCAACCCGGCCTGCCGCCGACGGTGCGGCGCGTCCGCGGATACTTCGCTCCGGTGAATCGGCTGACGGCGACGCCCACGGCCTTCGATGCGACAGCAGTAGCCGCATTCGATCCGGACGCGCCTCCGGCCCCATGGGTGGATCTGGGATGGATCGGCGGGTTTACGCGCACTTCTGAGACGAAGCTCAACGTGGTGGAAAGCGGCGCTCCGGGAACGGTGCTGCTGCAGGGGCGGCAGAGCGTGGGCGCGACGGTGAGCATGAGCTTTGAGCGCTGGTCGAAGCTGACGATGGCGCTGAGCTGCGGCTCACAGCAAATGAATGTGCTGAAGGCGGGTACGAATCCGACAGCGATTACGGCGGCCAGCTCTACGGCTACGTTTCTAAGCACGCCGAATGGGGCGGGCACGATCCAGGCCGGGGACATGATCGCGGTGGATTCGGATTACAACGGGCAGACGGGGTATGTGGGCGCGGGCGCGTCGGCTGCCTATGTCGCAACTGCAATCGGCAGCGACGTTCACTGGATACGACGGATGACGCTGAATGTCGGACGGGTGACGGCGGTGACGGCGGCAGGGCTGCAACTTGCGGAGCCGCTGCTGGCCGGCGTTCCGGCGCAAGGAATGCAGGCGCAGACGATCGTTGCCTTGCAGGACCGGGAAGGCGGCACGTTCTTTCAGGAGTGGTCAGGGCTCTTTTGTATGCCGGGAGAGCAGGGCGATGCGTTGTTCTTCTATTATCCGCGGCTGCAGACGGCGGGCGGACCCTCGGAGAGCATGGCGCCGTTGACTGCGCCGCTTACGCAGGTGCTGCTGACTGGGCGATTCATCGCGCTACCGGTTGTCGATCCTGTCGATGGCGCACAGGCGTGCTGCTACCGCACATACCTGCCGTGCGCGAATGCGCAGATGTGATGCGGTCTCTGCAAAAAGTCTGCACAGCGCAAGCTTGCCGGACGACTTTGTCGAACAAGAAAGAAGGAGAGCGTGAAGGTCACGATCGACAATCTTGATGGGAATGGCGCACTGGATTACACGCAGTCACTGAGCGGCGCTGAGCCTTTGGCGATCGAGCGCAAGCTGAACAAGCCGAGCAGCTGCACTTTGAATCTGGTGCAGGACGGTTTGGCGGTTCCGGCGAGCGGCGGCCGAGTTGTGGTGAGCGCGGATAACGGGACGGTTCTTTTTACCGGCTATGCGATCGCCGCGCCAGCGCGCGTGTATGCAGGGATGGGCACGACAGGACCCGCGTATGTGTTGCAGGTTTCATGCCTGAGCGATGACATTCTGTTCGACGCGCGAGTGAGCGAGAAGACGATTGAGTGTGTCGCCACCACGGCGGGCGATCTGTTGACGAAGATGATGGGGCGCGCCACGGGACAGGTGGTGCCGGTGAGCGGCGATGCCACAGCGACCGCTATTGGCGGATTTCAGCCGCTGGCGGGCAAGAGCTGGTCGGAGAATACGGGGGCTCTTGCCAATGCGGCGCGCGCGTCGTATCGGGTTGTGAACGACGCGGTGATCTTCGAGAACATCGGCGACCAGGTACACACGCTGGCGGAGAGCGATGGAAGCTTCGACCGCGGCGCATTTCGTGGCGAGCGCGCACGGCTGGCCGTGAATGACGTGACGGTGTGCGGGAAGGAAGAGCCGCAAGCGTACGTCACCGAAATTTTCCAGGGAGACGGGATTACGTCGGCATTCCAGCTCGGCGAAACGCCGCTGCTGGAAAAGGCGACGTTGCTGTTCGACACGTTTGGGGGCAGCAGTCTCGATCCACAGAGATGGACGGCTGTCGATGGAGGCGGCCACATTTCGTTGACCTCGCGCGGGTGACGCTGGGCGGTGGACAAGGCGCCGGCGGGACCAGCAGCGTGACAGCGATAGATGCGGTAGAGATGGGCGGCGTGCTGCTGATGGAGCTGAGCGGGCTGGAAGTGGATGGACTGGGCGAGGGCTACTTCGCCGCGCTTGCTTCCGGCAATGTGAGCGCTACGAATCTGATTGCCGGATTCCATGTTCGGCCGAACGGCACGAGCACAGTGGTGGCGCCGATGGTGCTGGGAGCGGAAGCAGGCGCGACGGCAACACTACAGACCGGCCATACATACACGCTGCGGCTGCGCTTCCATTGCAAGGACCGGCAGCGCGCGCTGCAGAGTTATAGCGCCGGCAGCGCACATGGTCCGGTCTCGCTGGGCGGGGATACTTTGAGTGCGGGCGCCGACCTGGTTTTGGAGCTGCAGGAGACGACCGGCGGCGCGCAGTTCCCTGTCGTCGTGCTGTACGACGGCTCGGTAAACCAGGCGCCGGCAAGCTGCATACCGGTGGTGGTCGACAGCGTGACTTTCCTGGGAAGCGTCGCGAGCTTTGAGCTGACGCGGCCCGGTGACGTATGGGTGAGCTGCACGCCGACGGGTTCGGCGGCCGCGACGCAGCGCCTGGGAGCCAGCGCGCAGACTTCGCAGGCGAAGGTTTCGAGCACTGGAAGGGTGAGCTTTTATCCGGGATACGTGCCTGTTGCGGGCACGATTATCCGAGCTTGTTATCGAATCGGCGGGCGGGCAGTCGCACGCATAGCCATTGCCGGGGCATCGCCTGTCAGCAGCCTGATTCTCGTCGCGGAAGAGCCGGTGACGCGCACTTCCGCCGATTGCGAGAATGCCGCGCTTGCCCTGCTCTCGGTGTCAACGTGGGCTGACGGAGCGTGGAAGGGAACGTACGCCTGCTGGAATCCGCAGCAGACGGCAGATGTGTGGCCCGGCGATCTACTGGAGGTGGAAGCGCCGTCGGCGGATATTTCGACTGGGCTGCTGGTGCGCAGCGTCGAGATTCGCGCGACATCCTGCGCTCCGGAACTGCTGCGATACACGGTGGCGTTCGCGAATGAGTGGGCCGAGGCGCTTTCCCTGAAGATGAGGGAGGGTGCGCCCGCGAATGCATGGCTGCCGACAACCGCGTTGGCGGCTCCGAATGCTTTGGCATCGCTGCGCGACCTGGTCGTGAGCAGCGTGACTACCACGCAGATTCAGGTGCAGGCGGGTGTGACACCACCGAGCGGCGGCGGATTCGAGGTACGGCGCAGCGACTGGAAGTTCGGAGCGGGCGATGGCGCCGACCTGGTGCTGCGCAGCCCGGTGACGGCATTCACCGTCGTCCGCCAGGCGCCGGTGGAGCGCTACTACGTCCGCATGTATGACGGCGCCACGCCGCCCAACTACTCGCGCTTTTCCAGCGCCATTTTTGTGAACGCAGCAATGCAATGAGTGCAAAACGCTCGAGACCCGTGGAGTGAAGGACATGATGAGTACGTTTGAGGCCCAGGTGCTGGCTGACCTGAGCGTTGTGAAAAGCCAAATGGCGTCGCTGCTGGGGGATGGCCAGCCGGGACGCCTGAGCCTGCTGGAGGAGCGTGTGGAGCGCCATGAGCTGAGCGTGCAGCGGGTGAAGGGATTTGCCGGCGCCTTTGGGCTGTTGTTCACGCTGCTGCAGCTTGCTGTGGAATGGCTCAGGCCGCGTTGAAATAGTCACTTTAGGGGCCGCCGTTATAATGCGACGATGGCGCGCTCAACCGTGGTGGGTGTGGTGATGGGCAGCAGAAGCGACTACGCGACGATGGAGCCGTGCGTCGAGCTGCTGCGCGAATTTGAGATAGCCTACGAGGCCCGTATCGTCTCCGCGCATCGCACGCCGGATTTGCTTTTCCAATATGCGAGTGAGGCGGAAGGCCGGGGGTTGAAAGTGATCATTGCGGCTGCGGGAGGCGCGGCGCATTTGCCCGGAATGCTCGCTGCAAAAACAGTGGTGCCAGTGCTTGGCGTGCCGGTGCCGGCGACCTCCATGCAGGGATTGGACGCGCTGCTTTCGATTGTGCAGATGCCGAAGGGTGTTCCGGTGGGCACGCTGGCGATCGGGCGTCCTGGCGCTGCGAATGCGGCGCTGCTGGCAATCGAAATTCTGGCCAACGGCGACCCTGAATTACGCGGGCGGCTGAAGAGCTGGCGCGAAGGACGCATGCGCGAGGTGCTCGCAGAAGAGCTGCCGCAGTGAGCGCGATCCTTCCCGGCGCAACCATCGGCATTTTGGGCGGCGGCCAGCTTGGCCGCATGACGGCCATGGCGGCGCGTTCGCTTGGCTATCGCATTCAGGTGATGGATCCCGATCCGTCGTGCCCGGCGAGATTTGTTGTGGACGCCTGCTTTCAGGGTGCATGGGATGATGCGAAGGTCGCGGCCGATCTTGCCCGCGGCTGCGATGTGGTGACTCTGGAGATCGAGCAGCTCTCGCTGGATACGCTTCGCGCGGCGCAGCGCTACGCTCCGGTTCGGCCGGGAGAGGCACTGCTGGGCATCATTCAGGACCGCATCGCGCAGAAGGAATGGCTGGCTGCGCACCAGTTTCCGGTCGGGCCATTCCGTTCGGTACGATCGCTCGACACGATGCGCGCGGCACTCGACGCCTTTGGCCGCGATTGCTTCGTAAAAAGTGCGCGCGGCGGTTACGATGGGCGCAGCCAGATCCGTATCACGCCGCGTTCCGGGGAAAACGCCGAGCTGGCGTGGCGCGCGCTGGGGCAGCGTCCATCGATTGCCGAACAGGCCATTGCACTGGACCGCGAGATATCCGTTATGGTGGCGCGCACTCCCTCGGGCGCGCTCAAGTCATTTCCTTCCGCGACGAATCATCACGAGAATCAGATTCTGGCGTGGAGCGTGATTCCTTCGTCCATTCCGGCGGCGATGGAGGAAGAGGCCCAGCGCCTCGCGTGCTCATTGGCAGAGAAGCTCGCGCTGGAAGGAGTGCTCGCGGTCGAGATGTTTGTCACCCGAGACGGCAAGCTGCTTGTCAATGAGCTTGCGCCGCGCCCGCACAACAGCTATCACGCAAGCGAGCGTGCCTGCGTCGTGAGCCAGTTCGAGCAGCATGTGCGCGCCGTGTGCGATCTTCCGCTGGGCAATACAGACGTGCTTCGGCCCGCGGCGATCGTCAATCTTCTCGGCGATGTATGGGCCGAGGGCGAGCCGCGTTTCGATCGTGCGCTCGAAGTGGATAGCGTGCGGCTGCATCTGTATGAAAAGCACACGCCGCGTCCGGGGCGAAAGATGGGCCATCTTTCTGCAGTGGGGGACACGGCGGATGAAGCGGTACAGCGCGTTCTTGAAGCGAAGAAGCGGCTTTGATTCACATCTCTGCTGATTACAGGGAAAAGCAGATCGCTCACTTCGCTTCGCTCCGGACGGGATGACGATTGCTGAACGAAAAAAGTGGCGGACCCGAAGGCCCGCCATTTTGTGTTTATCGCGCTGGATCAGCCGATGTCTTCCGACCAGTTCTCCAGGTACTTCTTCAGCTCAGCCATGAACTTGCCGGCATCTGCGCCATCGATGATGCGGTGATCGAAGCCCAGCGTGAGTCTGATCACGTGCCGGATCGCAATCGAGTCATTGCCATCCTTGTCTGTGAGTACGGTTGGTTCCTTGAAGAGGCCGCCCACGCCGAGGATTGCCGACTCCGGCTGGTTGATGATCGGCGTGCCGAACTGCTCACCGAAGATGCCAGGATTCGTAATTGTGATGGTGCCCGATCCGACTTCGTCCGGCTTCAGCTTTTTGGAGCGAGCTCGCTCAGCGAGATCGGCAATGGCACGGGCGAGGCCGAGGAAGCTCTTCTCCTCCGCCTGTTTCACGACTGGGACGATCAATCCCCAATCGAGCGCTACCGCGATACCGATATTCACGTTCTGGTGATAGCGGATGGCATCCCCTTCCAACGATGCGTTGACGATCGGCATCTTGCGCAGTGTTGCGACCACCGCGCGCGTGATGAACGGCATGTAGGTGAGCTTGACGCCGTTGCGCTGCTCGTACTTCGCCTTTTCCTTTTCGCGAATCTTCACGATGCGCGTCATGTCCACCTTGAAGACGGTGTGCACGTGCGCGCTGGTCCGCTTCGAATCGATCATGCGCTGCGCGATGATAGAGCGCATGCGCGTGAGCGGCACCAGGTCGCCGGGTTGCGGGCCGGGTGCGGCCGGGGCAGCAGCAGGCTTTGGCGCAGCAGCGGCTGCGGGTTGCGGAGCGGCCGCGGGAGCCTGGGCAGCGCCTCCCTTTTCTACATATTGCAGGATGTCGTCTTTGGTGATGCGGCCGGTCGAGCCGGTGCCGGGTACCTGCCGCAGATCGACCTGATGCTCCTTCGCAATTTTGCGCACCAATGGCGACGAGCGCAGGCGCTCTCCATGCGAAGCTGCAGCAGCGGGCTGTGCTGCTGCGGCTGGCGTTTGCGCGGCTGGTGTTTGCGCGGGAGCCGGTGCTGCGGCTGCTGGAGCGCTTGCCTTGGCCGCGCCGCCGCCAATAACCGCGACCACGGTATTGATCTGGACGGTATTGCCGGCCTCGACCTTGATCTCAGAGAGAGTACCGCTCGAGGGCGAGGGGATCTCCGCATCCACCTTGTCGGTCGAAATCTCAAACAGCGGCTCGTCGCGCTGGACGCTGTCGCCGACTTTCTTGAGCCACTTGGTGATCGTGCCCTCAAAGATGGACTCGCCCATCTGCGGCATGACAACGTTCGTACCGCCGCCGCTGGAGGCGGCTGCTTCCACGGGCGCAGCCGGTGCTGGTGCAGCCTTCGGCGCTTCCGGCTTCTGGGACTCTTTGGGAGCTTCCTGCTTCGCGGGTGCAGGCGCCGCAGCGGCAGACTTGGACGCGACCGCGCCATCGCCCTCGCCAATCACCGCAACCACAGTGTTGATCTGGACCGTATTGCCTGCGTCCACCTTGATCTCAGAAAGCGTGCCGCTGGCGGGCGAAGGAATCTCCGCATCTACCTTATCGGTCGAAATCTCAAACAGCGGCTCATCCCGCTGCACCGTATCGCCGGGCTTCTTCAGCCACTTGGTGATCGTCCCTTCAAAGATCGACTCGCCCATCTGGGGCATCACGACGTCTGTCGGCATGTTCTCTGTTCCGCCTTCCCATTCACGCGGCGTGCTGTGCCGCTAAAGCCTTCATTTCGATCATAAGGTGTCGCGGGCCGTCGCCCAGCGCACCCTGTCAATACGCCATCAGCCGCCGGGCCTCGCGCACCACATCCTCGACCTTGGGCAGGAACGCCTTCTCCAGCGGCGGCGCAAACGGCACCGGCGCATCCAGCGCGGCGATGCGCGTGATCGGCGCGTCCAGCGCGTCGAAGGCCTCCTCGTTGATGATGGCCGCGATCTCGCCCGCGATGCCTCCGGTCTTGGTGTCTTCGTGCAGGATGATCACGCGATTGGTCTTCTCCACTGTCGCGGCAATCGCCGCGTTGTCCAGCGGCAGCAGCGTGCGCAGGTCCAGAATCTCCAGCTCGATGCCTTCCTTCGCCAGGATGTGCGCGGCCTCTTCGGCCACATAGACCATGGCCGCGTAGGTGATCACCGAAACATGCTTGCCTTCGCGGTGGATGCGCGCCTTTCCGATCTCGACCGTGTAGTCCTCGGTGGGCAGCTCTTCCTTCACGCGCCGGTAGAGATACTTGTGCTCGAAGAAGAGCACCGGGTTGTTATCGCGGATGGCCGACTTGATCAGCCCCTTCGCATCGCGCGCCGTGGCCGGGCAGATCACCTTCAGCCCCGGCGTGTGTACGTAGAACATCTCCGGATTCTGCGAGTGGAACGGTCCGCCGCTCACGCCGCCGCCGGAAGGTCCGCGCAGCACCAGCGGCGCCGGCGCGCCCCAGCGGTAGTTGCTCTTGGCCAGAATCTGAACAATCTGCGAATGGGCCGAGCTGATGAAGTCCATGAACTGAAACTCGCCCACCGGCCGGAGTCCGGTCAGCGACGCGCCATAGGCCGCACTGGCAATCGCCATCTCGGAGATCGGCGTGTCGACTACGCGCTCCGTGCCGAAGCGCTGCAGGAAGCCCTCTGTCACCTTGAACGCGCCGCCATACACGCCCACGTCTTCGCCAATCACGAAGACGCGCGAGTCGCGCTCCATCTCTTCCCACAATCCCTGACGGATTGCCTCTAAATACGTCACTGCTGCCATTGCTGAGTCAGTCCTTAATTATTTGTAGTGCGTGGTCGCGCTGGACTCGGCCAGCTTGGCGCTCGCGTTTGCATTTTCCACGCGCACCTCGCCGTACTTCAGCGGAATCGCCGTCGCGTTGTCGAAGTACACATCCGTCCCTGCATCGGCCGGGTCAGGCATGGGCGATGCCTCGGCAAACGCACGCTCCTCTTCCATGTACGCATCCACTTCGGCCTGGATCTTCTTCGACTCCGCTTCGGTCATCCATCCGCGCTCGATCAGGTACTTCTCCATGCGCAGGATCGGATCGCGCCGCTTCCAGTACTCTTTCACCGCGGGCGGAACGTAGACAGCCGCATCGTGCATGGCGTGGCCCTTCATGCGCATCAGCTTGGCTTCGATCAGCGAAGCACCCTCGCCGCGATACGCACGCTGGACGGCTTCATGAGTCGCGTCGTAGACCTGGTTTGCATCCGTGCCGTCGACGATGACGCCCGGTACGCCATAGCCGAGCGAACGATCTGCGAGGTCCTTGCAGGCAAACTGCAGCTCCACCGGCGTCGAGTAGGCCCACAGATTGTGCTCCACCATCAAGACCACGCCCAGCCGCTGCACCGCCGCAAAATTGAAGCCTTCGTAGGTAGGCCCGGTCGACTGGCCGCCGTCACCGATATATGCGAGGCACGCAATGTTTTTGCCCTGGATACGTGCGCCCAGTGCCACGCCGGCGCACACACTGATGGAGTCACCGAGGTGCGAAATGGGCGCAATCACGTTCAGCTTCTTGTAATCGCCGTAATGCGAGCCGCTCTCGCGTCCGCGTGTCGGCGAGCCGCCCTTGGCCATGTACTGCATCATGGTGTCGCGCGGCCTGAAACCCTTTACGATCATGGAGCCCTGGTTGCGGATCATCGGGCCCAGCCAGTCGTCCTCGCCCAGTGCGTAGGCCGATGCGACTGACGTGGCCTCCTGGCCCTGGCTCAGGTATAGGCCGCCGATCACCTTGCTCTGCTTGTACATGCGCTCGAGTGAGTCTTCCATCTTCCGGTTCACGATCATCAGCCGGAAGATATCGATCGACTGCTCGCGGCTCAGGTACTTCGAGGGACGCAGCGGCGGCGCGGGAGCCGTGGTGTCGCCCACCACGATGTAGTGGTAGGTACCGTCCTTCCACTCACCTTCGATGTGGAAAGGCAGCTGCTCCAGCCGGTAATCCGGGATTCCGTGGGGATTCTTGGCAGGGGGTGGGAGTTGGGGGGAGTTCTTACCGTTAGACTCTTTAGATTCCTTCGGCTTCCCATTCACGGAGGCAGACGACGCCCCGGCGCTCTTTTCTTCTGTTTTTCTACTCGCCATCGACAGCGATCCTGGTCGGTCAGTACCGAACTGGTCATTCTATGCCAAAACAGCGCGTGAGGCACCCGCGCGCGGATGTTCGCTGTCTACAACTCTTGTTTCATGCGCAGTTTACGCCTCTGACTCGATGCGCACGGGCACCAGATCGTCCAGCGACTCCAGCCACAGCACCTGCGCATCGAAGACCCGGCCAAACTGCCGCGCCACCCGCTCGGCTGCCGTCTGAAGTGTAAGGTCGCAAACCGGATTGGAGGTGGGGCTCTCCAACTCCAGGCTGGTGACTCCGCGGTCGCTGATCCCGCAGGGCACAATCCAATCGAAATCCCGGAGATCGGTCGTCACGTTCAACGCAAACCCATGCGAGGTCACCCCCGCCGAGACATGGATACCGATGGCCGCGATCTTTTTCTCTTCAATCGTCCCGCTCGGCTGCGTCCACACGCCGGTCCGGCCGGCAACGCGCTCGGCCGCCACGCCATAGTCCGCCATGGTGCGGATCAGCGCCTCTTCGATTTGCCGTACAAAGTCCACCGGCCCAAGCCATTTCCGCTCGCCCCGCACTGGCCCGCGCAAATCAAAAATCGGATAGCCCACAAGCTGTCCCGGCCCGTGGTAGGTCACGTCCCCGCCGCGGTTGGTCTCCACCACCTCGACACCCCGCGAGGCCAGCGCCTCTTTCGTCAGCAGCAGGTTCTCCCGGCCGGAATTCCTTCCCAAGGTCAGCACCGGCGGATGCTCGAGCATGACCAGCACATCCCCGATGGCTCCGGTTTTGCGCAACGCGACCAGCCGCGCCTGGATGTCGAGGCCCGCGCGATACGCAACCCGCCCGAGATACAAAACCGAAAGCACCATCGCAGCTAACCGGAAACACCGCTCCTGCCATCCATTCTGTCACCCGGCGGCGCTGTCACTGGACCGGCCGGTCCATGCAGTCGACTACTCACGACCTTTTGTGAAGGAGAGGCCCCGCAATGAACCCGTCGTTGATCTCCATCCGTCTGCGCACCTTGTCTGTACTGCTTTTCGCCGCCCTTGTCGTCGCCACCACCGCTTCCGCCCAGACCGGCATCTACGTTGAATACGGCGGTTCCAAAGTCGACACACCCACTGACAATTGGATTTACGGGCCTACCTTCGGGCTCTACCACGATTTCTTTTCCGCCCCGCTCGTTCACCTTGGCGGGGATATCCGCGGCTCCGTCCTGGGTGTCACGAATACAACGACGCTGAGCAGCGGTGAGATCGGCCCGCGCGTCTCTCTGCATCCCCACGTACTGCCGACCATGCCGTACCTGGAGGCGCTCGCCGGTATCGGCCACTACGACTACGGCGCCAACCAGCCCAACAACACCCAGTTCGAATACCAGTTCCTCGCCGGCATGGACATCACCGTGTTGCCGCGGCTGGACTGGCGCATCGTCGAGTTCTCCTATGGGGGCCTCAGCGCCTTCAACGGCACGCTGCACCCCAAGACTCTTAGCATGGGCCTCGTCCTACGCCTTCCCTGACGCTGTCGCGAATAAGCTCGCTCCGCCCCGCAAACAGCCGCGGCAAGTACAATCGTGTCCAGACCGTTGTCACAAAAGATTGAGTGCGGGTCTAAGTCCTTCCTGGCACGTGGACATTCCTACCGTTGCGTAGAGTTGAGCAGAGGCTTTTGTCTGAATGAATAGAATTGCGACCCGTCGTTTCCGTCTTCACTGCATCCTTTTCGCCCTGCTTCTCGTCGCAGCCGGCATCCCAGAAGCCCACGCGCAGACCGCCATCTACGGCGAGTTCAGCGCCTCGCGGTTCAACAGTAATAGTGTCCCCAACGTGAACGACTGGGGCTACGGCGGCGGCTTCGGGCTTTACTCCGACTTCCAGAAAGTTCCCTTCGGCAAGGTGGGAGCGGACATTCGGCTCCAGTTCACCCGCCCGGCGAGCAACACCACCCTCACCAGTTTCCTCGTCGGCCCGCGGCTGGTAGTACACCCGCACGTTATTCCGCTGAACCCCTATGCGGAATTTCTCTTCGGCGGCGGGCACTTCAGCTATGGCAACAACTCTCCGAGCACCACGCAGTTCGATTGGCGCGTCCTCGGCGGACTGGACAAGACCGTGCTCCCGCACGTTGACTGGCGCGTGATCGAAGTCTCCTACGGCCAGCTCAACACCTACTCCGGCCGCCTGCGCCCGGTCACCTTCAGCACCGGGATCGTGCTGCGCTTTCACTGAGTCGTTCGCCGGAGACTCCCATGTTCATCGGCCACTTTGCGGTCGGATTTGCCAGTAAAAAATTCGCTCCTCGCACCAATATGGCGCTGCTGATCGCCGCGCCGCTGTTCGCTGACATCCTGTGGCCATTTTTCCTTCTCTTCGGCTGGGAGCGGGTTCACGCCGATCCCGGAAACACACGATTCACTCCGCTCGATCTTGCCTGGTTTCCCTGGTCGCACAGTCTCTTGATGCTGGTTGTTTGGGCCACGATTTTTGCCGGGCTGTACTACGGTTTCACCCGCTACCGCGCCGGCGCATGGGCCATCTGGATCGGGGTGGTCAGCCACTGGGTGCTGGACTGGATCACGCACAGGCCGGACATGCCCCTCTACCCAAGCGGCGCCCGCTACGGCCTCAGCCTGTGGAATTCTGTTCCCGGCACAATGATCGTGGAACTCTCGATGTTCGCCATCGGTCTCTGGCTCTATGTGAGCGCCACGCGGGCAAAAGACCGCATCGGCCGCTATGCATTCCTGGCGTATGTGTTGTTGCTTCTGGCGAGTTATGTCGCCGACCGTTTCAGTGCACCTCCCGCCAGCGTCTCCGGCGACATCATCTGGCCCGCATTGATTGCGGAGGCGATTCTGCTGCCGTGGGCATGGTGGTTTGACCAGCATCGTGTGGCGCGAGCCGAAGCGCGTGAGATCGCCGCTCCGGCTTAGGCACAAGACACCGCGGCTCTGTTGCATCACATCGCGCCATGCCTGACTGAAGATGCTGGCAGGCAGAACGTTCCCTCCACCACCTCCACAAACGTCCGCTCCTCGCGCAGCACAAAGCGCTTCGACTGCGCGAAGGCGAAGTTCTCCCGCGCCTCTGCGTCCGTCCTGAGCCGTGCGCGATACGCCTCATAGGCCGCCAGGCTGTCGAACGCGATCAGTCCCCAGCCCACATCGTTGGTTCCTTCGAGCGGCAAAAAATATCCCACCAGGCGTCCGCCGCATCGTGGAATGATCCGCCCCCAGTTCTCCGCATACTTCTCAAACGCCTCGCGCTGAAATGGATCGATCTGGTACCGGATAAAGCAAGTCATCGTCATCGTCGTCTTTCCCTCCACCACCGGTGCATCGCAGCCCATGGTCAGCAGCACACCAGCCGTTGCCGCCATTCCGCCCAGCACCCTGCGCCGGCTCACCTTCGCTACGGAATCTTGCGGCTCTCGCATGCGACCGTAGTATGGCGTTTGCGCCGCCATAGACGATTCGTTTACCGTCAAACCATGCATGCGCCAGCAAAATCGCACCTTTCCATAGCGGACATCGCCTCCGCCATCGGCGAGGCCGCGCGTGCTCGCATGCTCTCCAGCCTTATGGATGGCCGTGCCCGCACCGCGACCGAACTCGCCGCCATCGCCGGCGTCAGCGCCTCCACCGCAAGCGTGCATCTGCAGCGCCTCAAGTCTGCCCAACTTGTCAAAGTGCTGGCGCAGGGCAAATGCCGTTACTACAGCCTGCATGGCGCCGAAGTAGCCGCCGCGCTCGAAGGCCTCAGCGTCATTGCCGGCGCGTCGCACCAACCATTTCTTCCCCGCACTCCTGGCCCGCTACGCTTCGCACGTACCTGTTACGACCACATGGCCGGTGCAACCGGCGTCGCACTGCACGATCGCTTTACCGCACTGCATTGGATCGCGCCGGATGCAAAACAAAGAGACATCGACGAAGATGCCTACAGCCTCACCAACGAAGGCGCCGCGGCTCTCGGCTCGCTCGGCATCGACATCGACGCCACCCGCAATCTCCGCCGCCGCTTCGCCTACGCCTGCCTCGACTGGAGCGAGCGACGTCCCCATCTTGGCGGCGCACTCGGCGCGGCCGTTCTTGACCTCGCCCTTAGAAAGCGCTGGGTCACCCGGCAGATCGACACTCGCATTCTCACCGTCACCGCCGATGGCCGCCGCGAAATGCACGCCCGGCTGGGACTGAAGCTCGACGAGCGTGTTGCCGCCGCGTAATTCGCAATATTCTCCTGCCTCCCGCAATTGGACATTCCCCCGCCAAGATGCAATAAAGGAGCCGTCCAACTCACGCACCGGAGAACCCATGCGCCGACGCGATTTCCTCTCCTCCGCCGCGGCAGCTGCCGCACTGCTGCCTGCTGCTGCGCTTGCCGATACCTTCGCTCCCGCCGCTCCACAAAGCTCTCCAGCCGGCGCGCACGCCCTGCCGCTCGGCCTGCGTCATCTCGCCCTCTGAGGGTCCGGAAGAAACCATCAAGCGCGTCCACGATCTTGGCCTGCCGACCTGCTTCTTCTCGCTTGATGCCTACATCGGCAAGTTCACGCCGCAGCTTGCGGATCAATTCAAGGGCCTGCTCGCGAAATACAACGTCACCTGCACCACGGTCGAAGTGGTCGGACCGCCGCCGCTGGTGTGGGACTTCATGCAGGGCCCTTCCACTATCGGTATTGTCCCGCGCGCTACTCGCGCCGCGCGCATTGACGCGCTGAAGCAAGCATCTGATTTCGCCAAGCTCCTGGGCGTTCACCAGGTGCAGACGCACTGCGGCTTCATCCCGGAAAATCCCGGCGACCCGCTCTATAAGGAAACCGTCGCCGCCATCCGCGAAGTCGCTGAGCATTGCGCGAAGAACAATCAGCGCTTCCTGATGGAGACCGGCCAGGAGACCCCGACCACCATGTCGCGCGCCATCCGCGACGTGAAGATGCCGAACCTCGGCGTCGGCCTGGATACCGCCAACCTCATCCTCTACGGCAAGGCCAATCCCGTCGACGCGGTCGCCATCCTCGGCCCGCACGTCCACGCCATCCACGCCAAGGATGGCCGCTGGCCCACCAATCCTGACAAACTCGGCGAAGAGGTACTGATCGGCACCGGCCTGGTGGACTTCAAGAAGGTATTCGAGGGCCTGCGCAAAGCCGGCTACACCGGCGCCATCACCATTGAGCGAGAAACCCACGGCCCGCAGCAGATCGAGGACGTCCGCCACGAGAAGGAATATCTGGAAAAGGTGCTCGCGCAGATTACGTAATCAGCCGCCCGACCGCCATCCCGACCGTAGTGAAGCGAAGTAGAGGGATCGGCTGTTAGCCTCATCAGCAAAGGATTCTGAATTCAATGGACAGACGCGACTTCCTAAAAACCGCCTCCGCGGCCTCCGGCCTCCTCTTCGTCAAGCCGTCTACTGCTTTTGGCTACCAGGCAAACTCTGCCGTGCGCCTTGCGCTGCTCGGGTGCGGCAATCGCGGCACCGCCGTCGCCACGTCGTTCGCGAAGAACACCACCGCCCGCATCGTTGCGCTGGCCGATATCTTTCCCGACAAGCTCGCGCTGGGCAAGCAGCACTTCGATGAGCTGAATGCCACGTTGAGCGTGCCCGCCATCGACCCGCGTCTCACCTTCCACGGCTACCGTGCCTTTGAAGAGCTCGCTGCGTCGAAGGACATTGACGCCATCCAGATCTCCACGCCGCCCTTCTTTCATGTCCAGCATTTGGAAGCCGCAGTCGCCGGCGGCAAGCATGCGTACTGTGAAAAGCCTGTCGGCGTCGATGTTCCACAGACGCGCCGAGCCCTCGAGATCGCGAAGCGCGTTCAAGGCAAGGTCAGCGTCGATGTCGGGTTCCAGATCCGCAGTGCGCCGCCCTTCGTCGAGATCGTGAACCGCATCCACTCCGGCGCGCTCGGCAAACTCGCCAGCATCACCGCCTACTACAACGCACCCGCATCTGTGGACCACGCGAAGCCGGGCATGTCTCCCGATGAGACGCGCCTGCGCAACTGGCTCTGGGATCGCACTCTCTCCGGCGACATCCTGCTGGAACAGAACATCCACGTTATCGACGTCTGCAACTGGGTCCTCGGCACGCATCCCGTCAAGGCTGTTGCTACCGGCGGACGCAACGTCCTCACCCACGCCGGCAATATCTGGGACAACTACCAGGTCGACTTCACTTACCCGGACAACGTCCACGTCAGCTTTTCCTCTACGCAGTTCGGCGACTTCGGCTTCGACGTTTCGGAGCGCGTCTACGGCGCCGACGGCCTCGCCGAGATGCCCTACTCCGGGCCGCTCCGCATCCTCGGCAAGAACGCCTGGACGTGGGTCGATCCCGAAGGCACGCAGCAGCAATCTACCGAGCCTGCGAAGTTTGCCGCCAACGGCGCCTTCACGGACAACCTCATCCACGCCGATCGCGACAAGGACCGCGGCTTCATCGAGAGCATCACCAGCGGGCAGCACCACAACCAGATCGCCGCGGGTGTGGAGACCGCGCTCGCCTGCATGCTCGGTCGCAAAGCCGCCTACAGTGGCCGCGAAACCACCTGGGACGAACTCGAAAAGGATCACGAAGACTGGCAGCTCGGCATGGACCTGAAGCAATTCAGCTAGAGGCACTGGCATCGCCGCGAATCCGGTGCCCGGCATCTCTTTCATGAGCGGGCGTTGCCGGCGCTCTACAAGGTTCATCGGTATCACCGGCCTGGGGCTCACACTTGGACGTTTCTATACGCGTGCTACAAACCATCGCCTAACCACCTGCCAAAGGAGCTCACATGCCCACCATCACCACCAAAGACGGCGTCGAGATTTACTACAAGGACTGGGGCTCAGGCCAGCCGATCGTCTTCAGCCATGGCTGGCCATTATCTGCCGATGATTGGGACACGCAGTTGTTGTTTTTCCTGCAGCATGGCTATCGCGTGATCGCCCACGATCGCCGTGGCCATGGCCGTTCGACGCAGACCGGCGACGGCCACGATATGGATCATTACGCCGACGACCTGGCCGCGCTCACCGCGCATCTCGATCTGAAAAACGCCATTCATGTCGGACATTCCACCGGAGGTGGTGAGGTGACGCGCTATCTCGGGCGGCATGGCGAGGGCCGGGTGAGTAAGGCAGCGCTGATCAGCGCGGTGCCGCCGCTGATGGTGAAGACGGCGGCGAATCCCGAGGGCCTTCCCAAGAGTGTTTTCGACGACTTGCAGGCGCAGCTGGCGGCCAACCGCTCTCAGTTCTATCGGGCGCTACCGGAAGGACCTTTTTATGGCTACAACCGTCCGGGCGCGAAGGCGTCGGAGGCGATCATTGCAAATTGGTGGCGCCAGGGCATGATGGGCGGCGCCAAAGCTCATTACGACGGTATCGTCGCGTTCTCTCAAACCGATTTCACCGAGGATCTCAAGAAGATCACCGTCCCGGTGTTGGTGATGCATAGCGAAGACGACCAGATCGTGCCCTACGTCGCCTCTGGACCGAAGTCGGCAGAGCTGCTGAAAAACGGGACCTTGAAGACTTACAAAGGCTTCCCGCATGGCATGCCGACGACGGAAGCGACAACGATCAATGCTGATCTCCTGGCATTTATCAAGAAGTAGGCCGTCTTTCCAGAAGGTTGTCACCGCCGTGAGCAGCTTCTTGCGATTGGAGAGCTGCTCACCGAGCATCGGCGTCGGCTCATAGCGCGCGCGGCGGAATGGGGGTCTGCTCGGGACTATTCGAACCAGATTCGACCGGCTCTCCGTGGCTGACTTGCTAATCCAGCAATCCCATCCCCCGGAATCTTCATCTCTCCCAATGCACGTTCAGGAGCCAGCATGTTCAGCAAGTCGAAAGATGCCCGCAAGCCACGCGATAGAACAGCCGGAGAAAAAACAAAAGAAGCGGCGCGAGACCAACATCCTCGGCGGCCTGGCAGCGGGCGTTCTCGCCGGCGTCGTGGCCACCTGGGTCCTCGACAAATACCAGCAGGGCGCGATTGACGCCACCCGCCGAGTGGAAGACGCCGCCAACGCCGAACGTACATTGAGCCGCCAGCAGGAAGATCAATTGCGCGAGCAGCAGCGCGCCCATGCACAAGCCGCGCAGCGCATCGCAAAGTCGGCGGTCGGCAGGAAGCTCAGCAGCGCGCAGCAGCGCAACGCCGCTGCCATCATGCACTACACGGCGGGCGCACTCGCCGGCGGAGCCTATGGCGTCGCCGCGGAAATCCTGCCTGCCGTACGCCGCGGTTACGGCACTGGTTACGCAAACATGATTTTCCTGGGCGGCTCCCATGCGCTCCTGCCCTGGCTCGGCCTCAGCCCCAGACAGAATCAGGTCACCCCCGCCGGGCTGCCCGCGCCGCTGGTCTTCGGTGCAGCCCTCGAAACCACACGACGCTTTCTCCGCTGGCTGCTGTAGCAATCGCGCGGGCGACCATCCGCAAAGGTAGGATCGAGTTCATGAAAGCCGCGTCGTTCCCGTCCACGAGGCGTGCAATACTCGCCGCCTTATTCAACTTGCTGATTCTGATCTCGACAACACCGCTGTTATTTGCCCAGCAGGACGTTCACGCGGCGCTCATTGCTTCAGCCGATCGAAAACCGGCGCCATCGTTTGATCTCGCAAGTGAAAGCGGAAAGAAAGTCCGGATCTCCGACTATCGAGGGAAGGTCGTCCTGCTCAATTTTTGGGCAACCGAGTGCGGCGGTTGCATCCTCGAAATTCCATCGTTCATCTCGCTCCAAGCCACGCATCAAAGCGCAAGGCTTCACCGCCGTCGGCGTCTCCATGGATGTGTCTTACGATGGCTTAAAGAACGCGGACGAGGCATGGGGAAAAGTCAGACCGTTCGTCGTCAGTCACCAGGTAAACTACCCCATCCTTATGGGCGATCAAGCTATCTCCGATGCCTACGCCTTGAAAGCATTCCCCGCCACCTATCTGATCGATAAGTCCGGACGAATCGCCGCGACCTACGTGGGCGTGGTCAGCAAGGATGATGTTGAGGCAAATGTGAACAAGCTGCTGTCGGAACGCTGAACCCTGGCCGGTGCCCATCCTGCTCGCACAGATGGGTGATATCTGGCCTCCGAAGAACTCTGCTTGCCCGTTACAGTCAGCTTCTTCGTTCTGGGTTCGATGGACATAAGCTTATGGAAGCTCACACCGGGCACTGTCGGCAAAACAGCAGATCGCTTCGCTGCGCTTTCGCTCCGGTCGGGATGACGATGTTTTTTGCCTGGAAGTTGGTGGTATCCGCTCTTTCTTGGCGCTGCTCAGGGTTCAGGATGGGGCACCCGGTTTGTGGGTGCTGCGAGAATGGAAGTTGCAGCTGCTCGCTTTTGATTGTGGCACTGCGAGCAAATTGACGGCTCGTGACGGCGCTCTAGAATCACCGAGTGAGCCTTTCCTTCGAGATTCTTGCTACCGCCGGCGCGGGTCGACGCGCGGTTATGGACCTGCCGCATCGTCAGGTGCAGACGCCGGTATTTATGCCGGTGGGTACTGCGGGGTCAGTCAAAGCCGTGCCGCAGCACCTGCTGGAGGCGCTGGGCGCGCAGATCATTCTTGGCAACACGTATCACCTGTATCTGCGGCCGGGGCATGAAACGGTGCGGCGCCTGGGCGGGCTGCACCGCTTCATGAGCTGGCCACGCGGCCTGCTGACGGACTCCGGCGGCTTCCAGGTCTTCAGCCTGAATGAGCTGCGCAAAGTATCGGCGGAGGGCGTGGAGTTTCGCTCGCATCTGGATGGATCGCTGCATCAGTTCTCGCCGGAGCGCTCGATCGAGATCCAGATTGCGCTGGGCGCGGACATCCTGATGGTGTTCGATGAGTGTACGGAATATCCGGCGGACCGCGAGCGGGCGCGGCAGTCGCTGGACCTGACGCTGGCGTGGGCGAAGCGGAGCAAGGACTACTTTGAGGCGCACAAGCATGAGGTGCCATGGGGCCGGGAGTGGCCGTCATGGCGGATTCGGGGGTCGCACGCAGTCGCTGTTCGGCATTGTGCAGGGAGGAATGTATCCGGAGCTGCGACGGGAATCGGCGGAGCGGCTGGTGGAGATGGACTTCCCCGGATATGCGATCGGCGGCTTGAGCGTGGGCGAGCCGCGCGAGCTGACGCGGGAGATCATCGCGTCGACGCTGCCGCTGCTGCCCAAGGACAAGCCGCGGTATGTGATGGGCGTGGGCTATCCGGACGAGATTGTGGAATACGCGAAGATGGGCGTGGACATGATGGATTGCGTGCTGCCCACGCGCGCGGCGCGGCACGGGCTGCTGTTCACGTCGGAGGGCCGGCTGAATATCAAGAATAAGCAGTTTGCCGAGGACCAGAATCCGCCGGACCCGAACTGCCGCTGCCTGGTGTGCACGCGCTACACGCGGGCGTATCTGCGGCACCTGACGGTGGCGGCGGAGCCGCTTTCCGCGGTGCTGAACACGCTGCACAACCTGGCGTTTTATCTGGAGACGATGGCGCGGATGCGGGAGAGCATGGGGCGCGGGATTCCGCCACTGTCGCATACGGGGGTGGGCGCAGGCGCTCGGAGCGAATAGGGCTCGCCGTCCCGGACACACGCCCTGCGGCGGGACTGGCCGTCCGGGCACATGCGCCTGTGGCGCGTTTTGTGGGGTTCGCTCCCTTTGGTCGTTCACGTCGAGATTATCGGTTTGGCGGAGATATGCAGGCCGCTTCGGCCGACTGCATGGGGCAGCCGGCTTACGAACAAGGGGGCGCACCTTTGGGCGTGTCCCTATTTTGGCTATCGCGAACGTTTCTGTTACTGCACCGTCGCAGTCGATACAGCCTGCCACTTCGTTCCTGCCGTGTTTACGGCGATGACAGTGAAGCGATGGCTTCCCGCTCCGAGGCTCAGGGACGTGCTGAGGCTTGTACTGGTGGTTTCCGTGTATTTCTTCACTCCATCCACCCACACTTCCATCGCGCGATCGTCCCGCTCACCGTCGCCGCAGCCTGCACTATCACCGGCGAGCTGACCGTCACCCACCTGCCGGAGAGCAGATGTGCACACCGGCGGAAGACGGCACGCTGCATACAGTCGAGTTAGGCACAACCACCAGCGCGTTCGGCGTCGAAGCAATGGTGTACGGCGAGCCAGGTGCCGCGGTAATGCTGCTCGAGGTCACGGTATACACGTACAGCTTTTTGGCGGAATTGCTGAGCGCATACAGATGGCCATTGCTGTCCCATTGGATCTCATCGATCGGCGCCGTGGTGAGCACTCCCGAATAGGCGGCGATCGGATTCGCGCCGTTGAAATAATAGACCTGAAAACCCGGGCCGTCTGCGGGGAGCAGTCGGAGTTGGGGCGTTCCCGCCCGCCGCCAGGAAATTGCCCGAAGGTTGATGCTCATCGAGACCGGGTGATCGCCTTTGATCTTGGGCCTTCGTACGAGAGGTTGCCGTTGGAGTCGATGGTGTAGGAGGTGACACGGCGGTATAAACCGCCGAGCGCTCACCGAATTCCTGCTTGCAGGGCAACCGCCAGCGGTGGCGGCCAGGTTCTGGTTAGGATGCCATCACGACGGGCGTAATACCATGCCCCCATCGGGAGATGGCGGCGGCAGTGATGGTGAATCGTCGCCAGCGTTCATCGCGCCAACCTCTCGCGGTAAAAGACTCCGGATCGTCAGTATGAAACGATATTGGCGAGCAGAGCTATACTGGCCGTTTTCCGGCGAGGACAAGAGGCCTCCCCAGCAACTGGCTATAGTGTCATCGAACTCGGCGGCCCCCAAAGGAGAATGCTCCTGCACTCGAGTCTTTAAACTGTGCAGGGAATCACACTCGTAATCGCCACTGTACCTGGAATTGGATGTAGGCCTCCTGACCGTGCGGTCGATTGGCCGCCAAACTCCGGTTGCCGCATCGCGGATCCCGATATAGGGCCGTGTTGATCTGCGAGGCCTGGCCTTTGAGTGCGCCGTTCGACACTACGGGATAGGAGTGGAGATAGTTTGTTCCCAGGCTGAGAAAGTACTTTCCGTTGCTCCCGATAGCATTGCCGGCGATGGAAAAGGGCGAACCAGATACCAGGGACAGGCTGCCGTCGGAGGCCGCGTTGTAGAGGTAGACTCCCTTGGTCGTGCCGACGTAAACATAGGCGACTTGAGCGGCGGCAGGAGTTGCGGCTGCGCTGAGGTCAGGAGAGGTCTGGGGAAATGCTGTTGCCGGAGATAGCGCGGCGAGACCGAGCGTGAGTGTGGAGATCCTGAGTGCGGGTCCGACCATGGGAGACTCCTTGCTGCGATGAGGCCCGGCGGAGCGAATTTCGCAAATCACGGTACTCCCACAGGGACCGAATTGCCATGGGGAATTTCCCGGTGCATGAACTCGTGTTGATGGTGCGAGATTGTTTTTGCTCGATCGGATGGCCGGAGGTCAGCTTTGGCGGAGTGCGGCCATGGGGTCGATGCCGGCGGCGCGGCGGGCCGGGATGTAAGTGGCGGCGAGCGCGACTGCGAGGAAGAGTGCGGCGGCGAGCAGAAATGTAACTGGATCGAGTGCTTTTACGCCGAAGAGCATAGAATTCAGCAGGTGGGTAAGAGCGGCGGCCCCGGCGATTCCGAAGAGGATTCCGGCGAGGGCAAGACCGATTCCCTGCCGCAGCACCAGCTTGAGGATGCGGCGGCGCGGTGCGCCCAGCGCCTGGCGGATCGCGATCTCGCGGGTGCGCTCTACGACCGAATACGAGATGACGCTGTAGAGACCGAGCACAGCGAGCAGCGTGGCGACGATGGAGAACGCACCGAGAAGCGAGAACACCAGGCGGCGCTGATCTTCGGAAGAATCGAGGACGGAGGAGAGTGTCCGGACTTCCGAGATGGGCTGATTGTGATCGAGCGCGAGGACCTGTTGGCGCACTGCGTTCGTGAACGTGGCGGGATCGCCTTTGGTGCGCAGCATGAGCATGACGGATTGCGGCGGCTGCTGCGCGTTGGGCAGATAGAAGCCGGGCATGGGATCGGCATCGAGGCCCTGCTGATGCACGGAGGCGGCGATGCCGACGATCTCGATCGGGTCTTTGTGCGAGCCGACCAGAAGGTGCTGGCCGACCGGATCCTGACCGCGCGGATATTGCGGCCAGAAGCGGCGGGCGAGGCTCTCGTCGATGATGGTGACGAGTGGAGCGCTGGCGTTGTCACGCGTGGTGAAGGCGCGGCCGCGCTTCAGCGGGATGGCGAGCGTGCGGAAGTAGTCAGGTGAAATCTGCTCGACGATGGCGATGGGACGGCGGTTGAGCGGCTGCTCCGGGCGGCCGGCGATCCGCACCGGCGCGCCGGCCCAGCCGGTGGCGGGCAGCGTGAGGGTGACGCTTGCGTGCTCGACGCCGGGAGTTGCTTCGACACGATCCACAAGCTGGGCGTAGAAGGCGGCGCGCTTCGCGTCGGTGTCGTAGATCGCGGGCGCGAGCGAGACCGACATGGTGAGCACGTGATCCGGACGGTAGCCGGGATCGACCTGGTAGACATGGGCGAGGCTCTGGAGCAGCAGCCCGGCGCTGACCAGCAGCACGAGTGAGAGCGCTACCTGTCCGGCGACCAGCAGCCCACGGGACCGGTGGCGAAATGGCGGCGGAAGCGGCCGGAGGGTATGGCGCCATTGCCCTGGAGGACGGCGGCGAGGTCGCGGCGGAAGGCGGAGAGTGCGGGCGCGAGGCCGAAGAGGATGCCGGTGACGACGGAGAGCGCGAGCGCGAAGGCGAGGACGCCGAGATCGAGGCGAATCTCCGCGCTGCGTGGGAGCGCAGATGGCAGTAGCACTGCGGATGCTGTGGAGTGCGGCCCAGGCGAGCAGAAGGCCGAGCGCGCCGCCGATCAACGAGAGCAGCATGCTTTCGGTGAGGAGCTGGCGCAGGAGACGGCTGCGGCCCGCACCGAGAGCTGCGCGCACGGCGAACTCACGCGCGCGGGTTGCGGCACGGGCGAGCAGAAGGCTGGCGACGTTGGCGCAGACGATCAGCAGCAGCAGGCCGACGGCGCCGGTCAACAACAACAGAGGCTCGCGCACATCGGAGACGACGGACTCCTGCAGCGAATGGATGCGCGGGCGGCCGGCGAGCGTCTCCGGCCTGGCGTCAAGCATCGCTGGATGCGCAGCGGCGTACTGATGGTTCAGGACGGAGAGCTCCTCGCTTGCCTGCTCGATGGAGACGCCAGGCTTGAGCCTTCCGAAGACGTGGAGATAGGGGCTGAGTGGCCGCGACTTGACGGGCATGGGCGACCACTCCAGCGGCCGGGTGGTCCACACGTCGAGGGTTCCGTCCGCGGCTGGAAAATCGAAGCGCGGCGGCAGGACGCCGACGACGATGTATGGCTTGCCGGCGAGCGTGATGGCATGGCCGAGAATGGCGGGATTGCCGCCGAATTGGCGATGCCAGAGACGGCTGCTGATCATGACGACATCGGGGCCGCCGATGCGGTCCTCTGCGGCCAGGAAGGAACGGCCGATTGCAGGCGAGATGCCGAGGACGCTAAGGAAGTTTGCGGAGACGCGCTGCGCGTTCACGATTTGCGGCTCGCCGATCCCGGTGAGGGCCATCTCCTCCGCGGAGGAGAAGACGCCGGTATCGGTGTAGGAGCGGGCGGCGGCGCGGAGTTCATCAACATGAATGGGAGTGGCGCCACCGCTGAGGATGACGAGCTGCTGCGGATCGGTATAGCCGAGCGGGCGCAGCAAGACGGCGCGCACGACGGAGAAGAGCGCGGTGTTTGCGCCGATGCCGACGGCGACGGTGAGCACGATGGCCGCGGAGAAGCCGGGGCGTTTGGCGATCATGCGGGCGGCGAAGCGAAGGTCCTGCCAGAGGGAAACGATGAATCCGGGTCCGCCCATCATGCGTGCCTCCATGGTTTCACTACCTTATAGTTGCATTCATTTGCGAGGGGAAGCAGTGTCGATGTCCAAAGAATCTGAACCAGCTTCGAGCGGGCGTATCGTTTGCTGCGCCGTGGTGGTGCTGCTGGCGCTGGGCCTAAGCGGATGCAGAGGCGGACGGCCGCCGGAGGCCGGGTCTTCCGGCGCGGCCACGGAGACGATTGTCGTGGTGCGGCATGGGGAGAAGGCTGCCGGCGGATTGGGGCAGCTGAATTGCAAGGGGCTGAATCGGGCACTCGCGCTGCCTCGGCTGCTGATTGGGCGCTTCGGGCGGCCGGATGCGGTGTTTGCACCAAATCCATCGGTGGAGGTGCGGGAAGGCGCGCTGACGAGCAAGCAGTATTCGTATGTTCGGCCGCTGGCGACGATTGAGCCGACAGCGGTTGCGCTGGGATTGCCGGTGAACACACAGATCGGGTTCCCGGATATTGCGGGCCTGCAGGCGGCGGTGACTGCGCCGGAGTATGCGAACAGCACGGTGTTTATTGCGTGGGAGCACAAGTATGCGTATGACTTTGCGCGCGAGATGCTGCGGTCCTATCGGCTCGATCGAGCGCAGGTACCGTTTTGGCCACCCGAGGAGTTTGAGACGATCTATGTTTTTCGGATCACGCGGTCGGCGGGGGCGAGCCAGCCGATGATGACGTTTGCGGTGGAGCATGAGGGACTGTCGGCTTCGCTGGCGGAAACTGCCCGTCACGGTGAGGGCGCCTTGTCCTGATAGCGGCGGCCGACGGCAATCCATTCATTTTTCAGAAGGCCTCGGCCAGACCGGAACCCCCGCCTTGCAAGCCACGGAAGACCCTGAAAGCAGTTGCGGTAAAACATAAGCGGGAGGGCGCGCCTTCAAGAATGCACGATGTCAGCTATCTTCTGATGCTGGTAATCGGATTGCTGCTCGCGGTGGCGGCAGTTGCCGGGCTGGCGCGCCGGTTTGCGATGTCCTATCCGATCGCCCTGGTGATCTTCGGCCTGCTCTGTTCGTTGATTCCGCGTGTTCCCCGCATTCCGCTACCGCCCTCGATCGTCTTCCTCGTCATTCTGCCACCGCTTCTCTATATCGCGGCGTGGCAGACCTCGTGGCGCGAGTTCAAATACAACCTGGTTTCGATCTCCAGCCTTGCTGTCCTGCTGGTTTTCTTCACGGCTTTTGCCGTAGCATTTGCGGCGCAATGGTGGCTGCCTGGTTTTGATTGGCGGCTCGGATTTTTGCTGGGAGCAGTGGTTTCGCCGACCGATGCCGTGGCGGCAACCTCCATCGCCCGTAAAGTGGGCATGCCGCAGCGCATCGTCGACTTACTCGAGGGCGAGAGCCTTTTAAACGACGCAACCGGACTGCTGGCACTTGAGTTTGGCGTCCAGATGGTCGTCCAGGGAACGACGCCATCGCTCGCGCGCGGAGTGTTTGAATTCGCGTGGCTCACTTTCGGCGGTGTTTTGATCGGCATCGCCATCGGATTTGCTGTTACCTGGCTCGAACGCTGGGTGGACGACGGACCGGTGGAGATTGCGCTCTCTCTGATCATTCCCTACGCGGCCTACCTTGTGGCCGATGCGGTCAAAGCCTCCGGAGTGATCGCGGTGGTCGCCTGCGGGCTGCTGATAAGCCGACAAAGCTCTCGTTTGTTTTCGCCCAGAGTTCGATTGCAGTCGATTGCCGTGTGGGACGCGTTGGAATTCCTGCTGAACGGGCTGGTCTTTGTCCTGATTGGCCTGCAACTTCCCTATGTTCTCTCGGGCATTCATGGGAGGACCAAGCTTAGTCTCGTTGCGTACGGACTGGCGTTCTCGGCCGTTCTGGTCCTGCTGCGGATGGCGTGGATGTATCCCGCGGCACGGGCAGCCTGGTGGGTCCGCACGCGAATTGTTGGCCAGGTCTACCAGAGGCCGCAGGCGAATCAGGTCTTTGTTGTCGGCTGGACCGGAATGCGCGGCGTCGTCGCACTGGCAGCAGCCAATTCGCTGCCACTCACGCTGAGTGATGGAAGGCCCTTTCCCCAGCGAAGCTTCATCATCTTTCTGACCTTCTCTCTGATCCTCGTCACCCTGGTCTTCCAGGGTCTCTCGCTGCCCTGGCTGGTGCGCACTCTGGGACTTTCGACGCTGGATAGAAGTGTGTGCGAAGAAGGGGAAGCGAGACACCTGCTGCTGCAGGCCGCCATCGGATTTCTCCAGGAGCGAAAAAACTCGGCCAGCAACGAGAGTGAGCTGCATTTCTACGACGATCTGCTCCATCAGTATGAACACAAGATAACGGAGATCGAGCCGTGCGGTCCCGATGGAAGCACTCCCAACAAGGGCTCGTCCAACCTGACGATCGAGGGATTGCTGCTGGATACGATTCGCCGCGAGCGCGAGGAACTTAACCTTTTGCGCGCGACGGGACGAATCGGGGATGGGGTCCATCGAAATCTGGAGCGCGAACTGGACCTGAGCGAAAGCCGGCTGGCGTAAAGCACGTTCGACGGGCATCTACCGGCAAAGCGGAAGTGACCTGGCGGCGAACATCCAGAAATCCGTGGATTGCGGGAGCCTGAGTCGTTGGGAAGCTGTCTCTTGACACAAGGCGTGGGCTCCGTGATGCTTATTGCTTAGGTATCCTGCCAATCTGTGTGTCCTGTTTGCATGCGCTTGCGCGCTGCTTCGGGCGTCTGGTTGGGCGGGATGAGCGGTATCCGCTCCGGTTACCTGGCCACACCTGCTTCTCTCCCGTGCTCCGCACTGAAAGCTGCAGTTGGCGCGCATGCGCCGCTGGGCCAGCCTCCAGAACCGGCGTGGCGGGACGGAGCCTGACGGAAGAAGGATCGATTTGTTCGAGTTTGTTGCGCTCTATATAGGCGGGCTGCCCAGCAGCTACGTCACTTTCCTGCCCGCTGTGCTGATGGTTGCCGTCTTCTACCTGCTGCTCTTCCGGCCCAACCAGAAGAAGCAGAAGGTGTGGCAGGAGATGCTGAACAACCTGAAGATTGGCGACAAGATCACGACCACGGGCGGGATGCGCGGTACGATCGTGGCGCTGCGCGACGACGCCATCCAGCTGAAGCTGCCGCCGGACGGCGTGAAGGTCGAAGTCGTGAAGTCGGCGATTGCGGCGGTCACAACGAATACACCGGAAGAAGCCAAATAGTTTTCCCGAAGAGGCTAAATAGCTCTACACCGAAAAAACCCAAAGGGGAAGCCAAGTAGCAGTCATCATGCGCAAGAATCTCACCAGTAAAACAATTCTTATCATCGCCATCCTGCTGGTCTTCATCTTCGGGATCTTCGGCATTCCTCAATGGCGTCAGCGGCTAGGCGCTCAAGGATGCGCTGGCGAAGCGGATCAATCTGGGGCTCGATCTAAAGGGCGGCACGCACCTGGTGCTGCAGGTGATGGTCGGCGAAGCGGTGAGCGCGGAGACGGACAACGCGCTGGGCCGGCTGCAGACCGATCTGCAGACGGCGGGCGTGCAGGTGGGCTCGATTTTGAAGCCGAACCCGAACGACCCTCTGACCATCCAGATCAATGGGGTGCCGGCGGACAAGTCGAGCGATGTGCGCAACATGCTGGACACCAAGTATGGCCAGCAATACAACATCGGCTCAACGGCGGACGGCTACACGCTGACCCTGAAGCCGAGCGAGCAGCAGGCCCTCGAAAAGAAGGCCATGCAGAACTCGATTGAGACCATCACGACGCGCATCAACTCGCTGGGCGTGACCGAGCCGACGGTGCAGGAGTATGGCCTGGGCAAGAACCAGATCCTGGTGGAGCTGCCGGGCGTGGACGATCCGGGACGGGTGCGGGACATTATTCAGTCGACGGCGCGGCTGGAGATCCATGCGGTGACGGGCGGCCCTTACGCCACGCAGGACGCGGCGAAGCAGGCGAATGGCGGCACGATTCCGCCCGACCAGGAGCTGATGGCCTTTGGCGGCACCGATCCGTCGCGAGCAGGGGCAGTACTACCTGTTGCAGCGGATCGCCGTGGTGTCCGGCTCGGACTTCCGCGATGCGCAGCCGGGGCGGGACGAGAATGGCCGGCCGGATGCGACCTTCATCCTGACCCGCGCGGCAGGCGACCGCTTCTACGACTTCACCAGCAAGAACATCAATAAGCCGATGGCGGTGGTGCTGGACAACAAGGTGCAGGAGGTTGCGAACATCCAGGAAGCGATCCGTGACCAGGGACGCATCTCCGGGCTGGGCGAGCAGAAGGCCAAGGACCTGTCGCTGATGCTGCGCACGGGCGCGCTGCCGGCCTCGATTCATTACCTGGAAGAGCGCACGGTGGGGCCGTCGCTGGGTGCGGACTCGATCCGCAAGGGCGTGACGGCGGCGATCATCGGCATGCTGGCCGTCATGATCTTCATGCTGGTCTATTACAAGGGCGCGGGCATCAATGCGGACCTGGCGCTGTTCCTGAACCTGGTGATCCTGCTGGGCTTCATGGGCTTTGCCGGCGCGACGCTGACGCTTGCCGGGCATTGCGGGTGTGATCCTGACCGTCGGCATGGGCGTGGACTCGAATGTGCTGATCTTCGAGCGCATCCGGGAAGAGATTCGCGCGGGCAAAGTCGGCGGCGGCGGCGGTGGACCAGGGTTTCGCGCACGCGTGGACGACGATTCTGGATACGCACGTGACGACGATGGTCTCGGCGGCGATCCTGTTCCTCTTCGGCACCGGCCCGGTGAAGGGCTTTGCCGTCACGCTGGTGTTCGGTCTGGGCGCGAACCTGTTTACGGCGGTGTTTGTGTCGCGGACGATCTTCGATGCTCTTTTGAACCGCAAGCAGCGCGGGGAGGCGCTTTCCATCTAGTGCTGACTGCGACTTGGCGCATTGTGGGTGCCGCTACGGCGGCGGGATTGATTGGAAGTTGGGTATTGCCACTGGCGCGCTACTGGTGGTGGCGACGGTGGCTGCTGAGCGAGTCTTGGTGCGCGGGGTTGCGGGCAGCTGCTGGGCAGGAAGTATCAAGGCGGAGCCAGTCGCTTCGCTCTGGGAGTTGCAGGTATCACCACCCTTGCGCTTCGCTCAGGATGGGGCACACAGGGGATTCGACAAGCGGCGTGCAGGCCGGCATCGGGTAAGTACACGGAGTTCTAAGTGGAACTGTTTCACGACGTAAAGATCGACTGGCTGGGGAAGAAATGGTATTTCCTCGCCTTTTCTCTGGTTTTCAGTGTGGCCGGGCTGCTTTCCATTTTTTTCTGGCATGGCATTCCGGTGGGCATCGACTTCAAGGGCGGGACGCTCGTCTACGTGAAGTTTGACGCGCCGCCCTCCGCGGACCGCATCCGCGACGCGATCGACAAGGCAGGCATTCGCGACAGCCGTATCCAGCCCTTCGGCCAGCGGATCGGGCAGAGCCCCTCGAACGAGGTGATCATCTCGCTGCCCGAAAAAGAGGTGCAGGAGTCGAATGCCGAGGCCGGCAGCGACACGATCATCAAGGCGCTCAGCACCAATTATTCGGCGACTGGCGCGGCGAATCAGGGAAAACTCGACCTCGACAACGTGGGCTCGGGCACGCTGGCCGACTTCCTGATGCAGCAGGACCCGGAGCACCTGGGGCCGGATGCGGGCAAAACGAAGTACACCGCGCAGGCCGACGCCATCCTGAACTACCGCGACCGGCAGGCGGACGGCTTGATCTCAGGATTCGATGCGCTGAAGAGCGTGGCCGACCCGGCGGTGGTGTCGACGCTCGAGCAGCACACCTATATTTCCGGCTTCCACATCTTCAACACGGAGATTGTGGGGCCGCAGGTCGGCGCGCAGCTGCGCGGGCAGGCGATCCGCGCGACGCTCTACTCGCTGCTCGGCATGCTGATTTATCTGTGGTGGCGTTTTGAGCTGATCTATGGCGTGGCGGCGGTGGTGGCGGTCTTCCATGACACGCTGATTACGATTGGCGCGTTCTCGCTGATGAACAAAGAGCTGACGCTGACCGTGATTGCCGCGATCCTGACGCTGGTCGGCTACTCGATGAACGACACGATCGTGGTCTTCGACCGCATCCGCGAGAACCTGCGGATGAGCCGGCGCGAGCCGCTGGGGGATCTGGTGAACCGCAGCATCAACCAGACGCTGAGCCGGACGGTGCTGACTTCCGGGCTGACGTTCCTGACGGTGCTCTCGCTGTTCCTGTTTGGCGGCGAGGTGCTGCACGGCTTCTCGTTCGCGCTGGTGGTGGGAATTTTGATCGGGACGTATTCGTCGATCGCGGTTGCCGCGCCGATGCTGGTGGCGTGGCAGGAGTGGCGCGCGGGGCATGGGCGGGCGGCAGCGTTGCCGGCTGCGAAGCGGGCTCGCGTCTAGGTGCCTGCGCACGGGCGGGACTGGCCGTCCGGGCACATGCGCCTGCGGCGCGTTTTGTGGGGTTCGCTTCCTTTGGTCGCTCACGCGAAGCGAGTCCGTCAGCGTCGATCAGCGAGACAGCCGCCTTCCTCCCAGCTGATGTTGACGGCGAATTCAGGTGCGCCTGCGGTAGCTCAGCATCCTCAGAGTGGCCTGACAAGCGGTTATTGGTGTGCACCGGTTTGAGTGCAATACGAATTATTAAATTTTTCCGGGAACAATTCACCCATCCTCAGGTGTCTATAGCCAAGAAGTCGCAGGCCCAGTCTCCGCTGAAGTTCGTGGACGCCGCGACTGCTCCCAGCGGGAGCGGCCGGGCGCAGACGCGAATGGGCGGGGATTTGGTATCTAGTATCCGATTTTCGAGGTAAGCCATGTTCGAAGACGCCCTGATGGAATCCGGGCACCGGATCAAGACGAAGAGCAAGTGGTGGTCCATCGTCGCTCTCATCATCAATTGCGCTATCGTGCTCGGTCTTATCCTTTGGCCGCTGATGCATCTTGAATCGCTGCCTAAAAACATGATGGCCACGCTGCTGGTAGCTCCGCCGCCGCCGCCACCGCCGCCACCCCCACCACCGCCGGCGGCTCCGGTGAAGGTGCACGTACAGACGGTCAACCCGTTCGAGGCGCCGACCAAGATTCCGCATGAGATCAAGCAGGTGAAGGAAGAGCCGCCTCCACCGTCGAATGTTGCCGGAGTGGCCGGCATGGAAGGCCTGGGTGGCGGCGGTATCGGCGGTGTTCTGGGCGGCATGGGCAATGCCCCGGCCCCGGTGGTGAAGGCTGCTACGCCGAAGAAGATCGCTATCTCGTCGGGCGTGATTGCCGGCCTCAAAATCGGCGGTGTGAACCCAACCTACCCGCCGATTGCTCGCGCCGCTCGCATTTCGGGTACGGTGGTGCTGCAAGCAACCATTTCCAAGCAGGGCACCATTCAAAATCTGCGTGTGATTAGTGGGCCACCCATGCTGACCCAGTCGGCACTGGAAGCAGTGAAGACTTGGAGATATAAGCCTTACGATTTGAACGGCGAGCCGGTTGAGGTGGAAACCACGGTCAATGTGGTGTTTAACCTCGGCGGCTGATCGCCAGCGTATCCCCCTCCGAGCGAGGGGGATAACCATCCACCAACTGGCCTCTTCGTGTCATAACGAGTGGGAAAAGGCCGGTGATAGCATCGGGGTGTTTTGTATACATCCTCAGGCGATTTCGGTTAGCAGCTTTCGTATTACCCCAGGAGGAAAGATTCAGTGATTCTCGCTCAGCTCACTCAACACGCAATTCCCCACATTTCCAACCTTGGTCTGTGGTTCCAGGATCAGGGCGGCACGGTTGGTTTCAGTCTTCCCGAGATGTGGGCGCGAATGGGCATTCCGGCGAAGGCCGTGGTGATCATTCTGTTCATCATGTCGATCTGGTCGCTTGCCGTGATCATCGACCGCGCCATTTATTTCAACGCTGCCCGCAAGCAGTCGCGCGAATTCGCTCCAAAGGTTGCCGGCGCGCTGCGCGAAGGCAAGCTGGACGAAGCGATTAAGGTTGCGGACCGCAACAAGAAGTCGCACCTGGCTGAGGTCGTAACCGCGGGTCTGCAGGAGTTCCGCAGCTACGGCAACGGCGGGGCCATTACCGAAGACCAGATCGAGTCCAGTAAGCGCGCACTGGAGCGTGCCGAAGCCATTGTCCATGCCAAGCTGAAGCGCGGCCTGGGCGGCCTGGCGACCATCGGCTCGACCGCACCATTTATCGGACTGTTCGGTACGGTGGTCGGAATCCTGAACGCCTTCCAGCAGATCGCCACGCAGAAGTCGGCCGGTATCGGCGCGATTGCAGGCGGCATCTCGGAGGCGCTGGTCACCACGGCATTCGGCCTGCTGGTCGCGATCCCGGCCGTGATGCTGTTCAACTACTTCACCAACAAGGTTGAGGCGTTCGACGTGGAGATGGACAACTCCTCAAGCGAACTGGTGGACTACTTCATTAAGCAGTCGCAGCGCCGCTAAATACGGATTCTGCGACGCCGCCGGCGAGAATCGAAGTGGCAGGGCTCTGCGAGCCCTGCCACCCTCCTTCCCGGTCTGGCGGCAGCATCTCCGGTAATTCCCGCGCAGCTAGGGAGCATATATGGCACTTGCAGTAAGAAACGAAGGCGCCAAGGTTAACTCGAACATCAACGTCACCCCGATGGTGGACGTGATGCTGGTGCTGCTGATCATCTTCATGGTCATCACGCCGATGGTGCAGAACAAGGTCAACGTCGATCTGGCGAAGAGCGTCGATGCGACACCGATGCCAGACGCGGAGCACGAAGACTCGGTGGTGGTGGCGGTCACGCGCGACGGCAAGGTGTATCTGGGAGCAAACCAGGTTGCTTCGGCCGATCTGGGTCCGAAGATCACGGACATGCTGCAGAACAAGACCAATAAAGAGGTCTATCTGCGGGCGGATGCGCGCTCGAATTATGGCGTGGTGATGGACGCGATCGACAATATCCGCACCTCGGGTGTGGATACGCTTGGCGTGCTGACCGAACAGCCGAACAACACGGTGATGGGCGGCAGCTAGCGAATAACGTGTCCCGCGGGACTTCATCGCGGGATTCTATTGGGGAACTTCAAGGAACTGAGGAATCTCTCATGGCATTCTCAACAGGCGGTGGCGGAGGCCTTTCCTCCGATATCAACGTAACGCCGATGATCGACATTCTGCTGGTGCTGCTGATCATCTTCATGGCCATCACGCCGGTATCGCCCAAAGGGCTGGAGGCCCTGGTGCCGCAGCCACCGAAGAACAATACGCCGCAGCAGAAGGAAAACGACACAGCGATCGTGGTGCAGATTCTGCATGCGAACGGCGGGCAGCCAGCTTACAAGATCAACGAGACCGACGTGCAGAAGTCCGATCTGGCAGGCAAGCTGCAGACGATCTTCTCCACGCGCGCGACGAAGGTGATGTTTGTCAAGGGTGACAAGGACCTGGACTTTGCTCCTGTCGCCAATGTGATCGATATCGCCAAAGGCGCGGGGGTCGATCACGTGGGCCTGATTACTCCGAAGATAGCAGCGGGCCAGTAACACCACGCGCGGGCTCGCGGGAACTCTAACCTCGCTCCAGGTGTCCAACGCTCCAGCATGTTTCCGATTCGCTCGGGGACATGCTGGAAGTGTTTTGGACGCGACCGGACGAAGGTGCGAGGTTCCCATGGCTTTTTCGACGGGTAGTGTAGTTTCTTCCGATATCAACATAACTCCGATGATCGACATCCTTTTGGTCCTGTTGATCATCTTCATGGCAATCGCTCCAGTTCCGCCGAAGGGCCTGGAAGCGTTGCTGCCGCAATCGCCGAGAGAGGATCGGGCATCCATCGAAGGGGACGCGGTAGTATTGCAGATCTCGCGCACGAGCGACGGCCAGCTTGCCTACAAGATCAACCAGACGAACGTCGGAAGGGACGAAATCCGTGGCAGGCTGCAGACGATTTTTTCCACCCGCTCCGCGAAAGTCATGTTTATCCAAGGCGAGAAGGATCTCGATTTCGGCCCGATTGTCAGAAGCATGGACATTGCCAGATCAGCAGGCGTTGACCACGTTGGACTCATCACTCGCAGGATCGCAGCAAATCGGTAATCTAATTCAGTGCCACCCAACCCGCGACCGCTCTTGGTCGCGGTTTTGTTCTTGACCGGGACTTGCGGGGCTTAGGAAAACAGTTACAATCACTGCGCAGAGGACTTTCTGTTCTTTGCCCAGTAAACGGACCCCCAATGCGCCGCGGTCTGGCACCTATTCAAGGAGAAATGAAGCAGAATGATGCGTATCGCAAGAGTGTGGATGCCGGCAGTTGCCAGCCTGTCGATGCTCCTCGCCACCACCGGGTGCAACAAACTAAAGGCGCGCGATCAGCTCAACAAGGGAGTCCAGGCGTATAAGAACGCGAGGTACGAGGAGGCGATCGACCATTTCCAGACCGCAGTGAATCTGGATCCGACGCTGACGATGACGCATATGTACCTGGCAACCGCTTATGCGCAGCAGGTTGTCCCGAACTCCGATACACCTGCCAACAAGGCGCTTGCAGAGCACGCGATCGCGGCGTACAAGGACGCGCTGAAGATCGATCCGGGGAACGTGAACGCGATCAAGGGGATCGCGTCGATCTACTTCAGCATGGACAAAGCGGATGACGCGAAGGCATGGCAGCAGAAGGTGCTGGCTGCCGATCCGAAGGATCCCGAGGCGTACTACACGATCGGCGTGATCGACTGGAACAAGGCGCGCCGGAACTCACTGGATTTCCTTGCCGCGCACGGTTTGACGGAAAAACAGGCGGCCGATGGAGCGATACCCAAAAAGGAATGTCCCAAGCTGGCGGACATGAACGGCCCGCTGGTGGACGAAGCCCTCGATTCGCTTCACAAGGCCATCGACCTGCGTCCCTCCTATGAAAATGCGATGGCGTATATCAACCTTGCCTACCGCCGGAAGGCCGAGATCGAGTGTGGCAATGACGATGCACGGAAGGCCGATCTTCAGCAGGCGCAGGACTGGACGGAGAAGGCACTGGGCGCCCGCAAGGCAAACCTGGAGAAGGCCAATCAGTCTGCCAAGCCGGGTGTGGATACGAACAAGTAGCTGCAGCGCAGAAATAGCAAAAGGAGCCCGGAGAAACGGGCTCCTTTTTGTTTTACGGACAAGTCGAGCGCAGGTTGCGAGAGCAAAGGCAGATCCCTCCACTTTGCGATCGCACCGGTCAGGATGCGGACCTGTACAGAGTTCGCTTCGGTCGGGATGACGAGACGAACAGGACTATGCAGATCTTCTTTCGTGAACGGACCTGAAACTCGGGAGGTCCTGCAGCATCGCATAATGCGATAGTGCGTCAGATGGTCGAGAGCCGCAGCGTTGACTAGCGCGGAGCGTCGGCAGGCCGCACAATAACAAACGTGCACCCACTCGGCCTGATTCTCGGATTGCTCGCCATCGGCACCGTGCTGCTCGATGCCTTTGAGACGATCATCCTGCCGCGGCGGGCGAGCGGGAAGATCCGGCTGACGCGGCTGTTCTATGTGCTTACCTGGAGGCCGTGGTCGGCTGTCGTGGGCTGTTTCCAGAACCGCAGGATGCGTGAGACCGGCTTCAGCTTCTACGGCCCGCTCTCGCTGCTGTTTCTGATGGCGTTGTGGGCGGTGGGGCTGGTCTTCGGCTTCGGGCTCATGTTCTATGGGCTGGGTGCGCCACTGCACGATCCGCTGGGGCTGCATCCGCTGCATACAGCCATTTACATCAGCGGGACGACGCTGTTCACGCTGGGGCTGGGCGACATCATTCCGCTGAACCACTGGGCGCGCGACCTGGTGATCATCGAGGCGGGCACCGGGCTGGGCTTTGTCGCGGTGGTGATCGGATATCTGCCGGTGCTGTATCAGGCGTTTTCGCGGCGCGAGGGCTCGATTGCGCTGCTGGATGCGCGTGCCGGATCACCGCCTACGGCCAGCGAGCTGCTGCGGCGCCATGCGAGCGATGGCGGCAACGACGCGCTGGTGGCGCTGCTGGCGGAGTGGGAGCGCTGGTCGGCGGAGATGCTGGAGAGCCACATTTCGTATCCGCTGCTGTGCTATTTTCGCTCACAGCATGACAACCAGAGCTGGCTGAGCTCGGTGACGGCGATCCTCGATACATGCGCGGTGCTACTTTCCATCGTGGACTGCTCGGCATGCCGGCAGGCGCGGCTGACGTTTGCGATGGCGCGGCATACGGTGGTGGACCTGCTGCTGGTTTTTGCTATGGAGCCGGCTAAGCCGGCGGGCATGAAGCCAGCTCCGCTGGGGAAGCCGGGTGCTTCGAATGCCGCATCCGTGGGCACTCAAGAGGATGTGAGCGCAGCAAACCGGCTTCCTGAGCCGGAGCTTGTCCGGCTGACGGAGGTGCTCTGCAAAGCGGGTTACCGGCTGCGTCTGGAGCCGGAGCGGCTGGCTCTGCTGCGGAAGCTGCGCTGGATGTACGAGGGCCAGGTGATCGCGCTCTCCGACTATCTCTGCATGCCGCTGCCGCGGTTTGTGACGGAGACGCCGGGGCGCGATACGTGGATGCTGGTCAGCAACATCCTGGAGCTTTATGCGGTGCAACCGCAGGCGACGGATGAAGACACGCACGCGGCGACGGTGATGGCGCGCACACGGGAGATTTTTGCGGACGAGCCGCATGCGTTCTAGCGATCAGGGTGCCGGCCGCACAGGCGGTGTGCCTGCGGCGCGTGAGTTGGGGTTCGCTCCCTTTGGTCGCTCACGTTTTGTGAGATGGGTGTTGGCTTCCGCCCATGCGCGTTGGATGTGGGCACCCGTTCGCTTCCCTAGTCGATCAGTGCGGCGCTGGCTGGCGCGAGATGCAATCGGGCGCTTGCGGCCTCGCGGGAGTTGGCGTGCCATTCGCCATTGGCTCCGATTGTGGCATTGCCGAGGGTCTCGCCTGATTTTGCGGCTGCACCAGGGGCCTGCATGCGGAGCAGCGGCTTGCCGCTGAAGCGGCGGTCGAGAGAGAGATCGATGGCGTGGTCGAGGCTGAGATTCAATGCGGCGAGTGTCACTCGGCCGTCCGCGTGCTGCACGGCGTAGACGCGCAGGCCATCCGGCGCGGTGCTCAGGTTCGCTTCCAGCAACTCGCTGCCCGGTGCGCTGTTGAGCGCGGCTTCGCGGAAGAGCCGCATGCCGTAGTAGAGCGGGCGCGCCTCGAAGCCCTTTGCACGCGTGCCGGCGATCGGGGTGTACCAGCCGTAGCCGCCGCCGTGGAAGTTGACGCCTATGCCGCCAGCCTGCGCGATGCGAAACATGTAGTCCGCTCCCCAGAGCGCAGAGGCGAAGGTATCGCTGACGCCGGGCTTGCCGCCCTGGTAGCAGGAGTTGGTTTCGGCGAGGCGGAAGGGCAGCCCGGTATCCCTGGTGACCTGCTCGAGGCCGGCAAACTCGCGGTCCAGCTTGGGATCGGGACGAAGGAGGCGCGCTATGTCCATGGAGGGATCGGTTGGCGGGCCTTCGGCGTAGTAGTGCGTGGAGATGAACTTGACATCCTCGCGGCAGGCTTTGGCGAAGGGCACCAGCCAGTCGTTGTTGTAGGCGGTGTCCGGGCCCGCGAAGGGGGCATCGGGCACGCGAGCGCGCACTGCCTGGAAGAACCTGCGCCACTCTGCGATGAACTGGTCGGTGTTGTAGGTGGACGGGCGGATTCCGTTGCGGTAGAAGAGGTCCGGCTCGTTGGCCATCTGAAAGGCCACCAGCTTCGCTCCCATCGCGTGCGAGACGAATGCTGCTTCCTCGGCGGCCATCTCCGGCGTGCCCAGGCCGAGATTGAGCCCGTAGATGAGCGACCATCCAGGCAGATGGTCGAGGAACTCGCGAAGGTTGCGGATGGCCTGCTCGGTGATGACGCGGCGAGGCGGCGGCTTGTGGCCCTTGTCGGGGCCGAGCGCGTCCTGAATGGGATTGGTCGAGATGCCGTGTGCTTTGGGGTCGGATTTCCAGAAGCAGTACTCGCTGGTGTTGCCGCCGATGCGCAGCACGCCGCGCTGGCCGAGCCCGGCGACGAGATCGCTGAGCTGCTTGTTGTCGGCGGTGAAGAAATTCGGATCGCTGAGCTGCGCCGATTCGTAGCTGAGGCCGGTGAAGTCTTGCGCGATGCGGCGGCCGGTGGGCTTGCCGAGCGTGACCGTGACGGGCAGCGGCGCGGGCTGGGCGAGGAGGCGGCGGGAGACCGGAGTGAGCGCGGCTGTGCCGAGTGCGGTGAGAGATAGAAAGCGGCGGCGGTTCATCTGCATCATTCAGACCGCAAGGCGGGGCGAATGGTTGTTTTTACTTATAGGAGCGCTGGTAGGTGCCGCTGATGCGGTCGTGCCAGCCTAGCTGGTCTTCGTCGAACATGGCCCAGAGCAGGCCGAGGCCGAGGGGTAGCGCGGAGAGCAGCAGAGCGCCGACGCGGCGCTGCCGGGCGATGCGGGTGGGATTGTCGTCGCCCATGGTGCAGAGCGCGATCCGTGCGTACATCATGCCCGGCGTGCTCTCGCCGAAGCGGAAGAAGAGCCACTGATAGGCGATGAAGGTGGCCAGCACCGCGAGCGAGGCGGCGATGACCGCCGTCCTGCCGGCGGGCGGGTGGGCCGTACACGAGTTGAAGACAAAGACGAAGACCAGGAATCCGGCGAAGCTGAGCGCGGCATCGACCAGCGCGGCCATGATGCGGTCTTCGAGCGGCGCGGGTTTGATGGCCGGCGCTTCTGCCGGGAGTTGCATTTTGCGCCGCGGCGGCGGCTCGGGCTTTGGATTGTCCAGCCGGATGGCAGACCAGTCGAGCCCTGCTGTTGCGGCTGCGCCGGGGCGATGGTCGATGCTCTCCGGCTCGACTTCGAAGATGCGCAACTGGCCCTGCTGCGGCTCGGCATCGCGCAGAGGCCCCTCCGCCAAACGGGGACGCGCCTTGCGCGTCGCGACCAGCTCACGGGGAAACTCGATGAGATTTGCGGCGAGGGGAATGGCCGGCGCGACGGTCTCTTCTTCCATCGGGTCCGAAAACTCGGGAGAAAGGTCGTGGGCCGCGCGGCGGAGCAGGGTCGTGGGAGGATCGTCCGGGCTGTGCGGAGCGGCGCGCCTCGTAGGCCTGCATCTGGCGGCGCGTGCGCTCGTCGACGTCGTAGCGAACTTCGATGGCCTCGCGGTCCATGCGCTCCTGCTCGGCCTGGAGAATTTCCTCTGCCTCGCGGGCTTCGGCAGCGGCGGCTTCCGCGACGCGGGCGTCTTCCAGGCGGCGGCGCACGGCTTCCTGCGCGGCCTGGGCTTCGATCAGGGCCTTCTCGGCGGCGCGGGCAGCCTCTTCGGCTTCGCGCTCCAGCGCTTCGCGATAGCTGGGCCGGGCGGCATAGCGCGCGGCCACGGCGGCGACTACATTCGCACGACCGGGCTCGGAATCGGCGGAGGGGTGTTCCAGCGGCAGGCGAGGCTGGCCGGCGCCGCGTCCCGATCGGCGCGCACGACTGGCGGCCAGCTTCTCGGTCAGCTCGATCTTCCAGGCCGGCACATCATCCGGCACAAACTTTGCCATCGCTCTCAATCCCTGCTTCCGGCTTCACAACCACTGTACTCATATGCGCGTTCCGCTCGCTGCCTATCGTGTCACCGCTGGGGAGGAAGGCGGCGCGCGGAGAAACGAAGCAAATCCGCGCGTCTTCGCGAGATGCGGCGAAGAGGCGGCAGAAGAAGTGTCGTCTGAGCCAGAGCCACGCGGTGTCCGCGATACGAAACAAGCGCCTTTTATCGATGCATTCTCTCGCTGAAGCGTGAAGCGAAACTCCGATCGAGGTTATGCGTCTTAGACACAAGTCATAACCCGTTGGCGGAACGCTCTGCTCGCAGCGGGAAAATGCTCTATTCTGGCCTTGCCCGTGCCGAAAAACCTGCGCAGTTTTCTATGTATCACGGTGATGTGGCTCTGTCATCCGCAGCCTGCGCTTTGGGCGTGGCAGAGCGGGCACCCGGAATCAAGCGCGGTACCGGCAGCGCAAATAGAATTATCCTCCGCGCCGATTTCTCCATCCTCCACAACGCCTGGTTCCGCAGGCGGGGCTCTGCCGGATGTGCCAGACGCGGATGAGCTGCCGCGGCTGGAGCCGGTTCCGGGGCCGGGCAGGAAAATGGTCCCGGTGCACATTGCCGCGAACACCCAGCGTAAGGACGGTCCGGTCTACACGCTGCTGGGCGATGTGGAGATTCATTATAAGGACTACATCATCCATGCCGACCGGATGAACTACAACGAAGATACCGGCGAGGCGCGCGCCGAAGGGCACGTGGAGCTGGACGGCGGGCCGGCGGATGAACACATCCTGGCCGACCACGCGACGATGAATCTCGATCTGGACACGGGCCGCTTCTACAACGTGACCGGCAGCGTGGGTGTGCGCGAGAATGTCAGCCGCAAAAAGGTCATTTACACCACAACCAACCCATTCCTGTTTACCGGCCGCGTCGTCATCAAGAACGGTCCGGAGGAATTTCGCGTGATTGACGGAACGATGACCTCCTGCCGGCTGCCGCATCCGGACTGGGTGATTGCCGCTGGGCGCATCGATATGGCAGACGGGCAGGCGACGGCGCGCAATGCGCTCTTTCGCGTGCTGAATATTCCGATTGTGTATCTGCCATACGTGACGCATCCGGTGATGTCGTCGGACCGCCAGTCGGGGTTCCTGATCCCGGTCTTCTCGCAATCGAATACGAAGGGCAGTGTGTTCGGCGAGCAGTTCTATTTGGTGCTGAATCGCAGCATGGATGTGACCTTCGGGACGGACTTCTACTCGAAGCGCGGGTGGGCGCCGAGCGGAGAGTTCCGCTACCGCGGGCACGGCGATGACTTCGCGGATCTCCGGTTCACGGCACTCTTCGATCGCGGCACGCTGGTCAACGGAAAGAACACCGACCAGGGCGGCCAGGATGCCCTGATCAACTTCCGGCACAGCCTGGGCGAACACGCGCGACTGGTGAGCAACGCGGAGTATCTCAGCTCGATCATCTATCGTGAGGCCTTCGCCGAGAGCTTCGTTCAGGCGACGGCGACGCAGGTGAACTCGAACGTCTATGCCACGCACAACAGCGGAGGCGTATCGGAGACGGGCAGTTTCAATCGCTACATCAATTACGCGCAGGTGAGCCCCTACGTGCAGGATGTGGTGATTGCGCACCTGCCGACGGTCGACGTGGTCTCGCTGGACCGCCGGCTGGCCGGGACGCCGCTGCTGTGGAGCGCCGACGGCAGCGTGGCGGGATTGAACCGGCATGAGCCTGGCTTTGAGACGGCTCACGAGGTGGGGCGCGTGGATGCTCGTCCGGGGCTGTCCATGCCGCTTCACCTGGGCGGCTTCGATGTGCGGCCGGAGATTGCGATGCGGGAGACCTTCTACACCAAGAGCCAAGCCCCTACGGCTGTGCTCGATCCGGGCACAGGGACATTCGTGCCGGTATATCGCTCGGCGAGCCTGGACCGCAAGGACGTGGAGGCAGGCGTGGAGTTGCGCGCGCCGGTGATGGAGCGCGACTTCACCCCGGCATGGCTTTCGCATTTCGATCGCGCGTTGCGCCACACTATTGAGCCGGAGGCGCATTATCAGTTCGTCTCCGGCATCGACAACTTCCGCAACATCCTGCGCTTTGATCCGACGGACCTGGCCAGCGACACCAACGAGATCGAATATTCCGTGACGCAGCGCTTCTATTTGAAAAAGCTGCACCCGAAGCCCTGCGGCAATCTGCCGCTGCCGCCGGAAGGCTATGGGCGAGTGTATCTGCCGGTCGGCTATCACGACTGCTCCAATACGGACACGACCGAGTCGCTGACCTGGACGCTGGGGCAGAAGCGCTTCTTCGATCCGAAGTTCGGCGGCGCGCTAATGGACAACCGGCGCAATGTGCTGGCCACCACGCTCGATCTGACGGGGGTCGCGTTTCTCTCGAACCCGCGGGACTATTCGCCGTTGATCTCACGTATGGCGCTGCGCACCAATCACACGCTGGCCTTCGGATGGGACGCGGACTACGATGGCCAGGCCGGCCGCCTGAACGCGAGCAATGTCTACATGGACGCGCGGCACGGCGGTTTTTTCGGCAGCATCGGGCATGCGCGGCTGGAATCCCTGAATCCCAGCACGCTTCCGACGCCGAAAACGCCCTCTTCCGTGACGAACTACGAGCAGCTTCGTGCGACTTTGGGATACGGCGCGGCTACCAAGCCGGGCTTCAGCGCAGCCGTTAATCTGGGCTACGATCTGAACCAGTCGCAACTGCAGTACGGCGGCGTGCAGACCAGCTACAACTGGAACTGCTGCGGATTGACGCTCGAATATCGCAGGCTGGCGCTGGGGGCGGAGCGCAATGAGAACTACGAAAGCTTCAACTTCACGCTGGCGGGGATTGGGACGGCGGGGAATATCAACCGGTCGCAGTTGATCTATTGATGGACTGGGCTATCGCCTCTTAAGGTGATTCCGTCTTCTCCGGGCTGCTCGTCGGGTGAGGTCGCTTCGCTCCGACCGGATACCGGGGAACTACCCCACCCTAGCTTTCGGCTAGAGTAGGGCACCCGCTAGCTGCACTGCGCAGACTGGGATCCTTCGTGCCTTCGGTACTTCGCTCAGGATGACGGATTTGGTGTGGTGAACCGGGGCTTTGCTTCGCCCCTGCCGGCGGGAGCCTGCGATAATGGAGTGTTCTGGTTTCTGCTGTGAAAGGTGGTTTGTTTGTTCCGTTTCCGGCTTGTCCTTCTGTGTTCTGTTGCGGCGATCGTCAGCTTTGGCTGCAAGGCGCAGATTCCTCCTCCCAACGCGTCGATGGATCGCCGTATCGAGGTGCTGGTGCGTTCCCAGTTCAACGTGCCATCGGAGTACGACGTTTCGCTCGGGGGCAAGACGAAGAGCGACATTCCCGGCTACAACAACCTGCCCGTCACCTTCTCGCACAATGGCAAGCAGACGACGGTGACGTTCCTGATCTCGACGGATGGCAACACGCTGGCGCGGCTGGAGAAGTTCGATATCAGCAAGGACCCGCAGTCGATCTACTCGGTGGCTCACCGGCCGGTGCGCGGCAATCCGGATGCCAAGGTGACGGTGGTCAACTACGACGATCTGGAATGCCCGTACTGCGCCCGCATGCACGAAGAGCTGTTTCCGGCCACGCTCGACCACTACAAGGGTCTGGTGAAGTTTGTTTATAAAGACTATCCGCTGGTGGAGATTCATCCGTGGGCGATGCACGCCTCGGTGAACGCCAACTGCCTGGCCGACCAGAGCAACGACGCATACTGGCAGTTCGTGGACTATGCGCACAGCCACGGACAGGAGATCGACGGGAACCACGACAACCCGAAGCAATCCTTTGCCACGCTCGACGAGCAGGCGCGGGAGATCGGCAAGAAATTTAACGTGAACGGGCCGAAGCTGGACGCCTGCCTGGCCAAGCAGGATGAGTCGGCTGTCCGCGCATCGATGCGGGAAGGGCAGAAGCTCGGCATCGACGGCACGCCGCAGGTGTTTGTGGATGGGGAGCGGATTGCGGCGGGCGCGCAGCCGACCTCATCGGTGTGGGATGCGATTGATCGTGCGCTGAAGGCGGACGGCGTGACGCCTCCGGAGCGGAGCGAGGCGGCGCCTGCCGTGCAGCCAGCGGCGAACCGGGCGCCGAGTTCGCCGAATCCGTCGAAATAGGCCGGCAGTGAACAGAAGGTACAGCAGATCCTTCGCTCTGTCTTCGGTTACGCTCAGGATGACACTGATTTGATTTAAGCTTTTTGAGTCTGCCCAGGCGCTGCTCCAGGGCTGGCGAGATGCGTTCCGCGCCGGAGCGCCGCTCGAAGGAGACTGAGTGCCAGAAGTTCCGTCGCCGATATCCAACACTATCCTCACCTCCCCATCACGCTTTGCAAGTTTCGGGCTCGCGTTGAGTCTTGTCTGCCTGACATTGGCTGCCGGCTGCAACCGGCCGCACCAGCCGGACGTGGTGGCTACGGTGAATGGGCATCCGATTGATCGGGCGACGATGGAGCGCTATTACAAGTCGAGTCTCGGGGGCGCGCCGCAGGAGCCTTCGCAGGTGCAGTCGCAGATTGCGCACCTGGAGATCCTGCGCAACCTGATCGATGACGATATCAAGCAGCAGCGCGCCGCCAAGCTGAACCTGGTGGCCACGGACGAAGAGGTAGACGGGAAGCTCGCCGAGATCAAAGCGCCCTATACGCAGGAGGAATTCAATCGCCAGCTCAAGGCGAAGAGCATGACGCTGGACGATCTGAAGCGGGAGATCCGGCGCGGTCTGACTAACGAGAAGCTGATGAACAAGGAGATCTTCTCGAAGATCAACATCACGGACGCGGACATCACGGAGTATTACAACGCGAATAAGGCGCTCTTCAACGTGGTCCAGCCGGAATACCATCTAGCGCAGATCGTTGTCTCCACGGCTCCGCCCGCGGGCAGCGGCCAGCAGGCGAAGGGCATCAGCGACGCGGAGGCGAAGAAGAGGATTGAAGCAATCCACACGCGGCTGGAGAGCGGCGACGACTTCGGCGCGCTTGCCTCGCAGTTCAGCGATGATCCCGCACACGCCAGTAGCGGCGGCGATCTGGGCGCGATTGCGGAGTCGCAGCTACGCCAGGACGCCGGCGCCTTTGCCGCCATCAGTAAGCTGAAGCCGGGGCAGATCACGGATGGTTTGCCGGTCTTCGACCAGAGCCACAAGCCGGACGGCTACGCGATCTACAAACTGCTCGACAAAGAGGCTGCCGGGCAATATCAGATCAACGATCCCCGGGTGCAGCAGACGATCCGTGCCCGGCTGCGTGAGAGCCGCGCCCAATTGCTGCGCACCGCGTATGACGAGATGCTGCGGGACCAGGCGCACGTCGAGAACTACTACGCGGAAGAGATATTCAAGAAGGGTGCCCAGTAAGGAACCGGCCGTCCGTGGAACAGCGCCTGGGCGCGTGACATGGGGTTAGCTCTCTTTGGTCGCTCACGCCCGGTGTTGTGGGCTACCCTTGTGATGTAAGTCCTTTGTATCCGACCGCTTTGTATCCAACCGGGATTCGTTCTCCTGCATCTGCTTACAAGTTGTCATCTCGCCTGTGTGGAGCGGCGAAAGGAGATCCGTATCCCAGACTCCGCCGCAGATACGAGAAAAAGGTCAAACCGCGGGCGCCTCTCCCGTTGCAAGCAGCATCGAAGCCACGAGGTTGAAACGTTCTTCACATCCCGTCTGGTTGTTATTCGGAGATAAATTTTGACGCAGGCACCCAAATCTGCTCCCGACCCTGCATACCAAACGGCGTCGCGAGGGGTGGATCCCCGTTTTCATCTTGCGGCCATTGTGGCCTTTGCCGATGACGCCATCGTCAGCAAAGATCTGAATGGCATCGTGATGAGCTGGAACCAAGGTGCGCAGCGGATGTTCGGCTTCACGGCTGACGAGATGGTGGGTCAGCCGATTCTGCGGATTATCCCCGAAGATCTCTATCACGAAGAAGATCAAATCCTGCGCACATTGCGGGCAGGCGGGCGAGTCGATCACTATGAAACAACGCGAAGAAGAAAAAACGGGGAGCTCATTGAAGTTTCGGTAACGATTTCTCCGATCCGGGATGAGCAAGGCAAGGTCGTCGGCGCTTCGAAGATCGCGCGCGATATCTCTGACCGGAAGCGGGTGGAACGGCTACTGATCCAATCTGAAAAGCTCGCCGCGACGGGGCGAATGGCTGCCGCTGTCGCACATGAGATCAACAATCCCCTGGAATCGATCATCAACCTCGTGTACCTGGCGCGTCAGCACACCACCGAAGGCGCGAAGGCGTATCAGTTTCTGGTTACAGCAGAGGAAGAACTGGAGCGCGTTTCGCATATCGCGCGTCAAACGCTGGGTTTCTATCGCGAGACAGGCGCTCTGACCGAGGTTCAGCTCCATGAACTTGTCGAAACCGTGCTCACGGTGTACCGGGCAAAGATACTGTCCGCGGGAGTCTCTGTAGATACTGAATTCAACGATCTGCAGAAAGTCGTCGTGAGCAAGGGTGAGTTGCTGCAGGTGTTCTCAAACATCGTCGCCAATGCCATTGAAGCCATGCCCAAAGGAGGGCTGCTCACCATCTCCGTTCGGAAACTGATGAGGGCCAGCGGCGACGGAGTGCAAATCACGATGCGGGACACCGGTATTGGGATCAAGAAGGAACATCTGGAAAGGGTATTTGAGCCCTTCTTCACAGCGAAGGGCAGTCTTGGAACCGGAATTGGGCTTTGGGTTGCGAAGCAACTGATTGAAAAACGCGCGGGGCAGATTTCCATCGCAAGCAGTACTGAAGCCGGAAGCAGCGGTACGACGGTTACGATTTTTATTCCGCTTGCGCTGCCTTCATCCCAAGCCGGAGCCGAGGTGAATGAGGCTCAGGCGGAAAGGGAGACTTACTCATGATGGGACCGGCGGGCCATTGGTTTTTCTTATCGGATAATTTCGCAGGATCTCCATTCGGACGGGCCAACGGCTGGGAGGGTTCATCGGAGCCTGAGAGGAATCGGCCAAGAATCCTTGTGGTCGATGATCAAAAGCTCATTGTCGATACGATTGCCGAGATTCTGGAAGCGGAGGGGTTCGAAGTAGCTGTCGCGTGCGACGGCTGGACCGCGTTGGGCCTGGCCGCCAGTTTTCATCCGGACCGGTTGTTATCCGACGTATTGATGCCGGGGATGAACGGGGTTGAACTCGCCATTGCCGTGCGGAAGATGTATCCGTCGGTGAAGATCCTCCTGTTTTCGGGACAGGCAGGAATTACCGAGGTTCTGGCAGCGGCCGAGGAGCAGGGGTATAGCTTCGAATTGATACCGAAGCCCATGCACCCGCAGAAACTGATCCAACGCATCAAAAATCAAGAGTAAGCCCCGGGATCAGGGACTAAGCCCAGGAGCCTGTGCCTGGTTCATGCCACAAAAGCCCTCCGAGTTATCCCAAGAGCAGCATCCTTGCGGCTCTCCAGCCTTTGCCCACTGCTTCCAGTTACTCCGTCCCGCAAATGGTACGATGGCACACTCGTTCGGGCGATGTGGATCCTGTGAACTGCATCGTCCGCGCATGTTCGGAGGCCGCTCTTGTCCCATCGCGCGTCGCTGCTCTTGTTGTCTGTCCTGATCCTTCCTGCCTTCTCCTTTGCTCAAACACAGGTGCCCGCTGCACGCACACTGGTGCGGGCTGGGCATCTGGTGGATGTGCGCGCCGGGCGCGTGCTGGATGCTCAGACGCTGGTGGTCTCCGGCGATCGCATTGTTGCCGTGGAGCCTACAGCGCAAGTGAAGGAACAGCCGGGCGACAAGGTCGTCGACCTGGGAGAAGCTACGCTGCTGCCGGGCATGATCGATGTCCATACGCACCTGACCGACGATACGAATTTCGATCCGTATCACGAGCTCTCCACCAGCGTGGCAAAGAGCGCGCTGATTGGCGCGCGCAACGCGAAGGTGACGCTCGATGCGGGCATCACGACGGTGCGCAATGTTGGCGCGGACGGCTTTGCCGACGTGGACCTGCGCGACGCTATCAATGAGGGGCTGATCGAAGGGCCGCACATGCAGGTGAGCGGGCCGCCATTGGGAATCACGGGCGGCCACATGGACAACAACCTGCTGCCGGAGGAATACCATGCGACAGGCGACGGGGTAGCGGACGGGATTCCGGCGGTGCAACACATGGTGCGGCGGAATATTAAGTATGGCGCGGACCTGATCAAGATTGGCGCGACGGGCGGCGTGCTTTCTAAGGGGGACGATCCGCAGGCCAGCCAGTACACGCTCGAGGAGATGCAGGCGATTGTGGCCGATGCGCACCGGCTGGGACGCAAGGTGGCGGCGCATGCGCATGGCGCGCAGGGGATTCTGTGGGCGAGCGAGGCGGGCGTGGACTCGATCGAGCACGGAACTTACATGAATGATGAAGACATCAAGATGATGAAGGCCAAGGGCACGTACTTTGTCCCGACTGCGTATCTGGTCGACTGGGTGAACAAGAACGCGCATCTGCCGGCGTTTTATGAGAAGAAGATGCACGATGTGAGCGCGGTGGAAAAGGCGAATGCGAAGCATGCCATCGCGGCAGGCGTGAAGGTGGCGATGGGCACCGATGCGGCGGTCTATCCGCATGGGCTGAATGCGCATGAGTTCGAGGTGTACGTGCGCGACTTCGGCATGACGCCGTTGGAGTCGCTGCGCACCGGCACCGTGAATGCCGCGGATCTGATGGGCTGGAGCGACCGCGTGGGCTCGCTCGATCCGGGCAAATGGGCCGATGCTGTTGCGGTCAAGGGCAATCCGCTGGAGGACATCACCGTGCTGCAGCATCCGATCTTCGTGATGAAGAGCGGTGTTGTCTATCGGGACGATCTTCATCCTCGCCAGTAGCGCTTTGCGTGCCGGCTACGGTGGAGCGGAGCTTCGCGCCGATTTGAAACGATAGGCACAGCAGATCCCTCCACTACGCTCCGCTCCGGTCGGGATGATGAGTATGTAAGGCTCAGGGTGGGCTCTTCACTCCAGCTTCGGTACGCTCGGGACGACGAATTTATGTGTTGAGCAGTGCGGTCCACCTCGATGGCCTTCATCGCGGCTAAAGGTTCGGACCATTAAGATGGGCTGAATGGTCCGATACGGGATTCTTGGCTTCGGCCATCACGGCGAGCGACGGCTCGCTCCGGCCTTTGAGCGCACGCAGAATTCTCAGCTTGCCGGTATCTGGCGGCGAAACCAGGAGCGCGCGCGAGAGAATGCGGAGCACTTCGGCATCACCCAGATGTTCGCTTCGCCGGAGGAGTTGTGCGCCTCGCCCGCGATTGATGCGGTGTTCGTCGCCAGCCCGGACGCCCTGCATTGCGAGCACACGCTGCTGGCGTTGCGTTATGGCAAGGCGGTGCTGTGCGAGAAGCCGCTGGCGATGAATGCCGCTGAGGCGATTCGCATGGTAAGCGCGGCGCGGGCCGCTGACCGTCCTTTCGGCGTGGCGCAGAACTTTCGCTACAACGCCTCAGTTATACGTATCCGTGCGCTGGTGGCTGAAGGAGTTATCGGCACGCCGGTCTTTGCTAGCGCGCATTTCTGCTTTCTCAGCCGCAACAGCCCGCGCACCTGGATCAATGACAGCGGGATGGCATGCGGCGGACCGATAGGTGATGTCGGCATTCACGCGATCGACGCGCTCCGATTTTTGCTGCAGCAGGAGGTGGTAGCGGTGAGCACGCTGGCCGTCTGCAGGCCAGAGCCGGCCGCAGCCTCTGTGCGGGAGCTGGAAGAGAGCGCAGCGATTACGCTCGAATTCAGCCGCGACGTGCTGGGCAGCGTCCATGTGAGCTTTCGCGCAAACTACCGGACGTTCATTGAAGTTGTGGGCGAGGACGGGGTGCTGACGGCGGAGAGCGGCTTTACCGTGGATCGCCCGGTCACCATCGTTCACCATGCCGGCGCCAAGATTGTCTCGGAAGAAACGGTCTCGAACAACGACGCGTACAGCCGCATGCTGGATGCCTTTTCTGCTGTGGTTGAGGGCGCGGAGACGTTTGCGAGTCCGGGCGAGGATGGTGTGCAGAACCAGCAGATTCTGGATGCGGTGTTTCGGAGCTGGCATAGTGGGTGCCGCGAACGGATTCGCTGATTCGCTGAAAGAGTCTCCTGGTTGAGCGGCGGTTTGCGCCGATATTGACCGATCTGCTGTTTCCAGAAACCCCGCACCTCATTCGAGCACGGCGAGGACCTGGCCGGAGGCTACTTTGTCGCCTGCTGAGACGCGCACTTCCGCGACGCGGGCGGGGCGCGGGGACTTGAGCTCGTTCTGCATCTTCATGGCTTCTATGACGACAATGCCCTGATGGGCTTCGACCGATTCGCCCGGCGCCACCAGCACGCGTGCGACACGGCCGGGCATGGAGGCTTTGATATGCACCGCGCCGTTGCCTGCTCCGGGGCCTTTGCGCTGTGTGCGCAGCGAACGCGGATCGGTGACAGCGACGCGGTGCTCGTGTCCGATGAGCGCGACCGTTTCTTCATCGGCATAGATGGTGCGGACGCAGCGATAGGAGCGGCGAGCCTCGCCATCGCCGATGAGGAGCGAGAGCACGCCGGGCATTGGCTCGCAGACATCGACCGGGATGGCGCGGCCGTCCATATGTGCCACGTAGCCGTCCCGCTTGCGCTCGAGTGACACGCGGCGGAGTACGCCATCGACTTCGATCTCGAGCAAGGTCATCGGCGCAGGCCCCACTGCAACGCGAGCCGCTGCCATGGTCTCTCGGTGTGGTTGGGGGCGGGAGAGGGCGCGGTGGCGGTGGAGAGAATTGCGGCGGCGATCATCGCTGCTTCTGCCGTGTGTGTGGCGGCCACGCCATTCGTTGCGGCTGGCTCGGCGAGCAGACGGTCTAAAAGGCGATCGAGGTAGCCGGTGTCGATGCGCGCGGCGCGGAAGTCGGGGTCGTTGAGGATGCGGCGCAGGAGCTTGAGGTTAGTGCGGATGCCGCCCACGACATATTCGTCCAGCGCGCAGCCCAGGCGTGCAATCGCAGTGGCGCGGTCGGGCGCGAAGGCGATCAGCTTGGAGAGCATGGGATCGTATTCGGTCGGGACCTCCCAGCCTTCGTAGACGCCTTCATCCTCGCGGAGGCCGGGACCGCCGGGACGCACGAGGCGCGTGATCCTGCCGGGTGAGGGCAGAAAGCCGGTCTCCGGGTCTTCGGCATAGACGCGTACTTCGAGCGCGTGACCGCGGAGCGTGATCTGATCTTGCGTGAAGGGCAGCGGCTTGCCTTCGGCGATGGCGATCTGCAGATGCACGAGGTCGAGGCCGGTGACCAGCTCGGTGACGGCGTGCTCAACTTGGAGGCGCGTGTTGACTTCGAGGAAATAGAAGTTCTGTTCCTCATCGAGCAGGAACTCGACCGTGCCTGCGTTGACATAGCCGGCTTCGCGCGCGAGTCGGCAGGCTGCTTCGCCCATGCGGCGGCGGAGATCGGGGCCGACAACGGCGGAAGGCGCTTCCTCGATGACCTTCTGATGGCGCCGCTGGACAGAGCACTCGCGCTCGCCCAGATAGACGCAATTGCCGTGCTGATCGGCGATGAGCTGGATCTCGATATGGCGGGGCTGCTCGATGAGCTTTTCGAGGTAGACCTCACCCGATCCGAAGGCGCGCGCGGCCTCGTCGCTTGCGGAGAGAAAGGCGGAGGGCAGCTCTGCCGCAGTCTGAATCGCGCGCATGCCCTTGCCGCCACCTCCGGCTGCGGCTTTCAGCATCACGGGATAGCCGATTTCTTTGGCGATCTTCAGTGCCTCTTCTGCCGAGGCGAGGCCGCGTACTGAGCCCGGAGTGCGCGGCATGCTGGCGCGATCGGCGGCGGCGCGGGCGCGGGTCTTCGATCCCAGCTCGCGCATGGCCGATGCGGGCGGGCCGATAAAAATGATGCAGGCGGCAGCGCAAGCTTCGGCGAAGTCGGCGTTCTCGGAGAGGAATCCGTACCCGGGATGAATGGCATCGGCGCCGCAGGTGCGGGCGATCTCAAGGATGCGGTCCCCGCAAAGGTAGGAATCGACCGAGGGCGCGGGGCCAAGGCGGTATGCCTCGTCGGCGTGGAGGACGTGGAGGGCGGTGCGGTCAGCATCGGAATAGACAGCAACCGGCGAGATGCCGAGCTCACGGCAGGCGCGGAGGAGGCGGAGTGCGATCTCGCCGCGGTTGGCGATCAGGATCTTACGTATGGAGGCCACCAGTGAGGGATTCTAGAGCAATTTCACATATGCTGGGTATGCACCGGCATTGAGAGGGCGGGCCGTTTAGCCGGCCGGCTTGCTGCCTGCTCGCCTTGGCTTCGGCTTGCTCTTGGCCTGAAGATTGAGCGCCACTGCAGCGCGGATGAGATCTTTCAAGGCAGTCTCATCGATCTTGTCGCCTTCGCGGATGTCGATGGCGCGCCTGACATTCCCGTCGAGGCTGGAGTTGAATAGACCGGAAGGGTCCTTCAACGCAGCTCCCTTCGCAAATGTCAGCTTGACGACGCTCTTGTACGATTCTCCCGTGCAGACGATGCCGCCGTGGGAGAAGACGGGAGTTCCCATCCACTTCCACTCCTCGACGATCTGAGGGTCCGCCGCGTGAATGATCCCACGCACTTTGGCGAGCATCTTCCCGCGCCAATCGCCTAGTTCCTTGATCTTCTCGTCGATACATGCAGAGGCAGATTCCGCCGGAACGGACGTTTTCATGAGCAGCTCCAACTGTCGCACCTAATTTAGCTGCGCTCAACGTCACCTGCAACCTCCGCAAGCGGAGACCTCTTCTGGTTCGCCGGTCACTGCCGGTTGCTAAATCATCCGGGGTGGTTGGTTTGCTAAAGTCGTCGTCATGTCCGAGCGTTCCACGGAGCAGATACGCGAATTGCTCGACTCGCTTTACCGGGTGGATTCGGGACGGATCCTGGCAACGCTGATCCGCTTGCTCGGTGATTTTGATCTTGCCGAGGAGGCGATGCACGAAGGGTTTGCGGCTGCGCTGAGCCTGTGGCCCAGGGATGGAGTCCCCGATAATCCTCGACCATGGTTGATCTCAACAGCCCGATTCAAAGCCATCGATACTCTGCGTCGACGGGCACGATTCGATGCGTCTCAAGACGAGCTCGGACGATATCTCGAAGCGCAATCTAGTTCGGCGGAGGGCTCCGATGAGGAGGACAGCGTTGAGGATGATCGGCTGCGCCTGATTTTTACGTGCTGTCATCCCTCTCTACCGCCGGAAGCGCACGTTGCGCTCACTTTGCGTGAAGTGTGCGGGCTGACGACGGAGGAGATTGCGAAGGCCTTCCTCACTACACCGCGTACGCTGGCGCAGCGCATTGTGCGCGCAAAGGCGAAGATTCGAGACACACCGATTCGGTACGAGGTGCCGTCGCCGCAGGAATTGCCGGAGCGATTGGGCGCGGTGCTTCAGGTCATCTATCTCGTCTTCAACGAAGGTTATTCGGCTGCGGCGGGAGCGGAGGTAACACGGGCCGACCTAACCGGCGAAGCGATTCGATTGGGCCGCTCGGTGAGCGAACTACTGCCAGAGACGGAGGTCATTGGGCTGCTCTCGCTGATGTTGCTCCAGGAATCCCGCCGCGCCGCGAGGACATCACCGAGCGGAGAGCTGATTTTGCTGGAGAATCAAGACCGCTCGCTCTGGAACCGCGAGCAGATCGCCGAGGGAGTGGCATTGCTGGAGAAGGCACTGAAGTCTCGCCGTTTCGGTGCTTATACGCTGCAGGCTGCCATCGCGGCCGTTCATGCTGAAGCGGAATCGGTCGCAACGACCGACTGGCGGCAGATTGTTGCGCTGTACAACCAATTGATACGAATTCACCCTTCGCCAGTGGTGCAGCTCAATCGTGCCGTGGCCATTGCCATGCGCGATGGACCAGAGGCTGGCCTGGCGCACATCAACGCGGTGTTGGAACATGGCGAACTCGCGAATTATTACCTGGCGCATTCAGCCCGTGCCGATATGTACCGCAGGCTGGGCAGGACCGCTGAGGCTCGGTCCGCTTATGAGAAAGCTCTGGCGCTGACCCAACAGGGACCGGAGCGGCAGTTCCTGCAGGAACGGATTCGGCAGTTGAAATAAAAATTTGGGGTAGCTGTCGATTTTCAGACTCCCCAACGACTATCTGACAAAGAACGATGAACTACGGTTTCTGACTAACACGAAACGAGTCATCGGAAACAAGCCACAGAAACCAAGGAGAAAAAGTCATGCCACAGTATCTGGTTGCGAACTACCTCCCCGACGACTTCGACCCGTCCACCGTAACCGAAGCGATGATGGAAGAGATCCACGCGCTTAACCGCTCAATGATTGCTGTCGGCGCCCGGAAGTTCGCTTGCGGCATTTCGCCGGCCGGCGATGCAAAGACGGTGCGGAAGCAGCCTGATGGTACTGTGCTCGTTACTGATGGCCCATACACCGAGACCAAGGAGCACATGGGCGGATTTTGGATACTGGAAGCCGCGAATCTGGATGAGGCACTTGGATGGGCGAAGAAGGCTGCCCTCGCCTGCGATGTACCCGGCGAGGTGCGCGAGCTTCTTTTCTTCCCGGCTCCGGAACAAGGAACTGGCGAAATTAAGTAAAGGGCCCGGGCCGCCGCGACTTCGGACATGCACCGTCTTGACCGTAGGATGAAGCACCCCACGGACGAAGACCTGTTCGCGGGGCCTCGCAACGAGCCAGCGCGAAGCTACGCCGCTGGCTCCCACCCGGAAGCAAAAGGAGAAGAACAATGAAATACATCTGTTTGGGCTACTACAACAAAGATAAATTCGATGGCATGACTGAGAGCGAGCGAAACGCCATGTTCGACACATGCTTTGAATATGACGACCATCTTCACGCCAACGGGCACTGGGCCGGTGGAGAAGCGCTTCAAGGCCCGGAAACCGCGTTGACTCTGTCCCGGAAGAACGGCAAGGTGGCAACGACCGACGGCCCCTATGCCGAAACAAAAGAACAACTCGGCGGCATTCTTGTTCTTGAGGCGAGGGACATGAATCATGCTGTACAGCTTATCGGCCAGCATCCGGCTCTGACATATGGCAACATTTTCGAGGTTCGGCCAGCCGCGGATATGAACGAAATAATTCAGGAGAGCGAGCAGCGACGGCGAATCGCGCAATGAAGCGGCCCGGGACGCGCTCAGCGTAATTTGCAAATTCCGCTGATGCCGCCCAAACGACCGGCGCCGTCAGACGCTCGTCGCTGGACTGTTTACCGCGGGCACAGGGGTACCGATGACACGGCTCGTCGGCCGCAGCGCCCACGATGCCGCGGTAATACCAGTAAGGATGAGCGGGGCGACGATGTGAAAGGCGTAAGCGCCGTAATCGCCGACCGCAGCGACCGATGCTACGGCGCCTGTCAGGTCAAAGAAGATGCCGGCATACGCCCATTCCTTGAGCCGGGGATAACGCGGCACGAGTATCGCTATGGCTCCAAGCGCCTTCCAAAATCCGAGGATGGCAAAGAAGTACATCGGGTAGCGAAGAATGGGCACGACGCCATGGGGATTGCCCAGAAATTGCGCTATCTGGGCAACACCCCCGGTCCCGATGAAGAAGGCTATCAGTATGGTCGTCGTCCAATACGTAATGTTCCGCGCTTTCAAGGTCATTGCATTCCTCCAACGACACGCTCCAGCCCAGCGAAGAACTTTTGCCAGCCGTATTTTGCGCCCTGATACGCGGCCTGCTGATCGGGACGGAAACCGGACTGCTCCATGCGAACGTGGGTGCCGCCCTCGGCTGGAGTCAAGGTAAAGAGCACCACCCATTGAAGGCCGCCGGCGGCTTCGCCGCCCCCGACGCCCCAGTTATAGGAGAGACGTTGGAGTGGATCGACGACCAGCACCTCGCAGTCGACAACACCATTCCAATTCGGCATGGGGTCGGCGCGGAACTGAAACTTGCGTCCGACCACCGGTTCGAAGTCGTTGTTCATCATCCATTGCGCGAGAAGCGTGCTGTCGGTGAGCGCTCGCCAAAGCTTCTCTGGCGGGTGTGGGAATACCCGCTCGACGACAAGGGAACGGGGAGTTTCTGCTGGATTGCTGCCTGCTTCGTTCATGGCTCCATCCTTTCCAGAAGTGCTTCAAGACGGTCGAACCGGTCGCGCCAGAAGGCGCCGTAGAGATTGAGCCAGTCCACCATCGGCGCCAGCGCGTCGGGCTGCGCGCGATAGTGAGTTTCGCGTCCCTCGCGGCGATGCCGCACCAGCTTTGCCCGCTTCAGCACGGTGAGGTGCTTGGAGACAGCAGGCTGGGAGACTCCTGCATACCGGGTCAACGCGTGGACTGTCTGTTCGCCCTGTCGGGTCAGCTCCTCAAAAATGGCCCTGCGCGTCGGATCGGCGAGGGCGCGAAAGACGTGATTGGCAGCGACCGGCTTCACAGAAAAACCATAATCAAACGGTTATTAGTTTTCAAGAGAGATGTGACGAACCGACAATTTTGCGAAACGGTAGAGGGTTTTACGATGGGGGTGTAGGCCGATCATGCTGGCTTGCGCGCGATGAGCTCCTGGTAGAGCGCGATGGTCTGGTTGGCGATGCTGGACCAGGCGAAATGCTGCTCTACGCGGCGGCGGCCGGCTTCTCCCATGCGCTTCGCGGTGGCGGGATCTTTCAGCAATGCAGTGAGCTTTGTGGCGAGGTCGCGGGCGAACTGGTCGGGATGGATGGGGAAGCTGGTAACGGGGTCCTGCTCGAAAGGAACGAGATAGCCGGTTTCGCTATCGACGACGACTTCGAGGATGCCGCCGGTGGCGCTGGCGACAACGGGCGCGCGGCAGGCCATGGCTTCGAGGTTGATGATGCCGAAGGGCTCGTAGACCGAGGGGCAGCAGAAGACGCGCGCGTGCGAGTAGAGCTGAATGGTCTCGGCGCGAGTGACCATCTTCTCGATCCAGACGATGTGCGGGTTGAGGTGGCGGGCCTCGTCCACCTTGGCGCGCATCTCGGCGGCGATTTCCGGGGTGTCAGGCGCACCGGCGCAGAGGACGATCTGGGTTTCCGGCGGCAGGTAGCGGATGGCGTCGACCAAGTGCGTGACGCCCTTCTGTCGCGTGATGCGGCCGACAAAGAGCACGTAGGGAACGGCAGGATCGACGCGGTACTGGGTGAGAGCGGTGGTGGCGGCAGTCTGCTGGTATTCGTCCAGATCGATCCCGTTGTAGATGACGTGGACGCGGTCGGCGGGGACGTCGTAGGCGCGGAGGACGTCGGCTTTGGTGCCGTTGGAGACGGCGATGATGGCGTCGGCTTCGAGGATGGCGGTGCGTTCCATCCACGAGCTCATCGCGTAACCGGAGCCGAGCTGCTCAGACTTCCAGGCGCGGAGCGGCTCAAGCGAATGCGTGGTGAGCACGAAGGGGATGTTGTAGAGCTTTTTGGCGAGGAAACCGGCCATGGCGACGTACCAGGTGTGGGTGTGGCAGATGTCGATGCCTTCGAGCGCTTTGACCTGGGTGAGATTGAGGCTGAGGGCTTCAAGCGCGCCCTTGAATTTGCCGGTGGCGCCGTCGGTGATTTCGGCCCAGGGCTCCTGGCCGCGGACGTGAAGGCGACCAAGGTCGGAGTGCTGCCTGCCCCAGCAGTGGACTTCGACATCGATCTTTTTGGCGAGCTCGCGGCTGAGGTAATCGACGTGGACGCCGGCGCCGCCGTAGATGTTTGGCGGGAATTCTTTGGTGAAGAGCGCTGCTCGCATGGGTTTCTCCGGAATGGCGGATGAAGCCGGTTCAGGATAGGGCTCGGGTGGAGATGGCGGCAAGCGGAGGCTCTCGGTCCTGATGGCGCTGAGTTCTAGACGGGAGGGCTGGGGCGCACGAGTGCGACCGCGGTCAAGTCATGGCTGCTACGCCGCTTGCGCAGATGTAACAAGCCACTGACGCGCGACCGTCGAAGCCCGAAGTCATAGACCTGCTGCAGCACGGCCTCACAGATGCTGGATGCCGAGCCGGTGCTAGAGTTCTGCAGGGATTGCATCACGCGCTCGCCGCCGAACCTGGCTGCTCCGCGGCGGCGCTCGGTGATGCCCTTGGTGACGATGAGCAGTTTGGCCCCCGGTTCGAACGCCAGAAACGCCGGCTCGTATAGGTTGTGCGTAAAGAGTCCCAGCGGAATTCCACCAGACTCGAGAACACGCACGCCTTGCGCATCGTGAAACACGGCGAGCAGGCTGCCTGCGTTGTGATACGTGAGCGTACCGAGTGTCATGTTGAAGCAACCGAGAAACGCAGGAGCAAAGCGTACGCCGTGAGCAGCGTCAATCAGCGAGCGATTGACATCGTGCGCCAATGCGGCGATGCCTTCGGATTCATTGGCGCCGGGCGGCTCGAACAGGAGCTGCGCCCTGGTTCGGAATTCCTGTTGTACCTGGACTGCGATCGCGCGCGTTTCCGGTTGCCTTCCCGCAATGTCGGTCAGCAGAAATACCACGCGGGAGCCAATCGCCAGTGCATCGAAGAAGTCCCCTCCGCAGCGGTCCGAGTTGAACCCGGCTCTTAGATCCAGGCCTTCAAACTGCGGTGAGTCGGCCGCGCGGGGACTATCACTAGCCAGGCTGAATGGGGCGCTCAACTCTATCGGAGAAGAAATCATTCCGGTCTCCTCCTTGCGAGCATGGTAACCGGAAACATGGTTCCGGACTGCGACACTAGGCGGCCTGTGCTTTCGCTTTTGCGCGGAGGCCCCACAGGATGAGCAACGTCGACAGGACGTATGCGACCCCGACTGTCATGAAGCCGATGGTGACGAAGCTTTCCTGCCATGGCTGTGCTTTGTAGCCGGGCGCGGTGATGGGGGAGAGCGCTCCGGTGCCAAAGACGGCGGCGAGTGTGGTCATGAGCCAGTTCACGTAAGTGGCGTAAAGGGTGATCCAGTAGGTGGCTGCCTTTGCGGATGGCGGCAAGGCCACGTAGGCCCACACAGCGCCCAGGGCGAGCAGGAAGGATCCATTCATGACGCCTTCGAGGTGTGCTGCGAGGCCCATGCGGACGTTCGCGAAACTATGTTCCGCGAAACCGGTGAAGAGCCCGAGCATAAAGAGGAACATGCCATGCCACATCAAGCGGCGGTTGCTGCTTTCCATGCGGTGACTCCTTTATTGCTGGGGGACGGGGAGGGCTTTGCTTGGTCGGTTTTGTAACAGCAAGTTGCTTAAGGTGCAACGGGAAAGCGAGGGACATGCCGGAAACGGTATTGCGCGGTTACGTTTTCGCCCGAATAATAGGGCCGGTCAAAAGTGACGGGCTGGGGTGGCCGGGGATGCATCTGGATTTTGCGAAACAGTACGCGGACCGCTCAGATGACGAGATACGGCTGCTTATCCAGGATCGGCACAATCTTGTCGATGAGGCGCGGGATGCTCTGGATGTGGAGCTTCAAAAGAGACGGAGCAATGGCTTTCAACTGCAGCCGCGGGAACCCGATGAGCCTCGTCTTTATGTTGATGAGGATGAAGAAGGAAATGAGGTTGTCGTTCGCTCGCGCGAACTGGTCTTTCCGAGGATCTGTCCACGCTGCCTGACGCATGAGGCTGGGTCTGTCGTCACGATCTCATGTGCGAGTAGCAGTTCGTGGGGCTTCTTCCTCGCATTCGATTTTGTATCAGGCCTGTGGGGGTATCTCTTTTTTCGATATCCAGTTCCGTTCTGTCAGGCCTGCGCGATGTCGGTCCGGGTGCGCCGCTGGGTGAATCGGTTCTTCCTGATAGGCACAATCGCAGCTTCCGCTTACCTTGGGATGAGGTACAACTTGGGTGCCCTGAGATGGATGGTGCTGTTCCTCTGCCTGTATTTGGCTGGTATGGCGGTTTGGATGCTGCTTGGGCTGTCAAAGCGATGGCCAGCGGAGGGAATCGAGATACTGAGCAAGTGGTCGGCACGAGAGCGGCGGCTCGAGTTCGCAAATCCAGAGTATGAGAAGGCGTTCATTGCCATGAATGACGCAAAGCCAAGACGGGTCGAGCGAGCGACTGATCGCGACTCACCCAGATAAAAGGACTCAGGTATACTGGCTGATGTCGCCCAACGGGCGATTTTCAGGATACCCATGCCTAAGCTGAAGACACACAAGGGCGCGGCCAAGCGCTTCAAGAAGACTGCTACGGGGAAAGTGCTCCGTGGACAGACGAAGATGCGCCACATTTTGACGTCGAAGGAAAAGAAGACCAAGCGCCACCTGGGTGGCACGGTACTGGTCTCTGACGCCGACACGCCAAAGGTGCTGCGCATGATTCCGTACGCCTGATTCGGCCGGGCCGGGGTAATGCGTACCCCGTGAGCCCATCCTGCCGAAGCAGAGCGATGAGCGAGTGAAGAGGTTCAAACGCAGTGGCCCCTCCCGGGCGCTGCCTCCTGCCTCCAGCCGCATAACGAAGTACGCAAAGGAGAACCAACGAGATGCCCCGCGTAAAACGTGGAACAAAACGGCTTGCCCGCCGGAAAAAGATTCTGAAGAGGGCAAGCGGCTATTTCCTTACCAAATCGAAGCTCTACCAGGCAGCGCAGGAGGCCGTCGAGCGCGGCCTGAAGTTTGCCTACTCCGGGCGCCGGCAGAAGAAGCGCCAGTTCCGCTCGCTGTGGATCGTGCGTATCAACGCCGCCGCGAAGCAGAACGGCACCAGCTATTCGCAGCTGATCCATGGGCTGAAGCTGGCGGGGATTGAGCTGGACCGGAAGATTCTGGCTGACATCGCGACGAATGATGCGGCGGCTTTCAGCGCTCTGGTGAAGACGGCGAAGGACGCTGTGGCGAAGCCGGTTGCGGTGTAACGAGACCACAGCAGACAAATACATATGACAGCAGAGAGGCCCGGCAATTGCGCCGGGCTTTTCTGTTGGTGGCCATTCTGGTGCCGTGTGAATGACTCGAGGGTGGTTACAAGATCGCGTATACCGATGGTCGCGCTTACGTCGGCTCGATATTCGGCGCGCGTGCATCGAAATATAGATTCGCCAGAAGCGCCATTAGCTGGCTTTGTCTTTTCATGCCGGTTTTCTGAAACATGCTCCCAGTCTGCGAGCGTACGGTCTGGCAACTTACCTCTAGGACTGCCGCGGCGTCAGAGAGAGAATTGCCTTGGAGCAATAGCATGGCGAGCCTGCACTCTGCCAGGGTCAAGACATAGAGCTCTCGAAGGACGTCCGAGGGAATGGTTCCTTTGGAATCCGGATTTTTTATGAAGAGGATGGCAACCGCATTTTCGCTGAAGACTGTCGGGTTCGAGGCGCGGTTCATAGCCAAGGGCGTTTGCGTCGCCGGGGCTCGGCGTCGTCGGTGTTGTCGTCCTGCAGGCCGTTCGCGGATTTGGTGTAGCGCTTGCGGATGACCCAGAAGATCAGCATTCCGGCCAGTATGGCGATGATGACCAGGGTCAGGGTGAGGTGGTGTTTGAAGAGGTCGCCTACGACGTCGACGATCTGGGGTCCGTACTTGATCGTCAGAGCGGCCTCGGTTCCGAAGCGCACGGCGCGGCCGACGAAGACGGCGAGCATAAAGTGCCAGATCTTCATCTCGAACACGCCTGCGCCGAAGACGAAGGCCTTCCATGGCGTGGGCGGGGGCAGCGCAGAGGGTATGGCCATCGCGAGGAATTCCTGCTTTTCGAAGCGGGCCATCATGGCCTCGTAGCGGGCGCGGTCGATCCGGCGCAGCAGGAAGAGCTCGCCTCCGGCGCGTCCGAGCAGGAACGGGATGAGGCCGCCGATCGCCGAGCCGGCGGCGGCCATGATGACGTAAATCCAGGCGTGGCGGTGATCGTTCCAAGCCCAGGTGGCGATGAGCGGGTCCATGGGGATGGGGATGGTGCCGGAATCGACGGCGCCCGCCAGCAGCGCGCCCCAGACGCCGAGCGGCCCGAGCACCCCGAGCACGAAGCCCTTGTAGCGGGCAAGCCACTTCGCGAGGAAGCTGCTCACGCGCGGTGTGCTCCGGACGGCTCTGTATGAGGATCGCTGCCGCTGAGCAGAGCGAGCGCGTGCGGGATGAGATCGAGCACGGCTTCGAGCGAGGTGAGGGCGCCTTCGGGGCTGCCGGGCAGGTTGACGATGAGCGCGCGGCCCGAGGTGCCGGAGATGGCGCGGCTGAGCGCAGCAAGCGGAGTGCGGCGTGCACCGGCCGCGCGCATGCGCTCGGCAAAGCCGTCGAGGATGCGGTCGCAGACGGCGCGCGTGGCTTCTGGCGTCACGTCGCGCGGGGCGATGCCGGTGCCGCCGGTGGTGACGATCAATGCGGCATGTGCGGCGTGTGCGCGGAGAGCGGCTTCGATTTGCGGCTGCTCGTCGGGGACGAGGCGCGGGCCGTCGACGGCAAAGCCGGCTGCCTGGAGAGATGCGGCTACGGCGGGTCCGGAGGTGTCCGGGCGCTGGCCGCGGCTGCGGGAATCGCTGATGGTGAGGACCACAGCCTTGGATCGCTGCGGCAGGGCGGCTGTCATGGTCTGATTGTACGGGCGTGATGAGGCCGCCCTGCTGCTCTGCGTTTCATTCCGCGAAAGGCTCGGAATGGGCGCGGCGGCCCACCCCTGTCGAAACTAGGTCGGCTTCTGTTCGGCCATCGCTTCTGTGTGAATTGCGTCTAGCCGCGTCACGGTTTCGGCTGGCAGCTTCAGGGTTGCTGCGGCTAGATTGTCACGCAGGTGCTCGAGCGAGGATGTGCCGGGGATGAGCAGGATGTTCGGAGAGCGCTGGAGTAGCCATGCGAGTGCGACCTGCATAGGCGTCGCGCGCAGGGATGCGGCTACTTCGTCCAGAGCGGAAGACTGCAGCGGCGTGAAGCCGCCCAAGGGAAAAAACGGCACATAGGCGATGCCCTGCGCGGCGAGGTTGTTGATGAAGGCGTCATCCGCGCGGTTCGCCACGTTATACAAGTTCTGCACGCAGACGATTTCCGTGATGGCATGGGCTTCTTTCAATTGTGCGGGGGTGATGTTGCTGAGGCCGAGGTGCCGGATGAGTCCTTGCTGTTTGAGCTCGGCAAGTACGGTGAGCGGCTGTGCGATCGAGGCATCGACGGGGCCATGCACGCCGCCGACGCGAAGATTGACGACACCGAGGGAGTCGAGCGCGAGGTTGCGAAGATTGTCATGTACACCGTCGATGATTTCCTGGCGCGAGAGTGCTGGTATCCAGGATTTGTCCGGACCGCGGCGAGCGCCGATCTTGGTGACGATCACGAGGCCATCCGGATAGGGATGGAGCGCCTGGCGGATGAGCTGATTGGTCACGTGCGGACCGTAGAAGTCGCTGGTGTCGATGTGGTCGACGCCGGACGCGATCGCCTCGCGTAGAACTGCGAGGGCCTGTTCGGGATCGCGCGGCGGCCCCCATACATGCGGGCCGGCGAGCTGCATGGCTCCGTAGCCCATGCGATTTACGCTCATGGATGTGCCGGGCAGGGTGAAGCTACCGCCGAGACTGATTTGTCTAGCCATTCTGTTGTTTTCCCTTAGCCGCAATATTTCTGTTCTGGTGGGCTTGCATGTTTAGATGAAGGAAGCTTCAGGTTGGGAGTTCGCATTTGCCGTCATCGTCCAGAACCACGCTGGAGCCGCGCAAAAAGCCGGTCCAGGCCCGCTCCGCAGTGACTGTGGATGCGGTTCTCGAAGCGACTATTCAGGTTTTGCTCGATGTAGGCAAGGAGCGGCTGACGACGACGCGGGTGGCGTATCGTGCCGGCGTTTCGGTGGGGACACTGTATCAATACTTTCCCAACAAGAGCGCGCTGCTGCAAGGCGCTCTGAAGCGGCATCTGGACAAGGTCGCAAGCGCGGTGGAAGACGTCTGCCGGCAGCAGTGGGGCAAGAGTCTTTCCGAGATGGCGACCGCACTCATCGACACCTTTCTTGAAATCAAGCTGAAGGATTGCAAGGCCAGCGTCGCTCTCTACTCGGTGGGCTCGGACGTAGACGGAACGAAAATTGTGCAGCGGGTAGGCGTCCGATCGAACAAAGCCATTGTTGACATGCTGGAGACGGCCCGCGAGGGATTGGCCACAGACGCGCGGCTTGTCGCGTCGATGGTGCAGGACGCGATGGTTGGGGTTAGCCGGAGGCTTCTGGAATCTGGTGCTCCGGAGAAACATTTCGAGGTCCTGCGGCGGGAACTGCTCTTTTTCGTATGCACCTATCTGGAGGCATCTTCACAGCGTACCCGTGCTGAGGAGCGTTCCGGGTTGGGGCGTGCTTCCCGGCCACGCACCGTTCAGGCAACTCGCAGCATTCATGGCAATGGCTCCTCGCGATAGAGCTGCGCGGTGTGGCGAGCGGTGGTGAAGATGGTCATGACGAACATGGAGATGGCTGCGATGACGCCGCCTACGTCGAAGAGCAGCCATTTGTAACCGAATACGGTTGCGTATGGGCTGTGCATGAGCGCGAAATTGCCGATGATGAGCAGGATGCGGATTTCGGTGGGGCCGAAGATGCCCTGCGAAAGCTCGAAGCGCGAGAGCGTGTAAGTGGCGAGATAACTTTCACCGGCCAGCAGCAGAAATCCGATGAGCATGGCGATGGCGACGGGCCAGTGCGCGAGGCCGGAGAGGCCGAGGCCGCACATGAGCGCGGTGGCGCCGAGGATGTCCACCATGTGGTCGACGTAGAAGCCGAAGCGCGGACGCTGCTGATTGCGAGCGCGGGCGAGGGTGCCGTCCATGCTGTCGCCAAACCAGTTGAGGACAATGCAGAGATTGACCAGGAGCAGGGCGTAGCGGCTCTCGCGGGTGAGAACGTAGGCGGCCCCGGCAGCGATCTGTGCCGCTAATCCGAACGCGGTGAGCTGGTCAGACGTCAGCCAGCGCGGTGCGCGGTGCGCTATCCATTCGAGGGCGCGCTTTTCGAGCGAGGCGGAGAGCGAGCGGTTGACGCGGTGCGCGGGCTTGAAGCGTACGGGGAGCTCGGTGGTGACGGTGGGGCTTATCATTACTGTCCTTTGTGTGCGAAGGCTTGTGAGGGGCGGAGCGCGTCGCATGTGGAGCGCAGCGTGAACTCGAGCGAATCGCGGGGTATGCTCTCGATGTACGGGCGGATGGCCCAGCCCAACCCGTGGGGGATGGAACGGGTGAGCGAGACGGCCTCGACCTGCAGGTACAGACCGCCATCCTTCTCCTCGTAGCTCCAGTAGGTGTTCAACCGCCAGAGAAAGCCGTGCTCTTCATCGGGGTTGAGGGCGCGCTCGGCGTTTGTCCCTGCGGCGTAAATCTCAGCGACCCGCGTGCTGCGCGAGGAGCTGTAGCCGTGCTGCGCATCGAGCAGTCCATAGGTGATCTCGTAAGTGGTATCCATGACGACGGTGATGACGTGCTGCTGGCGGATGCGCATCGCAGCCTGCATGCGGTCGCTGCTGCGTGCGATCAGCCGTGCCCGAAGCACCTGCGGGGAGAAGTGCTGCGGATACGCGGCGAAGTCCTGCATGAGGTCCTTGAAGTCCTTGGCGCTGGCTGCGGGCACAAAAGCGGTGCCGCGCCAGTGATGCAGGAGCGATCCGGAGACCTCGGCCCCGGCTGAAGGCGTGAGCCGCTCGACGAGGGGTTCTCCCTTGCGCAGGCCTGTCGTCTCGGCGGCGAGATCGGCACTGAAGGCGAGGAAGGTGTCAGCGGTGCGATGTTGCTGGGCGAGGCGGTATTCGAGTTTTGCGGTGTAGGCATCGAAGGCAGCGTTGGCCGCTGCTGTGGGCTGTCCGACCAAAGAATGCGGCGCCGCGGAGAGAAGCAGCAATGTGCCGATAAGGGTGAAGAAGCGTGTCTTCATGCTGGCAATTTGCGCCTTTCTGGAGCACAAGACAATGCAATGCGCCTCACGCCGGGCAAGTTTGATCCTCACGGCGCAAGTGGTTGTCGGACCGAGAGTTGGGCGGAGTTCTCACGTGCACGGAAGCACAGGCCGGCGCCCTGTCTCGGCTACACTGAGCCAGCTATGACGGAGCCATTGCCATCCAGGCGCTATCGTTTCGGAATCTTCGAAGCGGACGCGCGGACCGGTGAGCTGCGCCGGCAGGGGCTTCGGGTGAAACTGCATGCGCAGCCTTTGCAGCTGTTGTTCCTGCTGCTGGAGCGGCCGGGGGAGCTGCTGACGCGCGCGGAGATCAGCCGCGAGCTGTGGCCGGAGGGAACCTTCGTTGATTACGAGCACGGCGTGAACTCGGCGGTGAACCGTATCCGCGAGGCGCTGGGCGACAAAGCGAGCAGTCCGCGATTTATAGAGACGTTGGCGCGGCGCGGATATCGCTTTGTGGCTCCGGTGGAGCGGATTACGCTGGAGGGCGATAGCTTGGGTAGTGACGTCTCGAATCGCGACGGCGCGATCGGGCCTGCGGACTCGGCGGCGATTTCGGAGAGCTTCCTGGATCGCGTGCTCTCCGGCCCGGAGGATTTGCCGAAGAGCCCGCATCATGTAGTGAAGGCGTTGTTCCTGCTGCTGCAGGCGATGTACCTCGGCTTTTATGTCGGCGCGCTGGCAAACTTGGCGGAGATACGCGAGCTGATGGCACCTTTGCCGCATTCCTCGCAGATATCGACGATTTTGATTGTGACGGCGGCGGTGCTGATTCCGGTTCGCGCCTTTCTGCTATGTGCGGTGCTCTTCCGTGCGCCGGGAATGCGCGGCAAGTTTCTCAAGCTGTGGCCGTTCCTGTTGGTGCTGGACGTGCTGTGGGCGCTGTCTCCGTTTCTGCTGCTGCACCATATCAACTATGGGCTAGCGCTGGCGTGCATGGCGTTGCTGGTGTATTCGCCGTTTGCGCAGCGCTCGTTGATTTTGATGGGCGCGGGAGATGAGGATCGAAAGAGTGTGGGTTGAGCGGCGCAGTGCCGATGTTGAGCGGCCAGTACAGCAGGTATCTTCGACAGTCTTAGGGCTGGTTGCTCACTCTACCTTCGGTTACGTTCAGCATGACAAATTTAGCGCCTGAATTGGAGACTTCGTGCGGCTCAGAAGGTGACAGAGGGCAGCCATGCGCCGGCGGGCGCGTTGTAGAGGCCTGTGCTCATCAGCGTCATCGGCTGCACGATGCGGAGGTCGTTTGCGAGGCACCAGCGCAGCAGGGTGGCATTCCGCGAGGGCACTAGGATGCCGGGACCGGCGAAGGATTCCACGGAAGCGATTAACGCCTGCATGTCGAGATTGCTCTCCGCCGTTGCGTGACCGAAAAAGGCCAATGCGCTGGCGTAACCGGTGATGCAGCCGGCGCGCTCGACGACGCGAGCGGTGTTCTGCTGGATGGCCTGCTCCAGTTCCATGCGGCGATCATAGCCATGCATCTGATGGGAGAGCCTATTGCAGGCCTCGACATCGGAGAGTTGCGCCAGGCGAACGGCGCATCCGGGGATGTTGCGCTCACGCGGGTGTCCCTGGATGCAGGAGAGAGGCTCGCGGACGTCGAAGCCGAGGCTGGTGTAGAGGGAGAGCGAACGATTGTGAAAGGCTGCCTGCACCAGCCGGATGCCGGCGGCATGGCGCTCCGCTGCGCGGTCCATGACGGCATGCATCAGGCGGCGACCGACGCCCGAATTCTGCGTGCCGGGATCAACAGTGATGGGACCGATGCCGGCAATGATGGCGCGCTCATCGAGCACATTGCTGCCGACGACGCGATCATCGATCTCGGCGACGACAGCGTAGAGGCCCGGAGTAGAAAACATATTCGAGAGTAGGCCGATGGCCGCCTCCGCGTCGGGCAGATCAGAGGGGAAATTGTGCGCCGCGTTGAGGGTGGAGAACGCGTGATAGCAGATCCGGCCGCAGGCGGCGCTGTCCTGAGGTGTCGCCGGACGGATGCGTACTTCCGGTGATTTCGATGGCATGGGCGAGTCTCTCGTTTACGTGCGAGAGAGTATATGCGCCCGTATCAACTCCTTCGCGTTCGCATTTATGTCCGCATTTAAATTTCGTTGTTCGCACGGACTAAGTACCGTCACAGCAATGTGATAGAGCACTGCAAGACTAGATAGCGGCGCAAATCTCCGGACGATGTCCCACTACGCCGGGCAGTTGCAGCTTACGCGGTGGGCCGAGGGCATGGTGCCGTCGAGGGCGGGAATGCAGGCGCCGTGGGGGTCACGTTCGGGGTGGCCGAGTTTGGCGTCTATGCGGGCTTCGAAGCGCTCGGAGATGAAGTGCTCCAGGCGCTCGGCTTCGTCGTGCAGCTCGTTGAGCTCGTAATCGAGCATGCGATGGAGGAAGGTCTCGATGAGGCGATGGTGGCGGACGATTTCAAGGGCGCGGCGGCGGCCTGCGGGCGAGAGAAGGACGCCACGATGGCGCTCGTATTCGACCAGGGGATTCTCGGCCGCGGCGAGTTTCTGCAGCATGTTGGTGATGGAGGCAGGCGCGACCTGCAGGCGCTCGGCCAGCGCGGTCGAGCCGACGCGCTGATCTTCCGCTCCGCCGAGGGCGAAGATGGCCTTCAGGTAGTCATCGATGGACTCGCTGCCCTTGTGCACGCTGGGGCGGGGACTGTGCGGCATCGTGCGCGGCTTGCGGCGGGACGGACGAGATTCCGATCTGGGCGGGCCAAGGGTGCTGGGCATGGGATAGCTCTTCGATGTTTCTCCGCAAGCGATCGTTTCCGGAAGTGCTGTGCGCTCGTGGCAAAGGATACGCCTGCGACGCGGCCCTGTGCGGCCCAGCGGGCGATATTTCGGAATCTGGTACGGAAGCGGGAATGATCCCGAGGAAACCTGTACGTATGACGTAGCAAAAGGATACGAAGACCCGGCAGAGCGAAGAATGAGACAATATTCGAACGGCACTGCGGGTTCCTGGCGGGCCGTCCAGGTGAGAGACCGCGTCCGGCCTCAACAGAGAGCATGGCGATTACAGAAGTTCCACCACCGCAGAGCGCGCCACCCGAGCCGCCAGCGGGTCCTACATTTCGCCGGAAATCCACTACCCGCTACGAGGGTCTGGAAGCCGATGAGCTGCTGCACCTCATCGACAACCTGGAAGACGAGCGGTCGCGGGCCCGTGTGCGCGAGGGGATCTACGTCTCGCTGCTGGCGCACGTTCTTATTTTCCTCTGGATTCTGTTCGGGCCGCGGTACATTCTGCACCGGCCCAAGGTCGTGAGCCCGTTCGACGTGCTGAGCGAACGGCAGAAGAAGGAGATGACCTACCTGAGCCTGCCGCCAGATGCACTCAAACACATCCAGCCGAAGAACCCCAAGGCGCTCTCCGACAAGAACCGCGTTGCCGAGTCGCGGCATCCGACGCTAGACAAGAAGACACTGGAGCAGTTGCAAGCCATGCGGCGTGCCGGGCCACCGGCCCCTGCGCCCGAGCAGCCGAAGTCCGCTTTGCCGGAGACTGCGCCGCAGCCTGTGCAGCCACAACCCGCGCCTCCTCAGCCCAAAGCGACGCCTCCCCAGCCATTGCAGCCGAAGCTGGAGGGCGTGAACCCAGCTCCGCCGCCCGAGACGAAGCCCGCGCCGCAAAAACCGAATTTCAATGTCGGTATGTCGGCCGGGGATCAGATTCGCGAAGCGGCACGGGGCGCGGCACAGCCGCAGGCGCCGAGCGGCGACTATGGGGCGAATCGCGCGCCACAGCATCCTGGGCTCAATGGGAGCGCGGAGATTCTGAGCGACACGATGGGGGTGGACTTTGGCCCTTACATGCAGCGCGTGATCGCGGCGACGTATCGCTCCTGGATCCCGCTGATTCCGGAGTCGGCGCGGCCTCCGCTGGATAAATCGGGCAAGGTGGGGATCGAGTTCCGGATCAATCCGGACGGCAGCGTGAAGCAGATGGTCTTGAAATTCCCTTCCGGCGACGTTGCGCTGGACCGCGCGGCCTGGGGCGGCATCACGGGCGCATCGCCCTATCCGCCACTGCCGAAGGAGTTCAAGGGGCCATACCTGGCGCTGCGTTTCGGCTTCTACTACAACATTCGCGACGATAAGTGATGGCCGATGAGCCGGATGATCCGCGCGATCTGCAACTCCGGAAGCGACAGATCGCGGGCCTGCTGCTGCTTGCGCTGATTGTGTTGATCGTTGCGCTGGTGCGCGCTCATTATGGAGACCTGTTCCCGCGCGGCTGGTGGCGCTGGTGAGCGAGCTGCCGCTGCTGGTGGTGCTGCTGGGACCGACGGCCAGCGGCAAGACCGCGCTGTCGCTGGCGCTGGCAAAGAAGTTCAACGGCGAAATTGTGAGTTGCGATTCGGTTGCCGTGTATCGCGATTTCGAGATCGGCACTGCCAAGCCGAGCGCTGCGGAGCGGGTGCTGGTGCCGCATCACTGCATAGACATTGTTTCGCCGGAACGCGATTACAGCGCGGGCGAGTACCAGCGGGACGCACGCGCGGCCATTGCGGAGATCACGGCGCGCGGACGGTTGCCCATCGTCACGGGAGGAACAGGGCTTTACTTGCGTGCGCTGCTCGAAGGGCTGTTCGAGGGGCCGCGGCGCTCGGAGCCGCTGCGGGCGCGACTTCGGAGTTCTGCAACTCGGCATGGTTCGGGATGGCTGTCGCGTGTGCTCGAGCGGCTGGATCCGGCGGCGGCGGGCCGCATTCATGCGAACGATACGCCAAAGTTGATCCGTGCGATTGAAGTGTCGCTCGAAGCGAGGCGGCCGATTACGGAGGCGTGGAGCGCGGGCGCGGAGCCGCTAACGGGATACCGCGTGCTGCGCATCGGGCTGGCGCCGGAACGCAAGGCGCTGTATGCGCGGATCGATGCGCGGGCGCGGGCGATGTTCGAGCGAGGGCTGGTGGACGAGACGCGACGGTTGATCGCGAAGTATGGAGCGGAGCGGAAGATCTTCGATGCGCTGGGATACCGGCAGGCGAAGCTGCTCATCGCCGGCGAACTGACGGAGGCGCAGGCGATCGAAGCGGCGCAGCGCGGGCATCGGAATTATGCGAAGCGGCAGCTTACGTGGTTCCGGCGGGAGCCGGAGGTGCGCTGGCTGGCGGGGTTTGGTGATGACGCCGAGATTCAGCTGGCGGCAATGGAGGCGGTGGTTGCTTCAGCGCGAAAGCCGTGAAACAGTAGGTCTCTCCACTGCGCGCCTGCGCCGCTCAGATCGAGATGACGAGGCGGGGAAATGTTCCCAACCTAGCTGCAGGGCGTGAGGTTGTTGCCTGCGGTGCCCGACGTGTTTGTCGAGGTCATGTTGAGCGTGACCTGGAAGCACTTGCTGGTGGAGAGAGCGCCCTTTACGGCGGTACCGTAGATGCGGATGATGCTTTGGCCGGCGGGGGTTCCCGGGTTCGCGGACGGGCCGTAGTTAAGGTAACGGTAGCGCTGGGCACACGAGCTTGCGCCGCCGATGAGGCTGCCGATGACGCAGAGCATTGCCAGGGTGCGCAGACCTCGATTGCGGCCGAAAGCGAGACCGGCGAGGCCGAGCGCGCCGGGCAGCAGGAAGCAGTAGACCAGTCCATTGTCCTGGCGCAGCAGGGTCTGGCCACCGCCGGAGGGCGCAGTGGTGTTGAGCGTCATGGTGCTGAGGCCGTTGACGCCGGCGACATCCACGTTGGAGGGCAGGAAGTTGCAGGTAGTGAAGAGCGGCAGTCCGGCGCAGGAGAGTGCGACGTAGTTGCTGAAGCCGGCTCCAGGTGCAACAGTGATCGCAACTGTGCCCTGGGCGCCTGCCGTGAGATTCAGAGTGGCGGGCGTGGCGGAGAGCGAGAAGTCCGGCGCTGCTGCCTCGGCGGTCACGTCTGCAGCTTCAGAGACGGACGATGCGGCAGACTCGGTTCCGTTGTAGACAGCGCGGACGCTGTGACTGCCGGTGGCCAGTGCGGGCACGGTGAGGGTGGCGCTGCCGTCGGCTGCGACGAAAGCGGAGCCGAGGGAGCGGGGCTGGCCGTTGCTGTCGGTTTCTTCGAAGGTGACGCTGCCCCGGTCTGGATGGCTCATGCGGCTGTCGGCACCACTGCTTACACCGCTCTCGGCGCCATTCGCGCTGTTGGCGGCGTCTGCCGATTGAGGAACCGGGGAGACATGCACGGTGAGGATGGTCTTGCCGGAGGCGTCGCGGGCGGGTGCGGCGGTCAGGGTCGTACTGGTGGCCACGGCTGTAGAAGCCTGGCCGAAGGCGGCAGACGCGAGTGCGAGAACGGCAACGGCAACCGGAAGCGCGCGAAACGACCAGCGCGAAGAGGACAGGGTACTGCGCGAAGCTGACTGCAAATCCAAATCCCTCGTTAAGCCGAGACGGAGAGTGCGACCGAAACGGAGTGTAGAGGTATTGTATCCGCGCGGCGCGGGAAATGGCTTGCGAGGCGCGAGAGGACCGATGCCGGAGACCGGACGTTAGGGGCGCGGCGGCGATTGAGGTTGGGGAGTGGTTCCCTGCGGCGCGCCGGGCTGTGCGACGGAGCTATGTCCGACGGCGCGCGGGCTGCCGCGATCCGAATCGGCAGAAGGCTTGCCGCTGACGCTGGTCTGGGGCTCGTCTGCCTGCGGGCTGGTGTGGGTCTGGTTGCCGCCTGCGCCGCCTGCCGATCGGGGCTTTGATTCCTGCTCCTGACTGTTGTCTCCGCTGTTGCGGGCTTTGTGCTGGCTGCCTGCTGCCGCCGACCGTTGGGCTGCGTTGGTCCGGGGCGTGTTGCCGCTCGAAGGACCGGTGCGGCCGTGCTCGCAGCCGATGATGGCTGCGAGCACGAGCGTTACCGCAAGTGCATGGAGGAGAAAACGCATAAAACAGGAGATGCGCCGAGCGCGCACAGCGTTCCGCCGGTGCGCCCTCTCGTTTTGGTACGCGGAGCATTATCGTTCTTCTATTAGTCTTTCCTTGTTCGTTTCGCTACGTTCTTTCGTGAGGCCCAATGAGGTTTGAGTTTCGTCCGTTTCACTTCGCGGCCTGGGGCGCCCTATGTGTGCTTCTCGCTTTCTGCACTGGCGCAATAGCGCAGCAGCATTCCGTGATCATGGATCACGACGGCAGCACCGTGATGTTCGAACCGTACGCGCCGAACATTATTCGCGTGACGCTGAGCTTGCAGCATGATCCCGCGGTGTCGGCGCCGGGATATGGTTTCGTCGCGAAGCCGGACGATACGGGATGGACGCACACGACGAATGAGCGGGGCGATACGTATGGTTCGCCACGATTGGTAGTGACGCTCGATGCCAGCCATCCTCATACCGGTAAGCCGAACGCGACGCAGTCGGACATCGGGAAATTTTTCACCGGATCGACGCCAGGAGCGCATATCCGCATTGCGACGTCGGAGGGCGCGGTGCTGGTGGACATGGTGGGATGGCAACAGTCCGTGCCCAACCACAAGGATGGGAACGCCGACATTCTTTACGACAAGCGACCGCAGGATGAGGCGTTCTTCCGCGTAGGCGCGACGTTTGTGTCGCCGCCGGATGAGCACTACTACGGGCTGGGGCAGGACCAGCATGGCTTCCTGGACCATCGTGGCCAGACCGCGTACTGCCAGCACGACTATGACGCCACCGGCGGCCCGAGCTTTTGTGTGCCCTTCGCGGTCACGAATAAAGGATATGGGCTGGTCTGGGATAACCCATCAAAGACGAAGGTGGAGCCAGGCTTCAACGAGCAGACGCGCTGGACCTCGGAGGTGGGCAACCGCGTTTCATTCTTCGTGATCGCCGGGCGGACGACGGATGAGATATATGAGGGCTATCGAAAGCTGACCGGCGCAACACCGATGCTGCCAAAGGCGGCGTATGGGTTCATCCAATGCAAGCAGCGCTACATGACGCAGGATGAGCTGCTGGCGGTGGCGAAGGGCTATCGGGAGCGGCATCTACCGCTGGATGTGCTGGTGGTGGACTGGTTTTACTACACCAAGATGGGTCAGTTCGATATGGACCCGGTGAAGTGGCCCGATCCGGTCGCGATGAACAAGCAATTGCATGCGGATGGCATCCAGACGATGATCAGCGTCTGGCCACGGTTTACAGAGGGCTCGCGCTACTACGATTTTTTGCTGAAGAAGGGCTGGTTCGAGCATCTAGCCGATGGCACGCCAACCAACGGATTGCCGTATGACAAGGCGGGCTCGGACATTGATACGACGAATCCGGATGCGGCGAAGTGGTACTGGGGGATCATCCGCGACAACCTGGTGTCGAAAGGCTTTGATTCGTTCTGGGCGGATGAGACGGAGCCGGACCTGCCGCCGAATGGCAGCTACTTTTCGATCGGGCCGGGGACGCGATATTTCAACGTGTACCCGCTGTTTCACACGGCGTCGATCTATGACGGATTCCGCCGCGATCTGAAGACGCGCGCGCTGGTGCTGTCGCGCGATGCATACCTGGGAGCGCAACGCAATGGGACGATGTTCTGGTCGTCGGATATCGCTCCGACGTGGGACACGCTCAAGCGGCAGATTCCGACCGGGCTCGACGTGACAGCTTCCGGCATTGCGTATTGGGGCAACGATATTGGCGGCTGGCAATATCTGCCGTATCGGCATATGCCGCTTCATCCACCGCTGCTCGATCCGTCGGATGCGCGCGGCAACGTGGGCTACTACGACGACTATCCGGAGCTGTATGCGCGGTGGTTCGAGTATGGCGTCTTTCAGCCGAACTTCCGTACGCATGGTAGCCGCAACCACAACGAAGTGTGGTCGTACGGGAAGCAGGCGGAGCCGATTCTGGAAAAGTATCTGCGGCTTCGCTATCAGCTAATGCCGTACATCTACTCGCTGGCCTGGATGACGCACGAGACGGGCGCACCGTATATGCGGGCGCTCTTCATGGATTTCCCGAACGATCCGCATGTTGCCAATCTGGGCGATGAGTATATGTTCGGGCCGGATCTGCTGGTGGCTCCGGTGACGGAGCAGGGCGCAACGACGAAGCGCGTCTATCTGCCGGCGGGCGCGGACTGGTACAACTACTGGACCAACGAGCGGTTGAAGGGCGGGCAGTGGATTGAGGCGAGCGCGCCGATCGACACGATTCCGTTGTTTGTGCGGGCCGGGTCGATCCTGCCCCTCGGGGCGCCGGTGGAGAATACGTCACAGCCGCAGCAGCTTGAAAGGTTGCGCGTTTACCCGGGTGCGGATGCGGACTTCACGCTTTACAACGATGATGGGAAGACGTACGCGTATGAGAAAGGCGAGAGTCAGATCACGCATCTGCATTGGGACGACGCGGCGCAGAAACTGACGCATACCGGCGCCGCTGCCTGGGAAGGCAGCGACACCGATATCGTCAATGTGGTCAAAGGCAGGTAGCCAGAACTTGACTACTGAGGAGGCTGCTGGCCGGAGCTACCACTGCCAGAACCTTGACCGGCGCTGCCGCTGCCAGAACCTTGGTCCGAGCTGCCGGTGCCAGAACCCTGGTTTGAGCTGCCCTTCTTGTGTCTGCGGTGTCTTTTCGACGACGAGCCCTGCTGATCGGTGCCTTGTGTACCAGAGCCTTGTGCGCCTGAGCCTGCTGAGCCCGCAGAACCTTCTGATCCTGCTGAGCCTTGCGAACCGGAGCCCTGTCCCGCGGAGCCTTGGGAGCCCGCCGAACCTGCTGATCCTGTCGACCCTGCTGAGCCTGAGGGCTGCTGGCCAGAGGGTTGCGAACTCTGTGCAGCATAGACTGGCACATAAGCCCCTAGAAGAACCGCGGTTGCAACCGTGAGAATAAATCGCTGTTCATAGATATCTCCCTAGGCATCGGCCTGGGGCCGGCCTTCACTCTGAGATGTGGGCGGCGGCGGGGCAATTGCAGGCTAAGCTCACAATCGATTCGATCGTATCCATTTCTGTGCTATTTGCCCGGTCTCGGGCCGGCTCTCATTCGGACTTTCTAATCAAGCCTGTAACTGGCCGCTGCCTGCGGAGTCCTACGTTGGCGGGAGAGACATGATGCATGACACGCAAAGGAAGTTATTGGCCGGTTGGCTCCTGGCCCTGGCAGCGGCTCTGCCGGCACAGGGTCAGCTCAAGCTGAACCCGCGGCTGGACTACAACAGCGACAGCGTGGATGGGCCGCTGATCACCGGCAACGACACGCAGCGCGGCGTGGTCGCGGGCAAGCCGAATTACGTGATGATTTACGGCGAAGGCTGTTTTAACTCCAAGCGGCAGGCGCGGCGCACGGCGGCGCTGTCAGAGCGCTATGGAGACAAGGTGAACTTCGTCATCATCGACCTGAACAAGCCGCAGTCTCCGGCGCAGCTCAAACTGGTGCAGAAGTACTATGAGGGCTCGATTCCGGATCTGGTGGTGCTGGACAGTGGCGGCAAAGCGATCTATAACCGCGCAGGCGAACAGACTGAAGACGTGCTGAGCCATATCCTCGATGCCGCTCTAGAGGAGAGACACTAGCTCGTATGGTGCAGGCGTTGGCGCAAGAGATGGAGTGGATCGCGCGCATCCTCGCAGGGGAGCGCGACCTTTTCCATGAGCTGATCCGGCCTTACGAGCGCGCCGTATACATGACGGCGATTTCGATTCTGCGCGATTCCGCGGAAGCGGAGGACGCCGCGCAGGAGGCGCTGATCAAGGCGTATCGCGCTCTCGGGAACTTTCGCGGCGATGCGAAGTTCAGCACCTGGCTGACGTCGATCACGATGAATGAGGCGCGCAGCCGGCTGCGTAAGGCCGGAAGGGCACGGCTCGAGTCGCTGGATAGCTCGGAGAAGAACACCCAGGAGGAATACACGCCTTTCCTGATCGCTGACTGGCGAGAGATACCGAGCGAGGCGCTGGAGCGCAATGAACTGGCGCGACAGATCGAGCGTGCGATCGAGAATCTGCCGCCGACCTACCGCGAGGTCTTCCTGCTGCGCGACAAGGAAGAGATGTCGATTGAGGAGATCGCGCAGGCGGTGGGGGTGAAGGCGAACCTGGTAAAGGTACGGCTCTTCCGCGCGCGGATGCTGTTGCAGAAGCAGCTTACGCCATATCTGAAGCGCGAGGCTCCGGGGCGGCGGGGGTGGTTCTCCCGGATGGGCAGCAGGATGGGAGGCAGGCCATGAAACTCGATTGCAAGCATGTGTGGCCGTATATCTCCGACTACATCGACGACACGGTGACGGCAGAGGAGCGCCTCGCCATCGAGCAGCATCTGGAGACCTGCGAGGTGTGCTCGGCGATTCTGGATTCGGTCCACAACATCCTGGTTCTGACGGCGGATGATCGGGTCTTCCGGCTGCCGCTGGGGTATAGCGAGCGGCTGCATGAGCGGATTGGTGCGGAGTTGGAGAAGACCGGTCCGTGAGCTGGCCGGCGCGCCCTGCCTAATGATGGTGGTGAAGGAACCAGTGCATGGACTCTTCCACCGCAAGACAGACGAAGGTGAGGACGGACAGCAGAATCTGCCAGCGCTCGCTGCGCAGCTTACTTGGCTCCAGAGGGGTGACACGCCATTGCGCAGCCGGCCGGGCACGCAGCCGGCGCATCTGCCAGATGACGAAGAGATTGAGTGCGGCGCCAAAGGCCGCGATCAGCATCATGGGGATGCGGATCGAATCAGCGTGCCACGCTCGCAACATCGCACCTGCTGCTGCGGCCAACGCACCCAGCCCAAGAAAAAGACGCACTGCTCCGATGGCTACGAAGGCGGGGCACACCGCCTGCAGAAACGCGAAGAGGAAGAACGAAGGGCCCAGATAGCGCCATTCGGCAACCCGTTCGGCGAGTGTTATTTCTGATCGACTAGTCAACTTTTCAACAGACTGCATGATCCTCCGCTAGTGCGACGCGGAAATGGCGGTCCGGGTTACAGCCGCTTGCGATATTTCTGCGGCGCCTAGTGCATGCGCCGGCGGTCGTCGGGATCGACGTAACGGCCTTCCTTGTCGAAGTGGACCTCGCGTCCCTGCTTCCCCATGTAGACCTGGAACTTGCGTGCGGCGCGGGCGCGCTTCCAGCGGTAGTAGCTGTTGCGCACGCCGTAGAAGCCCTCGCTGGCGGCATAGCTATAACCGCGGCGCGGTGCGAGCCTGGCGTAAAGATAGCCGCCGAGGCCCCCGCCAAGGTAGGCGACGTACTCGACGGGATTGCCGCCGCCGAGCAGCATGACCACAGCGATGAGCATGAAGATGATGGCGAGATATTTGGCCTTGATGCCGAAGGGTAGCGGGAACATGAAGAACTGCTGGTCGGCGAAGAGGACGGCGAAGCAGGTGAGCAGGCCGAAGAGCGCCACGTCCGTGCCAGGGATGGTGAGGTTCGGGGACATGCCGAGTATGCCGGTGAAGGAAAACGCTGTCGCAAGAATGCCGCCGGCGAGGGTGGAGATGACGTACGTCTCGAGCAGGAATTTGCTGCCCTTTGCGTCCTCCAGATAGAAGCCCATGAACCAGAGCGACAGCAGAGTGAAGATGATGCTGAGCAGCCCCATGTCGGGAACGAAGCCGAAGGTGAAGGGCTGCCAAAAGAAGAAGCGGTGCACGACGGCGAGCGGCGTGAGGGCGAGCAGCGCCGGGATGACCGCGAGCGGATGCACAAACCGCGCCAGCAGCCAGGCGGTGTAAACAGCGAGATTGATGAAAACCAGCTTCCGCGTCATGCCCGCGAACGGCGGGAAGGACAGCGTTAATGGACGGGAACCGGGCATGTGCTCTATTAGAGCATTTTCGGGAATACGGTGGTGCGCGGCCGCGCGGCGAATCAGCTGCCCCGGGCGACCAGCGGTCCGCAAGAACAAGATTGAGTATCCGTAGTGCTCCTCTATCGGTAAGATTCGGGGGCGAGGAAGACCAACCGATGCCTATTGTTTCCAGCAGCTTTGCCAAAGCGGCCATTATGCGGAAAATGGCAGCTCACCTGAAACTCCTGCTCCTATTCGGCTTTTCGCTGTGCTGTATGGGGCAACAGAGCGCAATGGGCCAGAGCGTTTCCGCACCCAATACCGATCCGGATCGGCTGCGAGCCATTGTTCAGGCCGGAGCCCAGAAAGCTGGCACGAAGGCGGTTGTGTTTGGACTGTGGGTTGGCGACCGCGAGGTCGTGACGACGGCTCTGGGCAACTCGATGACCACCGTGCCAGCAACGACAGACATGCACTATCGCATCGGTGGGATCGCGGAGACCTTCATGTCCACGCTACTGCTGATGCTCGAAGAGCAGGGACGCATCAACCTGGACGACAAGATCTCGCGCTGGTTCCCGCACCTGCTGGATGCCGATCAGGTGACGGTACGAATGCTGGTGAGCAACACGGCCGGCTATCTCGACTACGTGAGGGTAGACGATTTCGAGAAGCTGGATCTGGCCGAACCCTTCCGTACGTTTACAGACGACGAGTTGATCAACTACTCGGTGCGGGACGGCAAGATGAATTTTCCGCCCGGCACAAGCCAGCAGTACTCCCATACAGACAACGTCATCCTGGGGCAGGTGATTCAGCGCGCCACTAAGGAGTCTCTGAAAGACCTATATGACAAGAATATCTTTGGGCCGATGGGCATGAAGGACACGCAGTTTCCGCTGAATCAGGAAATTCAAGGCCCGGCGCTGCATGCATTCACGAAGGATCGAGGAGTGTACGAGGATAGTACCTACTGGAATGCGAGCTGGGGATCTACGCCAGGACTGCCAACTTCCAACATTCACGACCTGGGGAAATGGGGCCCGATTTTCGGAACCGGACGGTTGATCTCGCCGGCGCACTTCAAGGAGCAGACCGCTCCCACCTCGGCGGCCAAAGGCCGGAACAGGCCCGATCTCTATTTTGCCTACGGATTTGTCGTCGCCAACGGCTGGATGGTGCAAAACCCCAGCATCAATGGGTACAGCGGCGGCTTCGCCTACAACCCGGCCAACGGCGTGACTATCGTGGTGGAGGCGACCAAGGGCGAGACCAGCACGACCGACTCAGCCGGATTCGAAATTCTCCGCGATGTCGTCAGGTACGTCACCCCGACAACACCGATTAACTTTTGAACGCGTCAGCTTCCTAGCGTTGCGGCAATGGCGCCACCGCCGGGCTGCACCGGGCCGCGTCGTTGCAGGCGCGCACGCCAAAGATGACGTTGTCCTTGGAGACGGGCACGGTAATGGAGCCGTGAGCGGCGTCGGCGGCGGGGACCGGCTGGTGGAATTGCCAATCGGGCGCTGACGTATCCCGCCAGACGATATCAAAGTGCGCTGCAGCGGGCATGCCGGGACCGGGCCTCCAGCGCAGCGTGCTGTTGTTGTCCAGGTTGCTGGTGACGACCCGCACCTCTTCCGGTGCAGCGGGAGCGGAGGCCAGCGTGGCGAGCGTGCCGGCGTTGAGCCGGACGACGTTTGCCACGTAATTGAAATCGACAAACTTCAGCAGATCGCCGAATTGCTTGCCATTTTCGACGCGCACGTTCTGGTGCTGATGATCGAAGTTTTCCCGCCACTCGGTGAAGCGGATAGCCGCGAAGCCTTCCTGGTTGAACGAGAAGTGGTCGCCGCCGCGGAGATAGCGGTCGAGGCGGAACTCGAGTACGGGCCGGAAGGTGGCGGGGTGAAAATAGGTCCGGCCGACCGCAGTGGCGACACGGGCAAGCTCGCGGGAGGGGCCATCGCTTTCGAGACCGAGAGCGAGGATGCGCTTGACTTCCTCGGGAGTCGCGGGGGTGGGAATGCCCTGGGAAAAGACGCGGACGCGGGTCTTGTCCTGCAGGGCATCGCCCGGCGTGGTGTCGCCGCCAACGATGTCGTTGTTCAGCACACCGGCAAGCTGCCAGCCCTCGTCTTTGGCGAGCTTGGCCAGATGCTTGCTGCCGAGCAGGCCCTGCTCTTCCCCGGCCACGGCGACGAAAACGATGGTGGCGGCCCAGCGATGACGGGTGAGGACGCGTGCAGATTCGATGCTCACCGCGGTGCCGCTGGCATCGTCATTGGCACCAGGGGCAAAACCGGAGGTATCCGACCAGTTGGAGAAGACATTGGAATTGATGGAATCGTAATGGCCGGTGACCAGATACATGCGGGCTGCCTGGGCGGCATCGGTGCCGCGCAGGATGGCGTAGACATTCGTAATCGTCGCAGGCGCTTTTACACGGCTGCGCGGGCTGGTGTCAGCGGGCTGGGTGAAGGTGTCGGTCTTCACTTCAAGGCAGCCATGGCAGGCATCGGAGATCTCGGAAAACTGCTGTTCAATCCATTTGGCGGCAGCGGTGACGCCGGTATTGGGCGGCAGGTTTCGATCCATGCTGGAAAGTGTGTTGCGGGTATGGAAGTCTACCAGCGTGCTGATGGTGTGGCGGATGCGCGCGGCGGAGACATCGGCGAGGGCGCGGGTGATGGCGGGATCGGCTGGTGCAACGCGGATCGGTTCGCCATAAATCCTTGCGGAAGGCGCGGCAATTGCGGCCGGGGAGTGTGCGGCGAGGACTGCCGCACACGCAAACAGTGCGCTGGGAAGGATTCTGCCGGGTCTGCTGCCACGAAAAAGATGCACACGCGGTATCGAGCTCACACGCGCATAATCTCACACCTGAGGGCCCATGACGCGCGGGCACCTTGACGCCCGGAAGGCTTGTCTCTAAAACTAGCCGTAAAGCATATTCAGTTCAGGAAATTCGGCGGAGCTGGCAGCCTTGGCGCCGCTGCCGCCATCATCCAACGGTAAGCAATCGACCTGAAGCAGATTTGCTGCGGGAGATGAGTGAGTAAGAGTTCCTGTGGCCGTCCCGCAAAGAACGGTCACGCAAGGTATGAGTTCGCAGTTGTACTAAGAGCAGAAGCTCCAGCCTGGAGGCAGGAAATGCCAGCATGTCCGGAATGTGAAAATGCACTCGACATCGATACGGATGACGTTGAAGAAGGCGACGTGGTCGCGTGCGACGAGTGTGGAACCGAATTCGAAATTATCGCCACCGATCCACTGCAGCTCTCGCAGGTGGAAGAGGAGGGCTATGATGATGAAGAAGCTGACCTGAAAGATGAGGAAGAGGAATAATGCCTGAATGCCGTGCGCGCCGCATCGTTCGATGTATAGGCGCGCCTCTTGTTCTTGGCGGGTTGCTGATGGGGCCCTGCATGATGATTGCTCTTCCCCCAGTCGCGATGGCGCAGGCAGCACAGCGCGTGGTGCAGGGCAAGGTCGAGCTTTCGAGCGGCGAGATGGCGAAGGGCGCGATCGTCTACATCAAGAATACGAAGACGCTCGAGGTGCGCACCTACATCAGCAGTAGTGACGGGAGCTACCGCTTCGGCCAGCTCAGCTCGGACGCCGACTACACGGTCTGGGCGGAGTATCAGGGGAAGAAGTCGAAGGAGAGGACGATCAGCTCCTTCGATACGAAGAAGGTGTTCAATGTTGTGCTGAGGATCAGCAGTTAGAGAAGAACAATGTTCCCGTGATGGGGACTCGTTCAGTTCCCCTGCAGGGACCGTCTTCGACTCCAGCAGCACGCCATATATCACTCTGTCGATACAGGCACGTTTCGCCAGCTTCAATGATCCTTTGTATCTGTATCTAGGTCTGTTTCCATATTCATCTATAAACGCCGACAATTTGTATTCCAGTCTGATCTTTGCAATGCCGAATTCATTGAGTGTGTGTAGTTTCTGGCTTTGAGATGTGCGATCGTGGTTACTATCGATCCATGCGCGAAGATGTGGCCACGCGATATCCTTAGGGTCGATCACTGCATCGCCATTGCAGCCTTCCGACGTTCATCGAACACTGCTAATTGCGGCGAAACCGTTCGGATCAGCACTTGACGGCTGATCTGTTGTGTTGCTGAAAAGCTCCTTCGCGCTACCAATTTTCTTCCCACTTTGGTCTAGAGCAAGCCACAACCATTTCTAGAACCAGCCTGCCGTCTACGCCATCCTGCGGATCTTTCCATCACCAAAGAAATCAAAGATGACTCCGTTGCCAATCGACGTGAAGTGGAATATGTTGCTGTCCAACATTTTTGAAAACTGATGATTGCGAAGAATTGATTTCTCAGTTAGTGTTCCGAAACGAGATCGATTCCGAATTGAACTGATTTAGGTTTCACCCCCTTCATCCGAAGTCTTTCTGCGACCGGCCCAAATCTAGACGCTGGGGGTTGAGATGAAAGCAAAAACTGTCTATTCAAGAGCATTTTGCGCTCCTGACGCGCTTCGCATTCATTTGCGGGTTCGTCTTTGCCATGACATGCGCAGGTACTGCCGGCGTGGCGCAGGAAAATTCCGAGCACCATCATCACAACAAGATTTATAAGATCGACGTCAACGGAACCGCTTCCGGGCCGTTGCTCAACCTTCTGTCGCGTGACTACTCAGTTGTCGATGCTGACAAGCTGACGCCGCCCTTTGAGCTCTATCCCGTCCTGATCGGACCTGACGCGCTGGCCAATCAAGACGTCACGGAATACCTCGTCCGGGCCTATCAGGCCGGCCTGACAGTCGCCATTGTGTACGCAACGCAGCAGCAAGCAGACCTGTTTGATCAATTGGTGGAAGGCGAGCAACGGGCAAGCTGCCTGCCCGTTCCCGGCGCGGCGAGAATCGCGCTCTATGCTGTGCAGAGGACGACGCGGGAACAGCCGGAAGAGGTGACGCACTATTGTCTACCGACTGTTTTCCTGGCCGGGCCGCACTCAGACGCCTCCGATGAGCAGGGGGCGCAGAGTAGCCGGTCCGGCGAAACCGAGGAGCAATGGGTGAGTGCCGCGTTTGGATCCCAGGCCCCTCCACCGCCGCTGCAGCCGGTCGATGACGCTAGTGCCAGCTCGGTCAATCTGGACGACCTCTCCCGGAAGACACACTGCTCGGAATTCTTTGCCAACGCAAACGGCCAGGTGCAGGATGATTATTTTGTTACCAGCGGGCGCAGCTTCGACCAGCAGAGGGACTATTACTATGTGCAGGACTTACCCAAGATAACCCCCTATCGCACCGTGGCTTTCTTGAGGGCAACGAGCACGCAGCCCTTTGTGCGACCATCCGGTTCCAGGGAAATGCCCCTTTATGGAACGCGACTTCTCTTCACTCAACCTTCCACAACGACGCAGTTTGTCAGCGAGTACACCAACAGCGCAAGCAGGAGCGTCTCGGGAACCGTCGGCTTCCAAGGTCTAAGCCTCAACATCAGCGCCAGCGTGAGTGTCACTGTGGGGACCTCAACCACAGTCACGGTCCCGCCCGTCACCATCAGCAACACTTCCGATCTGTCAACCGGCAGTGTCAGCTGGCAATTTCGCCCCCAAAATCTATCGCCGCATCTCCTGTACAGCACAGCGGAGAATTGGGTCTGGTTCATCGACCGAAACGTCTACGGCCGTACGCCGGATGAGATTCCCGAGGTGTTTAGTAATTTCCAGGCCGGAACGGATAGCACCAATTCACCGGGACTGTGCGGTTTCCCGCCGCCTTTCACCACTTTCACTGTTACCGCCCCGGAGATCACGAGCGCCGATCCGGCATCGGTGCAAAGTGGTGGAGGAGTCTTCTCGATCCGTGGCACGCAGATGTATCCGGGAATCGTCAGCAATGTTCTGCTGGGCGGGGACGCCCTTCCCACGGCAAATTTCGTGCGTATCAGCGATACCGAAATCAGGGTCGTCGTACCGAGTAACCAGAGAAAAGGATTAAATCCAATCCAGGTGAATACGACATTCAACGGGACGGTTCTACCATCGAACAGCAACATCAGCGTGAACGTGAAATAGCGATTGAATTTGTAAATGCGCTGAAATCTCGAACCTTCATGCGCGGTTGCCGCCAGCATCGAAGAGCTCATCAGAAGCGCTCTTACAGGCCATTCCGAGAATTGGTCCAGCAGACGAAAATTACGTTTTAGTAACAGTCAATAAACAGAAAGGCCGCCTCGGTTGAGGCGGCCTTTCTGTTGCGAATTGCGACGAATTACTCGCCGCGCTTCCAGTTCATCAGATCGCCCAGCGTGGTGGTGGAGCCGGAGGCCGCGGGCGCCTTGTATGCCTCGACGTCAGCGCGGCTGCCCTCTTCGCCTACGGCGCGCAGGCTAAGGCCGACCTTCTTCTCCTCCGGGTTCATCTTGATGATCTTGAAGTCGTACTCCTGCCCGGCGTCGAGCTTGACCGCCTGACCCAGTGCGTCGGTCGCCTCGGAGACATGGCAGAGGCCTTCAATGCCCTCTGCGATTTCGATGAAGGAACCGAACTGCGCCGAGCGCAGCACCTTGCCCTTGACCACATCGCCGACGCGATGCTGATCGAAGAAGGTTTCCCAGACGTCGGGCTGGAGCTGCTTGATGCCAAGCGACAGGCGGCGGTTCTCCGCCTCCACGCCGAGCACCACGGCACGCACCTTTTCACCCTTCTTCAGCACCTCGGAGGGATGCTTGACACGCTTGGTCCAGCTCAGGTTTGAGACGTGAACAAGGCCGTCGATGCCGTCCTCAATCTCGATGAAGGCGCCGAAGTCGGTGAGATTGCGGACGCGGCCTTCGACAATCGCGCCGGCAGGATAGCGCTCCGAGAGATGCTCCCACGGATTCTCGAGCAGCTGCTTCATGCCGAGCGAGATACGGCGATCGTTCGGATTGACGGAGAGAACGACGGTCTCAACCTCATCGCCGGGCTTGACCATCTTCGACGGATGCTTCATCCGCTTGGACCAGGTCATCTCGGAGACGTGGACCAGGCCCTCAATGCCCTGCTCCAGTTCGACGAACGCGCCGTAGTCGGTCACGCTCAGAATGCGGCCACGGACGCGCGCGCCGATGGGATAACGCTCCACCGCGTCGAGCCACGGGTCGGGCGTGAGCTGCTTGAAGCCGAGCGAGACGCGCTGCTTGTCTTTGTCGAACTTCAGCACCTTCACCTGGATCTCGTCATTCACGTTCACCAGGTCACGGGGATGGGTGAGACGTCCCCACGACATATCGGTGATATGCAGCAGGCCATCGATGCCGCCCAGGTCGACGAAGGCGCCGTAGTCGGTCAGGTTCTTCACCGTGCCGTTCAGGACTGCGCCCTCTTCGAGGTGCTCAAGGGTCTGCGAGCGCCGTGCGTTCTGCTCCTCTTCGAGGATTTCCTTGCGGGAGACGACGACATTGCCGCGCTTCTTATTGAGCTTGATAACGCGGACATCGATGGGTTGGCCGATGTAGGCGTCGAGATTGCGGACCGGACGGATTTCGAGCTGCGAGCCGGGCAGGAACGCCTTGATGCCGATATCGACGGTGACGCCGCCCTTCACGCGACCAACCACGGTGCCGGTAATCGGAACCTTCTCGGTGTAGGCCTTCTCGATGGAATCCCATACGCGATGGCGCTGCGCCTTGTCATAGCTCAGCAGATAGCCGCCCTCTACCTCCTCGCGCTCGACCACGACCTCGACCAAGTCGCCGGGGTGAAGCTTCGACTGACCGGTGTGGTCCACCACCTGTTCGAGCGGGATGAAGCCTTCGCTTTTGAGGCCTACATCTACCACCACGTGCTTGTCCGTCAGCTTGACCACTGTGCCTTGAACGATGTTGTTCTCATCGCCCTGCGCAATGGCAGCTTCGGCGGCCTGCTCGCGGTCAAATGATTCCAGTGCCGCGGCAAAATCCTCCATGCTCATGTCTTCTTCTGCGGGTTCGGCAGTGGCGACTTCGGCCCCGTGAGACTGAGACTCGGAGAACTGGCCAGCATCGCCGTGGTACTCGGCGGTCTGGTGGTTGTAGGTGGGTTCGGTCGACGGCTCGTGGTGCTCCGTCGCGGCATCAAGCGTTGGGGTTTCCAGTTCGGTGTTCAGGGGTTTGCTCTCGGTTTGTTCGGAATATTGGGCGTCTGCCATAGCAACCAGCTCCGGATTCGTCGGCGGCCCATTTCCCGCCACGGCGATCTGGCAACAAGCCCCGCATGGGGCGTATCGGCCAGCCGCCGGCCAGGCGCGCCAATCGGGGGAAGTCAGGCTCTTGTCGAGCAGCGTGCAAAGCAATTCCGGAGAGACCGGCGTGCCTTGCCCCGCTTCGGCTTCCTGACGGTGGCGAACCCAGGGCACTCGCTGCTGCCTGCATCGTTGCCGGAAGGCGATTCCGCTGGGCCCGCTGAGGATCCGCCGGAAGGAACGGATGCGCTGCAGGTCTCCAGTGAGGGAGTTGCCTTTGGCTTCGGAATGGGCAGGGATCGCAGTGGAAGCCGCATCTGCGAATCCAGCAGACAGGGCTTCATCAATGAGTGTAGCAACCCCACCTAGGGCAGTCAAACAAGGATTCGCATCGTGTGAGCTTGTGAATATCGCGTGAATTGACGGTCATTGCCGGCGGCGTCGAGGTCAAGCCATGCCTCGTATACTCGCCTCTGTGGATCATCTGTGGACACCATGGCGCTACGCGTATGTCACGCAGGAGGACACCCGGGAGGCCCGGGCCGGCGTGCCCGTGCCGCTGTCTGCGTGGCCCGGTGACCACCATTGCGTGTTCTGCAACCTAATTGCGGCTGCCGATTATGCGATCGAGCAGGGGATGGCGCCGGAAGAGGCCGACCGGGCGGCAAACATCGTGATGCGGGGCCAGAGCTGCTACATCTGCCTGAATGCGTACCCGTACACCTCCGGTCACGTGATGATCGTGCCCCATGCGCACGAGCCATCGCTGGTGGCGCTGGCAGCAGAGACCGCGCAGGAGATGATGGCGCTGGGACAATGCACTACGCGGGCGCTGGAACGTGCCTACTCGCCAGATGGTATCAACCTGGGGCTGAACCTGGGGAAGGCAGCGGGCGCGGGAGTGGCCGACCATTTGCACATGCATGTGCTGCCGCGCTGGTTTGGCGATACGAACTTTATGACGGTCACCGCTGAGACCCGGGTGCTGCCGGAGGTTCTGGAGCAGAGTTGGCGGCGGCTGCGCGAAGCATTTGCGGGCATCTAAATCCTCTGACGCGATTCGCGAGGAGGATGGCATGGCAGACAAGACCGAGATCAAGCCCGAGGAACCTGCGGCTACGCCGGGGGCTGCGACGTCCGTGGAGCACATTGCTCCGGAGGACCAGTATGCTGCCGGGGGCAAGCACCAGGAGCAGAAGAAAGAGCTGAAAAAGAGCGTGCAGAAGGGCGAGAACGAAGGCGACGCGAACCAGAGCCCGGGGCAGCACCGGACGGGGAGCTATACCGGGACCAGCGGCGGCCAGGATAGCGGGTCTGAGAGCAGGAAGAGACAGTAAGAAGAAACAGCAGATCTCTCTACTTCACGGCAGCGCTGCGCGCCACCGTTCCGGTCGAGATGACGGGAAGGTTGGCCTTGATCCGCTAATTTCCGGCAGATTCCCGGAACCGGGCTCGCTCCGGCGGCGTATCTGGCGGGCAGGAGAACGCCGATGATCTTCCTTGCTGGCCGCCCTGTCCTGTTTGCAACTGCACTTTCGCTAGCCGCCATTCCGGCTCTGGCCCAGACTAGCGGGCATGACTGGCAGAAAACCTATTCGGTGAGCGGCAGTCCGTCGCTGACGATTGAAACCGCCGACAGCGGCCTGGAGATCGGATCGTGCGGCGACTGCAAGGAGATCCGGGTTGCGGTGCATTCCACGCGCGACCTGAATGAATATCGCCTTGAGGAGCACCAGGAGGGCGATCACGTCTTCTTCTCGTTCAAGGAAAAGCCGCACATCGGCATGTTCAATTGGAGAAATGAGAACGGGACGAAGGTGACGGTGGAGACGCCGGCACATCTGGACCTCGATGCGGGAACGGCGGATGGCAACCTGGTCGCGCGGGGATTGAACGGCAATCTGAAGGTGCACGCGGGCGATGGCTCAGTAATGATCGAAGATGTGAGCGGAGCGCTGCGCCTCAAGACTTCCGACGGCAATGTGACGATCCGGCGTGCAAAGGGCACGCTCGAAGCGCGCGGGTCAGACGGACACATGAGCGTGGATGGCGACTTCAGCGCGGTGCAGATGCACACCAGCGACGGCAACCTTGATCTAACGCTGGCGCCGGGATCGAAGCTGAATGCGGCATCGCGCATTGAGAGCTCGGATGGACATGTGAACATCAGCGTACCGTCCACGCTTGCTGCCGATGTGGACGTTTCGACCAGCGATGGCCACGTCGATTGCAGGCTGCCGCTGACGATGGACCACTACGACAGCGGGCACTCGCTCCACGGACGGCTGAATGGCGGAGGGACTCCGTTGAGCATTCACACGTCGGATGGGAATGTGAGGATTACGGCGCTGTGAGGCGGCCCCCAGCGGATGTCCGCGCGTCGAGATGACGGGAATCTGGGTTTCAGCCGGTGCGGCGTTCGCCGGCTAAAACGGAGTCGAGCAGCCCGTTCAGGTTGCTGGCGCGGGTGCGCAGCGTTGTTTCGGCCTGATTCACGCTGCCGGTGAGCGCGCGATGCCGCGACTGCAGGGTCATGAACTCATCCGCGATGTTGATGGCTGCGAGCACTGCTACACGTAACGAGTCCACAGTGGTGCCCTGCGCCGCGACCGCGCGCATCTTGGTGTCTACGAGGTTGGCCAGCCGCTCGATGTAGGCGGAATCCTGCCCGCGCAGATGGTAGGGCTGGTCGTAGATCTCAACGGTGACGCTTTTCGCGGTATCGCTCATTGCGGGATCGCTCTCCTCCGGCTGCGCTGCTCTACGCGGTGAACTCGTCCAGATGCTTCAATAGCCGCTCCACGCGGCCTCGTACGTGGTCCCGCTCTTGCTGTAACTGGCTGATCTCGGTCTCCAGGCGCGAGGCATCTTCGCTCCGGCTGGCCAGTTGCCGCTCCAGTTCGCTGCTGTGTCGCTGAAGGTCTTCGATTTTCGCGGTTGCTGCGGCGTGCGCCTCACGCTCCGCCTTCAGCAACTCCACCGCGCGCAGAACGCGCTCTTCAAGTGCCTGAAAATCCGCCGCTGCCAGAGTTTCCGCGCCCTGATCCGTCATGTCCATTGCTGCCGCTGCCATACAACCTCACTACACTCTTGGGGGGAATATGTCGTGCGCTCTTCCTGAGCGCAGTATATCGCCCAATACAAACGAGGGAAGGCAAATCCGATTCGCCCCTGTGCATATGTGTGCACGAATTGATACCACCCCGACTTATGCGCGGAGCTTGCCGCCGAGCGATTCGAGCGCGGCGACGATGTTGCTGGACCATGTGTGCAGCTCTGCGTCGCGCAGGGTGCGCTCGGGTGACTGGAAGGTTGTGGAGACGAGTATCGAGTAATGGCCGGCGGGGACGGCTCTGCCTTTGGCATCGCGGAAGATCTCGGCCGGGCGGTAATCCTTGAGTTCGGCGATGTCGAGCGCGGCGAGCGCGGAGCGAACGGATTCCCAATGCACCGTGTCGGGGAAGATGAGTGAGAAGTCGCGGCGCACCGGCTGATAACGGGACAGCTCATGCGCAGAGGGCTGGCGCAGTGATTGACGGAAGAGCCGGTCGAGATAGATTTCGCCGATCAAAACAGGCTGTCGCAGCTTGCGCTGCGCGCTTTCGTCGGGGTGGAGCTCGCCGAAGTAGCCAATGGTCGAGCCATCGATAACGCAGCGTGCGGCGCGTGCGGGATTGAGCCAGCGGGGCAGCAGGCCGCTCTCCGGCGGAAAGGCGTCGTAGTAGACGGAGCGAGTGGTGAAGTGGCTGGTGATGGCTTCGACCAGGCCTTTGAGATCGTAGAAGTCCACCGCGCGCGTGGAGTGCAGGCCGTCGTGAAGGTGACCGGTGGCGCCGAAGGCGAGCCACTGCGCTTCGTCTACCCGGTCGGGTGAGCCGGTGAAGACCGTGCCGATTTCGAAGAGGCGGACGTCGTCGACGTTGCGATTGAGGTTGTGGGCCAGCATCGTCAGCATGCCGGGAAGGAGCGAGGGGCGCAGCATGCCGGCCTCTTCACTGAGCGGGTTGTCCATGGCGACGGCGATGCCGGGCTGGGCCGCGAATATCTCGGCATCGGCGGCGGAGCAGAAGGTGGAGGAGATGGCCTCGTGGTAGCCGGCGCCGAGGAAGAGACGGCGCACTGCGGATTGTTTCGAGGCGTGCGGCAGCTCGATGACGGAGCCGGAGAAGCGGGGCAGCGTGTTAGCGAAGCGGTTGTAACCATAGACACGCGCGACTTCCTCGATGAGATCGATTTCGCGCTCGAGATCGAGACGCCAGCTTGGCAGCGCGACGGCGTAGTGGCTTTCGCCTGCTGGCGCGAGCGTGCAGCCGAGCGCCCGCAGCGTGGTGACGGCGACGTCGTCGGTGATACCGGGGCCTTCGTCGGTACGGCCGAGCAGGTGCGCGCAGCGCGCGACGGAGAACGCGATGGGCGGCCGATTCGCGGTGCGCTGCTCGAGAGCGGGGATGACGACATCGACGAGATCGCCTTCGATGTGGCCGCCGTTGGCGAGGATGAGTTGCGAAACCAGCGCCGAGGCGATCGGCGGCGCGTTGAAGTCCGCGCCGCGCTCGAAGCGGTGCGATGCGTCCGAGTGAATCGCATGGCGGCGACTCATGCGGCGGACGGCGGCGGGATCGAACCATGCGGCTTCGACGAGGATGTTTTTCGTTTCCGGCGTGATCATGGTGCCCCAGCCGCCCATGACGCCGGCGAGGCCGAGAGGTTTCTTTTCATCCGCAACGACAACGTCATCGGCGTCGAGTACGCGATCGATGCCGTCGAGGGTCTTCAGCTTTTCTCCTGCGCGGGCGCGGCGGACGAGGATGGCGCCTTCGATTTTGTCGAGATCGAAGGCATGCGTAGGATGGCCCATACCGAGCAGGACGTAGTTGCTGGCATCGACGGCGTTGAGGATGAGCTTCTGGCCGAGCGCAGTGAAACGCTCTGCGACGATGCCGCTGGATGGGCCAATCGTCACGTTGCGCAGGATGCGGGCGGTAAAGCGGCCGCAGGCTTCGGGGGCTTCGATGCGGACGGGATGTCCGTTACCAGGTTTCGCGACAGGCAGTGTCGTGTCGAGCGGCGGGAGAGTGAGGCCGTAGATGGCTGCTGCTTCTCGCGCGATGCCGTAGTGATTCATCGCATCGACGCGGTTGGTGGTGATGTCTGTCTCAAATAATGAGCCGCCGACCGGCGGAGCTAGGTCGAAGACACCTTCGACGGCGATGCCGCGAAGAGTGAGATCGTCGGCGAGTTGACGGTCGCTCGCGGTAAGTTCGGGCAGATATGTGCGCAGCCATGTGCTCAGGATGTTCACGCGAACTGCTCCAGGAAACGCACGTCTCCCGAGTAGAGGAGGCTTATGTCCGTGATGCCGTACTTCATCATCGCGATGCGGTCCAGGCCCATGCCGAAAGCGAAGCCGGAGATTTTTTCCGGGTCGTAGGCGGGTTGTTTTTCGCGCGCGAAGTTGAATACTGCGGGGTCGACCATGCCACAGCCGAGCAGCTCAATCCAGCCGGAGTGCTTGCATTTGCGGCAGCCCCTGCCGCCGCAGAAGATGCAGGAGATCTGCACGTCAGCGCTGGGCTCGGTGAAGGGAAAGAAGGACGGGAAGAAGCGCGTTTTGACGCTGGAGCCGAAGAAGGCCTTCATGGCGTGATCGAGCGTGCCTTTGAGGTCGGCGAAGGTGATGCCCTGGTCCACGCAGAGGCCTTCGACCTGGTGGAATATGGGCGAATGAGTGGCGTCGGCGGCGTCGTTGCGGTGGACCTTACCGGGGACGACGAGGCGGATGGGCGGCTGCTGCTGTTCCATGGTGCGGATCTGCACCGGTGAGGTGTGGGTGCGCATGAGCAGGCGATCGCGCAGCGGCTTGCGCTCCTGGCCGACGAGGACGAGGGTGTCCTGGGTGTCGCGCGCGGGATGGTTGGGCGGGAAGTTGAGCGACTCGAAGTTGTAGTAGTCGGTCTCGACCTCCGGGCCGGTGGCGACGGAGTAGCCCAGGGCGGCGAAGATGCGGACGGCTTCGTGCCAGACGCGCAGGATGGGGTGCTCGGCGCCGATTTGCGGGCGCGTGCCGGGGAGCGTGACATCGATGGCGGGACCGGTCGTGACGTGATGCTTGCCGGCGGCGGCCTCGGTGAGGAGGGTTTCGATGCGCTCCTTAAGCGCGTTGAAGCGCTGGCCGAGGGAGCGGCGAGCCTCTGCGGGTGCTGTTTTCAGCCACGCATCGCTGACTGTCTTGAGGCGGCCGTGCTTGCGGCCGAGCCATTCCAGGCGGAATTGCTCCACAGCATCGGCGCCATCGAGCGAGGCTGCAGATAGCTCCAGGTCGGCGGTCAGGGAGCGAAAGGCTCGGTCCAGCGCGGCATCGTCGTAGCCGCTGAGTTCAGGGATAGAAATGTCGGGCATGGTCTAGGGCATTTTTGCTTCAAGTCAGTACTGCGAGAGATCGCGGAGTGTGACTTTTCTTAACGGAAAAGCCAGGACGAATTCGATTGGTTTGTTTGCAACGGAAGCGGAACGCTCCAATGTCAGGATAAATCAGTGTCCCGGCGCTTCGGCCCGGAGCGGTTGTTGCTGTCATAGAGGAGCGCGTATGCTGGCGCGTGCATTCTTACTGACCCGGGATTTTCTGATGTAAGGAGATATGTATGAAGCAGTCGATCACACCGTATTTGACCGTGAGCAACGCAGCCGCGGCCATCGATTTCTACAAAAAGGCATTCGGCGCGGAGGAGTTGGCGCGGCACCTGGCGCCCGATGGCAAACGCCTGATGCATGCCCACCTGAAGGTGCTGGGCATGGACCTGATGCTCTCCGATGATTTTCCCGAGCATATGGGCCGCAGCCGGACGCCGGAGGCATTTGGCGGCTCACCGATTACGCTGCATCTGCACACCGATGACGTGGATTCGTTATGGGCCAACGCCGTGGCGGCCGGCGCGAAGGTAACGATGCCGCTGAAGGACCAGTTCTGGGGCGACCGGTATGGCCAGTTCACCGATCCCTTCGGACATTCGTGGTCGGCAGGGCAGACGATCAAGACGGTAAACCCGGAAGAGCTGCAGGAAGCGGCGAAGGCGGCGTTCTAGATGGGTTCGAAACAAGAAAGGGCGCGGTGATCACCGCGCCCTTTCGATTTGCTGCCCCTGATTTTTATCAGGATCAGGCGGCGATCCGACCATGGCTGGCATGCGCGTCGCGCGAGCGGCGGACCAGCGCTTCCGCGCCGAAGACTACGCCGGTCACCAGCAGGGTGGAGACGAGGTCGTTGCGGTAGAAGGGTAGGCCGGCGGCATAGCAGGCCGTGAGACCGCCCAGGGTGTGCGGATACATGGCTCCGCCCACCCAGACCGCGTAGTTGCTGATGGCGAAGAACGATGTGGAGGCCAGCAGCGATCCGGAGGCGACACGGGTTACGTTGGTCCGTTGCTTCAGGAGCAACGAGCCCAGCACCAGCGCGGCCGCGTACCAGAGCCAGGTGACGAGGTAGTCCTGCGCGTGGAATGCCATGCCGTAGACGCGGGTGGTGAGGTAGACGTCCATGGCCATGAACGGCACGATGGCCCACGCAGCCTGACGCAGCGGACGCCGCGCGCCGAAATAGAGCAGCGATCCACCAACGGCTGTGAAATTGAACCAGCCAATGTGGGAGATGGGAAACAAGCGGCTCAGAAGACCCACCAGGATAAGGACGAACGCGGACATGAGAGACCTCAGAATTTGATTTTATCGCGAACCCGGGGCGGAAGGTCTCAATTTTGGGGCTTGTTATCCATGTAGGTGGCCTCGATCTGGCCATCGGGCGCGACGAAGACCGAGCCCGAGAGCGGTTTGCGGTGCTGGTGGGCGCCAAACCAGTCGGTGTAGCCGAAGCGCATGTCATGGAAGTTGACCTGCTGCAGATGCCGCGCGGCGTCCTGCGGCATGTCGGGTGGGCTGCCGGGGCCGATGTCCTCAACCAGCGGGAACTGGGACCAATCGAGGTAGACGCGGCCTAGCCAGGAGCGCTTGGCGGCTGCAACGGAGGGGGTCACGGGCGGCTTGTAGATCGCTCCGACGCTCTCGTCAAGGTCAACGGTGTCGTTGCCGGTGTGGACATCGGCGAAGTGGTAGGCGTTGTCTGTTTCGACTATGCCCTGCCAGCGGAAGGGATTAATGGGGTAGGGCTCGGCGGCGACGCGCAGCACGGGGCGGTCGAAGGAGGTCTGCTGCAGCAGGTGAACGGCGCGTGCGTGCTCAGTGCTGCGGAAGGTGTAGAGGAGGGCGACGCCGATCAGGGCAGCGATGGCCCAGCCGCGTCCACGAAAGAGCGGGCGGCGCTTTGAGATTTCCCGATCGACGAGGCCGAGCACAGCCGGTGCGATCAGGCCGGTGAGCAGCATCACGAACATCACCGGCTCGAAGATGAAGACGATGTTCCACGAGTACCAGTGAGGGTTCCACGGCGCGAAGGGCCGCACGCCGTAGTTGTTCGTGAAGTCGAGCAGGATGTGGCTGAGAGCGGCGATGAGCGCGAAGCACCAGAGCAGGAGCCATCGTGGGGGGATGGGCGGCTTCTTGCGCCGGACATGGTGAAAGCCCCAGCAGAAGAGCATGACCACAAGTGCAACCACCGGCGCGCCGAGCAGCGTGTGGGTGAATCCGCGATGGTGCTGGAACCCGACGAGCGGGCCACGAAAGCCCCAGAAGATATCCAGGTCGGGGGTCTCGGCGGCCAGAGTCATGGCCAGCGTGGCGTAGGCCGTCTTCCGGTTGAAGCCGGAGCGGCCGAGGCATGCGCCGGTGAGGAAGTGGGTGACGGGTTCCATGTTTGGCGTTCGAGGGGAAGCATACAGCCAGACGCACTCCATCTCTATAATCCGTGACGATGGTCGATCAACCAACAGGGGCAAAAACCGAGGCTCTGCGCGAGACGATTCGCCACCACGAATATCTCTATTTCGTGCTGGATGCGCCGGAGCTTCCGGATGCGGAATTTGATGCGCTGATGCGTGAGCTGAAGGAGATTGAGGCGAAGCATCCGGAGTGGATCACGCCGGACTCTCCCACACAGCGCGTCGGCGGCAAGCTGAAGGAGGGCTTCGCTAAGGTGGCGCATTCGCGGCCGATGCTCTCGCTGGACAACGTGAACACGCCGGAGGAACTGGCGGATTGGGACCGCCGGGTACGTTCGCTGGCGGGCGATGCGGAGATTGCTTACGTTACGGAGTTGAAGCTGGATGGACTTTCGCTGGCGCTGCATTACGTAGCCGGGACGAGGGGCGGCGCGGTGCTGGCACGTGCCATCACGCGGGGCAATGGAACCATCGGCGAAGACGTGACCAGCAATGTGCGGACGATCCGGTCAGTGCCGTTATCGATTTCGGCGGAGAAGCTGAAGAAGAGCGGGCTGCCGGTGCCGTTTGAAGTGCGCGGTGAAGTCGTGATGCCAGTGGCCGCCTTTCTGAAGATGAACCAGGAGAAGGAAGCGCTGGGGCAGTCGCCCGCTGCGAACCCACGCAATGCGGCGGCTGGTACGATCCGCACCATTGAGCCGAACATCGTTGCACACCGGCGGCTGGATTATTATGGCTACTTTGCGTTGCGGCTTGCCGCGGGTTCTGAGGGCGAGAACGCCTTCGCCACGCAGGTGGAGACACTTGACGCGCTGACCACGGCGGGCTTTCGCGTGAACCCGCATCGCGAGGCGCTGAAGACACTCGATCAGTTGCAGGCGTTTGTCGGTCGCGCGGAGGAGCAGCGGGCGTCGCTCGGCTATGAAATTGACGGCGTGGTCATCAAGGTGAACTCGACTGCGCTGCAGAAGCGGCTGGGCTTTACCGGCAAAGCGCCGCGCTGGGCGATTGCATATAAGTTCACCGCGCGCGGCGGCGTGACGCGGCTCGAAGACATCACCATGCAGGTGGGGCGCACCGGCAAGCTGACGCCAGTGGCGGTGCTGAGCGCGGTGCAGATCGGCGGCATCACGGTGACGCGCGCCACCTTGCACAATGCCGATGAGATCGAGCGGCTGGGGGTGAAGATCGGCGACTTTGTGCGGGTGGAGCGCGGCGGAGACGTGATCCCGAAGATCGTCGAAGTGGTGGAAGACAAGGAGCATCCACGAGGGCATAAGAAATTTCACTTTCCCGCGCATTGCCCGGTGTGCGGCAGCGAGATTGTGCGCACGGAAGGCGAAGCCGACTATCGCTGCGTGAATGTGGACTGCCCGGCGCGGCTGCGCGAGAGCCTGCTGCACTTCGCTTCGCGCGGCGTGATGAACATTGACGGCATGGGCGAGGCGGTGGTGGTGCAGTTGATGGAGAAGGGGCTGGTGCGCTCCGTTGCGGACCTGTATTCGCTGACCAGTGAAAAGCTGCTGACGCTGGAGCGCATCGGGCAGAAGACGGCGGACTCGCTGATTGCGGAGATCGAGCGCACAAAGAAGGCGCCGCTGGATCGGGTGCTTTTCGGGCTGGGTATACGGTTTGTCGGCGAGCGCACGGCGCAGTTGCTGGCGGATGCGTTTGGATCGATGGATGCGCTGCTTGCGGCGACCCCGGAAGAGCTGGAGCGGGTGCATGAGGTGGGACCGCGGGTGGCGGCGGCGGCGCATGAATTCTTCGCCGAGGAACGTAACCGCAAATTGATCGAGCGGCTGCGCGCGGCGGGGCTGACCTTTACGGCGGAGAAGCGCAAACGCTCCGCGAAGCTGGAAGGATTGACCTTCGTGTTGACGGGCACGCTGCCGAAGTTGACGCGCGAGGAGGCGAAAGAGCGCATCGAAGCAGCGGGAGGGCGTGTTTCCGGGTCGGTCAGCAAGAAGACGAACTACGTCGTGGCCGGCGAAGAGGCGGGGTCGAAGCTGGACAAAGCCCGCGAGCTGAAGGTGCCGGTGATTGGCGAAGGAGAACTACTGGAGATGCTGGGATGAAGAATCGGACGTTGATTTGGAAGGCGGTTGGGGTTTGGAAGGCGCTTGGCGCTGTTGCTTTGATGGCTGCCGTGCCCGGGGCCATGGCGCAGAGTCTGCCGGCGGGCATTGGCGGCTATTGGAAGATCACGAAGATGCTGCCGAAGAAGCCGATGGCCACGCCCGGCTGTACGGCCAATCCGGCGTTCTTCAGTAAGATGGCGCGGGGCTCGCGCATTTTAATGAGTGACCGCAACATCGTGTGGGGCGGAACGTCGGCGACCGATCCGGGGGCGCAGGTCAGCATGGTGGACCCGGCGGATTTCAGCGCGCAGCATTCGCAGGCGGGCGCGTCGCTGCGCGATCTGGAACTGGATCGCGGCTCGAAGGTCGAGGTGATTCATCTTGGCTCGCCGGGCACGCTGCCGTTTGACACCATTATTGTGAAGGACCCGAGCACGCTGTACTTCACGCGGTGCGGCATCTTCATGGAAGCGGTGCACAACAGCGGGTTTGTTGCGCCGCCGCTGCCGAACCAGCGGTGATGGTTGGGCAATTCGGAGAGTGAGAGCGATTATTTCGGCGCGTAGTAGCCGGTGCGGGCGTGCACGTTGTATCCGCCGCGCAGGGCGGTGAGATAGATGGTGCGGAAGGAGCCGTCGGCGCGGAAGTCGGCCGGCTTGTAGGCGAGCGAGTACTGCGAGCGCAGCTCCTCCTCCACCTTGTGGAACTCGTTGGCTATGTCTTCCAGGCGCTGCGGGTAGAACGCCGAACCGCCAGTGGCCTGCGCCATCTTCTTCAGCACATCATCGCCGCGCTCGCGCGAGGGGCTGGTATTGGTGCTGATAGTGAAGATGGTGGTCTCGGCCCGCTGGCACATCTTGATGGCGTCATCGAGATAAGCGCGGCTCTGGTTATCGTCGCCATCGGAGACCAGGATGAGCGCCTTGCGGACTTCGGCGTTCGCAGGAACGCCGTGCAGCATCTGGTCGCGGCATGCCCTGTAGACGGCGTCGTAGAGCGCGGTGCCGCCGCCCGGCCTCAGCTTGTTCAACCCCGTTTCCAGCAGGTCCGGATTGTTGGTGAAGCCCTGCGTGACATAAGAGGTCACATCGAAGCCCATGATGAAGGCTCGGTCGGTGCGTGGGCGCAGGATGCTAAGCAGGAACTCCGTGGCGGCCTGCTGCTCGAAGTGGAAGCGGGCGCGGATGGAGGTGCTGGCGTCGACCAGCAGGCCGACGCGCAGCGGCTGGTTCGTCTGCTGGGCGAAGCTGTAGACCTGCGCCGGCGCTCGCTGGTCGTCGAGAAGCGCGAAGTCCTGCTGCTGCAGGTTGTTGATGAAATGGCCTCGGCGATCCGTAACCGTGAAGGTGAGATTGACCTCGTTCACGTTCTGCTTCAGCGTGTAAGTCCCTTCCTCATCGCCGGGGGCGGCTGTTTCCGGCTCCTGACCGTTGGCCGGCGGCGGAGCGGAGGGTTGTCCTGCAGGTTGTTGCTTAGAAGAGGTAGGCGGATGGGTCGCCGGAGCGGCGGGCAATGGCGGGGCCGGCTTGGCGGGTGCTGGCGTCGCCTGTCCGGGCGCGTTCGGCAGCGAGTTTTGCGGCGCAGGGGCCAGCGTGCTCTGACCAGCGAGCGGCACGCAGGCGCCGATAAGGCCAACCAGCAACATGCCGGAAGTCCAGCCATAGAAAACAGAGGGGAAACGACGAATCATGGAGGCTGTCTTCATTGTAGTCGTTCCTTGTGCCTCTCAGCGGCCTGCCCGGCAGCGGGCAGTGCAGGGATCAATTCGGTACCTAAAAGCTTTAGAAAAGACTGAAGCTGCTCCGGCAATGGCACCTCGAAGGCGAGTGGGCGTCCGGTGACTGGATGCGCGAAGGCGAGCTGGGCCGCGTGCAGGAAGTTGCGATCCAGAGCCAGCGTGGGCTCGGGTTGAGCAGTCTCGCGGCGGCGCGGCGTATGGGCACGGCCGGTCTGGGGCGCGAGGCGGATCACGGCGGGCGCACCGTAGAGCGTGTCGCCGACCACCGGATGCCCGAGCGAGGCCATGTGGACACGGATCTGGTGGGTGCGTCCGGTCTCGATTCGCACGGAGACGAGCGTAAAGCGGCCGAAGGGCGACTCGATGCGTCGAAGGACGCGATAGTGGCTGATGGCCGCACGGCCATCATCGCGGCGTGTCGTCATGCGGGTGCGGCGGACTGTGTCGCGGGCGATGGCGGCGTTTACGGTCCCGCTTTCGGCCGCGACTGCGCCGTGTACCAGCGCGATGTAGGTCTTCTGCACCTGGCGGCGCGAGAACATATCGGATAGCTTTGCGTGGGCCTTGTCATGCTTGGCGACCAGCAGCAGACCGCTGGTCTGCTTGTCAAGACGATGGACGATACCGGGACGCAACGCTCCGCCGTGCGAGGAGAGCTCTTCAAAATGATGCAGCAGCGCGTTGACCAGCGTGCCGCGATTGCGCGCGTCGTCGGTCGATCCCGCGCCGGCGTGCACCATCATGCCGGCCGGCTTGTTGATGACCGCGAGGTCGTCGTCCTCATAGACGATGTCGAGTGTGATGGCTTCGGGGATGGCGCGGAGAGGGCGGGCTTCGGCTTCGCCGGTAACGGAGAGTTCCTCGCCGCCGCGCAGCTTCATGCTGGCTTTGGGCGTGTTGCCTGCCAGGAGCACCTTCCCTTCCGAGAGGAGCCATTGCACCCGGGCGCGGCTGACGGCGAGCGCTTCGACGAGATATTGATCGAGCCTGCGGCCGGCGGCTTCGGCAGGAACGATGAGGGTGCGCGATGTTGCAACCTCAGGCATGCTGTACCGCCAGGAGCCAGCAAACACCGCCGAGCGCCACCATGAGCATGGCGATTGCCTGCGCGGGCGTCACGATGTGTAGGAGCGCCGGGGCGTCCGCGTAATCGGCGGAGAATGGCGCGAGCGCAAACCGCAGGAAGCCGTCGGCGAAGAGCGCCGTGCCGAGGACTCCTCCGGCGCGGCCGGCGCGTTCGAGCGTCAGAAGGCGCAGCATCAGAATCAGAATCGCGGCGAGCACGAAATGTCCGACGGCTGTATATAGCTGCACGGGATGGAGCGCGATGCCGAGTGGCACGCCGGTGATGCGCGCAGCGAAGCGACTGGTGTAGGTGACGGCCCAGGGCAGAGTGGTGGGCGCGCCGTACTGCGATCCGGCGGCGAAGTTGCCGATGTCGAGAATGGCCAGGGCCAGCATGACGGCAGGCGCGGCGGCATCCATGGCGCGGAGGAGCGGCACATGGCAGCGCAGCAGATACACGCAGGTGGCGATGGCGGCCAGCAGCACGCCGTAGATGGCTGCGCTGCCGGACGCAAGCGTGCCGGCGCCGAGAATGAGGAGCGGGGCTTCCAGGAAACCGCGCCAGTTGGCAAGGACAACGGCGAGGCGCGCTCCGACCACAATGCAGACCACCGCCAGCAACCCGGCGTTCTGGATATTGCCTGTATTCAGGCCGGTACGGCGGGCGAGGCTGGTCCACAGCGCAATGCCGGAGAAGGCCGCGACGACTGCGAGCACACCGTAGGTGGAGATGACGAACGCGCCGAATTGAAGGAAGCGAGGGTACATGCGGAATCAAGGCCGCGCAGGAGTGTCGATAGATTTCGGCGGGAAGAAGAGGAACAAAACCGACCCACGGGGCCGTGCGGTGCGCGCTGGTGAACCCGTCCTAAGACGGTGGGACTCTCCGCAGCTCTTTAGGCATTCCGGACTGGCGGACACTGCACACCGAGCCAATTAATCGAGTCGAGTCCCTGTTCAAGAATTATAGGTTCTACCAGCGTTAGCTCCGCACCTGCTTTGCAGGCCGGTTTCTGTTTCGGATGCTACCGACGGGAGCGGCGGTTTGCAAGCTACCCGTTTGTGGTATGGCCGATCTGTCGCAGGGTGAGCAATTTGCAACAGAGCCGCGTCTACGTCGATTTGTCGCTCGGTTCGTCTGGGCCGGTTGACGATGTAAACTGCTCGAAGATTTCCAGCTCTTCGGCCTGCTGCGTCAATTGGCGGGGCAGGCGCTTGGTTGGCTGTACGCCCAGTGCGCGCAGCATTTCGACCTGGCGCACCAGGTTGCCTCGGCCGGTTGCGAGCTTGCCCAGCGCAGAATCGTAGGCAGCGCGCGTCTGGTCGATGCGTGCGCCGAGTTTGCTGAGGTCATCGACGAAGCCAACGAACTTGTCGTAAAGCTCCGCGCCGCGTTCGGCGATCTGCTGTACGTTGCGCACCTGCTCTTCCTGCTTCCACAGGTGCGCCACGGTGCGTACCACGAAGAGCAGCGTGCTGGGCGAGACCAGCAGGATGTTCTGCTCCCACGCATTGACCCACAGGTTGTTGTCGGTTTCGAGCGCGAGCAGGAAGGCAGGCTCGATAGGCACGAAGAGGATGACGAAATCCAGCGTCTCCAGGCCAGGCAGACGATGGTAGTTGCGCGCGGCAAGACCGCGGATATGCTCCTTCATCGATGCGCAGTGCCGTGTCGCGGCGTGCTTGCGCAGAGCTTCGTCTGTGCTAGAGCAATACGTCCCGTAATCCAACAGGGAGACCTTTGCGTCAACCACCAGCTTGCGATTGCCGGGCAGATGCAGGATGACGTCGGGGCGAGCGCGTGTCGCGTCCTCGCGCGCGATGGTCTCCTGCATGGTGTATTCATGATCGCGGCGCAGACCGGCTGCTTCGAGGATGCGCTCGAGCACGATTTCGCCCCAATCGCCCTGGGTGCGGCTCGAACCCTTGAGTGCCTGCGTCAGGTCTTTTGCCTCATCGGCGAGCCGCTGATTCATGTCCAGCAGCGAGCTCACCTGCTGGGCAAGCGCGCTGCGATCCTTGCTCTCCTGCACGTAGACCTGATCAACCTTGGCCTGGAACTCCTGCAGGCGCGTCTTCAGGGGGTCGAGCAACTGGCCGAGATTGGTCTGGTTCTGTTCGGTGAAGCGGCGCGATTTTTCTTCCAGGATGTCGTTGGCCAATGCGCGGAACTGGTGCGTCATGCTGTCGCGGGCATCATCCAGCAGCGCGAGTTTCTGCTCCTGGGCGGCTCGCTCTGCGGTCAGCGTGGCATCGAGCGAGGCAAGCTGAACGCGCAGTTGCGCGGCCTCCTCTGCCGGAGCCGAGCGGCGGGAGAGTGCGACCAGAAATCCGATGACACCGCCGATGGCGAGACAGGCCAGTGCTGCAAGGAGATAGAGGATGGTGTTCATGACCCAACTGTGAATGCTTACTCGCACTCTACTTGTTTCCGGGGCGATTGTGGCGTCACGCGGCCGGAGGGAGGCGGGTCAATTTGAATTCACGGGGCAGTGGAGCGTTTGGAAGTCTCACTGATTTTCTGCCGCAAATAGTTAAACGTGATCCAGACGACGTAAGCATTACTAAGGAGCATCAATAGGCCCTCTTGATTGAGGTGCCGGTGCCTTATTCCAGCGATCACGACGAGGATCGTCCATCCCCCGAATACGAAGAGTGCAAAAGAAAGGCCGATGATCCAGAGAATTCTAGTCATTTGCGGCGCGACTTAGCGAAGTTTACGCCGTCCGGTTAAGCCCGTCGGGAATTGAGTTTACCCCAAGAGCCATTTTAAAGCGGAGCAATTCAAACCGACCTACTACCGCTGGCGCGGGCCACCTTTACACCCCCGGACCCTCTCGGTAGACTTGGAAGTTCGGGACCAGCATCCATAGACCAGGGTGCGGGCGTGCCTGCGGTGCGCCCTTGCACGCTGCGTACCTGATAGTCTCAAAAGGGATTCAGTTCATTCGATTTGTTATCGAGGAGATAGGCATGGCAGCAGTGGACGAGAAGGTCAAGCAGATCATTGTGGAGCAGCTCCAGGTGGACGAAGCAGAGGTGACGCCCAGCGCGTCGTTCCAGGAAGATTTGGGCGCGGATTCGCTCGATGTGGTGGAGCTGGTGATGCAGTTTGAAGAGGCCTTCGACATGGAGATTCCGGACGAGGATGCCGAGAAGATCAAGACCGTGAAAGACGCGACGGAGTACATCGAAAAGCACGCGAAAGGCGGCAAGTAACATTGCGTTGCGATCGACGGGTGGTAGTGACAGGACTGGGACTGATTGCAGGACCCGGCAATACCGCCCCGGAGCTATGGCAGAACCTGCTGGCAGGCAAGAGCGGCATGGCGCCGATCACCGGCTTCGACGCCAGCGCGTTTCCCGTCACCTTTGCCGCTGAGGTAAAGAACTTCGATCCGCTGAAGTTCATCGAGAAAAAAGAAGCGCGCAAGATGGGGCGCTTCATCCACTTCGCCATCGCTGCCGCCGAAGAGGCGATGCAGCATAGCGGGCTGAAGGTGACGCCGGAGACGGCTGAGCGTATCGGGGTGCATATCGGCTCCGGCATCGGCGGGTTCGACATCATTGAGCGCGAACACAGCAACATGCTCAATGGCGGACCGCGCAAGATTTCGCCGTTCTTTATTCCGGCAGCGATTGTGAACCTGGCCGCCGGCCAGGTGAGCATCCGCTACGGCGCAAAGGGCCCCAATGAGGCAACGGCCACCGCCTGCACGACCAGCGCGCACTCGATTGGCGATGCGTATCGCATTATCCAGCGCGGCGATGCGGACGCGATGATTGCCGGCGGCGCCGAAGCGGCCATTACGCCGATGGGCATTGGCGGATTCGCGGCGATGAAAGCGCTCTCCACGCGCAATGACGATCCGGAGCACGCCTGCCGGCCCTTCGACAAAGACCGCGACGGCTTTATCGTCGGCGAGGGGGCGGGCATCCTGATTCTGGAAGAGCTGGAGTACGCGAAAGCGCGCCGGGCGAAGATTCTGGGCGAAATTGTGGGTTACGGCATGAGTTCCGACGCGTATCACATGACCGGTATGGCGGCAGAAGGCGAGGGCTGCTTCCGCGCCATGAGCAATGCGATCAAGTCGGCGGAAATTTCGCCGGACCAGATCGGGTACGTGAATGCGCACGCTACCTCCACGCCGCTGGGCGACGCGCTGGAGTCTGCGGCGATGAAGAAGCTCTTTGGTGAGCGCGCGTTGAAGGGCGACGTGCTGGTGAGCTCGACCAAATCCATGACTGGGCATCTGCTGGGCGGTGCCGGCGGATTGGAAGCAGGTATTACGATAATGGCGCTGATCGAGCAGATCGCTCCGCCGACGACCAATCTTGTCAATCAGGACCCGGCGTGCGAGCTGCACTATGTGCCGAACAAGCCGGAAAAGATCACCGCCGAGTATGCGCTATCGAATTCGTTTGGTTTCGGCGGGACGAATGGGTCGCTGATCTTCCGGCGGTGGACAGAGTAGCCGGGCCTATTCGAATTGCACATCGCGTCGCGACCAGTTCGCGGCGCCATGTGCTTTTAACTGGAACGGGTGGCCGTGCGTGGGGATATACGTGTGCCCTTCCATGGGCATAAGTAAGGATCTGAAGCGTCGTAGTCTGGGAAACACGATCATTGAAAGTCGTGGCTTTGCAGTTTTCATGGTTCTGCTATCTGCATGGTCCCTTTACTCAAATATCCGACATGCGTCGGCAAGGTTCCACATCCGACATCACTTTGTCATGCAGTACGAAGCCTTCGGTCATGCAGTACGAAGCCTTCGGACGGATCGGTTGGGCCATCGACCTCTTCGTCTATTTCGGCATTGCATTTCTGCTGTTTGGGTTCGTCACTTCCACTCGAAGCAAGATCGAGATAGCTTTTCGGACTCAGACCAGGTGCCTCGGCCTGCTGGGCAGTAGAGGCTAGCGATGTGTGTGCAGCGACTGGGCGCGTTTTGAGATCGAGGCATCCGGCTCGGCACCGGGATGTTTCGAGCAAGCACCTCAGCGCAGCCCAGAGGCGAGCAGTGCGGACGAGTGCTGCGTTTCTGCGAAGTCCTTGTGCGGCATGACGTATGACCGGTAAACCGAGATGTGGAAGCAGGACTGGTGGAATTCCTCTTCCACGTCGATCTTGCCCGCGGTCTGCAACGGCAGCAGATAGGCTCGCATCCATGCAACCTCGGATGGCGTGAGCCCCTTCTTGGCGATATCCACGGCCTCGCCTGTTAGGTGCGGTGAGGCGACGTCGCCCTCCGCTGGCGCGGCGTTTCCGTTGATGTGTCGCAGGTGATGCTGGAATTCGACAGTGCGGACGGCGGAGTTGACCTGCAGCGGCTTGTGGAAGCGCTCGTAGTGCACGCGGGCGAGATCGCTGAGAAAGTTCCCGGTCCAGGCGCGGCAGTAGCGGCGGTTCGCCGGCAGCCGGCTGTCCACATGCATGGAAGCGAGCTCCGGCAAGGCAACCAGCTTGCCCGCGCGCCGCAGCGTGACCAGATCGTCGTTGTCCTTGACGCGTAGAATGCCATCCTGCTCGGCGCGCTCGTTCTGCCGGACCAGGGATTCGTGGCTGCCACGCAGCGGCGGCAGGTTCATGGCGGCCAGCGGCACTTCCGCAACGTTTACCGATGCGGATTCCGCGTCGTCCGTATCTTCATCGCGCGCGACACGCTCGGTTTCGCGACGGGCGGCTTCGCGCACCGCTTCCGTGCCATGCTTGCGGGCGTGGCGCAAGGCACGCGCGGTGTGTGGGTGCACATGGCGGCGGCGCGAATGCGCACTTGCTTTATGCTTCCGGGCCTGGGCCGCCTGCGGCAGCAGGAGTCCAAGGCAGAGAAGTACAGCAAGAGCGGCGAATGAATGACGACAAGAATGAAGACAGCGCATGCCCGAAACCAGACCGTTTCCAAATAGTGTGTGACATCCGCGCGTCTGAGCAAAGGCCCCTTTTGGGGGACACACACCAACTCTGCAGCGACTACAGATCTCACACGACTTGTGAAGACGGCCGAGGTACGCGAAGAATGCCAGAGATCTTCATCCTAATCGCCTACACCGCACCGGCGAAGTGCCGAAGCAGATACGTGCGGCGCGCCGAAGCGCGCCGGCATATCGTAAATGTCACGGCTACGAACCGAAGGCGGCTGCTCCGGCTTCCGCCACTGCGTGGTCTTGCGCGCCCAGCCCGCCGCTGACGCCGATTGCACCCACGATCTTGCCACCCTTCTTGAGCGGAATGCCCCCGGCGAAGATCATCACTTTTCCGCCGTTCGATGCGTGAATGCCGAAGAACTGGTCTCCGGATTGCGAGTTCTCGCCGAGGTCCTTCGTGGTGATATCGAATGCGCGCGCGGTCCATGCCTTATTGATGGAGATATTCACAGAGCCCAGCCACGCGCCATCCATGCGTACGTGCGCCACCAGGTTTCCGCCTTCGTCGGCCACTGCGATGTTCATGGGCTGGCCGATCTCCTGCGCCTTCTTCTCTGCTGCCGCGATCACGCGGCGTGCTGCATCGAGCGTCACTTCACTTGCCATAATTCCTGCCTTTCCGATGTATCGGTGACGGCGAGCCCGGACGCGGGCCGCCTTACTGACAGACTACGATGCGCGGGCAACCTCAGCGCTCAGGTAGACGGCGCAATCTTCGGCGCTGGATCCCACCCGGTCGGCGAGACGGTCGTTTGCGTCCATGGCGACGGTTGCGCTCCACACCTGCTGCAGGAAGGGTGCGCGATCCAGCAGATCGTGCAGCTCATGATTGATGTAGAGGACGGCGACCTGTCGCGGCTCGAGCGCGAGGGACTGTTGGAGATTGGCGATGACCTTGTCCAGCACCGGGCGGCAGAACGGGTGATAGAGGTATACGACGAGCGGCCCCGCGGGGAATGCATACTCGGCTGCGTCTTCGAGCAGAACCTGCACCGGCGGCCCGGCGTAGCGCCCCTCGGCCTGGCGCGCTGCAGCATAGCGCGCCGCATTGTCGACTGCGACGCGATGGAGCTGGGGCGCAATCTCCACGCCGACGACCTGCGCGAACGGGTACTCCGAGGCGAGCAGCACGGCACGGCCCTTGCCGCAGCCGAGATCGATGAAGGTGGCGGACCGAAGCAGCGTTTCCGGAAGCTGGGCCATGACGCGATGAAAGACCGACGGGGGAATCGCATAGTATGCGGTGTTCCACGCGTCACTGCGGCTGCCGGTTTTGAGATCAGCGCCCCATACAAGCCCGCTGGTGTCCACGCCATATCGGATATCGAATTCGTGTTGTGCGGTGGGCAGCCAGGTGGTGGTGTCCGGGGCGGGAGACCGGCGGCGCCGCAACTTTCCCTTCAGACGGTCGCGTGCAGTCCGCACGGCTACGGCCCAGCCATGGTTCACGACCAACTGCCTTACGGCGCGTGCTGTTCGCCTCGCGTGCATTGCTGTTTCCATATTGCACGCGCGGGCGGGATGGGAGTCGATTTCACCTCTCGATTGATTCAGCGGCCAGAATCACAAATTTGGTAACCGGGTAATTGCTACGTTAACGAGAACATAACGAGTGCGCAATAAGGTTCGTTTTTTGTGTAATTTACAGCGCTCCAGAGGCAAGTTCATGACAATATTTCCATTACCTCAGTACTAATTGCACAAACTTGACTACCCCGGAAAGTGCAGTCCCCCGTAAGGGCGAAACCCTGCCGGTGGCCGTAGTTTCGCTTTGTGATTTCCATTGTGCGTGGGATTCTCCAGTCACGCGCAGTACAGAGCAGCATTTGCACTTTGGGAGGCACCACATGAAGACCTTGTTTGTTTCTTTGGCTATTGCCGCGGCGTCAGCCACCTGCCTTGCTCAGTGTCAGAGCAATCGAATTTCGCTGAACGAGGAGTTGAAGGACGCCGGCACCACCATGATCGCCACCGTCCAATACGCCCAGCCGGTTCCCGATTCTTCCTTCCACCTGGACGGCATCGATTACGTAGTGCACGTGGACCGCGTGCTGAAGGGGCGCATGATCGACACCGACGTTGTGCACATCTTCAGCGAGAACAGCCCCACCAAGTTTCCGATGCAGGCGGGCAAGCAGTATCTGCTCTTCGTCCACAGGAACTTCAACGATTATGAAGTGGACAACTGCGGCAACTCAGGCCTGCTGCAGGCCTCGAATATCGACAGCGTCTCGAAGCTGAAGGAATACGCGAAGAAGGAAGCGGAGTAAGCGGTCCAAGGCCGGTCGCTCGCAACACTGCTGTACTTGTTTTCCCAGGCTAGTCGTTTTTGATTGAGCAGGCAGAGCGCCCTAACCGGGGCGCTCTCGCCGTCTCTGGATGAAAATCAGTGCACGCGCTCGTGGCGATAGCCGGCTGCGGTCAATGCGTCGGCTATGGCTGCGATATGGGCAGCGCCGCGCGTCTCCAGCGTGATTTCAATGACCGTGTCGCCCAGGTTCACGCCGTAGTACGAGCGGTTATGGCTGGTCTGCACGATGTTCGCTTCGCATTCTGTGAGGATGCGAGTGAGTTGATGCAGCGATCCCGGGCGATCGAGCAGATAGACGCGGATGCGCAGCAGGCGCCCGTCTTTTGCGAGGCCGCGCTCGATGATACGGGAGAGCAGCGTGACATCGATGTTGCCGCCGCATACCAGCGCGACGGTCTTCTCCGCCCGCAGGTGCGTCTTGCCCTGTAGCAATGCCGCGAGCGCCGCAGCGCCAGCGCCTTCGGCGAGCGTTTTTTCCTTTTCCAGCAGCACCAGGATAGCGCTGGAGATCTCTTCTTCGTCGACAGTGACTATTTCGTCTACATACCGCTGAACCAAGGGGAAAGTGCGCTCGCCGGCGCGCCGGACGGCGATGCCATCCGCGATGGTGGCCTGCGCGGGCAGCGTGACCGGCGCGCCGGCTTCGACCGCGCGCAACATGGACGCCAAGCGCTCCGTCTGAACACCTACGATGCGGACATCGGGGCGGGCTTCTTTTACCGCGCAGGCTACGCCGCCGATAAGACCGCCGCCGCCGATCGGCACCACGATGGCTTCGACATCCGGAAGCTGCTCCAGGACTTCGAGGCCGATGGTGCCCTGACCGGCAATGACCTCTTCATCATCGAAGGGATGAATGAAGGTGAGCTGCTTCTCATTCTGCAGACGGGTGGCCTCGTCGCAGGCCTCGTCATAATTTGCGCCGTGCAGGATGACCTCGGCACCAAAGCCGCGCGTGGCCGAAACCTTCACCAGTGGGGTGGGCTGCGGCATGACGATGCGCGCTCGAATGCCGAGCCGCGCCGCATGGAACGCGACGCCTTGCGCATGGTTGCCGGCGCTGGCCGCGATGACACCGTGAGCGCGCTCCTCCGGTGTGAGCTGCAGCAGCCGGTTGAGCGCGCCGCGTTCCTTGAAGGCGCCGGTGCGCTGCAGGTTTTCGAGCTTCAGATAGATGGGATGGCCGGCAAGCTCGGAGAGATCGTGCGAGATCTGGCACGGCGAGTAATAGAGGAGGTCACGGATGCGCTCACGGGCGACCGCGATACGTGCAGCTGTCAGCATGAATGCATTTCATTATAGGTGGGGTGACCCGGATTGTATGATGTGTGCGCTCTAAGGCAGCGCAACTTGCGGTTACATGCGGTGTCTATTCCGGGCAGAAGTCGACAGAATGCAGGAGAGAAAGAACCATGAGAAAGCTTTTGATGGCTGCACTGTTTGCATCGGCACTTGCGGTGGGCAGCGCACATGCCCAGGTCACTGTCCGTGTGGGGCCGCCGCCACCGGTGGTGGAGCGTTACGGCCCGCCGCCGCATCCCGGCTGGGTGTGGCATGGAGGCTATCAACGCTGGAATGGGCGACGCTATGTCTGGGCTCCGGGTTATTGGGTCCGGCCGCCGCGCCCCCGTGCGGTGTGGGTTCCCGCGCATTGGGTTCAGCGGCGCCGCGGATGGGTGTTTGTTCAGGGACACTGGAGGTATTAAGACGGCGAGCGTGAAAGGAATGAGGCCTCCGAAATGGGAGGCCTCATCTGTTTGTCTTGGATTTGAAGCAGTCTTGCGGCCGGTTATTGCAGTAACGACCCGTTCTCCGGCTCGATCTTTGCTTCTTCCGGCGGGATGACGACCGCAGCCGCCACCTTGTCCTCCGGCTCCAGGTTCAGCAGCTTCACGCCCTGCGTGGAACGGCCCGCCGCACGGATCGTCTTGGTGTCGATGCGGATGATTTTGCCGTACTGGCTGATCACCATCAGCTCCGAAGACTCATCGACCAACTGGATCGCATTCACCTTGCCGTTGCGCGCCGTGGTCTTCAGGTTGATGACACCCTTGCCTCCGCGTGTCTGCAGGCGATACTCATCCACATCTGTGCGTTTGCCGAAGCCTTGCGTGGTGACGGAGAGGATGAGGCAGGCGCAGTCGCCGCCATTCCCATTCTTCTTGCGTTCCTTTGGAGTGACCGCGAGGCCGACTACATAGTCGCTCTTGGAGAGATCGATGCCGCGAACGCCGTATGCGGGCCGGCCCATGGAGCGCACATCGGTCTCATGGAAGCGGATTGCCATGCCATCATGCGTTGCCAGGAAGACGACCTCATCCCCGGACGTGATGCGCGCACCGATGAGTTCGTCGTCCGCATCGATGCCGATGGCGATGATGCCGCGCGCCATGACATTTGAGAAGTCCTTGAGCGGCGTGCGTTTGACCGTGCCCTTCTGCGTCGCAAAGAAGACGAACTTGCCTTCTTCTTCGAGATTGCGTTGCGCCAGGATGGTGCGGACGGTCTCGCCGGGCTGCAGGTTCAGGAGGCTGGCCATGGACTTGCCCTTGCCGGCGGCGCCTACGTCAGGAATCTCGTAGACCTTCAGCCAGTAGACGCGTCCGGTGTTGGTGAAGCAGAGCAGGTAGGCGTGCGTCGAGTCGACGATGAGCTGCGAGACGAAATCTTCCTCGCGCGTCTTCATGCCGAGACGGCCGGTGCCGCCACGCCGCTGCTGGCGATAGGTGGAGATCGGCGTGCGCTTCAGATAGCCGGAATGCGACACCGTGACGGCGACCTGCTCGTCTGCGATCAGGTCCTCGAGCTGCAGCTCGGCGGTTTCGTCGAGGATATGGGTGCGGCGCTCGTCACCGAAGTCCTTGCGGATCTGCTCCAGCTCCTTCACGATGACGCCACGCAGCTTCTTTTCCGAGGCGAGAATTGACTCATACTCGGCGATGTTGTCGCGCACCTGCTTCAGCTCGTTCAGCAGCTCGTCGATAGAGAGCTGGGTGAGGCGGTAGAGCTGCAGTTCGAGGATGGCATCGATCTGGCGGTAGCTGAGGATGAGTGTGGCTGTGGTTTGCGTCGCCATGTCGATGCCGTACTTCGCCGCATCGAGCGAGACGCCCTTCAGCTCCGCGCCGCGTAACTGGATCTTTGCGCCGGAGAAGAAGCGGAAGAGGTTCTCGCGAGCATCGGCACGGGATGACGAGCCGCGGATGATCTTGATCACACTGTCGAGATGATCGAGCGCGATCTGATAGCCGAGCAGGATGTGCTCGCGTTCGCGCGCCTTACGCAGCAGGTAGGCCGTGCGGCGGCGGACGACATCGACGCGGTGATCGATGAAGTGGCGGATGGCATCCGGCAGGGGCAGCTCCCGCGGCTGGCCGTTGACCACCGCGAGGAAGATCATGGAGAAGCTCTCCTGCATCTGCGTGTGCTTGTAGAGCTGGTTGAGCACGATCTGCGCTTCTGAGCCGCGCTTCAAGCCGATCACGATGCGCATGCCGTCACGATCGCTCTCGTCGCGGAATTCGTCGCGGGCGATGTCGGTGATGACGCCGTCGTTCACCAAGTCGGCGATGCGCTCAATGAGCTTCATCTTGTTCACCTGGTACGGAATCTCGGTGACGATGATGGCTTGGCGGCCGCCGGAGATGTTCTCGATGGCGCACTTGGCGCGCATCAGGAAACGTCCGCGTCCGGTGCGATAGGCCTCGGGAATGCCGCTGCGGCCGTAGATGAAACCGCCGGTGGGGAAGTCCGGCCCCTGTACGTGTTTCAGCACCTCCGCGAGACCGGCGTGCGGATTGTTTACCAGCTCGATGGTGGCGTTGATGATCTCGGTCAGGTTGTGCGGCGGGATGTTAGTCGCCATGCCAACCGCGATACCGTTCGATCCGTTAACGATGAGGTTGGGGACGCGCGCAGGCAGCACCGCAGGCTCCAGCGTGCTTTCGTCATAGTTTGGGTTCATATCGACGGTTTCCATGTCGATATCGGCGAGCATCTCGCCCGCGATGCGCATCATGCGCGCTTCGGTATACCGCATGGCCGCAGGCGGATCGCCGTCCACGGAGCCGAAGTTGCCCTGGCCATCGATCATGGGATAGCGCAGGCTGAAGGGCTGCGCGAGACGCACCATGGTGTCGTAGATGGCAGAGTCGCCGTGCGGATGGTACTGGCCCATGGCCTGGCCGACGACCTTGGCGCATTTGGTGTACTTCTTGTTGTGCTGCAGCCCCATCTCGTGCATGGTGTACAGGATGCGACGATGCACAGGCTTAAACCCGTCGCGCACATCGGGCAGCGCACGGCCGATGATGACCGACATCGAATAATCGAGATACGACCGGCGCATCTCGTCTTCAATGTTGATGGGAATCAAGTTGGCGGCTCCGGGACCGGTGGGCGGCGTGGTACCGTCGCCGCTGTTGCCGTCCGGACCGCCGAGGGGAAGCTTTGGATTCTGATCGTCTGCCATAGATAGGAAGAGCCGGTCGCAGGGCCGAAAACATGGCCCCAAAAGGCCTGTTTTAAGACAGGGATGTAACCGTGAGCTCTGTCTCTATTTTAGCAAGGATTGACCCACATTTCCCCATTGGACCAGACCTTAACTCTTGCCGGATCAGTGCTTCGTGAGTGTCATGCGCCAGTTCGGCTGGATAGGGAAGCTCATTCGGGTGCCGGGTGGGGCAGCCTCGAACCGGCGAGCCTCTGCAGGAAAGATCATGCTATAGCGATCGAAAAGACCCGAATGAGCATAATCCTGCCAGTTATGGGCAATTCCAAGCGGCAGGAGGCAAAGGACGGCAACTGCAATTCCACGCAACCACTTTTTGTGTGTGTGCAGCGCGACGCATCCGGTGCATAGCAGGAACGCCAGCATGGGAAAGAGATAATACCGGGCATCCACAAGTCCCAGAACTGCAGGCCATTGCGGCCCAACAAGACTTACCATCGAGCTGTGCAACGCGGCAGCCATGACTTCCGCTGCAAAAAGCGTAAACAGCCTCAACTCCAGCGGCGCGTGCCACAGGCCGACGACCAGAAGCAAGAGCGAGATGCAGGTAATGGCCAGTGGCAGGAGCAAGGGGACCGACATCTTGTCCAAAGGAGAGAGCGTCCCCAGCACGGAACCCGCAAAGATATGGGCCGCAAGGATGCGCACAAGCAGGGACACACTGGCGTCCAATGGCTGATGTGTACGGGTGATGTTGCGGGTGATGAAGATGGAATAGCCCTGGCACGCGGCTGAAATCACAATGACCAGCAGATAGGTCCATCGCCACCGCTCGCGCCGCAGCCATGCCATGACAGCCGCGACCGGAAGCAGCAATATGCAGAACGGGCCGGTAAACCCGGAGAGGCCGAGCACGATCAGATCGCCCGCCTTTCCCAGCCATCCGGCAGGCAACCTTGCCAGCAGCACCATGCCGGCCAGCAGCGCCAGTACCCATTGCGTATTGGTTGTGTTCGCGTGCCACTCCGCCGAATTCGGCAGGCAAAGATACAGGAGTGCAAGTGCTGCACGGGCGGGCAGGGAACCCCAGTGCTCGCCGCGGCGGGACAACAGAAACACCACTGGGAGCCCCTGAATCAATAGCGCCAGCACATTCATGACCAGCGGTGCGTGATGCAGCGGTGCCGGGAGGGCTGCGGCGGCAATGAGGCGCGGCAACGTCTGGAAATAGCCATCCTGAGAATGCGTGAGCGGCAGCAGTGGTCCCTGCTGATACGCCTGCTGATACCAGACGTAGCCATCTTCAGCCCAGAACTGCGCATGCAGCAGCGAGGATGGGCGATGGCTGGCCATGACCAGCGCGGCCAGGATCCAGAACAGCACCAGCCAATACCAGCGCATCGGGGCGCGGCCTGCCGCGCCGAGCGATGTCCGCCCCAAAAGTGTGGCTAACGATTCGGCATGCGGACGGTTCAGATCTTCTGTGGGAGCAGTCATGGGGAGGGACTTACGGCAGCGCCGGTAGGGCGATGGTCAGAAGGGCCTGCAGCGCCACCATGGCCATGATCGCCCAGCGAAAGGTGCGGCCGTGCCGGGTCTCCAATGCATCTGCGAAGACACCTCCGACGAACGTCATCAGAAAGGGCAGTCCCCAGAGCCATGGCTGGCCGAAGACCCCGGTGGTGACCAGCGGTACAAGACAGAGCGCAATCAGCAGCGGCGTGGTGTTGCCGAAGTAGCGTGAGCGCCAGGTCGCGATATACAGGAGCAGGGCAGCGCCCAAAGCGATGGCGAAACCCGCATCGCCGAAGGAGACGAGATGCGTACGCGCCGCCACCGTGCTAACGCCAAGCCTTCCTGCGCCGGAGCGGAAGTAGTAGGTCAGCGCGTCAGGATGAAAGGCGTAGCAGGCAAAGAGCAGCAAGAAGGCGCCAACAGTGCCCGCGACCATGACCATCGGCACGGCGGTTCGATTGCGCTCGGCCAGATAGAGCATGAAGATGAAGGCCAGCGGCAGGGTGAGCAGCAGCGCCGCGGAATGCGACGCCGCAACCAGCGCTAGCCCTGCAGCCAGCAGACCGATGCGCGGACGCCACTTGCGCCGCGGTCCCTGCATGGCATGCGCGACACCGATGGCGGTGTAGATTGCCGCGAAGATGCCCAATGCGGTCGTAATTTCGGCATTTGGACGGGAGCCTGCCGCGATGATGGCCGGCGAGACGCAGTAGAACGCCAGAGCGACAAAGCCGCCGGAATTGCCGAAGAGCCGCCGCGTGACCCACCACAGCGCCCCACCCAACAGCAGCGCCGCGACGGTGAAGGGAAACCGCAGCAGCAGGCGCACGTAACTCAGCTCGTGCCGCATCTCCCAGGTGCTGGTATCGCTGCCCTGGCCGGCAACGAGGCGCTGCAGCGTAAGCGGCAACCCGGCCATGCGATAGGCCAGCACGCCGTCATGAATATTGCCGCAACTTGTGAAGTACCCTGCGATGGGCGACGGGCGCTCCCACATCTCCCGCCCGCAGCGCGCGTACTGGTAATCGCTTTCGGTCAAAGGAGTCCGCGAGATGTGCCACACGCATTGGCTCAGCAGCAGAAGGAGCAGCAGGGCGGCGATCTTCTGCGGGCGGTCGAAGCGGAAGCGGCGCAGATGGTGGCCGGCGCGCTCCTTTGTGCCGGAGCCCTCGTATTGCGAAACGGGCATCACGGCGGTGGGAGTGGTATCTGCGGACATGAGGACGCGTCCTGTTCAGTGTACCGGACGGGCCGTTAGTCGGCCGCTGCTTCTATGGCGCGGCGCAGATGTCCGTGCGCGCCATTGAGCAGGGCATCCGCCTGTTCTCGGCTCAGGCCGCGGGCGTGCATCAGGACGGCGGCTTTGATGGAGCCTGCCTCGCGCAGCAGGGCGGATGCGCGCTCGCGCGGCAATCCGGTGAGCTCCAGGACGATACGCTCGGCCCGGTCGGCCAACTTCTCGTTCGTGGGCTGCACGTTTACCATCAGGTTGCCGTAGATCATGCCGAGCTTGATCATCGCGCCGGTGGATAGCATGTTCAGCACCAGCTTGGTCGCGGTGCCTGCGCGAAGCCGGGTCGATCCGGTGATCACCTCCGGGCCTACTGCGGGCGTAATGGCGATCTGCGCCACGCGTGCAACTTCGGACTGCGGCACGCAGCTCACGCCGATGGTGACTGCGCCGAGGGACCGTGCATATTCCATCGCGCCGAGCACATAGGGCGTACGCCCGCTGGCAGCAATGCCGGCGAGCACATCTTTGCCGGTGAAGCCGTGTGCGCGCAGATCGGTGGCGCCCAGCTCTGCCGAATCCTCCGCGCCTTCGATGGAATGACGCAGCGCGTAGTCTCCGCCGGCGATGAAGCCCTGCACGAGGGTTGCAGGCACGTTGAAGGTCGGCGGGCACTCCGATGCATCCAGCACGCCGAGGCGCCCGGATGTACCGGCGCCTACGTAAAAGAGGCGGCCTCCGCGCTCTCGCTCGAGCGCCGCAGCGATGGCATCGACGGCCCGTGCGATGGCCGGAATCTCGCGCGCCACCGCATCGGCCACCTCGCGATCGGCAGCGTTGATCACCTGCAGCATCTCGGTAGTCGAGAGCTCGTCGATGTGCTCGCTCGGCTTATAGCGGGTTTCGGTCAGCAGTGTGGCGAGTGCAGGTTTGGCGGACGAACTTGAATCGGACATGTGCACCGTGATGGTATCGCAATGGTGCAGGAACCAGAATGTGTACTGGGAATCGCGCGTTCTGCTCTTGACCCAACTGCGTCCCACAGAGTGTTCTGAAGAAGCCAGCAACACTGCACGAGAGGACTGCTACACATGAGCACTGCACCGACGACCCCGGAAAAGTATCTGGTTGCCTTTGTCATCCAGGGCGACACGATGTTCAAGATCACGGCCGACAGCATCATCCAGGCCACGGGTGGCGCTGCGGGCCTGGCATCCTTCGATGGCGTCGCCAAGCTGAAGGCCGCCGCCGCGCTGGTGGAGCTGACTAACACCCATAACGAGCGGCCCGAGGAGTTGCGTGCGATGGCACGCGAAATGGCCGGCGAAGGCATGCGTCTGCTGGCGCGGGCAGGCGCGGGTGGACGCGTGGTGGTGAGCAACTCCACGCAGCAGGGTTCCAGCCAATCTAGCCAATCCATGGTTGGGCCGGTGCCGGTTGAAGTGAATCTCGCTTAAGCTTGCGCGGATAGTAGACTCACCAGAGAACAGAAGCAGCGCAACCGGGCGCGGGCCATGCCGCGTGCCCGGCATTTGCTGCGCTACGGGCTTTTCGGTTGCGTCATGGGCGTGGCGGGCCTCTTTTTCTGCTCTCTTTTCTACTTAGACACTTCGCTCACGGGGATGACCGCACATGCCGCTTTGGAACGAGATCGAAGGACAAACACTGAACGGACTGACGCTGCGCAAGCTGCTGCGCAGTGAAGGCCGCACCGCATGGTTCTCCATCGAAGACCCGGAAGGACAGCCGGCAGTGCTCAGCGTCTTCGAGGCGCTGAACGACGAGGACAGCGTGCAGGCGCGTCTCGAGGCGGCTGCGCGTGTTCAGCATCCGAACCTTCTCGTCATCCGCAGCATCGGCAGAGGCCGCCTGGAGGACGAGTCGCTGGTCTACGCGGTGATGGAGCCCTTCGATCAAACGCTCGCCGAGGTGCTGCGCGATCGCACTCTGACGCCGGATGAGGCGCGCGAGGTTGTCGACAATTTGCTGAGCGCGCTGGAAACCGTTGAAGCCGCCGGGCTGCATCATGGGCATGTTGACGCGTCCGGAGTGCTGGGCGTGGGCGACAACATCAAGCTGCGCAGCGACTGCCTGATGCCGCGCCGCAATCAAAGCGACGCGGCGGCGCTGGCCGCGCTCATCTACAACGCGCTGACCGGCCGCCGCTACTCAAGCGAGCGCGACGCGCTGCAACTTCCCGCTCCCTTTGCCACGCTGGTGCGCGCCGGCGTTGGGCCCAATGGCTCGCTGGCCGCGATGCGCCGCGTCCTGAATGGACCGCCTGTAACGAATGGAACGGCCGCGGTAGCTACCTCCGCGGCGGTAGCGGACGCTTCGCCCAGACCTCCTGCTCCATCGGTCGCGAAGGCTGCCGCGACGCCTCGTGCCGCGTTGAGGGATGAACCCGAGGCCCGGCGTAAGCATCCCGGGATCGCCATCACGGCAATCGTGATGATGGCGATCGTGCTCGCCATCTTCTGGTATGCGTTGAAGCGACCCACCCCGCATGTGCCGATCAGCGGCGAAGCCCCATCTGTTGCCAGCAGGCCGCAATCGCCTGCAGCGGCTACGGCAGATGTTCCTCCCGCCGCGGCGCCGGTAGGAAATGCGGCGGGCGCGATGGGCGCGCCGGAGACGGTGCGGCCGGCAGCGCGGCCGTCGCCGACGAAAACGCCTGCAGCAGCCGCATCCCCGAACCTTTCACAAGGCAGTGAGCGCAGCGTTTGGCATGTGGTGGTCTACACATATGCCTACGAATCGGCCGCGCAGCGCAAGGCGGCCGAAATGGCGGCGCAATATCCTCAGTTCCAGCCGCAGGTCTTCTCACCTACCGGACACGCGCCGTTTCTGGTTGTTCTGGGCGGAGGCATGAACCGGCAGGATGCCTTCACGCGCCGCGAAGCAGCGCTCGCCGCCGGACTGCCGAAGGACACCTACGCGCAGAACTATCGTAAATAGCCACGCACAATTTGCCGGTTGATACACTCCGATTGTGAAGCGCAGCGACAACGATCCGGAGCGGCTGGTCTCGGCGACGCGGGGCGAGGAGGACAGCTCCTTCGAGTTGAAGCTGCGTCCCCGGCGGCTTGCGGAGTTCATCGGCCAATCGAAGGCCAAGGAACAATTGGCCATCGCGCTGGAGGCAGCGAAGAGCCGCGGCGAAGCGCTCGACCATGTGCTGCTCTTCGGTCCGCCGGGCCTGGGCAAGACGACGCTGGCGTCGATCATCGCGAATGAGCTGGATGTCGCGTTCCAGCAGACCTCCGGACCGGCGCTGCAGATCCAGGGCGACCTGACCGCTATCCTGACTAACCTGCGCGAACGCCAAGTGCTCTTTCTCGACGAAATTCATCGCGTGCAGCCGGTGCTCGAAGAGAAGCTCTACACTGCGCTCGAAGATTACAAGCTGGACATCATCATTGGGCAGGGGCCGGCGGCACGGACCCACGTCATGGATATCCGGCCGTTCACATTCGTCGCTGCCACGACACGGCCGGGATTATTATCGTCACCGTTGCGGTCACGTTTCGGCATTCTGCTGCGGCTGGAGTTCTACACGGAAGAAGAGCTGCAGTATGTCGTGGAGCGCTCGGCGGATGTGCTGCAAGTGCCGATTGATACGGATGGCGCGTCGGAGATCGCGCTCCGCTCCAGGGGCACACCGCGCATTGCGAACCGGCTGCTGCGGCGGGTACGCGATTACGCGCAGGTGCGCGGCACGGGCAGGATTGACCGCACCACCGCGCAGGCGGCACTCAAGATGCTGGAAGTGGACGCGCACGGCTTCGATGAGCTGGATCGCCGGCTGCTGCTGACCATCATCGAAAAGTACGATGGCGGTCCGGTCGGACTGAACACGCTGGCCGCTACGCTCGCCGAAGAAGAGGATGCGCTCGAAGAGGTCTACGAGCCGTTCCTGATCCAGATCGGTTTTCTTGATCGGACGCCACGCGGGCGCGTTGCGACACGGCTGGCCTACGAGCACTTCAACCTGCCGCTGCCTCGGAAGGCGAATCTGCTGTTCTAGACAATACGTTTTCCGGGTTGAGTGCAGAACCCATCTTCCGATGGATGCGGTATCGCTTAACCATCTCCTAAGCTGACACGCAATCATTACCAACTCAGCCGTATCGATTGCCTCACTTTGGGAGACCGCACTCTTGTACTGTTTGCCGATACGTTCTTCATTTCGCCGCGCTCTTTTGGGCGGCAGCCTCGTTCTCTTCTTCGCAAGCATAGCTGCTCACGCGCAGGATGGTTTCATCGCCCGCTGGCAGGCCCGTGTCACCGCCACACTGGCGCAACAGCCCAAGTGGGCGCCGCCGGTGGTTTCGCCATATCCGCAGCTCATCCAGGTGGTGCGCGTGGATTTCTACCGGACCGTCTCGCCCGCGCATGTCATTACCTGGAATTACGGTTTTGGCCGTGGCATCAACCTGATCCCGCTGAGAAACACCGAGATCGACATCTTCTATCCGGACTATACGCAGCACAGCAAGGGCGCCGTCGATGGCTTCGGCGACCTTGGCTTCTCTGGGAAGTACCGCTTTCTCTCGCGCAACGAGAAACAGGGGAACTATGTGGTGAGCGCCTTCATCAACGCGACCGTTCCGACCGGCGATCACAAAAACGGCGCAGCCCATCCGACGATCACACCGAGCCTGGGCGCGGGCAAGGGCTTCGGCAAATTCAACGTGACGTCGTGCTTCGGCGCGCTGATTCCCACTGAGCAAGCGGATAAGCTGGGCCGTTCGCTGGCCTGGAACACGAACGCACAATTCCATCTCGCAAAACAGGCATGGGTCGAGATGGAAGACAACGCGACCTGGTTCGATGGCGGCCCGAACGACGGCAAGAATCAGAATTTTCTAACACCGGGAATACTTGCTGGCCCATTCAAGTTCTATCCCAAGGACTCGAAGCGGCGCGAGGCTCTGATGTTTGGCGCTGCCATGCAGATCGCTACATCAGCCTTCCACGCCAACAATCACAACCTCAACTTCACGGCACGCTTCACCTTCTGAACTCGACATCCGCGAGCGTCCGGTTTGCCGTGATCTGGGCATGGTTGCTACCTTGAAGGCAGCCCACGAGCGCTGTAACCGAGGCGCCTGCTGTCGCGTCACAGGAGTGCCATGCCGCCTTCTTTGCCCATCGCCATTTACTACGAGCAGCCCAACTGGTTTAAGCCGCTCTTTGCCGAACTCGACCGCCGCGGCACCAGCTACGTGAAGCTGCACGCACCGGAGCATACCTTCGCGCCGGAGGATCATCCGGAGCAGGAGTATGCGCTGGTCTTCAACCGGATGAGCCCTTCGGCGTGGAATCGCGATCATGGAGACCAGATCTTCTACACGCTCGGATTCCTCGATCACCTTGAGCGCCGCGGCGTGCGGGTCATCAACGGACTGAAGGCCTTCCGCACTGAGCTGTCGAAGGCCGCACAGCTTTCGTTGCTCGAAGACCTTGGCTTGCCGTATCCGAAGGCGCGGATGATCCATCGTGCGTCGCAGGCGACGTCGGTTACGGATGGCTTGCGCTGGCCTGTGGTCGTCAAGCCCAACATCGGTGGTAGCGGCGCCGGCGTCAAGCGTTTCGATCATCCCACGCAGCTTGCCGCTGCAGCCGCGCAGCCTGCGGGCACGCCGGAAGGCCTTGTGCTGGGTATGGACTCGACGGCACTGGTGCAGGAATTCATACCCGCGCGCGACGCGCATATCGTTCGCGTCGAGGTGCTGAACGGGCGGTATCTCTACGCCATCAAGGTGCATATCACGGGCGAGACTTTCGACCTGTGCCCGGCAGACATCTGCCGCTCTACCAGCGGTGTGGACCTGAACCGCGCGGCTTGTGCGGTCGATGCGCCGAAGACCGGCCTGCGCGTGGAAGGCTACGAGCCTCCGCGCGAGGTCATCGCGGACGTGGAACGCATCATGCAGCACGCGGGCATCGAGATTGGCGGCGTGGAATACATTACGGACGACCGCGATGAACGGCGGCTCTACTATGACATCAACGCGCTCTCGAACTTTGTCGCCGATGGCGTGAACGTGGTCGGTTTCGACCCTTTCGCAAAATTGGCTGACTGGCTGGAAGCGGAAGCCGCAAAATCCACGCGCGTGCCCGAGCTGACGCATGGCTGAGAACGCGATCCGTTATGGTTTCTGGATGCCGGTCTTCGGCGGCTGGCTGCGCAATGTGGAAGACGAAGCAATGGCGGCAACCTGGGAGTATGTGCGCGATCTGACGCTGCGCGCTGAGGCGCTAGGCTACGACCTTTCGCTGATTGCAGAGCTCAACCTGAATGACATCAAAGGAGTCGAAGCGCCTTCCCTGGATGCGTGGTCGACAGCTGCGGCCCTTGCCGCCATCACCAGCAAAATGGAGTTGATGGTTGCGGTGCGCCCGACGTTTCACAACCCGGCGCTGCTGGCCAAGCAGGCGTCGAATATCGATCGCATCGCGAATGGCCGGCTTACCCTGAATGTTGTTTCGAGCTGGTGGGCTGATGAGGCTACGAAGTACGGCGTACACTTTGATACGCACGATGACCGTTATGCGCGCACCTCCGAATGGCTGGATGTGATGGAAGGCTGCTGGCGCCAGCAGCATTTCAGCTACAGCGGCCGTTACTACTCCGTGAAAGACAACGTGCTTGCGCCAAAGCCGGTGCGTCAACCGCGCCCGACGCTCTATGCCGGCGGCGAAAGCGAGACCGCAAAGAACCTCATCGCTTCCAAATGCGACGCCTACCTGATGCATGGCGATCCGCCGGAGATTGTCGGCCGCAAGATCGCGGATATGCGCGAGCGGCGCGAACGGCTGGGGCTGCCGCCCATGACGTATGGAGTGGCGGGCTATGCGATTGTGCGCGATACGGAAACCGAAGCGCAACGCGAGGTGGCGCGTATCACAGATGTGCAGCAGTCCGCGCGCGGCTACCAGAACTACCAGCAGTGGGTGACGGGATCGAAATTGGAACAGAAAATCTCGCTCGAGGATTACTCGGTCTCCAATCGCGGCCTGCGCAGTGGACTGGTGGGCACGCCCGCGCAGGTGAAAGAGCGTATTGCCGCGTTTCGCGATGCCGGCGTGGATCTGTTGCTCCTGCAGTCGAGTCCGCAGCGTGAGGAGATGGAGCGCTTCGCCACGCAGGTGATGCCGCCGCGGGCGAGTTAAAGCCCTTCAGCCAACCTGGTTGCCAGCCGCTCCGGCAGGCCGGCGGCAACGATCTTTTTCTGCGCGCGATCCAAGTCGTAAGGCACGCGATAGAACCGCACCACCGACACTACATCGTCGTAGATTGCGAACGCCGCGCGCCAGTCACCATCGCGTGGCTGTCCGACAGAGCCGGGGTTCAGCAGATAGCGCACGCCGCGCCGCATCGGCAGATCGAAAAATTCCTGATTGTGCTTCGATGTGTACTCGGGCCTGAAGACGAACCATCCCTCATCGCTGCGCACAAATCCGCCCTGCACATGCGTGTGACCATAAAACTCCACCCATGCGCCAGGCGCGGCCTGCAGCGCATCGATGGCTTCGCCAAGCGACTGCACGTAGATGTCCTCGTTTGCCGCTGACCCGTGGACGCATACCAGTCCCTCGCCGACGGCGACGGGGCCCTGCGGCAGATCGCAGAGCCATTTGCGGCGCGTGCGCGAAAGTTGCGCGTGCGTCCACTCTGCCGCCTGGCGCGCCACCGGATTGAATTCGTCCAGGTTCATCAGCCCGCAGCACGCGCGATCATGATTGCCGCGCACATAGATGCTGTTCAGCTCGCGCAGGCAGACGATCGTCTCATTCGGAGAAGCGCCATACCCGACCACATCGCCCAGGTTCCACACCACATCGTGCTCCGGGGCGGCAGCCAGCACAGCGGCGAGCGCCTGCATGTTCGCGTGAATGTCCGAGAGGATAAGAGCGCGCATGAATGAGCCTGGGGAAGAAATCCTGCAGAAAGTACGGCAGAGTATCTATTGAGATTCGATCTCGAAAACAGGCTCTAGGATGTCATGAATTATTCACGTGTTACGAGGAAAGCGCGCGCGCCTGGTGACCAACGTCGTACTCGACCCATGGCCCAGGAGTGGCATGCAATGCGGGCGGCAGTGTTGCAAGCGGTTGTGTGCGGTCGGTATCCAATGTGGGAACCGCTCCCAGCAGGCTGCGCGTGTAAGGATGTCGCGGAGTGTGAAAAATCTGCTCGCGACTCCCCTGCTCCAATACCCAGCCATGCCGCATCACGGCAACACGATCTGCAACTTCCGCGACGACGGCGAGATCATGCGAAATGAAGAGCATCGCCAAGCCGAATTGCTGTTGCAGGTCGCGCAACAACTTCAGTACCTGCGCCTGCACCGTCACGTCGAGCGCTGTGGTTGGCTCGTCTGCAATCAAAAGCTGAGGCCGGTTTGCGAGTGACATCGCGATCAGAATGCGCTGCCGCTGTCCACCGGAGAATTGATGCGGATAGTCGCCGTAGCGCTTTTCCGGATCGGGCAATGCGACCGCGTGCAAATTTGCAATGACAGCATTGCGCACTTCGCGCCGCGTCAGCGTGGGCTGGTGCGTTTCAATCGCTTCGGTAATCTGCCGGCCGACCGACATGACAGGATTGAGCGCGGTCATCGGCTCCTGAAAGATCATTGCGATCCGCCGGCCGCGATAGCGGCGCATTGCGTCCGGTCTCAGCGTCGACAGTTCTTCGCCATCGAAGCGGATGCTGCCCTGCACCTCCGCTGCGCTCTCCAGCAGACCGAGGATCGCGAGCGACGTGACCGATTTGCCGGAGCCGGATTCGCCGACCAGGCCCAACACCTGGCCCGGCTCGATGGTCAGACTCAGCTCACGTACGACAGGTTTGCCGCGAAACGCAATCGCTAATCGATCGATGGCAAGCAATGGATTGCGCGATGAAGAGACAGTCTGCACAGCCTGAGCGTACTACGACCTACCTGCGTTGGCGCGTCAACTCGCGTTAGACTTCTGCACCATGAAGGACATTGCGAAATTCGCCGCTGTCTCTGCCGGCATACTGCTCCCGGCCCTAGCTTCCGCCCCAGCACAAACTGTCACACCACCTGCCGCGAGTGATTTCGCCATTCACGATGGCGACCATGTTGTGCTCTATGGCGACAGCATCACGGACCAGCGGCTCTACTCCACATTCATCGAGGAGTACGTGCTCACACGCTTTCCGACATGGAAGGTGCAGTGGACGCAGTCGGGGGTAGGCGGCGACAAGGTCTCCGGCGGTGTCGAGGGGCCGATCGATTTGCGCATCCAGCGCGACCTCCTGCCATATAAGCCGAATATCGTGACGATCATGCTTGGCATGAACGACGGCTATTATCGTCCTCCGAATCCCGCCATCCAGAAGACATATGAGGACGGTTACAGATCGATGGTGGACACGATCCTCAGCGGCGATCCGGGCGTGAAGCTGACACTGATCGGGCCGTCGCCCTACGACGATGTTACGCAGCCTACGAAGCACTACAACGAGGTGATGCAGGCTTACAGCCAGTTTGACAAGAGCGAGGCCGGCCGCACGCATCAGGGCTTTGTCGATCTGAACGCGCCTGTGGTCGATGTGCTTGAAAAGGTAAACGCGTCGCATCCTGAGCTGGCGTCGCGACTAATTCCGGATCGCGTGCATCCCGGCGAGGGCGTGCACTGGGTGATGGCCGCGTCCATTTTGAAGGCATGGCACGCTCCGACGCTGGTCAGCAGCGTTACGGTGGATGGGCATGACGCCAAGGCCGCGAGCGTGCAGAACGCAAGCGTAACTGACGTGAAACGCGAGAAGAAGAGCAGCACGCTGCAGTGGACGGAGATCGAAAACGCTCTCCCGTTGCCGCTTCCGTCAAGCGCGACTGATCCAGTGACAGACCTGGCGCTGGAAGCGGGCGGCGTTGAAGCCGCGCTCGATCAGGAGATGCTGAAAGTGACGGGCCTTGCTGCCGGCGAGTATGCGCTCACCATCGACGATCAGCCGGTCGCGAACTTTACGGAAGATGCTCTGCAGCGTGGAGTCAATCTGGCACGCATGGCGACGCCGATGCTGCGGCAGTCGCAAACGCTGGCCTGGGAGACGGAGCACCGCAACGAACTCGAGCGGCGGCTGTTCACGCTGCTGGCCGGCACCAAGGATAAGCCGGAATCTGCGCCGGAGCCGGAGCAGGATGCGATGAGGCAGGCTGTGGCTGCTTCGATCGCGCAGCAGCAGAAGGACGCGCAGCCCGCGACGCATCGCTTCGCATTGAAGCTGGTCAAGTCGGGAGCGCCAACGGCATGATTCTGATCAGTTCTACTTCCATTTGATATTGCAGCCCAGGCTGGGCCGCTGCTCTTCGAGCGGCGGCTTGCCTGCGAGCAGCGCTTCCACGGCACGACGTAGATCGTTGCCGGTCACTGGCACATTCAGGCTGGGGCGGCTTGCATCGAATTGCCCGCGATACACCAGGCGCAGATCGCGGTCATAGAGAAAGAAGTCCGGCGTGCAGGCGGCCCCGTAAGCGCGCGCCACCTGCTGGGATTCGTCGTAGAGATACGGGAAGGTGAAGCCCTGGCGCCTGGCCTGCGCCCGCAGGCCTTCCGGCGAATCGTCCGGATAGGTCACAGCGTCGTTGCTGCTGATCGCCACGATGCCCAGTCCCTGTCCCGCATAATCTGCACCAAACCGAGCGATGCCTTGTTCCACATGCTTGACGAACGGGCAGTGCGCGGACAGAAAGATGACGAGCAGCCCGGCCGCGCCTTTTGCATCGTCGCGCCCCACCGTCTTGCCGGAAACAACGTCGGGAAGGAAAAAATCAGGAGCCTGCGTGCCCAGGGGCTGCATCGTGGATTCTGTCCGTGCCATAAGTGAAGTTTACGCCGGGTCAGAAGAGACGCCCGAAGGTGAAGAAGAACTTCCTGCGTCCCGCATCGCCGATCGAGCCGCCCAGCGTGAGCGAGCCGAGTGGAGTTGCGGCCAGCACACCCAACACTCCATCCTGTCGCAGCAGTGAGGGACGCTCCGGCGACCACACCGCTCCGCCCTCGTACGCGGTCGTGATGTAGAGCCCGTCGCCCAGTTGCGTCGGTAGTGATGCGACCCGCCGGAAGTATGCGGCGCGAACCAGGGCGTCATCCGTGCCGCGATACTCGTCGATCGAGGAAGCGGAGAGCCGCAGCGGGCCCCCGAGTGTGAAGCGCAGCGGGTCCGCCACGTCGCGCCTGAAATACGTATCCGCGGAGAGGCTGAGTCCCACGATGTTCTTGTCGGCGAAGGCGGTCGAGGCCATCGCGTTCAGGCGCACCACCGGCGCGTTCTGGCTGGCGAGCGAGTGGTAGAGCGCGCCGGCCGAGATATCGAAGAGCACACCCCGCGTCGCAAGCTGGCCGGCGTTCAGGCTGTTGTAGCTATAGCGCAGCACACCGCTTTGCGCGGTACCGGAGAGATCGGGGCGAGAGTCGCTGCCGCTCTGTGTGTGCCAGCGTACCTGCTCGTAGCGCCATTCTGCAGCAAGCTGCGCGCGCGAGTGATAGGTGCGGCCAAAGTCCAGTCCGCCGCCGGCATTCTGCTGCAACCGCTCCGCGATGCGGTGCTGATTGCGGAAGATGTAGACCGGCTGGCGCAGGAGGCCGATCTGTGGCTGCACGAAGAGTCCATTCTCGCGCAGCAGCCTGTAGTACTCCGTCGATGCCTCGGTCAGGAAGCCGATCCGCAGATCGGTTCGCAGCTCCGATCCGTATCCGCCCAGATCGTTGTTGAGCAGCCGCAGGTCGAACGTGCCGCGCGTCACGTTGTCCGTGATGGCGGTAATGTCCGCCCCGACCAGCAGGAACGGCGGACCGTTGCGCGTAGGCTCCAGATTGATCAGCACGCCGTTGTCGGGGCCGGGTGCGCGCGTATCGGCCGGCCCTCGCGGCGCGAGGGTCACAAACTCAGCCTCGTAGGTCTGGTTGTTCTGTACCCGGTTCAGCGCGCGGATGATGGGCCGCGGCTCAATCGGCTTACCCTTCAGCGGCTTCATGCTCTCCGACACGCTCTCCCGCGCACCGGCGGAGCCGCCTTCAATTTCCACCGTCTTGAGCAGGCCCGGATGAGACCTCTGCCGCGCACGCTTGTCTGCCAGGTATTCCTTCCATGCCTCCGGCGAGAGCTGATACAGCAGCAGGTTCTTGCGCTGGGCCTCCGCGGCTGCATATCCGACATCGATCAGCAGCTTTGCCTTGCTGTAATCGCCTACGCCGTAGTTGCCGGTATCCGGCGTCACCAGCACGTTGGCCAGCTTCAGAGATTGCCGCTCATTCCGTGCTGTGCCCGCGGAAAACGCGCGCGCGAAGACCCCGACGATGGAAGCAACGTCACTGTCGGTAAATTGAGCGGACGGCAGCAGCACCGCTATGATGACGTCCGGTCGAAGATCGGATTTCGCCACTTCCGTCGGCAGGTTCTGCATGATCGCGCCATCCACCAGGTAATGGCCGTGATACTTTACCGGCGCGAAGATGCCGGGGATCGCAATGGAGGCGCGAATTGCCAGCGGAATCGATCCGCCGTAGAAGACCACCCGGTGCAACGTGTTCAGATCTGTAGAGACGCAGCGAAAGGGAATCGGAAGATCGTCGAAGCTGACGCCGTTGCTGTCGTAGTTGTGAAATTCGTCGTGCAGGAAGGCGTTAAGGCCGCGGTCGGTCAGCAGGGAGTTTCGCAAGCTGATGCCGCCCTTCAACCCCACTTCAAAGGCGCCCGGCAATTCGCGGCGATCCTCGCGCCGCCGATAGCTCAACTGGTCGTAATCCACTGAGAGATGAAAGATGTTGGGCAGCTCGGCGCCAGTCGCTACGTCCTCGATCTCTTCGGAGGAGCGGCCGGTGGCATAGAGCGCACCGATCAGCGCGCCCATGCTGGTGCCGGTGATGCGATCTACCGGAATCCGGTTCTCCTCAAACCACTTCAGCACGCCGATATGCGCCAGCCCCAGCGCGCCGCCGCCGTCCAGCACCAGCGCGATGCTGGGCCGTCCGGCCGGAACGACCGAGGGGAGCGTTTTGGCTGGGGCGCTGTCGGTCTTCACCATTGCGTTGTCGATGGGCGCGGTAAGACCGGCGTGCCCGTTCGGCATCCGGACGGAGGGCATCGTCGGCTCGGCCTGCGGCGGAGCCGGCGTCTCAGGAGGAACGGACTGCTGGGCATTGGCTGCCAACGCGAAGAGCAACAGCAAAGCACAGCAAGAGCGAACAACGGGATGCGGAGTGGCCACAGGAGACCTCGCAAAAGCCGGAGCTAAAGCATTTTTCGCTTCGAGTCGGCACAGCGGAGACCCGCGAAGTGTGGCCTTGCCAGACGCAAAGTCAACACCAGCCTGGTTTCCCTGTATGCACCGGAAGCGAAAATGCTTCAGGCTTCGCGTTTCCATCATGCCGGATTGCGGAGGCGTGGAAGCAGAATGTGATGTGAGGGTGGCGGCGAAGTTAAGCCCTATCCAGATCGGAGAGGCTCGCCGGGCTTGTCACGAAGGTCCAATGTCCAATGTCGGACCAGGCCGCGTCATTGAAGGCAGGTCTGACAGGAGAAGACGCGCTCTTCGCATGGGCCGCGGACTAGCACGAGAGCCAACAGGGAAGCAGAGAAAAGGCACGCGGCGCGAGGCTGCGTGCCTTTTCGGTATAAGAAAGCGGTCTAGACTTCGCCGCCCTCGGCGCTCACCGTGACCTTGATGTGCGCGCTGACCTCGCGGTGCAGCTTGACGGGAATGTGGAACTCGCCCAGTTGCTTGAGCGGCTCGTCGAGCTGCACCTTGCGGCGGTCGACGGTATAGCCTTTCTGCTCCAGCGCATGCGCGATATCCGATGAGGTGACCGAGCCGAACAGGTGCTCGTTCTCGCCCACCTTGCGTGCGAAGACCAGCTCGACCTGCTCCATCTGTGTAACCAGCTCCTGCGCGTTCGCCTTCTCCTTGGCGGAGCGGCGAATGGCCGACTGCTTCATCTGGTCGATTACGTTTTTGTTAGCGGCCGTAGCTTCAATCGCGAGCTTCTTCGGCAACAGAAAGTTGCGTCCGTAGCCGTCGGCCACCTTCACCACGTCTCCGCGGTGACCCAGTGTGTCGACGTCTTCCTTCAGAATGACTTCCATAACTCTCCTCAAGATTTAGGGCGTCCGCCGCGAGCGATGCAGGCGGAACGCGCAATACTAATAGCGGGCTGCAAAGGGCAGCAAGGCGATGTTGCGCGCCTGCTTGATGGCGCGCGTGAGTCTCCGCTGGTGCGTGGTGCAGACACCGGTCAGGCGGCGGGGAACGATCTTGCCGCGCTCGGCGACGAACTGCTGCAGCAGGCGCACATCGCGGTAGTGAATCGAATCGATCTTCTCCACGCAAAACTTACAAACTTTCTTGCGCCGGAAGAACTTGCGCCCGCCTGGGCCGCCCGGCCCACCTGGACCACGTCCGCCGGGTCCGCGGCCGCCGGGTCCACCCGCCGGGCGGTCTCCTGCGGGACGATCCGGACGATCGCCGGCCGGACGATCTGGACGATCTGTGCGTTCGGATGGCGCGCCGTCAGAGGGGCGCGGTGTAACTGCTGCTGTGCTGGTTTCTTCAGCCATGGTTCTCCTTCTTCTTTCTTCCCGTCCGGTCTCTCATGGAACCGGGGGACAGGCCCTGCGTCTGGCATGCTTGCGTTGGCAGGACCGGCTGCAATCGTGGGCCGGCGCATGGCCGGCACAATTTCGGTTGGCAGTGAGCCTTCAGGCGCTCGCCGCCGCTTCCGTGGTGGCAGGCGCGGCTTCGGGCTCAGGCGCCGCGGCGGCAGGCTGCGCGCTCAGCTTCTTGCGCGTCGCGCGTATGGCCTTGATCTTCTCGATGCGCTTCTCTTCCTCGTCCATTCGCACGGTGATGAACTTGATGACCGGCTCTGTGACGCGAAGGCGGCGCTCCACCTCGGCAATCAGATTGCCTTCTGCCTGGATCACCAGCAGAACGTAATTGCCGTCGTTGAACTTGCGCACTACATAGGACAGCTTGCGCCGGCCCAGCTTTTCGGTGGATTTCAGAAATCCACCACCGTGGTTGATGGTCTGCTCCAGTCCCGCGATCAGCTTGTCGACGTCCGCCTCTTCCATATCGGGGCGCACGATGAACATCACTTCATAGCTACGTTGCATGCGTTTCTCTCTTCCCTTTAACCTGAACTACTGATTCCGTTTCGTAACATCTGCTGCTTCGCATTCATCACTTGGCCTTCGAGGAACCATTCTCCGGCGGCCCATTCCATCTATTCATCGCCACGGAAATTCCGTTCACGATGACCGTCTCCACGGCGTCGGCGACTCGGTCCAGCACCTCGTCGAGCACCGCCAGATCCTTCTTCCGCATCGGCATCAGCAGGTAATCCTTGCCCCGGCGCGATGCTGTCTCGACTCCATCCGGACCGACGCCGATCCGGATCCTTGCCCACTCCTCCGTGCCCAGCGCGCCGTTGATCGACCGCGCACCGTTGTGGCCGCCTGAGGATCCCCCGGCCCGCACCCGCATCGAGCCCAGCGGGAGAGCCAGTTCGTCATACAGCACCAGGAACCCGGAACCCCGCTTCGCATCTTCCTCGCCAAACTCCTGCAAGAGAGCCTGAACGGATAGCCCGCTCAGGTTCATGAAGGTCTCCGGCTTGGCCAACACAACCTCGCGGCCTGCGATGCGCGCCGTTGCGGTGAGAGCCCGGCAGCGGCGATTGCTCACCACTGCCCCCACGCGTTCGGCAAGCCGATCGATAGCCAGGAACCCCGCATTGTGCGGCGTCCACTGGTACTCAATGCCCGGATTGCCGAGCCCGACCACCAGAAACGGCCTTAGCACCTGCTCTCGGGTCTTGGCATCCTGTGCTTCCATCGTTCCGAGCGGCACTGCTTACTTCTTGCCGCCGGCCTTCGGAGCCTCGCCGCCTTCCTCGTCCTGCTTGCCCTTCTTCACCACCTCGGGCTCGGCAGGCGCTGCCGCGGCGACTGCCTCAGGTTCTGCTGCCACTTCTTCCTTGATCACGGTCACGTGAGCTACCGTTGCATCTTCATCGGTGACGAACTTGAACTTGCCCTCGTGCGGCAGGTCGGAGACGCGAACGACATCGTGCAGCTTCAGGCCGGTGACGTCGAGCGAGATGTGCGCCGGAATGTCTCCGGGCAGACACTCGATTTCCACTTCGCGCAGCACCTGGTCCAGCAGGCCGCCCTCGGTCTTCACGCCGTACGGTATGCCTTCGAGATGGATCGGCACCTCGACCACCATCACCTTGTCCATGGCGATGCGCTTCAGATCCACATGCAGCAGATGGCCCTTGATGGGCTCATACTGCCAGTCCACGATCATCGCCTTGACGCGTGCGCTGCCCTTCACGTCCACATCGAAGATGGTGTTGTGGCCCGACGCCGAGTGCAGGATGCGCTGCACCTGTTTCGGGTCCAGCTCGATCGCTACGGAAGGCTCCTTCGCTCCATAGATCACCGCGGGGATCTTGCCTGCCACGCGCACGCGGCGCGCCGCGTTTTTGTTGAACTTGCCCTCGCGGGTCACTGCCGATATCAGTTCTGTTGTCGCCATTACGTTATTCCTTTCGGTCATGGAGAGCGGTGCGAGCCGCGCTCTACTCCCTTTCCTGCGGTTTAGTTAAAGAGCGAGCTCACGCTCGTCTCCATGTGAATGCTCTCAATGGCCGCGCCCAGCAGGCCCGCAATCGACAGCACCTTGATCTTGTCTACCGCTTTCGCCTCATCGCACAGCGGAATGGAATTAGTGACCACCAGCTCTTTAATGCGCGAGGTGGCAATGCGCTCGATCGCCGGCCCGGAAAGCACCGGGTGCGAGGCGCACGCATAGACCTCAACAGCGCCCTCGTCCAGCAGCGCGTGAGCGGTCTTCACCAGCGTGCCTGCGGTATCCACGATGTCGTCGATGATCAGGCAGGTTCGCCCGCGCACATCGCCGATCACGTTCATCACCTCGGTCACGTTGATGTCCGTGCGCCGCTTGTCCACGATGGCCAAAGGAGCGCCCATCTTGGTTGCGAAGAAGCGGGCACGCTCCACGCCGCCCGCATCCGGCGACACTACGGTGAGGTTTGGCAGGTTCTTTTTGCTGAAGTAGCCCACCATGACCGGACTGGCGAAAAGGTGATCCACCGGGATGTTGAAGAAGCCCTGAATCTGCGCCGCGTGGAGGTCCATGAAGAGCGCGCGGTTCGCGCCGGCGGTGGTCAGCATGTCCGCGACCAGCTTGGACGAGATGGCGACACGCGGGCGGTCTTTGCGGTCTTGTCGGGCATAACCGTAGTAGGGAACAACCGTGGTGATGCGACCGGCCGAGGCGCGCTTGAGCGCGTCGATCATGATGAGCAGCTCGACCAGATTTGAGTCCACCGGGTTGCAGGTGGGCTGCACCACGAAGACATCCACGCCGCGCACATTCTCAAGCAACTGGAAGTAGATCTCACCATCGGCAAAGCGCTGGATCTTGGTATCCCCCAGCGGAACGCCGATCTGCTTGCAAATTTCTTCGGCAAGCTGACGGTTCGCAGATCCGGCAAATATCTTGAAGCGTTTGTCTTCGCTCAGCCCGCGGGTGCGTTTGCGCTCCGGGGCGGGCTGAAAGTTGTTGCTGGTCGCCGTCTCCGGCTCGACTTCGGTGGCCACTGCCGTCTCTTGCTTCATCACAATCTCCCAAGCTGGTTTGCGTTGGTGAACTGCGCTAGCTCGAACCGCGGCTTGAACAGCATCCGCGGCAGACGCTCCGGGGCACGATGCACCGGAACAGAGTGGCTGGGCGACTAGGATTCGAACCTAGACAAAGTGCTCCAAAGGCACTTGACCTACCATTAGTCGATCGCCCAACAGGCTGCTGGCGGAGAGGAATGTGACAGTTGCCAGCAGTTTCGCCGACAGCTTATGTATCCACCCACATCGTGCGCCAATACTGCTTGCGAGGCAAGGTTTCGGTGCGCAGCGCCACAATGCCGCGGTCCCGAAGACGCCCTGCCGCCCGATCTGCCGCTTTGGTGCTCGTGTACAGCCCGAACAGGGCCGAACCCGAGCCGGAAAGCGCAGCATAGATAGCCGCATCCTCAGGCTGGCCTGAACCAGACTGGTCGGAGCCCCGAAGCACAGGCACGATGTCTGCAAGAGAGGGATACTGCGCAAAGACGACCTCTTCGAAGTCGTTTGCAATCCCGGTGCGGACAAGCGCGAGAAGCGGAGTCTCGGCCAGGTCTCCCGTTTGGGCTATATCCGCCTCGGATATCTTTTCCGAAGAGGCCGCCCAGGAGACACCGGAGGAGTGCGGCTGACCCCACGCTGCGGAGACAGACCGACTCAACCTTTCAAGTTTATCGGCTGCAGCCGTGGGGGTCAATGCGGAATGCCGCTGATCCCATTCCCGAAAAGCGGCAGGCGTGGACACTCCCGTCTCCGGAACCGCAATGACACAGGGCACTGCAGCGAAATCCGCGAGAGGTGAAACGTCTTCGCCACGTTCCAAACCCAGCACGGCACCCCCAACAAGGAAGAGGGGGACGTCCGAACCCACCTCTGCCGCGACCCGCAGCCGGTCCTCCGCTGTCAAGGCGATGCCAAGCTCCCGCTCCACCCCGAGCAGGGCGGCCGCCGCATTGGCCGATCCCGCGCCCAGCCCACCTTGCACCGGCAGCCGCTTCTCAATGTGGATGGTGACCTCAGCCGCGATGTCCAGCAGAGCCAGTGCCCGCTGCACCATCTTCCATGCGGTATTGCGTGCATCAAGGGGCACGCGCTGGTCATTCGAGGTCAGCGTGATCCGCGAGGCCGCCGCCCGCCGCGCCGTGATGGTCACAACATCGTGCAAGGCGATCGTCTGATAGACGGTCGTGAGCGCATGAAAGCCATCGGGCCGCGCCGGCCCAATTGCCAAACCCAGGTTGATCTTTGCAAACGAACGCAGCGTGACGGACATGCCCTCGCCATTCTAAGCAGCTGCAGCTTGCAGGCGGCAATCGCGCGGCTACTCGTCGACAACGGACAAACAAAAAAGGAGGGCACGCCCTCCTTCCACTTCCAGTATAAAGCGCACCCGGGGGCTTGCGGCCAGACCGGAGTCGTGCCGCATGATTGCCAACCGACGCCAAAAACTACCGAGCTTGGAGGCACGGAATGCGTGTGTTGTTGTCAGGGTATGGGTCGCACGGGGATTTCGAACCGATGGTGGGATTCGCAGGGCAGGCGGGGGCACTCGGCACGGCGACCGAGGAATGCGATGGGCCGACCGCGACCGGCATGATGCCGACCGGAGGGTGCCGATGAGCGCGCATGCGGTGGTGATTGCCGGGGGAGGTCCGACGGGGATGATGCTGGCAGGCGAGCTGGCATTGGCGGGCGTGGACGTTGCCATTGTCGAGCGGCGCGCCAGCCAGGATCTCGTTGGGGCGCGCGCCGGCGGTTTGCACTCACGCACGATCGAGGTCTTCGATCAGCGCGGAATCGCCGATCGCTTTCTTTCCCAGGGACAGTTGCATCGGGTGGGATTCAGCTATCGCCACGCCACTATGGACATCAGCGATCTTTCCAGCCGGCATAACTACTTTCTCGGACTGTGGCAGCAACACATCGAGCGCACGCTCGCCGGCTGGGTCGATGAGCTTGGAGTGCGAATCTATCGAGGACGCGAGGTCACCGGCTTCGCGCAGGACGACTCGTGCGTGGACGTCGCGCTATCCGACGGCACGTCGCTGCGGGCGGAATACCTCGTGGGCTGTGACGGAGGACGCAGCGCGATTCGTAAAGCAGCGGATATCGAGTTCGCTGGGTGGGATCCGACCAAGAGCTGGCTGATCGCCGAGGTCCGGATCACCGAGGAGCCGGCGTGGGGCTTGCGCGAGGACGCCACCGGTACTCATGCGATCGCCAAGCTGGAGGACGCCAAGGCGATGCGGGTTGTGTTGACCGAACCGCAGCTAAAGACCGGTAGCGAACCGACGCTGAACGACATCCGCGAGGCGCTCATCGCCGTATACGGCATCGATTACGGGGCCCACAGTCCTATCTCGATCTCCAGGTTCACCGACATGACTCGCCAGGCCGCCACATATCGCGACAGACGGGTCCTGCTTGCTGGCGATGCCGCACACGTGCATCCCCCGATGGGTGGACAGGGGCTGAACATCGGCGTGCAAGATGCGGTGAACCTGGGATGGAAGCTGGCGCAGGTGGTGAAGCGGATATCGCTCGAAAGCCTGTTGGATACTTACCAGGTCGAGCGCTACCCAATCGCCGCCCGCGTGCTGCGCGACACCATGGCGCACGTTGCGCTGCAGCGGACCGATGAACGCACCAAGGCCCTGGGAGAAATCCTTGCCGAATTCATGAAGTTGGAGGATGTTCGCAAACGCGTAGCCGCGGAGAAGGCGGGTCTGGACATTCATTACGACCTCGGCGACGGGCACCCGCTGCTCGGCCGCCGCATGCCCGATCTGGACCTGGTGACCGCCAACGGACCGCTGCGCGTCTTCAGCTTGCTGCACGAAGGCCGGCCGGTGCTTCTCAACCTCGGTGAGCCCGGCGACTTCGATATCACTCCATGGGTAGATCGCGTTCCGGTGATCGATGCCAGGTACGACGGTCCCTGGGAGCTACCGGCGATCGGTGAGGTCACGGCTCCGGTTGCCGTGCTTGTTCGACCCGACGGATACGTGGCCTGGGTGGGCGGCCTGGCCCAGGCGGGGCCCACTGAAGTGGGACTCACTGATGCGCTAACCACCTGGTTCGGACCGCCTACGGCGTAGCGCACCCTCTTTCGCGTCCGGCAGACGGTCATGACTACGGCCGCTGCAGGCGCTCCGCACACTCCAGCGCAGCGCCCACGCTATAGGCTGAAACCTGGAAACTCGTACACTCCTCCCATGTCCCGTACGATCGGCCTCGCCACTGGTTTTCTCTTCCTGGTCTCCTTCGCCATTGCGCAGAACGAAACGCCTGTCATCACCGATCACGGCATGGTGGTCAGCGTGCATCACGACGCTACCGACGCCGGCGTCGCCATTCTGAAACAAGGCGGCAATGCGGTGGACGCCGCGGTCGCCACCGGTTTCGCGCTCGCCGTGGTGCACCCGGTCGCGGGCAACATCGGGGGCGGTGGATTCATGCTTGTTCATCTGGCCAAGCCGCATGACGGCAAGCGCGACCTGTTCATCGATTACCGTGAAGAGGCACCCGGCGCCGCCTCGCAGGACATGTATCTCGACGCGAACCGCGACGTTATCCCCGGCGCCAGCACGCTTGGCTATAAATCGGTGGCGGTGCCTGGCTCGGTCGCCGGTCTGGCCTATGCCGAAAAGCATTACGGCAAGCTTGGGCTGAAAGCCGTCATGGCGCCAGCCATCAAGCTTGCCGAGGACGGCTTCGTGCTCAGCGAGGAAGAAGCCGACGAGCTGCACGATCCTGACCTGGCGAAGTTCCCAGAGTCGCACAGAATTTTTCAACAGAATCAGACGGGGGACTCGTATTACCAGCGGGGCAGCACCTTCCGCCAGCCGGAGCTTGCCGTCACCCTCAAGCGAATCGCCGCCGATCCTGACGACTTCTACCGCGGCGAGATCGCGAAGAAGCTCGCGGCGGACATGAAGGCGCATGGCGGCCTCATCACCGAAGCCGACCTCACCCACTACCGGGTCAAAGAGAGGGTGCCGGTAGCAGGGAGTTATCACGGTTACGAAATCTTCAGCGCGCCACCACCGTCCGCCGGCGGCATCGTGCTGGTCGAAATGCTGAACATCCTGCGGCCCTATGATCTGGCCAAATTGGGCGACCGCACCGCGCCGGAAGTCCAGCTGATCACCGAAGCCATGCGCCGCGCCTACATGGACCGCACCGACTACCTTGGCGATCCCGATTACGCCAAAATCCCGCAGGCCGCGCTGCTCAGCATTGCCTATGCCGATGCGTGGCGCAAAAGCATCGTGCCCGGCCGCGCCACGCCCTCAAAGGACCTGAAGCGGCCAGCCGGTTTCCTGCCTCCGCCGCCAACCGCGACTGTGGCTGAGTCGAAATCCACCGATACGACACATTACTCAGTGCTCGACGCGGAGGGCAACGCGGTCGCTGTCACCACCACCCTCAACGACGGCTTCGGCTCGCACGTCACGGCCTCGGGCCTTGGGTTCCTGCTCAATGACGAGATGGATGACTTCGCCTCCAAGCAGGGCGAGCCCAATATGTACGGGCTGATCCAGGGTCCGAATAATGCCATCGCGCCCTATCATCGGCCGCTCTCTGCCATGACGCCGACCATCGTGCTGAAGAACGGCAAGGTTGCGATGGTGCTGGGCTCGCCCGGAGGCCCCACCATCACCACCACAGTGCTGAACGTCTTTCTCAGCGTGGCGGATGGCCGCCTCAACATCCAGCAGGCGGTGGATGCGCCGCGTTTCCATCATCAATACCTGCCGGACCTTCTCCGCGTGGAAGCCGGCTTCCCGGACCAGACCGCCGCAACGTTGAGAACGGAGGGCTATTCGCTGAAGCAGGGTGGCCACTGGGGCGACGGCGAGTGCATTGCGGTCGATCCGAAGACCGGCAAGCTGGAAGGCGGCCAGGACCACCACCACCATTACGGCAAAGCCGCTGGATACTGAGCCCTGCCTGCCGCGAGCAGCCGCAATGAGAAGATAGAGAGCGGAACCCCACCACCCATGCTTCGAGCCATTTCCACCCACGTCTTCCTTCGCCAGCGGCTGCACCCGGGCCTGCTCGACACGCTTGCCCGTGCCGGCGCCGAGGCCATTGAGGTCTTTGCCGCGAAGCAGCACTTTGATTACACCAGCCGCCAGCACATCAAGGAGATCGCCGACTGGTTCCAGTCGAGCTCGGTGAAGCCGCACTCGCTGCATGCCCCGATCTATGCCGATCCGGACATGGGGCGCGGCGGCATGCCCGCGATCAACGTGCTCCATGCGGACAAGTCGCGCCGCATCGATGCCATGGACGAAGTGAAGCGCGCGCTGGAAGCGGCGGAGATTCTGCACTATCAGTTCCTCGTGCTGCACATCGGCGATCGCGATTCCGAGTGGGACGAACGCGCCCTGGAACACGCACTAACTGCGATCGAGCATCTCAAGGCCTTCGGCGGACCGCTTGGCGTCAAGCTGCTGCTCGAAAACATCCAGAACGATGTGACCACGCCTGCCAATCTTGTCGAGATTATCCGAGTCGGCCACTTTGCCAACGTTGGCGTCTGCTTCGACGTTGGCCACGCACACCTCATGCAAGGCGTCGATGGCTCGCTCGAAACTCTGCTGCCGCTCATAGGCTCCACGCACCTGCACGACAATCATCATGACCGCGACGCGCACCTGTGGCCCGGCGATGGAAGCATCACGTGGGAGCCCGCGATGGAGGCACTGAAATCCGCGCCGCGCTCGCCTGCCGCGCTGCTGGAAATCCATTACGAGCTGGGCGAAACGCCCGATGCGATCGCGAAGCGCGCCGCAGCTACATTTGAGAAGTTCGGAATCTAAAGCACATGACGGATACATCTGTAACCGAAATCAGTACACAATCCAGCGCCATCCCGGCCACCATCGCCACTCTCCGTCAGCACGAAGGCCAGACTGTCGTGCTGCACGGCTGGCTGTACAATCTGCGCGCCTCCGGCAAGCTGCTCTTTCCTATTTTCCGCGACGGCTCCGGCACCGTGCAGGGCATCATGCCGAAGGCTGCCGTTACGCCCGAAGTGTGGGAGACGACGAGGCATCTCACCCAGGAATCGAGCGTGATCGTCACCGGCCGCGTCCGCGCCGACCAGCGCGCTCCCGGCGGTTATGAGCTCGATGTCGAGAATGTCGAAGTCGTCCAGCGCGTGCCCGAAGAGCAGCCCTATCCCATCACGCCCAAGGAGCACGGCGTCGATTTTCTGATGGAGCATCGTCATCTCTGGATACGCTCGCCGCGCCAGTCGGCGATCCTGCGCATCCGCGCGGACATCATCAAGGCCGCACGCGATTACCTGGATGACAACGGCTTTGTCCTGACCGATCCGCCGATCCTGACGCCGGCCGCGTGCGAAGGCACGTCCACGCTATTTCCGGTGGAGTATTTCGGCGATGAGGCTTTCCTCACGCAGAGCGGACAACTCTATATCGAAAGCACCGCGCTCGCCCTCGGCAAGGTTTACAGCTTTGGCCCGACCTTCCGCGCCGAGAAGTCGAAGACCCGCCGCCATCTGACGGAGTTCTGGATGGTCGAGCCGGAGCTTGCGTACTGCGGCCTCGACGGGCTTGATGGTGCTCGCCGAAAACTTCCTCAGCTTTATTGTCGGCCGTGTGCTGGAGCGCCGCCTGCCTGACCTCAACGTCATCGAGCGCGACATCACGAAGCTCCAAGCCATCCAGGCCCCCTTTCCACGCCTGCGCTACGACGAGGCCGTGGCCATGCTGAACGACGCGCACGTCAAGGGCCTGCTCGAGCATCCATTCGAGTATGGCAATGACTTCGGCTCGCCCGACGAGACCTACATCTCCTCGCAGTTCGACCGGCCTGTGATGGTGCATCGCTATCCCGCTGCGGTGAAGGCCTTCTACATGGAGCCCGATCCGGACGACGCGAAATACGCGCTCTGCGTCGATGTGCTCGCGCCGGAGGGCTACGGCGAGATCATCGGCGGTTCGCAGCGCATCGCATCCTACGATCTGCTCAAGCAGCGCATCGAGGACCATCATCTGCCGCTGGAATCATTCCAGTGGTATCTAGATTTGCGGCGCTACGGGTCGGTTCCCCATTCGGGGTTCGGGATGGGTATCGAGCGCGCAGTGGCGTGGATTTGTGGCCTTGAGCATGTCCGCGAAACCATCCCATTTGCTCGAACGCTGAACCGTATCTATCCTTAGGGGTTTCCCCGAGATGGGGAGTCTCTTATGACAAAGCACGAAGATACGATCCACGCAGAAACTACTCGCGGCCATCAACCCATGTACTCCGGCGTGCAGGCGCTGCCGCCACGCCACATCCACGTCATCGGCGTGCCACTCGATCTTGGCCAGTCGCGACGCGGTGTGGACATGGGTCCCTCCGCCGTCCGGGTCGCTGGGCTCGAAGCGCATCTCGAAGCGCTCGGCCATGTCGTCACGGATGGCGGCAACATCGGCGTCGCCATTGCGGAGACTAAAAAACCGGGCGAGCAGAACGCGAAGTACCTCAAAGAAATTCGCGAGACCTGCGTCAAGGCCGCGGACCTCGTCGCGAAAACGCTCGAAGAGGGCTCGACTCCGGTCATTCTCGGCGGCGACCACTCTGTTGCGGCCGGGTCGGTGTCCGGCGTTGCCGAGTTCTATCGCCGCAAAGGACAGAAGATCGGGCTGCTCTGGATCGATGCCCACTCGGACATCAACACGCCCGAGACCTCGCCCTCCGGCAACGTCCACGGAATGCCGCTGGCTGCACTGCTCGGCCTCGGCCCGAAAGAACTCTCCGATATCTACGACTTCTCGCCCAAAGTCGATCCGGATAACGTCGTGCTGATCGGCGTGCGCGACATCGATGCGACGGAGAAGGAAAATATCAAGCGCGCCGGGATCAGCGAGGTCTATACCATGCGCGACATCGATGAGCGCGGCATGCGTTCCGTGATGGAAGACGCCCTGCGCGCGGCGGGCCGCGGCACTGCCGGCTATCATGTCTCGCTGGACATGGACTGGATCGATCCCGAAGACGCGCCCGGCGTCGGAACACCCGTGCGCGGCGGCGCCACCTATCGCGAAGCCCACCTCGCTATGGAAATCCTCGCCGACCACGGCCGCATGCTCAGCTTCGAAATCGTCGAAGTGAACCCCGTGATCGACGAGCATAACCGCACCGCGCACCTGGCGGTCGAACTGATCTCATCGGCATTTGGCAAGAAGATTCTTTAGCTACGCGATGGGGTGGCCTGCGGCGATATAGATCTTCTCAATCGCTTCCAGATCCTTCAGGCCCTCTTCGCCGGGCGTTCTCGATTGCTTGTTCTGCAGGATGCACTCAGCGAAGTCCTCGGCCTCTATCTGAAATTGGAATGGCATTTTGCCGGTCGAGTCTTCGTGAATGTCGGTGCCCGATTTTCCATCCGGATCATCCAGGTGAGCATCCAGGCGCAGCCCTTCATAGCTGTAGGCAGTCGTGACCAGCACGTTGCCACGGCTGCCGATCACCTTGATATATCCCGGTAGATGCGTCGTGTAACTGGTGGCACAATTGGCAAGGACGCCGGACGACATCTCCATCGTCCACGAGAGTGACTCCTCAATATCCTGAAAGCGGCCGCTCTGGTGATCCACGGTGCTGGTCAGTGCTGCGAAGCTGACAGGCTCAACCCCCGTGTAAAACCGAATCGTGTTCAGCGGATAAATCCCCATATCCATCAGCGGTCCGCCGCCGCCCATGGCGCGCGTCAGCCGCCATTGGTTCGCCTGAAAATAGCTGCCGAAATTACCTTCGCAATACTGGATATCGCCAATCCGGCCTTGCTTGATGAGATCGACGGCCTTCAGATGGGTGGGATCGTAGTGAATGCGATAAGCGATCATCAGTTTGACATTCGCCGTACGGCATGCGGCGATCATGTCGCGGCACTCCGCCGATGAAATGGCCATTGGCTTCTCGCATAGCACATGCTTTCCCGCCTGCGCAGAGCGAATCGTGAACTCCTTGTGCATGGAGTTGGGCAGCCCGATGTATGTCGCGTCGATGTCCTTGTTCTCGCGGATGCGATCGAAATTGTCGTAGTTATAAATCGCGGAACGCGGCACACCGTACATGTCGGCAAACTTCGCCGCCTTTTCTGGATGGCCACTGACCAGGCCGGTGATCCTGGTCGTGGATGAGTTGGCCACCGCGCGCATGAAGATGCTGGAGATTTGCCCTAGGCCAACCGGGGCATAACCGATCTTGCGTTGTGGTTGCGCGCTGGCGACAGGCGGAATCTGCGTGGCGGCCAGGGAGAGAGCGGAAAGGCGAGCAAAGTCGCGACGGTTCATGTATGTCTCCAAGCACTTTTAAATCGGAATGGCTGGTCCGTATCGCTTCAAAGAATCTTCAGGAACTCGCGTAGCACGTAAATTGGAATGCTGCGGGGTCACTCCATGTGTAGATTAGCTTCCCGCGTTGTTCCACTGTGGAGGATATGTTGGAATAAGATTCCCACCAAAGCAGGTTTCTGGAAAAGCCATGCCTCTTCCCGTCCGCCGTGCCATCCGCCTTCTTCGTCCCGTAGTCGCCCTGCTCGGCATCTCTATCGGCATCCTGACCGCGATGACCTCCGCCGCCCAGCAGCTCGCCCCCACCCTGGGCACGCCGGCTGACAGCGAGGCCATGGCCGCCAGGGTCCGTGCCGAATACCTCCATGCCTGGCAGGGCTATCGGACCTATGCCTGGGGGCACGACGCCCTCATGCCGCTCTCGAAGCAGCCGCATGACTGGTACGGCGTGTCCCTGCACATGACCGAAATCGATGGGCTCGACACTATGATCCTGATGGGCCTGAACAAAGAAGCCGCCGAAGCGCAGCAGGACATCGACAAGCATCTCTCCTTCAATCAGGACATCTACGTCAAGAACTTCGAGATCACCATCCGCTGCCTCGGCGGCCTGCTCAGCGAATACGAGGCCACCAACGACCCGCAGCTTCTCAAACTCGCCACCGATCTCGGCAATCGGCTGCTGCCCGCCTTTCACTCGCCCACCGGCATGCCCTATGAATTCGTCAATCTGCGCACCGGAAAAGTGCGCGGTGCGGTGACAAACCCTGCCGAAGTAGCGCTGCTGCCGGAGTTCGGCACCCTTTCTAGACTCACTGACAATCCGGTTTACTACAACACGGCCAAGCGCGCCATGACCGAACTATGGAAGCGCCGGTCGTCATTAGACCTGGTGGGTCTCGGCATCAACGTCGAAACTGGTGAGTGGACCGACTCCACCTCTTCCATCAGCGGCGGTATCGATTCCTTCGATGAATATCTGCTCAAGAGCTGGCTGCTCTTCGGCGATCGTGACTGCCTGGAGATGTGGCGGAAGAGCATCCTTGGCATCAACAGATACCTTGCCGAGCAGACGCGTCTCGGCCTCTGGTACGGACAGGCAGACATGCGCACCGGCGCGCGCACCACGCACGAGTACGGCGCGCTGGACGCCTTCTTTCCCGCAGTACTCGCGCTTGCCGGCGACCTGCCGCGCGCCGAGGCGCTGCAGCGCTCCAGCTTTCAGATGTGGACGCTCTACGGCATCGAGCCGGACACACTCGACTACATCCGGCTCTCGACCCCTGACGCTGGTTACCCGCTACGGCCGGAGATCATCGAATCCACGTACTATCTGCACCACCTGACCGGCGACCCCATCTATCTGCATATGGGCCAGGATTATTTTGATTCGCTGGTCCGCTGGTGCCGCACGCCAGTTGCCTACGCTGCGCTTACGGACGTCCGCACGAAGCAGCAGAAAGATGAGATGGAAAGCTTCTTCTTTGCCGAGACGCTCAAGTATCTCTACCTGCTCTATGCGCCGCGCGACACGGTGGACTGGACGAAGTTCGTCTTCAACACCGAAGCGCATCCGCTGAAGCGTTTTACAGGCTCCAGCTAGCCTAGCGCACCATCAGTACCGATTCGCTGGCTTTTCATAAGCTCGCGCGACACTTTCATCTACGGCCGGTGCATTGCAGCGCCCACCGATTCTCACCATGACATGAAGTTTGCGATCATCAAAGGTGGTGGCCAACTGTGCCGAACTATCTGGGGGCGCAAATGTGGGAAATGCGACGTCCTTGTAGCTGCCTAATACGGGGGAATTCAGTAGACCCTTTGCGTATATGTCATAACTCACAACAATGTCCGGCCTCTTATCCATCACATATCGCCATGGAAGTCCGCCTATGGTTCCCGAACTTCTCTCTTCGGGAATTTTCAAGGGCTGATATCTCAAAGCATCCGGATTTGTCAGTCCAAAACCGTCGTAGATATAGCCGTGAAATGATTCCCCAAGGCCACCTAATTCTGATGTCATTAAGGTGCCGTTCGGGCAGACTTTCCAAATTGCTTTCCCAACCCGCAAGTATGTGTGAACGCGAGCCGCGTCGGCATAGCCAGCGACGGAATCCGGTTTGCTCAGGACTGCTGCTGAAACGTATCCCCATGCTGGTACGCAAAGCACCGCGGCCAAAATACTTGCGGGAAGTGCGCTGAGTAAGCTGCCATCAGCGATAAGGCAGACTATCGTGCCCAAAGCGAGCGGAAGCACAACAATTGGGCGGTACCATCTGAAGATCATCGTATCGCCAGCGAAATAGACGCACCAAGCCGCCAGCGCATATACGAGCAGGAAAATGCCTGCCGCATTCTTCCTGGAAAACTCACGAGAGCCCGCTCTCGCTTTAAAGAAAATGATGCAGGCAACGACTACTGAAAGGAATAGAGCGCATAACCCAAGGCCACGATCAGAAGAGAGAATGGCATGCGCGAGTGGCCTGTGGGGAACGGAATAGCCGATTCTCTTTGCCTTGATTGTGTTCGGAATAATCGTGTGAAATGACGCCCCGAGCAAGCCAAAGCCAATCGCCATTGCGCACAACGGCGCGAGAAGTACCTTGAAGGATATCTTCCGCGAGATAGCAAGATAGCCGATGGCTAAAATAGCAAAGCCAAAAAGTTCATAACGGACGAATCCCGATAGAGCCATGAATGTCAAGCTATAAGCGGGAGCGTCTTCTAGTAAGACCAGACCAGAAAGCGCAAGCGCTATTCCAAAAGGGGTCTCCATTTGATCAACGGCCGTCGGGAGCAATGTTGAAAAAACAGCAATGACGGCAACTATGCAGGTTATAGCGGTTCTGAATCGTGTGTGGCCCCGCCCTTCTGAAACCCGTAATACGAAAATTAGTGCGCTGACACTCGCGGCTGCTATCGCAAAAGCGTTAATGAAAGGGACGCTGTTAAATGTCGGTCGTAAAAGCATGAATGCCGCCAACACTAAGTTCCATAGCGGCGCCGACGTGGACATGACTCGATCGTTTATGTTGTACCAGGGATGCCCAAACTCGATAAGGTGCTCTGTAATTCTGCGATGTATGTATGCATCATCGGCTCCGCAACTACTCAGCCGCAAAAGGATAAGCAAGCTGCAGGCGAACACAACACAAAATGCGACAGCAAGTGTCGTCCGATGTTTTTTAAACACCCTTTAAAGGCTCCTGACTGCGCCCGGTGATCTCCATTTCAAAGCAACACTACTATACCTAAGTGAAGTAGTGTTAACACGCCTAACTTGTCACCGTTTGATAGAGCCGATAGTGTTCTTCGCCAATCGCGGCGAAGGGTCGCATGGTCAGCGGGCCGCCTGCTGTTGTCACCTTCCAGTCTGTGCTGCTCTTCGAGATACGCTCTGCTGCCAGCAATTGCGCCTTCGTGACCGGCGCCGATAGATCGCCTACCGCAAACAGCGTCACCGGCCCGTACATCAATGCGACATTCTGCCCACCTATCGGCTGATAGGGAATCGGCTCCAGCCGCTTCGGCATATCGAACTCCACTTCTATGTGGTCACCGCTCTTCCACGTGCGCTGCACCTTGGCGAACGTCCCTGGCTGCAACGTTGCATCTACCGCTTTGCCATTCACCGCCACGCGCGTCTTCGGCCCGGTCCATGCAGGAATGCGCAGCAGCACGGCAAAGCTCTGCGGTTTATCCAGCTTGAGTGCGATCGCGCTCACCGATGAGGCCGGATATTCCGTCGTCTGCGTCAGCGTGCACCCCGGCTGTAAGCGCAGCTCCGAGGGCACGTATAGGTTCACGTACACATCCGAGTCACGGCGCATATACGCGCTGATGCCGTAGTCTGCCGTGACCTGGGGGAAGGTGCCGGAGCAGCACGGCCACTTGTCCGGGTGATAGCCCTTCTGCGCATCGTCGTTGTAGTCGGAGTAATAGAAGCTGGTGCCGTCCGGGAGCAGCGGCTTCGCACCCAGGATCGTGTTGTAGAGCACGCGCTCCATGCTGTCGCCGTAGCGGCTGTCTGCCGTCTCCAGCAGTAGATAGCGTGTGATCTTGAAATGCCCGTAGGCGCCGCATGGAGTCTCGAAGCTGGAGTGTGTCTTCGTCAGGCTGTCGGCCAGTGTCGTGCTGCCGGGCTTCACGAATGCCTCATTCGGCCCCCAGCCGCCGGTAGCAAAGCTCTGCTCCTCGATCATGCGGAAGCCATTGCGCGTCGCGCGGAGATATTTCGCGTCGTTCAGATTCAAGTATGACTGCATCGCAGAGCAAAGCGAATTCAGGTGGCTGTATGCGTGCTGGCCGGGCAGCACGTTCTCATTCTCCGAGAGAGGAGTGAACCAGCTTTCGTCTTCGATGTACTGCTTTGCCATATCGCGATAGCGCACCTCGCCGCTGCGCTGATAGGCAAGAAACAGGTTCTCCGGCAGCGTGTAAGTCTCGTCCCAGCAGTACGCCTCGTCCTTGTGCGGACGCGCGTACATTTCTTTGCGATTCAGCGCGCGGCCGGGCAGGAAGGGAATTACTGCGTCCGTTGCCGACCCCAGCGCGCGCATCGCCACCGGGTCCTGTGCAAACTGGTGAGCATCGATCAGTCCGCAGCAGGTTTTGTCGAAGGTGTAGGCCGGCAGGTGATAGTCCACGTAGAACTTCGGCGTGATGGTCTTCGCAAAGCCTGCTGTCAGCCGGTGTACCTTCTGTTGCGTTGGCTTCGATCCTGTTTGCGCATAGGCACGCGCCAGCCCCGAAAGATACTGACCGAAGCTGTGGCCGGGAATGTATCCGTGGAACGGCCCTTTTGGGCTGAAGTCTGCGTAGAAGGTGTACCAGCCGCCCATGTCCTCACCCGGTGCGGGCAGGCCAGCCTTCTGCCGGAATGGTTTCAGCAGGCTGTCCTCGCTCAGCGCGAGGAAGAAGGCGTGGTTACGGTCGAACTGTTCGCGCATCGGCCCGTCCAGCAGCCGCACCTGCTCGTACATCACCTGCGAAAGCTGCGTCTGGCGCGGCGGTATAGCCCCGCCGGATGCCTTCACTCCACGCGAGAGTGCCAGCGCGCCACCAGTGAGGGCGCTGTTCTGCAGAAAACGGCGGCGTGTCAGATTGCCCATAGAAAACGTTCCCTCCGCTATCGCCAACATACTACTCCCATGCTCCGCCCACCTTCGTGGACGACGGCGCTGGCTTATTGGCGCGCCATGTACCTGACCATTTCGCGGCAAAGACGCTGCCGCCCGGCGGCGATAGACTGAGCACCTATGCCCCGGAAACTTCGCGTTGGGATTATTTTTGGCGGCCGCTCGGGCGAGCACGAGGTCTCGCTCCGTTCCGCTGCCTCCGTGCTTGCTGCCGTCGACAGAAAGAAATACGACGTGGTCCCGATCGGCATCACCAAGGGCGGCCAGTGGCTTCTGGCTGACGAGGCGCAGCACATGCTGGCCGGCGGCACTACCGTCACAGCGACTCATCTGGCGAAAGCACGTTCCACAAACCAGAGCGCGCTCGTGCCTGCCGCGCATCCCGGATCGTTGCATGTGCCGGCCTCCGCGAAGGAGCGGGCGCAGGCTGAAGCGCTTGGTGTGGATGTTTTGTTTCCCGTGCTGCACGGAACCTTCGGCGAGGACGGCACCATTCAGGGACTCTTCGAGCTCGCGGGCAAGGCCTACGTCGGTTCGGGCGTGCTGGGCTCTGCCGCCGGCATGGACAAGGACATCATGAAGCGCCTCTTTGTCGCCGCCGGTTTGCCCATTGTTGAGCACATCACGCTGTTGCGTGGCGCGTGGCAGAAGTCGCCGCGCAAAGCAATCGCCGATATCGAAGCCAGCTTGCGTTATCCGCTCTTCGTCAAGCCGGCGAACCTCGGCTCATCGGTCGGCATCTCCAAAGTCCATGATCGCTCGGAGCTCGCGCCTGCCATCGTGCTCGCCGCCAGCTACGACCGCAAGATCATCATTGAGCAAGGCGTTGGCGGCAAAGGCACGAAGAGCAAGCCAGGCGAGCGCGCCCGCGAGCTGGAAGTCGCGGTGCTTGGCAATGACGATCCGAGGGCGTCGGTAGTCGGCGAAATCGTGCCCGCCAAAGAGTTTTACGATTACGAAGCGAAGTACGAGAGCGACGGCTCCATTCCCATCATCCCGGCGCGTCTCTCGAAGGCGCAGGCGAAAGAAGTGCGCGAGATGGCCGTTGCAGCTTTCCACGCCTGCGACTGCTCTGGCCTGGCACGCGTGGATTTTCTGCTAGAGCCCGAAAGCCGCGGCGGCAAACCCGGCCGCCTGTATTTGAATGAGATCAATACCATGCCAGGCTTTACCTCCATCAGCATGTACCCCAAGCTGTGGCAGGCTTCCGGGCTGAAATACTCCGATCTCATCGACCGCCTGATCGAACTGGCGCTGGAGCGCCGCGCTGAGCGCGATGACACGCAGTACAGCCGCTAGATCGTAGACACATCCACAATTGCTTTCGTGAAATAAAACTCTCTCGCGGCGACGCTTCTTCGCGAGGGCGCAGCAGTGATGTATTGATGCGGCTTTGCAAGGCGCGCCCCGAAGACCAACTCTGCTTCTTGACTGCGGCATCTGAGTGGATGAGCCGAGCAGTTTTGATGCGTCGGCTACGTGCTACTAGGCGCGCCCTCTTGCAGATGGGTACGCAGCTCCGGAGGCCTTGTGTTAATGGCGTTGTTCGCGATTCTCCGGGCGGCCTGGGGTTATCTCTTCCTTATCTTCATCGGTCGCATTGTGGGCCGCCGTCCTGGCAAGCAGCTCACGCCTTTCGAATTCGTTCTCATCTTCTATCTCGGGGGCCTCACGCTCACCGGAATGGTGGGAAAGGACATCTCCCTTACTAACGCTGTCCTGCAGATCATGACCATCGCCGGCGTTCACTGGATCATCACCGCGATCCGCTCCAGGTCGCAGCGCGCGGCGAAAATCCTGGATGGAACGCCGCTCCTCCTGGTGAGCGGAGGCGAGTGGCAAGAGGACACCATGCGATTGATGAGAATTACCCGCATAGATGTCATGTCAATGGCCCGCGACCAGGGCGTCAGTGCCATCGAAGACATCCACACCGCCGCCCTCGAGCGAAATGCCGAGATCAGCATCCTCAAGCAGGAGTAGTTTTCATGGCGAGCCAGCAGCCAACGCATGCGCCCGATGATTTTCCTCGCGTCGACGGCTCCATCTCTGTCAACGAGGACCTGGAGTTTCAACACGCGTGGTGGCGCTTCGAGAGAATCGCGTGGTATGTGCTTGCGGCTGTGCTCATTGTCGACGCGCTCGGGCTCTTCGGCCAAGGTTGGCTTGCCCGTTCGCAGCGCAATGCGCCGGACGGCACGCTTCATCTTCGCTATGACCGCATCGAACGCGCCGGTGCTCCCTCGGAGATGACGATTGAGTTTGGCCCGGCTGCAGTCCGCAACGGACAGGTGGGCCTCTTCTCCAGCCAGACCATCGTGAAAGAACTCGGCGCGCAGCGCATCATTCCGGAACCCCGTACGTCCCAGGTTGGTCCCGGTGGCATCACGTACAGTTTTCCGGCGGCCGGTTCACCGGCCACGATCAGCATTGCCCTGCAGCCCATCAAGCCTGGTATCCATCAGATCGAAGTCGGTGTGCCCGGATCACAGCCGGTACGTGCCAGGGTTCTGGTTCTCCCCTGATTTTTATGTCCAGCCTTCTCCACGCCATCGCCGGATATTTCATCCTTCTGCTGACCATGCGGCTGTTGCGCCGCCGTCCTGGGTCACAGATGACTGTTTTCGAGTTCATCCTGATTTTTCTGATAGGCGGCGTCATCATTGCGGCCACCCTCGGCCAGGACCGCTCCGTAACCAATGCAACCTGCGCGGTCATCATGGTCGCCTTGATCCACCGCACCGTCTCCTATGTACGCCAGCGCTGGAGCTTCGTCGAAAAGCTGATCGACGGTACGCCGCTGATCCTCTACAAGGCCGGCGAATGGCAAAGGGAGATCATGCATGAGATGAAGCTTTCTCCTGACGATGTGCTTGCCGCCGCACGCACCAAAGGACTGCGCAACCTGGACAAGATCGACTACGTGATCCTTGAGCGCAATGGTCAGATCAGCCTGCTTTCGATGAAGCAGGCGAACTCATAACTCGTCATTCGCCCACTAAAGGCCCTCATGTCCACCTCTGCACGCCGAGTCCCGGATGGCCAGTCAGTTGAGACCAAAATCCCTGCGCGCCTCGACCGCCTTCCGTGGTCCCGCTGGCACATGCGGATCCTTACCGCACTCGGAACATCCTGGCTGCTGGACGGCCTTGAGGTCACGGTCGTCGGATCGCTGGCCGGCATTCTTACCTCACCCAAGGGCCTGTCGCTCACGGATGCACAGGTTACCGCCGCTGCCACAACGTATCTTGCAGGAGCCGTCTTCGGCGCTCTGCTCTTCGGCTATCTCACCGATCGTCTCGGGCGCAAACGCCTCTTCCTCGTGACCGTAGCCACCTACTCCCTCGCCACGCTCGGGAGTGCCTTCTCCTGGAACTTTTTGTCCTTTGCCATCCTGCGCTCAGTGACGGGCGTAGGCATCGGCGGAGAATATGCGGCTATCAACTCCGCGGTGGACGAGCTGATCCCGGGACGGGTTCGTGGCACCGTCGACCTCATCGTAAACGGTACATACTGGATCGGCGGCGTGGCCGGCTCACTCATTGCCATCTATCTGCTCAGCGGCCATGCGATTGGCGGAGATCATAGCTGGCGTTTCACCTTCGGCATCGGCGGTTTGCTCGGCATTCTCATCTTCTTCCTTCGCCTCTCCGTGCCGGAGAGCCCGCGCTGGTTGATGCTGCGGGGCCAGGAGCAGCGCGCGGACGATGTGGTCCAGAGTATCGAGTCCAAGGCCAGCCGCAACGCACCCGATTCGCTGCCCCAGCCTGAAGGCGATCCGCTGAAGATCAAAGTGCGGGACCACACGCCGTGGCGCGATATCTTCGGCAACATGCTTGGCGAAAACCGCAAACGAAGCTATCTCGGACTCATCCTTATGGTCGCGCAGGCCTTCTTCTTTAACGCTGTCTTCTTCACCTATGGCCTGGTCGGCAAGACCTTCTACCACGTCACAGATAAGGAGATCCCTTGGCATCTTCTGCCCTTTGCCGCAGCTAGCTTTCTCGGTCCGCTGACCATCGGCCGATTATTCGACATTGTGGGCCGCAAAAAGATGATCACGATCACCTATGGCTGCGCCGGCCTGCTGCTGGCAGCTACCGCGATTCCTTTCGCAATGAACCATCTTGGCCCTAAAGGAGTCAGTATCTGTTTCAGCATCATCTTCTTCATCGCCTCATCGGCCGCCAGCGCCGCCTATCTCACGGTGAGTGAAATTTTTCCACTCGAACTCCGCGCTTTCGCCATCGCTGTCTTCTATGCCCTCGGCACGCTTGTCGGCGGCGTGGGAGCGCCGCTTCTTTTTGGACTGCTCATCCAGACCCACTCCAAAACTTTCGTCTCGCTTGGTTATGGTCTGGGAGCGCTGCTGATGATCGTCGCGGCCATCTGCGAAGCCACATTCGGCGTGGAAGCTGCAGGCAAGTCGCTGGAATCTATTTCGAAGCCGTTGCAAAGCAGTTGAACGGGCAACGGCAGATGCCGCTGCTGAATCCTCAAGGACAACGGTAATGCCTGGCCCAACCATTACGCCCGCGCAGTCGCAGCCATCAGACTCCCGGAAGGCGGGCATACTTCGCTCGTTCGGTCTGGGCATTATCACCGGTGCGGCAGACGATGATTGCTCTGCCGTCGGAACGTACTCACAAGCGGGAGCCTCGCTGGGCTACATGCTCCTGTGGACCGCTCCCTACCTGCTGCCGATGATGGTGACGGTCGTCTATCTGTCATCGAAGCTCGGGCAGGTCACCGGACAGGGTCTCTTCGCAGCCATTCGCAGCAACTACTCGCGCACATTGCTCTACTGTGTTTTGGCAGGCGTGGTGATCGGCAATGCCATCGAAGCCGGCGCCGATATCGGCGGCATCGCTGCCGCGCTGCACCTGGTCGTCCCGCTCTCGCAGAAACTGCTGGTTGCCATCGTGGCGCTGCTATCCCTCGCTCTCCAGATATGGGGGTCCTACCGCCTGATCTCGAACTTCTTTCGCATTTTGTCGCTGTCGCTGCTGGCGTATGTGGTATCCGCGGTATTGGCGCAGCCAGATCTTCATCAGATTGCGCACGCAGTTTTTCATCCGGCAATCCGGTTTGATCGCGCATCACTTGCGATCCTGGTCGCGATGATTGGCACGTCGCTCTCCGCCTATCTATTCACCTGGCAGTCGAACGAAGAGGTGGAGGAAAAGATCGCTGCCGGGCAAGTCCGCCTGCGTGAGCGCCGTGGCACCTCGGAACGGCATCTTCGCCGAACCCTGCTCGATGTCTTCTTCGGCATGTTCTTTTCCGCGCTGGTGATGTATTCGATCATTACCGCGACCGCCGCCACCCTGTTTACCTCCGGACACCACAACATTGAAACCGCGGCAGATGCGGCAAAGGCGCTGGCGCCTCTGGCGGGACATGCTGCAAGCCTGCTCTTCACGCTAGGCATCGTCGGCGTCGGCTTCCTGGCCATTCCTGTCATGACCACCGGCGCCGCATATGACGTCTGTCAGAGCTTCAATTCCGCAAACGGCCTGCACCTGCGATTGCGTGACGGCAAAATGTTCTACGGAACCATTGCCGGCGTGATGTTCGCTGCCGCAGCGATGAATTTTCTCGGAATCAATCCAATGAAGGCGCTGGTTTTCGCGGGCATCGTGCAGGGCTTTTCGACCCCGCCGCTGATGCTGATTATCGTGCTGATGACAAGCCGGCGTCGCATCATGGGGGACAAGACCAACACTCTTCTGGCAAATGTTTTCGGCTGGGGCACAACGGCCGTCATCTCGGCGGCCTCGCTAGCGCTGGTCTGGACCCTGATCCAACACTAGAAGTGGTTGCATATATGGATTCGGGGCTTTGCCCAGCAGCATGAGAGCCACTTCGACTGGGGGTTCTCCCTATTAGCTCGCTCAATGACACGGATTTATGCAGCCCTATAGCCCCGAATGCACGGACAGCAATCGAATGACCGCGCATTGACAAGCCAGTGACAACGGCGGCATAGACGGTGACCACAATGAGGCGGTGACTGCGTGTCAGGACCACCGCATTGTCGTCTGGAGCGAGTGCGGTGTGCTGTTGCTGCTCGTCGCTTATCTGTTCGCGCATACGATGCCACACGCCTGGATGCGGCTGAATACCGATTTCCCGAACTATTACACGTCAGCGCGGCTGGTGCATGAAGGCTTCGACACCTCGCGCGAGTACGAATGGATCTGGCTTCAGCGGGAAAAGGACCACCGTGGTATCAAAGGCAATGTCATCGGACTGGTGCCGATCACGCCATTTTCCACGCTCGTGATGTGGCCGCTCGCGGGCCTGCCTCCGCTTACCGCGAAGCATCTGTGGATACTTGCGAATTTCGTCTTCCTGATCCCACTCTGCTGGTTGCTGCACTCCATCACCGCCCTGCCGTATCGCCGCATCGCGTTGGTCTTCGCTTTCAGCTTCCCGCTCCATCGCAATTTGCTTTACGGGCAGTTTTACGTCGTTCTCCTGCTGCTGATCGTTGCAGCCTGTTGGAGCTATCTGCGCGGACGCGATGCACTTGCAGGCGGGCTCCTCGCCACTGCCGCGGTGTGCAAGGTCTTTCCCGTCCTGCTCTTCATTTTCTTTCTGCGGCGCCAGAACTGGCGAGCGCTCGTCGCCGGAGCAATCACCGGGCTTGCCGCTCTCGACATCTCCGTCGCGGTCTTCGGTTGGAATTTGCATCGCACTTATTTTGAACAAGTCCTGCCATGGACGCTGCACGGCGAAGCGCTGCCTCCGTATGCCATCGCGAGCGCCTCCATCTCCAGCGCGCTGCATGCACTTTTTCTCTTTGAGCCGCAGTGGAATCCGCATCCATGGCACAGTTCGCCGCTCCTCTATGCGCTGCTCCAACCCACGCTGCAGATGCTTGTCTTCGCACCCGCCGTCCTTCTCATCCGCAGAAATGTCCGGACGCCGGAGCAGCTTCTGCTGGAGTGGTCTGCGCTGCTGACAGCCTCGCTCGCCATCTCCACCAGCCCGGCGTCCTACCAGTTCATTCTCATGGCGTTCCCGATCTGCGTGCTTGCGGCGATTCTGCTGCAGCGCCGCCATTACGGCCGGCTGGGCCTTCTGCTGATCGCCTATCTCGGCATCGGCTTTCCCATCTCCACTCCCGCCCATGTGACGGGACCGGCCATTCTCCTCTATATGCCGCGTCTTATCCTGATGCTCTTCGTGCTGGCCGGCATTTATACGTTGCTGTGGCGTAGATCACCGTCTGTCCACTCCACGTCGGAGTGGGCGCAGTATGTGTGGGCTGCCGCAATGCTCGCCTTCGCGGCGCTTGGCGTGCTTTCCGCATTCCGTCTGGAAACCGCAGTCCGGCGCGAGTTCGCCTATCGTGTCCCCTCGCCTGCACAATCGTTACTCAATGCCAGTCCACTGAGCGTCGGTTCCGATATCGCATGTGTTGCCATGACCCCGAACGGCTACCGGCTCGCATTTACAGGTCGTGATGCCTCGCCGGTTCACAGCTTAGCCGATGAGCTTTCGTTTACCTACGGCGGTGGTCAGGTGCTGGTCGAGAGAGCAGCAGTGCCGCATTCGAGCGTTGTGGCAGCCGACGATGCTTGGCGACTCGTTCTCGCCGATGGGCGGGAGCCGATGCTCTCCGCCGACGCGCAGGACCTCGCGGTTGTGCGCGATAACCATGGTCGCGGCCAACTGATGCTGCGGCGCAGCTTCCGCTTCGGCGATGCAGGCGACATTGCGCTGACGCCCCCACGCCTCAATGTTTACGAAGTGTCCTTCCTCTCGGAGAAGCATTACGCCTTCTCCGCTGTCGAAGGCGATCGGCCACCCCAGATCTATCTCACGGACGCGATGCACTCAAACGTGGCGCTCACGCTCGGTGAATCGCGCTATCCGGCGCTCTCGCCCGACGGGAATTGGATGGCCTACAGCCATCTGGATCACGGCATGTGGAATCTCTGGCTCCAAGACCAGCGGACTGGCGCTATCCGACGTATCGCTACCGTGCCATGCAATCAGATCCAACCAGCGTGGGAGTCCGATTCCAAAACGCTGCTCTACGCCACCGATTGTGGCCGCGGCCTATGGCTCACCGCATTGGCCCGCCGCCGCGCTATTCCCTGACAGAATCTCCGTACCCTCGGGAAGGGCGAAGGAACAATTCGCCCGGCGGCGGTGTCTCTGCAACCAGTAGGATGTTTCCGTCGACCGGAAATCTGCTCTAATGCTCCCGAGACGCCCATGACCCTGCTCGATGCTCCTTCCTTCAATGCCGCCGGCGCCCGCAAGCGCCGCAATATCATCATCGGCCTGCTCATCCTCCTTGCCGTGGTCGGCATTTTCACCTGGCTTTTCTGGAACTGGCCGGCCGAGCACCGCGTCAATCGCTTCTTCACCGCGCTGGAGCACCAGCAGTTTGAAAAGGCATACGGCATCTGGAACAACGATCCCGACTGGCAGCAGCACGCGGACAAGTACAAGACCTCCGGCTATCCATATAACAAGTTCCTGGACGACTGGAGCCTGAACGGCGAGTACGGCAAGATCACCAGCTACAAGATCCTCTACGCCACGTCGAGTCTCGGCAACAGCACGCTTATGGCCATCAGCGTCAACGGACGCAAGTCGCTGCTGACTCTTGGCGTCTCGCACGGCGTCATCGGCTTCACGCCATTTTCGCTCACGCCGCAAAAGGGTCAGTTCGGTCTCACCTACTGGCAGGTCAGCTACCAGTAAGCGTCTTTTCTAGGCTTGTCGAGTCTTCCACGTTCACGCACTTCTGCGCGCGATCAATCTGCCGCAGCAGCCCGCTCAGCACGTGGCCCGGTCCCACTTCCACGAATGTGCTCGCGCCCCGATCCATCATGCAGCGCATCGATTCGACCCACCGCACCGGCGCGGTCACCTGTTCGATCAGCAGATCGCGCTCCCGGTTGCCCTTTTTCGTCACATCGGCAGTGACATTGGAAACAATTGGAAAATGTGGATCGTCTACGTTGATCCCGTTGAGCACCTCCGCCAACCGGTCCTGAGCAGGCTGCATCAGCGCGCAATGGAAGGGAGCGGAAACTTGCAGGGGCACCACCTTCTTCGCGCCCTTCTCCTTCGCCAGTTCACTCGCTCGCGCCACACCAGCGGCAGAGCCGGAGATGACGACCTGCTCCGGCGAATTCAGATTGGCCGGTGAAACTACCTCGTTCGTCTCCTTGGCTGCGGCTTCGCACACGCCGCGCATCGCGTCCGCATCCAGCCCCAGCACCGCGGCCATGGCCCCCCAGCCCTCCGGCACCGCCTCCTGCATGAATCGCCCACGCGACTGCAGTGCCCGGATTGCATCTGCAAAAGTCATCACGCCCGCCGCGGCGCACGCGGTATATTCGCCCAGCGAATGCCCGGCCGCAATCTGTGGCTGGATACCGCGCGAGACCAGCACGCGATATGCCGCCATTGAGACGGCAAAGATCGCCGGCTGCGTAAACTCGGTCTGCTTTAACTGCTCGGCAGGTCCTTCGAAGCACAGTTTCGAAAGCGAGTAGCCCAGCGCCTCATCCGCTTGGGCAAACGTGTCGCGTGCCACAGTGAACTTCTCTGCAAGATCGCGGCCCATGCCTACCGCCTGCGATCCCTGCCCGGGAAAAAGAAATGCAATCTTCTGGTCGCTCATAGTCCTTGATCCACAACAAAGCGCAATTTTCGCATGTCGCGGCGCCGAGGTGGGAAATCGCTCAACCATATGGTTGACAGTGATCTCCATGCGGTGCGATAGTCAACCATATGGTTGACAAATCTCCAGAGCGCCCAATGACGTCCCGGATCTCCGCCACCAGGCTGGACGCCGTTTTTCACGCGCTCTCCGATCCCACCCGTCGCCAGATGCTGCACGCATTAGCCGAAGGCGAGCGTACGGTGGGCGAGCTCGCTGCGCCCTTCCGCATGTCGCTCGCGGGCGCGGCCAAGCACGTCAAAATGCTCGAGCGCAGCGGGCTGCTCCGTCGCACAGTGCGGGGCCGCACTCACATCTGCCGCCTGGAACCCGCGCCGCTCGCCAGTGCGAATGAGTGGTTCCGTTACTACACGCGATTCTGGGAGCAGAGCCTTGACGCTCTTGAAGCCGCTCTGCGCGAGGAAGATACCGAACGTCTCCCTCGCAAAATGAAATCCTCCGCCAGCAAAGGACCATCCTCATGAGCACAGCCGCCGCAACCAGAATTCTTCAGGTCACCCGCAACTTTGCCGCCAGCCCAGAGCGCGTCTTCGACGCGTGGCTCAACCCCGCGATCGCGAGGCGCTTCCTCTTCGCCACACCTACCGGCGAGATGGTGCGCGTCGAGATCGATGCTCGCGTCGGCGGCAAGTTCCTGATCGTGCGCCGCAGCGATGGCGAAGACGTGGAACACGTCGGCGAGTATCTCGTCATCGAACGGGCGCGCCGCCTGGTCTTCATCTTTGCCGTGCCAAAATTCTCCACGCAGTTCACGCAGGTCACGATCGAGATCACGCCGTCCGCAGACGGATGCGTGCTTACGCTGACTCACGAAGGCGTTCTGCCGGAATGGGCGGAGCGCACGCAGCAAGGCTGGGGCATGATCCTCACTGGTCTCAACGGCACGATCGAACAGGCATACGCAACGCTGATTGCGCCGGACGCCATCCAGCTTCAGCGCCTGCTGCCCGGCCCGATTGAGCGCGTCTGGGAGTATCTCACCGATGCGGAAAAACTCAGCACCTGGCTCGGCGCGGCCAGGATCGAACAGCAAGCCGGCACATCATTTGTGCTCACCATGCGCAACTCGGATCTCTCCAGCGTCAAGGAGACCACTCCGCCCCAATACGCAAAATACGATGGCACGCATATCAGCCAATGTGAGGTCACACGGTGCGATCCGCCGCACCTGCTCGCATTTCTGTGGGGCAAGGCCAGCAACGGACAACAACAGGAAGTGACAATCGCGCTCTCGCCCAAAGGCGAAGAAGTCCTGCTCCAGCTCACGCATCGGCATCTGTCCGGTAGCGAGCGCATGATGGGTTTCGCAGCAGGCTGGCATGCTCACCTGCGCTTTCTCGAAGCGCGGATGGAAGGACGCGAGCCCGGCGGCTTTTGGGAAAACTTCTCGCAGATCGAAGCCGCGTATGAGGAGCGAGCAGCCGCCTACGGGCCACCCGAGAAATGATCCCGCAAAACACAGGCCGCCGTTCTGTCGAGACGGCGGCCTGTTGCTTTTTTTTGCGCTAGGAAACTGTCGGCGCGCTGAACTCGCCTTCGATTCTGTCCGTTACGCCGGATGTGGCAAACTCCGCTGCTACCCGGATGCTGTTGAGCACGGCGCGATCGTCCGCTGATCCGTGGGTGATGATGCACGGTCCGCGCACGCCCAGCAGCGGCGCGCCGCCGTACTCCGACTGATCGAAGCGCTTCTTGAACTCCTTGAACCCGCGCCGCGCCAAAAGCGCGCCTGCGCGTCCGCTTACGGTCGACATCAGCGACTCGCGGAGCATCTCGCGCACCATGCGCCCCAGCCCTTCGGATGTCTTCAGCGCAACGTTGCCGACAAATCCGTCGCACACGATCACATCTGCGTGGCCGTTGTAGAGATCGCGTCCTTCGACATTGCCGATGAAGCGGATCGGCAATTGCTTCAACACCTGCAGGGCCTCGCGGGTCAGTTCGTTCCCTTTGGTCTCTTCTTCGCCGATGGAGAGTAGGCCCACCCGGGGCTTTTCAATCATCAGCACGGAGCGCGCATACATCTCGCCCATGATGGCGAACTGCGCGAGATTGCGGACGTTGCAATCGACATTTGCGCCCACATCGAGCAGCACACAGGGCGATCCGGTTGTGGTGGGCAGGGGCATGGCCAGCGCCGGACGGTCCACGCCGGGTAGGGCGCCCAGCACCATCTTGGCGGAGGCCATCGCCGCGCCCGTATTCCCGGCGGTCACAAAGCCGGCGGCACGGCGTTCCTTCACCATCTTCAGACCCAGCCGCATGGTGCTGTTGCGCTTTTCGCGCACAGCCTTCGCAGCCTTGTCGTCCATCGTGATCCACTCGTCCGTGTGCACGATCTCGATGTGCAGACGACGACCCAGCACGCCGAGACCGGCGCGCAGCTTCGCCTCAGGACCGATCAGATGAACGCGGACAGGATAAGCGCGGCAGGCAAGGAGGGCGCCGCGTATCTCGGGCTCCGGCGCGTGGTCCGAGCCCATGGCGTCCAGAGCGATGTCCGTCAGCGACACCGGTAGGGGCCTGAATGTGCGGATTTCCGCGGTGCGTGATCCATAGCCTCGTGCCGACGCGACTTTTCCGTCAAGAAAGGCCGCTCGTCTCGTCTGTCGATTTCGTAGACTATCGGAAATTCCGCCGTTATGCTTCCTTTGCCTCGAGAACTTCGCGGCCCTTGTAGTGGCCGCACTTGGCGCAGACCCGGTGGGGCAACTTGCGCTCGTGGCAGTTCGGACACTCGGAGAGCCCGGTGGCGGTCAGCGCGTCGTGAGCGCGACGCTTGGAGGTGCGGGCCTTGGAGTGGCGCCGCTTCGGATTCGGCATGGCAGATTCCTTTCGATCGGGCCAATCGGCAGGCGTTTGCGACTTTCATCGTCGCACAGGGCCGCCGGCTTCCGGGCCACGTACTTCCTTAAGACTTGATCTTGCTGCGCAGGTCTGAGAGCGCACTCCACCGCGGATCGGCTTCTGCCGACTCGCAGGAACATGGCTCTGTGTTCAGGTTCCGGCCACAGCCCGGGCAAAGCCCTTTGCAGTCCGCGCGACAAAGGGTCTTCTCCGGCAGGGACAGCAGCACCTGCTCGCGCAAGACGTCTTCCAGCACTAGACCGTCTCCGTTATAGTATCCGATCTCTGTCTCGGAGGTCGAGATGGCGTGCTCCGCCCCGTTCGCGTCCACCCCGATTGGCCGGTAGAGCAAGTCAAACGAGGACGTCAGCGGGTGCTCCACCGGCTCGATGCACCGGGCACATGGCGTCTCAAACCGGCCCGAGTAGTCGCCCCGCACCCGTATGTCCGGGACCACTTGCTTGTGCCCGCGGTGCTCCTCGATCAAGTCCGCGCGGCCAGCCGTGTGCAGCACGCCCACCTGCCGGATGTCCGGGCCATAATCGATCGCTTCCGGGGAGAAATGCTGGTCAAACTCAACAGGGTCGAGCTGAAGATCCGCAACAGTAATCAACATCGCATCTCTATTTTACGGCTTTACGACCGCAGGCCGCTGGTTTCCCAGCGGCCTGTCGGGATGGACGCGCTACTTCAACCCATAGACATCCAGCTCGCCCTTGGGATTGGCCACCGTCGGAAGATCATGACCGGTTGAGAAGAACACCCTCCCGTCCGCCACTACCGGTGACCCGAAGCGGATGCCGTATCCCGGCACATCGGCGGAGTTCTGGCTGCTGTTGTACAGCTCGGTGCCGAGATCGTTCGCGTCATATGCACGCAGGGTCGCCTTGGTCGGCGAGCTGTTCAGTTGCAGCGGCAACCCGTTGTCGACCATCCACAGGATGCCGTTCGCCTTCCCGTCTGCCGAGATGAATGGCGTCGTTCCGCGGCTGTTCTCATGAATGCTTGGCTTTGTCTCCGCTCCATACGTCAGCTTCGATCCGGTGTAGACGAACTCCCGAACGCCGGCCGGAGTCGTCGGCGTCAACGGCGTCGCCCCCAGGTAGACGGACCCGTTGAAGTAGGCAGATGTCCCGTAAATCTCATACGAGCTTGACTGCGACGTATGGGTCCCCGAAGCGTCGGTGCACGATGACGAATAGGGCGCGCTCAGATCCGGCTCCCAAAAGAGCGCCTGCATCGTGCCCGCATCGTTCGCCTGTTCCTTGCCCATATTCGCCGTGTTGACCAGGTACATCTTTCCGCGCTTACCGCCGCCGATTATCGTTGTGCTGCCAGGGATCAGCATGACTCCGCCGGCTGCCAGGTCGCCATCGTTGCAATTCAGGTATGCGTAATTATCTGGCGTGAAGTAGTCCTCCAGTTTCAGCGTCGGACTGAACTTTAGGATCGAATCGCTGAACGCTGTCTTCCCATCCCACGGCCCATTGCCGGTGGAGACATAAACATTGCCCGCGCTGTCTGCAACGGGACCGCCGCTTCCCATCCAGACGCCGCCGGCGCTCGCATATGGCCCCTCTCCACTCAGATTCGGGCTGATGCTGAATTTCCCGACCTGCGCCAGCGTCTTTGCGTTATAGGCCAGCAGCCAGCCTTCATGACAGCTTCCGAAGCCCATGTACACATTGCCGTTTGCCAGCAGCAGCGCCGACCGCTGGATGCACGATGCCGGCAGCGAGACGACGCCGTTTACGCTGGTCGAATTCGTCCCTGGGACCGATGCATGAATGGCCACCGGGCCGCCGAACTTCTGCGCTCCGGTCGTGATATCCAGTGCATTCAGGCGGAATGGCGAGCCTCCCGAAGAAGGCGTCTGCTCCGATACCACGTAGATCGTGTTCGTCGAAGCATCGATCACCGGCGTCGACGTCACGCCCTGCCATGGCTTGATCGTTCCCTTGACCGGCGCCTCTCCCGACTTCAGAAGCGACGTATGCCACAGCGGCACTCCGCTCCCATAACTGTTCGCGTCGAAGGCATACACGCTGTCGTGCTCAGTCGCCACGTATACCACGTTGTGCTTGACGCCCTTGATGGTCACGCCCGACATCACCAGCGGCTCCCCGTATGCATATCCGTCCAACGAATACGAGAAGAGCTTCCCGAATGTTTTTGGAGCTACATTAGCCAGCGAGAGCGAAGTCTCTTTGTTGTTCAGGCCACTGCGGTTGTTATCGACATGCCACGTCGTCACGTTGACCCCGCCGCTCGGGGGCGGTGGTGTCGTACCCGAACTCACGGTGAGATTGACGGTCGTATACGCCGCGCCACCGCAATGGTCCCACTCCTCGACAACTGTATGCTCCGCTCCCGCCGCCAGGCTGATACTGGTGTTCAGCGCTGCGCCCTTCTGCGTGTAGATCAGCTTGTTGTCGACGTAAAGCCCCATCGAGCTCACGCCCTGTGCGCACGTGGTCTTCGCGGTCGCCGCGTAGCTCACCGGCGAAGTCACTGTGCTGTTCGGCGCCGGAGTGGTTACGGTCACTCCCGAGTTCCCCGACGTGCCGCCCGAGACTGTGATCGGCACCTTGGTGTACGAGGCGCCTCCGCAAAGATCCCATTCTTCGACCACCGTGTTGCTGTAGGTGCCCGGCGAAAGCGCAATGCTGAGGTTCAGCGACGCGCCTTTCTCTGTCTGGATCAGCTTGTTGTTGACATAGACGCCCATGGAACTTACGCCCTTGGAGCAGGTCGTCTTTGCGGTCGCCACATACGAAACAGGCGAGCTGACGGTGGAACCGCTGTTGGGGCTGGTGACGGTGACACTGGCGAAGGCAGGCAGCGCGCAGAGCAACAGCGCGCAGGCAAGAGAGGGAAGAGTCTTCATGAGTTAACCCGGACGACAACTACGTTGACTGCAAACATGGATTGGAGGCTGGCAAGGGGGGTGCACAGCCTTACTGAATGGCTCATTGGGGGGTGTGAGCCGGGAACATTGTGAAACGTTCGCAGTCTAGCGCGTCACTCGTGTGCTTTCAACACCGGCGTGTGTCTGAGGATAGGCGTTTGAACGAGTTTGTTTGGTTGTGTTTCGCATTCGAACGGATCTCGGATTTGCAGACGCGATTTCTCGGCGTGCTGCTCAGTGAGCCATGGCTTCCGGATCAGCCTTGCGCGGATGATTGCTCCGCAACAGGAATGAGGCGAAGAACATGATCCCCGCCGTCACGCCCAGCAGCCAGAACGTATCTATGTACGAGAGCGTCGAAGCCTGACTGACCATCGACCGGTACAGCGCGCCATAGGCGTGCCTCTGCGCCTGTGCTCCCATGGAATGCTGCAGACTTCCAGCCAGTCCGCGGGTCGAGTTTTGAAACATCCTGTCGCCCATCCCGGTGTGGTTGGCCAGCATCACCTGGTGCACCTGCGCGCGGCGCGCCAGGATCGTCGTCACGGCCGAGGTTCCTGCGCTCGCGCCGATGTTGCGCACAAAGTTGATCAGGCCCGCGATCGCATTGCTCTTCTCCTGCGGCAAGCCGATGTATGCCACCATCGTCGCCGGGATGAAGATGAATCCCATGGGCAGATACTGCGCGATGCGCAGCCAGGTCGCGGAGGAAAAGCTCATCTCCAGATCGAGCCGCTGCGTGGAATAGAACATTGCAATGGTCAGCGTAGCCCAGCCAAACGCGATGAGATATCGCGCCTGAATGCGCGCCGTCAACTGCCCGACGATCGGCAGCTCGATCAGCAGCAGCACGGCGGCGACGGACAGCACCATGCCCGCGCTTTCGGCCGTGTAACCCATTAGGTTCTGCAAATACTGCGGCACCAGTACCGTTGTCGAGAAGGAAGCGGCGCCCACCATCAGCATCATCACGCTCGCCGTCGCGAAGTTGACGTTCTTGAACAGGCGGAGGTCGAGTATCGGAGTTTTGACGCGCAGCTCCCAGATCACAAGCGTGACCAGGCAGATGATGGAAATGATCGAGAGCGTCGTGATGAAGTGCGATCCGAACCAGTCATCCTCCTGCCCCTTGTCGAGCACGATCTGCAGGAAACCGACGCCCAGAGCAAGCAAGCCGAAGCCGAAGTAGTCGATCTTGCTTTCATGGATTGTGGTCCGCCTCAGGAACGGCGGATCATCGACATACCGGAGCACCAGCAGAATTGCCATGATACCGACCGGCAGATTCATCAGAAATATCCAGCGCCAGCTATAGCTGTCCGTTACCCAGCCGCCCAGCGTGGGGCCAATCGCCGGCGCTACCACTGCCGTCACTCCGTAAACCGAGAAGGCGAGCCCGCGTTTTTTTGGCGGAAATGTGTCCGCCAGAATCGCCTGCGCCATCGGCTGCAGCCCGCCGCCGCCGATGCCTTGGATCACGCGCGCCAGCAGCAGAAGACCTAGCGTCGGCGCCATCCCGCAGAGCAGAGAGCTCACCGTGAACAGGGAGATACAGATAATGAAGAAGCGTTTGCGCCCCACGAGCGAAACCAGCCAGCCAGTAATCGGCAGCACAATCGCATTCGAGACCAGGTAGGAGGTCAGCACCCAGGTGCTCTCGTCGCTGCTCGCGCCGAGATTGCCGGCGATGTGCGGCAGGGCGACGTTCGCGATGCTGGTGTCCAGCACCTCCATAAACGCAGCCAGTGACACCACGAACGCAATCAGCCAGGGGTTGACCCTGGGCACCCACACGGATTCTGGATTGGCGACGGCGGCTGCGCTCACTGCTCTCCCCGGCCCATCGCCGTCCTGCTCTTTCCTGAATGCACGCTGCCTATTCCTTGCGATACAGCAGATCGCGCATCGCGCTTCTTCGCGCTTCGTTCAGGCCGCTGTCGGCCTTGCTCTCGCTCGCCCCGCGTTTGGCGGCGATATCCACTTCGTCCATGGCGCTGCATTCCGGGCAGCGATTGGCAAATCCAGGCTTATCGGGTCTCAATTCAAACTCTTCTGAGCAGATCGCGCAGACTTTAATCGGAAAGGGCATAACGCCTTTATGATAACGAACCGCTGCGGCCAGCCCTGGAGACTGCGGCTCCCAATCCGCTGCGGTGGCAAACCCAAATGAGATTGTGACCGTATCAGAACGGATTTTCGTCCACACATCTTCGTTCTAACGGCGGCACATCTCATTGCGGGTATGTAAAGGAGCGAATATGGCGAACCAGCTTGCCCTGGTCACGGGCGCCTCGAGCGGCATCGGTTTTTCTCTGGCGAAGGAACTCGCCGGCCGCGGTTACGATCTTGTCGTCTGCTCCAGCGGTGATCGCCTGCCGGGAGCCGCTGATGCCATCCGCGCAGCCGGAACACAGGTCATCGACGTCAACGCAGACCTTTCCATCTCACAAGGCGTGGACGATCTCTGGGACGAGGTCCGCGCTCTCAACCGCCCGCTCGCTGTCGCGTGTCTGAATGCCGGCGTTGGCGTCGGCGGCCTCTTCTGGCAGACCGATCTGGAAGAGGAGCTGAACATGATCCGTCTCAACTGCCTCGGCACGGTGCAGCTCGCGAAGTACGTGGTGCAGCATATGGTCGAGCACGGAGAAGGCGCCATCCTCTTCACCTCTTCCATCGCTGGAGAGATGGTCGCGCCCCGCGAAGCGGTTTACGCGGCTACCAAGGCGTTCGGTCTTACCTTTGCGCACAGCCTGCGCTATGAGCTGCGAGACAGCGGCGTCACCGTCACAGCTTTGCAGCCCGGGCCCACGGACACCGACTTCTTCCATCGCGCCGGCATGGACAACACGCAGGTCGGCTCGGAAGGGAAGTCGGAGAGCCAGCCGGACGATGTCGCGAAGCAGGGAATCGAGGCGCTGCTCGCGGGCAAGGATCACGTCTATGCCGCATCGATGAAGACCAAGGTGGAAGGCATGATGGCCAACGCCATACCCGGTGCCGTCAAGGGCGCCATGCACGAGAAGATGGCCAAACCAGTGAAATAGGAGGAATGACGTGACAAACGCGCTAAACGAGCGGCCCAATTTTGAACAACTGCCGAAAGCCGCAACTTCCCCTTTCAGTCAGGACGGCCGCTATATGCCGCCGCCCGAGGACAACGATGGCAAGCTCTGGGTGCGAACCAGCGCTCTGATCCAGGCGAGTCCGGAAGATCTCTACACCATGTGGCGCGACATCGAGTCTGCGCCACGGTGGCAGGAAGAGATCCAGCAGGTGACACGCACCGGTCCTAACACTTCGCACTGGGTCATGACCTCGGGCGACAAGACCATTGAATGGGACTCCGAGATACTCAACGATGAGCCGGGCCGGCGCATCGCGTGGCGTTCCATCGGGGGCGATTCCGAGCAGGCAGGCGAAGTGATGTTCGAGAACTCGCCAGGCAACCGCGGAACGATTGTCACCGTGCTGCAGGAATTCCGCATGGGCAAACTCGCGAGCGCCTGGGAGACAGTTGTAGGCAGAAATCCCAAGCAGGCGGTGGTTGAAAATCTTCGGCACTTCAAAGCCTTTGCCGAAGCCGGAGAGATTCCGCGCACCCAGGGCCAGCCGCACGGGCCGCGAGGCGCCAGCGGCAAGATGAAGGCTTCAATGTATGCAGAAACCGTCAAAACGCCACCCGGCTCCGACCGCAAGGCAAGCTGATAAGCAACAATCATGGAGACGATATGAAGGCCGTATGTTGGATGGGAACCAGTAAAGTTGAAACTCTGACCGTCGCCGATCCGGTGATACTGAACCCGCATGATGCAATCCTCAAGGTGACCAGCACGGCCATCTGCGGCTCAGACCTTCACCTCTTCGACGGATTCATCCCCACCATGGAGGCGGGCGACATTCTCGGCCACGAGTTCATGGGCATCGTTGAGGAAGTCGGCAAAGCCGTTACCAATCTCAAACGCGGCGACCGCGTTGTCATTCCGTTCACGATTGCGTGCGGCAACTGTCTTTTCTGCAAGAAGAAGATCTGGGCAGCCTGCGACAACTCCAATCCCAACGCACACCTGATGGAGAAGGCCTACGGATACTCCGGCTCCGGCCTCTTCGGCTACTCGCATATGATGGGCGGCTACGCCGGCGGACAGGCACAATACGTCCGCGTTCCCTTCGCTAATGTCGGCGCGCTGAAGATCGAAAACGATCTACCCGACGAGAAAGTTCTCTTTCTTTCAGACATCTTTCCGACGGGTTACATGGCGGCTGAGAACGCGCAGATCGAGCCCGGCGATACGGTTGCGGTCTGGGGCTGCGGTCCGGTCGGACAGTTCGCCATCGCCAGCGCCTTCATGCTCGGTGCCGCGCGCGTCATTGCGATCGATCGGCTGCCCGAGCGACTTAAGCTCGCCAGATCGATCGGCGCCATCACCGTCGACTACTCCGACGAAGACACGAGCGTGCTGACCGCCATCAAAGACCTGACCGGGAACGCGGGCCCGGATTCCTGCATCGACGCCGTAGGACTGGAATCGCATTCGACGGAGCTGCAGGGCGTCTACGACAAAGTGAAGGCAGCTCTGATGCTCGAGACCGATCGCCCCAGCGTTCTGCGTCAGGCCATCCAGGCCATTCGCAAAGGCGGCACGCTGTCCATCCCCGGGGTTTATGGCGGTCTGCTGGATAAGGTCAATTTTGGCGCGGCCTTCGGCAAAGGCATCACCATGAAGATGGGCCAGACCAACATGCACACTTACATGAAGCCGCTGCTGGAGCGCATCGAGAAAGGCCAGATCGATCCCGCGTACATCATCTCTCACCGCATCACGCTGGACGACGCACCCCGTATGTACGAGGTCTGGCGTGACAAACGGGAGTCCGTCACCAAGATCGTGATCGATCCATGGCGTGAAGCGGCTTGATGTTGCCGTCGAGTGACAGCCGAAGGGACTCAGCCTTGCTGGGCTTCCTTCGGCTCGCTCGGTGTCCAGCGTCCAGACAAACGCCCGGATAGAAATGTCCGGATCCCCGCGACACCCGCTGCACCAGCCTCAATGCACGACGCCGCATTTTCCGCATTGACCCCGCCCAGCGCAAATACGGGCATCTTTCCCGCGGCCTTGCGGGCTGCGGTGAGTGCTTCCAGGCCCAGCGGACGCGCCTCCGGATGGCTCTCCGTCGGAAATATCGGCGACAGCAGCGCGATATCCGCGCCCGCCACCCGTGCTACCGCCACCTCGCCCACGGAGTGGCATCCCACCGAGACCATGCCCGCGATCCGGGCTCGGCCCACCTGCTCCGCATGCCACCTGCCCGGCAGATGAAGGCCAGCCGCGCGTGTGGCGCGTGCCGCCTCCGCCGCGCCGGGTGCACCCGCATTCACCAGTAGCTTCGCGCGGCCGGCAATCGCCTCCATCATGGCCGCGGCCATCTCTGTCAGCGGATTCTCTGCCAGATCTTTCTCGCGCAATTGGACGAACTCCACGCCCAGCGCCGCCCACTCGCCAGCCAACCGCACCAGACCCTCGCGTTCGGCGGCGCTCAGTTGTCCGCGCTCGTGAGTGCCGGGCAGCAGCCGGCGGTCGGTAATGGCATAGAGGCGCATGGGCTAAAGTCTAACGTCCCCGCACTCCGAATCGTGAAGATACGGCAAATCTCACGCCAGTCATCCAGCAGCGGAGCCACCGGCGTTCTTCAACTCGACGCTGATGACCCGGAGCTCTGACTCGCCGACGTTTTCCAGTGTGTGCGGCGGCAGCGGTCCAGACCAGAGCGCAATGCCGTCCGCAGGCTTGCCCGCTGTCCGGCTGTCGACCATGATGGATCCCGCGCCATCGCGGCGCACAAAATGGCTCCAGCTCAGGATGTACAGGGCAGCCGGCCATTGGTGCGTGTGCAGCGGAACCGTGTCCCTTGGCGGAACGGTGGTGTCCAGAACGCGAACCACTTCGTTCTCGAACAAGAGCGTGTGATGCCGCGGCGCGGCCTGCAAGGCATCCAGTTCGTCGCGCCAGTCCTGTTCCTCCGACATAGCCGGCATTCTACTCACCCTCTCTCGATTCGGTCGCACTTGGACGAATCCCATCACAGTTTGATGAAGAAGGAGTAGCGTATCTGTGCGCAGTCGGGCAATCTTCGATACCCTTGAGCTTTGAGCATGCCTAACTACGACATCATCATCATCGGATCAGGCCCGGCTGGACAGCGTGGCGCTATTTACGCAACCAAGCAGGGGAAGAAGGTGGCGGTGGTCGAGCGCATGCGCTCGGTCGGCGGCGTCTGCATCAACACCGGCACTATCCCGTCCAAGACTATGCGGGAGGCGGTGCTTCACCTCTCCGGCTACAACTACCGCTCCATCTACGGCATGAACTATCGCGTGAAGGAGCGGATCACCATGGCCGACCTTGCCTTCCGCGTCCAGCACGTCATCAAGACTGAAGTGGATGTCACCGAAGCCCAGCTTTCCCGCAACGGCGTCGACGTCCTGTACGGAGTCGGCAGCTTTGATGACCCCACGCACGTCCGCGTCACCGAAGAAGGCAGCTCGCAGGTGTACGAGGCGAAGAACGTCATGATCGCCGTGGGCACCAAGCCGGCGTTCTCGCCCAAGGTTCCCATCAACGGCCGCAACATCGTGAACAGCGACCAGGTCCTGAACCTGCCCACGCTGCCCAAGACGCTGATCGTGGTCGGCGGCGGCGTCATCGGCGTTGAGTACACCTCCATGTTTGCTGCGCTGGGCATTCGCGTCACGCTCATCGAAAAGCGCGCGCGCCTGCTGGAATTTGCCGACTCCGAGATCATCGAATCGCTCAGCTATCATCTGCGCGACAGCCGCGTCACCATGCGGCTCGGCGAAGAGGTGGACAGCGTGGAAGAGCTTCCTGAGGGCGGTGTGGTCGCGCACCTCGAAAGCAAAAAGCGCATCCAGGGCGATGCGTTGCTCTTCGCCGTCGGGCGAAGTGGCAATGTTGAAGCGCTCAACCTCGCGAATGCCGGCATTGAAGCGGATGCGCGCGGCCGCATCCCGGTCGACAAGGACTACCGCACCAAGACGCCACACATCTTTGCCGTGGGAGACGTCATCGGATTCCCCTCGCTAGCCTCGGTCTCTATGGAGCAGGGGCGCATCGCCGTCGCCCGCGCGTTCAACGACAACAGCGCGCACTCCGACCCCACTTACTATCCTTATGGCATCTACACCATTCCGGAGATATCGTTCATCGGCAAGACGGAAGAACAGCTTACGGACGAGGACGTGCCCTACGAGGTCGGAGTGGCCTACTATCGCGAGATCGCGCGCGGGCAGATTCGTGGCGACACCACGGGCCGCCTCAAGATAGTCTTCCATCGCGACACGCGCCACCTGCTGGGCGTGCACATCATCGGCGAAGGGGCCAGCGAACTGCTGCACATCGGACAGGCGGTCATGGCGCTCGGCGGCACGCTCGACTATTTCATCGATACGGTTTTCAACTACCCCACGCTCGCCGAGTGCTACAAAACGGCGGCGTACAACGGCATCAATCGTCTTGGCCGCACCTCCACGGACGGACACTGAACAAATCTGTAACAGGAAGTGATATATGGGCAGAAGCATCGGCGTGGTCATGACCAACGACATCACCGCCGGCCTCATCGAGGACCATAGGCTCATCGGCGACCTGCGCCGGTATCCCGAGGATCCGGACGAGCACCACGGCCTCATCGACCTGCCCACCGATCCGCTGATCGAGCTCATCTGCGATCACATCACCGCGCTGAAGCCTGACAGCGGCGAACTGGACGCCATCGGCATTGCGCTTCCCGGCATCGTGCGCGCCGGCGTCGTCGAGGACTCGCCCAACATAGGCCAGCTCAAGGGAGCAAAGATCAGCAAGAAGGTCGAAGCCACGCTGCACACGCGCGGCATCAAGGCGCCTATCTGTCTCTTCAACGACGCCGATGCCTCCGCTGCCGGCCTCGCCGCGACGCGCAATCAGCTCGACAAGATTGTGCGCGTATGGACGCTTGGCAACGGCATTGGCTTTGGTCGTTACCCCGACGCACCCGGCCCATTTGAAGGCGGCCACACCGTCGTCTCGCTCGACCCGAAAGAGACCTTCTGCGGCTGCGGCGGCATTGGACACCTGGAAGGCATCATGGGACACCGCGCAATGCGCCTCCGCTTCATGGATATGGAGCCGGAGGAGATCTTTGCAAACGCGAAAGAGGGCGACCAGCGCTGTTCGGACTTCGTCAAGCGCTGGCATCGCGCACTCGCCGCCGGCACCGCGACGTCAATTCATTTGGAGGGCCCAGGTCGCTTCTACATAACCGGCCTGAACATCGGCTTCCTCGACGTCGCCCTGCTCAAGCAGTACCTGTGGGACATGGTGAAGATGAGCCCCATCCAGAGCTACACCGTAGAAGCCATCCCGGAAACCCCGGAGATCGCTGTCATCGGAGCCGGAACGGCCGCCTTTCTGGAACAGAAGCGGTAGCTATCGTCCGGCGATCTGCGCAAGATTTTCATTGCGCGGCGAGGACGACAATTGCGCATACACCATCGCCAGCCACGGATCGAATTTCCGATCCGCGATGCGCACCGAACCTCGCACCTCATTCTGCCGAACAGCCACACTCTCCAGATGCGCATGCAGCGTATCCGCAACGGGCGAGAGATAAGGCCGTCCGCTGATCGCAGTCGCCAGCGCAGTTGCTGCCTCGGTGTTATCCGTGTCGAAAATAAAGTCCATTCTGTCTTTCGAGCCGTAATGAACACTGATAGACAGACTCGTCACCCGGCGCAGAAGCGCCGCACTCGTTTCGTCCAGCACCGACGGAAGCACGTGCGCCGCGATCATCCGCCCCGGCAGCGTCAGAATGCTCCAGCAGTTCACGTCGGGCCTCAGGCCGCTCATCCGCTTTACCAGCTCAGCATCTGCGGGTGCAGACGAAAGATACCGATCCAGCGCACTCTGCACCATCGCGGGTGAACCAAAGATTGCCGTGTTGTCATCGAGCATCGCCAGCCAGCGTATATCGCGCATCTCCTGCTGTTCGCGAGCGAATGGCTTCAACTCCACGATCCTCACACCTTTGTATTCGCTCCGAACACCACCGTCGCTTTCCGCCGCGTGAAGAATGCCAGCGCCACGGAACGAGCCGCCGGCCAGCAGAAGGTGCTCGCTTAGCTCTCCGCGCGGCGAGGAAGCCGCTGCCTCGATCAGCTTGTCCACCTGCTGCCGGTCATCCATCACGCCGGCCAGCGCAATCCAGTCGCGCAAATTGACATCGTCGTTGTGCGTCACAATCAGCAGCCGTCCGCTCTGGTCGCCATGATGCGGGTCCTGAATTCCGGCGACAATCTCCGCATTAGCCGGAACCAGTCGCAGCAAACGATCCTGCGCCGGACTGCCGGCAAACGCATGCGCACCCAATGCCGCCATGAGGGCGACACTTCCATTTCGTAACCAAGCTGGGAACATACGGGCTCACCTCGTGAACCCATTCCAGCAGCGCGTTCCTGCGAGTGCGATAAAGATTGGTTAAGGAACGTAAAGATTGGTAAACCGGCAGGCAAGCGATCCGCCGCCCGTCAATCTCTAGACCGAAGCAGACGAGATCAGCGTTTCTAAACCGCCCCGTGCCGAAGCTATTCCACCCGCAGCGCGCGCATCGGATCGATCGACGCTGCGCGTTGCGCCGGAATCAATCCGGCCAGGCATGCCGCCGCAGTCAGCGTCAAGATCGCGAACGCCATCACGCTCGCATCCGCGTTGCTGATTTCGTACAACTGCGCCTTCACAAAGCGCACACATACGAGTGCCACCGGTATGCCGATCGTGAGCCCCAGCAGCGTCTGCATCATCGCGCCTCGCATCACCATCGCCATAACGCTGCGGCGTTCCGCGCCCAGCGCCATGCGGATGCCGATCTCGGATGTGCGCCGCGCAACTGTATACGCTGTCACGCCGTACAGCCCTACTGCTGCCAACACCAGGGCAAGGACGCCAAACAGCATCGTCAGTCGCGCAATCATGCGGTCATCATCGAATCGATCGGCAATCTGCGCTTCGAACGTCTGGAATTTCACCACCGACAAGTTTGGATTGATTCCCGCCAGATTCGTCCGCGCCAGCGACTCCATATTGCTCATCGGCGCAGCCGCCTCCAGCACAATCGCGCCTGAATAGAGCGAGTCATCCTGCTCGATCGGGCCTGTATCGCTCGGCGGCCGCTGCATCAGCGGCAGAAAGTACATCAGGTGGTCCTTCCATCGTGCGTCCGTGTAGGTCGTATCCTCAACCACCCCGACAATCTCAAAGTCCCCGCTCGACTTCGGTCCTCCGCCGAAGTGCCGCCCGATCGGGTTCTCGCCCGGCTTGAACAGTTTCTTCACAAAGGTCTGGTTTACCACCGCCACCGTCGGCGATGTCGGCGTGTCCTGCACACCGATCCCGCGCCCCATCACCACGCGCGTCCCCACTGAATCGAAATATTCCGGATTCACCCGCACATTCGAGGCGCTGACGTGCAAATCAGGCTGGCCCTGCAATTGCACGCTCCAGCCGTTGTTGTCGTCTTCCATCGGCGTATACGAGGAGATGCCCACCTTCACCACGCCCGGCAGCGCATGGAAGCGCTCCTCCATCGTTCGATAGAGCGCTTCCAGCTGCTTTTGCGAGTAGCCGGCCGCCTGCGGATTGATGTGCACGATATACCGATTCTTCGCATCCAGCTTCAAATCCTTGCTCTCGAGCTTGTTCAGGCTTTGCGAAAACAATCCCGCACCCACCAGCAGCACCAGCGACAGCGCTGCCTGCAGCACCACCAGGCCGCGCTGCAGCAGGGAAGCTCGACCTGTCGTTGTTCGCGAGCCGCTCCTCAGCGCATCCGCCGGCTCGGCGCGCGCTGCAATCCACGCCGGCGCCACGCCGAACAGCACGCCCGTCACGAGTGACAGCCCACACGCAAAGCCGATCACTGCCAAAGACGGACTCGCCTCGATGGGAACACTCTGCGCGCCGGGAAACGCCAGCATCAGCAGCATCCGTGCGCCCGCATACGCCACCGCAAGCGCGGCAGCGCCGCCCAGCACCGCCAGCAGCACACTCTCCGTCAGCAGTTGCTGGATCACTCTCCTGCGTGTTGCGCCCAGTGCGGTGCGCACGCTCATCTCCGTCTTCCGCCCCATGCCGCGGACCAGCAGCAGGTTCGCGATGTTCGCGCACGCAATCAGCAGCACCGCGCCGGAGATCCACATCAGCAGGTTCAGGTTCGATCCATAATTCTCCTGCATGTTCTGTATGCCCGCGCCGCCAGGCGTCAGCGCCACATGAACCTTTGCCAGAAGTGGCTTATTGGCGGCAGTCCGCAAAAGTCCTTGTATCCGCAAGCGACTGCCGCACCAGAGCGCTCACCTTTGCCTGCAGTGCGGGTATCGAAACACCCGGCTTTACGCGGCCAATCATGTAGAGCCAGAGCTGGTTCGGATCATGGACATACGGCACATTCGCCAGCACCGGCATGGTTTCGATCGGCAGATAATAATCCGGCGGCGTGCTCGACAGCCGGTCGCCAAAAAATCCGCGCGGCGCAATCCCGGCAATCGTCACCGCTTTTGTATTGATCCAGAACGTGCTGCCCACCACTGTGGGATCGCCGGCATAGTCGCGCTGCCATGCCTCATAGCTCATCACCGCAGTCATCGGCGCGCCTTGAACATCATCCGAATCGGCAAAGAGCCGTCCCGCCTGGGGCCGTAGACCGAACGTCCGGAAGTAATTGCCGGAGACAAACTCGCCCATCACCGACCGCGCGGCGTTCTGTGACCCACCGCGCCGCGCAATCACAGGGCGGTATTCAAATCCGGCCTGGATCGCCGCCAGCTCTTCGAACTCCGGCGTGTTTTTCTTTACGTATTGCCACGTTGCGGTGGAGAAAATCGCGTAGTCTTCGTTCTTGCGCACCCCTTGACCGACGCAGCAATCATTCGTGTCGCCCAGCCACACCAGCGTCTTCGGATCGGCTACCGGCAGATTCTTCAAGAGCACCGCGTTCACCAGAGTGAAGATCGCGGCATTTGCCCCAATGCCCAGCGCCAGGGTCAGCACAGCCGTGATGGTAAAACCAGGGGTCTTGCGCAACTGCCGCAACGCGTAACGAACATCCTGAATTAGCGTCATTCTGCCTCTCCCAACGCAGACACAAAGCAAGTGACCATCCAAACAATTCCCAGGCATTCTCCTGATCTGCCCACAACTTGCAAATCAGCAGCGATGGCGAAAGCTGTCCATCCGACGTTCCCGCTGTCCATGACCGGACAGCAACCGCACGCAATGCCCTCACCAATCGTTCGCAGCGGAGGTAACGAACTCGATTCCCATTCGTTGTCGGCGCACACGACTTCTCCTTATAACCAGAGACGATGAGTACCCGCCGCACCATGCCCGGAGGCTGGGCCTCCTACCGCACGCTTCCGCGCGGCGCCGGCGGACGCTGCCTCTGCCGGTGGTGCGCGATTGAAGTTCCTAAAGGGCGCCGCACCTTCTGTTCCGACGACTGCGTGCATGAATGGCGGCTGCGCTCCAATCCCGGCTATCTCCGCGAGCAGGTGCTTAAACGCGATCGCGGCGTCTGTAATAGCTGCCGCGTCGACACGCTCGTCGCACAAGGCATCCTGAAGCGCTCGCGTGGCGCGACCCGCCAGCGCTTGCTCAACTATTGGGATTTGACGAGCTACACCAGACGCTCACTCTGGGAGGCCGACCACATCGTCCCCGTCGTCGAAGGCGGCGGCGAATGCGATCTCTCGAACTTGCGTACGTTGTGCCTGCGCTGCCACCGGATGGCCACTCTCGGCCTGCGTCTGCGCCGTGCGGAAGCCCGCCAGCTCGCACGCGCCACTGCGAGAATTTCCGCGCTTCCCTCGTTTGCGGGGCAGGCATAGCGCACGGTGCCTGAGCGGCTCCGTTATGCACGCACCGAGCGACTGGCCACCGATGCTGTCATGCTGAAGTGCCCCCGCACCGTTTCCACAAACGCCGCCGCTGTGGCGCTTGTCCCATCGAGCCGTGTTCCAATATCCACCGAGGTCCAGCGCTTCGATCGGATCGGGCGGAAGACCGCTCCGGGAAAAGCGATGGTTGCCACGCACGCCGGCACCAGCGAGACGCCCAGTCCGGCGGCCACCAGGCGAATCAGCGTAGGGAACTGCGGCGCCTCCTGCACGATGTGTGGTTGGAAGCCGGCATCCAGGCAGCAGCGGATCGTACGATCGTAGGCCAGGTTGCCCATGCGCCGTGAGAACAGTACGAATGGCTCGCCTTCGAGCGATGCCGGATCCAGGGTGCGCTGGCGTCGCAGCCTATGGTCCGCCGGCAGCGCTACGTGGAACGATTCGCGTAGCAACGGGGTCAGCGAGAGCTCCGGCCGCTGCTCCCCGTCCCGGAGGAAGCCGATATCAATCGATCCGTCGGCCAGCGCCGGCATCTGCTCGGAGGTCCACATCTCCCGCAGCCGCACCTCGACCTGCGGATAAGCGCGCCGATAGCGCTGGATGGCCGCAGGCAATTCGGTGAACATCACGGACCCGGAGAAGCCGACGGTCAGCCGGCCCTCTTCGCCGCGGGCCACGCGCCGCGTCTGCTCCAGGTCATCGGCCAGCCGCGTCATTGTCGCGGTGGCGCGCTCACGAAGCATCGCGCCCGCTATCGTTAGCGTCACACCCCGGGTGGTGCGCTCAAACAGTGGCGCGCCGAGCATCGTCTCCAGCCGGCGAATCTGCTGACTCAGCGGCGGCTGCGCCATGCCAAGGTTTTTTGCCGCGCGGCCAAAGTGCAGCGTCTCCGCGACAGCCAGGAAGTAGCGCAGGTGACGAAGCTCAATTTCCTCTTTCATATCAGGATCGTCTCAATCAAGAGCATTCACATATTGGACATATCGCTTCAGTCATCCTAGCCTTGAATCAGCCATCGCGAAAGAGACGGAAGGATTAAGCCCATGTCCGATGTCACGATCCGGGAATTTCAACCAGGCGACGCCGACGCCTTCTTCGAACTGAACCGCGAGTGGATCCAGCGCTACTTCTGGCTGGAGCCCGCCGACCTCGACGTCCTCTGGCATCCGCAGGAGGCCATCCTCGATCCAGGCGGACGCATCTTCATGGCCGTGCGCGGCGACGCCCGAGTCGGCTGCTGCGCGCTCATCCCCATGGTTCCGGGAGAGTATGAGTTGGCAAAGATGGCCGTGGCGCCATCCGAGCGCCGCCAAGGCATCGGGCGCCGCCTTATCGAGACAGCGATCGCCGCGGCCGAGCGCATCGAGCGCGACCCGGCTGTATCTCGAAAGCAACGCGAGCCTGCCCGGTGCGATTGCACTCTACGAGTCCATGGGCTTCCAACACCTGCCGCCGGCGCGCATCACGTCTTCGCACTATGCGCGCGCGGACGTCTTCATGGAGCGGATGGTGGGGCTTCATGTTGATCCTCAGGTATTGCTTGGCAGGCGGGAGTCTTTTGTTCACGAACGGTGAACGCTGCGGAAGCGCAGTTAAAACTCATCGGCAACTGCCACAAACCACATGGCTTAGTTGTTAGCCGAGAATTAGGCGCCAGTTGTGTTGACGGCACAGCAACCCACCTCTATTTTCGCCGAGAACGCTTCTGGTATCAGCACCGGGAGGCGTCCTACCCCAAATCGAGGTGATCTATGGCAACACAAGGAATACCCACCAAAGCGCCTACTTACATCCCTTACACCAATCCAAACGTGAATAACTGGCTGGGGCATTTCGTCGACAAAGAATCCGGAGCAGAGGTCGACCTGACCATAGTGCGCAAGTCAGGGGATACTGTCACATTCACATTGAACGACAAGGGAAGGCCCGGCGAGGAACACCGCCAGTCCCTGTCACTTCCGCTGTCTCCTCTCGCATTCAGCGAGGACGCCGACCTGTCCAACGCCAGCAGTCGTCTCCTGGAAACCTTTGTCGTCAAGAATGAGGTGCAGCTCCAGGACGGTGTGGTCTTGTCGCTTCTGAAAGCGGAGGGCGGAATCAATATGGGGCCAGAGATCAAGATCCAATATGCACGGCCTTCCCGTTTGCCGGGCAGATCCGTGACCTTTGAGCTCCTCCCCTTCATGGCCCCGCCGCGTTAAGTCTTCAAAGGCGCTCTGCCTTTGGGCGGCGCGCTGGCCTGGCCCGAGGATGAACAACCCAGGAAATCCTTGGGCTTCGGTAATTATCGTGGAAACTGTTTCTTAAACGCATCGATGCAGCCCTTTCCGGTCGCCTTCTGCGTCATGCCACCGCAGCCGCTTTGCCAGAAAGGCAGCGATCCCGGTCCAGGCCCGTGCCCCTTCAGATACGCGCGCGCGGTCGCGCCCGGCGAGAAGCTGGCGCCGTAGCTCGTGTCGCAGCAGGTGCCGTCCTTTTTGTTCTCGCTCTTTTCCGTGTTCGTGATCCCGTTCTTCGAGAAGATGAGAATGATGTCCGCGCTCGCCTCATCGTCGGCCAACGTGAACCGTCCCCATTTCGACAGCTCCTCGTCCGCCGCGTTCTCCAGCGGTGCGCCGCCGGCATTGTTACGGATAAAGATCGTCTTTGCCTGGTAAGCCTCGGCTGGAACTTGCGCTGAGGCAGGCGAAGCGAGGAAGCAGCAGGTTGCAGCGAGAAAGGATGCACAGCAGAGAGTACGTGCCGACACGATAGCCCCCAGAACCGGAAATGCCCACTACTCTAGCGCATTTCTCCCACCGTGAAGGAATGACTACTTCTCCTTCGAAGCCTTTTTCGGCGCCGGCGTGCCCGTCTTCCTGCGCTCGCCCAGTTCCAGTGCCCGGAACTTCGCAATGCGCCCGATCAGTCTTACCGGGACCGGCTTCTCCAGCGGAAAACGCAGCGTCCCTTTGCTGACCCTGTACTCGTCGAGTGTGCCTTCGAACGCCGCGACCATCGCATCGCTTGCAGGATAGATCGAGTAGTGTTCCGTCCATCCGGCGAAGTAGAGAAGGATGCGTCGGTTGAACCGAAAGGCCGGAATGCCGTACGAGATGCATTCCTCCGCATCCGGCACTGACTTGCCGACAGTGGCTCGGACGCGCTCCAGCACTACCTGTGTCGGCACAGGCTGCATGGCAATGTATTCGTCGATTGTTGTAGCGCGAAACTTCGGCATGTCCGTCGAGCAGTATCGACTAATTTTCAGAAGATGTCAGTGTCTTCTCCATCCGCACCACCGGCAGCCGCTCGCCGCCCGCCAGATCCACCAGAATTTCCGCCACTCGCCGGTAGCCGTGGCGCTCATATAGCTGTACGCCGGAGAGGGTTGCGCCCATCTCTGCGCGCCGAAAGCCCGCGTCCCGGGCAGCCTGCTCGCATGCCTTCAGAAGCCGCGTACCCAGTCCGCGCCGTGCCCACTGCGGATGCACAAAGAAGGCGCGGATCTTCGCCGCATCCCTTGCGGGATCGAGCCGCCCGGCATCCCGTGACGCATGGTGATGATCACCGCCGTAGAGCGTCCGCCGCCAGCTCCATCCGCCGCATCCGGCTAGGGTGCCGTCCGCGGCTTCGAGGATGAAATACGTTTTGTCCGCGATTAACTGCGTGTCCGGCGTAAACACAGAGGCCAGCGCTTGCTCGCGCTGGCCTTCACTGTATTCATGTTGTAGTCCGCGGACAGACGCCGCAATCAACTCCCGGATCGCGCCCTGGTCGGCGGCCGTTGCGGTGCGCAGCTTGAACTCAGTCTGCGCGTTCACGCCGGTTCGCTTACGACTGCTGCGCCGTAACCGGCGTGCTCACTGTCGTCTGCTGTGCGGCAGGCGGCTTGGGCGCCGGCGGCTTCGGCGCGCGCTGCGCCTCGGACTTCTTGCCGGGCGCCAGGATCGCATGCAGCGTGGTGCCTTCCATGCGCGGCATGAACTCCACAATGCCCACCTCGCCCATGTCCTGGATCAGGCGGTTGATGATGGCGTAGCCCAGCTCCCGGTGCGCCATCTGGCGACCTTTGAAGCGCAGCGAGGCCTTCACCTTATCGCCTTCATTCAGGAAGCGGACCGCTTGGTTTTTCTTGGTCTGGTAGTCGTGCTCATCCACGGTGACGGAGAACTTCACTTCCTTCACCACAATGACCTTCTGCTTTTTACGCGCAGCCCGCTCGCTCTTGTCCTTTTCATAAAGGAACTTGCCGTAGTCTTGGATGCGGCATACGGGCGGCACGGCATTGGGGGAGACTTCCACCAGGTCCAGTCCACGCTCTCGCGCGATCTTCAGGGCTTCAAACGGCTGCATGATGCCGAGCTGTTCGCCCTGATCGTCGATCACGCGAATCTCTTTCGCGCGGATACGTTCATTGGTGCGGATAAAGGACTTGGCTGATCGTTTGTCGAGTGCTATGGCATTCCTCCGAAGTTGTCGAGGGCGCACCCTCGCTGGACGAGTATAGCATCGGGCCTAAAATTCACCCTCAGCCATTGGGATGGCACACCAGCCCACCGCGGCGCTGCCATTCTCGTCATTCTTTCGATGACATACGCTGGCCCACAGCATCTGGTTCGCAGAAAAATCTCCAGCAATTTCAACTGCTAGGAAGTTATCGCTCAAAGCCGGTGTCATCCCGCGCGCCTGGAGATCGTCGCTCGCCTTCAGCGTGACAACAGATAACCTGCCCCGGCTCACGCGCTCTCGAAACGCTGCTTGCTTGACTTCCATCAATCGCGCGCAGCCGTTTCATCCGCTCGCGCACCGCTTCGTCACGGACGAGCTTCTCCTTGGCCAGCAGCCAGGCTGCCGTCCCCGGCCGGGCGCTGAACGGGAAGAGGTGCAGATAGGTAAACGGCTGCTCCGCGATGAAGCGATAGCTCTCCTCGAACAGAGCGTCTGTTTCGCCTGGGTATCCCACCATTACATCTGCCCCGATCGCTGCGTCCGGGATGGCTTCGCGAATTGCCGCAAGCTTCTCCGCATAGTGCCAGGGCCGGTAGCGGCGGTGCATCGCCCGCAGGATCGCGTCGGAGCCCGACTGCAGAGGTAGATGCGCATGCCGCGCTAGCCGCGGCCCGCTCGGCGCAGCATCCTCGCGCCCGTAGTGCCGGCAAAGCGCCAGCAGCTCCGCACTCCAGTCCATCGGCTCGACGGAGCTGATGCGCAACCGTGGCAGTGCCGTCTGGTCGAGAATCGCGGCAACCAAATCTTCCAGCCGCAAAGGCGAGGCGAAATCGCGTCCCCAGCGCCCCAGGTTGATGCCCGAGAGCACCAGCTCCTTTCCGCCGGTTTCGACGAAGCCGCGCACGCGGTCCAATACGGTTTCGAGAGGGACCGATCTGCTGCCGCCCCGCGTCGTCGGGATGATGCAGAAGGAGCAGCGGTTCCCGCATCCATCCTGCACCTTCAGGTTCGGACGCGTGTCCTCGGATGCCGAAAGATTCTCCGCCGCCAGATTGGCATGGGCGAAGCGGTCATCCGCCAGCACCGGAACGCCACCCGCGCCGGCTACCTCCGTCAGAGGGATAAATCCTGCCCCGTCCGTCAGGCCGGAACCGGAACGGCCAGACTGTTCCAGTCGCGCCACCACCTGCCCCAGCAGCGCCTTGTGGCTGTTCCCGACCACGGCATCCACGCCGGTCAATCGGGCGACTTCCTCCGGCGCGCGCTGGGCATAGCAGCCGGTCACCACCACACGGGCCGCCGGATTCTCCCGTTTTACCCGCCGCAGATATGCGCGCGCTTTGCTCTCGGCCTCCGCCGTGACGGCGCAGGTATTCAGCACTACGACTTCGGCATCCCGCGCCAAAACCGCGCCGCGTCCGCCGCGCGCAAGCTCCGCGGCCAGCGCGTCACCGTCTGCCTGGCTGGCCCGGCAACCAAAGTTTTCTACGTGGTATCCTTCCACGTTCTCAGTCTATTGGAGTCGCGGCGCCTCCCCTGCGCGCGCCCTTCCACCGGGTCCCTGCTGGTATGTTGTTCTAAGGAAGTTACTCATGAAACGACGCATTCTGCTGGTAGATGACGAGCTCGCGATCCTCCTGACCCTCAAGGCCGTTCTCGAACTCCATGACTTCGATGTTGAGACTGCCGCCTCGGCGCGGGAGGCCAAATCGAAGATCCGGGCCAACACATATCACATGGTCATTACCGACATGCGGATGGAGAACGAGCGTTCCGGCATGGAGGTCGTCCGCGCGGCTCGCGGCGCGGAGTACGACCCCGCGGTCGCCATGCTCACCGCATTTCCTCTTCCCGGCGAGGAGTGGGAGGACGCAGGCGCCGACCAGATGCTCGTCAAGCCGATGAACACGAACGACCTGCTGCTACAGATCGAGGCGCTGCTGGTGACTCACGAAGACAAGAAGCAGAAGGCAAAGCAGGCCAGCCAGCCCGACTACGCTACCGCCGGCGCCCATGCCAAGAAGGCGAACGGAACACGGCGCAAAGCCGCAGCAACCAGCTAGTACGACGACCGGCCGCAATAAAGCGTGACCGGTCTGTCCTGATCGCTCCCGTCAAATCCACAAGCCTTCAGCCCACGGACTTCACCTCGGGCTGCGCAGCCTCCGCCGATTCACTACCGGCCCCGGCGGACTGCGCCATCGCTGCAACGACGGCCTGCCCTCCGGGAATCGGTTGCGTTGCCGGTGCGCTGCGCCGATTCTGTTCGAAGCAGGATCGGCAGAGCACCGGTCGTCCCTGCGTCGGACGGAAAGGAACGGTCGTCTCCTGCCCGCATACCGAGCAATGCGTCCGAGTCTCTGCCCGGACGCTGGAGCCGCCGCCTCGCTTCAGCTTGCACGCCTTGCAGCGCTTGGGATCGTTGTGAAACTGTTTGTCGTGAAAGAACAACTGCTCGCCGGCGGTAAAGATAAAATCTTTGCCGCAATCCACGCACCTGAGTATCTTGTCCTGGAATTCCATGACCCGGTTGCTTGCCGCCACATTGCGTGGCCGGCTGCTCCCGCCCTCCTCGAAAATCGAACCAATCTACCTGGGCCCGGCCACCGAAGCGGCTTACTGCAACTGCCATAACCTTTGGGGGAGGAGAGTTGGAGGGGGATCGAGTCATGCAGGCGGCATTGCGAGCCGCCATGAGCCGTAGACACCGAGGGCCCGCGATTGTCTTATGCGATCTGCGGGCCCGGGGGATTGCTCTACGTTAGTCCTGCTCTTTACGCGCCTTCTTCCGGTTACGTTTTCGCGCCAGTGCTTCCTTGACGCGCTTCCGCTCTCCGGGCTTCAGGTAGAAGGAGTGACGCTTTACCTCTTTGATGATGTCCTCCTGCTGCACCTTCCGCTTAAAACGACGCAATGCATTTTCGAGCGGCTCGCCTTCCTGCACACGAACCTCTGCCAATGAACGACACCTCCAAACTTCCCAATGGGGTCAATTCCTAGAATACGGCACGCTCATCTGCACCCGTCAAGCAATTCCTTGCAAGAGGGAGCCGTCGCCGCCGTGCTTGTCATCGTTCTGTGGCGGCCTTAAGGCCTAATTTGGCCAAAATGCCGCGTAAAACGGCCAATATCACACGTTGGCGATTCACCGGGCCGTGCGCGCGATTACCATTTCTCGCCCTCAAGTAATCATCGTAGGTATTCAATAGATAATTAAATCATCAATAACGGAGGGCTGTTACCGGGTCGACGCGGGAGGCGCGCCGGGCGGGAATGAGACAGGCCAGCACTGCCACCAGAGCCAACAGCACCGCCGCCTCCATGACCACCAGCGGATCGCGCGAGCTACCCTCCGCCCAGTGGGCCAGCACTTTTTGCAGAGAGAGCGTCAGCACCAGCCCTGCAGCCATGCCGGAGCCAACGCTGATCACGGTCGACTCAAAGACGATACGCAGAACGTGCACGCGGGGTGCGCCTAGCGCCATCCGGATGCCGAATTCGCCTGTTCGCTGCGCCACGGTATACGAGACCACGCTGTATAGCCCGACTGCGGCCAACACCAGACCCAGCGCGGCAAATGATCCGAAGAGCCACGCCACCAGGTGCTCCTGCTGCACCTCGGGCTGGCCGGTGATCCATTGCTCCAGATCCTGCACACGGCTATTGATCTGCTGATCCGGGTCAACCGAATTCACCTGGGCCCCGATCGCGTGCACCAGGGTCAGCGGCGAGACCTCCGACCGGACTAGGATCTGCGTGTACATCCCCATGTTGATCGTGTAGGGCACAAAGATTTCGGGCTTGATCGGCTTGCGCAGGCCGTCGTCAAGCTTGTCCCCGACCACGCCGACAATCTGCAGCCATCCCGAACCGTCCCGTGCAGTCAGACTGTATGGCGGCTGGTCCCGGAGCTCCGGGATCTTCAGCGAGTGCCCGATCGCGTCACCGGCGGGGAAATACCGGCGCGCGAGAGTCTGGTTGATGACCGCGACATGCGCCCCGTTCCGCGTCTCCGTCTCATCCCAGATGCGCCCCTGTTTCAGGGGAATACGTAATACCGGGAAGTACGTGGGGCTCACGAAGTTTACTCGCGCCTTCTGCTCGTCCTGTGCCGATTTGCCCAGAAACTCGATTTGCGTTTCAAATCCATTATTGGGCGGCGTGGCATTGCTGGAGATGGCCGTCATGGTGACGCCGGGGACCGCGGCCGCCTTCTTTTGTAGCTGCTCGAAGTACGCGGCGCGCTCGCCCCATGTCTTGTACGTGCCGTCATGGACCGGGATGCCCACCGACATCACGTTATGCGGGTCATAGCCGAGCGGCGTGTGCATAGTCCGCAGAAATCCCTGGATCGCTGCGCCGGCCCCGGCCAGCATCAGCAGGGTCAGCGCGATCTGGCCGGCAATCAGAATGTTGTTTGTCGCGCGACCGCCCAGCCGCCCGGCAACTCTGCGTGAGCCGGACTGCATCACCTGGCCGACATCCGGCCGCGAAAGCCGCAGCGCCGGCCAGAGCCCGAAGAAGATCCCCGTCAGCAGCGCGACTCCAACACTGAACAGGAGCACCGGGAGATTGACGCCAATCGTCGCCTCGTGGGGAAAGGAGTAGTCGGGCAACATGGCGACGATGATTCCGACCGCCTTGTATGCGAACAGAACGCCCAGAGCCGCGCCCGTGAAGGACAGGACCAGCGTCTCGGTGAGCAGCTGGCGGACGATGCGGCTTCGCCTGGCGCCTACTGCCGAGCGCAGCGCCAGTTCATGCTGCCGCGCCGTGCCGCGGGCCAGCAGCAGAATCGAAACGTTCCCGCATCCGATGGCCAGCAGCAATGCGACTGCACTGAACAGCAGCGCGAGCGTGCCGCCCAGTTGCTTTACGAAGTCCTCGTTCAACCCCACCAGCCGGAACGTGTACGCATCCTTGGGGAAATGATTTGGAGTCTGCTTCGCGAATTCGTGAACCAGTGGAGTCAGTGCCGCGCCGGCTGCCGTAGGCGTCACGCCCGGCTTCAGTCGCAGCCCCACGTAGTACGCGCGCACGGGATCCTGCGTGACCTTCAGCGGCAGGTAGACGTCGCCATCATCCCAAGTGAATCGCGGGGCAGCCACACCCACGATCGTGTAGTTCTTCCGCACAAGCTGCAGCGTCTTGCCCAGCACGCCAGGATCTCCGCCGAAATGTCGCTGCCAGAATTTGTAACCCAGCACGACGACGGGCTGCGGGTCGTGCCCATCGACCGCATCGGAAGGCAGCAGACCGCGCCCGAGTATCGGCGGCACCGCCATAAATTGAAACATGTTGGAGGTGACGTAGTCGCCCTGCACATCCTCGGGCAAATCGTGGCCGGTGACCGTCAGGCTCCATTGGTCGGAGATGAAAGCGTCCTCGACAGGCGCGGCGTGACGGATGATCTGCCACTGCTGTCCCGTCAGTCCGATAAAGCGCTCCTGGCCGGACTTGTCCACCAGCCGCATGTGCGCCATGCGGTCCGCCGCGCGGTACGGGTAGGGATTCATCAGCACCGCCCAGACCACGCTGAAGACGGCCACGGTTGCCCCGATTCCCAGGGCGAGCGAGATCACAGCCGCGAAAGCAAAGCCAGGACTATGCCGCAACTGGCGCAGGGCATAGCGAAGATCCTGAAGCAGGGTAGGCATGGTTGCTCCGGTAAACAGGAACACTCGGGGGCCGATGCCAGAGAGAGGGCACGTCAATCACCAACTTACCTTGATCCTAAGTCGCTGATTTGAATACGGCACGCCCACGATGGGATCGTGGTTGGTGTCCGCTTGCGATTTCCGGTGTTCGCAAACGATGCAACTCGCCGTGCTCTCCCGCTGACCGGCTTCATACTCGTTTAAGCCGCAGGCCCGTATTCTGAGAATATGAACTCCATATCGGTCCCGTCCCGGTATCGCAGTACTCCGTCAGACGAGAAGTGGACAGGGAACGCAATCCCGGCGGCTGCGTCAAAGAGAGCATGGGTAGACGACTCAAGCACGGGCGTTGCGCCAAGCAGACACGGCGGCGTGAAGCCGCCTTCAGCTCGGGTGCTCCGGTAAAGGTAGATTGACTCTGAAGTCGCTCATTTCTCTTACCACCCTGTCCACTCTGTTCCGCATGGTGCTTATCCTGTGCCTGCTGGCGGCGGCCCTGCCTTCGTTCGCGCAGCAGAAGACGCCTTTGCAGGTGGTGACCGCAATGGTGCAGAACGAAAAGCAGGCGCGACAGCATCGCACATTTTTCCGCTACACCTCGGTCGAACGTTCCTCGCGCACGGATGGCCATCTATGGCTGGAGAACGTGGTCGAGACGCCGGATGGCCTATTGCGGCGCCTGATCGCCGAAGATGGCAAGCCGGTCTCTGCCGATCGGGCAGCCGCCGAAGATCGCCGCATCGCTGCGCTGGCCGGCGATCCCTCTGGGCTGCGTGCTGCCGATGCCGACCGCCGCGCGGACGAAGCGCGCCTGGTCAAGCTGCTCGGGATTCTGCCGCAGGCATTCCTCTTTACCGCGAATGGCATGCGGGGCGACTGCGTGCGTATCGACTTTCGCCCGAACCCCGCCTTTGAGCCTTCCAGCTACGATGAGCGCGTGGTTCACGGCCTGGCCGGGGCGATCTTCATCCGTATGCCGGCGGAGCGGCTCTGCGGTATCGAGGGCCATCTCACCGATCGGGTCAGCTTCGGCTTCGGACTGCTCGGCCACATCGATCAGGGCAGCCACTTCAGCGTCATTCGCGTGCCGGTGACGCCGACGGACTGGAAGAGTTCGCACATCGATGTGCACGTGGACGGCAAGGTGCTGCTCTTCAAAAGTATCTCGCGGGATGAGGATGCAACCCACACCGGCGCTGAACCGCTGCCGCCCCATCTGTCCCTGGCTGAGGCAGCGGCGCTCACCCGGCCGGCGGGCCTCCGGCCTTGAGCCTGCCTCCGGCAATCCAATGATCACCCCTTCTACGAGACGGGCTCTGTTTATGCGCGGAGGCCGTGGGCGGCGGTACTCGTCCTCCTATCGCTTGCCTGTTCAGGATGGACGCAGCCCGTACCGGACCGCTGCCGAGCGCAGCACACGCGTCAATGCCAAGCTCGACGGCTATAGGTTGAGCTGCTTGAGATATTCACGAAAACCGGGGCCGAGATCAGGGCGCTTGAGCGCGAGGTCGACCGTGGCCTGCAGCATGCCCGCCTTGTCGCCGGCATCGTAGCGCTTGCCTTCGAAGGTGTAGCCAAAGACCTTTTCGCTATCGAGCAGACCCTTGATCCCGTCAGTCAACTGGATCTCACCGCCTGCGCCTTTGGGAACGCTCTCGAGCAGCTCGAAGACGCGCGGAGTCAGAATGTAACGGCCAATGATCGCATTTTTTGAAGGCGCATCGGCCTGCTTCGGCTTCTCCACCAGGCCTTTCACAGCGTGCAGGCGCGGATTGTCCTTTACCGGGTCGGAGTCCAGCACGCCATACGACGAAATGGCCGGGCCTTCAACGATCTGCGTTGCCAGGATGCTGGATTGCACCTGCTGAAAGACGTCGGCCATCTGCTTCAGGCAGGGCGTCGCCGCATCGATGATGTCGTCGGGTAGGATGACGGCAAAGGGTTCGTCGCCGACCATATCGCGCGTCTGTAGCACAGCGTGTCCCAGGCCAAGCGGCTCCTTCTGGCGCACGTAGGAGACCAGCACCATGTTCGAAACCTTGCGCGTCAATTCCAGCAGCTCTGTTTTGCCACGCTCCTCGAGACTCCACTCCAGCTCGGGGCTCATGTCGAAGTGGTCTTCGATGGCGGATTTCCCACGGCTGGTGACGATGATGATCTCGTCGATGCCCGCACCCAGCGCCTCTTCCACGCTGTACTGGATCAGCGGCTTGTCGACCAGCGACAGCATTTCCTTGGGAATTGCTTTCGTGGCCGGCAAAAAGCGCGTACCAAAGCCGGCAGCCGGAATGACTGCTTTGTGAATTTTTTTCATGAAGCCGGAATGTCCTTCGGAAAAAAATGATGACGCTGTTGCGTGGATCGGCGACAGCCTATGTCGCGATTATACGGACGCGTCCGGAGGCAGTTAGAGTTGCCCCTCAAGCGGGATATTGAAGAACTATAGAAGAACTACAGTGCGGGTGAATCGTCGCCGAGCATGGCGCGGCGGATGATCGCGATGGGCGGGAAGCCCTGGCGCAGGAACTCATCGTGAAATTTCTGCAGCGAGAAATTCTTTCCCTGTTTCTTCTCCACATCCGCGCGCAGTTTCAGAATCTCCAGCTTGCCGAGCGTGTAATACAGGTACGTCGGATCGGAGGTGCCGCGCTTGGTTTCGACATCCGCAATCTCGGGTGACTGATAGCCCTGCTCGATGAAGAACTTTCTCGCCTCATCCAGCGACATATTTGCGGTGTGCATCCGGATTCCGACGACGAAGCGTGCATCGCGCAGCAACGCATCCTGCAGCTGCCCCAGGCGGATGAGTTTTGCCTCGCGCGCATCTTTCGCGCCGGCGCCGGGCTGGCCGTAGCCCTCGTCCAGCATCATCTGCTCGCAGTAGTGCGCCCAGCCTTCCACGTCCGTGTTCGCGCCCAGCAGCTTGCGTGCTTTGGAATGCACCTCCGGCAGCACAAGGAACTGCACATAGTGGCCGGGATAAGCCTCGTGCACGGATGTGCTGACGATAGTGCCGCGATTGAACGCATGCATGTAGCTGGCAGTCCGTGCTGCGCTCCACGACTTCTCCGGCAGAGTCACATTGAAGTACGCGGTGGTGGAGTGCGTCTCGAAGGGTCCCGGCGTATCCATGGAGGCCTGCGTTGTCGCGCGCATGAAGGGCGGCGTCTCTTCGAGCGTAGGCCGTACGTCCGACGGGATGGTGACGATGTGCTTCTCCCGGATGAAGCCGATCAGGCCATTGAAGGTGTCGCGGAAGCTCGCGAGCAGTTGATCGGGTGCAGGATGATCGTTGCCCAGCATGAGTAGAACTTCCTGCGGTGACTTGTTCGGATCGATCTCGTGGGCCAGCGCGTTGAACGCAGCCTGGTTCTTGTGCAGGTCTGCGTAGCCGATCTGGAGAAGCTGATCGAGCGGCGTCGTCACCATCTCGTCATAGAGCAGCTTCAAGGCGAACGTATCCTTGCCGATGCGGAAGTCGCCGTTCGAACGCGGCAGCAGGTCGCCCTTCATCCACGATTCATAGCTCGTGAGCGCGTTGATGACGACTGCATTGCTCTGCTTGAATTCGGCCAACAGCGTTGGGTCTTTGACCTCAAAGAACGCGGCGGGGACGTCATGACGGAAGAAATCAATGTCGCCGGGAAGCTGTTCGAGTGCGATCTCGGTGTAAATCTTCGAGCAGTCGCGCAGATTTTGCCGGGCTGCCGTAAGCGCAGCAGGCATCTGACGCTCGCGCGCGATAAGGGAACGCAGGCGATCTTCGGGTGGCGCGAACTTGCGCTCCATCAGCGAAAAGGCGCTGCTGGTGATGCCAGTCGAGTAGAAATCCGGGTTCTTCTCCCAGGGCCGGATCGTCTCCAGCGTCAGCAGCGTGCTGTGGATGTTATTAAGGACGAGTTGGCGGTCTCCCGCGGTCCATTCATCAAGGTCATTCTTGCGAAAGGCAGAGACACGCCGCTCAAAATCGTGAAGCGTGGCTGTCTGCTTCGCGATGGATGCGCGGTCATACCGTTCCAATTGCGTGTCGTATTGATGAAAGCCGGCGAGCGTTCCCAGTGTCGGTTGATAGGGAAAATAGGCGGTATCAAAATAGTGATCCGCGAGCTTGTTCCATGCAGCATCGCCTGTCTGGGCGGGGTGAGCTGAACTGGAAATGCTGCCGGCTAGCAGAGCTGCACCGGCAAGGCAGACGATATGAGATTTCCGCAACTATATCTCCTGAGATCAGTCATCTTCATGCAGTCACCGGCTCCAGCGCAAGCTGATCGAGCAGACCGTGAACCTCCGCGAAGACCTCCTGAGGCTTCATGCCCGCCAGCGGGAAGCGCAGCACGCCCTGCGGCGTGAACTGTGCGCCCTTCTTTGCGTTGCGCGCGACAAGTTTCATCAGCCGGCCCGGATCGACCTCCGCCTTTTCGCTGAAGCGGATGTGAAGCTGGTCGCGTTTGCGATCGATCTGCTGCACGCCCAGCCGTTCGGATGTCAGGCGAAGCGTCGCCGCGTCGAGCAGGTGCATGACGCTCTCCGGCAGCGCGCCATAGCGGTCTTCAAGCTCCGCGCGCACATCGGCCAGCGTGGCTTCGTCCTGCGCGCCGGCGATTCTCTTGTAGACGCGCAGCCGCTGGTTCTCCTCCGGAATGTAGCTTTCGTCGATGCGCAGGCTGATGCCGAGATTGAGCTGCGTAGTGATGTGATCGCGCTTCTCTTCGCCCTTCAGCTTGGAAACCGCCTCTTCCAGCATCGACGTGTACATCTCGAAGCCGACGGCTTCGATGTGGCCGCTCTGCTCGCCGCCCAGCATGTTGCCCGCGCCGCGCAACTCCAGATCGAGCGCAGCGATCTTGAATCCTGCGCCAAGATCGGAGAACTCCTTCAGCGCGGCGAGACGGCGGCGCGCTACGTCGGTTAATTCCTGCTCCGGCGGGATTAACAGATAGGCATACGCGCGGCGGTTGGAGCGGCCGACGCGTCCGCGTAACTGGTAGAGCTCAGAAAGCCCGTGCCGGTCAGCGCGGTTCACGATGATGGTATTGGCGAGTGGGATGTCGATGCCGTTCTCGATGATCGTGGTCGCGACGAAGACGTCGAACTCGTGATTCATGAAGGCAAGCAGCGTCTTTTCGAGTTCGGCTTCGCCCATCTGGCCATGACCAACGCCGACGCGCGCCTGGGGCACGAGCTCCTGGATCTTGGCCGCGAGTTCATAGATAGTCTCGACGCGGTTCTGGACGAAATACACCTGTCCACCGCGCTCCAGCTCCAGTTCCACCGCCGTACGGATAAGCTTCTCATCGAACTTCGCCACCACGGTCTGGATTGCCATGCGGTCCTTGGGCGGCGTCTCGATGACGCTCATATCCCGTAACCCCACCAGCGACATATGCAGCGTGCGTGGGATGGGCGTAGCCGACATGGAGAGCACGTCGATCTGCTGCCGAAGCTGCTTCAGCCGCTCCTTGTGCCGGACGCCGAACCTCTGTTCTTCGTCAACCACCAGCAATCCGATGTCCTGGAACTTCAAGTCCTTCGAGAGCAGCCGATGCGTGCCGATCAGGATGTCGATCTTGCCCGCTTCGAGATTCTCGAGGATGATCTTCTGCTCCTTCGGCGTGCGGAACCGCGAGATCATCTCGATGTTGATGGGAAATTGCGAGAAGCGGCGGCGGAAGGTCTCGTAGTGCTGAAAGCTGAGCACGGTGGTTGGCGTCAGGATGGCCACCTGTTTTCCGTCCTGCACCGCCTTGAACGCGGCGCGCATGGCGACTTCGGTCTTACCGTATCCAACGTCGCCGCACAGCAGGCGGTCCATCGGCATGTTCGATTCCATGTCGCGCTTGATGTCCGCGATGGCCGAAAGCTGGTCGTCGGTCTCGTTGTAGTCGAAGGCGTCTTCAAACTCGCGCTGAAACTCGTTATCGGGCGGGAAGGCGTGGCCCTCCGCCGCGCGGCGCTGCGCGTAAAGCTTCAACAGTTCGTCCGCCATGTCGGCCATGGCCTTTTTCACGCGCGCTTTGGTCTTGGCCCACTGCTGGCCGCCCAGCTTGTTCAGCACCGGCGCCGGTCCTGCATCGGTCGAGCGGTATTTCTGGATCAGATCCAGACGCGTCAGCGGCACGTAGAGGCGTGCGCCTTCGGCGAACTCCAGCACCATGAACTCGACATTCAGGCCGTCCTGCTGGATTTCCTTCAGCCCGTGATAGCGGCCAATGCCGTGCTCGACATGGACAACATAGTCACCGACCGTGAGGTCGCGGAAGTCGGAAACGAAGGCTGCAGTCTTTGACTTCGAGCGAGCAGGCAGCGGGCGCGCGGCGACATCGGCGTCGTCCGAGAGATCGTTCGCGCCGATGATGACGAGCTTCGCTTCGGGGAAACTGACGCCGTTGGCAATCGCCGTGCGCACGATGATGGGCGTGCGCATGTCCCCGCCCAGGTAGCTGGACTCGTCGTAAATGGTCTCGGAGCCGGTGTGCTGCGTGCGCGAGCCGAGCCGATACGCCAAACCATATTCGCGCAGCAGGTTGGCCAGGCGCTCCACCTCGCCCTGGTTGGGCGCAGCGATGATGACACGATGTTCCTGTGCGCTGAGCGACTTCAACTGCTCGACGAAGGCAGGGATCGAACCGTGAAAGCGCAGCGTAGGCCGCGAGGGAAACGTCACTTCGGTGGGCGCGTTCACGTCCTCATCCAGCACATCGACAGCGCCGAGCTGATCGAGCTCAAGACCGGGCAGCTTGGCGATCCTGTCCTTTAGCTCCCACGGATTCAGGTAGATGTCCGCCGCGGTGATCAGTCCCCCGATACCGGCTCGCTCATGGCGTTGTTCCACCTTGTTCCACCAGCGTTCGGCCTGGTTCTGCAACATGGCCGGCTCTTCCACGAAAATCTGCGGACTGCGGAGGAGATCGAACAGAGTGCGGTCGGCGCCAGCGACAGGAGCGAAGAACTCCCAGCCGGGAAAGACGGTGACGCCTCCCGCTGCCACGGCGCGTGTGACCAGATCGGTAGCGGCATCGTCTCCCGCAGCTTCCATCCGCGAGCGGCTGAGGCGCGCATGCACGGCGGCCAGCAGCTTTTCGGAGACCGGTGTTTCGGTCAGCGGCAGCAGCAGCGCTTCGTCCAGCGGCGTCGAGGAGCGCTGCGACTCCGGCTCGAATTTGCGGATGGACTCGATCTCGTCGCCGAAGAAGTCGATGCGTACCGGACGATCCATCTCCGGCGAATAGACATCGAGGATGCCGCCGCGGCGCGTGAACTGGCCGGGCATCTCGACGATGTCCATTTGCGTGTAGCCGATGGCGCGGAGGTGCTCGACGAGCATCTCGATGTCCACCTCTTCACCGCGGCGTAGTTGCTGGGCCAGGCCCGCGTAGTAGGGTCCGTCGAAGAGGCGCATGCACGCGGCTTCGACTGGCGCTATCACGATCGACGCGCGGTTTGAGGCGATCTTCCAGAGGACGGAGGCACGTTGCTCCTGCACATCCGGGTGGGGCGAGACGTTTTCAAACGGCAGCACGTCGTGCGCGGGCAGGCGGAGGATACGCTTGGGCTCGACGGCGCCGGTAAGCTCGGCTGCGGCACGCAGCGTCAGCTCCAGCGATTCGGCGGCCTTATTGTCCGCGACCAGGACGACGACCGGGCCCTGCGCGGCGTGCGCGAACAGCGGGATCGTAAGAGCCCGGGCCGTGGCCGTGAGCCCGGAGACACGGCGGCGCCCTCGCGCGAGGCTGAGATGCCGTCGCACACGCTCGAAGCTGTCGGTGTGCTCAATGCTCGCGAGGGCATCGCGAACAAAGGGAAGGACCATGCTGATTTGATTTTACTGTGCCGCGAACGATGCTTCCGATTTGCCGGAACGCCGCACCGATCTATGCGGGATTGGACCGTTTCGATTTAGGTCCCCGGTTCACGCTCCGGAGGACGGTCCGCAGCTGCTCCCTCGGGAGCCCTCTGGAGGAGTTTTTGGAGGATTGAAAATACTTGCCGATCACCATACGGACGGCAACCGGCATTTCTCGAGAGCGGGCCGGGGTCGCTCACGTTAGCCGCCAATTTCGATCTGACCACGGTACAGGGGAGAATCTTCGGTGTACTCAGTCGTCATCTGCACTTGTAAGTCACAGAGTGTTAATCTTCCGATGTTCATCAGAAATGCGCCGTTAGTCCGGTGCCAATATGAGCATCCTCCGGGGGGCCTAAGTCATGTACAACAAGCTCCAGCGCGGACGGGCTCTTGGCGCTCTGGGGGCGGCGCTGCTCGCACTTACCCTGGCCGCGTGTGGTGGGGGTAACTCCTCAGCACCTCCTACCGATCCGACTACAGCGCCGACGGCGAGCATTACGGCGGCAGCAAGCCAGATCACAGCCGGACAATCTGTCGCGCTGACCTGGGCGAGCACCAATGCGACCTCGGTTACGATTGCGCCAAGTATCAGCGCGGCTGCTCTGGCGCTGTCGGGTTCGGCCAGCGTGATGCCGACCAGCACCACCACCTACACGATCACGGCTACCGGCGCAGGTGGGACCGCATCGTCATCCGTGACAATTACTGTTACGCCCGTGGGTCCGCCACCGACCGTGACCCTGGTAGCGAATCCCACCGCGATTAATAGCGGTGGCTCGGCCACGCTGACCTGGACAAGCACCGATGCCACGTCGGTGAGCATCGCTCCGAGCGTTAGCGCCGCAGCCCTTCCGGTGTCCGGCTCGGCCACTGTGGCGCCGACCAGCACGACTACCTACACGATCACGGCTACCGGTCCCGGCGGGACAGCTACGGCTACGGCGACGGTGACCTTCACAACGACGCCATTACCGACCGTTATGCTGACAGCGAGTCCCACGACGATCACCACCGGCGGTACAGTGACGCTTACCTGGACCAGCAGCAATGCCGATACGGTCAGCATCGCGCCTGCGGTGGGAACGGCTCCGTTGCCGGTAAACGGGTCTGCGGCAATCACTGCGTCCGCCACCACTACGTATACGATCACTGCAACCGGCGGCGGCCAGACGGCTACCGCGACCGCAACCGTGACCGTGCTGCCACAGGGAACGGCGCAATCGGAAATCCACCACCTCATCGTGGTGATCCTGCAGAACCACTCCTTTGACAACCTGTTCGGCACGTATCCCGGCGCGAATGGGCTCGGCCCGACTGTACCGGGGTATTCGCAGGTAGATGCAAGCGGCGCTACGGTCACGCCTACCTTATTGCCCAATCTCAACAATGCCAATCTGAACCACGACCGCACCACATACACAGCGAGCTACGACGGCGGCAAGATGGACAAGTTCGCCTACACCAACGGCGATCTCTCGATGCAGTATGCCGATAACAGCGTCTTCGGCACCGCCAAGGACGGAAAGGTCTACGGCGTCACCACGCTGTGGGAGTACGCCCAGCAGTATGTGCTGGCGGATAACTTCTTCGGCTCCGCGATGAACACCGAACCGGCCCAGATGTTGTACATGATGGCGGCCACCGTGCATGACGATCACACGGCCGGCAGCCTTCCCTACTACGACAAGTGCAGCGCGGTTGAAAAGGCAAAGAGCGGCGGGTCGATTGCTGCTCCATTGACGGAAACGAATATCGGAGACCAGATGAATACGGCGAAGGTCTCCTGGATATATGCCCAGGGAAACTATGCCACTTCTGTGAATGGAACGTGCAGCAACTATATCCCGCAGGAGAATCCGTTCCAATATTTCACCAGCACGCAATATTCTGCGAACCTGCAGGATTTTTCGTTCACCAGTTTTCAGAACAATCTCACCGATAGCGCGTTGCCTTCCGTGATGTTCATCACTCCGGGTCCATCGGTTGGCATGCATCCTGGCTCTGGCGATGCGGCCAACGGCATCGAATGGCTGGATACCTTCGTGCAGATGGTGAAGGGCTCGCAGGTTTGGCCAGATACGGCGATCATCGTCCTGTGGGATGAGAGCGGCGGCTGGTATGACCACGTTCCCCCACCCCAGTTTCCCAATTCTCAGAGCCTGGGCATGAGGGTCCCGGTGATTTTGATCTCTCCGTTTGCGAAGACCGGCGTGATCTCGCATCAGCAGATGGACTTCGTCTCAATCACCCGCTTTATTCAATGGAACTGGGGTCTGGGACTGTTCACGGACCCGGCGCAGAACGCGCGGGAACAGCAGAGCGGCGACATTTGCGATCTGCTGACCATTCCGTGTTTCTCGCCATAAACCCGTTCACCACGCCCTGATTAATATCCGTGTTGCCGAGTTACCTATAAGCCAGACAGAGCGGCGTGCTTTGTTTTGCTAAAACCATTTGTGCGCGCCGTGCCAACTCGCCGCTCTCGCTTTGTGCTCCTAAGTCGCAGGAGACAGAGCAGCCCATGAGCATTCATCAGGAAAAGCCACTCTCGCGGCGGCAGGTCGTCGGCAGCATCGGAGCGGGGCTTGCGACACTGGCCGCGGCCACAGGCCCAGCCTTCTCGCAGAGCCCGAGCCCGGCTCCGACGGGATCCACAGCCCAGCCGGTGCAAGACCCGACTACGAAATATCCGAAGCCGCCATTCAGAGATCAGAACCAAACATGGCCGGGGCTGGCCGGCAAGATGGATCCGCGTCCCGATCATGGTGAGACCAGCTACAAAGGCTCCGGCCGGCTGCTCGGCCGCAAAGCGCTCATCACCGGTGGCGATTCGGGCATGGGCCGCGCTGCGGCGATTGCGTATGCGCGCGAAGGCGCCGATGTGGCCATCAACTACTTACCGGCTGAGGAGCCGGATGCGCGCGAGGTGGTGGAGCTGATTCGCTCCGCAGGCCGCAAGCCGGTGGCCATTCCAGGCGATCTTCGGGACGAGGCATTTTGCAAGCAACTGGTGGACCAGGCGGTCTCCGGGCTGGGTGGCCTCGACATTGTTGTCTCCAATGCGGGCCGGCAGCATTCGGTAAAAGATCTGCTCGAGATGACGACGGAACTCTTCGACTGGACGATGAAGACGAACATCTATGCGCCCTTCTGGATTATTCGTGCCGCCCTGCCGCACTTGAAGCCTGGGGCGACCATCATCGCCACCACATCGGAGCAGGCATATGATCCTTCGCCCGATCTGTACGATTACGCGCAGACCAAGGCGGCCACCATGAACTTCGTGAAGTCGCTCGCCAAGCAACTCGGTCCCAAGGGCATTCGCGTGAATGGCGTCGCGCCGGGACCGATCTGGACACCGCTTCAGGTGACCGGCGGAGCCCAGCCGGAGAAATATATGAAGTTTGGCAGCGATTATCCGCTCGGCCGCCCAGGAGAACCGGCGGAGCTTGCTTCCATCTACGTCCAGCTCGCTGCGGAAGATGCAAGCTACACCACGGGCAACATCTATGGAGCCGGCGGGGGGAAGGGCCAGCCGTAAGCGTTAGTGCGATGCCATGTAGCTGCCGAGCAATCCCCGCAGGCGCACCGGCACCCAGTGGCCGCGGCGCTGCCAGCGGCGTGCCGCGTGCGCGGTCGCGAGCTTGACGGGATGAAGCGCGGAGCGGCGGCTGTCAATGGAGATGGTGCGCATCAGCACCGGATCGCAGAAGCGTCCGAAAGCGCCGGAGGCGCCGTTGACGAAGTGCATGGAGATGATGCCCTCGGCGATAAGACGCTCGATAAGGTAGCCACGCAGCACAAGCGAGAGACTCATCGTGTCAAGCGATTCGTCGTTGTATTGCGAGAGCAGATGCACATGATTGCCCGCGCGCACCCCGGAGAGCACCGAGACGAGACGGCCATCCGGCGCAGCGATGCCGGCAAGCACCGGCGCGCCAAACTGGCTTCCGGAGTGACCGAACTGCGCGAAGAAGCGATGGTCGCGCTCATCGTGCTCGCGCGTCTCGGGAGAATCGGCCTGCCGATTCAACGAGCGGACTGCGGACTCGTAGGCCGCGAGCGAGATGTCAGGGACGAACTGAAAGCCCTGCTCCTCAGCCCGTCGGCGGTAGTAGCGAAGATTGCGGCGTGTATGCGGGCCGAGTGTATTCAGGAAGCTCTCGTAACTCGCGCTCTCATTCGGAACCTCATCCGGGACAAGGTTCAGCCAGTCGCCCTGCGAACGGATCTCCGACTTGCACCAGACCTGAAGACCCGGACGCTGGAGCCGCAGGACGGGCAGAATCTCCTTGCCGGTGGAGCGCCACCACAGTCGCAGCGCATGGACTCCGTTGCTCATCAGATGCTGACAGGCGGTCGCAATCACTTCCGCTTCGCGCTCCGGGGCGGCAAGGACAAGCCCCCGACCCATACGGTCGCCGCCGAAGACCCAGCCCGTGGGACGGCCGGCGAAGAGCAGTTCTTCGGTATAGACGACGCCGACCAACTGACCGTGCTCGTAGCAGACGACCACCCGCGGACGACGCGAATCGGCAACGCGTGGCAGAAAGTAATCCGGCAGCGCGGTGGTGTCCTGGTTATGCAGGGTATCTGCGGCAAGCATGCGGATCGCCGGTGCGACGCGGTCGAGTTCATCCCTGGATTCAACAAGAGCGAGTTCCATGGCTGTCCTGCCTTTTGCTGATCCTACGGTTGCAGGATCTGCAAACGCCAGCAAGGATTTGACGGATTCGGGTCATTACCGTTGCACGTCTTTGCTGAGTACGAAGCGGTAGCCTGCAGGGAGGTTGTGAGAGGAGGCCAGACCGTTTCGGGACTGGAACCTGTGGGGACAGGCATCCCGGTCGGGGCGATACACTCGTGGTAGCGGCGTAAAAGCAGGCAAACACGGAATAGGACCACGGCAGATATGGCAGCAACGGCAACATCGACTTCCGCGACGCGGGCAGCGTTAACCAAGTACGAACCGGTGATCGGCCTCGAGGTGCACGTACAGCTCCTGACCACGACCAAGGCCTTCTGCGGGTGCCTGACAAGGTTCGGGTCGGCGCCGAACACGCAGATTTGTCCGACATGCCTGGGGTTGCCGGGCGCGCTGCCGGTGCTGAACCGCCGAGCCGTCGAGTTTGCCGTGCTCGCCGCGACGGCGCTGAAATGCCAAGTGCGGACGCGGTCGGTTTTCGCACGCAAAAACTACTTTTATCCCGACTCGCCGAAAGGCTACCAGATTTCGCAGTATGATCAGCCGCTCGCCGAAGCATGGCTGGATCGAAGTGCCGTCCGAGGCGGGGATCAAACGGATCGGCATCACGCGGCTGCACATGGAAGAGGATGCGGGAAAGAGTCTGCATGAGGGTTTTGCCGATTCGGCGACGAAGAGCTATGTCGACCTGAACCGTTGCGGCACGCCGCTGGTGGAAATTGTGAGCGAGCCCGACATTCGCACGCCCGATGAAGCCTATGAATACCTGACGCGGCTGAAGGAGATCCTCCTCTACACCGCCGTGAGCGACTGCAACATGGAAGAAGGCTCGCTGCGCTGCGATGCGAATGTGAGCGTGCGGCCGCGCGGACAGGAAAAATTCGGCACCAAAACGGAAGTGAAGAATGTGAACAGCTTCCGCTTCATCCGTGCCGCGCTGGAGTACGAGATCGAGCGGCAGGTAGAGGTGTTGGAGTCCGGCGGCCGCGTGGTGCAGGAGACGCGCTCCTGGAACGCCGCCGAGGGGCGCACCTTCTCGATGCGCTCGAAGGAAGAGGCGCATGATTACCGCTACTTCCCCGAGCCGGATCTGCCGCCGCTGATCGTGAGCGATGCCTGGCAGCAGGAGATCCTGACGGCAATGCCGGAGCTGCCCGAGGCGCGCCGCGCGCGCATGGTGCGGGAGTACGAGATCAGCGAGCAGGATGCGCAGTCGCTGACGGCGACGCGCGAGTTTGCGGACACATTCGAGGCTGCGGCAAAACGCGCGAAGAATCCGCGGCGCGTGGCAAACCTGGTGCAGAGCGAGCTCATGGGCCGCCTGCGCGCGAAGGGGCTCGACCTCGACCAGTCGCCGGTTACGATGGATGGCGTGGTGCTGGCCGCCGATCTGGCGGAAGAGGGCAAGCTTTCAAGCAAGCAATGGAAGCAGATTTTCGATATCGCGTTTGAAAAAGGCGAGGATTTCGGCGTGGTCTACGAGCGCGAGAAGCCGCAGCAGATTTCCGACACGGCAACGCTGGAGAAGATGATCGACGAGGTGATCGCGGCGAATCCGAAACAAGTGGAGCAGTATCGCGGCGGCAAGAAGACGGTGGCGGCATTCTTCGTCGGCCAGGTGATGCGCGCGTCGAAGGGGCAGGCGAACCCCGCGCTTTTGAATGAGCTGGTCACGAAGAAGCTGGATAGTTAAAGGCGCATCCCATCTCGCATGGCTACAGTTCAGGAATTGAATGAGCGCTTCGGACTGAACGGCGCGGTCCGATTCGACGACGATCCGGGCGGGTTGACGCGCGCGACGATCGCAACGGATGCAGCGACGGCGGAGATCTATTTGCAGGGCGCGCATGTCACGCAGTGGCAGCCGCGAAGTGCGGAGCAGCCGGTCTTATTCCTCAGCCCGAAGAGCCAATTCATACCGGGCAAGGCGATCCGGGGTGGTGTGCCGCTAGTCTTTCCCTGGTTTGCGGAGCGCAAGGGCGGTCTTCCGGGCGGCATGCATGGCTTCGCACGCACGCTGCCGTGGGAGGTGGTCGCTGCCGAGCAGCGGCCGGAAGCTGTTGCGCTCAGTTTCAAGCTGCTGCCGAACCAGACCACGCGCGATCTGGGCTTCGACCATTTTGTGCTGGTTTACGAGGTGGTCGTGGGCAAGACGCTTTCGCTTGCGCTCGAAGTGGAGAATCTCGGCGACAGCCCGCTGAATTTCGAAGAGGCGCTGCACGCCTATTACTCAGTCAGCAATGTGCGGCAGATTGAGGTGAGCGGGGTGGGCGACACGGAGTATCTCGACCGCGCCCATCAAGCCGTGCGCAAGCATCTGTCACCAGGGGCGATCCGCTTCACCGGCGAGACAGACCAGCTCCATCTGAATACGCAGTCCACGGTTACGATATCCGATCCCGGCTGGTCGCGCCGAATCGTCATCGACAAGCGCGGATCGAACAGCACCGTGGTCTGGAACCCGTGGGAGACGAAGGCGGCCGCTCTTGCGGATTTAGGCGCAGACGCATGGCCTCATTTTGTTTGTGTAGAACCGGCGAACGCGGCAGAAAATGCGATCACACTGGCGCCGGGCGCGGTGCATACGATGGGGATCACGGTACGGGTGGAAAGCCTCCAAAGCTGAAAGCACAGCCGGGGCAAGAGAACTATACTTTCTCGCACATGCATCGGCGGTCCATAATCTGCAATGTCATCCTGTGTGCCTGTATCCCCAGGATCTGCGCGTTTCCACAAGCCGCCATTCCCTACAGCCTGAGCGTCTCAGTGGATGAGGTCGACCTAACATTCCATGCGACGGATGCACACGGGCTTCCAGTCAATGATCTTAAGCTGGATGAGCTGAAGGTTCTCGATAATGGCAACGCGCCAAGCCAGGTTTTGGTGTTCCGGCCGCTGCTCGATTTTCCGATTCGTGCCGGCATTTTGCTGGACACGAGCGTGTCGGTAGGAGAATATGTTGCGCGCAATCGTGCGATCGCGGCGGAATACGCTAGTCATTTGATCCGCCAAAGGTCGGATCAGGCATTCGTGATGCGTTTCGATTTCGAATCTTCGATCGCACAGCCGTGGACGAACGACAGAACCCTACTAGATGCCGGTTTGCGAAGCGTGCGATCCAATACATGGAACCGGATGGGCGGCACAGCGATCATCGATAGCATTTACCGGGCATGCATGAATCAGTTCGGCAAACTAAACTATGCGGCCAGCGCGAATTTCATTCTGCTTTTCTCCGATGGCGAGGACAATGCCAGCCACGCCTATCTGAATGAGGCGGTGGAAATGTGTCAGCGCTCGAACACTGCCATTTATGCATTCCGTGCACACCCCGAGTCGAGGTTTTCGGATGGCCCAAAGACCTTGGCGCAGCTCACATCACAAACTGGCGGTCGAGTTTTTCAGGCAGATGATTCCGATGCGGCGATCGGTCAAGACCTGCGCACGATCGACATGGACCTGCGCGATCAGTATCGTCTCATTTACAAGCCGGCAGAGTTGAAACACAATGGCGCATTTCATCGCATCGCGTTGAAGGGTCCGGCACGTGTGAGGGACATTGTTGTGCGATCGGGTTACTACGCGCCGGCGCGTTGACACATCGGAACAGAATGATGGCCATATGGCATGCTGAGGGGGTGGGTGGCGCGTCCGTGCCATGCTTGCCGACGGTTGCATGGCCGGGTTTCTTCACTTGCAGCCCCGCATGAATCGATGAGAGCAGTTCTCGCACGTGGTCGCGGGCTTTGATCTACCGTGATTTGGTCATCGTAACTATAGCGCGGCCCTATTCAGCGCCAAAACCCCTGTTGACATCCGACCCAAGCCAGTGCGATGCTCAGGTCGGATGACGACCCCAGCCAGTTCCGACAACGCCGACGATCGTATCGCCCTGCTGCAGGGCACCCTCGACTTGCTCATCCTGAAGACCCTCGTGCTCGGCTCGTGTCACGGGCAGGGCATCGCGCGGTCCATACAACGTCAGTCCGAAGAGGTCTTTTTTGTCGATCACGGATCGCTCTATCTGGCCCTGCAGCGGCTCGAGGACAGAAAGTGGATCAGCGCGAAGTGGGGCGTGAGTGAGAACAATCGCAAGGCACGCTTTTATTCGCTGACCGCGAAGGGTCGCGCGCAGCTTGTGGCAAAGACGAGCGAGTGGCAGCGCCTGACGCGCGCCATGGGATTGATTCTCGGCAGCAGCGTAGGAGAGAGCGAAAAGGTGTAGCCATGTTCAAACACAGGCGGAGCGCGGATGATTTTGCCCAGGAGATCCAATCGCATCTTGAACTCGAAGCGGACGATCTCGAGCAAGAGGGCCTGAGCGAGGATGAGGCGAGGCGCAAAGCAAAGATCGAGTTCGGCAATGTGCGCGCGGCACAGGAGCGCTTCTATCTGAAGGACCGCGTGGAGTGGCTCGACAACCTGCTGCGCGATCTCAGGTTTGCGCTGCGCCAGATGGTGAAGAATCCCAGCTTCGCCATCACTGCGATTCATGGTCTTGGCTCTGGGTATCGGCGCGGCTGTGGCGATCTTTGCCTTTGTAGACGCAGCGCTGCTGCAGCCGCTTCCGTATGCGAATCCGACGCGGCTGATGTCGGTGAACGAAAGCAGCGCCGAGTCGCCTGTCTGGCCGCTGTCCTACCCGGATTTTCTCGACTGGCAACAACTGAATCGATCCTTCACGTCTCTCGCCATTTACAGCGGGCGCGGCTTTCTGCTGCATGGCGCTTCTGGCGTGGAGCCTGTGCAGGCGGAACGCGTCAGCGGCAGCTTCTTCAGCACACTTGGTGTTCGGCCCATTCTGGGGCGAGATTTCAATCCTGGAGAGGATCGGCTGAACGGTCCGGATGTAGCGATTCTGAGTTACGGAACGTGGCTGCGGCGCTTCGACGCACGACAGGATGTGGTGGGGCAGACCGCAGACCTCGATGACCGGCCGTACACCATCATCGGCGTGCTGCCGCGCACGTTCTCCTTTGCGCCGAGTGGAGGCGCTGAGTTCTGGGTTCCCATCAACTCGCTATCGCCTCACGAGCATTCGCGCACGTTCTATCCCTTCATGGGAGTCGGCAGACTGCATGACGGCATGACCATGGAGGCTGCACAAGCTGAAATGACGGCCATTGCGCGGCAATTGCAGCGGCAATATGGCATCACCGGCCGCAACCTCAGCGCCAGCGTAGTGCCGCTCTCCGCATTCATCATCGGCAATGTGCGACCCATTCTTATCGCTCTGCTGGGTGGTGCCGTTCTGCTGTTGGCGATCGCGTGCGTGAACGTGGCCAGCCTGGTGCTGGTGCGCTCGGAAAGCCGCCGGCGCGAGATTGCCGTCAGAGGCGCGCTCGGCGCAACGCCCGCTCGGCTGGCGCAGCAGTTTGCGGCCGAGGGACTTCTGTTTGCAGTGTTCGGCAGCGTGGCAGGAGTGCTTGTTGCCGCCGGTTGGATACATCTGCTCGCGCATCTAGTTCCGAAGGACATGGCCGCGAACATGCCGTTTTTGAAAGGCGCGGGCTTGAGTGCGCACACCGTCACATTTGCCTGCGCAATTGCACTCGTGGCCGCCCTGCTGATGGCCTTGACGCCGACGTTGCGCCTGTCGTTTCAGGATGTGCGGGACGGATTGGCGGACGCGGGCCGCGGCGGCTCAAGCCAGGTGTGGCGAAGGCTGGGAGCGAATCTGGTGGTGGTGGAACTGGCCATCGCCGTCGTGCTGCTGGCGGGCGCCGGACTGCTCGGGAAGAGCCTCTATCGGCTGCTCCATGTGCCGCTCGGCTTTGAGCCCAACCACCTTGCCACCCTAGAAGTGATGGCTCCCGATGCGGTGTACCGCAGCGACGAGCAGGTCGAGGGGCTGTACCGCGAAGTTGTGCGGCGCGTCTCCAGTCTTCCAGGCGTGGAATCGGCTGGAATCGCCAGCATGCTTCCGGTGGAATGTGACTGCGCTATTGACCGAATCCATTTCGCTGGAAGGCCCTACCACGGCGAGCATAATGACGTGGACGAGCGGCACGTGAGCCCGGGCTATCTTCCGGCATTGAAGGCAACGCTGATGCGCGGGCGCTTCTTCACCGATGCAGACGACGCCTCAAGGCCCGGAGTCGCCGTAATCAATCGGGCGCTTGCGCGGAAGTATTTTGCAGACGAGAACCCGATCGGCCAGCAGATCGCCAACGACGAAGGCGGCCATCCGTCCGTTTGGGAGATTATCGGCGTGGTCGACGACATTCGCGAAGGCCCGCTCGACGGCGACATCTGGCCCGCGGAGTATTTTCCGATCAACCAGGCGCGGCAGAACACCTTCAGCCTCGCAGTGCGCACGCAGCAGGATGCAGCGACGCTGCTGCCGCTGCTGGTGAGTACGCTCCACCAGATCGATCCCGGCCTTGGCGTGTCCGATGAAGCGACGATGAACACGAAGATCGACGGCACGCAGGCCGCCCTGCTCCATCGCTTTTCGGCGTGGCTGGTCGGCGGCTTTGCCGCGATGGCGCTGGTGCTTGGGGTGGTCGGTCTCTATGGAGTGATTGCGTATTCGGTCAGCCAGCGCACGCGCGAGATCGGCGTGCGGATGGCGCTGGGAGCGCAGCGCAGCTCGGTCTACAGGCTCGTGATGCGACAGGCGGGCTGGCTGACGGGAGCCGGACTGGCGATCGGGTTGGTCTGCTCGGTGGGAGCATCGCTCGCCATGCGCAGCCTCCTGTTTCACGTGCAAGCGTGGGATGCCATAACCCTGGCCTGCGTGGCGGTGGTGCTTGGGGTGGTATCTGTGGCGGCCAGCTTCCTGCCCGCGCACCGTGCAGCGTCGGTGAACCCGGTAGAGGCACTGCGCGCGGAGTAATCCCGGTGCGGCCTGGCGCTGGCAGGCCGTTGTTCTTGGGTAGAGCTATCTGGTTTAGCCCAGATACATCACGTGCACGTACGTTCCGAGGCGGGTGTTGTAGGCGAGATACCAGCCCGGATCGTCCGGGTCGGGATAGATAACGATGTCGTCCGAATCCCAGAGCCAGCCGTTTGTGAAGGCGAGGTCGTAGGGAGCGACGCTCCAGTACCATCCGTGGAACCAGAAGCGCGAAGGACCGCCGCCCTCGATCCGCCAGCGATGTCCCGGGCCGAAGCCGCCATTCCAGCGCCCGTGCTCCCATGGGTGATCCAGATGATAGTGCGGATTGTTAGGGCCGCCGTCGTGCCCGATCCAGCGATTGCCGTCCACGTGCGGCGTGTCAGGATGGCCGGGATGGTCAGCGTAATGGCGATCTTCATGCATCTGCGGCGAGCCGTGATATGGCGCCGGTCCATGCGCCGGCGGAGGATGCATTCCGCCGCCTGGATGGCCTCCCTCGGGATGCTGGGCGAGCAGAGGAAGCGACAGGAGAGATGTGACGGCAAGACACGCGATCAGTGGTTTCAAAGGACGCCTCCAGCACCGGAAATTCCGGAGAAGTTTAAGAATGGCGTAGTCGTGTTGTACATCCGCGTAGTAAACGGCCAGCACCGGTTACGTTTACGTTCATCTGCTGCTGTTTCGAGCGGGCAGTCCTTCAGGACTGTTGGATCCCGAATGACTGCACGCTCTCCCTTCACATCAATGCGGCCTGCCGCCGCTGGGTCTGACCTGTCGCTCCTGAACCTGTTGCGTCTGTTGAGCGTGGCGCTGTTCCATCTGCTGGGTCTGCTGCTGGTGCCGTTGCTCCACCTGCTGTTGTCGAGGCTGAGCGTAATTTTGCTGCTTTGCCCGCTGGTCTTCCCGATCCTGTTGCTGCTGAAGCTTCTGATGCTCCTGATTCTGCTTCTGCACCAGCTTCTCCTGCTGCTGCTGATATTTCTGATCCTGCTTGGAATTGCCGCTGCTCGGCGGCGTTGTGACGGCGTGTTGCGGAAGCTCACGCGCGTGGGTCGGAGCGGCGGTCTGGCGATTTTCTCCCGCATTCGCTGTGGGATGGTTCCCCGATACATTCGCGGGAGGATGGTATGGCGCTCCGGCTGCTCTGGCAGCGACCACACCATGTCCGCTGAACGAGCCGGGGCGATCGGTCGCAGCGATGGGCGGTCTGCCCTGATTCGCGGACGCACGGAGTTGCGGATTGGTACGTGCCTGCTGGATGTGCTGCGTCTGCGCTGCGATGGGCGGTAAATGGCGCTCGCGCGCCGCCGCTTCTTCCTGCGGGGTCGGACGGGCGGCGACACCGCCATTGCCGCCGTTGTAGGCAACCCTGCTTTCGGGTCCGCGGTTCACGACTGTCTCGTTGTAGACATTGTGAATGTTGGTGACATTCACATTCACGACCGAGCGGTTGTAGAAGAATTGGTTGTTTTGCCAACGGCCGCCTTCAAAGCCGTGGCCAAAGTAGCCGAAGCCGTAATTGATGCCGCCGTAGAAGCCAACTGCCGGGCCCCAATAGCCGGTATGGAAGAGGTATGCGCCGTTCTCCCAGGCCCACCACGGCGGAGTCCACAGATAGCCGACCTGCGGAGCCAGCACCCAGGTGCCGGGAACCCAGTAGTAGCCGTAGTCAGGGTCCCAGGCCCAGTAGCCGGGCGTCCAAATGTAACCTTCAGCGGGACACAGAGGCTGCTCATAGACCGGTAAAGCCGGCGGCTCGAAGGAGACGGATATGGCGACCTGTGCGAAAACGGGCGACGCAAGCACCATCATGAGAAGCGCGAGAAGCATACAGCGGACTGAACGATTCATCGACATCGTCCTCAAAGCATTCGAATACGTTGCAAGGAACACGGTACAACCCGCGGGGCCAATCGGGACGAGATACCCGCAACATGGATGCCGGCAAAGGCAGAGAGGATGGTCGCGAAAACAGCCTGGACGCGGTCTTAGCCCGGAAAAATGATTCAGCCTGCCGCATGGGCAGGCCGTTGTGCTTGGTACGCCATCGTTCTACATCATGCCGGCGGTCGCGCCATTGCTGGCCGGCTTGCTGGAGGCGAACTCCTGCATGGTCTCGCGCATGTACTTGTGCGGGTTCACCGGCGTGTCATGGATGCGGACTTCGTAGTGCAGGTGCGGCCCGGTGGAGCGGCCTTGGCTGCCCACGTACCCGATGATGTCGCCGCGGTGGACGTCTTCGCCTGCCGTCACGGCAAAGCCGGAAAGATGGCCATAGATCGTGTGGATGCCATGCCCGTGGTCCAGCATGACCTCCTGGCCGTAGCCGCTGGCTGGCCCGGCCATCAGCACGGTGCCGTCGGCGGGGGCGCGCACCGGCTCACCCATGTTGCCGGAGATGTCGATGCCTTTATGAAAGGCGCCTTCGCCGTTGAAGGGATCCTGGCGCTCGCCGAAGGAGCTGGTGATGGGGCCCTCGATAGGCCACAGCGTCGGCAGGTCGGCGGCAGTGCCCCAGTCGGCAGTGTCAGCCAGGCCGAAGGTAGGCTCCAGTGCGCGGCGCATGTGGCCGGAAAGCGCTGAGCTGCGCAGGGCAGTGAGCTGGTCCAGAGTATGGATGTAGTCGCTCGGCTCCTCGACCTCTATCGCAGGGGTGAGAACGGCGTCGGCACCTGCTTTGGCGGTATGGCCCTGCCGCAGGCCGTAGAGCGCGCTGACTTCACTGGCGAGAGAGCCGAGTGAGGCGACCTGGACATCTTTTTCGCGGGCCACCTGCTTCATCTGCAGGTAGTCGTGCCGCAGGGCTTCCTTCTCGGAGCGGACCTGGTTGTAATGCGCCGTCTTAAGCAGCATCCGGCTGTAGGAGCCAGCCATGCCGGTGATCGTGAACAGGCCCACGACGGCAGCGGCGACAAACACGTAAGCGTAGTGAAGCGGAACGGGTACCTTGCGGAGACGGCCGTCGTCTTCACGAGCCACAAAAATAATGTAGTAGCGCTTACGCAGCACCGAGTCTCCTTCCGCGAGCAGTGGGGATTCGTTCCTGGCGAGAACTTGGGCCAGTGGCAAATGCGATTTACCGGAACGCATTCCCACCCTACCAAAGTGGGAAAGACGAGGGCAACCTGACCAAAGTTGCATCAGGCGAAGAGAAGGCGAGAGCTCAGAACTTTTACGGAATTATTACCAATCAGTTAATTCTCTGAACTCTTCTAATGCTCCAAAAGTAACTCCAACGAATCCACAGTCGATCGTTTGCATGAGCAAAGAACGATAATTATTCTTGCAGAGTAGATCCTGTCCCGCCATTTGAGACACGCGGTCCTCAGAGGAAAGAAAAAGCCATGACAACTGAAGCCAAATGCCCATTTTCGGAGAACGCCCCCAAAGCTGTTGCGGAGAACCGCCATTGGTGGCCTAAAGCGCTGCGCCTCGATCTGCTGAACCAGCATTCATCCAAATCCGATCCGCTGGCGCCGGCCTTTAACTACCGCGAGGAATTTCAGAAGCTCGATTACGAGGCACTGAAGAACGATCTTCGCAAATTGATGACGGACTCGCAGGACTGGTGGCCGGCGGACTTTGGCCACTATGGACCGCAGTTCATCCGCATGGCCTGGCACTCTGCCGGCACTTACCGCCTGAGCGACGGGCGCGGCGGCGCGGGGCGCGGGCAGCAGCGCTTCGCTCCGCTCAATAGCTGGCCGGACAATGTGAATATCGACAAATCGCGCCGCCTGCTATGGCCGATCAAGCAGAAATATGGGCAGAAGATTTCCTGGGCCGATCTGCTGATCCTCACCGGCAATGTGGCATTGGAGACCATGGGTTTTCGCACCTTCGGCTTTGCCGGAGGCCGCGAAGATACCTGGGAACCCGACCAGGATGTTGACTGGGGCACCGAGACCGCCTGGCTGGCCCACCGGCCTCTGGAGAAATTCGAACAGCATCTCGGCGCCACCGAGATGGGACTGATCTATGTCAATCCGCAAGGCCCAGATGCGAACGGCGATCCCGTTTCCGCCGCCGGATTCATCCGTGAAACCTTCGCCCGCATGGCGATGAACGACGAAGAAACGGTCGCCCTGATCGCTGGAGGACATACCTTCGGCAAGACCCACGGCGCCGCGCCTGAGTCGCACAAGGGATCGGAGCCGGAGGCCGCCGATCTGGAAGCGCAGGGCCTGGGCTGGATCAGCAATTACGGCACCGGCATCGGCAAGGACACTGTCGGCAGCGGACTGGAAGTCACCTGGACGCAGACGCCCGCGCAGTGGAGTAACTTCTTTTTCGAAAACCTCTTCAACTACGAGTGGGTGCAGACCAAGAGCCCGGCAGGCGCCATCCAGTGGGAGGCCAAGGACGCCGAGGCTACCATCCCTGACGCGTACGATCCGTCAAAGAAGCACAAGCCCACCATGCTGACCACCGACCTGTCCCTGCGCGTCGACCCGCTCTACGAGAAGATCTCGCGCCGTTTTCTCGAGCACCCGCAGGCCTTCGCGGAAGCATTCGCCCGCGCCTGGTTCAAGCTGACCCATCGCGATATGGGCCCGCGCTCACGCTATCTGGGGCCAGAGGTGCCGAAGGAAGAACTGATCTGGGAGGATCCGATACCGGCGGTCGATCATCCGCTGATTGACGATGCAGATGTTGCCGCGCTCAAGGCCAAGGTTTTGGCCTCGGGCCTGAGTGTGTCCGAACTCGTCGGCACCGCGTGGGCTTCGGCCTCGACCTTCCGTGGCGGCGACAAGCGCGGCGGAGCCAACGGTGCCCGCATCCGTCTCGCTCCGGCGAAGGATTGGGACGTCAACCAGCCCCCGCAATTGGCCAAGGTGCTCAAGAGCCTCGAACGCATCCAGTCCGAGTTCAACAAGAGCGCGAGTGGCGGCAAGAAAGTTTCATTGGCCGACCTGATCGTGCTGGCCGGCAACGCCGGTGTGGAGCAGGCTGCAAAGGCCGCTGGGCATCAGGTGACGGTGCCGTTTACGCCGGGCCGCATGGACGCCTCTCAGGAGCAGACCGACGTTGCCGCTTACAACGTTCTCCAACCGCTCGCCGATGGCTTCCGCAACTACCGCAAGGCCGGGGTTACGGTGCCTGCCGAGGTAGGCCTGATCGACAAGGCGCAACTGCTGACGCTGACCGCGCCCGAGATGACGGTGCTGCTCGGAGGTCTGCGCGCGATCAACATCAACGCTGACGGGTGCGCCCACGGCATATTCACGAAGCGGCCGGGTGTGCTAACCAACGACTTCTTCGTGAACCTGCTCGGTATGGACACGAAGTGGACCCCGGTCACTGAGGCCAGGGAAGTGTTCGAGGGGCATGACCGCAAGACCGGCGCGCTGAAGTGGACCGGTACACGCGTCGACCTCGTCTTCGGCTCGAACTCGGTACTGCGCGCTTTGGCTGAGGTCTACGCCAGCGCGGATGCGAAGGAGAAGTTCATCAACGACTTCGTAGCCGCCTGGGCGAAAGTGACCAACCTCGACCGTTTCGATTTGCACGCGTGAAATAGCAGCAACACAAAGCGCGAGGGGCAGGTGACGGCGATGCTGTTGTCTGCCCTTCTGTTTGTGCAGGTAAGCTGTTCGGGATGGGACAGCGCGAGCGTGCGATTCTAGAGGGCATTCGTGAACGTGTGGGGTCCAGCGCCGGACTGCGCGTCGGGATCGGCGACGATGCCGCCGTCCTCGCCATCAAACGTGGCGAAGAGCTTGTCGTCACAACAGATTTCTCGCTCGAGGATGTGCACTTCCGCCGCGCCTGGCATCCACCGGAAGCGATCGGGCACAAATGCCTGGCGCGCGGCCTGAGCGACATTGCCGCGATGGGCGCGCGTCCCGTGGCGGTGTTTCTATCGCTGGCTGTGCCGCGTGAGCTCACGCGTGGCCGCCTGAGCTGGGTCGATCGGTTTTATGACGGCTTGCTGGGGCTGGCGGAACGCTGGCAGGCCCCGCTTGCGGGCGGCGATCTTGCACAGTCGCCAGCCGGAGTCGCAGCGGACATCGTGGTGATCGGAGCGGTCCAGCGCGGGCGCGCGTTGCTGCGCTCTGCTGCGAAGGCCGGGGACACGTTGTATGTCACCGGCTCGTTAGGTGGCGCGGCCGTAGAATTGCGCTCACTGACGCAATCCAAAAAGCGAACTACGGTGCCATCCCAACCCTTTCGGGCTGCGATGAGAGCAACGGCGGAGCATCCGCACTTCTTTCCCCAGCCAAGAATCGCGATCGGCCGCGCGCTGGTACGCCAGCGGTTGGCAACGGCGGCTATCGACATAAGCGACGGGCTGTCGGTGGACCTGCAGCATCTCTGCGAAGAGTCAGCGCTGCGCGCGGAGGTCGATGCGGCGCTGCTCCCTCTCGGCCACGGAGCAACGCTGCAAGATGCCTTGCATGGCGGTGATGACTACGAGCTGCTGTTTACCGCAAGCGCGAAAACGCGAATGCCGCAGAAGATTTCCGGGGTACCGATCCAGCGTATCGGGCGGATGCTCCGCCGGAAATCAGGCGCGCCGCAGATGCGGCTAGTGAAGGATGGCCAACGAAGTGATCTGAAGCCGGAGGGCTGGCAGCACTTCTGATCGCTAATGCTGCGCAGCTCGCCCGCGCACGTCATCCAGCGTCTGGTGACGCAGCACCTCGCCGTTGCAAAATACCGGCTCTAACAGGTCGCCTTCCATCTCGCATTTGCCGGGGCAGTGCACCGTATCCAGGCCATGTGGCGTGCGGATGAGCGCGAGCTTGCCACGCTTCGATTCTTTATCCGGATCGGTGATCGGGTCCTTGAAGACGTCGCGCAGCTCACCATTCACCGTCGCCGAGGAGCACTTGAAAGCGAACTTCTGCGTATCGCGATTGACCTTCTGGAGCAGCGCGCCGCCCATGCCGAAGATCAGGTTCGCGGCGGACCATCCGTCAGCCAGCACGTTGTCGAGGATGCGCTCGATCGATTCCAGGCCGATACCGTCGCCCCAGAGCAGGCGTACCTTGGGATGCAGCAGTCTGTAACCAGCATGGTTCTGTTTGCTGCCGAAGCGCTCGGCCAGCGCGGGGAGCAGGCGCAGCAACACCTGGACAGGATCTCCGGAATCGGGGCGGAGAACGAGAAGGCCATCGCGGGCCAGCACCTGCTCGCGCAGTACGCCGGCAAACATCTCCTCCGCAGCGCGATAGACATCAAAGCTGTCGACGACGATCGAGACGATGCCTTCAGGATATTCGCTCAGCACATTGCGGTAGGCGTCGAGCTCGTGATCGCGCCCCCATGCGGTCATGGTGCTGTGCTCGGTGGCGATGACGGAGGCTGCGGGCATCCAGTCGGCCGGCGTGTCGGGGCCGGCGTAGTGCTCGCGCAGCAGCATGTCGGCCATCAGCGTGTCGGAGGTGCGGAAGTGCACGAGATGCGCCGCGCCGCCAAGGCCGGCGGACTCCTCTGAGCTGACGCCGCGATAGCCGAAGTCGTGAAGCATCATGTTGGCCGCTGTGGGATCTTCGCCGCTGCGCTTCATTGCGCCTTCAATCGCATGCAGCAGTTCGCCGGAGAGCGTGGCTACCGTCGTCGGATACCAGACCTTGAGCAACAGCGTTTCCAGAAAATTTGTCAGCCAGTAGCAGGCCGGGTCGGTGTTGCGGATGGTCATCAGCACGTTGTGCGTTGGCACCGGCGTGCCTTCCGCGACGGCGCGTATTTCGACTGGCAGACGGCCGCCGTGTTGCTCGACGATATGCATCCAGCCCGCCCGGTTAAAGATGCCGGGACGGCCAAAGTGCGCGGCGGCAAGACGGTCGGCGGTCTCGACGTCCTCAGCCGTGACGACGCTGCCCGCGAGATAGCAGCGCAGATAAGGCTGCAGGCCGAAGAAGACAGTCTGCGGGAACCGGCCCCCGCGCGACTCCAGATAGCTGTAGACCTCGGTCGTGCGGGGCGGGTACTGGCGCCAGTGGGTGAGCTTATAGCTATCACTGCGCAGGGGAAAGGGAATGGGTGGAATGGTGGACATGCGGAAACCAGTGTAGAGCGGGTCCGAGTCGAGCAGGCAGCAGCCGTCATCGAATAGCTATGAGTGAAGCAGTCATTGTGGCGGACGGCAAGCGCGTGCGGCTCTCCGTTCTGGACCAGGCTCCCGTGCCCGAAGGGTCGACGCCTGCACAGGCGCTCGCGAATTCCATCGACCTGGCAAAGCATGTGGAGCGGCTGGGCTATCACCGCTTCTGGATGTCGGAGCATCATGCGATGGATCTCCTGGCGTGTACCGCGCCGGAAGTGGTGCTGGCGCGCATCGGCGCGGAGACCTCGCGGATACGGATTGGCTCGGGCGGCATCATGTTGCCGCATTACAGCGCGTACAAGGTGGCGGAGGTCTTCCGCACACTGCATGCGTTGTATCCGGGGCGTGTGGACCTGGGGATCGGGCGTGCGCCGGGCGGCGGCCCACTGGAGGCGCATGCGCTGCGGCGCGAGCGGCGTCAACGGGGCAGTGCAACGAGCCTGGCGGATGATTTTCCCGATCAGCTTGCGGAGTTGCTGATGTTCCTCAACCGCGATTTCCCTGCCGAGCACCCGTTCTCGCAATTGACTGTATCGCCGCAGATGCCGGGCGGCCCGGAGGTGTGGCTCCTGGGCTCGAGCCTGTGGAGCGCGGAAGCAGCAGCGCAGTTTGGCCTCCCATATTCGTTCGCGCACTTCTTCAGCCCGGTACACACGCGAGCGGCGATCACGCATTACACGGAGTCGCTCCGCCCCGGCCGCTACGCTGGGGAGCCGCGCAAGAGCGTTGCCGTCGGCGTGCTCTGCGCAGAAACGGAGGAGCAGGCGGAGTTGCTGATGGCGAGCCCGCGGCTGCTTTGGCGGCGGATTCGCTCGGGTGATCGCAGGCCGGTGCCGCGTCCCGAGGATGCCGCGCGTGAGTTAGAACGTCAGGGGCCGATCCCGTTGGAAGAGGGCGAGTGGCCCCGCTACTTCTATGGAACGCCGGCGCGCGTCCACGAGCAGCTGCAGGCATTCGCGGCCGCACTCGGCCTGGATGAGGTGATCGCGGTGACGATTGTGCACGATCATGCGGCGCGCTTGCGGTCCTACGAACTACTCGCCGAGATCGCTGCCGCGAACGAGAAGAGCGGCGTTCCACGTTTCGCAACAGCAGGTTCATGATCGGGCGGTACACTTCGCGTGGTGTGGAATCTACGATGAAGACAGGGCTCTGAATGAAGGCAATGTATTTTGCCGTCGCGCTGCTGGCGGCAGGGCTAGGTGTACAGGCGCTGTACGGCGCATCCGATAGCGATTCGCAGGTGCGCATCAACCAGATTCAGATCATCGGATCGCACAACAGCTATCACGCTGGCCTGCTGCCCGGTATGCGCGCCTTTCTCGAAAAGAAGAGACCCGAGACCCTGCGCGGCCTGGACTACGCGCACCAGCCGCTCGATAAGCAGTTCGATGGTGGCGTGCGGCAGATCGAGATCGACGTTTTCGCAGATAGCAAAGGTGGCCGCTATGCCCATCCGGCGGGACCGGCGGTGGAGAAGGCAGCGGGCGTGCCGGTCGATCCCATAGATAACTTTTCTGGCGCCAGCCCCGAGGTGATGCTGAAGCCGGGCTTCAAGGTGATCCACGTGCAGGATCTCGACCAGCACAGCACCTGCCAACCCTTTACCGCATGTCTCAAAATCGTGCGCGACTGGTCGAAGGCGCACCCGCAGCACCTGCCCATCTTCATACTGGTGGAAACGAAGCAGGGCAAGCCGCTGAACATTCCCAATGCCGCGACGCCGGAGCCGTTCACTCCGGCTACCTTCGATGCGCTGGATGGCGAGATACGCTCGGTGTTTTCGTCGGACGAGATGATCACACCGGACGATATGCGCGGAAACTACGCAACGCCGAATGAGGCAGCACTCGCCGGTGCATGGCCTACGCTCGCGAAGGCGCGCGGCAAAGTGATTTTCCTGATGGACCAGCGCGCGGTTGGACCGGTGTATCTCGAAGGGCATCCGAACCTGCGGGGGCGGGTGCTGTTTACGAACGCCGCGCCGGGCCAGCCAGATGCAGCGTTCACGGAGATGAACGACGGCACTGAGCAGGAGATCGCTGCGCTGGTGCGGCAGGGCTACCTGGTGCGCACGCGCACCGATGCGGATACCAAGGAGGCCCGCTCCGGCTCAACCGAGCGGCGCGACCACGCGATCGCAAGCGGGGCGCAGATCCTGAGCACGGACTACCCCAAGGCGGAGCCGGCAAAGTGGACAGGCTACTCGGTCAGTTTTCCCGGCGGCGCCATGGCGCGATGCAATCCGGTGGCAAAGAATCTCGCGTGCAAGGACGATGCCCTTATGGACGTCCACTGAGCAGGTTGCCGATATTGGTGACCAGGCGGTTGCTCGCGATGCCGAAGGGACCGAGGGCGAGCGCGTAAGCGAGTAGCGCGCCATAGACCGGAGTGGCGGTCCACGCGGTGAGCGCGCGCCGCTCGTTCGGTTCGCCGGTTCCGTACAGATACAGCAGGAAGAGCGAGATATTCACGCAGACGGCGGCGACCCAGCGCATCACATCGTGGCCCAGCGGTAGCAGCAACAGCGGCGCGCAGAGGAGCAGCAGCAGTGTCCAACGGCTTTTCCTCGTATAGCCGCGCGTCGCGAGCGTGCCCCGCAGCATCCAGATCAGCGCGGCGAAGTAGGGCAGAGACACGAGGCAGCTCAGCAGAACGCCCGCGATGAGTCGTTTGTCATAGAGGGCGGCGACAAATCGTAACTGCTGATGCAGCGTATTCGAGAGCACCAGAAACACCGTTCCTTCCAGCGGCATGTCCGTCCGCTGCTGCGCGGCCGCCATATATTCGGGATGCGGCACACTCCACTTGCCGTAATGCAGGATCGCGAGCATCGCGATCGTGACGACCGCAAGCTGCGCAAGCACGGTACCGGCACGCAGGCGATGACGCCGGCAAAGATCGATCATGATGGCCAGCAGTAGCGGATAGAAGAGCAGCAGGAACGCTTCATGGATAAGCAACGCAACAATGCTGAGCACGATGGTGCAGAAGGCCCCGAGCGTTCCGGGCATCTCCAGAAGCGCGGCCACGGCGAGCACGGCGCAGCAGTAGAGCAGGCTATCGAGGTCGCCGGAAAGATACGCGAAATGCGGCAGCAAGGCCGGCCCGGCCAGGAGAAATGCGGCCAGTGCACGCTCCTGCACGCTCCCGAACAGTGCGCGGCGGAAGACGAGATACGTAATCGCCACGACGATTGCGAAGATGACAACTTCGATCCCGAGAATGGCATGAAGGCCGATGTGGTGCAGCGGCAAAAGCAGCTCGCCCAGCAATGCGCGCTTGAGAAAGCCGTGCTCATAGCTGAGGAAGTAATGCGTAGGGCCGTACGCCCGGTGGAGTGTGCCGGCGAGCCATGGCAAGGAAGCGAGAACCGGCAGCGCGGTGAGCAGCCGCCCGGCCCAGCGCTGACTGCGGTTGCTGGCGCCGGCCTTCTTAGAAGTGGAGATCAAATGCTGTCCTCGCAGGGCCGGTGACGTTAGAGATTCACGCCATGCACAGCGGGTTTCCTCCGTGACTGCGGATTGGAAACTCACTCCACATCATTGCTGCTTTTCCACCTGATTGACGATCTGCTGGATAAGAACGATGCGGATGTTCACGCGACGCGCGACATCGGGCAGGAACTCGGTGATGAAGTTATCGATGGGCGAAGTAGCGATCGCGGTGGTGTAACGCGCGGCTGAAGACCCGAAGCTCGTGTCTCGTCCGGGCACATAGAGATTGCCGAACCCAATGCCTACGGCCGTCCCAACGAGGTTGGAGTAGTTCGGCATGCCCGTTCCGTAGTCGCTCTGCGCCCAGCCGACCTGCGTGATGGCGTGCAGGGCGCGCCGCGCATACGAAGCATTCGGCATCCGGTGGTAGTGTGGGTCCTGATGAGCGATGGAGGGGATAAGGAAGGTGCCGAAGAACTCGCCCACCGCGGTTTCGCAGTAGGCAACGCCGAAGTTGCGGCCAAAGCCGGGAACGCCCGGGCCGTACGCCGAGTTCGGATCGGTCGCTACCGATAGCGCAGAGATGAACGCGATGGTAGCGAAGTTGTAAAGGTCGGTCGTGTTGCGAAAAGCGAGTTCCGCCTTTTGCCGCGGCGTCATCGGATGAATGCCGGTATCTACGAAGCGCTGGAAGTAGTCGACATTGTGAGCGCAGCAGGTGTCGGTTGGCGCGGCGGTACACATCGCTGCCTGGCACGCAGGCGGCATGGAGGGAATCCCGGGATGCTCGCCGGGTGCGGTAGGCAGGCGGCGCGACGGCAATGAGCTGACGGGTGGGAAACCCGGCGAAGTTTGCTTTTCGTTCTGCTGTGGTGCGCTGCTTGCGGCGGAGTCGTCATCAGCCGGTGGTTCGATCGCGATGTTTGGTGTGGGGGCATCGGGCAGCGCATCATCGGCGACCGGCGCAGTTGCCGCCGAAGAACTCGCAGGAAAGTCGACAGGCGGCGGAGCTGGCGCGCTCCGTTGCGCACGGGCGCTCAAACAGGCGAGCGAGATCAAGCCCGCCAGCGCGGAGACCAGACGGACCCATCTGCGTAGTGACTTCGAATGCACCTTCCGGATGACGCCTCCTTTCCGCATAAGGACGGATCTGACCGAAGATATGTCGCGGCCCGCGCATTCATGGATTGCGGCGGAAGGCCAGACGCAGGAGATCGGGTCCGAATTCCTGAATCAGCTTGCTGCCCATGTCGCCTGCAACTGAAGTGGCGAAACCTGATGTAGCCACACCGGCGCCCGTACTGTCATCGGGATAGTAGGCCATGGCCAGATAGTTCCCCAGCGCATGGCCGAGAATACCGGAGGCATTGATCCGATCTTTGCCCTCGCCGTCGGCGTTCCGACGCATAAAGGTCTGACGCACGGCACGCAATCCCCGGTGCACGATCGGTCCATTTGTTTCCCGATAGAAGCGGGGGTCCTGGTTCAAAGCGACGGCAAAGAGGCCATCGCCGGTGAGCCGATCGGAAGCCTGCCGTACCATCGCATATCCGATGCGCTCGCCAAATCCGCCGGAGTCGGTGCCGACATGCGGATTCGCATCCACCAGTTGCCCCCAGCCGGCAGAAAGAAGTGCGGGAACGAGTACGATCGGGACCACCTGCTCATGAGCCGCGTAGAGCAGTATGTCTGCGCGGCTCAGCGGTTCCGCTTGCTGGCCGCCGTTAACGATAACGTCCCATTTGTCGTCCGGCTTGAGCGGGTATGCAGGACCCACATGGACGTTGAACACTACGTTGTCCCGGCCATGGCCGACCAGCGGAACGTTTCTCTTTTGCGACTGTGTTTGCGGCTGCGGTGCATCGGGCAGCGATGAAGATGCGACAGCGTCCGCATGGCAGAGCGGCGTAAGCATCAGCAGCAAAGCCGCGGAGGAAACGAGGCGTGAAATTATGGCGAAACCTTTCTCCGGATGAAAGCCGTGCGCCAGGGCAGTGGGCAGTCGTACCGCTTGAAATATTGGCATCTGGTTGATGAGATGCAGGGTATCAGCAGCGCCCGGAGAATCGGTACGCCAGTAACCCGATGGAGACCTTGAAGTGGCCGCGCGATTGACCGGAGCGCACCCGGACGCAGAGACTGTTTGTGGCAGACGAGGTGGTATATGGCAGAGACGACGTCCGAAGGCGGCAGAAGTACCTTTGAAAATTTTGGGCGCAAGGTCGATGCGCAGTTCGGGAAGGTTGGGCCGCGAATTGATGATGAAGTGAAGCGGGTGATCACCTACCTCAACGATCAGGTGGTGCCCCAGGTGCGGCAGAACTCATCTTCTGCGTTGCGGGCCGCAGCCGAACAACTGGCGCGGCTGGCCGACCATCTGGAGCAGGGCCGCAAAGAGCAGGTCCGCAATGCGGATACGCAGCAAACCGGAGACAAGCGGAGTGCGTAGGCGTCTGCCGGCGTCCGTGCTGGTATTCGCAGCGGCAATTTTCATCGCGGGCTGCCGGCACAAGGAGACCACCGTCTATGCTCCACCGCCGCCGACTCTGCTTCCCGCTCCGGCTTCCCATGACGGTGCGCCGGCAATTGCGGGCAATGCGCCAATTGCGCCGGCAACCGCAAATCCGGGTGTGACGAGCGCGTCGGATCTCGCTTTCGTGGCAAGCCATGCGCCCGTTTGGACGGAGACCGGCATCGCGAGCTGGTACGGGCCGCCGTACAACAAGCGGCGCGGCGCGAACGGGCAGATTTACGATCAGGACGCCATGACGGCAGCGCACCGCACGCTGCCGCTCAATTCACTGATACGAGTCACAAATCTCAAAACCGGACAGCAGGCGGTGCTGCACGTCACGGACCGCGGCCCATTTGTGCCCGGCCGCGTGCTGGATCTTTCGATGGCCTCCGCCAAGGCGCTGGGCTTGTATATGGCGGGGACCGGGCCGGTGCGCATCGATGTCTTCGCTGTGCCCGCGCCCATCGCGACTGGCGGCCGTTGGTGCGTGCAGATCGGCGCGTTCAAGCATGAAGATGAAGCGGAGAAGCTGCGCTCGCATCTGAGCCACAAATACCAGAGCGCGAACGTCATCGAGTTCAAAGGGCCGACCGGCCACTGGGTACGGATTCGCCCGCTTCGCGATGACAAGGAACGCGCGGTGGAGATTGCGCACGAGCTGAAGCCAAGCGAAGGCGAGGCGTATCTGGTGCGCCTGGATTGAGAACAGGGAATAGGCAACAGGGCTCAGGCGGCCCCCTATTCCCTAATCCCTATTCGCTATTCCCTACTCTGCCTACTCCGCCCGCAATGCATCCACCGGATTCGCCGATGCCGCGCGTTGTGCCGGAATCGCGCAGGCCACCAGCGAAAGCACGATCATCGTAGCGATCGAAGACGTAAGGATAAGCGGGTCAGTCGCGCTCACATTGAACAACATCGAGCTGAGCAGCCTGGAAATGGCGAGTGCGCCCACGAGTCCCGCGGCGCAGCCGATGAACGCGAGTTTTGCCCCCGAGGTGAGTACCAGCCGCACGATCTCGCCACGCCGCGAGCCCAGCGCCATGCGTATGGCCATCTCCTGCGCACGCATGGAGACCGTAAACGCGATCACGGCGTAGACGCCGATGGCGGAGAGCAGCAGCGCACCGAACGCGAAAGCGCTGATAATCGAGGTGTTGAAGCGGCGCGGCGCTTCACTCGAAGAGAGTTGCTGATCCATCGTCTGAATCTGCTGCAGCGCAAGCAGTGGATCGAGCGAAGCCACCGCGGAGCGCAGCGAATTGGTCATCTGCTCCGGAGGCAGCGTGGACCGCAGAACAATGAAGCCGTTGTAGCCGCCCTGATCTTTCGGTGCGAATTGTCCGGCCATGGTTAACAGCTGTTGTGCGGGAGGGTAGATCTGCTCCTGATCGGGAGCGTCGAGCGCGTTCATCTTGGTGTTCTCGACGACGCCGACGATGGTTGCCCAAGGGGTCTTCGATTCCGGCGTGCCGATCCGAACCCGCCTCCCGATCGCATCTCCCTTGGGCCAGAAGCGATTGGCCAATTTCTGGTTCACCAATACGACCAGAGGGGCGCCCTGCTTGTCATCGGCGTTGAGGAGCCGGCCCTGGATAAGGCGAATGCCCATCGCCTTGAAGTAGTTGCCTTCGGTGGCTAACCACGGAGCTATCCGTAACTGGCTGCCGGAAGTGTCGTGCGCGGTTTCATCCAGAACGTACGCGCTGCCGCCCTGGAATCCGGAGGCAGGCAGCACATTGGTGATACCTGCGGCGACAACTCCCGGCATCGCCTGCAGCCGCTCGAGCAGTGAGCGGTTGAAAGTATCGCTGGCGCTTGGGTTGGGATACTGCTGAGAGGGCAGACTGTATCCGGCGACGAGTACGTGATCGGCACGAAAACCGGGATTGACGTCACGCATCTTCTGGAAGCTGCGCATGAACGCTCCAGCTGCCGTCAAAAGAACAAGCGCGACCGCGATCTCGGTGACAACCAGCACGGAGCGGAGGCGTCCGTGGCTGCCGCCCGCGCTTCCCGTACGGCCACCTTCCTTCAGGTTTTCATTCACGCGCGTGCGCATGGCGGCGAAGGCCGGCGCAAGTCCGCAGAGCGCGCCAGTCAGCAGGGCAAGGACAACGGCAAAGACGATGACACCCGTATCGAGATGAATGCCATCGATGCGCGGCATGGATTCCGGCAGCAGCGGCACGGTAACCTTGAGCGCAATGGCGGCGAGCAGCAGCCCCAGCACACCGCCCGTGCCGCTGAGCAGAATGCCCTCCACGAGCGAATTGCCGATGAGCGCCCGCGGTGAAGCGCCAAGCGCAAGGCGCACCGCAAGCTCACGACGGCGCCGGATGGCACGCACAAGCAGCAGCCCAGCGACATTGAGACACGCGATGAGAAGAACAACCAGCACTGCGTACGTCAAAATGTGGACCAGCGGCTTGCCCGCGTCCACTGCCGAATCCTTCAGCGATCTGATATGGGCAGTGATGTGGATCTGCTTGAACTCCGGCGGGAAGTTGCGCATGACCTCCTGCGCAACCCGGGCCGCATCCTGGTTAGCCTGCTCTAAGGTAAGCCCGGGCTTGAGGCGGCCGACCATGTTGTAGCCCCAGTTCGCCGCACTGGTGGGAGAGAGCTCATCCGGTGTGAAGCTCATCGGGACCCAAAGCTCCGATTGATTAAGGCGGCCGGCGACGAGCGGAAACTCGAAGTTGCGCGGCATCACGCCGATGATGATGTAGGGCTTACGGTTGAGCAGGACCTTGGTGCCAAGAATTCCCGTGTCGCCGTGGAAGCGGCTCCGCCAGATACGATAACTGAGCACGGCGACTGTGGCGTGTCCCTCGTCTTCCTGCCGGGTAAAGACGCGGCCCAGCAATGGCGCAACACCGAGCGTGGGAAAAACGCCCCCCGTCATCCGGGTGGCGTTCACCATTGCCGGCTCGCCGCGGCCGGAAAGCTCATAGCTGAATCCCGTATAGCCGCCCAGAGAGCTGAAGCTCGTGCTATCACGCAAATAGGCGCGTATTTCGTTTGCGGTGACACCGGCATCATCAATCAGGCTCTCTGCGTTCAGGCTGTCGCTGATGCTGACCAGCCGTGCCGGATCATGGAACGGCAACGGCCGCAGCAGCACGCCTTCCACCAGCGAGAAGATCGCCGTCGTAGCACCGATGCCCAGCGCAAGCGTGAGCACAACCATGAGTGCGAAGCCGGGGGTGCGGCGAAGCTGCCGCAGCGCCAGGCGCAGGTTCAGAAACAGGCCGTGCATGCTGATCTCCTTGAGATTCCGTCAGGGGAGTACAAGCAACTGGTCTGCCAAAATGCAGCGCGCAACTCTCTGAGCACGCTGGATGGCGCTGAATAGGAGGTGTCCATCTGCAGCGAGGCGTGTCCAAATATGGACGCATTGTCCGAACCGGATGCCGAATGCAGAAGACAGAGCCGTTCCGATGAGCATGCAGGCGGGTGGCTCAGATTGAACAGTGGCGGCGCAGCGGGCCGCTTTGCTACAACGTGGCATGCGGTTTCGGACGTTGCTGGTTGTCTGCCTGCTTCTGAGCGGGTTGGGGGGTGCGGTGTGCGTCGGGCAATCCGCGCCGGCTGCGCGCCCGCCTGCGGCACAGGCCGTCGCTCGTGATTCCGCACAGCGGGGCCCGGCGTATTCCCTTCCACCAGACAAGCTGAAGCGCGCCGAAGCCCTGAACCGCGACTTCGACTGGCTGTGGGCCGTCGGCACAGTGTGGAGCGTGGTGTATCTGCTGCTCTTCCTGCGCCTGCACTGGGCCGCAAAGCTGAGTTGCTTTGCTTCGCTCTGGGCAGGGCCGAAATGGGTGCAGGGGCTTATCTTTCTGCCGCTGCTGGTCATCGCGATTCACCTGCTCAACCTGCCGCTCTCGCTCGTGGGGCATCATCTCGGGCTGGCCTATGGACTCTCCATCGAGCGCTGGCCGGCCTGGTTCTGGGACTGGACCAAAGGATTGCTCGTCAGCATCGGCACAACAACGCTGGTGGGCTCGTTGCTGTTTGCCATCGTGCGCCATTCGCCTCGCCGCTGGTGGCTGTGGTTCTGGCTGCTGTCGCTTCCCCTGATGCTGGCCGCTGTGTATGCGGAGCCGCTCATCATCGACCCGCTCTTCAATCATTTTGAGCCGCTGTCGCGCTCTCACCCGGAGCTGGTCGAACAACTGGAGCGCGTGGTCGAGCGTTCGGGCGAGAAGATTCCTCCGGACCACATGTTCCTGATGAAGGCGAGCGAGAAGACGACGGAGCTGAATGCCTACGTCACCGGATTTGGCAGCTCGAAACGAGTCGTGGTGTGGGACACATCCTTGAAGAAGTCAACGCCGGATGAGGTGCTGTTCATCTTCGGCCACGAACTCGGCCACTACGTCCTGGGCGATGTCGTGCATGGGCTCATGATGGCGGCCGCCGGCGCACTGCTGGCGCTATGGCTCGCATTTCACATCGTGAACAAGCTCGTGTGCCTCTACTGGAGGCGATGGGAAGTGCCTGCGGTGGAGGACTGGAGCGCGGTCGTGGTGCTGATGCTGGTCTTCACCGTCTTCTCCATCCTGAGCGATCCCATCAGCAACTCGATCAGCCGGTATGTAGAGCATCGCGCGGATGTCTATGGGCAGGAGATCGTGCACGGCATCGTTGCCGATCCGCAGGCGACGGCGGTGCACAGCTTCCAGACGCTCGGGGAGGAGTCGCTGGACATTCCCGACCCGAATCCGTGGATGGTCTTCTGGACCTACAGCCATCCGCCGATTGCCAAGCGGGCAGAGTTCGCGCGTGACTACGATCCCTGGAAGCCAGGCGGCCATCCCCGATTTTTCTCCAAATAGATTGGGATAATCTGGTGCCTATGGACTGCCTGTTCTGCAAAATCGCCGCGGGTGAAATTCCCGTGCAGAAGCTGTATGAAGATGACGACGCGGTCGTCTTTGCCGACATTCGTCCGCAGGCGCCGGTGCATGTCCTTCTGATCCCACGCAAGCACATCGCCTCGCTCGCGCATCTCTCGCCCGGGGACGAGCGCATCGTTGGTCACCTGCACAAAATCGCGAAGACAATTGCGGAGGAGAAGGGCCTGAGCAACGGCTTTCGCACCGTGATGAATACCGGACCGGATGGCGGGCAGACGGTCGATCATCTCCATCTACACCTTCTGGGTGGACGGGCGATGCATTGGCCGCCGGGCTAGCGCCGAATACAACTTCGATCCATCGCAATAGGAGAAAAGCCTTCAAGTGATCCGTCCTTGTGAAGACAATGAAATTGATCAGGTCTGGAGCATCATCAATGACGGAGCGCAGGTCTACCGCGGCGTCATCCCTGCCGATCGCTGGAAAGAGCCCTACATGTCCCGGGAAGAATTGCGGCAACAGATCGGTGAGGGAGTTGAGTTCTGGGGTTACGAAGAAGAAGGGCTCTTGCTTGCGGTGATGGGAACACAGCGGGTCAAGGACGTTACGCTCATTCGTCACGCGTATGTCCTGAGTTCAAAGCAGAAGCGCGGTCTCGGAAGCCAGCTCCTGAATTGGCTGCGTGGATTAACCAGCAGTCCGGTACTGATTGGGACCTGGCGGGATGCCGTCTGGGCGATCCGGTTTTACGAACGGCATGGCTTTGCCAAGGTTGGCGACCAGGAGAAAGACCGGCTGCTCCGGCGGTATTGGAATGTCCCGCAGCGCCAGATCGAAACCTCTGTTGTGCTTGCAGATCAGAGGTGGAGAGATGCACAGAGTTAAATTGCAGACCTGCGCATCGCGTGCGGCTTCGCTTTGGTGACACCGCGCCGCGCAAACTTCAGCGCAGACCAGTCCTTATCGACCGCGCAGACCTTGTAATCGACGAAGCCATACGATAATCCGGCCTCGCGCACATCGTCCTGATTGAAATCCGCGGCAAGCGGGCTGGTCTGCTTTGGATGAACGATCCAGAGAGAGGCGTTCCGCGGCAAGGATGTGCGCGCCTGAGTGAACGCCTGGGCGAGACCGCGCCGTGTGTCGACAATGAAAAGAACAAGCGTGGTGGACGCATTCACTCGGTGCTGCTCGACGACTCCATCTGGAATCGGCGTGAGCAACTCTGAGAGCCATGAACCATCGCTACTCGGGGCAAGGATCGCGAAATGCGCGTGCGGCTTGACGTCGAGTTTGCGTCCAAGCGCCCCTGAGTCGGCGATTTTCTGCAGTTCGCGAGAGCGCAGGCGTGGCGCAGGTGGCTGAGCCATCGCGCGTTTGATTGCCGCAGGCGCATCGTCCCAGGGGACGAAGGTCGCGCCGGGAATAGCTGCTCGAATCGGATCGACTTTCGTGGCCAGCCCTCCGGCAAAGATCAATGGCAGATGGCAGGTGCTCTTGCTCGCGCGAAGCGACATGCCAAGCTCGCGTCCGTGCGAGGGCAGACGGTCCAGGTCGATGATGACGGCATCGGGATCGGCTTCGCGGAAGTAGCGGACTGCGCCGCCAGGATTCGCGAGCGGCTCTGCAACGACTCGATAGGCCGCGCGCCGCAGTTCCGCCGCATGATGCTCGGCGTCTGCCTCATTCCAGCAGACAAGGCGCAATATCTTCTGCTTTGTGGATGCCACCTTCGGCATGGCCGTTGATAGCATGCGACGCCTATATCCGAAAAGAAAAAAGGCCCGCGTGATGCGGGCCTTCTTCGTTATTCAGGAGGCTTAAGCCTGGATCGCCTGGAACTCGTCCTCTGGTTCGTCAACCGTGCCGTATCGGCGCAGCAGGCCCGGCAGGTTCTGCGAGAACGTGGAGCGCGGCATCACAGTATCGCAGCCCGCCTCGATGGATTTGCTCTTCAACTCGCCCTGAATGTGCGCCAGGAAGCCGATGATTGAGGTTCCGCGCTTGAGCTTGGCCTTGATCTTCGGAATCAACGTGAGCGGCTTCGCGTTCGCGTTGTTCAGATCGAAGAGAATGAGCGCCGGGCGGTCCTCCTCGGCGGTCTCGGTCAGCTTCGTCACAATGTCCTTCTCCGGCTTGAGGAAGGCGACCTTGATGCCAAGCTTCTTCGAGACTTCCTGGATCTTGGCCAGGATGAAAAGGTCTTCGATGAAGCAGTAGATCCGGGTGGGCGCGTCCTCGCGTATGGGCACCGGCTGGACGTAATCGGTTTCGGAGTAAAAGCCGCTGTGCGGCATGCCGCGGAAATCATTATTCGGCGAGTGGGTGATGGGATCGGCGACGTTGCCGTTGGCCCCCCCGCGGTAGCTGTGGTCCATAGGACCAACAAAAACCTGCTGGCGGCGTCCGCCCTTGTTCTTGCGGCGTCCTCCGGCATTTCCGTTTCCATTGCCGTTGCCGGGCATCGGGCGGAAGCCATTGCCATTGCCGTAGCTGCCCTGATTGCCGGGACTCTTCTGGAAGAACCGCTTGCCCGATTTCTGCTTTGGCGGTCCCTGATGCTGAACAGCAGGCGCTGGAGACGGTTGCCCATTGGCCGACGCGCCATTCTGCTGCGGAGCGCCGTTCTGCTGGGCTTTGCCGCCTTTGTTACGGCGACGTCTGCGGCGGCGGTGTCCCTGGCTCTGACCTTGCGAATGCTGTCCTTGCTGGTTCTGGGTCGGTGAAGCTGCGCTTTGGGGCTGCGCCTGCACGGCTCCCTGCGGCTCAGGGGCCGGGGACGAGTTCAGTTCTGTTGTCATTCGTGCACTTCCTGGTGCATTTCTGCAGTAACGATCTTTCTTTTTGGCGCCAGCGTTCCTTGTCGCAAACTACACGGCAGGAATGCCGGCAGACGTCCTGGGGGCCGGAATGGAATTCCAGAAACGAAGACGCGCGGCATCCGCGTAACGGGAGTGCTGGCGTGGCAACGTGTTTTCTACGGGCTCGAGCGTATCGTCTGCTCTCAACAGCGTTTCGTGCTGGTGTTAACCGCTCGTACAGGCTTCCGAGGGCTTGTTGCAGCCCGAAGCGCTGAGTCGCGGATCATACCGTGATGACTATTCGAAGTAGGGCGAGCCTTCAGTCTGGTTCCGGATTCCGATCCACCTGGATCTCACTCTTCCGGTCCACGTGAGGGCATCAGCCGCTCGATAGGCAAGTTCAAGCATACTGACTTGCCTGCTTCATTGCAAGTGCAAAACTCGCATAATGAGCCGCAGGTAACAGAACGGGAAGAGAACCCAAGGCAGAAATGGAGCACCCGTAGTACGAACAACGCCGCCCGCATGACGGGCGGCGTTGTCCCATGGCCAATCACTGGCCTCCCGAATGACCGCGTTCGTCTGCGGTGATAAAGTCCGGTGGCGGCAGGGCCTGGTAGGCGCCTAACTCTGCTCAGCCGGAGGTGAATCGCCGGGTCCTCTCTCGTATCGGGGACCACGTGCGTCGCTGGCTACCATGGCTTAGAGCAGTTGTTGTGCCAATCTGGAAACACTTTGTTTTGTTTCGGTTGGGTGAAAACACCCTGTCATGGTTCTTCCGATTTCTGGAGTTTGGTGGGATGAAATTTGAGTTTCCGTAGCATTGGTGCACCGGATTAGCGCTGGCAAACCGGGCAATAGTGGGTGCCCCGCCCAGCCACCACGATGCGACGAATCGGCGTCCCGCAAATCAGGCACGGCTGGCCGGTGCGCATATAAACGTAATGCCGGAGCTGAAAAAACCCTCGCTCGCCCGCGGCGTCGACATAGTCCGAGACCGAGGAGCCGCCGAGACGGATAGCCTCGCGCAGCACTTTCTGCACGGCGCCATGCAGGCGGTCGAGCTCCGCTGCGGTGAGCCGCGCGGCCATGCGGCGAGGCCGAATCTTCGCCCGGAAGAGGCTCTCGTCCGCATAGATGTTGCCAACTCCGTGCAGCAGATTCTGGTTAAGCAGTGCCGCCTTGATGGAAGTGCGGCGGCGGTGAAAGAGCTCGCGAAACTCCGCCTTCGAGATGAGCAGCGGCTCTTTGCCAGGACCGGTGAAGCCGGCAGATCGCGCGTCTTCGCTTTTGCCGGGAGCATGCAGGCCCATCCGGCCAAAGCGCCGCGCGTCCACGAAGCGCAATTCCCGCCCTGAGTCCAGTGTCAAAACGCCGTGGGTATGAAGCGGCCGCGACACATCGGGATCGGCGACGACGAGCCGCCCGGTCATGCCCAGGTGCACGATCCACTGCACCGGCTCGCGCTTCGGGTCGGGCGCAAAGTCGAACACGATGTGCTTGCCCACGCGATGGACACGCTCGACCGTACGGCCTGTCAGCGCCTTCGCCATCGCGGCGGGAGGAGACTTCATGGGCTCGCGCTTGCTCGAAAACCAGACATCGTCGATGCGGTCGCCCGCGATCCGCTGGTGGACGCCGTTCGCTACGGTCTCGACTTCGGGGAGCTCAGGCATGAATCTCTATTTTCCCAGACCCTAAGATGCGGCTTGCAGCAACAGCTGTCCGAGCGTATGATCGATCTTCGATATACCGATCATCGAGCAATATGCCAAAACGCAAACTCGACCCACTACCCTCGGCTGCCTTTCAGATCCTGCTCTCACTGGCAGATGAAGATCTGCATGGCTATGGCATTATGCGCCAGGTGGAGGAGCAATCCGGTGGCCGCGTGCGCCTCGGCCCGGGCACACTATACAGTTCCATCCAGTCGCTCCTGGAAGAGAAGCTGATCGAAGAAATGGACGCACGCGAGGACGCAAAACTCGGCAGCGAGCGTCGCCGCTATTACCGGCTCACAGTGCTGGGGCGCCGCTTGGCGCGTTGCGAAGCAGAGCGCCTGGCGGACCTGCTGCGTGTGGCGCGGGCCAGGAAGCTATGGAAAGGGGAGTATGTCTGAGCGCCTCTACGTACTCCTGCTGCGTCTTTTCCCTGCGCGTTTCCGCAACGCGTACACGCAGGAGGCGCTGCAGCTGTTCCGCGATCGCGCACGAGACGAACAGGGAACAGTGCGCCATCTGCGACTGTGGATGGATCTGCTATTCGATCTGGCAGTTTCGGTGCCGCGCCTGCACTTCCGTGAGCGGAGGCGTATCGAGGCGCGGCGGCTCGAAGGCGTCCCCGCCTTTCATATGCTCGAAGAGAGGCCGCCGCATCCTGCTGTGGTGATGGTTGCAGCCCTCGTGTCATTGGCTGTAGTGTGGGCCGCCGCCTTTTCGCTGAGCCACACAGCCGGAGCGGCTGCGACGAGTGCCTCCACAAAGGAGGCGCAGTATCCCGGGGATACGCCGACACTGAAGCCTGTGCGCGGCGGTGTTCAGGCGGTGCCGGTCGGCGGCAGTAGCGCGAGCGCGGTCCGTCGAAACACGCGCACTACCGCTGCGGCAGGAAGGAGCTTCGCTTCGAGTGTCGGGGCAGCGACCTCCACAACAGCAGGGGCTTCTGAAGCGGCGGCCTCAGCATCCGATGAGCCGGCGATCATCGACGAAGCGCGCCGCAGGAGCGTGATCGCCGGGGCGATCGCAAAGCTCCAGGAGTCATATCTCGATCCCGCAATGGCGCAGAAGATGGCCGTTGCACTTCTCGCGCACGAAAAGAATGGGGATGATCGCCAGCCCATGGATGGCTGGGATTTTGCCAGCCTGCTCACTCAACAGCTACAGGAGGTGAGCCACGACAAGCACCTTGCGGTGGGGTATACGCCGATGGCAACACCTGCGCGTCCGGAGAGCCCCACACCCGAAGACATGGCGCGGTACCGCAGCGACATGATGCGGTCGAATTGCCTGATCGAGTCCACGAAGATGCTGCCACACAACGTCGCCTATCTGAAGATCAATGGATTTCCCGATCCGGCGATCTGCGCGCCGCGAGTCGCCGCGGCGATGCAGACCCTGAATGGTGCATCGGCCATCATCTATGACTTGCGCGACAACCACGGCGGCGATCCGCATATGGTCGCTCTGGTGGCAACCTATCTCTTCGCGCAACGGACGCACCTGAACGACATCTATACCCCGCGCTCGAACCAGACCGAACAGTTCTGGACGGCCTCTCCACCGCCGGCGGGCAATCGCCTGTCAAACAAGCCCGCATATGTACTTACATCAGCGAGGACTTTCTCAGGTGGCGAAGAGTTTTGCTATGACCTGAAGGCGCTGAAACGCGCAACGCTGGTTGGCGAGCGGACGGGGGGCGGCGCGCATCCGGCGCAAATGAAGTGGATCGATGACAACTTCAACATCCGGGTGCCCTTTGGGCGGCCAATCAATCCCATCACGAAGACCGACTGGGAAGGCACCGGCGTGGAGCCGGATATACGAATAAAGGCAGACGATGCGCTGGCGGTCGCTGAGCGGATGGCGCTGCGCCGCCGGTCGGAAAAATAGTGCCCAACTATTTCTGAACAGCGTTTTGATTTCGCATCTCACGAAGCGGCGGGGCCGCTGGTCTCGTAGAGCATTTCAGCTAACCACCCGCTCCGATAATGGAGGGGTTGCATGCGAGCGCTTCTTCTGAAGAGGACGGGACCATTACCGTCCTGGCCCTAAACTGCGTCAACCATCGAATCCGGCACACGAAGCCAAGCTACTTTGTCCACGCACGGCCGCCGTATATCATCAGCTTGGCGCCGAGCCATAGTTGCGATGCCAACAGCCATCGCTCGAAATTGGCGCGATGCCGGCCCGCCCTTCCACGAAAACAAAGCAATCTCAATAGATTGGTGCGAGACGCAGGGCGGTAGTCTGGTGCTGAACGACACAGGAATTGGGAGACATAGAGTTCAGGATGCGAGCAAAGACTGCGGTTGTTTTGGGCGCCCAGTGGGGCGATGAAGGCAAGGGCAAGATCGTCGATGTGCTCTCGGAGCGCTTCTCGGTAGTGGCGCGCTATGCCGGCGGCCACAATGCCGGCCATACAGTCATCATCCGCGGGAAGAAGTTCATTCTGCAGCTCGTGCCCTGCGGCGTGCTGCGGCCGGATTGCCGCGCCGTGATCGGGAACGGCGTGGTGCTGGACCCTGTCGCGTTCCTCAAAGAAGTTGAAAAGCTGGACGGGTTGGGTGTGGACACGCGCGGGCAGCTCTTCGTCTCCAACCGCGCGCAGGTGATTCTGCCGTACCACCGGATGATCGAGCTGGCCAGCGAGAGCGCGCCCGGCCGGACGAAAATCGGCACAACCAGCCGTGGCATCGGCCCGGCGTACGAAGACAAGATGCACCGCAATGGTCTGCGTGTGGTCGACCTGCTGAACACCAAAATTCTGAAGACCCATATCGAGAACGCCTGTCGCGAGAAGAATGCGATCGCGCACGCGCTCTTCGGTACCGACCCGCTGGATCCGGCGCAGATCTATGACGAGTACGCCGCCGCCGCGGAGCAGGTGCGTCCTTATGTGACCGACACGGCAGCGCTTTTGAACACGGCGATCCGCGAAGGCAAAAGCGTGATGTTCGAGGGCGCGCAGGGCACGCTGCTCGATATTGACCACGGGACGTATCCGTTTGTCACATCGTCCTCCGCGACGGCGGGTGGCGCGGTGACCGGCACCGGCGTGGGGCCGACACGCATCGGCACGGTCATCGGCGTGACCAAAGCGTATGTGACGCGCGTGGGCGAAGGGCCCTTCCCGACCGAGATTCATGACGCGATGGGCGAGGAGCTGCGCACACGCGGGCAGGAGTTTGGCGCGGTAACGGGACGTCCCCGTCGCTGCGGCTGGCTGGATCTGCCGCTGCTGCGCTACTCGAACATGATCAACGGGACAGAGTGGCTGGTGATGACGAAGCTGGATGTGCTGGACTCGCTGGCCGAGATCCCGGTGTGCACCGGCTACCGGATCGACGGTAAAGAGACAGACCTGATTCCTGCCGACGTGAGCGGCCTGGAGCGCATCGAACCGGTCTATACGAAGCTGAAGGGCTGGCAGGCGGCGACAGATGGAGTGCGCTCCTTCGAGGACCTGCCCAAGCTGGCGCAGGAGTATCTGCGCTTTCTGGAACGGGAGTCGGGCGCAAAGATCGGGATGGTCTCGACCGGGCCGGATCGCGAGCAGACGATGGAGATGCCGGGATTCCACGCGACGCTCGATGCCATGCAGGCGTAAATCCGGACGAGCCTTAGGATCAGGTCAGCGGAAAATTGATGTGCGTTCGTCTGTGGTCCTGGATGCGATTCTCATCTGAGTACGCATTACCGCAGTTCAACAGTGGTAATGCGCCATCTGGCGCATCCTTTTGACTGGGAGTTTCGGCCCGGAATACCATCCATACGCTTATGCATCTCCACCGCTGGGCCCGAGGGTTGACCGCACGAGACGGAGCCGTCGTGCTCCTTCTGGCCGCGTGCCTGCCCGGATTTACGGTTCCGGCGAGAGCCGCGACCATCCCGCTGCTGCACAAAGAAGATCGCCTCCACCGCGAGATCGAGAACCTGGAGTCCGAATGGCGCACAGCGGTGGTGCAGAACGATGTAGCGACCATCAATCGCCTGCTGGCAGATGACTACCTGGGCATCAATCCCAATGGGACGCTGGAGACGAAGGCAGATGCCCTTGCGCAGCACCGCTCGGGCACCATGAAGGTTACAAGCATTGAGCCGGACAACGTCAAGGTGCGCGTCTACGGCGATACAGCGGTCGTCACCTCGCGTGTGGATGTCCAGGGACATGACGGAGACCGCGATATCAGTGGCCGGTACCACTACACGCGCGTGTATAGCCACCGCTCGGGCGAGTGGAAGATCGTGAGCTTTGAGGCGAGCCGCCTTCCTCCAGGCAGTAAGCGCTGATATTCCGCGTCCCGATTCGGAACTGTGTCACGAGCGGCCTTCCCGCCCTGTCTTCCGTGCGAATGTTCCACGTGGAACATTCGGTAGAGATATCTATATTGAAATATCGAGCGCCGCTTCGACGCGGTCGAGCAGGCGCAATAGCTCGTCCGGATCGATGCGGAAACCGCCCTCGATGGCCGTTCCCGTGATAGAGCCGAAGCGCATGGTGCCGATGCAGTCGGTCAAGTCCTTGTAATGATTGATGTAGCGGTAAGGCGGAATCATCGCGACGATGCCCCCGCGCTCCGCCATGGCGAGGAAGGCGTGCGTGAGCTGGCTGCCTTCGACGCAGAGCGCAATGCGCGCGCCTGCGCAGGCCTGAGCAACGTCGCGCGCGGTGCACTGTGCCGGGTCAACGATCTCGAAGCCGCGCTTTGCCAGCGTGGCCTCCAACTCTGCTTCGTTTACCAGCACACGCTGAGCGCCACTCTGCCCCCGGTGCAGCATGACTCTGCGACCCTCAACCGGCGCGGTCTGCTGCCGGATGCGGCGGCGCAACTCACGGTACTGTGCAGCGCGATAGCTGTTCTGCGCCACGTTGTCGATCCACGTGAGCCGGCGGAAGCGCGCCCGAACCAGCGGCTGCGGGTGTAAATCGAGCATGTCGAGATAGCCGGGCTCGTGTGTGTACGGCGTGCGGGCTGTCGTAATGACTGGGCTGCCGTGGCGTTCGGCTTCGAGCAGCAGCGGCAGATCATCCGAGAGCCAGTGGCCGAAGTAAAAGGAGCCGACGAAAGTCGAGCCGCAGACCGCGTGATCGAGCCGCTCGGTTTCGCTACCCGGCCATGATGCCGGTTTCAGCGCGTTCCATGAGCGCCAGCCTTTTGAAGAGAACCATCCATCCCGGAGCACGGCATCTTCAAGCTCATAGAGAGTCGTTGCTCCGTGATGGCGCACGCCGCCGTTCATACGGGCACGCTCCTCGTCCATGGTTGTGGTCGACTCGCACGCGGTGACACGCTCGAAGTCGCGCGGATCGCAGATACCGGGCGGCGTCTCCTGATCTTCGGCCGGGCACAGCATCTCGCGCCGGATGCAGATTTCATCGAGGGACGGACCGCGACGCGCGAGGAAGGAGAGTGCGCGATTGCGGATTCTGGATCGCAGGGTGGTCATGAAGGATTCTGCGGGATGAGATGCGGCTCAGCCTGCAGTGGCAAGCGCGGCGTCCGCGATCATGGCGGCCTCGACGGTCTCGCGTACTTTATGCACCCGAACTAAGGACGCGCCCATCAGTATGGCGATGGTGGTGGCGGCAAGTGTTGCGTGCTCTCGCGCGGAGACCGGCGCATTGGCCGCCCCGTAAAGTGGAGCGAGTGTGTGGCCGAGGAAGCTTTTGCGCGAAACGCCGGCGAGCAGCGGCTGGCCCAACTCGGCGAGTTCCGGAAGTCCCCGCAGCAGCGAATAGTTTGCGTCCTGCATTTTGCCGAAGCCGAAGCCGGGATCGAGGACGATGTGTTCCGGCGCGATGTCGGCGTCGATCGCGGCGGCACGCCGTTCGGCGAGTTCCCGCTTGACCAGCGGCACCACTTCATCCGGCTTGAGGCGCGGCAGGGACTTCCATTCCGCGGGTCGCCCACGGGCATGCATCAGCACCAGTCCGCACTCAAGCTCCACGCAGGTAGCGGCCATGGCCTTATCCCACAGCAGGCCGCTGACGTCGTTGACGATCTCCGCGCCGGCTTCGATGGCGGCGCGTGCCGTGACGGCGTGATACGTGTCGATGGAAATGAGTGCGTCAGGCTTGCCGCGGCGGATGCCTTCGATGACGGGGAGGACGCGGTCGATCTCCTGCTGGATCGATATGGTTCCGCTGACGCCGGGCCGCGTGGATTCGCCACCGATGTCAACGATCGAGGCGCCATCGGTGAACATGCCGAGCGCTGTCTCGACTGCCTCCTCCATCGAGTGCAGACGGCCACCGTCAGAGAACGAGTCGGGTGTCATGTTCAGGATGCCCATCACGCGCGTGACTGCGCCCAGCGCGAGCGAGCAGGTGCGGAGCTTCCATTCGAAATGGGCACGCGGATGCATCTGCGCTCAGGGTACTGCATGCCGCTTGATACACTCCGCGTGCATGCACTCTCGCGTTCTAGAGCATTTCTCCTGCAGGTCCAACGCACCGATCGAAAGCCCTTGTGGCTTTTCCGTGAAGAAAAGCCACGCCGACTGCCCTTCGCCGCTCCACAGCAGCAGGAAAAATGCTGTCCCGGCCATCGCTCTCCTGCTGTTTGCGCCGCTTTCGTTTGCGGCACATGCTCCGCGCCATCCTCGCAAGGGGCCGCCGCTGGCTGTCCAGGTGAACCGGCTGCTGGCTAGCCCGGAGATCGCGAACGCGCACTGGGGCATCTCGGTGACCACGCTGGACGGCAAGCAGGTCTTTGCGCTGAACGATGGGCAGCTCTTCGAGCCGGCTTCGAACGCGAAGATGTTTACGACGGCGACGGCTGCAGCGCTGTTGCCGCTCTCACTGACATATACGACGAATGTTGTGGCAGAGGGAGCGATCGACAGTGCGGGCACACTGCACGGCAACATCGCAATCCTCGGCGTAGGCGATCCGAATATATCCGGACGCGCGCTGCCGTACACCGCTCCGACCGATCAGCCGAAGGTTGAATTTCCCAAGAACGAGTATCCAAATCCGCCTTTAGCTGCGCTGGAAACGATGGCCGACCAAGTGGCGGCGAGCGGCGTGAAGCAAGTAGAGGGCGATGTCATCGGAGACGACACATGGTTTCCGGCGGAGCCCTATGGGTCGGGCTGGAGCTGGGATGACCTGGTGTGGCTCTATGGCGCACCGATCTCGGCACTGACCGTAAATGACAATGCGGTGTTTCTCAGTGCGGATCCCGGCGGGCAGCCGGGAGACAAAATCACGCCGGAGTTCGATCCGCCGGTGGACTATTACAGGCTGGAGAACTCGCTCTCCACAGCGCCGCAGGGAACACAGGCAGAGTACGGGATCGATCGCGCGCCGGGCTCGTTGGACGTGCGGGTGTATGGCGCAATCGCGATTGGCAGCAATGGCCTGCATGATGGTCTGGCGATTCAGGACCCCGCAGATTTTGCAGCGCGTGCGTTTCTCGGCATGCTGCGGCAACGCGGCATCGCGGTAACGGGCACAGCGAAGCCGCGGCATCGCGACAGCGTGGACACGGAGAGCTTGCGCAAGGAGCAGGAAGAGCCACTGGCGCTGATGCGCTCGACGCTGCAAACGGTGACGACTGCGCCTGCAGGCAAGCGGGTGCTCGCCTCGCATGTGTCGCCGCCGTTGATCGAGGACATCACGGTCACGATGAAAGTGAGCCAGAACCTGCACGCGGAGATCACGCTGCGCACGTTGGGCAAGCTGCTGGCGCGCGATGGCTCGCTGGGGCAGGGCACGCGCGTGGTGCGGCAGTTCCTGATCTCGATTGGTGTGCAGCCGCAGGATTTCTTTTTCTTCGACGGCTCCGGGCTGTCGAATCAGGACCTGATCACGCCGCGCGCCGCCACTGCGCTGCTTACCTATGCGGCGCGGCAGCCGTGGGGGCAAAGCTGGCGCGCAGCGCTGCCGGTGGCCGGCGTGGATGGCACGCTGCAGCATCGGTTCACCAAATCGCCAGTGAAGGGCGCGCTGGATGCGAAGACCGGCACGCTGGGGGAGGTGCGGGCGCTCTCCGGCTATCTGACGACCGCTTCGGGGCGGACGCTCGCGATCTCAATTCTGGTCAATGATCATCAGCCCGAATCGCACGCCGAGGGCAAGGCGATGGATCAACTGGTGGAGATGATCTGGAACGCGGAGTAGGTACTCGCCGGACCGGCGGCACCTTTGGCGCGAGGTGTGCAATTCGCTTCCGTTGCTCGCTCACTTCTGGGTTTTCGGCTCGATACAATCATTTCTTGCGTATCTGCATTTCATGGCTCTTGTGTCTCACGGCCGGTCTGCTTGCGGCGGGATGCAAGTCGCTGCCGCCGGGAAAGCCGCTCTCTTCGCTTACGCCGGAGGAGGCGCAGGGCCGGGCAGTGTTTGTTTCGGCGTGTGCGCGCTGCCACAATGCATACGACACGCAGGCGCTGCATGGGCCTAGTCTGTTTGGAGTGTTTCGCAAGCTATATCTGCCGAGCGGCGCGCCGGCGCGGGACGATCGCGTGACCGAGGTGATCCTGCACGGACGCGGTCTGATGCCCGCGGCGGGCGGCCAACTTACGGAGCAGCAGCTTCAGGATTTGCTGCGCTATTTGCATACGCTATGAACAAGCCATCGAATACGAAATCGCCATCTGACGAGTATCGCGGCTTGTTGCCGGCAATGGCCGGGATTGCGCTCTACATGTTCGTGCTGGCCGGTGTGGTTGGCTTTGGGGCTGCCACCGGACGTTTTCCGAAACTGTTCCTTATCCTGTGCCTGCTCTTTGTCGCGGCGGCCGTGGGGCTGATCCGGCTCTATCGCTGGGGATGGGCGCTGACCAGCGCAGCCAGTTTTCTGCTGATGAGCTATGGCATCTGGGCATACATCCACATGCGCTTGGCCGCGGCGCTGGTAATGTCCTTTCTGAATCTGGTGTTCTTTCTCTACCTGGTGCGGCCTGAGGTGCGCGACCGGCTGCGGTGAAGCGGCGGCTTTTTGGGTGCTTCGCTACAATAGTTACAGGTATCCTGCGTGGCCGATCTTCAGGCATTCCCGTCCATTTCGATTCCATCTGCGCCCGTCCTTTCTGCACCAACGACGGATTTAGTGCAGATCGATACTGCGCCGCGCGTGCGCGCGCCGAAGCCCGCGTGGCTGAAGGCGAAAGCGCCGGTGGGCGAGAACTACCACGGGCTGAAGAAGCTGGCGCGCTCGTTGAACCTGCACACGGTGTGCGAGAGCGCGCAATGCCCGAACATCGGCGAGTGCTGGGAACACAAGACCGCCACCTTCATGATGCTGGGCAACCTGTGCACGCGGCGCTGCGGCTTCTGCGCTGTGCCCAAGGGACGTCCGGAGGCGATCGATTTCGATGAGCCGCGGCGGGTGGCGGAAGCGATTGCGATTCTTGGCCTGAAGCACGCTGTGGTGACCAGCGTGAACCGCGACGACGATGTGGTGGGCGGCGCGCGCGCCTTTGCGATGCTGATTGATGAAGTGCGGAAGCAGGCGCCCGGGTGTCAGATCGAGGTGCTGGTGCCGGACTTCCAGGGACGCGCAGAGGCGATCCGGCTGGTGGTGGATGCGCGCCCCGAAGTGCTGAACCACAACACAGAGACGGTGCCGCGGCTCTATCGCGCGGTGCGCTCCGGCTCGCGCTACGAGCGCTCGCTGCAACTGCTGGAAACAGCAAAGCGGCTGGACCCCACGATCATCACCAAGAGCGGCGTGATGGCCGGGCTTGGCGAAGAGATGGATGAGCTGCTGGCGGTCTTCCGCGATCTCGCGAACGTGGGCGTGGACATTCTGACGGTGGGGCAGTATCTGCGTCCGTCGAAGGACCATCTGCCGATGGCGCGCTACTACACGCCGGACGAATTCGCCCAGATGAAGGCGGCGGCGATGGAGATGGGCTTCCGGCATGTGGAGTCGGGGCCGCTGGTGCGATCCAGTTATCACGCGCATGAGCAGGCGGCGTCGACCGGGCTCACGGTGATCGCGTAAAAGTTGATTTCATTTCTGCGTCCGTCCGTTTTGTAATCCTCACAGATCGACCACCGCGGCAGACTCAGAATTTCTGATCGCGAACGCGACGCACCCCGCTCCAGATTGAACGGGGTGCGAGGAGTACGACCCGCTCCTTACTGCAGCAGGTCGACCAGGTTGGCGATGAAGTAGGTGATGGGATCGTAGACCACCACGTAACCGTCGTAGTATCCCATCTGGTAGCCGGGCGGCGGTGGCGGCAGGTAGCCGTATACGTCCGGAGGCACCGGCTGCAGGTAAGTGATGTCGGCGTATGGGTAGTAGCCGCCGACTGCGAACCTGGGGCGGTTGGCACGATTGATCGCGCGTATACGAGCTGCGTAGTAGCGGCGGAGGCGGTCCCGGTCCGAGGGACGAAAGCCGTAGGAGGGCCGGCTGGCCGGTGGACGGCCCCACTGCGGCGGGCGTCCATGGACAGGCTGGCTCACTGGCCGGCGCTGCTGGGAATTCCGCTGTTGGGAAGTCCGCTGTTGCGGAGGCCTGGCAGCTGGCTGCGGCCTTGCCTGTGCCGGAGCCGGCCTGGCGCCGGGCTGTGGTCTGGCCTGAGAATGTGTGGGCTGCGGTCGTGCCTGCTGGGGTCGTGAGGGTTGCGGCTGCGTGTGCTGAGGACGGGCCGTGGATTGCGTGGGTCGGCCTGTTGCCGCCCGGCCGAGCGCCGGCCGGCGGTCGATTGCCAGGCTCGGGCTTCGCCGCTTGAGCGGGCCGTGTCGCCGGTTGTCCTGC
>CAVTQV010000012.1:0-38176 GCA_963736915.1 uncultured Acidobacteriaceae bacterium | reverse complement strand
CTTGCGTGGGTGGAATAACTCAAAGAGAAGGCGCTGCGAAGATCGCAGCGCCTTCTGGTGGGTTGAATAGCTCTAGAGAAACAGCGGCGCGAGCACCAGGGTTACGGTGGCGAGCAGCTTGATGAGGACGTGCAGCGATGGGCCGGCGGTGTCCTTGAAGGGATCGCCGACGGTGTCGCCTACTACGGCTGCCTTGTGCGCTTCCGAGCGCTTGCCGCCGTACTGTCCGGTCTCGATGAGCTTTTTGGCGTTGTCCCACGCGCCGCCGCCGTTGTTCATCAGCATGGCCAGCAGAATGCCGGAGATGGTGCCGACCATGAGGAGGGCGGCAACGCTTTCCGCGCCGGTCAGGTTCACGGGATGGCCGTGCAGCATGCGGGAGCCGTGTCGATGCTGATGTCGCGGACGCGGAAGCTGTCGCTGAGGTGGCGGAAGATGAGCCCGACGGCCAGCGGGAGGAGGATGGCGAGCGCGCCGGGCAGAACCATCTCCTTCAAGGCCGCCCCAGTACGATAGAGCAGCGTCCGTACTCCGCTTGGATGTCCTCGATGATGCCGGGGTTTTCCTTGGACTGCGCGCGCACGTCCTGATGACGAACTGCGCCGTGCGGCCGACCGCCTTAATGGCAGCGAGGAGAAGAGATAGGTGAGCATGGCGCCGAGCAGCGCGCCGACGAAGACGGGGACGCTGGCCAGGTTGACGTTCGAGAAATGCCAACCGGCAGGAAGGACCTGGCCTGCGTCGGCGAAGCGGTGGGCGACGATGTCGTGCACGCTTTCGAGATAGGCGGAGAAGAGCAGGAAGGCGGCGAGCGAGGCAGAGCCGATCGCGTAGCCCTTGGTGAGCGCCTTGGTGGTGTTGCCGGCGGCGTCCAGCTTGTCAGTCTTCTGGCGGACGTCATCGGGCTGGTTGGACATCTCGATGATGCCGCCGGCGTTATCGGTGATGGGGCCGAAGGTGTCCATGGCCAGGATGTAGGCCGAGGCGGAGAGCATGCCCATAGTGGCAATGGCGGTGCCGTAGACGCCCCGCGCGTAATTGGAGATTCCCGCGTGGTCGGCAAGGCCGCGCACACCGAAGTAGTAGCTGAGCAGCAGCGCCAAGCTGATAACGACGACCGGCATGGCAGGTGTTTCCATGCCGACGGCGAGTCCGCTGATGATGTTGGTGGCGGGGCCGGTGAGCGAGGCTTCTGCAATGGAGCGGACGGGGCGATAGCGGGTTTCGGTGTAGTACTCGGTGATGCGGACGAAGAGGAACGACATCACGATGCCGACGACGCCGGAGGCGAGCAGCCACCAGCGGCCCTGCAGCATGTAGTACACGGCGGCGGCAAAGCCCACCAGCGCAAGCAGGGAGGTGACGTAATAGCCGCGGTTCAGCGCGTGCATGGGATCTTCATCTTCACGGGCGTGCACGATGCTGACGCCGATGATGGAGGCGATCAGGTTGACGGCCTGGATGACCAGCGGGAAGAGGATGCCTTTGATACCGAAGACGGGGAAGAGGGCTGCGCCCAGGATCATGGCGCCGACGTTCTCGGCGGCGGTGGACTCGAAGATGTCCGCACCGCGGCCAGCGCAGTCGCCGACGTTGTCACCGACAAGATCGGCGATGACGGCGGGGTTGCGGGGATCGTCTTCCGGGATGCCGGCCTCGACCTTGCCGACCAGGTCGGCGCCGACATCCGCGGCCTTGGTATAAATGCCGCCGCCAAGCTGCGCAAAGAGGGCCACCAGCGAAGCGCCGAAGCCGAAGCCGACCAGCTCATAGGGCGTGGCCTGCGGATGGTCCAGACCACCGAAGAGGAAGAAGAGAATGCCGATGCCGAGCAGCGAGAGCGCGACGACGACAAGGCCAGTGACGGCGCCGCCACGGAGTGCGGTCTGCAGGGCGCGGCCCAGGCTGGTGCGCGCGGCGCTGGCGGCACGGATGTTTGTCCGGATGGAAACGAACATGCCGGTGAAGCCGGAGAGCCCGGAGCAGATGGCGCCGATCAGGAAGCTGATGACGACTTTATTGGCAAACGGGGCCGTAAAGGGCGAGAGGCGGTATCCGATGAAGAGCAGAACCGCGAGCACCACAGCGATAATGGCGATAGTGCCGTACTGCCGGGACATGAATGCCTCGGCGCCCTCGCGGATGGCGTTGGAGATGGCCTGCATCTCGGCCGTCCCGGCATCGATGCGGAGGACGGACCGGGAGAAAAAGAGTGCGACAACGAGGCCCAGGACGCCGATGACAAGCGCGCCCCATAGATAAATACTGCCGTTGTCTGGGGTGCTGGGGGAGCCAATCTGGAGCCCCAAGGCCCACAGGCCGACATTCTGCATGCAAGTTCTCCGAAAAAAGTGGGTTGGTGCGCCCCGCCGTTGCCGCCGCAGCGCGCTGCCGGGAAAGCGATAGGTTCGAGGAACGCTGATTAGAGCACGGGTGGAAAAAGTGAGTCAAACCTCAGATTTGATCCTGTTTACCACGACGAGACGAATTCACAGCCTTGAGCATCTTCTTGCTAAGCACGAGAGCACATTGACAGGATACAATCGCCAGTCGTTTTGACTTGGGAAGGCAGCGAGGAGCGGGTATGGGCAGTGTGGCAACAGAGCGGCGCACCAAGAGCGCCGGCGGCGGATTGAGCGGCTTCAGCGGGCCGGAATGGGTGGATGTGTATCGCCTGATGTACCTGTCGCGACGGCTGGATGACCGGGAGATCCTGTTGAAAAACCAGCAGAAGATCTTTTTCCAGATCTCCGGCGCCGGCCACGAGGCGCTGATGGTGGCCGCCGCCAAGGCGCTGAAGCCGGGCTACGACTGGTTCTATCCGTATTACCGCGACCGCGCCCTCTGCCTGGCCTTGGGCGTCACCGCGGAAGAGATGCTGCTGCAGGCGGTGGGCGCGGCTGCCGACCCGGCGAGTGGAGGACGGCAGATGCCGTCCCATTGGGGCAGCCAGCGGCTCAACATTGTGTCCCAGAGTTCTTCGGTGACAACGCAGATGCTGCAGGCCGTGGGCTGCGCGGAGGCGGGCCGCTATCTGGCCAGGCATCCGAACGCGGCGGAGCGGCAGGGAGACGATTATCGAGCGTTCCATCAGGCGGCGTTCCAAGGGGATGAGGTGGTGTATGCGTCGATCGGCGAAGGCTCGACCAGCCAGGGCGAGTTCTGGGAGGCGCTGAGCACGGCGTCGCTGGAAAAGCTGCCGATGCTGTTTGTAGTGGAGGACAACGGATACGCCATCTCCACACCGGTGGAGGTGAATACGCCGGGCGGGAATATCTCGAAACTGGTGGCGAACTTCCCGAACTTCTTCTTTGCCGAGGTGGATGGCACCGATCCCGTGGAGAGCTACGCGGCGATGACCAAAGCCGTGGCGCATTGCCGGGCGCGCAAGGGGCCGGCTTTTGTGCATGGGCATGTCACGCGGCCGTATTCGCACTCGCTCTCGGACAACGCGAAGCTGTACCGTCCGCCTGCGGAGTTGGAAGAGGAGAACCTGCGCGATCCGCTGCCTAAGCTGCAATTGCGGCTGCTGCGCGAGGGGCTGATCGATGCGGAAGGCATCACGCGGCTGGAGAAGGCCGTCGATGACGAGATACAGGCAGCAACCGACCGGGCGCTGCGCGCTCCGTTTGCTCCCGCGGAATCCATTTACAACTATGTTTATTCGCCGAACATCGATCCGAGTTCGAGCGCCTTCGCTTCGGAATTGAGTGCGCCTGGCGCACCCGAGGGAAGTCCGGCGGTTCCGGATAGGACGATGGCCGACCTCATCAATCTCTGCCTGAAGGACGAGATGAAACGAGATGAGCGCATCATCGTCTTCGGTGAGGATGTGGCGGACTGCAGCAGGGAAGAGTACCTGAAGGCCGGCTCGGTGAAGGGCAAGGGCGGCGTCTTCAAGCTGACGTCGGGGTTGCAGTGCGAGTACGGAGCGGACCGCGTCTTCAACTCACCGCTGGCAGAAGCGAATATCGTTGGCCGCGCCGTCGGAGTCGCAACGCGGGGGATGAAGCCGGTGGTGGAGATTCAATTCTTCGACTACATCTGGCCCGCGATGCATCAACTGCGCAATGAGCTGGCGCCAATGCGCTGGCGCTCCAATAATGCATTCGCATCGCCCGCCGTTATCCGCGTGGCAATTGGCGGATATCTGACTGGCGGCGCGCTCTATCATTCGCAATCGGGCGAAGTGCTGTTTACCCACACGCCGGGCATGCGGGTGGTGTTTCCATCCAATGCGCTCGATGCCAATGGCCTGTTGCGCACGGCGATCCGCTGCGACGATCCGGTGATGTTCCTGGAGCACAAGCGCCTCTATCGCGAGACGTTTGGGCGTGCGCAATATCCAGGACCGGACTACATGATTCCGTTCGGCAAGGCGAAGACAGTGCGCGAGGGCAAGCATCTGACGCTGGTAACCTACGGCGCAGTTGTCCCGCGGGCATTGCAGGCGGCGCAGCGCGCCAGCCGCGAGCTGGGCATCGAGACGGAAGTCATCGACCTGCGGACCCTCAGCCCGTACGACTGGGAAGCCATCGCCGAGAGTGTCCGACGGACGAGCCGCGTAATCGTGGCGCACGAGGATGTGCTGAGCTGGGGCTACGGGGCGGAGATCGCCGCGCGCATTGCGGACGAGCTGTTCGATGACCTGGATGCGCCGGTGAAGCGGGTGGCGGCGACGGATACGTTTGTTGCTTATCAGCCGACGCTGGAGAACGTCATCCTGCCGCAGCCGGAGGATTTGTTCCGCGCGATTGAGGGGCTGGCGAAATTTTAGGCAACGGGTGCTTTCCTTAAGGAAATGATCGCGGGAAGCCCAGCGTGCATCTCTATTACGCCAGCACGGAGAGGCACTCTATTCCGCCAGCACGGTAAGGCACTCGCCGGAAGACGCGTGCTGCCTCGAGGACGCCGAATGAAACGACGTTTGCTTCTTGTGGACGATGAGGCCACCATCCGGTTCACGCTATCCACAATCTTGAATAAGTACGGCTTCGAGGTGAGCGTTGCGGCTACGGTTGCCGAGGCGCTGCAGAAGATCACTTCGGAGAAGTTCGACATTCTGTTGTCGGACCTGAACATTGGCAACCCAGGTGACGGGCTGACCGTGGTGAGTGCGATGCGCAGGACCCAGCCGGAGGCGGTGACCATGATTCTGACCGGCTATCCTGCATTTGAGACCGCGCTCGAGGCGATACGGCAGCAGGTGGACGACTACATCGTCAAACCCGCGGACATCCCCACGCTGATCAGCACGATTGAAAGCAAGCTGACGGCTCCGCTTCGCCAGCGGCAGCTCCCGCCGCCTAAGCGGGTCGCGATGATTTTGCAAGAGCACACGGATCGCATTGAGAACCTGTGGCTTGCGGCGGTAGAAAAGGACACGGACCTGTCGCAATTGCCACTGAATAGAGCTGAGCGCCTACAGCATCTTAACGGCATCCTCGAAGAAGTCATCCGCGCAGCGCAGTCGTATTCCGGCGAAGTGACGCCAGAACACAAGCGCGTCCATAGCCCGCGCGATCTCGACGGATACACGCCAAGTACGCTGCTGGTCGAATTTTGCGTGCTGCGGCGCATGATTGCACAGGTGGTCCAGGAGAATCTGCTGGCGGTGAACCTCAGCTATCTGGTGCCAGACATCGCTCATGTGAACGAGAGCCTGGATGAGCAAGCGAAAGCCGCGCTGCTGGTGCTTTCGGATTACCAGAATTCGGCTGGTAGTCGATGAAACCAGCCACACTGTTTATGGCCTAGCCGCCGACTTCGCGCCAACATTGAGGCACTGCGGCCATTGAATCTGCTCGGTTACGTGAAGGATTACAAATCTACAGAAGCTAGTGGTTCCGTGCGGCGCGGGAGTTTGCCAGGAATTGCCGGAGTGCTGATGTGGCCTCGGCGTTGTCGAGTGCCGTGCTGTGAACGGTGGTCGTGGGCGGGGCGGCTTTCGCGACATAGGCGGGAGCTGTTCCATTCGGCGGCAGCAGGAACAGCTTGTCGAACGCGCTTGAGCTCAGAGCGCGTTTCGGATCGAAGTGGTCGTGGGCGAGAAGGCGCACGGGAAGGATATGGGTCCAGTGTGGGGCTTCGAGCAGGTGAAGTGTCGGCGGCTGAGGGTCGATCATGACCAGGCCGGATAGATCCGGGCGGCGGGTCGTGAGTCCTGCCCCGATGGTGCCGCCCAGCCCGCGGCCGACCAGAACCAGATGACTGGGCCCGATGTGGCGCACGCTCGCGAGGTAGTAGAGCGCGGCTTCTGAATCCTGAATCCAACTGTGCTCCGATGGCCGGACCCACTGGCTTTGGCCGAAGCCGCGGGGGTCGAAGGCGAATACGTCATAGCCGAGTGCGTGCAGCGCGGCGAGGTCGGGCAGGGCGTGGGAGAGCGACCCGCGCGCTTCGTGCAGATAGAGAATCGCTGCGGGTGAATGCGGAAGCTTCGGGTCGGCGGGGATCCACCAACCATTGAGGCGCGTCTGCCCGGTCTCGGTTGCGTCGAAGCGGACATCCTCGAAGCTCATGCCACGGGCCCCGGGAGTGTTCGCGACGATATGCGAGGGATGGAAGATGAGCTGCCATTGTCCCTGCCAGAAGAGCAGCGCGATGGCGAAGTAGAGCGCGGCGATCGAGGCCAGCACCATGATCCCGATGCCGCCGAGCAGCCAGCTATGGGTGACCAGCGGATTGCGGGGGCGCAAAGGGTCATCGAAATCTGCCGGTGGTGTGGGGCGCACAGGTGCAGGCATACGGGATCAGCCGAAGGCCAGCTCGTCTGCGGATTCGAGCGGCGTGCCGCAGACGCGGCAGATGACCGCGGAACAGTCACCGCAGGTGAGGGGATCGTCCACGGGCCGCGCGCACCGCGGACACCAGAGCGCCGCCGGAATGAGATCGCGCGTGTCGGATTGCGCTGCTTCGGGCATCTGTTCACAGCGTAGCAGCGGTGACGACATATCTCTACCGGAGGTCCATTGGGCTGGCCGTACACTGCTGCCAGAGCTTGCAGAAGGAGCAGAAACAGGAATGGTTCAGTGGGTACGGATCGGCGCGGCGTCTGAGATGCCCGCCGAGGGCGGAGTGAAGGCGTTTGAGGCACAAGGCACGGCGATTTGTGTGGCGCGGGTCGATGGTCAGCTTACGGCGTTGAACGATGTGTGTCCGCACCAGGGCGCGTCGCTTTCGGAAGGCTCGGTTGAGGATGGCCGGGTCGTCTGTTCCTGGCACGGATGGAGCTTCGATCCGAAGACGGGCACGGAAATGTGCAATCCGCTAGGCTCTGCGACGGTGTATCCGGTGTGCGTGGATGGCGATGACGTATTGTGCGAGGTGTAGGGGACGATGCCAGAGAATAGCCAATCGATGAAGAGTGGGACGGCGAAGAATCAGTTGGAAATTCCTCCTGGGGCTGCCAGCGATCCGAAGGCCTTTGAGCTGGTGCGTGCGTGGGTGGCGCAGGGCGATCTGCACGTGAGTCTGCAAATGGGCGGATGGGACGATCCGACGGCGTGGGGCGTGGTGCTCGCTGATCTGGTGCGGCACGTGGCGCGGTTTTACGCGGAGCAGAAGCGGCTCAATCCGGAGGAGACCATTGGGCGCGTGCGGGATGCCATGGACGCGGAGCTGGATGGGGAGGAAGAGGCTCCGGATGGCGGTTTGGTGCAGTGATACGGTGCGGCTGCGCCGGGATTCTCGTTACGGAGCATCCCATCGCTCGAACGTCCATTCCTGGATGTGAGGGATGTTGAAGTCGGAGTAGCGAATCCAGCGCGGATGGATGACGAACCATGTGATGCCGGGCCAGTGCTCGTGGTCGATTCCATCCGGCCAGGTGGCGTAGTAGATCGGGCGAAGGCTGGCGAGCTTGTCGGCGGCGAGCTCTTCGGCGAAGCCTTCGTATTGCACGGTGCGCTCGTCGCCGCTACCGCGGGTATCCGCGATGGTGAATGAGACCCGCGGGTTGGCCAGCATGTTGGCGTACTTGCGGCTCGTCCGCACGGTGTCGAAGAGAATCTCAAATTCGGGCGAAACGGCGTAGCCAACGAGGGCGCCCTGCGGCTCACCGGCGGGAGACAGCGTGCCGAGCACGCCGAGCCGCTGGCTTTGGAGATAGGCGAGCAGCTCGGGCTTTTCCATGACTTCTCTCGTGTTTTTAGGATGCTGCCGCGACGATTTTGCCGAATGACGCCGGGTCCAGGGAAGCGCCGCCGACGAGCGCACCGTCGATATCGGGCTGCTTGCAAAGATGTCCGGCGTTGTCCGGCTTGACGGAGCCACCATAGAGAATGCGCATCGCTTCGCTGGCCGGTTTGCCCAGGAGCTGCGCGACTTCGTGACGGATGATGGCGTGCGCTTCGGCTGCGATCTCAGGCGTGGCGGTCCGTCCCGTGCCGATGGCCCATACGGGCTCGTAAGCGATGACGATGGGGGCGGCCTGCGCGGCATCGATGTTGTCCAGCGCGCGGCTGGTCTGGCGGCGCAGCACGGCTTCAGTCTCGCCGTTTTCACGCTGTTCGAGGCGCTCGCCAACGCAGACAACGGGAACGAGCTTGTGGCGCAGAGCAGTGAGCAATTTTTTATTCACAAGCTCGTCAGTTTCGCCGAAGTACTGACGGCGCTCGGAGTGGCCGATGAGGATGTGAGTGGCTCCTGCCGCGGTCAGCATGGGTGCGGAGATTTCGCCGGTAAAGGCGCCCTCGTCCTCGAAATACATGTTCTGCGCGCCGATCTTCAGTGGCGAGCCTTTTGCAGCCTCGATGGTGGCCGGCAGGTCGATGGCGGCGGGAAAGATGGCGATCTCAACGTTGGCAGAACGAGACGTCTGCAGAAATGTCGATACGAACGCGCGGGCTTCGGCGGGGGTCTTGTACATCTTCCAGTTAGCGGCGAGCAGGGGAATGCGCATGGTTCCTTTCAGGGGGTGCAGGGATAAAGTGGGACAGCGTACGGCTAGAACATCTTCTTTTCCAATGAGCACGCGAAGGATCGTGAAGTCTGGCTATTGCTAGATATTTTGATAGGCACCGGAAGCGAAAATGCTTTTAGTCGCGGTGGGAGATGGCCTTGATCTGGGGGACGATGCCGGCCTGACGGCCGTTTGAAATGGGAACGACCTTGGCTTTGCGGGCGCGGGGCTTCGACTCACTGGTTCCCCAGTAGTTGGCGATCGAGTAGCTGTGCACATCGGGGAAGGTGCGGTCGAGGCTGGATCCCAGACCGAGGCCGGCGAGCAGACCGCAGAGGCCGGCGATGATGAGAACAACGCCCTGCACGATGCCTGAACTGAGGGAGTGCTGCAGGTGTCCATGCTCGATCCAGCGCAGCAGATGCTGCTCCGCGGAGATGCTGACTCCACCGCATACAACGAACCCAAGCGGCGCCAGCATGAGCCTGTAGCGCCAGGGATGCAGGGAACGCACGAAGGTTCCGGCAAAGCCCGCGATGATGAACGCGACGACGCCACTAAACAGAATGGCGGCGTTCAGCAAAAAGACTGAAGGCACGGCAAAATTCCTCATCAGCCCCGGGGGACAAGGACATCTAGCAGATTACGGCTTCTTTCGTAATGCTTCAACCCCGGGAAGCGCTTTACCCTCCAGGAATTCAAGAGAAGCGCCCCCGCCTGTGGATATATGGGTAATTCGGTCGGCCACTCCAGCCTGTTTGATTGCGGAAACGGAATCGCCTCCGCCGACGATCGAAACTGCATCCTGATTGCCGGCCACGAGTTCTGCGATGGCGACGGTGCCGTGGGCAAACGCCGGCATTTCGAAGACCCCCATGGGGCCATTCCACACGATGGTGCAGGCCTCGGAGATCTCCCGGGCGAAGAGATCGACGGTCTTGGGGCCGATATCAAGAGCCATCCATTCCGCGGGGAACGGTTCATCTCCCTCGACAGTTTTGGTCTTGGCATCCGGGGCGAAGCGGTTCGCGAGCACATGATCGACCGGCAGGTGAAAGCGGACACCACGGCTCTTTGCGGTGGCCAGGACCTGCCGTGCGAGATCGAGCTTGTCTGCTTCTACCAGGGACTTGCCCACTTCGAGCCCCTGGGCTTTGAGGAAGGTATACGCCATGCCACCGCCGATGAGGATGGCATCCACTTTGGTGAGCAGGTTTTCGATGACCTGAATCTTGTCGGAGACCTTGGCGCCGCCGAGGATCGCGATGAAGGGCCGGGCCGGATTGGTGAGCGCCTTGCCCATGTAGTTGAGCTCTTTCTCCATGAGCAAGCCCGCGACGGCGTGCTGGACGAAGTGAGTGACGCCTTCTGTGGAAGCATGGGCGCGATGTGCGGAGCCGAAGGCGTCGTTCACGTATACCTGGCAGAGCCCGGCTAATTTCTTAGCAAATGCGGGGTCGTTGGCTTCTTCTTCGGGGTGGAAACGCAGGTTTTCGAGCAGCAGGACTTTGCCGTCTTCGAGCTTGTTGGCAAGCTCGCGGGCCAGATCGCCGACGCAATCCGGCGCAAAAGCGACGTTCACCTGTTCGCCGATGGTGTGATCGAGCATGACGCGGAGCCGGTCCACGATGGGGCGCAGGCTGTATTTGTGATTCGGCTTGCCCTTAGGGCGGCCCAGGTGCGAGCAGAGAATGACCTTGCCGCGGTGGCGAATGACGAACTCGATGGTGGGCAGGGTCTCACGGATGCGAGTGTCGTCCAGGATCTCGGTGCCGTCCTCGGAGAGCGGCACGTTGAAATCGACCCGGATGAGCACATGCTGGTGCTGCAGTTGATTGGTGCCTTCAGCGAGGCTGCGAATCGAGGGGATGGGCATGGTAGCAGCTTAACTTTCTGCGCGATCGAGAACGGCTTCGACTTCGATTTCGATGCGCCATGAGGGATTGAGGAGCGCGGCGACCACCACCATGGTCGCGGCGGGCCGAACATTGGCAAAGAGCTCACCGTGGACCTTACCCACGATCTCCCAGTCCGCGGCCTGGGTGAGATACATGCGGGTGCGCACGACATCGCGGAGTGAGGCGCCGGCTCCGTGCAGCGCCTGCTCGATGATCTTGAATACCTGACGCGTCTGTTCCTCGACGGAACCCTGGTCTGCGCCGACCGGACCGGTGCCCGAGACGTGCACGGTGTTGCCGATGCGAACCGCGCGCGAAAAGCCGATCACCGGTTCGAAGGGAGAACTGCCCGAGATGTTCTGTCGTGCCGGCATGTTGTGTGCCAGGTGCTCCGCGGGCCAGGAAACTACGTCCCGAGGTTCACGGGTATTTCTGTTTCAATATTGCACGCAGTTGCGGCAGCGAGCGCCCATTGCGGGCGCTCGCTGTCTGGACGGCGACTACGCCCGCTCTACAGCCCTTTCTTTTCGAGGAAGAGGACCAGGTCGCGGACGCGGTTGGAATAGCCCCACTCGTTGTCGTACCAGGAGATCACCTTCACCATGTTGCCGATCACCTTGGTGAGCGGCGCGTCGATGATGGAAGAGAGGGGATTTCCTTTGTAGTCGGCCGAGACGAGCTCGTGCTCTTCGACGCCGAGGATGCCTTTCAGCGGACCGGCTGCATGCTTCTTAAGGGCGTCGTTCACGCTCTGGACGCTGACCGGCTTCTCCACCGTGACGGTGAGATCGACGACAGAGACGACCGGAGTAGGAACGCGCAGGGAGAAGCCATCGAGCTTGCCCTTGAGCTGCGGCAGGACCAGATGAAGCGCTTTGGCCGCGCCGGTCGAGGTGGGGATGATCGACAGAGCGGCGGCACGGGCGCGGCGCAGATCTTTGTGCGGGAAGTCGAGCGTGACCTGATCGTTGGTGTAGCTATGGATCGTATTCATCAGGCCCTGGATGATTCCGAATTCCTCATCCAATACTTTCGCTAAGGGCGCCAGACAGTTGGTGGTGCAGGACGCGTTCGAGATGACGTGATGCGCCTTGGGATCGTATTTGCCCTCGTTCACGCCGAGGACGACGGTGAGGTCGTCATTGGTGGCGGGGGCGGAGATGATGACCTTCTTGACCGTGCCCTGGAGGTGGGCCTTGGCTTTGGTGGCGTCGGTGAAGTGGCCAGTGGACTCGACGACGACCTGCGCGCCGACGGAAGACCAGTCGAGCTTGGCAGGATCGCGCTCGGCGAACACTTTGATCTTCTTGCCGTCGACGGCAATGTAATCTTCGCCGGCGGTGATGTCGTGAGGCAGGTTGCCGAGGATGGAGTCGTACTTGAGCAGGTGCGCGAGGGTCGCGGGTGAGGTCAGATCGTTGACAGCGACAAATTCGAGTTCAGGATTGCCGAGCGAAGCACGAAAAACATTGCGGCCGATACGGCCGAAGCCGTTGATGCCTACCTTCACAGCCATCTAAATAAAGTCTCCTCAAGGGTAGTGATGGGAAGTGTCGCGAAGCCGGCACAATGCCGGCAAGACTGCGAGATGTTCACGGTTTCCTTTTTCGATGCTAGCACCCCAGAAGAGAAGGGGAGGTGTGATTGCACAGTTATTGCGGCAGTTGCGCGAGCTGTGTACGATTCACGTTAGGCATGTGTGTGCGGGATTGCCTGCACGACCTTCGGGCAACTGGTGCCGGTCGCGCAAGAAACCGACGCATTTTCCAGAAAATCAGCAGACGCGCTTTTATCGAGGGTCGTCGACGCCAGATCGATTGCCTTCAGCGAACATTTAGGGCGAGTGAATGCTTAAAGTCGTCAAAGCCCTGGTCAAGGGAACGCCTGTGATTGGCACTCGCCTGATCGATCTGCGCCGCGGACGGTTCACTGATGCTGGTGATTATTGGGAGCGGCGTTATAGTGCAGGCGGCAACTCGGGCTTTGGGAGCTATGGCAGACTGGCTGAATTCAAGGCAGGTTTTCTAAATCGATTCGTGGAGGAGCATCAAATCTCCTCCGTGATCGAATACGGCAGCGGGGATGGAGCTCAGCTCGAGTTGGCCAACTACCCGAGCTATACCGGGGTGGATATTTCCACCAAGGCCGTGGAGTTGTGCAGGGCTCGGTTCGCAGAAGACAGCTCAAAGCGCTTTTTGCAAACGGATGCCGTGCCAGAAGGCCTGGAAGCCGATCTGGCAATCTCACTCGATGTCATTTATCACCTGACGGAGGATTCCGCCTTTGAAGCCTATATGCGGCAGATGCTCGATTCGGCGCAGCGTTTCGTGATCATCTACTCGAGCAACATGGATCTAAATTGGCCGGAAAGACATGTTCGTCACCGGCAATTCACGAGATGGATTACGCAGAACAGTCCGCAGTGGAATCTGCATTCTGTCTCTGAAAATCTGTATCCCTACGATCCCGCCGACGAGCCAAACACATCATTCGCGAATTTTTATGTCTTTGGCCGCTCGTTTTAGAGCTCAAGCCTTTCAGTGCCGAGTTTGCACAGTTATTGCGACAGCGGCGCGACCTGTGTACGATTCACCCAGGCCGATAGACCGATGAGACGACGCTCCAAACGCGCCCCCAACCTCTCCGAGCAAACTGGAAAAATTGGGCAGGAACTGCCTGTGAACCAGCCTGCACCCCTGCAGCCCAACTACGCGAGCGGCGGCTACCCCGCTTCCCCGACGGAGCCGCGAGCGAAATCCGATACGAAGCCGGGTGCGCAGATGAAGGAGGTGCCCGTGGTGGGCGACGATCTGGAGCATGTAGCTCAGGAGAGCAACGCCGCTGCTGACGGGGCCACAGGATCCGCCGATGTACCGGCGTCGCCGGTCCCGGAAGGAAAACTGGTTGTTGAAACGCAGCCCGAATCGCCTTCGGCGGTGCCGCCGGAGCCCCCCAGTGCTGGGCGGCCAGCGCGCGGCTTCGTGGTGCTGACGATCGGGTTACCGGGCTCCGGGAAGACCACGTGGTTCAAACGGCGCGCAGTGACGCCGCTGTCAAGCGACCTGCTGCGCACGATCCTCTTTGATGACATCACGGAGCAGCGCTACCAGGGGCTCGTGTTCTCGACGCTGCGCTCGCTCTTGCGCGCTCGGCTGATCGCGAAGATGCCGTGGAATTACGTGGATGCGACGAACCTGTCACCGCATGAGCGCCGGCAGTGGATCAAGATGGCGAAGAGCTTTGGCTATGAGGTGCAGGCGGTCTTCTTCGACGTGCCGTTCGAGGTCTGCATGGAGCGGAACCGGCGCCGCGAGCGTACCGTGAGTGATGAGACGATGCAGAAGATGGCGGAGCGGCTGCGTCCGCCGAGCTTCAAGGAAGGCTTCTCGAAGATTACGGTGGTCCGCGTCAAGGGACAGCCCGCGCCGACTCCGGAAAGCGCGATGAGCGCGCCGGTACCGGCCGATGTGCTGGACGACGATACCGACGGAGACGATGAGGGCATGGAGTAGTCGCCGGAAATCTGTGAAATGAGCGAGGCCGGGAATATTCCCGGCCTTTGTACTTCGGGAGGCATGGGATGCAGGCGCCGGCGGCAATCGAATTCCGCAACGTGACGTATCGCCTGCCGGACGGACGTGCGCTGCTGGAAGACATTTCGCTCCAGGTGACGGCGGGCACCACGGTCGCACTGCTTGGAAAGAGCGGATCGGGCAAGACGACGTTGCTGCGGGCGGTGAACCGCATGCACGGCATCAGCAGTGGCGAAGTGCTGGTGCGCGGGTGCTCCGTGGCCGAGCAGGACCCGATTGCGCTGCGGCGATCGATTGGGTACGTGATCCAGGAGACCGGGCTGTTTCCGCATTTCAGCGTGGAGCGCAACGTCGGTCTGGTGCTGGAGATCGAGGGCAGGCCGCGAAGTGAAATTCGTGAACGGGCGCACACGCTTCTCGAAATGGTTGGTTTGCAGGCGCAGGAGTTTGCGCCGCGAATGCCGCACGAATTGTCCGGCGGACAACGGCAACGGGTAGGGTTGGCGCGAGCGCTTGCTGCGGGCCAGGACATCCTTCTGATGGACGAGCCATTCGGCGCGCTTGATCCTTTGACGCGCGCCGAGATGCAGGATGTACTGCGCAGCCTGACTACAAAGGCACTGGGGAGCGGCGCACGCACAACCGTGTTGCTGGTGACGCACGATCTGGATGAGGCGCTCTATCTGGCGGAACGAATTGTGCTGATTGATGAGGGCCGGATTGGTGCCAATCTGGCTGCGCGCGAGTTTCTCTCTTCTACAGTGCCGGCGGTGCGGGCGTATGTGCGCGCGGTGCATCGCGGGGCGGAGGCGCATTCGTGAACGCGACCGGCGGCTTTCTGCAGCAGCACTGGGATGAGATTGCAACGCTGACGCTGGAACATTTGTGGCTGACCGGCATGGCGATGCTGTTCGCGACAGTGATTTCGGTGCCGCTGGGCATCCTGCTGGCGCGCAGGCGCGGGTTGGCGCGGCCGGTGCTGGGCGTGGTGAATACTTTGCAGACGATCCCTAGCCTGGCGATGTTCGGTTTTCTGCTGCCGCTGCCGTTCATCGGCGAGCGAGCCGCACGCATCGCGATTGTGGCTCTGGTGGCGTACGCGCTGCTGCCGATTGTTCGTAACACCTATGCCGGCATCAGCGGTGTGGACGCGACTGTGATGGATGTCGCTTACGCTGTCGGAATGACGAGCTGGCAACGATTGCGCAAAGTGGAACTGCCGCTGGCGATGCCCTTTATTCTGGCGGGGCTGCGCACCGCTACGGTGATGTGCGTGGGCATTGCAACCATTGCCGCGGCTGTGGGTGCGGGCGGGCTGGGCGAGTTCATCTTTCGCGGCGTGGCGTCGGTTGACAACCGGCTGGTGCTGGCGGGAGCTGTGCCGGCGGCGCTACTGGCGTTGGCGGCGGATGGCCTGCTGGGGCTACTCGAATGGAAGCTGCGCATCGCCGGGTGCAGGCCGGTCATGAGCCGCAGCGGCCTGTATGTGGCGACCTACATGCGCATTACGGGGCGCTGCTGATTTATTCGGGACTGTCGGGCTGCGCGCCGCCAAGGCCGGATCGCCCGGTGATCGGCGCGAAGAACTTTACCGAGCAGGTGGTGCTGGGGGAACTGCTGGCGCAGCACATCGAAGCGCGGACCGGGCTGAAGGTGGACCGCCGCTTTTACCTTGCCGGCAGTTACATTTGCCAGCAGGCGCTGGTGGCCGGGCGCATCGATGGCTATGTGGAGTACACGGGCACCGCGCTGACGGCGATCCTGAAGCAGCCGGTAGACAAAGATCGACCGCGGGTGCTGGCGACGGTGCAACGGCTCTATCGGGAGCGGTATGGCATCGATGCAGGGGACTCGCTGGGGTTCGAGAATACTTTTGCCATGATCGTGCGCGGCGACGATGCGAAGCGGCTGCATGTTGCAACCTTGAGCCAGGCCGCCGCCGTAGCGCCGCAATGGAAGCTTGGAGTGGGGTATGAATTCGAAGAGCGGCCGGATGGCTTGCGCGGGATGGAGGCGGCCTATGGATTGAAATTTGCCGGGTCTCCGCGCACCATGGACCTGGGACTGCTCTACCGCGCGATTGCGCAGCAGCAGGTGGACATCATCGCCGGCAACTCGACCGATGGGCCAATCCGCGCGCTGGGCCTCACCATTCTGGCGGACGATCGGCACTACTTTCCGCCATACGACGCAGTGCCGCTCTTTCGCGAGGATGCATATCGCCGGTGGCCCAGAATGCGCGCGGCCGTGGCTGAGCTTGCCGGGAAGATCAGCGCGGAGGAGATGCAGGCGATGAACGAAGCTGTAGACGGACAGCATCGTGATCCTGCCGAAGTGGTCCGGGAGTTCCGCGCGAAGAAAGGGTTGTAATTGTTATGGCGACGAATCAGGTACAACTCCCGGAGCCGTGGCTGCGCGGCACGCTGACGGATGTCCCGGCGTTGATCCGGGCTGTGCTGCATGCGCTGGAACTGGCGCGCGAAGATGCGGAACGCTGGTGCGGCGGGCTGACCGGACTTGAGCTGAATACGCGGCCGATGGGGTTGCCGCCGGTGTCGTTTCATTTGCGGCATATCAGTGGAAGCGTGGACCGCCTAATTACCTATGCGGAGGGCCGGGAGCTGAGCGAACGGCAGCTGGCGGAGCTGAAGCGCGAAGCGGAGCCGGCGGGCGCGCTGCCGCGCACGCTGCTGCTCGAGTTTGGAGAATCCATCGAGCGCGCTGCTGAGCGTATCCGTGCCTTTGCTGGAGCGGACCTGGAGGCGCAGCGTTTCGTCGGACGGAAGCGGCTGCCTACGAGTGTCGGCGGATTGCTGGTACATGTTGCCGATCACACGCAGCGTCATACCGGCCAGATGGTGACAACGGCGAAGCTGGTGCGGGCTTCTACTTCGCCTGACTCCCGGTGAAGAGGTGGCCCATGCGCGCGTGCTTGGTCTCGAGATAGCGCTCGGCAAGCGGCGATGCAGCAGGAACCTCGGCGGAAATGCGTTCCACTACCCGAATGCCTTGCTCTTCCAGCGCGGCGATTTTCTCCGGGTTGTTGGTCATGAGCCGCACCGCGTGCACGCTCAGCAGCTTAAGCGCCTTTGCCGGAATCTCGAAGATGCGGCAATCGGCCTTGTAGCCGAGCTCGAGATTTGCCTCGATGGTATCGAAGCCTTTGTCCTGCAACTCATAGGCACGAAGCTTGGCCATCAGGCCGATGCCGCGGCCTTCCTGCTGCTCGTAAATCAGGACGCCGGCACCTTCGTCGACAATGCGCTGCATCGCAAGCTCGAACTGCTGACGGCAGTCGCAGCGAAGGGAGCCGAAGACATCGCCAGTGAGGCACTGCGAATGGATGCGCACGAGCGGCGGCGCGGCGTGAATGTCGCCGAACACCAGCGCGACACAGCCTTCGACGCGGCGAACGGGCGGCGGATCGCCGGGCCGGCAGGGTTCAGGCTCCGCGATGACGCCTTCGAAGCCGTGGACGCGGAAATGTCCCCAGCGGGAGGGGAAGTCGGCCTCCGCTATCTTGCTGACCGTTATTGAGGACATGCGTAGATTATAGTTCGAGGGACCTGGGCCATTTGAGCAATCCACTTCTGCATATGTACGACCCGAAGCTGGTCTGGATATCGCTGTTGATCAAGCTGGGCATCGCTGCGGCGGTGTCCAGCGCGCTGGCGCGGTCCCGTGTCTTCAAGCGGCTGCTGTTTGCGGAAGATCGCAGCGCCGGCGAGACGATCGGGTTGCTGGCGTGCATCTGTATTCCGCTCACGCTTGGGGTGTGGGCGCGCGTCACGGTGCCGAACTTTCTGGCGGCGGACAATGGCTTTGAAACCACCATCATTCTCGGCGTGCTGCTGGGGCCGTGGTGGGCGGCGGTGGGCGGTACGGTGCTGGCGATCCCTGCCGTGCTGCACGGTGAGTTCCTTACGCTGCCATTCAATCTATGCGTGGCGCTGGTTGCGGGACTTTACGGGCGATTGGTGGAACCGGAAGATGTCTGGTCGTTCTCTCCATTCATCGATCTGAGTATTTACCGCTGGGTGCGACGCAACCTCACACGGCCGCGCTTCGACCGGCAGATTCTGCTGCTGGCGCTGATCGTGGTGATGCAGATGTTGCGGATGGAAATTGCGAAGCTCTATCCGCATCTTCTGTTCGTGCTCAATACCCGAAGCTGGTGGGTGCGGCTGGCGATTTATGCCTGCCCTGCGGTGGTCGTGGGAATTCCGCTGAAGATATGGAATGCGATCCAGATCGAGCAGAAGCTGGAAGAGCAGAAGCGGTTGGTGCTGGAGGCGCGGCTCGATGCCTTGCAGCGGCAGATCAATCCGCATTTTCTGTTCAACACACTGAACTCGATTGGATCGTTGGTACGTTTTCATCCGGAGATGGCACGGGAGATGATCGTGCGGCTGGCGAACATTCTGCGTGCGCTGCTGCGCGACCACGACAGCTTTGTGCCCTTTCGTGATGAGCTCGCCTTCACGGATGATTACCTGGGCATTGAAGTGGTGAGGTTTGGTGCGGACAAGCTGCGCGTGGAGCGGGAGATCGAGCCGGAGACACTGGAGGTGATGGTGCCGAGCATGGTGCTGCAGCCGCTGATTGAGAACAGCATCAAGCACGGGCTGGAGCCGCGCCTGGAAGGCGGTACGGTAACGCTGCGAAGCCGGGTACAGGGGGGCCGGCTGGTGGTGGATGTGGAGGACGACGGTGTGGGCATCATGCCCGCGCGGGCCGCTGCCGTCGGCGCCGTGACCGCGCAAAGCCATTCGGGCAACGGGATCGGGATGAAGAACGTGCGGGAGCGGCTGGAAGTGCTGTACGGCGGCGAGGCGCGATTCGAAGTGGAGAGCCGGCCAGGACGCGGCACACGGGTCACGCTCGAGGTGCCCATGATGTATTACTCGACGGACGGTGATGGCGCTCCGCCAGTTTAGTCATCGCGGATGCTGCGCGAGCACCTGTTCGTAATAACTCTCGTACAGAGGAATGATGCGCGAGGCACAGAAGTGGTCCTGGGCGGTCTGGCGGGCAGCGGCGCCCATCGCATCCAGTTTCTCAGGGTCCTTCAACAACTCAATTGCGCGCTGAGCCATGTTGTCGATGTCGCCGACGGGGAAGAGGCTGCCGTTGACGCCGTCCTTGACGAGTTCGGGTACGCCGCCTACGCGAGTTGCGATCGCGGGAACGCGGCAGGCCATTGCTTCCAGCGCGGCAAGGCCGAAGGATTCCAGCTCGCTTGGCATCAACATCAGATCGGCCAGCGGGAGCAGCTCGGTGACGCTGTCCTGCTTGCCGAGGAAATGGACGCGATCGCGAATACCCAGGCTGAAGGCGAGCATCTCGGCCTGCGAGCGGTCGGGGCCGTCGCCGACGAGCATCAGGTGCGCGGGAACTTCTTTCGCGACACGGGAGAAGATCTGTACGCAGTCGGTGACGCGCTTGACCGGTCGGAAGTTGGATAGATGGATCAGCAGCTTTTCGCCATGGGGCGCCCACGCCCTGCGCGCTTTAGCGCGAGCGTCGGCTTCCATCGGCATGTAGACATCGCAGTTCACGAAGTTCGGAATGGCTTCGATCGGCCGCGTGATTGAGAAATCGGTGAGTGTCTTGTCCCGCAGATATTTCGAAATCGCGGTGACGCCGTCGCTCTGCTCAATACCGAAACGCGTGATGGGCAGATAGGAACGATCCATGCCGACGAGCGTGACGTCCGTGCCATGAAGGGTGGTGATGAAGGGCAGGCGACGCCCTTGCGTGGCGCACATCTGCCGGGCGAGCAGCGCGCTGATGGCATGCGGGATGGCGTAATGGACGTGCAGGAGATCGAGATCGTAGTAGGTTGCCACCTCCGCCATGCGGGTCGAGAGCGCCAGGGAGTAAGGCGCAAACTCGAAGAGCGGATAGTTGGAGACCGGCACTTCGTGGTAGAGGATGTCGCGCTCTCGGCCGCCCAGGCGAAACGGCTGCGAGTAGGTGATGAAGTGCACCTGATGGCCGCGCGCCGCGAGCTCGATACCAAGCTCGGTGGCGACAACGCCGCTGCCGCCGTAAGTGGGATAGCAGGTGATGCCGATCTTCATAGGCTTTTCCCTGTCGGAGTCTTTGAACTGGGCTGGCTGATTGGACGCGGGAGCGTACGGTGACGATTCATCCTGTGAACTCGCCATAATGCATGAGGTCGATGCGCGGCAGGTCAAGGGGCGGATCAACGAGAGCGCTCAGCAGCGCCTGGCGCTCCGTTTCGCGGGTCTCGATAAGCCGTGTGCCGGCGCGGCGAAGTGCACCATCGACATAGCCCGGATGACAGACAAGCTCCCAGCTCCCTGGCGGCATATTGTGCAGCAGGCGCAGCACGTAGTCTGCATCGAAGGTGCCGGTGGCGAGCACGCCAAGGGTGCCATCGGTGGTGCGAAGCCGCGCGGCGCGCACGGAGCGCAGGAACTGCTCGCGAAAGAACCGGAGCGTACGCACCTGCAGACGACGCGCCGTGGGAGCATTCTTTGTCAGGCGCAGCGACCAGTCCGGCTCGAAGGGATTGCGAATTGCCGGCACATTGCACGCACGTGCGGCCCGGATGATGGGACCCAGGACGCGCGGGAACATGTGGGTGTGCTTGTGCGTGTCGATGTGGGTGACGGTGATGCCGGCGGACTGGACTTTGCGGATCTGCGCAATGGCTTCGCGTTCCATTTCGCGAGAGGCGATGCGGCCGCCGAACAGATCGACCATGAACCCTGTCAGGCTGGAACGCAGACGTCCTTCGGGCGCGAGCGTAGGAAGCTCAGCCGGATGCAGCTCCGAATGGCCATCGACGAGGACGACGTGGCAGCCGACGCCAAGCGAGGTCTGCCTGAAGGCAGCGTGCACGGCATCGCGGAAGGCGCGTCCGGTCGCCATGAGTGTGGCCGAGGGCAACACGTCGGCGGTGTTCAGCTCGAGGATGGCTCGGTTGATGCCCTCGGTCAGCCCGAAATCGTCGGCATTGATGATGAGGCGTCGCTCGGCGGGCTGCGGGGTGTCCACGCCACGAGTCTAGCAAGTGGGCGCGGCATTGACCCGACTGCGACGGTTCCATAGACTCGGGAGAGCCTCTACGCAACAGCGTCGATGGGCGGATAGCTCAGTTGGTTAGAGCGCCTGCCTTACAAGCAGGATGTCGGGGGTTCGAGTCCCTCTCTGCCCACCAGATACTTTCAGGATCACGGCGGGTTGGGAAATCCAGCCGAAGAGGAGCCGATGGCAACGCTGCGCCGCGTCGAATATGCCCATGAGCGGAAGATGCGGGTGCGCAACACGGTTCGCTACCGGGCGGCGCATTGGCCGATCTGGATATTTGTATTCTTTCTTGCGCCGGGACCGTTGACTTTCGACATATTTGCCGGACGTGGCAATCGTTGGAATGTGCTTTGGTTGTGCATTGTCCTGATCGGCACTGGCATTGCCGCGTTACGCGGACGCCTGCCCGGCGCGGAGCCCGGGCCTTATATTCTTCGGTTCACGGAGGACCGGCCGAACCCGCTCTACCGCCGTGTGTGTTACACCTTCGGCTGGAACGCAGCGATCAACTTTGCGCTGATGAATTTGCTGGGGCTTGTGATTGCGGTCTCGACCGGCCATTGGTACATGCAGCAGATTTATGCGCGTGTGTATGCTCCAGTGCTGGGGACGATTGTAGTGCTGGGTATTGCGGGCGTGCTGCCGCGAGTGCGGCGTTCGACCAAAGGCGAGGGCTGGGAGCGGCGGTATTTCTACGGCACGGTGTGGGCGGTCACGCTGGGTCAGACGGTGCTGCTGATTCTGTGGAAGGTGCTGCCACGCACCCATGCCGCGGATCTGGCGAAGCTGATCGTCTACTGCGCGATTCTGCTGGCCGTAGGCATTGCGGCTGCTGCCGGAGTGCTGCCGCGCACCCGGCCGATATTGCCGGGGGAGCTGGTCGTTGCCGACTAAAAGACGGCGAATCAAGAGAGTCGCCGCCGCCGTGCTGCTTGCGCCCTTTGCGGCGGCTGGGCTGGGCTGGCTGTTTCAGCGCGCGGGATTGAGGAGAGATGCGCGACGCCATCCGCCGCAGGGGCTGCTGCTTTCGCGGGGCGGGCGCTATCTGCACGTTCTGCGCGAGGGAGCAGGACGTCCGGCGGTGATCTTCGAAGCGGGGCTGGCAGCTACGTCTTTGAGCTGGGCGCGTGTGCAGCCGTTGGTCGCGGCGTTCAGCGGCAGCTTCAGTTATGATCGCGCGGGCCTGGGATGGAGTCAGCCGCTGCGGTCGCGGCGGACGCTGGACCAGATGCTCGCTGACCTAGATGGCGTGGTGATATGGGCTGGCGGCGGAGAGCCGGTGGTGCTGGTCGGCCATTCGTTTGGTGCGCTACTGGCGCTTGCGTATGCGCAGCGATTTCCAAAACATGTGGCCGGGCTGGTGATGCTGGAGCCGGTTTCGCTTAGGACGTGGGCGGAGTGCTCCGATGCCAATCGGCACAGATTGCAAGTGGGAGCCTCTTTATCGCGACGTGGAGCATGGCTGGCGGAGTTTGGCGTGGTGCGCGCCGCGCTCGCGCTGCTTCTTCACGGTGGGCAGCGATGGTCGCGGCGGATTGGACGGAGTGCAGCGGGGCATGGCGCGTCGACGCTGGAACGACTGACTGGCGAGGTGAGCAAGCTGCCGCCGGAACTGTGGCCGGTAATTGCGGCGCAATGGAGCCGGTCGCAGAGCTTCCGTGCAATGGCTGGCATGTTGGAAGCCTTGCCTGCTTGCGCTGTGGAAGCAGGCTATCCGATACTGCCGGCGGAGATGCCGGTGGCGATTCTTTCGGCTGCGACTGCAACTCCGGATGAGCTGCGCGAGCGAGATGGATGGCTCGCGGGACTGATCGAGAAGGATCACCGCGTGCTTACGGGCACGGGGCATTGGCCGCACCTGGAAAAGCCGGATGAGGTTGCCGGGGCGATACAGTGGTGTGTAGAGCGGGCGAGCTTGCGCGCGTAGAACTAACCGCAAAATGCGCGCAGGATTTCGCTTCCGGATTATGAGACCTTATTGCTGCGCCTCAAGCATGGCGCGCCGGCGTGCCGGCAGATAGGGCCAGATGAGCACTTGATAGGCCGCGCCGCCCACAACTCCTCCGAGCAGCGGGCCGAATATAGGCACCCACCAGTAATTTCCGGGAGAGGGAAGAGCAGCCGTGCTCCAGCCGGCGAAGAAGCAGAACAAACGCGGCCCAAGATCGCGTGCCGGATTGATGGCCCATGCCTCCAGGTAACCCATAGAAGCGCCAATCAATGCGACGAGCAACCCGATGATCAGCGCGCCGGCGTTCGCGCCGGGAGCCATCTCATTAAATCTTTCGGTGATGGCGAAGATGCCGAAGATGAGAAATGCGGTCAGCACCACCTCGTCGAGAAACGCATGTCCCGGCGTAATGGCAAGCCCGGGATGGGTAAAGAACACACCGGCCGCACCGCCGGCTGCGCGGGCGAGTTGGTGCGTTGCGTTGTAGTTATTGATGACCGGTACGAAGAGCATATAGACAAGCGCCGCACCCACGATGCCACCGATGACCTGAGCGATCCAATAGGGCACTACGCGTTTCCACGAGAACTTTCGGTAGATGGCCAGCGCGAGGGTGACCGCGGGATTCGCATGGCAGCCGCTGACAGCGCCGGTTGTATAGATGGCAAGCGTGACGGCGAGCCCCCATGCGATGCATACGCCCCAGTATGCCTGCTGGTATGGACTGGGTGAATACAGCGTATACATGGCCGCGACGGAGTCGCCGAAGGAGATGATGATGAACAGCGCCACCGCCTCCGATATGAGCTCTCCCATGAACCCCTTAGAAAGTTTGTCTGACATTGCGAGCTGCTTCCTTTCGCTGCCATCGAGTTGCAGGAACAACCGTTTCTTCGGACGCTAAATTTCAGTAAGAGGATCAGAAAGCGACGTACTTTGCGGCGATAGCGGATGCCGATTCGATTTGGCTACGCCGCCATGCATCGTCACGGCCCAGTTCGCGCGCCAGCAGCGCGGCGACTGGCTCAATCATGCGCTGTGCTGCCCTCGCGTTCAGGAAGAGAGCGCGGGTGCGGCGCGAGATCACGTCATCCACTGTACGGGCCATCTCTTTGCGCGCGGCCCAAACAACTTCGGCTGCGATGTAGGGGAGTGCCGGATCGAGCTGCGCTGCAAGCGACGCATCGGCGGCTGCCAGAGCCTGCACTGCTTCCGCATCGCTGCCGTAAACGGCGAGATGACCGAGTGCGTCGGCGTCTTCCTGGTAGCCGTGGATGTGCAGGTCGCGTGTGACGCAGGGTTTCTCATCAAGGCGGCCGAGAGTGATGGCATGATCTACGCAATCCTCCGCCATGTGGCGATAGGTGGTCCACTTGCCGCCCGCGATGGTGAGCAGACCGGAGTTATCGAAATGAATCGTGTGATCGCGCGAGAGTGAAGAGGTTTTGCCGGTATCGGCGCCAGCGGCCTTCACCAGCGGACGAATGCCGACATAGACGCTGAGGATGTCCTCCCGCCGCGGCGGACGGCTGAGGTAGCGCTCGGCTGTTTCCAGGATGAAGTCGATCTCCTGCTCCATGGGCAGCGGGTCGTAGGAGGGCTTCTCAATGGGTGTGTCAGTGGTGCCGACGACCACGTGACCGTGCCAGGGAATGGCGAAGAGCACACGGCCATCGCTGGTGTGCGGCACCATGATGGCGGCATCGCCCAGCAGAAATGAGCGCTCGAAGACAAGATGGATGCCCTGGCTGGGCTCGATCATTGGCGACGCGCCGGGCTCGGAAAGCCGGCGCACTTCATCGGTGAAGATGCCGGTGGCGTTGATGACAACTTTCGCTGCTGCATGGAAATGGCGTCCGCTTTCGCTGTCCAGGGCGACCACGCCGTTGACGAACCCATCTTCGTCTTTCGTGATCTCGGTGACGCCCGCGTAGTTGAGGAGCGTGGCGTTGTGGTCGGCGGCAGTCTGCGCGAGATGGATGAGCAGGCGCGTGTCGTCAAACTGGCCGTCGTAGTAGACGACGCCTTGTTTTAGTCCGTCGGTCTGGATGTTGGGCAGGCGCTCCAGCGTCTCTTCGCGCGAGAGGATGCGCGAGCGGCCGAAAGCCGTACTTGCCGGCGAGCAGATCATAGATCTTGAGGCCGATACCGTAGAACGGCGTCTCCCACCAGGAATAACTGGGCACGATGAAGGCGAGATCGTGCACGAGATGCGGCGCATTCTGGCGCAGCAGGCCGCGTTCCTTCAGCGCCTCCATCACCAGCGTGACGTTGCCTTGTTCCAGATAACGCACACCGCCGTGAACCAGCTTGGTGGAGCGGCTGGAGGTTGCTTTGCCGAAGTCTTCGCGCTCGAGCAGCAGAACGTCGTAACCGCGCGAGGCCGCGTCGACCGCAATGCCGACGCCGGTTGCGCCCCCGCCGATGATTACGATGTCCCAGGGTGTGGTGCGCGTTTCGACGCGCGCGAGCATCTCTTCACGGTTCATGCGGAGCCTGCTTTGCCGGGAGCCTTCTCTGGATGATTCCAGCCTCGTGCGCGTGTAACGGCCTCACGCCATCGCTCGCGCTGCTGTTGTGCTTTGCTGCGGTCCGGATTCGGATCGAAACGCCGGCTTTCGCCGCGCAGCTTCTGGATTTGTTGCGGGCTGTCCCAGAAGCCAGTTGCCAAGCCGGCAAGGTAGGCTGCGCCGAGGGCTGTGGTCTCCACCTGCTGTGGCCGGAGGACAGGGATGCCGATGATGTCTGCCTGGGATTGCATGAGAAGATCGTTCGCCGCTGCGCCACCATCGACGCGCAGCTCGCGAAAGGGATTTTTCGTTTCCTTGTCCATTGCTTCCATGACATCTGCGACCTGGAAGGCGATGCTCTCCAAGGCAGCGCGCGCGATGTGGCCGGGTTGCGTTCCGCGCTCCAGGCCGATGAGGAGACCGCGCGCGTAGGAATCCCAGTACGGCGCACCTAAGCCAACGAAGGCGGGCACGAAGACAATGCCGCCATTGCCGGAGACAGATGCGGCAAGCGCCTCGACATCGGATGATTTGCGAATGATGCCGAGGTTGTCCCGGAGCCATTGAACGACGGCTCCGCCGATGAAGATTGAGCCTTCGAGCGCATACTCCAGCTTGCGGGTGAGGCTGCAGGCGAGCGTGGTGATGAGGCGGTTCTGTGAAAGAACGAACTGCTCACCGATATGTTGCAGCAGGAAGCAACCGGTTCCATAGGTGTTCTTGGCATCGCCGGAAGAGAAGCAGAGCTGACCGAAGAGCGCCGATTGCTGATCACCGGCAATGCCCGCGATGGCAATAGAGCCGAGCCCCAGAGTCGTCGTCACTTCGCCAACGCGATCGTTGGACCAGACCACCTCGGGCATCATGCTTTCCGGGATATTCAGCAGGCGCAGCAATTCGGTATCCCATTTGCCCTCGACGATGTTGTAGAGCAGGGTGCGCGAGGCGTTGGTCTGATCGGTCACGTGGCGCTTGCCGCTGGTGAGGTTCCAGATGAGCCAGCTATCGACGGTGCCGAAGGCGAGCTTGCCGGCCTCGGCTCGGGCCCGTGCGCCCTGCACGTTGTCGAGAATCCAGGCGACCTTGGTTCCGGAGAAATAGGAATCGAGCAAGAGCCCGGTCTTTCCGCGGACCATTTCTTCGGTTCCGTCCTCGCGTAGCTGATTGCAGAGCTGCGCGGTGCGACGGTCCTGCCACACGATGGCGTTGTAGACCGGTTTGCCGGTCTCGCGGTCCCAGACGATGGTGGTTTCGCGCTGGTTTGTGATGCCGAGGGCTACGACATCGCGTGGCCGGACGCCGGCGCGCGTCAGCACTTCGACGGCCACCGTGAGCTGCGAAGTGAGGATGTCGTAGGGATCATGCTCGACCCAGCCTGCATTGGGAAAGCGCTGTTCGAATTCGTGCTGCGCCTGCGCTACGTTCTTGCCCTGCTGATCGAAGAGAATCGCGCGCGAGCTTGTCGTGCCCTGATCGAGAGAAAGGATGTACGGCATACGGCGGCCATTATATGCAAGGCTTAATGAACTGACGGCAGGAGAGTCTCCTGAGAGGCACGCGCACGCAGCGCCAGGCCGCTTGCCACGGACGTGAATTCATCGCCGGTGCGCACGCAGTCTGCGCCATATCTGCGCTCGAAGATGCGACGCACCGCAGGCACCAGGGAGGTGCCACCGGTGAGAAATACGCGGTTGACCGCGCCGTCTCTCAGGCCCGATGCGGCCATGACTTCTTCGACGGCCTGCGCAATGGATGCGAGATCGGCTGCGATCCACGATTCAAACTGAGCGCGCGTGACGGATGCCTGAAGGTGGATGTCGTGGCGATGGAAGTGGAATTCGGCGTACTCCTGGCGGGAGAGCGCGATCTTGGTGCTTTGCACGGCCTGATGGAGTTGATAGCCAAGATCGGCCTCGATCAACTCCGAGAGCGCAGCGATCTTCTCCGGTTCGAAGGCGCGAACTCGCGCCGCGCGAAGCATCTCGCTGACTGCGCGGGTGCGCAGGAAGGAGAGATGATGCCAGTGCTCAAGGCGGCGATAAACCCAGCTTGGAACGGCGACGAGGGTCTTGTCTCCCGATTTTTCGAGCGTGTCCGCGCCAAGGTGAGGCGAGACGAGATGGCGGACGAGGCGCGCGTCAAAGGCATCGCCCGCGAGACCGACACCGCTGGTGGCGAGCAGCTCCGTCTGCAGTTCCTGCTGTGCGGCATTGGGCCGTAGCCGCAGGAGCGAGAAGTCGCTGGTGCCGCCTCCAAAATCGCCGATGAGCACGAGCTCTTCATGGCTGAGTGTGGATGCGTAATGATAAGCAGCGGCCACGGGCTCGAATTCGAAATCGACGTGCGTGAAACCAGCTCGTGAGAACGCATCGCGCAGGCGCGCAAGTGCGAATTCGTCGTCAGCAGTTGATCCGGCGCCAACGAAATGCACGGGGCGGCCCACGGTGGCGGCATGGACAGGAGAGCCGAAGTACGCTTCTGCGTGCTGGCGCAGGTCAGCGAGAATGCGCGCGACGAGATCTTCCAGCAACTGTCGGCGGCCGAAGACCTCCGTGCCCGTAAGGGTGCGGCTGGACAGATAGGATTTGAGCGACTGGATGAGCCTGCCTTTGGGCTCGGCTGCCAGATAGCGCTCGATGCCCTCGGGACCGCTCCAGGAGTGCAGTTGCGAACGGCCTCTGGATTTTGTCTGTTCCAGATAGAGAAGAGAGCGATAAGCGGCAATGAGGCCGCCAATAGCAGGGAACTGCACCAGCCGCACACGTCCCTGCTCGTCCGCCATTGCTATAGAGCTGTTGGTTGTTCCGAAATCAATCCCGACCATAAAAGACGCACCGTACCTAGTGTTTCATGGTCGTTTATGGCCTTTCATGTCCGGCGTCTTCCGCGAGCTATTCCATCGGTGCCGCGATATACGCTCCTCGGCGGGACTGAGCATCGACCGGGCTGGCATAAAAAGCCGGGCGGCCGGCTATCGAAAAGGTCGCAGGGGTGTCCTCGAAGAGATCGAAGGTGAGCAGATCGCCCGGGCTGAGCGTGCGGACAACGCTCAGCGGGATGCGCACATTTGGAAGTTGCAGCGTTGCCATGTGCATGGTTCGTCGCAGGCGCGTTAGCAATCCGTTCCGCATTTCGGGCGATGTCTGGCGGGGCGTTTTCGGCGGACCGTCGAGCGAACGGATGAGCACCTTCGCCGTTTCCGATGAGAGCGTGAAGGCGATGCGTCCGCGCTGGGCGCCACAGGTCAGGTCAAAGGAGAGAGACAGCGTGCTGTCGATCGTCGGCATCAGCCGGTCGATGGAGCGGGAGGGAAGGGAAGGATCGTTGCGAATTTCCAGTTCGGGCGAGGAGAGCGCGGTGCTGAAATCGCGGCAGATGAGATCGACGACGCTGTGGACGATCGAGCCCTCGATCTCGGTGGGCTCGCGTTCGAGTGATGTCCCGCCCGGGCCGCCAAGCAGGAGTTCCACGAAGAGGTAGACCAAGGGCAGGTCCATCTGCAGCAAGGCCGGTTGGGACGCCGGTCCCACGGTCAGCGGAGTTATATGGTGCGTTTCCGCTTCGGGCGAGTGGATGATCTCGTAGAAAGGCGCGCGCTCCACGCCGGCAAGGTTGGCGGTGAAAGGCACGCCAAGCCAGCGAGTCATGTTTGCATTTACCGCACGCGTGAAGAGCAGGCACAGGCTATGCAGGCTGAGCCGCTGGGGCTCGCTCAACGCGGTTGTCGCAATGAGCCGCGCGCGTAACGGGACGGGGCCTTCGTCGGGGACAGCATGGGCGGGATCGGAATTCGGTTGCATAGAGCACCTGATGCTCTCCATGTGCAGGCTGCATGCCAAACCGGGGTGGCCATCCTTAGAGGGTTCTAATGGCCTTTCCAGATCAGAAAAGTTACTCAGTTGGAGCGGCTTTGTGGATGAGTACAGTGCATTGGTATTGGGGAACAACCTTGACCGAGACGAGCGACGCCAGGTTGCCGGATGTGGGGTAATGAAGGTCTGCTTTGTTTTCCAGGTACATCGGGAAGTCTTTTGGCAATGGCAGAATGCGGAGCGTCCATGTTTCTGCGCGCTCACCTTGCGTACCTGCCCTCAAGTCGTTGATCCCGACATTCCAAGTCATACGATTCCAGAAGTCATCGTCCAAGAGGTGCTGCCCTTTGTAGAGCCGTGCCACATCGCCCTGATATTGAATCTGAAGGAAGACGTTGCTGATCTGCGAAGGCCAGGTGGTCGGCACGCGCAATGTCCATTCAGCGGCACGATCGAACTCGGCGTCTTCCGGCGCAAGCACGGTTCGCTTGCCGTTCCACAGCGGTTTCGGACTCCATCGCCACTGCGCTCGCGTGCTGGCCATCTGTATCTGCGTGAGGCTTATGCCCGGAGGAGTCCACGGCGTCAGGCTGACGACATATTGGTTGAAGAGACCGGCCCGGTCCGCGTGGCGCAGTGTTGTGTCCGCCGCACGCGCTTCCGCACCGAAGAGCCCGAAGCGGACGGTTGCATCGCCTGCAGCCAGCGTGACTGCTCCGTTTCGAGGGACGATCATGTCTGACGACTCGATGAGCGCGGCGGGCTTATCAAGCTTCCAGATTCTCTCGGCCTCCGATCGCGACAGAATGACCAGATGGGTTTTTTTGCCATGGGAGCTGAAGGCGATCTGTTGTGAATCGAGACGATTGACGGTAAACAGGAGCTGCCTGTCGTCCCGTCGCTCTGTGACCCCATCACTGTTCGATTCAGGTTTCGCGCTGCGATCGAAGGAAAATTCCGGCGTGATTCCAGGAATGGCGAAAAAGAAGTAAAAGGTATCATCGCCCTGTACGAATCGTTTGAAGAGCTGCGCTGTGGCATAGCGAAGAGTGACCCCACCGAGGTCGAGGTTCACTGGCCAGATACCGTAGGCATCCGACGGCAGGTTGATCGGAGTCTCCGGAATGGCTGTTTGTCCGTGCGGCAGCTCCAGGTGGACCTGAAACGCTGGCCAATTGGGCATAGCCACACCGCGGACGTGGTTGTTGAAGAACAAGAAGCCTGAGTCGCCAAGGGTGCGCGCCGCAACCCGCGGCATGCTCAGGTCTGCGGGATTACTGGGAGTGCGATCGGGCCGGCGCGTCGCCATAGGCGCCAGCAGATCGCCAAAGTCGTTCAGGAAATAGTTGACGAGTTTCATTCGACGGAACGATTCGCGCTCTTCTCCGTACGCCCCGATGGGCGCCTGAAAGTCATACGACTTTACCGGTACATCTGTTGGGTAGCCTGTGGCCTGCGATTCCTGGAGTGTGGTGTCGAAACCGTCTGGGTTACGGCCGCCGTGAAACATATAGTAGCCAAGCAGGTTGGCGCCCGAACCCAGCATAACGGGCGCGAGCGCGGCGATATCGTCGGGCTGAATGATGGGACGGCGGAAGTAGGTATCCTGCGCTCCACCGCCCACCTCCGCGGTGAGAAAGGGAGTGCCACTGTAGGTGGAGGCCGCGCTCTGGCCATTTCCGCCGAGAGCGCCCATGCTACCGCCGGCCCGATTGTCGAACCGAAACGCGAATACCTCATTAGGAGGCATCTTGAGCGGTGAGCTATCCCACGGCGCATCCGTGTAGCCGCCGTAGACTGGGAGAACCTCCGTCAGCGGGACGGCGGCTCCGTCCCAGCCGGTGACGGTGTAGAGCGGCACATCCAGGCCCAGTGCAACTGCCATGCGTTTCAGCGTGATGATGTGCTCGGTGCCAGAGCCCGGCCCTGACCCTCGATACTCGTTTTCTATCTGAATGCCAATGATCGGGCCGCCGTCTTTCCACAACAGGCCGTGCAGTTGCACTGCGATTTGACTGTAGAAGGATTTGACCTCCTCAAGGTAGATGGGATCATTTCTTCGCACCGCACTGCGTTTGAGTACCCAGTCCGGCAGGCCCCCATTGCGTGCCTCTGCGTGGGCCCACGGCCCGATGCGTGGATAGACGTACATCCCGTTTTTGGCGCAAAGCTGCACGAAGTGACGAAGATCGCGCTGGCCTGACCAGTCAAACTGGCCTTCGCGTTCCTCATGATGAATCCAGATCACGTAGGTGGCGATGACATTGACGCCGGCTGCCTTCATCTTTAAAATTTCGTCTTCCCACTCGCTTTCCGGATATCGAGAGAAGTGAAATTCACCCATGACGGGCAGCCACGGGCGGCCTCCAAGCGTGAGGTACTGAGAATTTGCAGTAAGGGCAACGCCAGATGGGGAAAGATTGTTTCCCAAGGCCGCCGCCACTGGATATGGAGCCTGCACTGGCGCGCTGGCATCGATGGTCAGGCGATTGGATGCCAGCCGTGACCTTGATGCATCCGCGGCGTGCGATGCGCAAATGGACTTGGTTGGTATGAGGCAGCAAAGCACGAAGGCGGCTACACAGCACAATCGAATCTTCGACATGCGATTTAAGTTACCAGCCACAAGGAGCCGAACCGCTGTTCGGAGCGGAGCGATTCACTGCGAGGACCAGCTCTATATAGCGGGCGAGCATTACGATCCACTGTAAGCTGTGGGACTCGATGGCGCCGAAGAGCCAATTCGGGAGCGCAATGAAGCTGATATGACATCAAAATGACCTAAGATGGGTTGCAGCGGAATGACACCAGCCCTAGGGCCAGTCTTCAAAAAGTCCCGTCGGTTCAGCATAGGCTCTCCCTGTGAAATCCAGAGAAGTCTGCTCACTGTTCGGATCTGCCGGAAATCACAATGAACTCACGACCTGTCATTGCGGATGCCACACCAGATAGCTTCGCGAATGAGAAGTTAAGTTTGCGAAAGCGTTGGTGGTATCTACTGCCGACGGTCTTTCTCACCTACAGTCTGGCGTATCTTGACAGGGCAAACTATGGCCTTGGTGCAGCGGCGGGACTGGCCTCCTCACTGCATATCACTGACAAACAAAATTCGCTCCTGGCAGCTCTCTTTTTCCTTGGCTATTTCACTTTCCAAGTGCCAGGTGCAGTTCTTGCCAGAAAATACAGCGCCACGCGCGTGATTTTTGTTTCGCTGATTTCCTGGGGAGTTCTTGCTTCGCTTACCGGGATTGTTCGTCAGTTCTGGCTGCTGGTGGCAGACCGCTTTCTGCTGGGTGTAGCGGAGAGCGTCGTGTTTCCCGCCATGCTTTTCTTGCTCACGCGATGGTTCACGAGCGCAGAGCGTTCACGCGCCAATACCATCCTCATCCTGGGCAATCCCGTAACAGTGCTCTGGATGTCCGCCATCACCGGGTTCTTAATAAAGGATTTCGGCTGGCAGAAAACGTTCGTGCTCGAAGGCCTTCCCGCGATGCTTTGGGCTATAGTTTGGATTTTTGTTGCACGCGACACGCCTTCCAGGGCGAGATGGATGACTCCTCGGGCTGCCGAATCACTGGAAAGCCGGCTCCGAGCCGAACAACTTGGCATCGCTCCTGTCGAAGTTGTGCGCCAGGCGTTGTGGCGGAGCGACGTCCTGTTGCTTTCGTTTCAGTATTTCTGCTGGAGTCTTGGAGTCTATGGATTTGTGCTTTGGCTGCCCACTATTGTGCGGCAGAGAGGCGCCTTGTCGATTGAAATGACCGGCCTGCTCTCCGCCGTTCCTTACCTTGCAGCAGCTGTTCTCATGTGGATTGTGTCGCAGATTTCCGATAGAACTCTCAAGCGGACATCGCTAGTCTGGCCTTTTTTGCTGATAGCGGGGGCGGCCCTGCTCGGCTCGTTTCTTCTTGCAGACAAGAGCTTTCTTATTGGCTTTGTTTGTTTGATTGTCGCGGGCGCCTGCATGTATGCGCCATACGGTCCATTCTTTGCAATTGTCCCTGAGCGTGTGCCTCACAATGTCACCGCAGAGGTGCTCGCGCTCATCAACAGTTGCGGGGCCCTCGGCGGGTTTGTTGGCAGCTATCTGGTCGGATTACTCCACGCTGTGACGGGCAACGCGCGCGCCGGTTATTTGCTTATGGCCGTGTCGCTCGTCTGTTCTGCGCTGCTTCTGCTGAAGCTACGCAGAATACCAGTCCATGCCCGCACGCAATGAGCTATTGTCGTTTCCATGGATCATCCGATATCGGCGTCGCAGATCTTCGATAGCGATGGCAGCGTCCTGCAACATATCAAGACACATGCGCCCGGGCCACAGGGCGCCCTGCCAATCACACCTGAAATGCTGATCGCTCAGCCCTCCGGAAATCTATTCGGGCTGGCTCAGAACGCTGGCATGGGCTGGGAAGCCGGCCGTTTGCTTGACCCTGAATTCCTCATCCTGAGCACACACGGCGGTGTGCGTGCGCAGGATGGCACTCCCATTGCGCTTGGCTTTCATACCGGTCATTGGGAGGTCGGCCTTCTTGTCGCGGAGGCCGCGCGCGAATTGCGCTCTCGCCGTGCCATACCATTTGCCGGAAGTTGCTCGGACCCATGTGATGGACGAACCCAGGGCACCGACGGCATGCTTGACTCTCTGCCCTATCGAAATGATGCAGCTATGGTTCTGCGTCGTCTCATGCGCTCTCTTCCTACACGCAAAGGAGTCATTGGCATAGCAACTTGTGACAAGGGATTACCGGCGATGATGATGGCATTGGCATCTTCCGGCTCGCTGCCCAGCATCCTGGTGCCGGGCGGAGTGACATTGCTGCCCGAAGATGGCGAAGATGCAGGTACGGTACAAACCATCGGCGCTCGTTATGCGCAACAACAGATAACCTTGGACTATGCGGCCGAGGTAGGCTGTCGCGCGTGCGCAAGTCCTGGGGGTGGTTGCCAGTTTCTTGGTACTGCGGCGAGTTCGCAGGTGGTTGGCGAAGCCCTGGGACTTTCTTTGCCGCACACCGCACTCGCGCCCTCCGGGCAGCCCATTTGGCTGGATGCAGCGGCACGCTCCGCCCGTGCAATTATGAGAATGCGCCAGCTTGGCATTGGTACCAAGGACGTGCTCACCGATGCTGCGGTCCGCAATGCGATGGTTGTCTACGCAGCCTTCGGAGGATCGACCAACCTGCTGCTACATATTCCAGCCATTGCACATGCGGCCGCATTGCAGCGGCCTTCGGTCGCCGATTGGACGGCGATCAATCGCTCGGTGCCGAGACTGGTCGATGCTCTGCCCAACGGTCCGCGAAACTTCGCCACGGTACAGGTGTTCCTCGCCGGCGCGGTCCCGGAGGTCATGTTGCACTTGCGGCGCGCTGGGCTGCTTGACGTGAATGTTCGTACAGTCAGCGGAGAAACTCTCGACGAAAACCTGAACTGGTGGGAGCAGAGCGAACGCCGTAGACTGCTCAGGCAGCAACTTCTCGCTTTGGATGGCGTGGAAGCTGACGATGTCATCCTCTCGCCTGACCGCGCTCGAGATCGAGGTCTGACTTCGACGGTTTGTTTCCCGGTGGGCAATCTTGCACCCGATGGATGCGTCATCAAGAGCACTGCGATGGATCCTTCTCTGATGGACCAGAACAATGTCTACCGTCACGTTGGGCCCGCAAGAGTCTTCACCACTGAAGCCGCGGCCATTCATGCTATTAAGCGCGGCGCCGTTTCGCAAGGCGACGTCATCGTTCTTATTTGCGGCGGTCCACTTGGGGCAGGTATGCAGGAGATCTATCAAATCACTTCTGCGTTGAAGAATCTGCCGTTCTGCAAGCACGTCGCGGTGCTTACTGATGCGCGCTTCAGTGGTGTTTCGACTGGTGCCTGTCTCGGGCACATTTCACCGGAAGCACTTGCCGGCGGACCGATTGGGCGGGTGCGGGATGGCGACACCATCGAGATTGTTATTGACCGCAACGATCTGCATGGCACAGTAAATCTTGTTGGTGAAGGCGGCGAGCAGTTCTCCCCGGAGGAGGGCGCCCGTCGCCTGGCAGTTCGGCCGCCACGTCCGGATTTGGAGCCTCACCCCGCCCTTCCTGAAGACACTCGCTTATGGGCGGCGCTGGTCGGAGCAAGCGGTGGAGTATGGGGAGGATGTGTGTACGATACGAACGCTATAGTTGCACAGCTCAGTCCTGATAACGCATTCGTCACACCAATCCACGGAAAGGGCCAGCAGTGAAACTCTATCGAACGACACAAGGTATCTTCGTTGAGGAAAATGGGAGCTTCTATCCGGTAAGCACAATCGGATGGGATGAACTCATTGCCAGTGTCGACATGCATGTACGCCTTCGCGCCGCGATGCAGGGCGAACCCGTCCGGCAATCTGATTCGACCGCGATTCTTGCCCCTGCTGTAAGCCAGGAAGTCTGGGCGGCCGGCGTGACCTACTACCGCAGCCGCGATGCGCGGATCGAAGAATCCAGAGAAGCCGGAGGCGGCAACTTCTACGATCGCGTTTACGCAGCCGAGCGGCCGGAGCTGTTCTTCAAGGCGACCGGCTCTCGTGTTATTGGACCAAACGACGCGGTGCGCATCCGTTCCGACGCCAGGTGGTCTGTACCCGAACCGGAATTGACTCTGCTGATCAATCCGGCTGGCGCAATTGTGGGCTATACCATTGGCAACGATATGAGTGCGCGCGACATTGAAGGCGAAAATCCGCTCTACCTGCCACAAGCAAAAATATATGACGGCAGTTGCGCCCTTGGACCTTGCATTTTGCTTTCGTCAGAGTCGCTTCCGAAAAGCACGGCAATTCGCTTGGAAATCATGCGAAGGTGCGAAATCGTCTATGCAGGAGATACAACGCTCGCTGAGCTGAAAAGAGACCCCAAGCAACTGGTCGAATACCTGTTTCGCAATAACAAATTCCCACATGGTGTTTTCCTGATGACAGGAACCGGCATTGTTCCAGGCGACGGCTTCACTTTGTCTGGCGATGACGTGGTCCGGATCAGCATTGACCAGATCGGCTCGCTCGAAAACCATGTAGCGTAAGCTGCAGTCCAGATGGATCGAGACTGTATGTCGATCGATGCGGCGCGGTGGCGATCTACTGGGGGTGGCGCTGGTCGTCAAGCCACACTCCAGTTAATCTAGACGCCAGGTACTCTTTTTCCGAAGGAGCGAGCGTCCGGCCCAGTGGTAGCTAGCTGGTCGTCAGATCAGGGAAGATCGTTAGCCGGAGGTGGGTGCTGCCGTACGGCTGCAAGGTGATTTGCTCGACAGCAGGGTTGATTTTCATCGTCTTCACGTCTGGCAATGGTGGCGTAAATCCAGCTACGGAGAGATATGAGCTCGGTTATCGTCATCGGCCTCGGGGCCATGGGAAGCGCCGCGGCCCTGCAACTGGCCTCGCGCGGCCACCGTGTGGTGGGGCTGGATCGTTTTCAGCCGCCACACACATACGGCTCTTCCCATGGCCGCACGCGGATCATTCGTCGAGCTTATTTCGAGGATTCCCGTTACGTGCCGCTGCTGGCGCGCGCTTATGAGTTGTGGCGGAGTCTTCAGGCCGACTCCGGAGTGCCGCTGCTGCATATTATCGGTGGGCTCATGATCGGACGTCCTACAAGCGATCTCGTCGTGCGAAGCCAAGCAAGCGCAGAGCGCTTCGAGATTCCGCACGAGCTGCTGACAGCCGCCGAATTGTGTCGCCGACATCCTGCCCTCCGTGTCGATAATGACTGGGTCGGACTCTGGGAACGAGGCGCAGGCTATCTCATTCCAGAGATATGCATTGAGCAGCAACTCCGTTTCGCGTCCATTGCCGGGGCTGATCTGCACTTCAACGAGCCGGCAGAACTATGGGAGGCGCGTGCCGGGGGCGGTGTGCAGGTTCGCACCGCACGAGCTACATACACTGCGGATCGCCTCGTGATTACAGCCGGGCCGTGGTCGTCTCAGGTGCTGCAGGCCCTGGGCTTGCCGCTTACGGTAACTCGCCAGGTCGTATATTTCTTCCAGCCGATTGCCCGTATAGATCTGTTTCGGTCCGATCGCCTGCCGGTTTACATTCGCGAAATGGCGCCGGGCGGGCGGCTGCTCTATGGCCTTCCCATGACCGGCCCGCAGTCGGAAGGGGTAAAGGTTGGAGAGCATGGCAGCGACGATATCTGTACGCCTGAGACGGTAAACCGTCTACTCGGTGACGGCGAAGAGCAGCGCATTCGCCAACTCGTGGCAGAGGCCTTGCCCCTCTTGCCTGGCCGGCTGTTGAGTTACTCCGCCTGCCTCTACACCATGACCCCCGACGAACATTTCATCATCGACCGCTGGCCTGAGATGCCGCAAGTGATCTACGCCGCGGGATTTTCCGGCCATGGGTTCAAGTTTGCGAGTGTTCTCGGAGAAGTCCTGGCCGATCTTGCGACGGATATTTCACCACGCTACGATCTCGAACTATTTCGTGCTAAGCGCTTCCAGACGAAACAATCCTCATAACTTCGTGAT